>NZ_BLIG01000010.1 GCF_009811415.1 Alteromonas sp. KUL106 | reverse complement strand
TTGCTAAGAAACTTGCCAGCGCCTTCTGAGTGGGCAATGCTCTATGCGGATTGGTATAAAACGTAAAATCAATCGCTTGTTCTCGATAGTATCTTCTCAAAAGAAATTCTTTGTCGATGGAAAACGACACAAAAAGGGCGTAAACACAAACACTCACGGTATTCAGGTTTACGCCCTTTCGTTTTCTATTTTTAAACTTGTCAAATGAAGCTAAAAAACTTACTGATTCTGACGGTTTGGTCTAACCGTTGTAGCGCTGCATAACAAGCGTTGCGTTAGTGCCGCCGAAGCCAAAGCTGTTAGACATGATAGTGTTTAACGTTGCTTCACGTGCTTGAGTAACAATGTCTAAGCCTTGTGCAGCGTCGTCCAGCGTGTCAATGTTTATTGATGGCGCAATAAAGTTATTTTCCATCATCAACAAGCTATAAATAGCTTCGTTTACACCCGCTGCACCCAGAGCGTGACCAGTCAGAGACTTCGTTGCACTTATAGGCACGCCCGCTTGACCAAACACTTCTTGAATAGCGGCAAGCTCTTTCACGTCACCTACTGGCGTTGATGTACCGTGGGTATTCAAGTAATCGATAGGCGCATCGATATTTTGCATTGCCATCTTCATACAGCGAATTGCACCTTCACCCGACGGTGCAACCATGTCGAAACCGTCTGATGTAGCCCCGTAACCGACTACTTCGCCGTAGATTTTTGCGCCGCGTGCTAACGCGTGCTCAAGTTCTTCAACAACAACCATACCGCCGCCGCCAGAACTCACAAAGCCGTCACGTGCTGCGTCATAAGTACGTGATGCCACGGCAGGATTGTCATTATATTTAGAGCTTAGAGCGCCCATAGCGTCGAATTGGCTTGATAGTGCCCAATGTAGTTCTTCACCACCACCGGCGAATACTACGTCTTGCTTACCAAGCTGAATAAGCTCTAGCGCATTGCCAATACAGTGGGCGCTAGTGGCGCATGCAGAGGCAATTGAATAGTTCACGCCGCGAATTTTGAAAGGCGTTGCAAGACAGGCCGATACCGTGGACGCCATACAGCGAGGCACCATGTACGGGCCAACACGCTTAACGCCTTTTTCGCGAAGAATATCAGCAGAAAGTACTTGGTTTTCAGAAGACGCGCCACCTGAGCCAGCAATAATACCTGTGCGCTCGTTTGAAATATCGCTTTCTTCTAAGCCAGAGTCTGCAATGGCTTGCTGCATTGCCACGTATGCGTAACCTGCCGCATCGCCCATAAAGCGCATAGCTTTACGGTCAATATGGTCTTTCAAATCGATGTCGATGTTGCCCCAAACTTGGCTGCGAAGGCCCATTTCGGCGAACTGTTCTGAAAATGTAATTCCAGACTTACCCGCTCGAAGTGAGGCAAGTACGTCTTCTTTATTTACGCCGATACTTGAAACGATACCAAGACCGGTGATAACTGCTCTTCTCATAGTTTACCCTTTGCGTTGTTGCGGCTTATGGTAACGATTTTGAATGGTAAAGTGGTCTGCTTTGCCAATTGTCACGCTCACGTTCGTTGAATATAGGCACGCTAGCACCTTTTTTCGTTCTAAACATTTCGTGTAAAAACAGGAATTTGCGCCACGCTTATTCTCATTCGTTTTACCGTCTCCGTCTTTTTAATAACGCCAATGTAGCACGAATGCACTGGGTAATGACCAGCGTTAATTTACACCTTCACAAAACCTTCAAATAAGCTTGAAGGTTGAAGCTACTCGATAAACTGAGCTCTGAGTTTGTTTTTAAAGATTTTGCCCGTATCTTCCCTGGGTAAAGCATCGTGTATTTGCAGAATTTTAGGCCACTTGAATCGCGCTAGCTTGCCATCTAAATATTCGTGCAGACTACCAAGCGAAAGCGTATTATCGGGTGAGCACTGGACAGCCACCACAACTTTTTCGCCATATTCTGCATCTGGCACGCCAAATACTGCACAATCTATTACCTCAGGCATTTCTATAATGACGCTTTCTATTTCAGCGGGAAATATGTTGGCGCCACCTGAGATAATCATGTCTTTTTTCCTATCACAAATATACACGTAGCCATCTGCGTCCACATAACCCATATCGCCCAAGGTAGTGAACTCTCCAACATGCAAGTCATTGGGCGTACCCGCTGTATTGGTATATTTGAATGGCGCGAACATGGAAAGACGCGCATATATAACGCCTACATTCCCCTCTTCACACTCCTCTTTATTGTCATCCAGTATTTTAATTTCTCCACCGGAAATAGGCTTACCCACAGAGTTAGGTTTTTTTAGTGCCTCTTGAGATGAAATTAAGGTCATAAAACCCAATTCACTCGCACCATACGACTCATAAAAAATTGGACCAAACCATTTGATCATGGCTTCTTTAACATCGCTTGGCAGTGCTGACCCGGTTGATAAGGCAAAACGTAAGCTTGATATGTCGTATTTATTTTTTATCGACTCAGGCAATTTAAGTAGCCTCACCATCATAGTGGGAACGATATAAGCGTGCGTTAACTTAAACCGCTCTATATCTTTTAAAAAGCGTTCGGGGTCAAATTGAGGCTCAATGAATACGTCAATATTACCTGCCGCTAAACAGCAAAGCGTAAGTGCATGAGGTGCGCTGTGATATAGCGGTGCCGAAACGAAAAAGCGATCGCCCTCTGATAACTGCATTAACACATCAGACAGGCCCTTATACGTTAAATAAGGATCCGGACGGTTTAGATCTTCAACCCGCTTGATGCCCTTGGGCTTTCCAGTGCTGCCTGACGTGTAGGGAAACATACCCTTAAATCGTTTAGGCGAGTCGTTGTGACGCTTTGCGTTTTGGGTTGCCAATAGTCGATCGAGACTCTGATACTGCTGCCCAATTGGCGGTTCCGAAGCAGATTCAGCGTTATCTAAAAGGTGATAGCGCTCTAGAATGCTTGCAGGCGTTTTAATTGTGTATATCACAGAGAGCGATTGAATTTGTGACAACGTTTCCCATTCGCTGTCGCCTTTTAATAAGTCGCGATGAGCGAACAGTACCTTAGCGCCACTGTCTTCCAGAATAGGCGAAAGTTCCGCTACTGGGCTGTGCCAATTAAGCAAAACGTAACGCGCTCCCACATATCGGCATGCCTCTACAACTTCGAATATATCAATGTGGTTTCGCATAAAAATAGCGACCACATCGTTTTCTTTCACACTTTGCTCAACAAGTGCATATGCGATGATACGTGCACGATCATCCATTTCATCTCTTGTACGCTTGCAAATGCTTTGACCACATTGGTGAAACACGCCGGACATACCTTCTCCCTGAACTATTTTCAATACACACACCACCAAATTTAACAAATTATTTACAACAGCAATTAAATAAACATATTGTTTTTATTGATAGATTGTCATTTGTAGAAGCAATAAGAAGATAAGAGTGATATGTGGGGACAAACTTTTGCGGAAAAACGAAAAGGTGACAGGTAGAATACGCGACCTAACGTTCGACATTTAAATAGAAACTGAAGATTGCTGTGTTATTAAAAAAGCCAAGAACCATTGCTCTGTGCATTTTCCTAAGTGCGGTGCACCAATTTTCTTTCATAATGGCGGCCTTTGTCATCGCTTCTGTAACGATTGTCTCAGCAATAGCTGCGCCTATTCGCCTTCCAGCGCTACCAGAACCAGTTTCAAACAACGCCGTAGCTTCTGTCACCATAGACGACACACAATATATTTTCAGTTTTATGGGACTGGGCAAAGGTAAAACCTATAAAGACGTGCATAACCGTGCTTTGCAGCTTGCAATTGACAAAGAAAATTCTAGTAAGCGCATGAGTTCGCTTCAGTGGAATACCTTGCCCCCTGTTCCGTCAAGCCTAAAGTTGAAAGGCCGTTTAGCATCAGTGGCGGTAGGCGTTAACGATGCCGTTTATATATTTGGCGGCTACACGGTTGATGAAAACCATAACGAAGTTAGTACGCCAGATGTTTACAGATACTCACCTGTTACGGGGAAATATGAGCGATTGGCCCCCATGCCGGTACCTGTTGATGATGCATCTGCACTGGTTTACCAAGACCGCTACGTGTATTTGGTTTCAGGCTGGCACAACGATGGCAACGTAAATCTTGTGCAGGTTTACGATACGCAAAACGACCTATGGCAACAAGCGAGCCCATTTTTAGGTAATCCGGTATTCGGTCAAGCTGGCGGCATCGTCAATAACACCATAGTTATTTGTGACGGCGTATCAGTCATACCGCACAGTAATAAACGCCGCAGCTTTGCAGCACAAACCGCCTGCTTTAAAGGTGAAATTGACAAGCACAATTTTCTCAAAATTGATTGGCGTACCCTTCAACATCCAACAGGTGCTGCGCGCTATCGCATGGCCGCTGCTGGCGATGATGCCACCAATAAAATCTATTTTGTGGGTGGCTCGACTAATCCTTACAACTACAATGGCATTGGCTATGACGGAGTGCCATCAACTGCGGATGACGCTATCTGGACCTTCGATATCGCCAATGAGACCTGGGTTATTTCAAAAACAGAAGCGGAAACGTCTACTATGGATCACCGCGGATTAATTAACGTTAACGGTTCTTGGATCACCATTGGCGGTATGATTGATGCACAGCAAGTAACCAATAAAATACTTTCGCATTTTTCAACACCAGCAATGGTCTTATGTTCGCCGAATAGTCAAGGTAGTACCGAGTTACGCAGTCACCCACCAAGTGAATTGGCCGATAAGCAAGGAAAAAGTAACCTGAATTCACACTGCCAACACAACCCCATACAAAAGGAGAAAAATAAACAGTGAAATCTAAGCATGCACAGGTTCATTTTAATGAGAGCGGTACGCCTGTCGCCGACCATTTTGACGACGTTTATTTTTCTAACGACAGCGGAATTGATGAAACCCAACACGTTTTTGTCGCGGGCAACGACCTTGTTGAGCGCTGGCAACAGTGGCGCAACCCCACTTTTGTAATCGCCGAAACTGGTTTTGGAACAGGGCTGAACTTTTTGGTCGCCATGCGTGCCTTTAACGAATTTAGAGCAGCGAACACTAACCATCCATTAAAACGCCTGTATTTTATTACAACGGAAAAGTTTCCACTGCCTCAGCAGGATATGCAGCGTGCACTAGAAGCGTTTCCAGCACTTAAAGAAGAGGCGGATGCCCTCTCTTCACTTTACCCTATGGGCCTCGAAGGTTGTCATCGCCTACATTTTGAAAGCCATTCAACCGTACTCGACTTGTGGATTGGTGATGTCCACGAACTTCTACCTCAATGGCATTCCCTTGTAAATGGACTCGTCGACGCCTGGTTTTTAGATGGTTTTGCACCTAGCAAAAACCCTGACATGTGGACCGATGCTCTGTTTAGCCAAATGGCTCGTTTGTCAAAAACTGGCACAACCTTTGGCACATTTACCGCTGCGGGCATTGTAAAACGCGGGCTTGCCGGCGTGGGTTTTACTATAAAAAAACGTAATGGTTTTGGCCGTAAGCGTGACATGCTAACCGGCGTTTTCGACCAAAACAACGAGAATGTACAGCATAAACTACGCCTGCCGGGTGGCCCCTATTATCGATACACCGGCCGCTCTATTGATGAAACAAGCAATGTAGCAGTGGTGGGCTCCGGTCTTGCTGCGGCCACCGCATGCCTAGCTTTAGTAAAACGTGGGGTTAGTACCACTTTATATTTTGATGGAGACACCCTTGCAAGTGGCGCGTCTGGCAATCCGCAAGGGGGCTTCTACCCGCAACTTCACAGCGAAGCAAGCATTGCCAGTCGTATTCAGGCGCACAGCTTTTTGTATGCGAGACAAGCCTACGACCGCACTATTAAACATGCAAAAGCCAATGGTCTCGCCGACGTTGCCCATGATTTTTGTGGCGTCATTCAATTAAGCTTTAACGACAAAGTCGCAGAGCGTCAAAATAAACTTGCGGCCGCCGACGTATGGCCTGATGCTTTGATCAAACCTTTGAACAGCGAGGAAGTAAGCGATATCGCTAACCTGCCCCTTCCCTATTTTGGCCTATACATAGGCTTGGGCGGATGGCTTTCACCACCACAGTTAGTTAGTGCAATGGTCGAAGAAGCGATGCAAAGCGGCAAACTCACGTTGAAACCCAACCATACCTATGTCTCTCACAAAGCGATTGAAGTAGAGCCTCATAATGCAGAAAGCGTCGTTTCACACGGCGGTCCCACCTGCGAGAAAGCTTCAGATGAGGCCGTTAAAAGGACAGAAAAACAACAAGCGCAGATTCGTTTTAGCGTTGTTGAGCCTGAGAAACGTGTCAAGTATGAGATGATTTGCGAAACTTCTGATAGCGATATAAATAACGACAATACAGCGCTCAGCAGTAATGAAAAAGAAGAAATCGTTACCGCTGATCACCTTATCCTTGCCCTTGGCGCAGGTGCAGTAAGCGCTCGCGATTTTGACAGCCTGTCGCTTCGCCCTGTTCGGGGTCAGGTTGAAGCTATTCCTACCCAAATGCCAATCGAACAACTTAACACCGTATTGTGCCACAAGGGATATATGACACCAGCACTCAACGGTCGACATGCATTGGGGTCAACCTACGTGAAGAACGACTTAAGTACCGATGTGCGAAGTGAAGAAACTATGGCGAACCTATCCACACATGAACAGGCACTGTCAAACACCGACATAGTTCAAGCGCTACAACACGATGGTAAAGCCAGAGCGGCAACGCGTTTAGGTTCGCCTGATCACCAGCCCGTTGTGGGTGCGCTGCATGACTTCGATTCGCTCAAAGTGCAATACGCTATGCTAGGCGTGGGCAAACCATTGACCAGCGCACCACTACTGCCAAACACTGTAGTTTCCACCCTAACCTGCTTGGGTTCGAGAGGATTGACCACAGCCCCGTTAATGGCAGAGGTGTTGGTGAGCAGTTTATGTAAGGAACCATTGCCTTTAAGTAATGATTTGCTTAATGCGGTAAACACAAGCCGCTTTATGACTCGCGAGGCGATCAGAGGTCAGGGGTAACGTCTCGCCAGCGTTCTCTTACTGCCTAGGAATGTAAGTTCGGATATTTAGCGGTGTTCAAACGAACATGAAAGGATTCACTGTCTAAGGCAAAGCACAATGAAAATAAATGGCTAGTTTACGCTAGCCATTTTATTTAAATCCATCACGATAAAAGCGGGAATGTATACGTTGGCACTTGCCACAACTTGCTTATTTTCCAGCGACACGATACGCGCGTTCACCCTCACGCCTCTGTCGTCTTCAATAATGGTGCCGGTTACAACATGGTCCATTTCGACCTGTTTAGCTAGCGCAGTACCATCGCGCGTGAGGACGAAATCGCCAACGGGTGTAACGGTGATGCCACCTGCCAATTTAAAATCGACAACAGCTAACCCAAAGTCTTGAAGCTCGGCAATAAGGTACTCTGAAAGCTGATTACCTAATACGGTACTGTCGCTCAACGACTGATTCAGCCTCACAAAACTTGCCACACCCACCATATCTTGTTGCGTAAGACGGGTGGCGTTGTCCATTAACGCCATCGCAAGCTGCGACGCGTAATCATTTAAACGCTTGTGCGTTCGCGCTGGTGAATAGCCATGGTGTAGTGGATCTTTATAGCCTGGCTCTACCTCAACGTGCTGCTGATACTGTCTGTCTCGTGAGTCTGGCGTGTAAACTAACCCTGACCGGCTAGGTACAGGCACTGGCTCGGCATGATGGGTAATTTCACCGTCGTCACCTAACCAAAACGAGCCTATAGACTCTGTACTGGTGCACCCTGTCATACACGCGCTCAACACGATGCTAAGGAACATCCAGCTACTTGGAACACGCTTCTTTACGAACACCATATTGAAACTCCTAGCCGCGACTTAACTTAACGCCATCGCGCATACCGTTTTGCTGGCTACCGTCACTTGGAATAAGTGCGTCAACCACATAAAACGGCACTAACATTTGTGCTGTTGCCACAACAGCGCGTGACTCCATGCCTAAAATACGCGCGTTTACTAACACACCACCTTGGTGCTTGGTCATGGTCCCAGTAAGAACGTATTCAATAGGAAGGCTGCTGCTTAACTCTAAGTAGTCTCGGCTTAATACAAAATCACCGTTATCGGTGATGCGAATATACTCGGTAGCTTTAAAATCGATAACGGGCACGCGGAATTTATGCAATTCATGAACGAACGATTCAGCCATTTGACGGCCCAGCAAATCCGTTTTTTGTAGGTCAGTGTCTAGTAATGCAAAGTGTGTAACACCGATAGGTGTTTTATTATTGACGTATTCCATATTGGCAATCAAATCTTGCGCCATGTTCTTTACATAGTCACCAATGTGTTTGGTCAAAGGACGCCCTTTGTACGCGCCTTGCACACTTGAATAAAGCGGTGGCTGGCCGATAGCACCGTACGCGTCCATACCCTGAGACTGCGTGTCACCGGTGTTTTCAACCGGTTTAGCGGGAGCACGGTCAGCGGCAGTAATATCGATTACATTCATGGCCGGGCGCTGAGGTGTTTGTTCAGCCACCTCTTCTTCCCCCATCATCATAGAGCACCCACTCACGCTGAGCAATGAAGCACATAGCGAAAGCGCCGCGTATTGATTTCGTCTTTTCATGGGGTTACCTCGTACCTTCAGTTCTGTATAACTTGCCGTTTCTGGTGGTGACTTGCTCTTCTCGCCAAAACAATTCGGCAGGGAAAAAACGGGTTGCCGCAGCGACAATGTTTTTATTTCTCGCGTTAATAATTCGCGCATTAACAACCGCGCCTGATTCTTGATAAACCATGGTGCCGGTAATATAAAAATCGACGCGTTCGACATTAGAAAGCAGGTCAATATCGCGCGTTAATACTCTGTCGCTTTCGTCACTAACAATTATATCGTTCGAAAGCTTAAATTCTTGAGTAGAAAAGCCTCTTTTCGTGGCCTCAGTAATCATTCCCTGTTCAAGCTGATGACCCAACAACATTAACGGATGTTGATGCTCGGCGCTGTATTTCATGGTATCGGCAGGGACAAAACCTACTACCGCATAGCGAGACTGGCGTGCTGGGCCCACATCGGCGAAAAGCTCGTTAGCTAACAGATAAGTATGGTATTCCACATTGCCTAGCGCCGATACGTCACCGGTATTGGTTTGTGAAAACTGACTTTTCTGCGCTTCAGACGTTGAACAGCCCGCGAGCAAACCCACACAAAGCGCGGCATATGACAGCACTTTTGCTAATCTACTACCGCCTTCTGTCAAAAAAGCGTGAGCGTCGTTATTTTTCATACTATTCATGAGACATGTCCGTTAAAAACGTCAAATTATCACCGCCTAATACTAAAAAGCCGATGTTAGGGGTTGTGCAGCCTAGAAGGCTGACTTTGTTTTTAATCATTTTAAACGCTGGCTTGCAATATTCACACCAAGCAATGGTGCTATGCATTTAAAGGCGGAATATGTGAGGCAGCAGTTGTCCGTTTTTGACCTTTGTGCTTGCTTTAATGGGTTTCGAAAGGCTAACCACAAAAGAACGGCCGTACTGTGTGTCTCGGTTCGATGAGTACATAAAGTAAAAGACGGTAACTTGTTGCCGCCTTTGCCGAATATAATGCCGTTTTGATATAACAGCCCTACCCTTTGGCTGTGCTTTAGCCCTAATCAGTATCTGAATGGATCTGTTTTTGTCATTCAATCGTTTTCAAATTATGCTCTGCATATCGTTTATATAAACATAAGGTGAGTTTGCAATCACATTGAATGCAATTTAAGGGGCTGAATAAAGAGTTCATACACCTCTAGCTAAAACAGGCAGCACTGGTTAATCAAGACCAAGCGCTTTTTGTACGTTAATCGTACTAATGCCTAACTGTTCCGCTTTTATTGTATCAATAGTGTCGAACTGTATTTTACATCCGGCGTTAATCATACGTAGCCACGCACCACGCAAAGCATCCGGTCGCTTGCCAGTCCAAAACGATGCTGTCTTTTTGATGTATGAAACCACCGGTTTAACATGACCATCGTTATAAAGTTGACGTACTAAATCAAAGTCTGGGCCGAAAGCGCTTAACAGCGCAGAGTCAATATCCTTGATCGAATCTTGAAGCGCGTTAAATGCCAACTCAAGATTGCCTTCTCGGTAGGCTATCCATGCTCTTGCAATATCTACGTAGTGATTTTCACTACTAAAGCCATCGTAAACGTCGCCCGCGATTTGTTGTTCAGTGCTCATTTTATTCGCATATTCAAATGCGCTTTCTATCTTCAATTCAACTGTATCAATAGGCTCAAATTGCGCGCTATATTTTATGTGCCGGCTTACGTTATTAAGCACCTGATATGGATTACTGTTGTTCGACAAACTCAGCTGGTAGTCTTGCCATGTATCATTTAGCAATCGACGATTTCTTGATTCAAGATATGCAAAACGCTGTGAAATATAGTCTAGATACTTGGGATCATTGCAGCCCTGCAGGTAATCTGCCTGACTTTGGTTACTCAACGTAACAATGAAGGGAACATAAAGAAGAAAGCGTGTAAACTTCAAGTGAGCCTCTATTTTTTGTCATCTCTCTTCTTACTGAGGAAATATAAAAATTGATCGCAAATAGTCGTGAACTGTAATTAACGATATCAGTATTGCCACTGATATATAAATAAGTAGATACCTATTTCCATAGTTTTATCAGAGGAACAGCTTTGTCGAAGGTGATTTTAATCCGCGTTCTTAATTTTTTAGTGATGGCCTGTTTTTCTTTGACAGTATTGGCGGAGACTGAATCCAAATATCCCCAAAACGACGTGGGTGAAACCACTGCCATGGGTATACCCGACACGCTTATGTTGAGCGGTACGACAGTGAAAAAACGCTTTTTCTTCAGCGTCTACAAATTAAGCCACTTTATGGAGAAGCCTGAAGTAAATTTAGCGTCCAAAGATGCGCTAATCACTTTTATTTTAAACGCAAACACACCGCAGCGTATAGAATTGGAGTTTTTAAGGGATGTGTCTCGAGAACAAATAGAGGAAGCGCTGATTCAAGGCATTGAGCAAAATAACTTCGGCTCTGACCTAAGTAAAATTAAAAAAGATATTGCAAGGCTATCATCTGGTTTTCAGGATGAAGTGAAAAAGCATTCGACATTGACATTATCCCGACTTTCTACAGAAGAGCTTAGGGTATTTTTTAACAATACCTTAGTTGTCGAGACCGAGAGCAAAGCGTTGGCCGACGCTTTGTGGTCCATATGGTTTGGAAAAGACCCAATTGTAAACACTGAAGACTTAATACAAAACGTATTAACAAACTAACGTGTAATACAAATAAAGCGCACAAGCCGTGAATACGGCCTATCTTGGCGACATCCTTACTTTACAGTCTACATTCAAAACGTGTTTGGTCACATAATCGAAATTTGCAGCCACAGCTACGAACTTCACTACGCTTGTGGCGCTTGTTAGTAAGCCCCATTAACCTTTAAACGCCCGCCAAGAAAAGAGTCCATATATACTGAGTTACGCCATGTAGCGGGGGTTTGTTTTCACTTAGTCAAATTAATTGAACCGTAGCGCACTTATATCAACTTCTCATGAGGGTTAAGAAAAAACATTTTTTTCCAGCCCTTAGTTTCAGACGTTACTTTCCATGGCAACGGAATAAGAGAGACTATCGAATAATGAACATGAGGTTGCTTACCTTTGGCATTGCCAGAATCGCCAAGAGTGCCCACTTTATCTTTCTGCGATAGCCAAGCCCCTTCCTCTACGGTAAATTCTTGCAAATGAGCGTAATAATGTACGCGCCACTTGGGGCCAAGAACCGCGACAATGTTCCCTCCTTTTCCCAATTCGCCTATATGGATAACATAACCTGTGGTAGCGGATTTCACTGGCGTACCTTTTGCCCCGAAGATGTCTACCCCTTTGTGGACACCAGAGCTGCCCCATGACTCATACCAAAACGTATTGTGATTCCAGTCGTTAGAGGATGCCCCCTCTACTGGAATTACGAGTTTTTCTGGCATTATTAGCCCCCCGCAAATGATTACCAGAAAAATGAGTAAAATTGATATGTTCGTTTTTTTCAAGAAAGCTCCTTTTTATTCAATCGCACCTTTGGAGGTTGTTTTCTCCAACACAGAAAAAACACTCTATTGGGGAATACCTTTTTAGCTATCTCAAGATGGCAAAAATATGGCTATCGTAAAACCGTCCGTTTTTAAAAATGGCGCGTTGCAATATCGCTTCCTGTTTAAACCCTGCATCTAGCAGCAACTTTTGCGAAGCAAGATTGGATGAAAATACGCAGGCAAAAATGCGTTCTATACTTGTGCTTGAGAAAGTAAGAGCGATAATTTGGCGTAGCGCGTCACGCATAATCCCTTTTCGCCAATGTGATGAACAAAGCCAGTACCCGACCTCGCCGGACCTTTCATATTCAAAGTTACCTGGGTTAACACCAATACACCCTACTAACTCGCCGTCGTACTCTACGGCTCTTATGAAACCTTCTTTGCTCCCCTCTTGAACCCACCATATGGCATCTTCTTTTGTATAAGGGCTGGGAATTTTTGTCGAAAGAAACTGCGTGACCAGCGGTTGATTCAAAATATCTACCAGCCTACCTACATCGCTCGTTTTAAAACCTCTGAGTGTTATCATGCGCTTTACTTCCCACCCGCTAAATCAATAAACGACCCTGTAACATACGAAGACTGAGGTGATAGAAGCCAGGCTATCGCCTGTGCGACTTCATCAGCTGTGCCGCCCCGTTGCATAGGAATTTGTGAGCTTAACCGCTCTACTCTGCCTGGTTCACCGCCATCGGCATGAATGTCTGTTTTAATAAAACCAGGCCGGACGCTGTTTACACGAATGTGCTTCGCAGCAAGTTCTAATGAAAGCCCTTTGGTGAATGAGTCCATTGCTCCTTTCGATGTGGCATAGTCTACGTATTCAAAGGGGGCACCTGTACGAGAGGCTATGGATGAAACGTTAACTATTGCGCCACCTCTAACGTTTTGTTTGACGAAAGCTTTTGAGCACAAAAATGCACTAAGCACATTGGTATTAAGTACTTTAGTGAAGCGTTCTGCACTGACGTTAATTAACTCAGTTTTGGTGAATAAAACCCCCACATTATTAACCAAATGCGTTACTTCATCCCACTGATTCCTTACGTACTCGAACATGTCCAGCACTTGCGCTTCATCGGAAACATCGGCTTTATGAGCAAATGCAACGCCACCATTTTCGTTTATAGAGCCGCACACGCTATCAGCTGCGTTTTTATCTGTTAGGTAATTAACGCAAACCTTATACTCGCTACACCCCAATAGTTTAGCGGTTGCGGCACCGATACCGCGGCTCGCCCCAGTTACAATGACTACCTTGCTCATTAATTTATTCCCTTACCAAAAATCCAATGCTGCATTTACTTTATAAGACTAACTTACCAGCTGACTCTTTCTTCAGAAAGTCTTATTCACCATTGACACATAAACAGAAAACATCACAATGGTTCTACCTCATATTTATTCACGCTCATTAATGCTGTATCTTTCCGAATTTCAAACAAAGCTTTCTAATCAATACATTACGCCGGCATTTTCAATATCACTCTGTACTGAAAACGCACCTTCACACTTTCTAATTGCTGGTAAAAATAGCAGCGGGAAGTCGCTTTTGATTTCCGCCCTTGCTGGTAACGGAAAGGTCGTAAGCGGCAGTCGTGCATGTAGTTCGGTTGTTGCAGAGGTATCGGTTTTTAAACAGCAAGCGTTAATTGAAGAAGAAAAACAAAAAGACAGTGCGGATATTTTAGACGTAATAGCTGAGCCAACGCAGGTTCGCGAGCTATTCGCTCGCGCTAATGAAGATTATAAAAGTCATCGTTATTACAACGAGCTAGCCTCTGCTCTTAGAATTGAGCATTTGCTAGATAATGGGTTTCTTTCACTTTCAACAGGTGAAACCCGCAAGATTATTATCATGCTGGCATGGTTGAGCGATGCCACTATTATTTTGCTTGATGAACCCTTTGAAGGCTTGGATGTTGAAGCTATTAGCGCATTCAGTCGATTTCTCGTTTCTCAGCAGCAAGCTTCTTTAGTACTTACCGCCAACAAACTCGCAGATATTCCCAAGAATATGCAAGCCCAGTTGATTGTGATGGATGACTTGGCCATTACGTGGAAATCTGAAGATAAACTTAGCTATGACGGTTTGCGCTCAGAATTAAGCACGTGGTTTGCACTAGAGTCTGATGATATAGATGTTCCCTCAGCCCTTAACGCTAAAGACAAACACGGCGATGACTCCAACCGCAATGACCTGAACAGTGAGTTAGATTCCCTACCTCATACCTTAATTCAGCTTAAAGATGGGTTCGTGCGCTTCGATGAGCGAACCGTATTTGAAAAGCTTAACTTTACGCTTAATAAAAATGCGCATTGGCAGATCACGGGGCCTAACGGTTCAGGCAAAACCTGTTTGCTTCAAATGTTTACCGGTGATAATTCCCATTGTTATACCAACGATTTAACCATGTTTGGCATAAAACGTGGCACAGGCGAGAGCATATGGGACATTAAAAAGCACATTGGAATTATGTCGAATGCGCTTCACATGCAGTACAAAGTGAACGCAAGTGTTGAGCACGTTATCATTTCAGGCTTTCACGACAGTATTGGTTTGTACACCCGCCCCACGCTAGCGGAACGCATGGTGGCAGAGCAGTGGCTTGAAGTATTAGGTTTGAAACAGAAAAAGAACGCGCCGTTTCAGTCACTGTCTTTTGGTGACCAGCGATTAGTGCTGATTGCACGTTCTATGGTTAAGCACCCCGCCGTGCTTATTTTGGATGAACCTTGCAATGGTTTAGACGACTTCAACCGCCAAAAAGCGCTTAAGCTTATTGATATCTTGGCGAAAGCAGGCACAAGTACGCTGTTGTACGTGAATCACAATCCAGAAGAGCGCATTCCAAGTATTCACAACACGTTGAATATGCAAGACTACAATGTATAGAAAGATGAGCGCCGAAACATGTAACTAAAAATACCGCAACACGAGTGAAATAATAACGCCGGTAACGATAAGCTGAACTAAACAAAAGCCCATAATGTCTTTGGCTTTAAGGCCTGCTATGGCAAGTACGGGTAGCGCCCAAAACGGCTGAATCAAATTAGTCCACGCATCGCCCCACGCTACCGCCATGGCAACTCTGTTTATTTCGGCGCCCAGTTCAGCGGCAGCAGGCAAGATTACTGGGGCTTGCACTGCCCACTGACCTCCACCCGACGGCACAAAGATGTTAACAATGCCAGCACTAATAAAACTCCATACAGGCAGGGACTCTGCAGATGCAAGACCTATCAGCCATTGTGACATCGTTTGCGCCAATCCCGACTGCACCATTACCGCCATGATCCCCGCGTAAAATGGGAACTGTATAACAATACCACTGCCGCCCTGAACGGCTTGCTGCAGGCTATGCAATACATTGCGTGGTGTACCGTGAAGGACAATAGCAAGAAAGAGAAATAGCGTATTAACGACATTGAGATTTAGCCCGCCACCTGCAGCAAAATAGTTTGTGAGGTAAGCAAGCCCTGCAAAGCCTACGAGTAACCCAAGCACCTTGCTGTTTTCAAGTTTGTCGGCGGGCCGCTCGTTTGTTGCCGAAGGTAAAGCGTCATCTTGTAGCTTTGCACTATCGACAATGATGCTTTCAGATTTAGACGGCAACATTAACCGATTTACAAGGGGAATAATCACGAACATGATTGCCAATAACAATAGGTTGAAGCCGCTGAATATGGTATCGCTGGTACTGATTACGCCAATTTGTGCTTCTGAAAAATGACCCGGTGTTGCGATAGTTAAAGGTACAGAGCCCGCTAAACCGCCATGCCATACGATAAAACCTGAATACGCGCTTGCCACCAATAGCCGATAATCAACCGACACTTTTCTTGCTAAGGCTTTAGCGAACAACGCGCCTACAACAAGACCAAAACCCCAGTTTATCCAACTTGCGATAAGCGACACCAACGTGACCAGCACAATGGCGCTCCCAGGGCTTTTTGCTAAGCTCGCAAGCCTTTCAAGTAAGGCTTTTACTAACGGCGTGCATGCCAGCATAAACCCAGTGACTAGCACCAAGAGCATTTGCATTGAAAACGTAAGCAGGCCCCAAAACCCATCTCCCCATTGCTGAACAGTGGTTAACACGGGTTGGTCTTGAATAAGTGAGGCAAAAACAAACGTAACAAGTGTAAGTAAGAGAACAAAAATATAAGGGTCAGGAAGATAACGTTCGACAAGTTTTACAAACGGTTTTGATACGCGGCTTAACATTGATACCCTCATTAAATGTTAAAAACGTGTTACATACTACCGTATTTTTGCATGCAAGTGAGTACTGAATCTCATTGTGTAAGCCATTTTTTCAACGTAAAAATGACGTGTTCGTGCTCAATAGGTTTGGCTAGGAAGTCATTCATCCCAGCATCCATGCAGTTTTCCCTGTCACTTTTCATCGCATTTGCCGTCATAGCGATAATAGGGATCGCCTTATATCGCGCACCCGCCGCTCCCTGCCGAATTCGCTTAGTGGCTTCAAACCCATCCATTTCTGGCATCTGACAATCCATGAAAATTACGCTGTAGGTACTGTTGCGCTTGAGAAAGGCTAAGGCTTCAACACCATTATTGGCTACATCTACGTGATACCCTTCGCTTTCAATCACAGAAGTAGCAACTAATTGATTAATTTCGTTATCTTCTACTAACAAGACGTTTGATGTACTCACCACACTTGCACGAGGCTCTGCTTCTAACTCCTTATTCAGCGCATTCTGCGATGTTTGTGGAACACTCCTGCGATCATTGGTATCGACAAGAGTGGTATCAAAATGATGAGTCGTGTTGTTAAATTCGGAATTTTGCAGCACGCAAAGCATGTCGGATGTGGTGAGCGGCTTAGGATAACTCGCTTCAATGTCATATTCGTTGTCGTTGCTAACAGGGTCAACATCGGCCATTAATGTCATCAAAATAATGCGAGTATGCCTGGTGCTTTCGTTGTTCCGAAGAGTTTGACAGAAAAGCTGTAAAGCCGTTTTACCGATAGATTTATCCAAAAATACAACATCTACGTAGGGTGCACGATTTCTACGCTGCATATTGTCATTGAGAGCAAGTTGAGTGAATGCCTCATCTACTGAAGAGGCCCCTAGCGTTTTCACACCCCAGAGGTGTAGCTGGTTTTGCATCGCTTCTCGAATAGACGCATTGCCATCAACAATCAAGCAGCACATCTCGCTTTTTGCCAGCACGGGTTTCACGATAGCGCTTTCTTTAGCGTAACCTACGCGACAGGTAACATTAAAGCAGCTTCCCTTACCCTCTTCGGTAGTTACACTAATATCCCCTCCCAACAATTGGCAGAGTCTCTTGGTAATGCTAAGTCCTAATCCCGTGCCGCCGTAACGTCTCGTAGTCGAAGCGTCAACCTGAGTAAATAGATCGAACAAATGAGGGACTTTAGCATCCGGAATACCAATCCCCGTATCCTTAACAGCAATACTCAATACCGCAGTTTTAGGGTCGTCACAAGGAGTCAGCTCAGCCTTAATCAGTATTTGACCATGTTCGGTGAACTTAACTGCATTACTCAATAGGTTTGTGACTATTTGTTGAATACGATTTGGATCGGAATTTATTGTTGCATGGCTCACTTTTGAAAGGTCGATTACCAACTCTATACCTTTGTCCTGCGCATGATAGGCCAGAGAACGTGCAATATTCTCTATGACTTCTCGTACATCAAAGTCAATAGACTCAATATCGAGTTTATCAGCCTCTATCTTTGAAAAATCCAGAATATCATTGATAACTGAAAGCAAGGAATTTGCGCTTGCGCTTGCAATGTCTACCCGCTGCGTTTGCTCAGATGTCAGGTGGCTCCTTTTTAGTAAGCCAAGCATGCCTATTACCCCATTCATGGGTGTTCTAATTTCATGGCTCATATTGGCTAAGAATTCAGACTTTAACTTTGTGGCCTCCTCCGCCCGCTGCAGTGCCAGTTTTAAATCCTCGGCCTGCGCCTCAAGCGAAGCGGTTTTCTCTGACACTTGATGTTCAAGTGCTTGGACAAATTGCTTTTGCTTTATAATTTCATTTTGCTGCAATCGCGTTCTTAAATATACGAACAAGACGATGATACTTAAAAGGAAAGCGCCATAAACACTATAGGCCCACCAAGTTTTCCAAGGGGCAGCTGCAACATGGAGATTCACCAAAACAGCTTCTTCTCCCCAATCGCCATTGGGCTTCATCGCTTTGACTAAAAATGTATAAGTGCCGCCATCTAAATTCGTGAAAGAAACGTTATTGTGCTCGCCGATATCAATCCATTGTTCTTCGTAACCTTCTAATTTATAGGCAAAACGCGAGCGTGTGGGAGCAGAAAAATCTAAATGCGCAAATTCTAAAGAAAAGAAGTCATCTTCATGAGAAAGAAAGATATCCTTAACGTAAGATGGAGGGATATTAAAGCTCGCCGCCTCGCCCATTTTGTTGAAACCTGTAAGCACTATTTGAGATTCAACAAATTCGCTTTGCTGGTTTGAATAATTAAAGTACTCAACACCACGCTGGCTGCTGGTAAAGAAGGTATTTTGTGATGCTTTGATGAGACTATTTGAATAAAAATTTTTGCCTGCTAGTGCTGTATCGCTGTTGTAATTTAGGGCTTTTTGCGTGGCAGGATTATAAAGAAAAATCCCCTTATTCGTGGTAAGCCATAGTTGACCGCTATCACCGTCCGCAATCGCCCTAATTAAATTTGAAGGAAGCCCTTTGTTCTGATCGAACCATTCAAATGTTTGGGTTTGAGGTAAGTAGCGATTGAGGCCTTTTTGAGTCGCGACCCATATGTGTCCATCGTTCGTTTCATGAATGTCTTCTACAATGCTGCCTAATAAACCACGTTGTTCATGCATTGCGCTGTTAAACGGGACAAATCTTTTTGTTTCAGACAACCACAGATTTACCCCTCCCCCTGTTCCCACCCACATATTGTCATTACTATCTTTAAATATAACGTGAGTCTCTGGGTGCGATAGTCCGTCCTTAGCGGTGAGGTGGAGAAACTCATCAGAATTTTGCTTGTAAACAAATACGCCGTGCTTGTAAGTCCCAATCCAAACATTCCCCTTGCTATCCAAAGCGAGAGACCTGAATTCTCTGAACTGACGATAGTTACTATCCGTTCGAGGATACCTAATATGCTTCACTTGCTTATTTTGTCGATCAACACGGGCGAGATAATTGTCTTGGGCAACCCACAACACGCCATTTCTGTCACTGACAATGATGGGCCGCTCTATTACACCTTGAGGTTTGTAGCCTTCAAGCCCCTCAAATACTGATGAATACTCTTTTTGTAAAGATTGCTTTTTCACATCCCATTTATAGATGTCGGCATTCGCAGTGGTGATCAGGATATCGCCGTTCTCGTCTAGTTCAATCCCGTTTGGCGCAGTCAGTGAGTTGCTATTAATTTGCTTTATATTTCGTCGAGGAACCAGTTTAAAGATGCCGTGGACTTCGCTGGTTATCCATTTGGTTTTGGTGTGATCTTCGAAGATGATCCGAAGGCCATTGTCATAACCAAAGCTAACTTTTTCAACCTTATTTCCTTTACCAGTATGTCGATAAAGGCCCTGGGTCGTTACAAACCATACTGTACCATCATGATCTTCAATCATGGAATTTACCTGGCCTAAGTCTTGGCCGTCTAGGTTTGTCTGCCGAATAAACGCGCCCGAATCTGGAATGAATAAAAATGGCCCTTCTTGCGTGGCAACATAAAAATCCCCCGCAGACGTTCTGAGCAGGCTTCGAACTTCGTTTGCTCCTGTCGCGGTTTTGTTTAGGGGATCTGGGAAAAAATGTTGAGCAGCTAACGAACGTTTATCAAGCAAATTTAATCCGAAACTGGTTGCGACCCACAGCGTGTGCTCATCGTTATTGAGCATGTCCCAAATTCGATTGTGGGAAAGACTCAACGCGTTGTCGGGAACATTCCCTATTCGCTCAAACCGTCCATCGCCTAAATACCTGTTTAAGCCTTCGTTGTACGAACCAAACCAAAGTTGCCCTGTGACGTCATGAAACAACGATTGAATTCGGTTTGAAGAAAGAGAGCTTGGGTCTTCAGGGTCGTTTAAATAGCGGAAAAACTTGCCTGTTGTCGATTCATATTTGTTTAGACCGCCCCCCCAAGTGCCAATCCAAATATCGCCGTTCGCATCTAGCATTAAGTTGCCGGCATCATTGTGGGATAAGCGTTGACTGTGATCAGCACCTGCCTCAAATAGCGCTACTTTGTTTCCATCGTAACGCATCACACCGTTTTCAGCGGTTCCGAACCACAGAAAACCTTGACGATCTTGAACAATGGAATAAATTTCAGATGAAACAAAGCCATCTTCAGCCGTTAGCCGCTCAACAGAATATTCATTCATGAGAGTATCGGAACCAGATGAAGACGCATTTGCAAAGCTGGTCAGGAACACAATGGCCGCGGTTAGAAAGCAGACTAATGAAGACAGGTAACTCGCCATTCTATCCCAGTGAGATATTTTCAAAATAATAAGACAGATACTAAACTGATTTCGACAAACCTTAGAGTATCTTTTTATCCTTATCCATTCTACCTAAGACGTATTTAACACTAAAAAAGAAAGTGTTGATTTGTGTCATAGTGAGCGAAAGCTACCTTTGATATAAAGCGAGATAAAGGTTTATTACTATTTTATACCAGTCCGCATAGATAATTACCCACTCAGCGAGAGTTAAAATGTTCGTAATCGCGGCGTGTTACCGCTGATATTGGTTCTACATCAAGGTGACACAACAAGGAGTACGGACATTTAAAACTCGCCCTACGGGAAGGTCTGGCAAGCTTCCTAGCTTCATTCTTGGAATTTGAAAGGGAACAGTTTCCCACGCTTTGCTAGAAAACTTGCCAGCACCTTCTGAGTGGGCAATTATTTATGCGGATTGGTATTCAATGAGCGGCTAACAGCAGGAGCAATAAGAATGACAAAATCATATAAAGAAATTACAGAAAGCCTTAATCCATATCTTGGCGAAGTTAAGAAGGGTGTACCAGAGGTAATGAAAGGCTTTTCTGATATGGCTAAAGCCGCTACCGCGGACGGCGCGTTAGATAAAAAAACCAAAGAGCTTATTGCTCTTGCTATTGGCATCGCAACGCGGTGTGACGGTTGTATTGGTTTTCACGCTAAAGCGCTAGTCAATTTAGGCGCTACCCGTGAAGAAATTGAAGAGGTGTGCGGTATGTCCGTGTATATGGGCGGCGGCCCCTCCTTCATGTACGCAGCAGATGCACTGCGTGCGTATGATGAATTTAGCGAATAAGCACAATAAAAAGGGCCGATATTGTTTTTCGGCCCTTTGCTTCTCTCAAAACATCGATACGAATTAGAGAGCGTTCATGCTCTTGACACTTACCGAGCCGAGATCTGCCGCCTCAACGTCAGCAATAATCTTTTCTGCGTCGCCAATGATAATCCAAGTCAGTTTTTCTGGATGCAATACCTCTTCAGCCGCTTTGCTCAAGTCTTCCAATGACAAGTCGTTGTATTTATCAACCAAAGACTCGGGATACGCATATTGACGATCGAATCGTTTACTCGATAACAGACTTGATAGCACTGCATTTGCTGTCTCGAACTGCCCCGGCAATGAGCGAACCTGATCTAACCGCGCTCTTTCCAATTCGTCAGCCGTAGGTGGCTTTTCACCAATATAAGCGTTTAATTCCTTTTTAAGCTCTAGAAGCGAAGGCCCAGTTTTATCAGTTTGTACTGGTGCATACACCATAAATGGGCGTTGGCCACGGGCATCTTGTAAAAAGGTGTAAGCACCGTAAGACCAACTCTTATCTTCGCGCAGATTCATGTTTACACGGGCAGTGAACGCTCCGCCTAATGTTAAGTTCATTGTTTCTATTGCAATATTGTTGTCCGCGCCAGTTGGAGGCGCTAAGTGAGCGGCTAGAATCAAAGACTGCTGAGCTCCAGGGCGATCAATAATAATTGCTTGACCTTTTTCAGGCATGGACGCTTGTGCAATTTGCTTTGTACCTTTGTTACCTTCTGCTTTCCACTTACCAAACTCTTTTTCAAGCATTGGCTGTATGGCATCCAGTGTCGTGTCGCCAACAACAAAAATAGTCGCATTATCTATGCGGACTATTATTAGTCTGTGCTCAACACGTGTGGGCGCCAAGTAGTACAAGTCACAGTTAAAAATAAATCAATCGGAAGGTTAATAAAAGAAAATGGAGTAGAAAACTGTAACGGATTGTAAAAGGCAGAAAGTCAGCGAAGGGACAGAATCAAACAGGTGAAAATAGGGTAACGAGTCGCAATTACATTGCGACTAGTCGAGCCCACAGAGCTTTAACTTGCTTAGCATCATCACTCTCTAACTCATTGTTGGCGAAAGCGTTTCTTAAGCTTTGCAACATGTTTTCATTAAGCATTGCTATGGTGGCATCTTCTCGCATTTCTAGCTGGCGAGATTCCACCGCAAAGTGACCTTGCAAGTAGCTGGCAATAAATAATTCGTCATCACTACCGTGATTAACTACATCATCAAGAGATGCTTCAATATCTGCGATAGCTTTAACGACACTCTCTGGTGCTGCAGCAGGTGGTAACACTTAATACTCCTTTCCTGGTAATAAGACTAAAAAAATGAATGGTTCAATTTTCGTCTAAAACTGAGTCTTAGACGCTGGACAGCCATCAATAAACCGGATGTGGACGATAAAATGCCGGTGACGGTATTTTGATATTTTCACATGGGCTATTGCGCACTGCAAAGCACCTTATCTTTATAGCCGGTGATAACGGTAAAGGCGCCCGCTAACTCTGTATCTAATGTTGCATCGCTTGAATCTAGACGCAGTGGCTTGCCATTTAAGGCCTGAAGTTTCTGCTTAGTTGCAACAATCAGCATATTTTGCTTGCCAATTTGCCGAATAAAAGCAGGGCTTAGCTGTTGATTTCCACGGCCTAAAATATGCCCCTGCCCCCCAATCACCGTTAAAATGACTTTCGTCGGTTTACCTTGCGTCAATGCGAGTAACTCTGGGGCTGTAACGTCATTGGCCACTACCTCTCTGTTTTTCACAATATCAACGCCCAGCAGCGTATTGTCTAGCTCAAGGAACTCCATGACTGAACCCACGGTAGAGCCTGACCCCATGACAAAATAGGTTTCTGGCTCTTCATCCATAATCTCACTGATATATGCTGCGATGTCGTCTAACACCAAGGCTTCGTCTTCTTTACCGCCCATTTTTACGGCTTGAACGTATGTGAGTTCAGCGGGTACACGCATTTCACCGTAATGCTTAGCGATCACTTTCCCCTCGCGAAACGCATTTTCGTCGATATCGCGCACTTCGGCGTCCATCTCACTGACCAACTCGCCAGCAATCATTTGACTGACCACCTGTCCTGCTGCCGACGGCGAGACGCAATAAACACCGGAATGGATCTTACAGCCAGCGGGTACACCTAACACAGGTACCTGAGTGCCAACCACACTACAAATATTTCGCGCGGTGCCATCGCCACCAGCGAATAGCAGTAAGTCGACGTTTGCCTCGACCATGGCTTTTGCGGCACGCTCTGAATCTTCCCCTTCGGTTTGCTCTGAATCAGGTGAATAAATAACCTCAAAAGGAATACCAAGAGATTCGCACACTGAAGCCCCCATATCACCCGCTGCGGTAACCACAGTAAATTGACCAGACAGCGCCTCAAGAATACTTAAAGCCTTTGCCATTTTTTCATTGGCCTTTTTCTCAGCCCCCATGGCAAGGGCTTTTTCACGGATTTCAGCGCCGTCACTGCCTTTTAAGGCAAGCGCTCCGCCAATTCCGGCAAAAGGGTTCACTATAACACCGAGTTTAAAAACGGTTGGACGGGCTAAATCGGTTGGTATCATGCTGCATCTGCTCCAGAGGTATTTTTATGCCCATCTTTACTGAATGTAGTTTTTAGCGCGTTAATGAAGCGCTCGGCTCGAGGCGGAAAACCATGGGCTTTGTAGTGTGCTAGTTGCGCAGCAACATTTCGAGTGAACCCTTCTCTGTCGGGCTGTACACCATTCAGATTGTCCGTACTCACTTGAAATGCCCTGCCCGCAGCTTCGGTGAAAGCCCATTCTATGGCTTGAGGCTTAATTTCCACCTTCTCAAAATCAGCCTGTTGGGTCTCATCACGGCCATCGGGGCAATACCAATAGCCATAATCCTCTAGCAACCTGCGTTTTTCACCGGCAATGCACCAGTGGGCGATTTCATGAAGTGCGCTTGAGAAAAAGCCGTGAGCAAACACAATTTGATGGTAGCTTTCGCCTTGCCCAGCGGGAATATAGATGGGCTCATCTTTGCCTAAAACCAAGCGTGTATTGAAATCTTCGAACGTGCTATTAAACAGTGACATTAACGTGGGAACATCGCTGTCTGTTTCCGAGCGCAGGTCTTGTTCAAAAGCTATCTTGTCTTCAACGGTGTTTCCTAGTGGTAAATGACTTCGTTGACTGTTCATTGCGTTAATCAAAATCTAAATAAGCGAGCTAAACCGATGGCGGCAGAGTATACCAGTAAAACTTTGTATTCTCACTTGAAAGGCACGCTTGCTTAGGTCAATCTAGGTTTACAATTATGAACAAGCTATGCCAACGTTACGGGGAGTGTGTCATTTGGCGCAAGAAATTATAAAACACATACATAGAGTTAACGCCCTTCGCGACTTAGCCAATCAGCTTGGCATAATGCCTACTATTCATCGGCTACAGCAGTGGCAATGCGAACGGTTGCTAGTAACCCATGACGACTTGGCTCAGCAGAAGCGCTATCAAAAAGCCATGGCGTTTTTCGTTGAAGAACTCTATGGGCCAAAAGATTTTAGCCAACGTGACGCTGACCTCGTTCGGGTTATTCCAAAACTCGCTAAAGTATTACCCGACAAAGCAATGATGGCGATGGGTGATGCCTTATCTTTAAATGCGCTATCGTTCGATTTAGATATGGCAATGGCTCAGTATCTGCAAACACACTTTACCGACGCGCCAATCAACCGCGATAGCTACGCCCTTGCCTATCGAGAGGTGGCTAGAATGGAAGATAGAACCCATCAAATCGACATAATCTCGCACTTAGGCGACCAACTTGCCGATGTAATAAAAGTTCGTGGTATAGGCATGTTAATTTCGTTATCGCGCCGCCCGGCCAAACTTGCAGGGCTACTTGCCTTGCACGAGTTTTTAGAACGTGGCTTCGATGCATTTAAGGCGTTAGGCGATGTACAAAGCTTCATTGAGCCCGTGCTAGTGCGGGAAAAAGCAATTATGCACGCATTGCTGAGTGACGAATTAACCTTACCTGAAGGTAACCCTCTACCTGTGGTATGAGGCGCACAACCAATGATAAACAGACAGGATAGGATTAAAACAAGAGATATGAATAAGGATTCAGTTTGAGTAAACCGACGCTTAATTGGATGTTAGACACCCCTTATGTGCAGCAATGGCATATTAATGAGACGCACATTGACCATTATCAGCACGTGAACAATGTGGCATACCTATCCCAGCTAGAGAGCTTGGCGTGGGCTCACTCAAACGCGCTTGGCTTACAGTTTGCCGATTATCAATCGCTAAATCGAGGCATGGTGATTAAGCGCCATGAGCTAAACTATCACTTGCCTACTCACCTTGGTGATACATTAGAATGCGCTACTTGGATAGTGCATTGCGACAGCAAACTGACTTTACAACGTCAGTTTCAGTTTATCTGCCCAAAACGAGACAAGACAGTATTTGATGCTGTGACGACCTTCGTTTGCGTGAGTCTTGATACAGGTGCGCCAAAACGCATGCCTAAACAATTCGTGGACATATATGGCAAGGCATGTGTGGCACAATGAAAACATGGCTAGCAATGGTGCTTTCATTCCTACTTTTTGTGTCGCTAGGCATAAACGTTTACTTATGGCTTAGCTTAAAACAACACAATGATAAAGCTTATGAGAGGGAAGCTAACTATGAACACCGTTTAGAAGGTGAGGCACAATTTAAGGACATGGCTCAAGTTGAGAATGAGGCAGCCCCCTATAACAGCAAAGGTTCCCCGTCCTATGCCTCAAGCACTCATGGCGCTAATACATCATCAAGTGAGCGCGAAGCGCTGCACTCATCCGCACCTTCACTAAATCAAGACGAAGTAGATTCACTCACTGCCCTGCTCAATAATGGGCAATATGCATTGCTCGCAGCAGAGCTAACAAACTTTTTAAAAAATGACCCGCTCAACGAATCGCTGCTGTTGCTAGAAGGTGAGTTGATTGAGTTAACAAAGCCCCTGCCCACAGCGATAGTGCACTACTACGACTTGGCTGAACTGCCTCTTTCAACTGAAACTCTCGCATTTATCGACACAAAAATTGCCACCTTGTATCAACAGGCACAGACGCAGTTAAGTCAAGACGAACAATGGGAACTGGTTGCCAGATTAAATGAGCCACTGTATCAACGCATACCCGACGCTAAGCACTACACCCTTAATTTGGCAGAAGCTTACGCTTATCAGCAAAAACTTACCCTAATGGAAGATGTGCTTGCAGCCCTACCATTTAACGACAGAGACGCCAATATCATTCGCAATAAAGCCTATGAAATGCGCGATGTTGCCAATGCAGACACTACGCCGAACAATAGCGAAATAGAGCCGACAAGCACTGACGCCGCTCGTTATCAAACCCGTGTAGCCTTAGAGCGCATTGGCGATCAATACCGACTTGAAGCAAAGGCCCTTAATCAAAGGGCCACCATGATTCTAGATACAGGCGCCAGTACAACCGCAATTTCTTCCCGACTGTTTGCTCGTTTAGGCCGCATGCGAAACCTTACATTTATTGGTAACTTCAACGTTAGAACGGCATCAGGCACCATTGAAGCACCATTGGTACAAATACCGCGATTTTACTTTGCTGGCTACGAGTTCAACGATGTCTCTGCCATCGTATTGCCCGAAGACGCCCTTCCCGATGCCGACGGATTACTGGGCATGAATGTCTTAGGCCAATTTGACTTCGCGATAATGCCCCAGTCTAGCGAGTTGATTTTAACTGAGCGTGAGAAATAACGCGCATGTCCTAACTAAATTTAACGCTGCAAAAATCACTGTGATACAGTGTAGCTAGTTAACCTTAAGACATAATGGACGTCGTAATGCCTCGGTTGGTTTTTGTTCTCAGCCTGTTACTTTTAACGAGTTTAAGTAGAAACTTACACGGGAAAGAATATGCCAACTGTGTAACTTGCCATAAGGAACAGGTAATTCAATGGCAACAATCTGACCACGCTAGAGCGATGGCCTATGCCACCGACGAGACCGTAATTGCTAATTTCGATGATGATTCAATTTCTCACTTTAAGCAGACTGCGCGTTTTTTCAAAAACGATACTGCATTTTTCGCTGAGCTAACAGAAGCAGGAAATACAACGACCTATAGAGTTGCTTATGTTTTTGGCCACTACCCACTACAGCAATACCTAATCGAAACTGAAAAAGGCAAGTTTCAAGTTTTTCCATTTGCATGGGATACACGGGACAGATCAGAAGGCGGCCAGCGTTGGTACCCAAACTATTTATCTGAAGATATTGGACATAAAGACAGGTTGCATTGGAAACAGCCTATGCAAAACTGGAATGGCATGTGCGCCGATTGTCACTCTAGTGGTTTGAAGCGTAAGTTTGATACTGAAACTCTTACATTCAACAGCCACTTTGATGAAATCAATGTGTCGTGTGCTTCCTGCCATGGCGATATGGCGGCGCATTACACTGATGAGGCAAACAAAACTAGGAGCGATAAAACAAATGAAATCGCCAAAATAACACCTCTTAGTGAAAAAACATCTCTAGGGCCCTCTTCCACTTCTCACGCTCTCTCTCTGGGCGAACAAAAAGCGATAGGAAAGTGGTTGTTAAAGGAAGGCGATAGTATCGCGTCTTGGTATGAAAAAGAAAATGGTAAGTTCGTTCCCGCCAAACGAGACAATCAGTTTATGGAAACATGCTTTGCATGTCACTCGTTACGCAGCGCACTCTCTGACGGTATAGATCCCAAGACGCCTTTTTTAGATCAGTTTTCCCCTTCACTTCTTATCCCTCCTCTGTATTTTGCCGACGGGCAAATACGAGAAGAAGTGTATGTTTACGGTTCTTTTTTGCAAAGCCGCATGTATGAGGCTGGTGTTAACTGTATCGACTGCCATAACCCACACTCTATGAAATTAAAAATGGAGGGGAATGGTTTGTGTCTGCAGTGCCACTTGGCATCAACTTTCCAAGGTAAAAAACACACTAAGCATGCCGAAAGTACAGACGCAAATCAGTGCGTAAACTGCCATATGCCTACGCGTACTTTTATGGGGGTGGATGAACGGCGCGACCATAGTTTTAGTATTCCAACGCCACATATTTCAGCGAAAACAGGCACACCTAACGCGTGTTTAAGTTGTCATGAAAAAGACAACGCTTGGGTATCCAAAATACTAACATCTTGGCATGGCAGAGACTCTCTGCTAAGTAGAGAAGAGGAAAGTTACATATTACTTATGTCCGGCGAAATTCATGGTAACGAAGCCATATTGCGCATTGCATATTCAACATCGTTACCCGTAATTAAGCGCGCAACAGCCATAGGGCTGTTGCACTCAACTAACCAGCCGATTACCGACAGAGAATTACATTATTTTATTAACCATAAAGAGCCCCTTTTAAGGCTGGGAGCTGCACAAGCAGGCAAGGCTCTTTCACCTCAAGAGCGCATAAAGTCGTACGCCAGCCTACTTGATGACAAATTCAAAGCCATTCGGATAACTGCCGTAAATAATCTGATTGGCTTGGGGCTAAATAGCGAGAGCTTTAAGAAAGCGCTTGAAGAGCTCACGTTATCAAATAAAGTGAATCAATGGCGAGGTGAAGGTAACCTTAATCAAAGCCTTGTTGAATATCAGCTAAGCAATATTGAAGAAGCCGAGACCTTACTCAAACAAGGCATAAAAATAGACCCCTATTTTGAAGCGAACTATGTAAACCTTGCTGAACTTTATCGCGCTCAAAATAAACTTCGCTTAGAAGAACAAATACTCTTTGAAGCAGTAAACCAAATGCCCAAAAGCGACCTTATCCACTATTCATTGGGGATGTTTTATATTCGTAAACAAGACAAGCCAACCGCTGTTACGTTTTTTAAACAAGCGGCAACACTTGGCCCTGACAACCCGCAAAATTGGTATATCTATGCACTTGCTCTGGATAGTATTGGTCAAACGAAAGCTGGCCTCAACGTTCTAAAAAAAGCCGTTGAGGTACAGCGAGACAATTCGCTTATTCGCTTGGGATTATCACTCTCACAAAAACTAGGTGACGAAGCTTCGTACCGTTTTTTTAATCAAGAAATAACCGATAAGCAGCGAACGCGGCCGCGCTCGCAGGAATAAGCTCTGAAAATGGGCGCGTTGGACCCGTAAGGTCGCTATTGTTTAGCAATGCGATACGTCTGTTTTCACCAAAGGAAATGTGTCAAACACCACCCCTTCATGGCCAGTTTTCATAAAGTTGCGAATATTCGCGTGGTCGTCTCCGTTAGGGTTATTCAGCACATCTTCGCGATAAAAACGTCCGAATAAGGCCAGTGTTTGCGCATGATTTAGTTTTAAGTGCTGACCGAGTGCAAGCAGCTTGCACGAGCCGTTGTTTTGGTTCGCCTCGTTTGAAACATCACCGTTGGTGAAAGCGGTTGACGTAAAAGTGAACGCGCTATCAACAAGCGCGATAACGTCCTTGAACTCGATTGTTTCTGGTGAATTACTGACAGCGTGAATTAAATCTTGGGTGTTGCTGAAGGTCATGTTCGTCTCAGATAAAAAATGAGAATGATAACAGATCTGTATCGCTACAACAGACCACTACAAACCTGCCTTTGTTTTTTTACATAAAAAAAGCGCCTCTTTTAGAGACGCTTTGTTGCTTACTAGTTCATTGCTTCTTAGTACTTAAACCGCAGCACACACTCGCGTGCCTTGGTCTATGGCGCGTTTTGCGTCAAGCTCTAACGCTTCATCTGCACCACCAATAAGGTGATATGGCATGTTGAGACCTTCGACAATATCACGCATTGGCTCTTGCCCCGCACAGATGATGATGTTGTCTACCGGCAACACTTGCTGGTTGCCGTCTACCGTGATGTGTAGCCCTTCATCATCAATTTTGTCATAGCTTACACCTGGGATCATCGTCACTCCTTTGGCTAGCAAGCCGGCTCGATGCGCCCACCCCGTCGTTTTGCCTAACCCAGCGCCTACTTTGGTTGTCTTGCGCTGTAGTAGGAAAATCTCTCTTGGCGATGGTTCTGGCTGCGGCTTCACGCCTTCTATGCCTGCACGGGCCGAGAAAGTCATATCAATACCCCATTCTTTCATGAACGCTGGAATGTCTTGGCTTGGCGTTTCCTTTCCATGAGACAAATATTCAGCGGTATCAAAACCAATACCGCCGGCACCGATAATGGCCACTTTATTACCTACTGGCTTTTTCTCTTTCAATACGTCAATGTAGGTGAGTACTTTTTCGTGCTCAATACCTTCTATAGCTGGCGTGCGCGGCTTAATACCTGTGGCAATCATCACTTCATCGAACCCTTCATCGTTTAGCGCAGCCGCATCAACATAGGTATTCAATTTAAGGGTAATGTTTTTGTGAAGCTCAATTTGGCGCTTAAAATAACGTAGCGTTTCATAGAACTCTTCTTTACCTGGAATTTGTTTAGCGATATTAAATTGACCACCAATTTCGCTAGACGCATCGTACACCACAACGTCATGACCGCGCTGTGCGGATGTCACTGCAGCCGCCAACCCTGCAGGTCCTGCACCTACAACCGCAATACGCTTTTTGGTTTCTGCTGGTTGAACGTTAATTTCAAGCTCGTGACAAGCGCGGGGGTTCACCAAGCAACTGGTCATTTTGCCGTTAAATACATGGTCAAGACAGGCCTGGTTACAACCAATGCATGTATTAATTTCATCGGCTTTGTTTTGTTGCGCCTTGCGCACAAAGTCTGGGTCAGCCAAGAACGGACGTGCCATCGACACCATGTCAGCATCACCACGAGATAGCACTTCTTCAGCAACTTCAGGCGTGTTGATACGGTTTGACGTTATCACCGGAATGGATAGCGCTTCACGGAATTTAGCTGTTACCCACGTAAATGCCGCGCGCGGTACCTTGGTAGCGATGGTGGGGATACGCGCTTCATGCCAACCAATACCAGTGTTGATAATAGTTGCCCCAGCTTTTTCAATTTCTTTACCTAGCTGCACGACTTCTTCGTAAGTAGAGCCACCCTCCACAAGGTCTAGCATCGACAAGCGATAGATGATGATAAAGTTTTTACCTACAGCTTCGCGCACCCGGCGAACCACCTCAATAGGCAAGCGAATGCGGTTTTCGTATTCACCGCCCCATTCATCGTCGCGGTGGTTTGTACGTTTGGCAATAAACTGATTAAGGAAATAGCCTTCAGACCCCATGATTTCAACACCATCGTAACCCGCGCGCTGAGCTTGAGTTGCTGCAGTAATGAAATCTTCGATTTGCTTTTCAATCTCTTCGGCTTCAAGTGCTTTTGGTTTAAATGGGTTAATTGGCGCCTGTACCGCAGAAGGTGCAACAAGCTTGGGGCTATACGCATAGCGCCCTGTGTGCAAAATTTGCATACAGATTTTACCGCCTGCAGTATGCACTGCATCCGTCACTTCTTTGTGATTTTTAACCGCTTCATCCGTATCTAGGCGAAACGTTGATGGATGGGTAGCGCCTTCTTCATTTGGCCCAATTCCACCTGTAACGATAAGGCCAACGCCCCCTCTCGCACGTTCGCCATAAAACGCTGCCATACGTTTATGGCCATCGGGCAACTCTTCTAAGCCTGTGTGCATAGAGCCCATAAGCACGCGGTTTTTAAGGGTAGTAAACCCTAAATCCAACGGACGAAATAAATGAGGGTAAACGGGATGATCGGTAACGGTCTGATTCATGATACATTCCTGAAAGTCGTTTTGGCTTGGTAAAAGCCGTTAAAAAGCCTGTTAAATTATTCTTTTTTTCACGCATTTCTGCTTTAGAAATGCTCTTTGTCTTTGTAATAAAAGTCGTTCATCGAAGCAGTCCTAACGCAGCCTCGCCACCATTGAACTGATAGCTAAAAAAGCGGCAATAGGCGCACTTTCATATGAAACTTACGAATTCATTTTCTTAATCGCTGGGTATAAAGGCGGATAGTCCGGCAGCGTTTTAGTTTTCTGTGCTTCCATGGCTTTAAACACATCTTCCATTTGGAACATGCCCGCTTGCCAAGTAGCCATATAGGTCAAGCTTTCTGCCACCGTGTGTTCTACCGCGTAATTAATCATAGTCTTGGTGCCTGAAACCGCTAGCGGCGAATTCAATGCAATCTGCTGGGCTATTTTCATTACGGCTTCTAACATTGCACCTTGGTCGTCAAATATCTGATTTACAAAGCCAAGTTGCTGCGCTTCTGCGGCACCAAAGTTGCGACCTGTATAGGCGAGCTCTTTCACAATACCGATAGGGATCAGTTTTGGTAAACGCTGCAGCGTGCCAACGTCAGCTGTCATACCTAGTTGGGTTTCTTTGATAGTGAAAAAAGCGTCTTGGGTACAATAGCGCATGTCGCATGCACTAAGCAGGTCAACCGCGCCACCAATTGCACCGCCTTGAACAGCACCGATAACGGGCATACGTGCCTGTTCGATGGCGGTAAAGCTATCTTGAAGCAGCATAACCATGCGGCGCATACGCTCTGCTCTACGCGAAGGGTCACCTTTAAAGTCTTCCTTCATGTTCAAGAACACCGATAAATCCATACCGGCAGAGAAGTGCTTACCTGTCGATGAAATAACAATGACACGGGCATCGGCATTGTCGTCTATTTCCCGAATAGCCGCGGGAAGTTCTGTCCAGAATTCTGGGATCATGCTGTTCATTGCTTCTGGGCGGTTAAGTACTACGTGGGCAATATGGCCCTCTTGTTTTACTTCTAATGTAGAGTACTTCATGGTTTGCGCTGTCTCCTTGGGCTGTTCCTATTAACAAATTTGCAAACTAGACAGCGTCAAGATAAAAGGCTATGTTGACACTGTCAAGATAAAACGTTATCTATTCGGCTCAATAGTGAACACGGAAACTTTTGGTTTATGACTAATGCAGTACAAAGCTACCATCACGGCGATTTACGCAGCGCACTGATAGAGGCGGCCACTGCGCGTCTTTCTCAGCATGGCGTTGATAGCCTATCGCTTAGAAAACTGGCTGAAGATGCCGGTGTGTCTCGTACTGCGCCCTACCATCACTTTAAAGACAAGAGTGCGCTATTAAGCGCAATTGCAGCAAAGGGTTTCAGCGATTGGCATTCCACCGCAAAGCGCATATTTGAACAAGAAGATAAAACGCCACAGGAGCGTTTTCGTGAGTTTATACACGAATACATCGGCTATGCGGCTGACAACCCCGAAATGTATGAACTGATGTTCGGGCGAACAATATGGCAAAACCAAGCAGCGACCAACGACTTAAAAGACGTCGCCTTTCCTTGCTTTCAGTTTCAAGTGACCATGACGCGCTATTGGCAGGACAAAGGGCTGTTGCCGAACAACCAGGATGCGCTTCGTCTAGCGCAAGTGACCTGGGGTACATTGCATGGAATAGCACGATTGCTTATTGACGGTATTTACGCTGACAGCAGCCACATTGAAGAAATGTGTGACTGCGCTGCCGACTTGTTTATGCAAAAACAGGGATAGACAGTGGTTAAGCTATTCAGAGTGATGAATTTTCCCACCGACTAGTGCGGCTAGCCGTGTTTGAGCGAGACATTAACTCGCTCCCTGCAATTACATGCCCAATTACGCTGATTAAGCTTTCGCTAGAGAAACAGGCTGCCCCTCGTGCGCAGCTTTAATAAATTCCGCTGCCCGCTCCGCTATCATGACGGTTGGCGCATTGGTATTGCCACCAATCAGGCTAGGCATTACGGAGGCATCAACCACTCGCAGACCAGCAATACCTCTCACTCGCAACTGATTATCAACCACCGCCATCTCGTCGTCATCGCTACCCATTTTACACGTGCCGATGGGGTGATAAATGGTTTCAGCACGCTCCCGTAAAAACTCTAAAATTTCATCGTCGCTTTGCGCTTGTTCCCCTGGGTACAATTCACTTCCCTGGAATTTGTCGAAATCTGGCGCTGAGAGTAATTTTCGTGCAATGCGCACGCCTTCTATCATCACCTGCTGATCTTCTTTTGCAGATAAATAATTGGGGTCGATAAGTGCCTGGTCAGCAGGATGATTGCTTTGAAGCGAGATTGTGCCGCGACTTTTAGGGTATAAGCAACACACGTGAAGGCCGTACCCATAACCAAAAGCGAGCTGTCTTCCGTGGTCGTTAAGAATTGCAGGCAAGAAGTGAAACTGAATGTCGGGGCCTTGTGTCGCTAAACTAGAGCTTACAAAACCACCGGCTTCTGCAACATTTGATGAAAAAATGCCGTTTCGTTTAAGCGCGTAATCCGCACTCGCTTTTGCGTACGACGGAAGCGCTCCTAATGCAACCGCATATCCCTCCCGTGCCTTACATGTGTACTGAACAATTGCGTCCAAATGATCTTGTAAGTTTTGTCCAACTCCTGGCAGGTCTTGCTGTACAAATATGCCTTTTTCTTCTAGTTCAGCCCGTGGGCCGATGCCTGATAGCATGAGCAGTTGCGGAGAATTAATTGCCCCACCGCATAAAATTACTTCACTTCTAGCAAAATAACGATTTACCACCCCTTTCTCACGCACCTGAACGCCAATGGCTCTCCCTTCTTTAAGCAGCACTTTCTCCGCAGCTACTTTCGTAAGAACGGTAAGATTGTTGCGATGCTTCGCTTGCGTTAAGTAACCTTTTGCGGTGGAACATCGCTGTCCGTTAATTTGGGTAACGTGATAAAACCCTAACCCTTCACGCTCGTCGCGATTAAAGTCGTCTAGCTGTTGGTAACCTGCAAATGACGCTGAATTTACAAATGTCTCTGATAGCACACTTGTATGACGCAATTTGCTTACGTTTAACGGACCGCCAGTACCGTGGTATTCGTCAGCGCCTTCTTCGAAGTTCTCTGACCGTTTGAAATAAGGCAGCACGTCATCAAACGACCAACCTTGAGCCCCTTCTTCATTAGCCCAGCGATCGTAGTCTTCTCTTTGCCCGCGAATGTAACACATCGCATTAACCGAACTGCTGCCACCTAACGTTTTACCGCGGGGCCAAAACAATTCTCGATCGTACATCTCTTTTTGTGGTGCCGTATGATAGCCCCAACCAATTCCTTCAAACCGGCTCAGAACAGAAAGACCAAAGGGGATATGAATTAATGGATTTGTGTCTTTAGAGCCAGCCTCTAATAGCAAAATATCAAGCGCAGGATTTTCTGATAAGCGCGTTGCAAGCACAGCACCAGCAGACCCTCCTCCTACAATGATGTAATCGTACTTGCTGAGTACTTCGCTCATTTCGCCAACTCCTTAAGCCAAACCGGATAATGTTAAAAAAAACGTTGTGGTTCGACCAGATTAGCAAACAATTCTTCTTTGGGAAAATACTTAAGTGGTAAGATTTAAAAAATCTAATAATCCTGATAGCTTAGTTTCTTTGTGATGAGAAATGTCAGCCTACAGTGGCCCGCTGGCTAATCATTAGCCCGAGAATGAGTTTTGCCGAACAATCTATCGTTGAAAGACAAATGCAAAGTGTTTTTTGCTCAGTGGCTTGTAAAACTGGGTAGGCTGACGCACGATGATTTTACCAAGTCTGAACTGCACAACCTGATAAAAAACAGCTTCCCCTACGGATTTACATTCGAAATCCCCGTTGGTACAGGCACCGTTACGGTGCTTGAAGGTAACCTCATATTAGATGATGAAAGAAACCGCATTGGCCTTCAATGTTTAGCCGCCTTAAACATCGAAATCGCTGCCACCACCATCTACCGCGCCCACGTGGTTTTTACCCTTTCTGCCACGCCATATTACGACAAAAATATGAGTACGCTTTACTTGGTAGACCTCAAAACCGACAACGTTACGTTGGTTAACGACGATTATGCCCTTATTAAGGATACTCAGTTTTTGCTCACTCGTTTTTTTCCTAAAAACGTCAATAACTTATTGGGTAGACCATTAAAAACCGCTTTTTCGTTGTTCAGCGCGGGCACGTCAGACATCGCTGCCGATTACCTACAGCTCTATTTATCCGGCTCAAAACAAAAGGTGTTGGACTACCACACGCCACAAATTGACAGCGCAATCAAAAAACAAATTACTCAGGAAACGTTGAGCCACACCATGCGCAACGATCACTGGCGGGAAGTTCTCTTTGCAAAACTGGGGCAAAACGTTCGGGTAGAAGAAAACGTGCTTCGCTTTTACCTAGGCGAGTGACATTTTCATCTTTATAGCTCAGTAATTCTCTGTCGCGTTCCCCTCGTTAGCGTAATCACAATCGCTGTGCTAATGGTCTGAAACAATGGAAACTGGGACCATATCGACCTGTTCTCCAATATCGTCAATATTCAACCTTGGGTCATCGACGCTAGCTTCCAGCATGTCAAATGCCTCCTCTACGTATCTTGCCAACGGCTGTAAGGATTTTATATTTTTGTTACAGCACACTAACCCAACGTTTGCCGTCCCCGCATAGGTCATAAGCGTAATATTGACCCCTCCCCCGGGTGTCATTGTAGAAATTGGGTAGCAGGCGAGCAGTTCGGCATCTTTCAAGTAACGTTTATCCGTTGGCCCTGGCACATTTGAAATTAAGATGTTGGCAATGGGCTTCACCACACTGGACAACTTTAACCATTCAAATACCAAGGCTAAAGACTGAATTACGATAGTGTAGCCGCTAAATGCAGCGGGTCGCGCATGCTGAGCAGCATGTTTTACAATGCGATGGTTTACGACAATTTGGCGAAGTCGAAGATACGGGTCTGTTTCGCCATGGGCAAGCTGAACAGGAACAATGGCTATTTTATTGCCCGTCGTTTTCTCGCCTGGCTTGCGCAGATTAATGGGCATATTAGTAAATAGGGCTTTTTTAAATACTTGCCCGTGGTCTTGCAGCAGTTTATGAACGCCAATATCAAACGCGCACAAAAGTACCTCATTGGCAGTAGAGCGAGTGCGCCTTGCCAGCGCCTTTACCCGCTTAAAGTCTAAGTCCATCGTCGCTACCGCCCTCCCCGCCTTAACTTGCCCAGTCAGTACGGTTTTGGTACCCGTAAACGGAATGGGCATGTAGTGTGGGTTAACCCTCAAAAGCTTCATGAAAATACGAAGAAAGATAACCAACAAATCAAAGGCTGTTTTAAACGCGTAGCCAACGCCTACAATGCGCTTGTAAAAACTCACCGACTCGTGGCGCTTGTGCCTGAGCCGCTTCACCGCCCAAACGGGTGTAAACTTAGTTTCGTGAGAATTTGATACATAGCCAGCTTGAAACCAACGCACCAAGGTTGCACCGTCGCCATACATGTGATGAACGCGGGCATATATCGCAAACGTATCGCTACTGTCGTCAAAAATAAAATGGTATTGCCACAGAGGTTTATCCGGGTCTAATCGTGAGGCGTGCAGTCTCGCGACAAAGGCATCGAGTGCTTCTCTATTTGTTATGTCGGCAACGCGATGAATCTGTACATGATAATCCATATTAAGTTTTTTCACGGGTGCAAAACCAACTGGATACCCTAGCACCGTTTTCACGGCACAGTTAAAAGGCGATGTTGCGCGAGCAAAGCTCCTTATTTCTTTAAATAGTTGAGGAACATATTCAGTGCTGTTCGCCCCTTTAGGAATGGCAAGTAATTGCAAACAAGCAACGTGTTTAGGATTCTCATCAGACTCCGTTATCCAAAATGACTTATCTAAGAAGCTGAGCGTTTTTGCCATTGTTATTCCTTCAAGCAAAGTCGAAAGGGGGTTGCGTTGAGACATCTCTCACGAAATCGTGAGAATTAAGCATCTGCGAGAGTTCTTGCTTTTGCTCATCAGAGAGCGCCAAACGTGGCAACACACTTACCATCATTAGCGACAAAGCATGATAGCGCTGCATGGCGCTATCCATATGACTGTTTAATTCATCGAATTGGCACGACTGCGTAATAATCAGGGACATCAAATCTACCAGTAGTGCTATATCCGCTTTTGTTGCAATGAGTGCTTCTTGCTGTGATAACGCGTCAAAAAGAAAGGCCAGCTGTTTATTTAAGCTTGAAAGTATGTGCTGGCGAGGACGAACTATGGGGGGGTACTTCTCAGCCAAATCTGCCGGGCTGCGATAAAAAAAACGGAAGACGTGAATGCTATCAACAAGCAAAAACAGGTAATACATGATCTCTTCAGGATGAAGTGTATCAAGCTTTTCTCTATTCAAGAGCTTATGCATTTGTTGCTCATGCATTTTCATTAGCGCACTTACGATGCTGTCTTTACCTTTAAAGTGGTAATAGAGGTTTCCTGGACTGATATCTAATTCCAACGCGATGTCTACACTGGTTACAGTGTTTTCACCGTGTTCATTGAACAAGGTAAGCGCAGTGAGCAGTATTTTTTGCGCTGTCTTCATAATTTCGTCCAGACCTTTTCGTAGAATGTGGAATATCGAGCGTGCTGCGAAACATCCACCAGATAAACTTCACTACATAAACACAAGATAAAGCTGTGCGACTCCAGCCACCATACCTAAAATAGCCCCGGTTACGATGAGTTTCCACTCATCTTGTTGATAGGCGGGCCGCAATACCCCTTCAAACTCTTCAACGCTGAGCGCCTGCATTCGTTCGCTTAAGTCGTGCCCGACTTGCAACGCATTGTTCGCGTAATCAAACGCATAAAGCAGGTATTTATCTGAATTATCAAAAATTTGGCGTACTGCCAGCGCTTTCATCTGGTGATAGTTTTCTGAACCAACGCCCAGTGCAAAATAGGGTTGAGCAATGGCTACATAGCGCTCTATGGCGTCATTAACATGAAGCTCAATGAGCTCTAAGAGCTGAGCAGAACCTGAACCATGCAGAATGACGTGGGTGATATTTTTGGGCGTGATGAGCTTTTTCTCTATGATATCCGAGTAAACTTCTGACACCTCTTTCTGGCGCTTTAAAAACATGCCTTGGATCGTTATTGGTCCAAGTTTTATTGGTCGCTTTGGTTCAAAAATAATTTTTATCGCAATCCAGTTCGTCGCATACCCTACCAATAGACCACCCAGTGGCAATATCCACCAAGCTTGGTAAAAATACCAAAGCAACATAGTGGGTAAACCAAAAAGGAAACCAAAGTAAAAACCTGAACGGACAATAAACGGAAACTCTTTGCTACCCGCGGTAAGGAATATCTCGTTAACGAGCTCTGGCGCACTCACTAGCTGCTCTACAACGAGCTCTTTGATATCTAAAATTTCAGAGACATTGTGTTGGAAATCGTCCACCATTTTGTGAACTACATTAGGAATGTCATTTTCTATTCGCTGATAAACAAGGTTCTTACCTTGAACAGGAAGCGCAGCCCACAGCTGTGGCGCTGATTCGGCCATGACGTCGTTGACGACTTTACGAATAACCTGGCCTAAACGCCTTTCGATTGCCTTGGTAAGTTCATCAGCATCAAGCCGCTGAGCTAACTCTTCGACACTAAGTAACTTACCTAAAACCAGCTCAACTTCAATCTCCGCCATCTGACGACGTTTTGCAGGAATCAGCCCTTGCCATCCAAAAATAGGTTTTACGCCCACAAATTCGATTGGATAAAACATCATTTTTACCGCCAAGTAGTTAGTCAGCCAGCCAACTATGGCGCTAATCAAAGGAATTGATAGCAAACTCAGGGTTTCAAGGTTCCATTCCATACTACAAGTAAGGTTCCAGTTTATTCTTCTCATTGTCAGGCTACTGAGTGCTTACGAAATGGTCAACGTAAAAAATGAAATAACTTTGAATTGTTGATTGAAAACAAGTGAGTGAAATTTCAAAAGAAAGCAAAACATCAGAGTTTCACAGCAGAATGACGTGTTAAGTACAGGTATTAGGTGGTGAATTCTAAATAATGCGAATAGACTTGAAATATTATGTTTTTTGCGACCTTCATTCGGTTTCGTATTTCATAGTTGTACACAAATTCAGTATGCAGAACGCAAGGTCACTATATTGTTGTTATCTACATCTCCGTAGCTAGCAACAAATAATCTTGCTAGTTCAATATTTTAGGTATTTATCATGGCAGTAATAGATTTGCGGTTAAAGAAACTAGAACATGATATGGAGCATGCGAATAATTATGAGGAATATGAAGCCGCATGTTTAGCTCACGATGCGCTATCCGGCGCTGAAGAGTGGAAAGCCAAAGACGAAAGCGATGATTACGATTACAAGCTCATTCGCAAACGTGTTCAGCGTCTTCAGTTAGCCCGAGGTAAGGGCGACTTGCACGCTTTGATGTCGATACTTCACGAAGGGCTTCACGGTAATTTAGGTAACATAGCAAACCCCGTACTATTAACCCAATGTAAGATTGGTACTAAATATCTCGTTGAGCAATTCATTGATGAGGTAACGCAGGCCCTAGAACAAATTTTTCACGCCGACGAGCAACATGTAGATTTTTACGAAAAGCTGTCCTTCTTTGAGGAAACGGCCCACGCCTTTGGTCGAAGCTGTCTGATGTTGTCAGGTGGAGCCGGTTTAGGCTTCTTTCATGCAGGTGTTGTAAAATCGCTTAATGAAAAGAGCCTTCTGCCCACTGTGGTTTCTGGCTCGAGTGCAGGGTCAATTATCGCAGCAATGTTGGGCACGCGAGATCAAGACCAGCTGCAAGAAGCACTCAGTGCTGAGTTTATTTACGAAACGTTCAAACACTGGCGAAGCTTTGCGGGACTCGGTAAAAAAGGATTATTTGATAGCTCTGTGTTGGAGAATGCCTTAATTGAGCTTTTCGACCTTACCACCTTCGAAGAGGCATTTAAGAAAACGGGGAGACACATTACGGTAACCGTATCACCCGCAGATCTTCATCAACATTCACGGTTATTGAATGCCAAGACTTCGCCGAATGCTATTATTACCCAAGCAGTCAGAGCATCGTGTGCTGTACCCGTTATCTTCAGTCCAGTTCAGCTGCGTGCAAAGACGCCGAGTGGTGACATCGTGCCTTACATTCCAAACCGACGTTTTGCAGACGGTTCACTGATGGCTGACCTTCCCTTTGAACGCCTCGCAAGGCTATATGGCGTTAACCACAGTATTGTCAGCCAAACTAACCCTTTAGCTGTGCCTTTTATCTCGGCAAACCGTATTGATCCCAATTCAGTTTGGGATATGTCGGCTCGCCACATTGGTCAGCTTGCTAAAACAAACAGTATTTTTGCCATCGATATTATCGAACGTTTAACACGGAATAAAAGCGCAAAGCTGGCTATTCACAAAGTACGTTCTATCATTGATCAGCAATATGTTGGCAATATTAATATTCTACCCAAGCGACAAATTAGAAATTTATCGCACGTGTTATCTAACCCGACTCGCGAGAGTATTGCGCAGTTAATTGTTAGTGGAGAACGAGCGTCATGGCCGCAACTCCATGTTATTAAAAGAAATACCAAAATCAGTGAAAAATTACGGTATCATTTAGCTCAACTGAAGAAACGTGAGGCGGTAGAGTTAGGTCATGTGGTAAGATAAAACGTGAGCTGAACTGTACAGCCTGGAACTGCTCGAAAAAAGAAGCGGCAACTCGTAGCATCAAATTAAAGGATAACGGTGAGCGCACAAAGCCAAAACCCTGATAGCATTTACACGCAACAAGTAAAACAACTCATTAATATGATATCACCTCTAGAAACTGGCTATGGTTCAGTCTTTGAGGATGCTCGCCATTATTTTTCTCTCACTCCCTCCCTCGAAAATCATATTGAAGATTTAAAAGTCGAACTGAAAAAGATAAAGGGCAACAAGCAAAAAGAGATCCTTTGTGATCAGCTCACAAAGCAGATAAAAAATAGCACCGAAAAATTAGAGGAAGAACGTCTTTCAAGGCTTGAGCGTCTTGACGCTGTATGCAATAAAATAATTGCGCTGAGCGAAGGGGAAAATTGGCAAGAAACCCAACAACAAAGTGCTAAGCTACTCGGCACTCTGATGCTGCTTACGCCTGGCGCCCAGGGCAATTTTGCTCGTGTTCACACGCGATTTAAGCCCCTGTACAAAGCCGTATTGACGTTGCGATTGGTCGACCGTCTGTTGGACCACGATAGCATAGCTCACAAATATCTCTCCAAGTACCGTGAGTCGTCGTCTCGTTTTCGCGGAAACCGTTACTGGCAAGAAAAATGGAAAGTGGAACTTGGTCGCCCCCTTATTGCCGCAGCACTTCTTCAAGATATTGGCTTACAGAGCCCTGCTGCACTGACGATTTTAAAAGGCGAAAACGGCGATTTAGATGAGTTTCGTTTATTAGAAGAGTCACAGAGAAAAGATCTTCTTAAACTCAATTATCACTTCACGCTTAAATATCTGAGCGAAGGATTAGGTATCCCTAATTATGTTGGAGATATAAAAGAGGAAAGAGACAGGTTTACGTTGGTGCATAATGAAGCGCATGAATTTTTGCTAAACCTGGTTAAAGACGCTTTTGTTTCCAAAACCGGGTTGGGCGAGATTGTTAAAATCCCTCAGATTTACGTTTCAATTGTGCTTTCCACTAAATCAGATTACTCGCGTTTGGGGTTACCAAAAGGCTATTTGCTTATTGAGCAGTTGGCGAAAAAGAACGGGTTAAATAAACAACTGTCACATGATTTTATTGATTTAGTCGGATACTTTCCGCAGGGTTTTGGTATTACCTTCATACCGGAGAATGAAAACGGTCAGGAAAAAGACCAGTATGAATATGCTATCGTGACTGGACTTAACCCGGCAAATCCCGCCGAGCCATTGTGTAAAGTCGTAACACGAAACCAAAAGTTTATCACCAGTGGCGCTCACGAGATTATTCCAAAGAGCCGAAATCTCTATTTCCCTGCAAACAGGAAAAAGCTCATGCGCCTAGGTAAAGAGAAATTGCATGAAATCATGAGCCAACTTTCTAACAATTTCACGCCGGATGAAATCGACAATCTGGTGCCTAGTTTCTGGGAGCCTTATGACTACTTCGGCTTTAAAAAGCATCAAAATTTGTGGGCGAAAAACAAATAGGGTAAGTCAGTATACCAGTCCGCATAGACTCACCCTATTTACACAATCACCTATCTTTTAACAGATCCGTTAATCGTTTTTCTTTGTCTCTTCAGGCGACTCGCTGTTGCCAGAGCGGGTCGCTTTTGCAGCGGTGGCTTTGGTCGCTGCAGTGCTTTTTCTTGTCGCCGTCTTAGCCGCAGCACTTTTACTCGTGTTTGAACTCGCCGCTCTCTTACTCGGTGCCGTCGCTCCCGCAGCTGACGCTTTCGTCGTAGACGCAGTCGTTTTTCTCGCACGAGGCGGCTTGGTGGCCGAGCCAGCGCTTGATGATTTGTCTGTCGTAGCCGGAGTTGTCTCGACGGTCTGTCTTGCTTTGACCTGCTTCGCTGCTTCTTTTGCTGCTAAAAGGGCGACTTGTTCGACCAGCAAATCCACCTTCGCATTAAGCGCCTCTAACTGTTGCTCTTTTTGTTGGCGCTTTTGCCCCCCAGAAAACACTGAAAAAAGTGGCGTGGCACTGACAAATTTCTGCGCAGCGTTGACCATCGCAAAAGGGTTTAGCGTTTTTCTTAATTCACTTTCAACTTCAAGGCCTTTGGCCTGCATAGCGTTGATGGTTTCATGAGTATCATCAATTTTCTGGCTGACCACACCTGCTGCCTGATCAAGCTTAGCAGATATGAGGTCTGTACCCGCATATAGCCAACCAAATAATGGAGATGATTTTAAAGGTGATGTAGCTGTATCCGCAGACGCTATTGATGCGTTGTCTGTGGTAGCAAGTGGCTTTGTATTTGGATTACTTTTGTTGCTCATAACGCCTCCGTAGTGGAGATTCAGTAAGCATGACAGCAACAGTAAAAAACTTACAAGGCGCAAAGGTAAGTAGCCCTGTATGTCGACTTTCGCTATTTGTAAAAAGCGGCGCTGTCACTCAATTTCACTTAAGCCAATAGCACTAAACGCGTGCTAAAAGTTTACATGCGCAATGGGCACCCATAGGATGCCCAAAAGGGAGAACGAATTATTTGTTAGCAGCTAATTTTGCTACTGCTTCAGTCAACGCGTCAATTTTAGCTGAAAGTTCTTCAATACGTTGGTCAGCTGGCTCTGAGTCAAGACCTAGCTTCTTACGTACATCTGCAACACGGTTTTCAACTTCATTAGTCGTAGACTTAACTTTGCTTTTCGCGTCTTGTTCTAATGATTCGCCTTTCGTTACAAGCTCGTCAAACATTTTGTTTGCTTCTTCGCTTAACTTCTCGTAACGCCCCTGCGCTTCTTCAACGCTTTTACCATAAGCGCCTAGGCCTGCTAACCAAATTTTACGCGCCATTTCTTCGGCATCGTTAATTTTGCCTTTAATTGTGTCAGTAGTAGTCATGTTTCAGCTCCTATGAATGCTAAATGAGAGTGTGTTTCAACACCATGACTAGACTTTACGCCTAACAATTAGAATCCGCATACTAAAAACACAAAAAAATAAAAAAGCCCGAAAAGTGGTCACTATTCGGGCTTTAAGACAAAAGGTAGATTCAAAAAATCAATACCAAATTAGAGCGGTACACCTGCTAGATGCAAAACAAAGGCGTATTCAAGCGCTGTTGATTCGAAACGCTTAAAGCGCCCTGACGCGCCGCCGTGGCCCGCTTCCATATCCGTCTTAAACAGAAGTAGGTTGTCATCTGTTTTATACTCCCTGAGTTTCGCTACCCATTTCATGGGCTCGAAGTATTGCACTTGAGAGTCATGTAGACCGGTTGTCACCAACATGTGTGGGTATTCTTTTGCTTCAACTTGATCGTAAGGTGAATACGACAGCATATAGTCAAACTCAGCTTTATTCGCTGGATTACCCCACTCTGTATATTCACCGGTTGTCAGCGGAATAGACGCATCACTCATGGTGGTAACCACGTCGACAAAGGGCACATGTGCACTAACCCCTTGGTACAGTTCTGGCGCCATATTTACCACCGCGCCCATTAGCAGGCCACCCGCACTGCCACCCATGGCAAATACGCGGTCTCCATCAGCATACTGTTGAGCAACCAAGCCTTTCGTTACGTCAATGAAATCAGTAAACGTATTCATTTTTTGATGCATTTTACCGTTCTCATACCATTCACGCCCGAGCATTTGCCCCCCGCGAATGTGAGCAATAGCAACCACAAAACCTCTGTCTAATAGCGAAAGCCAGCTGCTTCTAAACGTAGGGTCAATAGTTGCGCCATACGATCCATAAGCGTATTGGTATAGCGGATTAGTGCCGTTTTTCTTGAATTTATCTTTACGATAAACCAATGAAACTGGAACCTTTGCACCATCTCTTGCTTCTATCATTACTCTCTCAGAAGCATAAGTAGAAGAATCAAACGTGTCAGATACACGGGTTTGCTTCATTACCTCACTGTCGAGGGTATCTAAATTAATATCGATGATTGAACCTGGGGTCGTCAGAGAACTGTAATATATTCTGAGTTTATTGGTATCCATTTCAGGGTTTGCATTAAAATACGCACCATAGATTGGATCTTGTGTTGGAATGACCTGCTCTTCATTTGTGGTCAAATTGTGTACCACCATGCGAAGCATGCCGTTTTCTTTTTCTTTAACCACTAGATGGTTTTTCATTAGCTCAATGCTTTGTAGAAAAACATTTGGACGATGTGCAACCACTTCTTCCCATTTCGAAACATCATCGGTGGCGTCAAGCGGCGCTTTCATAACTCTAAAGTTCTTGGCGTCGATATTCGTCAAGACGTAGTAACCGTCTTTCGCTTTAGCAACGCTGTACTCTCGCCCGTCTTCTAACGGCAGAAATTCCCGTGTCGGCGCGGTGGGATTGTTCGCGTCGATCACAGTAACACCCGTCTTATCTGTATTTTGATGGAGGATATAAATAACGCTATCGTCTTTGCTCTTACTGATAGACGTGTAAAACGTTGGATCAGTCTCCTCATACACCAACACGTCGTCGCTTTGCGAGCTACCTAATTCATGGCGATAAACCTGATAGCCTAAAAGGGTTTGAGGGTCTTTCTTAACATAGAAAAGATGCGTGTTGTTGTTCGCCCAGACGACGCTGCCCGAGGTTCCCTCTAAAACATCGCCGAGCTTTTCATCGCTCTTTATATTTTTCACGTAAATGGTGTAAATACGACGGCTAAGCGTATCTACTGAATAAGCCATCAACGCGTTATTTTCGCTTATTGCATATGAGCCAATACTAAAATAATCGTGTCCTTTCGACATAACATTTGCGTCAAGCAACACTTGCGGCTCAGCATCAAGCGAAGGCTTTCGTAAATATACAGGGTACTCGTTTTCCCCAGAGTAGCTTGTATAGTACCAAAAGCCATTGTCTAGCACAGGAACAGTAGAGTCGTCTTTTTCGATACGAGACACCAACTCTTCGTAAAGCGTTTCGCGGGTACTTTTAAGTGGCGCGAGCACTGTCTCAACGTAGTTGTTTTCTTTTTCTAGGTGAGCCAAAACCGCTTCGTCAGTGCGAGTATCGTCTCGCATCCAGTAATAGTTATCAACTCGTGTAACGCCATGCGCTTCCATTGCATAAGGCACTTTTTTCGCCAAGGGAGCAGGCATTTCGATATTAAGCATGGGGGTTGATAAAGCATTTTCTGGCATTGTTTTGGGAGTTTCAGTGTTGTTGTCAACGCCACAGCCTGACAATAGACTACTCGTGACAAAGGTTATCCATAAATATTTCATTTTTCTTCCTATGTAATCGCTGTTTTATCAAAGCGTGTTCGCGACATGTTAATATTAGAAAAAAAGACTTACCAACGCATCAATTCCCACTAAACTCAATGAAACAGTGCCTGTTTTGATATCGAGTATACATAACCAAGAGGTTGGCGCTAGCAATTATCAATGCGGATTGGTTTTACTCCTCCTCTAAAAGGCGAGAATATATTACAAAGAAAAAACGCCGCATGCTTTAAAAAGCGATGCGGCGCGTGACTCGTTCTATACAGTGTTATTTACTTGCTTTCAAAACAACGAAATTTGACCGGATTTGTGTGTTTGATGGCCAGCTAAAACGCCACAAGGCCCACAGTACGAAAAACTAGTCGACCAAGTCTTTTGGCATTTCATCACGAATAGCAGACCACACTTTGCCACTCTCAATACCATAGTTTCTCACTACGACTGGCACTTTTTCATACGCGCCGTTCTCCGCAACATTTAACAAATCTGCATAGTATTTATTTGCAACATCCCGCGCTTGCTGATGCGAGAAAAAGTAACCGCCGATACGCGAGTATAGACCGCGGAAACCGTTCATCATAAGTACAAACACGTTATTGTTAGATGCCAATGCTAAATCGTGTGTCATTTGATAATCGAACTGGGCAAACGCCAACCCTTCTTGCTCAACGTCTTTGTATCGAGCAATAATTGCGGCAGACTCTTGAGGATTGTTTCTGATAGCGCCTCGGATAAACACTGCGCTTAAATTGGTACGCGCTGCCAGCAAATTATCGACCAGTTCAGGGATCCCTTCTTGATCTAATCGGGCAAGGGTTTCTAGTATATTTAGCCCGCACGTCTCCCAAAAGTTATTTACTTTTGTGGGTTTACCATGCTGAATGGTTAACCACCCATCGCGGGCCAAACGCTGAAGCACTTCACGCAGCGTCGTTCTCGTTACACCTATCAACTCAGAAAGTTCTCTTTCTGCAGGCAAAATGGTGCCAGGTGGAAATCTTCCACTCCAAATAGATTCAACAATATATTCTTCGGCGAATCCAGCTGGACTCTGTGCCTTATAAATCATAACTAATCGCCTGCACGTTATTGTTATTTTGTAACTGATTGTACCAGATGCTCTTTTATTATCACAATGAATTATGCTCGGTCTACTAAAGCTTTTAACAAATCATTAAAACTAAAGTGTTATTTCAGCGATCTTAAACATCGTTTTGTACATTTAATGTGCGAAACTGGTCTCATTTACCTATGTCACAGCAATCATCATTAAAAAAGTGATAAATATTCAGTAACTTTCAGAGGGTGGGGTCTGTGAATTGCTTTCTCAAGACGTTAATATCATGTACGCTTAATTTCCGACTATAATGACAGCAGCAAAACTATGGTGAGGCGAACTTTATCCCGCCACTCCGGTAGTTTATGCAATGCAATAACCGGAACTACACAGTGTAAAGATACGCAAAAATGCGTGCTTTGTTGTAAAAGGAACAGGAACTCATGCAAACTTCAATGATCGCGGCGATCTATAAGAACTTCCTGGGACATGCGCCCGACTGGTATAAAAAAACCATCATTGCCTTTCTCATTGTTAACCCTTTCATCTTTATGGTGGACCCTTATATTGCTGGCTGGACACTTGTTATTCAGTTCATTTTTACACTGGCAATGGCATTGAAGTGTTACCCACTTCAGCCAGGCGGCCTTCTTCTCATAGAAGCCATGTTTATTGGTATGACCTCGCCAGGTCATATGATGCACGAAATAGAAGTTAATTTAGAAGTGTTGCTACTGCTCGTATTTATGGTGGCAGGTATTTACTTCATGAAAGACTTGTTGATGTTCCTTTTCACGAAACTTGTGATTAAAGTGAAAAACAAACTTGTCCTTTCCTTGGCGTTTATCTTCGCTTCTGCATTTTTGTCAGCCTTTTTAGATGCATTAACCGTAGTCGCGGTAATCATCAGCGTTGGCTTAGGTTTCTATTCTATTTATCACAAAGTCGCTTCTGGGAAAGAGTTTCACTCTGAACACGACCACACCAGTGATGACGAGCTAGGAAGTCACGACCTAGAAGATTTCAGAGCATTCTTACGAAACCTTATGATGCATTCGGCAGTAGGTACCGCATTAGGTGGCGTTATGACAATGGTTGGCGAGCCTCAAAACCTGATCATTGCCGACAAAGCTGGCTGGGACTTCGTTGAATTCTTCATTCGAATGGCGCCGGTGACTTTGCCTGTTTTTATTTTTGGTTTGCTTACCACTGTTGTATTAGAAAAGACCGGTTTGTTTTCCTACGGTGCCAAATTACCCTCAGCAGTAAGACAAATATTGGTCGACTATAACGATCATATGGACAAAGGCCGCAGCAAGCGCGAAAGTGCCAAGCTTGTCGTTCAGGCACTCATTGGAATCTGGTTAATTGTAGGTCTTGCTACACACATGGCATCGGTAGGCTTAATTGGATTGTCAGTTATCGTTTTAGCCACGTCAATGAGCGGTGTTATTGAAGAGCATGCGTTAGGCAAAGCGTTTGAAGAGGCCCTGCCTTTTGCGGCACTATTATGTGTTTTCTTCGGTGTCGTTGCGGTAATTATTGACCAAGGTTTATTCCAACCCGTTATTCACTGGGTATTATCATTTGAAGGTGAAACACAAATGGTAATGTTCTATCTTGCCAACGGCGTACTCTCAATGGTGAGTGATAACGTGTTTGTTGGTTCGGTTTACATCACTGAAGTAACGGCCGCTCTTCAAGCTGGTCAAATCACTCGTGACCAGTACGATATGCTTGCAGTAGCCATTAATACAGGAACTAACTTACCCAGTGTTGCAACACCAAATGGTCAGGCAGCTTTCCTGTTCTTACTTACTTCAGCAATCGCGCCACTACTTCGCTTGTCGTATGGACGAATGGTTATGATGGCCCTGCCTTACACTTTAGTGCTTACCATTGTCGGCTTATTAGCGACCTATATTGGACTTGCTGACGCAACACAAGTGCTTTATGACATGCATCTCATTGAGCACCACACGGCTGTTGAACCCGGCGCGCAAGCGGTAGGTCACTAATCTATGCGTGGTATCATTCACAGCATAAGCCATTGGGCAGAGCACAAGTCTTCGTGGCTTGTGCTTTTTGCAACGTCTCTCGCATTAGAAATTGCAGCGCTATATTTTCAGTACGGTATGGGCCTAAAGCCCTGCATTATGTGTATTTATCAACGTACAGCAATGTATGGCATTGTGATTTCCGCATTAATTGTGCTGATAAAAAACAATGGCTTCACGCGTATGCTCGGCTTTGCAGGTTGGGCAGTGTCAGCGGGATGGGGCTTTTTGATTGCCAAAGAGCATGTAGGTATCCTTAACGCAGCTAACCCTTTCTTCGCCAGTTGTGAAATAGTGCCTAACTTTCCGGCTTGGTTACAACTCCACGAGTGGCTGCCCGCGGTATTTGCTGCAGAAGGTGATTGTTTAGAAGATTCGTGGCAGTTTTTATCAATGGGTATGGCCGAATGGATGCAGATAATTTTTGCTGCGTACTTTGCGGTATTTGCTCTTGTGTTCGCATGTCGATTACTGGATAAAAAACCCTTTTGATCGACTTATCAATTTTGCCTTCTCGCTTGCCTTCTATTCATACTGAGCAAGGCCCAATCTCTATTCAGCGCATAGCAGAAAAACACTGCGATGCGCTTTGTGAGGCTGGTCAGCAATCCATTCATCATGTCAAACCTTGGTTTGGTTCAGCAGTATGCCCGGTAACACCTGCGCTATCTAAGCAATGTATTTCCAGTATGGAAAAGGCTCGGGAGGCAGGTTATGGTCTTACTTACCTTCTCATACACAACGACACGTGTTTAGGCATGGGTATAATCAACCATATTCACCATACTCATCTGACAGCTAATCTTGGATATTGGTTAAGGCCTGACGCTTGCGGCAAAGGGCTCGCTACCGCAATTTGTGAAGCGCTAAAAAAGCTTGCCTTTTCACAGATGAACTTACACAGGCTAGAGTGTTTTATTGAGCCAAATAACAAGGCAAGTATTCGTGTGGCGGAGCGTATTGGCGGTATAAAAGAAGGGTTATGCCGTAAACGTGTCTTCGGAAGAGATGCGCTACTTTACGCACTTACGACGTGACGAACTTTACATCAAGAATCACGCTTAACGTCGCCAATGACCTGAAAATAGGGTGTGAAAGCCGAAACAAAACACACCCCATCTACGTTTCTACCTAGAAAGAGTAAATGAACCCGGTGTAAGCGTACATGGCGTTACCGGGATACGCACCAGTTTCCAGCGCTTTACCTTTTACAAGATAAGCACCACCTAACTCGAGTGCTAGTGGTGCTAGCGCTTTATAGCGCCAGCGAAACTCGAACTGGTGACCTAGAAAATCGTCTTCGCCCTCAGCCACTCTATGCAGCCACAGTCCCTTGTAACCAGCCATAACAGCGTGCGCAGCGTTAAGGTTTGTGACTATTCTAAGCCCGGGGGCCAAAATATTGCTTCGAGGAAAGGATTGATACGCGTCTGTAGGGCCAAAATCGAATCGGCGTAACCCATAAAGAGAGTCGAAAGCCCGAATGGTATTGTCGGAACTATTATCATCACCACTTGCAGCATCAATTTCAGCTCTTACAAACGTGCTATCACTGATTTGTTTGCCAACGTGACCGTGAACCATCCATGCCGTTACGTCTTTATCGTCGATGTCTAACGTCGATGCAGACTGTCTAGCCTGACCTGTTTGACCTATTGCCTCTACGTTGTATTTCCACTTTGTCAAAAAAGTTTTTGAATAGTCTACTGATAATGTATATAAATCGCGATCCTTGGTAGCAAGCTCATGCGAATCGGATTCTTTTAACCAGTAGCTATGTATTTTCCAAGCATTATCTTGTGACTCAGCATAAACACCAAAAAACTTTCGATTACTGAAACTTTTATCAAAAGCGCGCTTGTTATCATCAATTGATGCTGCATCCAAAGGGAAACGAGAAACCGGTAATAAATAGAAGCCACGGAAATGCCAACCAGACCAATTTGCATCCACTAGCGCACCTTCGAAGGTGTTCGTTGCATTTCTAAATCGCGTGCGCCCTATCAAGCGCCGACTGCCGTGATCAAGCGTTACGCGCCCTATGGTCACACCGTCAAGGTACTTGCTTATTCCCTTATAGGTAATATAAAACTGAATAGGCTCAAGCGTATTAACCTGAGAAGACGTAAGGGTTGGGTCATTTTCGTCTAGGTAAGCCCGAGAATCTTCTATTTCTGCAACTGCCTGCCAATTTTGATAGACCGCTTCGCCTTTTAGCCGGATGCGGGTAGATAGTCGCTCATTAGTTTGGGGGCGAATGTCCTCTCGGGTAGGAAAAATAGGGTTATTCAGCGTTTCATAACGCGCCCTTACCGAACCGCTGACATTGACGTTAAGGCCTTCAGCATTTATTGGCATGGCTAGACTTGTTATGGCGACCAATAAAACCGACGCCATAGCGCTCAACCTTTTCATCTATAAGCCTTGTGTAAATTAGATAAAAAAACAGCGCAAGAGTATAAACTAGGTGCGCAAGTACTGTTCATGCTCTTTAGTCTAAGATTGCATATGCAGCAATTTTTTTGAAGGACACAATGTTGTACCACTATGCCCTAGGCTTAATCTAAATCTTCGAGAGGCCAGATAGCGATGTAGTCTTCAAAATTATTGAGATCTACATCTGACTCAAACACGGTTTTATTGCGCACCGACATCCCTTTCGCATGCATTACGTGCTTTTTACCCTTGTTGAGCAAAGGATGCCATGAAGGTAGCCCCCTTCCCTCATAGAGTCTTCGATAGGCGCAGCTGTTTGGCATAAAGAAGATATCTTTAAGGTTCTCTTTCGTCAGTTTAACGCAATCAGGTACAAGCTCTGTTCGTCTTTCATATTGAGTGCACTCGCACTTTTTTGTGTTTAAATATGAGCAAACGATGTTCGTATAATGTATTTTCTCGTTATCATTGATGTGATCAGTAACTTCGTATTCCTCGACGGCATCATCATCAATAAACTTTTGCAGACAGCATTTTCCGCAGCCATCACATAGTGACTCCCACTCATTTTGAGTCATCTCTTCCAAAGATTTGGTTTCCCAAAACGCAACTGTCATTCTGCGACTACCTCTGTGTTGACGGTAAGATAATTTTCTAGCGATGCGATAACGGTGTCAGAGGGCATTAACTTGCCCACCCCTTTAGGTGTCCCGGTTAAAATCACATCCCCGCAGTCAAGGGTAAATACAGAAGACATATGAGCAATAAGCGGAATGATTTTGTGGAGCATTAATTCCGTATGACCTTTTTGTCGAACATCATCATTTATCGTTAAACTAAACCGTAAATCATCAAGATTATCGACTAAGTGAAAAGGTATAAAGCCAGACAATGGCGCGCTGTTGTCAAATGACTTTGCCCTTTCCCAAGGTTGACCTTGTTTTTTCAATGCTGCTTGGACGTCGCGAAGAGTAAGATCAAGACCTAACCCTATCCCCCAAATTGCGGCCTTTGCTTCGTCTTCACTGGCGTTTTTTAACGGTGACTTCAGTAAAACTGAGACTTCTAGTTCGTTGTGACACTCCCCTTTATCGGTGGGGATCACAATATTATCGTGCATGTGACACAGCGCCGCTTTGGGCTTCATGAAAAGTAAGGGCGCTTCGGGCACGGCAGAATGCATTTCTTGAATATGATCAAGGTAATTGCGACCAATGCAAACCACCTTAGTAACCGGTAATTCAATCTCGTTACCTTGCATATCAATATGATAATAAGGCATCAGTATCCTCGCTTTATTCGTTCAGAAAGATAACCAACAGAAACGCCAAAATACGACGAGCGGTTCCACTTCATCAGTGTATGGAAATTATCATACACCAAGTAAACCCGCCCTTTTTCACCGTCAGGCATGATAAGCGAGGCATCGATATCAACATTGGGAAGTTCGCTTCCATCGAAACGTGTTACGCCCTTTGCTTTCCAATAGGACAGCGGCTTCATGTTGGCTTTGGCTAACCCCGATATCGGCACTACGCGAGAAAGTTTGACTTGCCTACCCCACGTGCCCTCAGAGCTCCATCCTTCAGATGACAGGTAGTTTGCAATAGAGGCAAAAACATCGGCTTCGGTGCCCCAGATATCTTTCTTGCCATCGCCATTATAATCTACAGCGTAATTAAGAAACGAAATAGGCATAAATTGCGTCTGCCCCATAGCACCTGCCCAAGAACCTTTCAGAGTATTAACGTCAGCATGCCCTTTATCTATGATTTCCAATGCAGCAAAAAAGTTGTCTTTAAACAGCTTTTCTCTGCGCCCTTCATACGCTAGGGAAGCCAACGCAGACAGCACACTATAATTACCCTGAATTTTACCAAAGTTCGACTCATTGCCCCAAAGGGCCACTATAAATCTAGCTTGAACACCATATTCGCCAGCAATTTTATCAAGTAAGGCTTTGTGTTTATTATACTTTTCAACCGCTTGTTTGACTTTCCAATCCGGGACCCGCGAAGCTAAGTAGTCATCAAGTGTTATCTTTTTCTCTGGCTGGTTTTTGTCAGACGTTACGACGGTAGGTCTAAACGTAATCGCGGCAAACGCCTCATCTAATTTGCCTTTGTCTATCCCCTTATCAAGGGCTTCTTCCTTTAACTTGGCCACGTAAGCTATAAAGCCTTCTTCAGTGAGATCGTTCTGAACGTTCGCTTGCGCCGTGCCTTGAAGCAATAATGCAAACAACATCACAATACTTGATAAAGGCGAAGAAAGGTTACGTTTTCGAGAATTGGGCGCGAAGGTTTTTCTCAATCTCACTTTTTTAAGATAAATAAACGAACAATTTACTGCATTAAATAACATAACTATTTAAAACTTTTTATCAGGCATTTTAGAAAGCCCTAATGACTCTCTATGTGTTTCGAGGAGGTTTTCTTCTTTTGGCGGCACCTGAAGATAGAACCCTTTATCTTTAAGCTCATCAACTAACTTTTGTTTATCAACGACACCTAAACGCTCGTGCTTATCTAATGCAAGAATGGTCACTAACTCTGGACGACCAAACATATCCATAAGCGGCTTTGGTACATCCTCAAAATGGTCTTTCTTAGGCACATACAAATACATGCCCTCTTTTTTTCTTGTTTTATATACAGCGCATAACATAAGTTTTTACTCTCTTCGCGTTAGACTGAATGTGTTTAAACGTATGATTACTTTACACTATTGGGATGGAGCATCGCCTAGAAGTCGTTCAACATGAGGACGAAACAAAGGCTCTCTCCACGTAGAAAGCACATCGGGTTTTAGGCCCTGAACACGCGTTTCGTCCACCGAAAACCAGTACCATTTAAGCAGCTGATTCAACTGCTTTTTAGAGGCTATTACGTCAGCATTAACCCCATTGTCTTTTGCAATTTGTTCGCTAATATCTTTGAGCTCAGCAAGTGTCTTTTTATATTTAGCCACATCGATAAGTCGCAATACGACAGGCAACCTAAGCTTTTCCGGCGTTTGAGCATACTTTGCCCTTGCCTCTTCAATCAGCATGATGATGGTATCGCCATAACGCCTGACCGACTGGTGGTTCACGCCATTAATTCGTGACAGAGCAGATTTGTTGTCTATGAGTCGCTGCGCGGCTTCAAACAAGTGCCCTTCTTTAAAAACAAAATTTAGCGCTAAGTCTTTCTTTCTTGCCATATTCAAGCGCCAAGCAGCCAAAGCCTGTAGTACGGTAAGTTGCTCACTGTTCAGGCGCCAATTGTTCTTTATACTCAAATAAGCAAAGTCTTCGGGCATTTGTGCGCGCTTTTTTTGTACTAACAAATCTATCTCTTGATAAATCCAGTGTACCTTGCCCATTTCCTGCACTCTAATTGCGAGCTGTTGGTAACATGGAAGTAGATAAAGTACGTCGTTAGCAGCATAGCTAAGTTGGGCCTCCCTGAGCGGTCTGGCTAACCAGTCAGTGCGCGATTCGCCCTTGTCTAAGGCAATATCGCAGAGAAGCTCCACCAGCTTGGCATAGCCTAGGGAGGGGCCCATGTCCAACATACTTCCTGCTAACTGAGTGTCAAACACAGGTGTTGGTACAGTATCAAATGCGGTTAAGAAAGCTTCCATATCTTCTGAACATGAATGAAGCACCTTAACCACTTCTGTATTTTCTAACAGCGCGATAAATGGCTGCATATTGTCAATGGCAAGCGGGTCGATAAGCACAAGCTGGTGCCCATCATAGAGTTGAATGAGTCCTAAATGAGGCGTGAGTGTTCTTGTTCTTACGAACTCGGTGTCTAAAGCCACAGCCTCTTGACGCTGCGCAGCTGAGCACACCTTATCTAATTGTTCAAATGTCGTAATTAATTGATATTGCATATTTTTGCACAGTAATAAAAAAGCCGGCTAACGCCGGCTTTCACAAAACTATTTCAAAGAAATTAGTCTCGAAGCTCCCGACGCAGAATTTTACCTACATTGGTTTTGGGTAAGTCGTCTTTGAAAACAACTTGCTTAGGCACTTTATAACCCGTTAGGTGGTTACGGCAGTGCGCGATAACGTCTTTTTCTGTCAGCGAGTCATTGTTCTTAACCACAAACAACTTAACAACTTCGCCACTGACTTCATGGGGAACCCCAACGGCTGCAGCTTCAACAATGTTTTCATGCATTGCAGCTACTTCTTCTATTTCGTTAGGAAACACGTTAAAACCTGATACTAGGATCATATCCTTTTTACGGTCAACAATATAGAAGTAACCTTCATCATCTACCGTTGCTATATCGCCGGTAGCGAGCCACCCATCTTTTAGAATGTCGTCTGTCGCTTCAGGACGGTTTAAGTACCCCTTCATCACTTGAGGGCCTTTTACCCACAATTCACCCGGCTCACCTTTTTCGACAGGGTTACCATCATCATCGAGAAGTTTGATATCCGTCGATGGAACGGGCATACCGATAGCGCCTTTGTAGGCTTCAATTTGAGGTGGGTTTACCGCGACAACGGGTGAGCACTCAGTCAGTCCGTAACCTTCCAGAAGTACTGTACCAGTGACTTTTTCCCATTTCTCAGCAACCGGACGCTGAACGGCCATACCGCCGCCTAAACCAAACTTAAACTTACTAAAATCTAGTTCGTCGAACCCTGGAGTATTTAGAAGCCCATTAAAGAGTGTGTTTACACCAGGGAGAATGGTAAATGGGTACTTACTTAACTCGTTAACAAAAGCAGGCATATCGCGAGGGTTTGTAATCAGCAAGTTACGGCAGCCATATTTCACGAACATGAGACAATTCGCCAGTAACGCAAAGATATGGTAGAGCGGAAGTGCGGTGACAACGAAGTCTTCACCTTCTTCAATAACCGTTTCGAGAATACCTGACACCTGTTCGAGATTGGCCACCATATTGCGGTGCGTGAGCATTGCGCCTTTCGATACTCCTGTCGTTCCACCGGTATATTGAAGAAACGCTAAATCGCCACTCTCAATTTCAGGACGCTTATATTCTAGAGACTCGCCCTTTTTAACCGCAGACATGAACGAAGTAGTCTCAGGTAAATTAAACGAAGGCACCATCTTTTTGACGTATTTGACGACTGCGTTAACTATCCAGCGTTTAGGTGCTGGTAACATGTCACCAAGCGCGGTTAAAAAGACCTCTTGTAGATTGGTCTCTGCAATAACCTCTTCAAGGGTACACGCGAAGTTTTCAACGATCACAATGGCTTTGGCATTGGCATCATTAAGCTGATGCTTCAGTTCACGGGCGGTGTATAGAGGATTAACATTAACAACAACCATTCCAGCGCGCAAAATACCGAACATGGCGACCGGATATTGAAGTAGGTTAGGCATCATGATTGCCACCGCGTCACCACGCTTCAATCCGCTTGCTTGTAAATAAGCAGCAAACTGCGCCGACAAAACATCTAGCTCGTCAAACGTGATTGAATGCCCCATGTTAATGAAGGCTTCTTTATTTTTAAACTTTTTTACTGACTGCTCGAAAATGTCTACTACAGATGCGTAACGATCGGCATCAATTTCTGCGGAAACGCGAGGGTCGTAATGCTTAAGCCAGGTTTTTTCCACCAAAACCTCCTCTACTTTATTCTTATACTATTTGATGAACGCATGGGGAGCCGCGTTCACGTAACTGGTCTGATAACTTGCGAATAGTATAGGAAGTGTAAAAAAAAATAAACGGTACAATTTACAATTGCTCAACAAATTGACGTATTAGTACCCCTATATCGTCAGTATTTTCCATGTGAATGTGGTGACCGCCTACAAATTGCGCGAACTGTGCATTTAAGAACCATTCTTTTCTTTTTGGAAAGACACTGTCGAGCTTTTTGAAACTGTTAGAAGCACCAATGAAAAGTACCGGACATACAATAGCACGCATCAGCGATTCTGCCTGTTTTTCTGTAAGCCTTAATGTCGATTTTGTGCGAAGTCTTGGGTCACTAGACCAAAAACAATGCCCACCTGCATCTTGCGTTAGATTTCTCGCTAGAATTGAACGCGCATGTTCCTCGGGGATATCTGATATTTTACATCTTGCTTTCACCGCGTCGTCTAAATCGACCAGACGAAGTTTATTGCGAGATTTACCGTGACGGCTAATTATTGCCTCACGCATCTGCGATGGCGTTGTCTCTTCTGTTTCAGTAAGTGGTCCACATGCATCAATGCTAATTACTGCTGATACTTTTTCTGGAAACAATGCTGCAAACAAACTTGCCAAAATTCCGCCAAGAGAGTGACCCAATAAAATGACGTCGTCCCACCCTTGAGATTCAATCAATGCATAAAGGTCTTGCAGGTAGTCAGCTTGATTGTAATGCGCTCCAGCGGCTCTGTGACCTGAACGACCGTGCCCCGCAAGGTCGAGCGCTATAAAACGATGACGTTGTAAATACGGAGCCAATAATCTTAGACTTTCAGCATTGTCCAAAAAACCATGAAGCCCGATAACGACTTTACCGCCTCCTTCATTGTCCAACGCAGCTAACGTGAGAGGACCAACATTAAATTCTGTTTCAATCATAGCGTTCCCTTCGGCAAACAGTTGCCGCTCTATTCCATCTTTGTAAGAGTAAAACAAAAAAGGCGGCAATAATATGCCGCCCCCTGCCAAATCTATTATTTCCTTTGCTGGTCAGTCTGATTGCCTGAACGCGTCCCTCTGCTCTGAGGTTTAGGGTTTTCTTTCCTCGGGCTCGGCATTACGGAACGACTTGGTGCGTTACTGTAGCGAATAATACGGGTGTGGTTAAACCCAGGGTGTCCCCACCCCCAATTTCGCCACCCAAACGGGTGATAAAATGGGCCCATTCCCCCCCAGAATGGAGAATACCACCCGGTGAAATTATTAAACGCAAACGTATCCATATGGTAAACATCGCGGTCCCGCCACATATGGTAATCGTCAGCAACGATAGTGGGGTAAATGTAGGGCTGCTCTCCTACCATTCCCATTGTAGGAGCAGTAATCGTACCCAGAAAAGTTGCTGAACGCCCTTCTTCGAATACGATAGGGTCAACAAAGCCGTCAATTTGTACTTTAAACCGGCCTGAGGTTTCACCACTTGTGCCAGGCTTTCCATAGTGATTTAAGGGAAAATGGGCGAGTTCGATAAAGGTTTTGTCGGGTTTATTTTCTACACCGACAATCAGACCGCCCCAGCGCGCTTTTTGCCCCTGCGCATTGGCCCCCGACGTTACCGCCTTTGAATAGCTAACTAATTGAGTTCCTTCCGGCACATCAATGCTGTCGGGCACAATGGAACAGCCCGAAAATAAGAAGACTGTAAGTAAAACTAAATAACGAGACATTAAAGCGCTCCTTTAAACCCTTAAAAAATGCTGCACTCTTACTGCACTTAATCAAAGCAAACCTTGAATTTCACTATAAAAAGCGGTGAATTTTCTTTAGCAAATTTACAGGTAGTTTTTCGTATCTCTTTAACTTGAAAAGAAAAACACGCACAAGCAATCTAAACATTAGCATTAATACGATGTGACAACCACTGTCGTTCAATGACAATTACACTAACACCAGATTTACTGATACTTAGAGAGAGTTTTCAGATATTTGTTCAACGATGAAATGGCATTTAAATAAAATGTAATACCAATCCGGTATAAGCTTCACGTTGAAAGTAGGTGTGGCAGGGTCTGCACCATCGAGGTTTGAGCAACGTTTATAGTGAACGTTATAAAAGCTGAGTTTTAAGCGTAAATATCAACGCCGAACATCGATTGAATGGACTCTCGCTGCGCTTGTTTCTCAAAACTGGTATAAGAAGCGATAGCGTTTTGCGAATAATTTTTGCCGTCCTCTCTAATGAATTGCTGATAGGCTTTCGCATTGTCTGTGCCCTGTTGATCGGGCGCGACAACAATCGCCCTAGCAGACGATTCCCCTTGTCCTTTGCTCTGTTGCTCAGGATCTTTATTAATCTTTGCTACTCGACCTTGAGACGGCTCAGAGGACGGTAAAGCGAAACTGTTGTTAATAATCATACGTCATTTTCGAGGCAAATTTTATACCACATACGACAATATCGGAGCGCAGTCGCACTGCAACTCCGCTTTTTAGATTATTCTCTTCCGGGCAACTTTTTCCACGTCACTTTATCTCGAAGATACACAGGCTCAACATTGATCGCATCGAACACATCATCCGCTTCATGCGCTTTAAAAGCGAGACCAAGCATAAATTCTGCGTTAGGGAAGCAAACACCCTCACCTTTTTCCAAAGAGGCGTTTGAACGCCACTCACTTAGCGCTTCATAAGCACTCCAACCTGTGCCTGCAGTCACAACATTGTCACTCGGCTGTGGGTCCAACGCATTAAGTTGCTCTATAGCTAACTCTGGCGAACAAACCTGCTCACCAACGATTTGGCATAGACCGTGTGGTGTTTGAGAATACACAGCAAAGTAAACTTCATCCATACGTGCATCCGATGCTACAGCGATAAGTGCACTTTCATATTCACCTTTGTGCACAGTCTCTATCGCCATGGCTTCAAGTGTACTTATACCTGCAACCTTCAGACCTGTGCCCAGTGCCAAACCTTGGATCATTCCAGTCGCTATGCGAACGCCGGTAAAACTGCCTGGGCCTCGCCCAAATGCAAGTAAACCTAGGTCATTTAACGTGATATTCGCTTCTTTCAACACCTCGTCGACCATAGGAAGTAAACGCTGACTATGCTGCTGCGGGCATATTTCAAAGCGGGTAATGGTACTCCCCTTGTATTGCAGTGCTACTGAACACGCTTCGGTTGCCGTATCTATCGCTAAAATATTCATGTATGTCTCTTGTATTGTGTACCTATCTTCGACTTCTGCTTTTGTTCATAGAAAAGGCGATATCTAGGACGTTAACTTAGGCCTCATCAATGCCGGCTAAAAATTTTTCCACTTCATCTAGGCTTCTTGTACGTTTCATATCGGGCAAACTTCCCACAAAAGTTTTGGCATATGGTTTCGTGACTAAACGATTGTCACAAATAACCAGTACACCTTTATCTGAGGGATCCCGAATTAAGCGCCCCGCGCCTTGCTTTAGCGTGATAACAGCCTGTGGGATCTGAATAACGCCAAATGGATTGGCCCCGCGTTTTTTCACATCTTCCATACGCGCTTGAAGCAGTGGATCATCGGGTGATGCAAAAGGAAGCTTATCAATCATAACGCAGACAAGATCGTTCCCTCTTACGTCTACGCCTTCCCAAAATGCGCCGGTCCCCATCAGCACCGCTTTTTCATCAGCTAAATAGGCGTCAAGCAGCGCTTGTTTTGTCGTTGTGCCCTGTACAAGCAATGGATTATCTATTTCATCCTCTAGCTTCTGGGCGATTTCTCTTAACATGGCGTGGCTGGTAAAAAGGAGGAAACATCTACCACGGCTTGCTTTTATCAGTCGCTTGGCCGTTTCAAGCAAGGTCTCTCGCATGGCATAACTATTCGGCTCAGGCAAATAGCGAGGTACACAAAGCATGGCTTGTTCTGGATAATTGAACGGGCTATCTAAGCCTAGTGTTTCTGCATCTTCAAGCCCCATTCGGCGCTGAAAATGGTCGAAGCCGCCGTTAACCATTAAGGTTGCCGACGTAAAAATCCAGCCACGAGGGGGGGAAGATACAAAGCGCCTAAACTTCGCTGCTATCGATAGTGGCGTCAGGTGCATGATTAAATGGCGTTGGGTTGTCTCATACCACAAACTCACATTTTCTTGCTTATTGTCACTTAACGCATCTAACTGCTCTCTTGCCGCGACAACACGCTCGTACATGTTATCTAAGTCTTTATCCCGACCGATATGCAGCTTACATACTTCGTGCAACACACCTAACGCTTCAGCAAGCTTGCCCACCTGCATGCGCACATCGTCACGATCTAATGCTTCAGCCCAATTACCTCGTTCTGCGGTATCAGGAAACAACAGTCGCAAATCAGACGCGATCATTCTACATTTGTCTGCCGCTTTATCTAACTGACCAGCGTCTTTTAGCACCGTTCTAAACAGCAGAGTAATGTCTTTGGCAATATCGTGGATTTGTCTTGTTGAAAGCGATTCGCCAAAGTAATCACTGGCGATATCAGGAATTTGATGAGCTTCGTCGAATATGATTGCGTCAGCTTCAGGAATGAGTTCACCAAAGCCCGTATCCTTAAGGGCCATATCGGCAAAAAACAGATGGTGATTAACCACAATAATGTCGGCATCTAACGCCTTTCTACGTGCTTTAACTAGATAACAATCTTCATAATCGGGACAGTCCCGTCCCAAACAGTTGTCCACAGTAGACGTCACCAGCGGCAGAACGCGTGCGTCTTCTGGAAGGGTCTTAAGCTCGCCCATATCGCCGGTTTTTGTGGTACTAGACCACCGCTTCACTTCTGATAATTGCCCTAATACGTCTTTTTCAACAAGTGTTGAATTCCCGCCATGTTGCGCAAGACGGTGGAGACAAAGGTAGTTTGCTCGGCCTTTTAAAAGCGCAGTTTTGCGCTTGCTGCCTAACGCTTTTTTTACAAGAGGTAAATCACGATGAAACAACTGCTCCTGTAGGTTTTTCGTACCGGTCGATACAATAGCTTTACCATCGCTCAACAGCGCTGGGGCAAGGTAAGCAAAGGTTTTTCCTGTCCCCGTGCCTGCTTCAACAATAAGGCTTCCAGTAGTGTCTATAGCGCGCTTAACCGCCTTGGCCATTTCAGTTTGCGCCTCACGGGGCACAAACCCGTTAATGGTGCTGGCAAGAAGACCATCTGAAGCAAATACATTGTTTATTGTGGGCATGATTTAAACGCTGTCATAACTTTTCTAATTTAAGCCGCGCATTATGCCAAAAAGCCTATTGAATGCCCATCAAAGGTTTACACATTTGTGCCGAGTCTATTTGATGAAAAGATTTTGTCTTGTGGAACAAAAAAATTAGCTTTTTTAACCTTAAAAGTAGGCGCAATATCCAGATCGTCAGTGTTTACACTCAACTATTTTACGAGGTAATTATGAAAGGTTTAGTCTTGATTGGTTTAAGCGCGCTAGCGTTTTCTGTAATAGCAACTGAATCAGAAACTGCCCCAGCGGAGCTTGTTGAAGAATTGACGCAATTCTGTCAAGAAGTGGCTGAAGAAGAAGGCACGAAAGGCAAGCCAGAAGATGTATTTATTCTTGAATGCGTGAACGATGAACTAGAAGCAGAGGGTTACGCTAAGCTTACATCGTTGAACTAATTCAGCGCTACTCTATTTGCATGTAAAAAAGGCCTCGATTAACATGTCGAGGCCTTTTTTCGTTGTTCGATAGATGACTCAGGTCTGCACCACATTCTATATTTTTATATTTGATAGCTTGCTCTGGGACAAACTTAAACGTGATACCTTTTACAAAAAAGAAAGGATAATCAGCGCTCAAAAAACGCGTCTACCATATCAGCTAACTCTTCATCTAAGGCTTCTTCAAACGCGTCTATTTCTATATCAAAACTTGCCAAGTATCTCGCTGCATTGTCGCGGGACAGCGTAGCGTTTTTTATCTGAAACTCTAGCTCAGGCCGTGTTTTGTCGTAGCGTGGTTTAATCGCCCATCGTAAACAATGATTGTGTCTGTCTTTAAGCCTTTTTTTTGCAAAAACACAAAACTCCTCGACATAGTCGGCACCTTGCGGCCCGAGACAGCCCGGTTCAATGCGATACATAACCAGCAGTTTTTTATACAGCGGAAGTTGAGTTTCCATTACTAATTCGCGTAACGTAAAAATTTTATTATCGGTAATGTTAACCGATATATCCAGGCGAGCTTCGAGGTATTTACGTATTTGCACCACCGCTCTCCCGTTGGCGACTGACGAAGGCGTTATACGCAATCATCCGCCAACGGGCATTGGGCAATGGGCAATGGGCAATGGAATTCAGTTACGCTTCCATGACGAAATCCAGTAAGTCTGAAACAGCCTTCTCACTCCGCCAGTTCAGGATCTTTAATAAATAAAATGTCCATGATAATGGCTGGGTCCCACTCCCGCATCTCAGCTTCGCATTTAAGCCTAATTTCATCTAACTCACCAATGGTGGCGATAGAAAACGCATCATCAACAATGACATGAACCAACAGGTATACGTCTCTACCGCGCTTACTAATGCGTACTTCAACGTGCTCGTATGGAACGTCAGCCAAAGTCTTTTTAAACTTTTTCTCTATCACTGCGGAAATAGCCTCAGGCGGAGCTTTATTAATAACTTCGTTAAGACTTTCTCGCAATATTTTAAACGGTACTGGTAGCATCGCCGACCCAAGGACAATGAGCAGAGCTGGGTCAACATAGGGCGCAAATGCTCTATATTCAGTCTGCTCAAGAATGTAGGCCACAATAAAAGCAAATAAAATGGAGGCACTCAATACGCCATCAATCATCCAAGTGTGCGAATCCACCTTGACCAAATCTGACAGTAAATGTTTTCCTTTAGCACGCATGTAGAAAGAAATACCAAAACAGCCTGCGGTGGCTACAACACCATAAAACATGCCGATGTCGTAGTCTGACGCGTTTCCACCTGCCATTACGCTCTGAATAGAGTTTGCTACGGCATAGACACAGGTAGCAATAATAATAAGCGACTTAAACATGTTAAGAGTGGGCTCTATTGCGGTATAGCCGAAATGAAAACGGTCGTCGTCAGGGCGCTGAACTAGACTCGCAACTTTGAGTGTCAGCATTGACATTACAAAAGCAATTAAGGAGTACGCCGCGTCGAACAAAATTGCGCCAGAGCGGGTTGCAATAGCAAAACCAAGCGCCACAAAAACGAAGGCACCGGCGATGTAAAAAGAAAGCGTTAGTAGGCGCTTTTCTTCCGAATGATGGAAACCAATGTCCATGAAAACAGCTACCAAATTAGGGTGCGCGGATTCTACTCTGATTTTTTGAAAAAAATAGAGGGTCTAGGAAAAATATTGCTATTTTTTTAATCAATTCGGTGGTAAATAGCGCCTATATAATTTCGACGTAACGCGATGCGTTTTAGGTCCACACATTAAACTATGAAAATCGTTACCCACCCTTCTATAAAAAGTTACTTTGATGCCGATGAAAGCCGCAGAGAAATCGAGCTGGCTTTCTCTCGCGGGCTTTCTTACGCGGGCCATTCGCTGATGGTGCCTGAAAAATATAGCTATCAAGTACTGCCTCACTATAACGACCGCTATGCGCTATTTAATCAAGGTGATACATATGAACTCATTTCAAATGTATGTCTGCACCGTCAGGCCAAATTGCTTGAAGGACAAGGTCGAACTCGAAATATTGTGTGTAAACTGCACTGCTGGGGTTATGACAATACGGGGCAGCTCAAGGGAACACCTCACTTCAAGGATGCCCCTAACGGACAATTGAAAAAAGAAGCACTTTCATTGTGGAACGGTTTACTGTTCCGTGGCCGTGCGCCAAACGTCGACCTCTCCTCGCTTGGACTAGATGAATACCTAGACTTTACCGATTGTTTTTATGCAGGTTCTGAAACAACCGAATACCAATTTAATTGGAAAACGTTTGTAGAGATATACCTTGAAAATTATCACGTGTATTCCATGCATCCCGGACTACGACAATTTGTGAAGACCGACGATCTCGAATGGTCATTTGGTGAAGATTTTTCTATACAAAAAGTAGGGCTGGGTCACGAACTAACAAAACGTACGACTGACAATTATCGTACATTCCAAGACGCGCTCATTGCTCGTTATGGGAAGTCTCTGCCAAGATATGGCGCGATTTGGTGCTTTTTGTATCCCAATATCATGATTGAATGGTACCCAGACATCATTGTTGTTAGTACGATTTACCCTAAGGGTGTAGGTGCGTGCGTAAACCATGTTGAATTCTATTACCCTAAAGCACTGCATAATGAAATGCCCGATTATTTTGCTGCGGAAAAGGAAGCCTACATTGAGACAGCGGTAGAAGATGAAGAAGCTTGCCTATTATTGGAAAAAGGAAGGCGGGCACTGTATCTATCTGGCGAGGAAGAACACGGTCCCATCGAACCCTTTTTAGAAGCCGGTGTGGCGCATTTTTACGATTGGCTTTCGAAGTCAGAGTAATCTGTAAGCTAACGAGCTAGTTACTTCGAAAAGAGGGAGTTTTGATGAATAGTCATGAGGGGTCATGTTTGTGTGGCGCTGTAGCGTTTGAAATTCAGGGCGATTTCAACAGCTTTTACCTATGCCACTGCAAGCATTGCCAAAAAGATACTGGCGCAGCCTTTGCTGCCAATCTGTTTTCACAGTCGGCGACATTAACTTGGCTATCCGGCGTCAATGAAGTCACGACCTTTGTGCTTAAGAACACTCGGCACCACAAAAGTTTCTGTAAAACATGTGGTTCAGCCCTACCGAGCGCTCAACCAAATAACATGCTTGCTGTACCTGCGGGGTGTTTAGATACAAAACATCCCATGAAACCTACCGCACATATTTTCTGTGCAAGCAAAGCGGCGTGGGAAGAATGCTTAGAAACAATCACAGAATTTGAGCGTTTACCGTGAGAAAATCCTAACCAAGATACGCCTTTGCGAAACCGTTCAAAATAGCTAAAGGCGAGTTGGTGTAAGCTGTGCCCTCTTCCTTGTTTTGGAAGGGGCACATTCACATATGACGTTCGTTTAGTTTTCCGGTGTAGCTTTTATCAACTTTTCGATTTCACTGTTGTTGCTTAGCCGAGCGAGATCGATTAGATAACTTTTTTCTAGCTCATCTAAAGAATGCCCTTCCAGTCGCGCTTTAACCTCTTCCACATCGCCGTTTGCAATAGAAGTCTTGAGCGCAGCATGATTGTTCAAAGAGCGGTCTTCTGTTTTCTCAGTTGAGTCATTCGCTGTCATGGTACTTCCCCCACTTTTTATTAAATAAAACGTGTTTAAAAATTCAATTACCTTTTGTAGTTATACGAATCCGCATAGATAATTGCCCACTCAGCGAGAGTTAAAATGTGCGGACTAGTATAAAAGACAACGACAAACGATCAGCGCTTCAAGCTATCCATATCTCGAACTGCCAAGGCGCAAGTTGACATACGGAATCCGATTTGAAAGCCCGCCTCTCGTTGCGCTCCCAGTGCGTATAGTCTCCTTCAAACAAAGGCTCTTCAAACCTTACATCAACCTGCTCACTCGAAAAGTTAATCACAACGAACACTTTTTCCTGTTCACTACAGCGTACGAAGCTAAACACATGGCCCATTTTTGAGTTAGGCACCTGAATCATTCTTGCCCCATACTCACCATTTCCTAACACACCTTTGGATTTTTTAAGGGCAATTAACCTTCGGTACAAGGTGCCTATTTGATGGTCTTGCCACTGTATCGGGTCGCGTTCAAAGAACGCTAAACGCTTCGTTTCCCCCGCTTCTTGCCCGTTGTGAATGAGGGGCATGCCCTCACCAATCACTGACAACGCAATGCAGGCTTCAAGTGCATTACCAAATTGCTCGCGCTGGGTGCCATCCCAGGCATTTTTGTCGTGATTACTCACGAAAGTCATTCTGTAGGCGGAATGAGGCCAGCTGCGCTCGTTCCACGAATAATATTTACGTAGTCTATCCAGCGAACACCTTCCATGTGCCAGTTCATGGAGCGTTTCGTTCCAGCTCCATGCATACGTCATATTGAACGCATTTTCGTGAAGGTCTCTATTCTCCCATTCCGCTAACATGAAAACCGGTCTGATTGTATTTAGCGTCTCTACGGCCTGCTGCCAAAAATCGTTAGGCACATAGCCTGCTACGTCGCAGCGAAACCCGTCTATATCGAACTTTTCAACCCAGTAACACAATGCATTGATCATGTAATTGCGAAGTTCAATTTGTTCATAATCAAATTCGATAATATCGCTCCAATCCCACCACGGGGACGGACGAAAATCCCCTTTGTAATCTTTCGCGTACCACTCGGGGTGTTGTTCGACTAACGGGTTATCCCATGCGCTGTGGTTTGGCACCCAGTCAATGATCACTTTGAGTGACAGCCGATGCGCCTCTTCCACCAGCGCTTTGAAATCTTCTGCACTACCAAATTCTGGATTAATGGCCAGGTAATCTTTAACGGCATAGGGGCTTCCAAGCTCGCCTTTCCTGTTCTTTTCACCGATGGGATGTATAGGCATTAGCCAAACAATATCCGCTCCCAACGATTTGATATGCGCTAGTCCTTTTCTCACTCCTTCAAAATTACCTTCTTCTGAAAACTGTCGGGTGTTGACCTGATAGATGACAGCATGAGATGACCAATTCGGCTGGATTACGTTATAGCGTTTCTGAGGAACAGGATTGATATCCATATTATCTTTCCTTGTGTATTAGGGAATATACGAGGTCGATAGATTACGTGCGCGAATTGAACAGCCCTAGGTAATACAATTAACGGCAGTAACCATTGTTTAGAGTATCGGTAAACTGGTGATACCTAAAATTAGTACCCACATGCCGAAAAAAAGTTTTAGTCGCTGAACAGAAAATGCCAAAACCACATATTTTGCAATCATTCCTCCGATGATTGCCCCAGCGCCTGCAAACAGAACAACTTGCCACACCACTGACTCGCTAAGTAGAGCGTGGAAAGGAAGGGCTGACCATACGGTAAATGCTGATAAAATTACCGCTATAGCGATAGACATGGTGACATTAAACCCGCGAATAATGAGGTAAACGGCGACGAGCTCGCCGACGCCTACCGACAGCCATGCGGTAATAATCCCGCCCAAAAAGCCAATAAAAGGCAAGAACACCAAATCTTTTGTGTGCAAGTCCTTTTCGAAATGAGTGCGCTTCATAAGAGGAATAGAGGCAAAAATCGCGATTGCTAATAAAATTGAAAAGCTGCCAAATGCAATATGAAGGTTATTTGCCCCACCCCATAAATAGTCAAGCAAAAGCTTGCTTTGCGAGGAGTATTGGGCAAAACCTATACCGCATATCGACGATGGAACAGTAAGCAACAGGGCGCTTGGCAATGCTTTCCAGTAATGGTCGTGACTATGCTGTTTTTTATAGTACGTTGCCCACGTCAATGCCCCCGCAGTCATCCCGCAGCATTGAATAGCAAAGCTTGTGGCTACAACGCTTTGTGGGGAAAATGATAAAAAATTAAAAAACGGAACAAATACCACACCGCCTCCCGCACCAGTGGCATTTGCAAAGATAGCACCTATCACACCGAGTCCACTAAAAAGCCCAAATTGCTTTATGAGTTCCACTGGAGCTGGTTGCGCTAGCAAAATGCTGCACCATACTACAAGAAGTAAAGCCAGTATTGATTTGCCAACATGGCGTTTTATAAAAGTGATCACACACGTCCTTAAGACAAAAATACGATAATGTTAAGAGAATAATTGTATAAAGCGCGTTAGCCATTTGTGCTTGTACATTTTTCAAACTATTGGTAGCGCGTTACGTATAAGCTTTAACTTACACAATTATCGTATACAGCATTTGTAAAATATGGTTGAAGTATCTACTTTTGAGCAGCGGGTGCAACTACATCTTACACCTAACCGTTCTGCGACATGGCAACAAACTAAATACCTAATTGCTGCTTTCGCGCTTTTTATCAGTACCATCGCCATCGCTTGGGCCTTTGTAGGCGCCTGGGTCATATTACCCTTTGCAGGGATAGAAGTTGGCTTGCTTGCGCTTGTTATGTACTTAGTCTCTAAAGCAACTTATCGATGGGAAACGGTTTTAATCTCTGCTCAGGCCATTTATGTATCCTCCTCGAACGGCGCTAATTTGTGCTTTCCTCGACCAGAAACCTCGTTATTTTACCAAAAAGATTTAAGCCTAAAGCGCGTATCACGTTTAATTTTGCAAACGCCGCTGCAACAGTTTGAGGTGGGTGCTTTTCTTAATTCAGAAGACAAAAAACGCGTACAAGATAACTTAAAACAGGCCGGTGTGATGGTGTGCACAAACAAATGGTGGTGAAGCGCTACGACACCATTTACACAGTTCAATTTAACGTCCGTGTTACTTTTTCCACTTTATGTACTGAAGGAAGTTTGCAGCTTCATGACACAAAATTAATGATCATTGTGACTGTTTTCTACTAAAAAAGTATAAGCCGCAGCCAACGTTAGCTGCGACCTAATGAGGACTATATTATGAATTTATACATTGAGTCTCTAGAAGGTGGTAACTATCTCGCGTCCACCGGCATGGGAGCGACGCGTACTTTGGTTCGTGACAAAAAATTGCAACCCAAGACGTTCCACTGCCTTAATGAAATAAGAGAGCATTTCGATTCCCAATCTTTCGAGCAAGTGTGGCTTCGCCAGAGCACGCCATATGAAGAGATGGTTGGCCAAACGGACGATCCCGGCGCGCTTGAACTCGAGATTGAATGGTAAAACGCAGAGGCACATAAAAACAGTGAGCAGCGATTCGAGCGCAATAGTTAACTGTCATTGCACTACTTTGCACACTTCTTGCGTACAAGCTTTGTGACGTAAATGAAAACAGTGTTTCGATGACTTATAAATGAAGGGATTTGTCTTCTTTTGTAACACACCGAACACCTGCATGCTTAGGAGAATTGCATGAAAATGAGTAAGTTAGCTATTAGGTCTTTGTTTTTAAGTTCCATATTGGCATTAACCGCATGCGCTTCTATGGGCAATGGAACTGTTGCTCAAAAGCGACAAGGGATTTTAGATATGCAGGAAAATGCCCTTACACGTCTTTATGGCGAGAAGCCCGATACTCGCTCTCAAATACGGGATGCGGCAGGTTATGCAGTATTTACTAATGCCAACATCAATTTATTCTTCGTTGCTGCTGGCACCGGCTACGGTGTGGTAAATAACAATGTAACTGGCGCGAAAACATACATGAATATGGCAGAAGGTGGCGTTGGCCTTGGGTTAGGGGCTAAGGATTACCGCATTGTTATGGTCTTCCACACACAAAAAGCGATGAGTTACTTTATAGAGAACGGCTGGACCGTTGGTGGCAACGCGGACGTGGCTGCGAAAGCAGGTAACAAAGGCGCATCAGCAGAAGGAGAAGGTTATCTTGGCAACGTTACGGTTTACACTATGACGGAAAGCGGCCTTACACTGCAAGCTACGGTTAAAGGAACTAAATTTTGGGTGGACAAAGAACTTAACTAATACGGTTAGTTTTTCGCCCTGAATTTTTAGTAATGAGAAAATAGTCAAACGAGGAGCTTTTTTATACTCAAAAAGCTCCTCCTCAAAATCTGTGCATCTGCGCATTACTGATAGTTGTCACCAGGCCATTTAAATGCAGACTTTCGATACCGGAAATTTTGAATACCAGAAATAAACACACGCAAAGAAAAACTCCCCCCTCTCCACTTTTATTCCTATGTTAGGGGGAAACCCTCATAACCGTTTCATACACTTGAGTCTACCCTTTAGTCGCAAGAGTATTGCTTAGCAACCTGCTGAGCTGTAAACGAGGGTTTCATTATGCAACTACAAAAAAATAACGTAATTAGAGCAATAGCAAGAACCTTATTGACCGGAACATTGTTTGCCTCGGCGACAGTTTGCTTTTCTTCAAACGCAGCAATCATTAGTAGCAGCTATGGTAACGCTGTCCATGTCGACCTATCCATTACAAGCAATGTGGCTAACATTGTTGGTGCAATTACTAACGCTTCTGTGAACTTGGGCCACACCAGCGGGAGTGCACCGGAAGATTATTCACACATTAAAACGATCATTGGTGCTAGTGCAGACGCAACGGGCTCACTGGGAAGCGCTATTGATGTGACTGAGTTTGAAAGCGCGCTATCTACAGCCATTATCGAGGGAGAATCTCAGTCGTCTTTGACAAGCTTTGTTCCCACAAGCTTTTTCACATCAGGTCGCGGAACCATAAACGATCTTCATCTCGACTTGTTTTCCGATTTGCTAGGAATAAGCGGCTTCTTGACACTCAGTGCGGATGTACTTTCCACAGTCTCCCAGATTAACGGCAACGCCACGCCCAATTCAAATGTAAGCCTATCAACAGCAGGCACGTCAGATATCGTGAATGTTGAAGTGAACCTTTTGGGAAAAAGCGTAACGGCGACGGCGCTTGAAAATCAGTCGTTATTTGCTGGGTTGAATATTGCCGACTTTGGTTTGGGTATATTCGTCAATGAAGTCGCGAAGTCTTGCTCAGACACGTTATGTACAGAGACTCGCAACGCAGTGAGAATTTCCTTTGATAATTTCTCTCTAAATGCATTTTACGATGCGCTTTTCCCCGTAGGCGGACTATTAACTGGACCGGTGCTCGATTTGACCAACAACCCTACTGTTAATGGCGACATCATTTTAGCAAGTTCATTTGCATCAACCACCGCCTCAACCGAGGTAAGCGCACCGTCTACGTTTGCGATTTTTTTGTTCGCAATGGGTATACTAAGTGCAAGAAGGTTTAATCGACATAGCGTTTATCATCAATAGCATCCGGTAACGGCCAGGCAAGAAGAGTGAGACCATCATTTAATGCCCTCTCCTTCTTGCCTTGATACTTATCGCGCTAGCATATTATTGAACAGACAATTCCCCAATCTTCATCCATTTCAAGACGCTATGCGACGCTATTTTTTATACTATCTCTTGTGTCACTTCATTTTATTTGCTTTGAACCATAAACAAAAATTTTGCATAGGCACTTTTAATTGGGCATATTTTAAACACAACTTACACAGGGATTTATTATGATAACCGTGGTGTTCAATCAAAAAGGTGGCGTAGGTAAATCAACGATTAGCACCAATTTAGCTGCACAAAGCGCCAAACTGGGCTTCAAAACGTTATTGGTAGACTTAGACGTCCAAGGAAACAGCACGCATTACGTGGGGTTTGACGCTAACGAAAAAAGCCTTACCGTGGCCGATATGTTCAAACAGGTGGTGGGGATATTTAGAACAGCAAAAAAGCCCGCTGAGTTTGTTCACCCTACTCCGTTTGAGAACCTTTTCGTTATGCCTTCCTCACCGGCATTGGCTGACGTTGAGCGGGAACTTGAATCACGATACAAAATCTTCAAACTTAAAGATGCATTAAGGGAGTTAAAAGGCGAATTCGATTACATTTTTATCGACACACCGCCCAACTTCAATTTTTATTCAAAGGCCGCCCTAATTGCAGCTGATGGCTTCTGCGTGCCCTTTGATTGCGATGATTTCTCAGCTCAGGCTATTATAAGGTTGCTCGACAACGCGATGGAACTTAAGGAGGACCACAACCCACAACTACGTTTGTTTGGTATTGTGATTAATCAATTTAATAGTCAGGCAAAACTACCTAGAGAATTGGTAGACAAACTTAAACAGCAAGATTTGCCGGTATTAGACAGCTATGTCAGTGCCACAGTAAAGGTGAAGGAATCTCATTCTAAACGCATGCCGCTGCCTTTCTACTCACCTAAGCATAAAGTGACGGGACAGTTCGCGGCCTTGTTCGAAGCGCTCAATACATACAAAGCTTAACGCCACCATGATGTGCTAAACGTCAATATCAATATGCTTAAGCCCACCGCGCTTGTTGTCGCGCTCATTATCTTTCCCCTTTTCGGCGGTAGCCTCAACAATCTCAGTGCGCTTGACGTCTTGAAGCTGTCCATGATCGTCTTCTCTTACATGCTCCAACTTTTTTGTCTTTTGCACTTTTTTCACACGATCATCTGCCTCAACAGGCACCGTTGTGTTGCGAGGTAAAATAGGAAACAGTAAATCGTTGCTCATACGCCCTCCTCGAGCTTGCACGTACATTGATAATTTATCGGCACCGAAATGCCTAAAATTAAAGTCCACAGCGTATTCATAACGAATAGTTTTATAATATACATATTAAATTAGAGTTAATATAAGAAAAGAGTTCACTTTTGCCTTGCAAATCACACGTCAAACCGCTAATGTTTGGGCCGTTCGAAATTAGGAATTAAATTCATCAAAATGATAAACTGCGCGGCGAAACATCACCATCACCACAAAGCATAACCTTTCAGGTTCGTGCTGGAAGGTCTATATTTCCTTCCAGTGGCGCAGATAGAAAAAATTCTCGACCCTCGGAAGGAAACTTCCGGGGGTTTTTCGTTTTAGGCGCAATCAAAAGTTAAGACACAACGTGTAAGGAACGTTTCAATGAGTAACAGCAAAAGACTTCGAATTGCCGTACAGAAATCAGGTCGTTTGAGCGATGACAGCATCGCCCTACTAAAGGCGATAGGCATAAAATTAAACATTCGTGATCGCTTGCTGATTGCACATTCAACGAATCAGCCTATCGATTTGTTACGCGTACGCGACGACGATATTCCAGGTCTTGTCATGGATGGGGTTGTTGATCTTGGCTTCATTGGCGAAAACGAACTCGAAGAAAAAATGCTTGAACGCAAAGCTGCAGGTAAGCCGTTTGAATATGAAGTACTGCGTCGCCTAGACTACGGCGGTTGCCGCTTATCAATCGCCGTACCGAATGAGATGGACTACGACGGCATTCAGTCTCTAGAAGGCAAAAAAGTCGCCACCACCTATCCTTACCTTCTGGAGCGTTATTTCAAAGACCAAGGCATTAATGCTAAAGCCGTTATGTTACAAGGTTCAGTGGAGGTGGCTCCTCGTGCCGGTGTGGCTGACGCGATTTGTGACTTGGTATCTACAGGCGCAACCCTTGAAGCAAATGGTCTCGTAGAAAAAGATGTTATCTTCCGCAGTAAAGCCGTTCTTATCAAGCGCGCTGACGGCGAACTTAGCGACGAAAAAGAAACACTGGTTAACCGCCTTATGCCGCGTGTTGATGGCGTGTTACTAGCAAAAGAAAGCAAGTACATCATGCTACATGCACCAAAGGCGTATTTAGAGCAGGTGAAAAGCCTACTACCAGGTGCAGAAAACCCAACGGTTCTGCCCCTTGCTGGAAACGACGAGCAAGTGGCTATCCACGTTGTTTCAACAGAAACCTTATTCTGGGAAACCATGGAAAAGCTTAAAGCCCTTGGTTGTAGCTCTATTCTTGTAATGCCAATCGAAAAAATGATGGGCTAAAAGGCAGGCAATTATGATTACTTGGTCATCTCTTTCAGCAAATGAGAAAAAACAGGCGCTAGCCCGCCCGGCTATGGCCAATAGCCAACAGTTAAAGAAAACCGTGGGCGAGATTATCGCCCGTGTTGAAGCAGAAGGTGATGCGGCAGTACTTGATTACACACGTAAATTTGACTGCCCTGACCTTACTAGCCTTGTTCTTTCACAAGACAACATTGATGCGCTTGCCGCCAAGGTAACACCTGAGGTTGCAAATGCTATCGACACAGCGTTCAACAATATAAAGGCGTTTCACGAAGCGCAGATGCCAAGTGACATCGCATTAACCACTACGCCAGGTGTTAAATGCGAACTTCGCTTTACCGCGCTTGATGCAGTAGGCCTATACATTCCAGGCGGCAGCGCACCGCTTCCTTCTACCGTGTTAATGCTAGGCGTGCCCGCACTGGTAGCAGGTTGCGAGAATAAACTGCTTTGCACACCGCCCAACAAAGCGCAACTTATTGCGCCTGAAATTGCGTATGCAGCGCGTAAGTGCGGCATTGACAAGATATTCTTATGTGGTGGCGCGCAAGCGGTTGCAGCCATGGCGCTGGGTACTGAAACTATCCCGCAAGTCGATAAAATTTTTGGCCCAGGGAACAGCTTTGTAACGGAAGCTAAACAACAAGTTAGCCAGCGCGCGGATGGCGCGGCAATTGATATGCCGGCCGGTCCATCAGAAGTCTTGGTACTTGCTGATGAGTTCGCAAACCCTGAGTTTGTGGCAGCAGACTTACTATCTCAAGCCGAGCACGGTCCAGACTCACAGGCTATTTTAGTATCTAACAGCGCTACGCTTATTGAAGAAGCAAAAGCAGCGGTTGAGCGTCAATTAGCGACCTTATCTCGTGCTGAAATTGCCCGCCCTGCGATGGAAAATGCGCGCTATATTTTGGCCGATTCAATTGAACAAGCCATTGAAGCAAGCAACGCCTATGCGGCGGAGCACTTGATAGTACAAATCGAGAATGCCCGTGATTATTTGCCAAAAATAAAATATGCAGGTTCTATATTCTTAGGCCCATGGTCACCTGAGTCTGCCGGCGATTACGCTTCAGGTACAAACCACGTATTGCCTACCTACGGCTATGCTAAGAATTACTCTAGCCTAGGCCTTTTGGACTTTATGCGTCGCTACACGATTCAAGAGCTAAGCGCAGACGGCATGCGTAATTTAGGCCCTGCGATTATGGCACTGGCCGCCGCAGAAGGGCTAGACGCACACGAACAGGCCGTTGCACTTCGTATGCAGGCACTTAAGCAAGGAGACGCCTAATGTCGGCACTTATCGATAACCTAATTAACGAAAATTTAGTGCCGCTAAAGCCTTATGAGTCGGCACGTCGCTTGTTTTCGGGCGGCCAAGACTGGCTTAATGCTAACGAGTCACCTTACGCAAACGAATACAGCGTAGATAGCAGTAACTTTAACCGCTACCCATCGTGTCAACCTGAGGCGGTAGTCAGTGGTTACGCAAGTTATGCAGGGCTAGATAAATCACAGCTTATTGTTACCCGCGGGGCAGATGAAGGCATCGAACTGCTTATCCGTACCTTCTGTACGCCGGGTAAAGATAGCATTTTGATTTGCCCGCCTACCTACGGTATGTATGCAATCAGCGCAGAAACCTGTGATGTGGGCATTAAGAAAGTACCGCTTAACGACGACTTTAGCCTTAACGTGAATGCTGTATGCGCTGAAGAAGACGTTAACGTGATTTTCATCTGCGCGCCCAATAATCCAACCGGCACGCCCGTTGCTCGTGAGGACATTAAAACCGTGCTCAACCACTTTGCCGATAAAGCACTCGTTGTTGTTGATGAAGCGTACATTGAGTTCGATGCTGACAACACGTGGGCAAATGAAATAAACAATTACCCGAACTTAGTGGTGCTTCGCACGCTATCTAAAGCGTTTGCGCTTGCCGGTCTTCGCTGTGGTTTTACCCTTGCGCAAACACCGGTTATTCAGGCGTTAATGAAAGTGATAGCGCCTTATCCTATTCCAGAGCCAGTTGCACAAATTGCAGCTCACGCTTTGTCAAAGGAGTCGCTTGCCCTACTTGAGCTTCAAGTTGCCACGATTAATCGTGAAAAAGAGACCTTAGCCGAAGCGCTAGCATCTATTGATGGTTTTGAGTTAGTAGGTGATAGAAGAGCGAATTTTATTTTGTTCCGCTATGAAAAGGCACAAGCCCTAATGCAATATTTGGTAAGCCAAGGCATGCTTATTCGCGACCAATCAAAACAGCTTAACTTACACAAGTGCTTACGCGTGAGCATCGGTACTGAAGAGCAAAATCAGCGTTTAATGCAGCTAATTAACGAATTTAAAACTAATGAGGACGCGGCATGAGTCAGCAAGCCATTTTATTTATTGACCGCGACGGTACACTCGTAGAAGAGCCGCCAGTAGATAAGCAATTAGACAGTCTAGAGAAGCTTGTTTTCGAACCAAACGTTATTCCCGTGTTGCTTAAGCTTAAGGCGGCTGGCTTTAAGCTGGTAATGGTAAGTAACCAAGACGGGTTGGGTACAGACAGTTTTCCTCAAGAAGACTTCGACAAGCCACACAATGCCATGATGGCCATTTTTGAGAGCCAAGGCGTGGTATTTGACGACGTGTTGATTTGCCCGCACTTCGATGCTGATAATTGCACATGCCGCAAACCAAAGCTTGGCTTAGTACAAGAATACTTGCAGCAAGGCAAAGTCGATTTCACCCGTTCATATGTGATTGGTGACCGCATTACCGATGTACAGCTTGCTCAAAACATGGGTATTCGTAGCTTCCAGTACAACCGCGAAAGTTTAAACTGGAACGATATTCAGAAAAGCTTGTTAGCGTCTTCGCGTATTGCCGAAGTCGTGCGTACCACCTCTGAAACTGATATTCGCGTTCGCGTAGATTTAGACTCGCAAGCTAAGTCGACAATTCAAACCGGCATGGGCTTTTTTGACCACATGCTAGACCAAATTGCCACTCACGGTGGTTTTGAGCTCACTCTTACTACCGATGGCGATTTGCACATTGATGATCACCACAGTGTAGAAGATACCGCGCTTGCGCTAGGTGAAGCCCTTAAAAAGGCACTAGGCGACAAACGCGGCATTGGTCGTTTTGGGTTTGCTTTACCAATGGATGAATGCCGTGCGGAATGTATTATGGACATTTCCAACCGCCCTCACCTTAAGTTTGACGCTGAATTTAGCCGCGATCAGGTAGGCGAAATGGCCACTGAAATGGTACCGCACTTCTTCTACTCGCTTGCGCAAAGTATGGGGCTATCGCTGCACCTTTCCACCAGCGAAGGTAATGCACATCACCAGGTAGAGAGCTTGTTTAAAGTATTTGGCCGCGCCCTTCGCCAAGCTATTACGCGCCAAGGCGACGCACTGCCAAGCAGTAAAGGAGCACTGTAATGTCAGTGGTAAACCCCAGCCAGCGACAAAAAATAGTGATAGTGAACACCGGCTGCGCCAATATTTCATCGGTACGCTTTGCCCTTGAGCGCCTAGGCGTTGAAGTAGAGGTATCGGATGATGTAAACGCAATTAAAAGCGCTGACAAAGTGTTTTTACCTGGTGTTGGTACAGCGGCAGCAGCAATGGCAAGCATTAAGCAAAAAGCGTTAGTGGAGACCCTTCAATCGCTTACTCAACCTGTGCTAGGCGTTTGTTTAGGCATGCAGCTTATGGTGGAAACCAGTGCGGAAGGCGGTTTTCAAGGTACAGGCAACATCGATTGTTTAAACCTCATGCCCGGTCATGTGGCGCGCATGGAGTCAAAGGGCGTACGCTTACCTCACATGGGTTGGAACACCGTCTCTCATAACAGCAGTCACAACAACGAAAGTTTGTTCAAAGGCATTCCGCAAGATACCTATTTTTACTTTGTACATAGCTTTGCAGTGCCTGAGTACGAGCACACGCTTGCTAGCTGTACCTATGGTAATGCATTTTCAGCCGCCATAAATAAAGACAATTTTTATGGGGTGCAGTTTCACCCAGAACGTTCTGGCGAGGCCGGAGCACAACTACTGACTAACTTTGTGAACCTATAATGATTATTCCAGCGATTGATCTTATTGACGGACGCGTAGTGCGCCTTTATCAAGGCGACTACGAGCAGAAAACCCAATACGAACTGGACCCAGTAGACGTGGTTCACGACTATGCTGACCAAGGTGCAACCTGGTTGCACATTGTTGACCTAACCGGCGCCAAAGACACCAGTAAGCGCCAGCTTTCCCTTATTAAGTCTATGGTCGACACTAAGCGTATGAAGTTTCAAGCCGGCGGCGGTATTCGTAGCGAAGAAGAAGTGGCGCAGCTACTTGAAACTGGCGTAAGCCGCGTGGTTATTGGCTCGTTAGCTGTTAAACAGCCCGAGCTTGTAAAATCTTGGGTAGAAAAATACGGCCCTGAGCACATTGTACTAGCCCTTGATATCAATATCAGCGATAGCGGTGAAAAGCTTATCGCTACCCACGGTTGGCAAGAGAACTCTGGTGTAGCCCTTGAAGGCTTGTTGGAAGACTTCGCTTCAGTTGGCGCAAAGCACGTACTGTGCACCGACATTAGCCGTGACGGTACGCTACAAGGCGCGAACACTGAGCTGTATCAAGAAATGGCAGACCGTTTTCCACATGTTAGCTGGCAAGCGTCTGGCGGTATTGGCAGCATTGCTGATATTGAAGCATTGAAGCCCACAAACGTTGGCGGCGTTATTCTAGGTCGCGCACTACTTGAAGGTAAGTTTACGGTGAAGGAGGCTATCGCATGCTGGCAAAACGCATAATACCGTGTTTAGACGTACGCGACGGTAAAGTGGTTAAGGGTGTTCAGTTTAGAAACCACGAAATCATTGGCGACATTGTGCCTCTTGCCGAGCAATACGCGAAGGCAGGTGCCGACGAATTGGTGTTTTACGATATCACCGCAAGCTCTGACGCCCGTGTGGTAGACAAAAGCTGGGTAAGCCGAATCGCACAGGTTATTGATATTCCGTTTTGCGTGGCTGGCGGCATCAAAAGCATTGAAGACGCCGGGCGCATTTTGGAAATGGGTGCAGATAAGATTTCGATTAACTCCCCTGCCCTCAATAACCCAGATCTTATCAATCAGCTGCACGACGTGTATGGTCAACAGTGCGTAGTGATTGGTATCGACAGCTTTTATAACGAAGCAACCGACCAATACGAAGTGTACAAATTCACCGGTGATGAAGCCCGTACACAAAAAAGCCAGTGGCAAACCATCGACTGGATCAAAGAAGTACAGTCACGTGGTGCAGGTGAGATTGTACTTAACTGCATGAATCAGGACGGCGTGCGCAAGGGCTATGATGTGAAACAGCTGAAAGCCGTGCGCGATGTCTGTGAAGTGCCGCTGATTGCCTCTGGTGGTGCGGGTGAAATTGCTCACTTTACTGATGTGTTTCAACAAGCTGACGTTGATGGCGCACTGGCGGCATCGGTATTCCACAAAGGCATCATCAATATTGATGAGCTAAAAGCAGAATTAACCAGCAGTGGCGTTGCCATGCGTAAGCGTCACGGTTTAACGGCGCAAGCAGAAGGAGTAAACCCGTGATCATTACTAATGACAATAGCAATAAGCTAGCGTGGGACAAAATGGATAACCTGTTGCCCGCCATTGTGCAAGATGCACTGTCCGGCAAGGTATTGATGCAGGGTTACATGGACCAAGACGCTCTAGCGAAAACCCTTGAAACGGGTAAAGTGACTTTTTTCAGCCGCTCAAAACAGCGCCTATGGACCAAGGGTGAAACGTCAGGCAACACGCTAGATTTAGTAAGCGTTGCCTGCGATTGCGACCAAGATTCACTGTTGGTACTGGCCAACCCTAATGGCCCAACGTGCCACACCGGTGTTGAAAGCTGCTGGTTTGACGGTAACACACCGGCATTTACCTTTCTTGCAGACTTAGAGCGCGTGTTAGCTGCCCGTAAAGATGCCGACCCAAAAAGCAGCTACACTGCGAGTCTTTACAACAAAGGCATTAAGCGCATAGCCCAGAAAGTAGGTGAAGAAGGCGTTGAAACTGCACTCGCTGCCACCGTTCACGACAAGGAAGAGCTTAAAAACGAAGCCGCTGACTTGTTGTACCACTTAACGGTACTGCTTCAAGCAAGCGATATGTCGTTAAACGATGCACTGAACGTTCTTCGCGAGCGTCATAAGTAAAGTGTAACTCGTTTTTCATGCCCTTCTCGTTTCCTGCGCGAAGGGCATTTTTGTTACACGCTTCTAATTTGTTTACTTCATTGTGTACCTATTTCTCGATTTCTCTTACAACCTGCCCATAAGCCAATAGTGCAAACAACCCTGTTCCGCCAACAATATTTCCTAGTAATGTTGCGCCTATTAGTGAGAGTGTTTCAAGAATGCTTATTTTATTTTGCAGTGCTAGTAGGAATAGCTCTGTTGAGCCAGCAATCACGTGAGTAAAATTACCAATAGCAATCAGATAGGTAAAAATAACTATCATCAATATTTGAGAGTGCTTAACCGAAGGTTTCATCCACACAATAGCGGCAATAATAAACCCAGACGTAATGCCGTATGAGAAGGCGTCTGACGGTGATAATTTAGCATAGTGCTCAGATATAGCAGTCATTCCCTCAACTAACTCTGGTGGAACGGCTTGCAAAGTGTGGCTGAAAAACGCAGCCAGAAAAGTGCCGAACATATTAGCAGCAAAAACGATAGACCAGAGTCGTGCAATGCACGCTCCCATGTTTGCCGATGGTTTACTTAAAAGGGGCAGAATGACCGAAAGCGTATTTTCGGTAAATAGCTGTAATCGGCCAACGATGACCAGCACAAAGCCAACGGTATAACCCAGATTCTCAATGACAAACTGATAAGGCGAATTTACAAAGAGGTGATGTAATATCCCTTCGGCCAAAATAGAGAGCGAAATACCAATACCAGCAGCAACACCGGACCACCACAATGACATCATAGGGCGCTGAAGCTCTTCAAGCCCTTCCCTGTGCACGATGGCGTATAACGACACAGAGTTTAAACTTTGATTGTCTCTTACATCCTTTTCTTCGGTATGACTTAGCGCTACATCTTTCTGCCTATCGTTGGAATCCTTTGTTTCTTTAGCCATTACCTCTCCCGTTTTATCTTATTTTTACGTATTGCGTTTACGTCTTGCTACGCTGACATGTTGCTTCACTTTAATGTTGATACGTTGGATGCTCTCAATTTCGGTCACAACGTTCTGCCAACGCCCCATACGTATTAATTATTATACGTATATATAAATAACAAAACGGATTAGATAAATAGATGGCTGATGAGTTAGTACATATTATGTACAATGCTATACTCAAATCGTAGTCATGTGATTCCGACATAACATTAAGTACGTCGCACAATGAATCGTCTAAATGTACTACATATCGTACTCGTCTATTTCAAATCAAAGTTGTTTTAATACATGAAAAAAAGTCACTCTCTGTCTTCTAAGCTTATGTCAGTTGTTGGCATGCTTTTTATTCTCCTTGCCGCTGTATTTATTGGCGTAAGCTACCTTTTACTTGAGCGAACAGAAAAAGAGTTAGACAGGCATGTCAGTCAGGAAATTGCTGATCAGATTCAAAAAACTGTATCCGCAAAGGCATCTCAATTTGCTGCGCAAACAGAAGCCTTGATCAATAGCGCACATATTTTACCGAATACAGTTGCCGCTCAACTGACGAGGAGCATTGAGGCAAATGATGCGCTATCGCTCAGTCGTGAGCAAACCGAGCGTTTAGTGAAAAGTATGCTGGACACTAAAGTAACGTCAAGCGCGTATGCCCAATTTGAAACGAATAGGTTTGATGGCAAGGCTGCTGAGAACAAAAGCGGTAAGCTACATTCTACGCCAGGAACGGGCAGCTTCGAAGTTTACTTCATAAGAGGAGAAAATGGTGCTGCTGAGCAGATCGTAATCACCGACCCCGAATTAAAACATGACACCACCCTTGATGAATTTGGGTTTAGAGCGGCTGAATGGTATTTGTGTAATGAAGAAACACGTAAACCATGCGTTTCTAACCCTTATCAGTATGAGATTCGTGAGGGCTATACCGAGCTAATGACCAGCCTAACCGTTCCCGTTATCGCAAATAATCAATTTCGCGGCGTAGTAGGCACTGACTTAAACCTTCCTATCATTCAACAACGAGCAGAAAGCCTTAAAGCTTCGCTTTATGATGGTAACGCAGAGGTCTACGTTGTCAGTCAAAATGGACTGGTGGTTGCTGCCACTGATGCAAAGTCAAAATTAGCTCGCCCAATTTCTGAGATATTTAGCGACAAGCGTAAATCAGAGAGTCTTCTCAATACTGACCAACTATCAGGTCTTTTTGAAAGCGATGGGATGCTCTACGTTTCACAAGACATATCTCTAAATTTAGCCAACGAAAAATGGAAAATGATTGTTGGCGTGAGCAAAGCACACGCGATGGCGCCTGTTACGTCGCTTGAAACCATGATTTCTTCAGCTGTAACGTCACTACTATCCACTCAGCTCATTGTGGCGATTATATGCACGGCTATTGCTCTTGCACTGGTTTTTGTGTTTACGAAAAGCATTATTCATCCTGTCCGACAAGTTGCCGAGCGGATGGAAGAACTTGCGAGACAAGGTGGCGACTTAACACAAAATATCCATGTAAACTCTCACGCTGAGCTGATTCAGTTGAGTGAAGCTTTTAATCTTTTCAAGGAACGAGTAAGGGAGCTGCTTGACCAAGCCAAGCATTCATGCGCACAAGTCATTGAGCAAAGCGGAGAAACCCAGCGTCACACTGAAAGTACTAATTCACTTATCCAAGTACAGCAAGCGGAAATAGACAGCGTGGTTACAGCTATTACCGAAATGTCTCAAACGGCACAGGAAGTGGCGAGGACGGCTGCCGACGCAGCAGATAATGCAGACAAGGCGACGAATTCAGTCAAACAAACAGAAAGCGAAATTTCTGAATCGACTCACTCGGTAACAGAGCTCTCGAAAGAAATGCAGAATGCATCTGATGCGGTTCAAGCCGTTTCTCAGCGAAGTACGGATATTAAAAAGATCCTCGACGTTATTGGCGCGATCGCCGACCAGACTAATCTCTTGGCATTAAATGCTGCCATCGAAGCGGCACGTGCCGGAGAAAATGGCAGAGGATTTAGCGTAGTAGCCGATGAAGTTCGCTCACTTGCCTCAAAAACCGCCGAGTCAGTAGGTGAAATCGGTAAGGTTATTACCGCACTACAAAGTGAAGTTGATCACACCGTAAATACTATTCACTCGGGTAGTCTAAAAGCCGAAGATGCGGCGCAGCTTTCACAGTCAGCGCTTGGGAAAATGCAAACCACGGTACTTCAGATTGGTGAGATCAGTGAACGCATGACGCAAATGGCCGCTGCAGCAGAAGAACAAAGCCAAGTGAGTGAAGAGCTTAATAGAAATATGGTGGTGATTGGCAATGCAACGTCTGACGTGTCCACTAACTCTAAAGCGTCTGCAGAAAGCTCCAAAGCTATCTTCAAAGCGGTAAGCACGCTTAGAGAACTGTTAGCTAAATTGAAAACCCATTAAGCTTAACAAATCCTGTAAAAAAGGCTCGAATGAATCTGATTCATACGAGCCTTCTAATTTTTAGCAACAGTACCTTTTCGTTTAGAACTCGTTTTTTACCAAAATCAATCAGCCCTTTGACTAGATGGATTTAGCAGTATAGGCGAGCCAAAACCTAATGCCTCTAAACGTTCAAACTGCGTCTTTTTATCCCCCACAATCAAGTAGATCATTTTGTTGGGGTGCACATAATCGCGATATAAACGCTTCACTTCATCAACCGTTAACGTCTTAACTTCATCTTCTTGCTGTGAAACATAGTCGTCTGCTAAACCAAAGTCACTGATTTCACTGACCATGTTTAATTTTGCTCTTAGCGTTTCAAATGCGCGTGCGCCGGACTTAAGCGTAAAGCCCTTTGTAACAACTAGATCTTCACTAGAATAATGGTCGCCAAAAGACATCAATATATCCAGAATGGCCTGAGCGGCCTCTAACGTCACGTTTGAGCGTACAGCGCTTCGGATGGCAAATTCTCCGGTATACTGGTCGCTAGAAAACGACGAGCGAATACCATAGGTGTAACCTTTATTTTCGCGAAGCTCCTGCATGAGTTGAGACGCGAAGCCCCCTCCACCCAAGCGGTAGTTCATTACACTTAATTTGTAGGCATCTTGATGATTCACTTTCGGAGCAGGATGACCGAAATACAAAACGGACTGTTTCGCATCGGGAACATCGTAGAAATAAATCTGAGCCTGTTGAGGTAAAGCCGGCTCTGATACGACAGGGAGTATTACTTCACTGGACGCCCAGCTATCGTTAAGTAATGATAGTGTGTTCACAGCTTCTTGCTGATTGATGTCTCCGACAATGTGCAGTTTCGCGACAGTTGGTGAAACGTTACTATGGTAATACGCTTTTACGTCATCAAGCACAATGTTGTTAACGGATTCTATATCCCCGAGCGGGATTTGGGAGAATGGATGCGATCTACCATAAAGCAGCGATTTGAACTCAACCGATGCTACAGCATTAGGATTCGCTTTTATCTGTTCGATCTGATTCAACACATCCTCTTTGGCCAGTTCAAACTCTTTCTCATCAAAGCGAGGAAAAAGAACAACTTCGGAGACGAGCGCCATTAATTTACCGTAGTGTTTCGACAGCACAGTACCGCTGATGGTAATGTCCGTTTCGGAGGCACTGGCTTCTATGGTTGCACCTAACAGCTCAATTTCCTGTTCGAGTTGTTGAGGCGTTTTATTTGCCGTGCCTTTGATTAATGTCTCGGCAAGTAAGTTGGCTGTACCTGTTTTATTTAACGGGTCAAGTAGCATTCCTCCTTCGAATTTCAGTTCAAAGGCCACTAAAGGCATCTCATCATTAGAAATACCAGCTATGTTGATGCCAGAAGACAGTGTGCTTTGCCACACTTTAGGTGGTGTAATTTCTATGCTCTCACCATAATCAGGTTCTTGTGTGCGGTCGAAGGACGACGGTGTACGTTCATATTCAGCTGCAACGGTAGCATCGAAAGTCTCTTCAGCATTCGCCACTATTTTTTCTTCGACTACCTCGGCTTTTGTTGACCCGCTAAGCACCAGCTCTTGTTGCCCCTTGGGCACAAAACTGGTCGCAACATAGGGTTTATCTTTTATATAGGTGTTATAAACGCGCATCACATCTTGCTGTGTCACACCTAAGATTTTTTTTACGTCTTGGCTGATGAACTCTGCACCACCTGCAAATATTTCATATTGGGCTAACTGAAACCCTTTACCTAACACACTTGATAGCCCTTGATAAAACTCAGTTTCTTGCCCGGCTTTAATACGCGCCAAATCTTCTAGAGAAATACCATTTCGCTCAAAGAGTAAAAATGCTTCGCTAATGCCCTCAGCCACAGTATTTAAATTAACACCATTAAATGCCATTACCTGCAGTTGAAGTTGCCCTGCAATCTCTGCGTCATAACCATAGAGGTAAACATTGCTGGTAAGCTTCTTCTTATCAATAAGGACGTTGTTGAGCGGTGCATTTTTTCCTTGGCTAAGGTATTGAGAGAGAACCTGCAACGGGTAATAGTCGTTGTGATATTCGGGCACTGTCGGCCACACCATGGTTAATAGTGGCGCTTGTGCAAAGTTATCAACGTGGAACCGCTTAATCGTGTGTTCTAATTTAGCGGGTTGAGGAGGTAACTTGCTGATTGCCTCTCCGGAGGGAATTTCATCAAAGTACTTTTTGACCCAAGCTTTCGTTTGGACCACATCAATGTCGCCCGCAATCGTTAACACAACATTATTTGGAACGTACCAAGAATTAAAAAACGATTTAACGTCAGCAAGAGTTGCGTTTTGCAGATCTTCCAATGAGCCAATAACCTGCCAACTGTAAGGATGACCTTCGGGATACAGATTTTTATCAATCACGTATTGATTGTGTCCATAGGGGCGATTATCCACACTTTGGCGTTTTTCATTTTTCACGACCTGCTTTTCTTTAGCAAGCACAGACTCTGTCACTGTATTAATGAAAAAACCCAGTTTATCTGCCTCAGCCCAAATCATTTTCTCCAAAGCATCTTTAGGTACCGTTTGGTAATAATTAGTACTGTCACGACTGGTAGAGCCATTTGCACCAGAACCGCCAATTCTCGCGCTCAATTTATCTAAGCCGCCTTTACCTAAGTTCTCCGATTCGAGGAATAGTAAATGCTCAAATAGATGTGCAAAACCGGTGCGACCTTGCTTTTCACGCGCAGATCCAACATGTGCCGTCAATGCTACAGCGGCCACAGGATCTGAACGGTCTACGTGCAATATCACGGTAAGCCCGTTATCGAGTGTAAAACGTTCGAAGTCTACATTGAACGATGATGCGCTCTTGGTCGCAGCTATACTCTCAGCCTGAGAAACCGACTGACTTTTAACAGCGTCGCTGCTGTTATGGGTGCACCCTACTAAAATTGTACTTAACGCCGCAGCAGCAATAGCGGTGTACATTCGCGTTCGTTTGAATGTCTTAAGCATTGTTATTGTTCTTCAACAAGTAAAAAAGATAACAAGTACCACATGCAAGCCGTCAGTGCACGACATTCGCTTTGCTTGTATTTATTAAACGGTTAATTCGGATCTAAAGCGACCTGACTCGGCACCTTCAATTAATAATGTAAATCATTGAAAAATATAATATTAAACAAAAATTAAAGCAGAAAAAGAAAAATTAATGATACGATTTCAGTCACATTCCGACACAGTTAGTTACATTTATCAAATCACAAAGTTGAACGAACTGACAAAATGAATCTCTATATTCAATGAAAGCATCGCTGCTCTCGCAGCCCGATTGACCATGCTAAATACGTATAGTGAGAATGTTAGCCGTGAAAGATATAAAACGCAGTATCAAAAACAACTTGCCCTTTATTTTGTTTGTTGTTTTGCTCTTCTCATTTCGAAGCAGCGTTGCTGACTGGTATCATGTTCCCACGGGCTCTATGGAACCGACCATTCAAGTGGGTGACCGAGTGGTTGTCGACAAATCTGCCTACACTTTAGAGCTACCCTTCACCAACACTATCATCGCGCAAACTGGCAACATTGAACGGGGCGATATTGTGATCATTGACAGTAATGCAGCTAATACGAGGCTTATTAAAAGGGTTATTGCTGTAGAGGGTGATAAGGTCAAGCTAGAGAACAATGTATTATTTATAAACGGTGAAAAAGCGGCATTAGTCCCAGCAACTGATCATGCTTTTTCAGAATCAATATTGGGTCACACCCGCACAATAGCGCTTAAGCCGTTATCCAGCCCTTTAGAAAGTTTCGGCATGATCACCGTGCCAGAAAACCACGTGCTAGCCATGGGAGACAATAGAAACAACAGCCTAGATTCTCGCTACTACGGCTTTTTTCCGGTCAAAGAAGTTCAGGGGAAGGCCAACGCGGTTGCGTTTTCTTTAGATACACAACATTGGTTTCTGCCAAGAAAAGACCGATTTTTGACTGCGCTTAATTGACCCTCTCAAGCCAGCTACTTAAATAAACATTATCGAGAGACCTTTATGGTTGTGTAGGAAGCGTGCACAACCCTCGTGGCCGTTTTGTTTACTCTAAACTAACTTACCGCTTCTAAAAGCCAGTAACAAAAAAGCGCTCAGTGGCTTTATCATGCCCTGAGCGCTTTTTTGCCCTTCTATCATCTGCAATTAAGGGAGATGATAGGAGTTAATCGTCGTATTTTTCTCACATTCCAAAATGGATAAGCACCAAGTTACCCACAGCAGCACAAAGCATTGCGAGGAAAGTTAGGATCATACCCGCAAAGCGCTGCCAGCTAACCCCAGAGTGGCGACCTAATCCGTAGGCATGCAGTACACGACCAAATAATAATGCACTTCCTAGCGCGTGAACCGCCCACACTTGTCCCGTATTAGCTTCAAAGCACGCTATCATAATGAGTGTAATAGGTACGTACTCGCTGAAATTTCCATGGGCTCTCGATAATCGAATCAGGTCTTCGTGACCACCATCGCCAATCCCTACTTGGTGACGCCGTCTCGCACCAATGACCAAGAACGACAAATACAGGTAACAAATACCTAATAAACTGGCGTAAAACGCCGTGATTGGCAGAACCATGGTCAACTCCACATGTTATAGTTATAGCGCGTTGTTTTGATTGATGCTTTTAGCGTACATTTTGTATTTAACATTAAACGTTATCCGCTATTAAGTTACAAGCAACAAAAAAGGCCGCACAAGCGACCTTTAAGTAAACGTTGTTGGCGGTTAACCTAAACGCTCTGCGAGCTCGGCGCTTACTTCTTCAACCGGGCGAGTACCATCTAGCTTGTGGTATTCACAGTTTCCAGCGTCAGCTTCAGCACTGTAGTAGTTTACCAGCGGCTTAGTTTGCTCGTGATAAATCGCTAAACGCTTGCGTACAGTTTCTTCTTTGTCGTCGTCACGAACAATTAGGTCATCACCTGTTTCATTGTCTTTACCTTCCACTTTAGGTGGGTTGTAAACAACGTGGTAAACGCGGCCCGACGCTGGGTGTACGCGACGACCGCCCATACGCTCAACAATAACATCATCTGGAACGTCAAACTCGATGCAGTGATCAACAGAAACCCCTGCTTCTTTCATAGCGTCAGCTTGAGGAATGGTACGAGGGAAACCATCTAACAAGAAACCATCTTTGCAGTCTTCTTGTGCGATACGCTCTTTTACTAAGCCAATGATAATATCATCAGACACTAGCTTGCCTTCGTCCATTACACGCTTTGCTTCAAGACCTAGCTCTGTACCTGCTTTAATAGCTGCACGAAGCATATCGCCTGTTGAAATTTGTGGAATGCCATATTTGCCCATTAAGAACTGAGCTTGTGTGCCCTTACCCGCGCCAGGAGCGCCGAGAAGAATGATTCGCATGAGTGCGTTCTCCGCTTATGATTTTTGAACTTTTTACTTCGGGCACTTTACACATTCAGCACTGTAGTGACAAGTGTAAGGAGTACCGTAAAGTTAATCTTAAGACTAATGGCGAATATATGTTCAGTTTATAAGCGCGCGTAACTATGTCACCTTCTACCCGCAACCTTATTACCTGCACCTTCCATCTTCATCAAGATGAAAGCATTTAATGCCAAAAGTGATTAACTGGAATTTTTAAACCGCCAAAATATAGCATACTAAAAACGCTAAACTTACCTTTGTTAGTACTAGAAATAAAAAAACGGGCATTACGCCCGTTTTCAAATGTAAACTTTGCGATAGAACCGTCTATTTAGCCAACTTCATCAGAAGTGTGTTCAAGTTCTGAACAAACGTTGACGGGTCTTTCAAACTGCCCTGCTCTGACAACGCAGCTTGATCGAACAATACGCCAACCCACTGGTTAAATAGCTCTTCATCTTGCGTGTCAGCAAGCAATTTTACCAAGCTATGCTCAGGATTGAGTTCGAAGTGATATTTAACGTCTGGTACGGTCTGACCCGCTGCCTGCATCAATTTCATCATTTGCGTAGACATGCCATTATCATCGGCAACGATAACCGCCGGAGAATCAGTCAGACGATGGGTAAACTTAACATCTACCACTTTATCACCAAGTGCAGTTTTAGCGCGCTCAAGTACACCTTCAACTTGCTTTTCTGCTTCTTCGTGCGCTTTCTTAGATTCTTCGTCTTCTAGGTCGCCTAAATCTAAGTTTGCTTTCGCAATTGACACAAATTGTTTTTCGTTGAACTCTGATAGATGAGACATTAACCACTCGTCAATGCGCTCGCCCATAAGCAGAACTTCAATACCTTTTTTGCGGAAAATCTCAAGGTGCGGACTAGATTTTGCGGCCTGCAGGCTATCTGCTGTCACATAATAGATCTTATCCTGCCCTTCTTTCATTCGCTCAATATAATCAGCTAATGAAACGGTTTGTGCGTCAGACTCACCGTGGGTAGATGCAAAGCGCAATAGACCTGCAATTTTTTCGCGGTTGCTGAAGTCTTCTGCAGGGCCTTCTTTCAACACATTACCAAATTCATTCCAGAACGACTGATATTTTTCCTTATCGTTCTTTGCCATTTTCTCAAGCATCTGCAGAACACGCTTGGTACAGCCCTGACGCAGTGCTTGAGTAATTTTGTTGTCTTGCAGAATTTCGCGAGACACGTTAAGCGGAAGGTCGTTGCTATCGAGCAAACCTTTCACGAAACGCAAATAAGTAGGCATAAATTGCTCTGCGTCATCCATAATGAAAACGCGCTGTACGTAAAGCTTAAGACCGTGATTTTGGTCGCGGTTCCACATGTCAAATGGCGCTTTAGAAGGAATATAAAGTAAGCTGGTATATTCAGTTTTACCTTCTACTTTATTGTGTGCCCACGCTAATGGATCTGCAAAGTCGTGAGAGATATGCTTATAAAACTCGTTGTATTCGTCATCACTGATCTCTGACTTTTCACGAGTCCAAAGCGCGGTTGCTTTGTTAACCACTTCCCATGCCCCTGGCTGGCCTTCAATTTTCTCGCCATCAGGCCCTTCACTTTCCGGCACTTCATCTTTCCACATCTGTACAGGAATGCTGATGTGGTCTGAGTACTTGCTTACAATAGAGCGTAGACGCCATGTATCGGCGAACTCTTTTTCATCTTCGCGAAGATGAAGCGTTATTTCAGTACCGCGAGTCGGTTTATTGATTTCAGCGATAGTGAACTCGCCTTCACCGTCTGAAATCCACTCAACACCAGCAGAGGCATCTGCGCCAGCGGCACGAGTGCGAACGGTGACTTTATCTGCAACGATAAACGCTGAGTAGAATCCTACACCGAACTGACCAATAAGCTGCGAGTCTTTCGCGCTGTCGCCAGACAGTTTGCTAAAGAAGTCTTTGGTGCCTGATTTAGCGATGGTACCCAAGTTAGCGATGACTTCATCGCGAGTCATCCCAATACCGTTATCGGTAATGGTAACGGTGTTGGCTTCTTTATCGACACTCAGCTTTACGTTTAACTCACCATCGTTTTCGTAAAGACTATCGTTTTCTAATGCACGAAAGCGCAGTTTGTCAGCGGCATCCGCCGCGTTTGACACTAGCTCGCGTAGAAAGATTTCTTTGTTTGAATACAAAGAGTGAATCATCAGATGAAGAAGCTGTTTTACTTCTGTTTGAAAACCGTGGGTTTCTTTGTGGGCTGCTTCAGCCATAATCCAATATCTCCTCGTTGAATGGATCACGTTTGTTGTTAGACAGGTAAGGTCGCTTAACGTGTTTTTCAACGTTTAGAACGAAAATTTATTTTCGCGATGTAAATTTTTTACCAACAAAAACGTGAAAGGTAATATGTGAGTAATTGAAAAAATAAGGACCTGAAACCTGGGGAAAGGCTAAATGTTAGTACTGGCTGTAGAGGGAAGCGCGTCTTACTTGAAATTCAAAAAATAAAACGCGTTTTTGGATACCTACAGTTTGCGGCGACCTGAAAATGCGTGAGTCAGAGTATTGCCGTCAATATACTCAAGCTCGCCGCCAACCGGAACGCCATGAGCAATGCGAGAAGCATCAACGTTGTGACCTGCACATAGCTGTGCAATGTAATGGGCTGTTGCTTCACCTTCAACGGTGGGATTTGTCGCTAATATTACTTCATTAATTCCACCAGCGCTAAGACGGGTCTCCAGCTCAGTAAGCCCAATCTCTTCTGGCCCTACCCCATCAATAGGCGATAAATGGCCCATCAAAACAAAATACTGCCCTTTGTAACTGAGGGTTTGTTCTATCGCGAGCACATCTTGAGGGCTCTCTACGATACACAGCAAGCCGCTAGCTTCCCGCTCAGGGTGTCTGCAAATGTCACATAGCTCATCTTCAGTGAACGTTCTACAGCGCTTACAGTGGTGAATATGCTCCATGGCATTGTGCAATACATTGCTTAAATCGATAGCACCCGTACGATTTCGCTCTAGAAGGTGGAATGCCATCCGCTGAGCACTTTTATTACCCACTCCAGGTAAACAAGTAAGGGCGTGAATTAATTCTGAGAGTAACGGACTGAATTTCATATTATTTACTGCTTTGGTACTTTGTCTGAGGGAGAAGATTTACGCTCTATTTCAGCGTCTTCGCGCTTTGCTTTTAAACCATCGCTCTCTTGCTTTGTGGCTTTTCGGTATTTAATCACGTTACGCTTCGCTTGGTCGAGTTTAACTTCATAAACATTGCCACCAAACAAGCCCTTATACTCTTCATCTGTAAAAACCAACGTATTGTCGTCGTAAAAAGTAACCGCCTCTTTTTGCGTCACTACACCTAGGTCTATGCGCGATACATCTCCACTGAAAAAGTTATCACCTTCAAAGTTTTCAAACAACCATAGGCTGGTTGAGTCCAATAGCACGAGTTTTGTTCTGTCTGGGCTAATTGCTGCTGAGGTTATCCAGCACAGCTTTTCAAGAGTGGTACAGGTTTTAAATTCGCCAATGAGCTTTGCATCAAAATTAGCTGCATGGTCACCTACCTTATAAAGCTTAGTTATACCATCAAAGGGCTGCGTTCTGTTTTTTGTAAATAGATAAAGATTACGCTTATACTCCACAAACGCTTCTAAGTCGTAATTTTTATCTTTCGGCTTTATTTTCCCCTTAGCCATCTCTGGGTAAGTAAATTTTATAATTTCCGCTTCGGTGGTATCCGTTTTTATATCTATCGGATTTTCTATTTTATAGATGGTCAGCCAGCGTCGGTTGTTATCGTTATTCCCGAAATCCCCTAAGAAGAAATGACCAAAACTATTTTGTGTCATGTCTTCCCAATCGACATTTTTTGCATTAGTAACGGTGACTTCTCTCTCAATGGTGCCATCTTTATTGAGCATATATAAAATGGGGCCGTCACCACTGTCGTTTATTGCCCAAAGCCGTTTATATTTATCGAATTCAATGCCTGATATTTCTTTAAGTTTTGGATCAACTGTCACTGTTTTCATTTTAAACAGTTCATGCACACTCATAAAAAATAACACGGCTGCGATAGGAAGAAGAATAACCGTGGTGATAACTAAGCCTTTCCTTAGCACTTCAAAAAACCTCAATCTAGGGTAATAGTAGACGGGTCGACATTTCTCACACTTAACTAAAAAGTGATAGCAACGATACTTGTAAGAATGATGACGACAGTAATATAACGAACATAATTGTCATTAAGACCAATTTCAAATGAAGACATGTTTGCTAGCGGTATGCTGTAATGATTAAAGAAGTCTTAATTTTTTGGCAGTATAGACGATTAATCAGCACTCTCAAAAGCGTATATGCTTATGACATGACGTAACACTAAATAACTGTAAGCATTTACCATTCAAAGTGAATGAATAACGCAGAAATGACGGTTTCTTTTTATACAAAACTTCTTTGGCTTAATTTAACGAATAAGTTTTGTACGATTTAAACATTAACAACATTTGTTGCAAACTCTGACTGCAAAAACTCCATTAAGTTATCTAAATCTAGTGGTTTAGCGAAATAATAGCCTTGCATACCGCGGGCGCCAATTTTTTTAGCAAAGTTAACCTGCTCGGCACTTTCCAGTCCTTCAAGGGTACAAGGCAATCCCAACCTTTCACACATCGAAACCACATTTTCGATAATTAACGCTCTTCGCTTTTCACTTTTAGTTCTAAGAGGAAAGCCTGGCAGCAGCGAACGGTCGATTTTAATCGCATCATAGGTCTCGTTAACAAGTTCTGATATACATGAAAAACCGGTACCGAAATCATCAATTGAAATTGTGACACCAAGCTGCTTAATAGCAGAGAGTACTTCGCGAGCTTTTTCACTTTGCAACGTTGATTCCGTTATTTCTACAACGATCCGTTTTGCAGAAATATTATGAAAAGCAAAGCGCTCCGCAAAGAGATCAACAATGCCTGAATTCTGAAGTTGAACCGCTGACATATTGAGGTTGAACCTGACGTCTGAGAAGCCCCATCTGTCGATAGTTTTGATTGCAAAGCACACTTCATCCAACATTAATAAACCGATATCGTGAATATGATTTGTTCGCTCTGCAATGGCAATAAATTTATCGGGGCTTATCGGGCCGTGACTCGGGATATGCCATCTGGCGAGCGCTTCAATCGCGATTATCTGGCCTTCAGCGCCAATGATTGGCTGGTAAAACGCGGTAATTTGTTTATCCCTAACAGCGCTTTTAAGTCCTTGTTGAATAAACAGTCGGTATTCTATATTTTTTGATAAATCTTCACTGAATACCACTGTGCTATTTTTTCCGCTTTGTTTAGCTGAAAACATCGCGATGTCAGCATTTTTCAATAAATCCGTTGCAGAAATACTATCTGACGATGTTGCCACGCCAATGCTGGCCGAAATATTAAAGCTACCTGATGAGGTTTTAAAGGATTGGCCAAAACAGGTCGACAACCTTGAAGTAACCTTATGTAGATGCTTTTCACACACCGTACTCGTCACAATCACAAACTCATCACCGCCAAACCTGAAAACAGTATCATTTTGCCTAACTGCCGTTTTAAATCGAGCGGCACAAGCTCTGAGTATCTCGTCGCCCACCTCATGTCCATGTGTGTCATTGATAAGTTTAAACTCATCAATATCGATAAAAATAATTGAGAATGGCTCGCGCGACTCGCTGAATGTTTCCACCACATGATTCAAATGGTTTCGATTACCGGCCCCTGTGAGCGCATCGGTATATGCTAACAGTTTTAACTGGTTTTCCGATGACTTCAGGTCTGACACATCGGTAAGAATGGCTACAAAATACTTGTCTTCACTGCCATTATCAAACGATGTGACTGACATGACTAAGTGATACCGGTGAGTTTCGTTTACAATGGTGAGGTCTGTTTTTAATCCATCAATTAAATAATCTGGACGGGGATCGTGCTTGCGCTCTTTAGGAAAAACTTTATTTATGTGCCGTGAAATCAGTGCATTTTCCTCGCATCCAAGCATCTCACAGAATGCTTGATTAGCTTTAATGATTAGCCCATTTGAATCACAAACCAACACACCTTCTTTGATTTCACTTACAACGCGATCCGCGATAGTCAGATTCGACTGCGTATTTTGCAGAATAGAGATATCTTGAATGGCGCCTATTTGAACGTAGTTCTCTTCCCACACGACATCAGATAACACAACCTGATACCATCGTGTTTCTCTTCCAGCCATTTTTAACTGCAGTGTGGTTAGGTAACTACTCTTGAGCCTCATCGCTTCTGCAATTTCTGCCCGCTGTTCATCAGTAAACAAAGAGAGAAATTGTTCAACACTGAGTTTTCTGGGGAAGTCGAACAGATTCTCTACGCTTTCAATGACAATAGAACGAGTAGAAGAATCAATCTCGAGCACGCCTAACTTTGCTATTTCAGACGCCATAGCAAAACGACGATTTGATGAAGCAAGGTCATGCTCTATTCTTTTTCTTTCAAGTGCGACTAATATGGTCGTCGTCAATGACAATGAGCCATAAGGCTTTACCAAGTAACCATAGGGCGACACTTTTAAGGCATTAGAGATAGTAGTATCGTCGCAATATGAAGTGGTGAAAACGATAGGAATCGCATATTTTTCCGTCACTAACTTTGCGATGTCGATACCCGATTCACTCCCGCCCAGGTTTATATCCATAAGTATTAAATCAGGGTGTTCTCTCTCTATCAGCGCGAGAAGTTGTTCCGCGTTCATTGCTATGCCTAATACTGATATTCCCGCATCTGCCAGTATATTTTGGATGTTCATGACTTCGACAAGGCTGTCTTCAACTATAACCACCGTTGGTGTCGTCATTTTTGTCATCACATCACACCTTAAAGCCGAAGGCTTCTATTGATTGTTTTAAAAGCGTAACATCGACTGGTTTTGTTAATACCGTTACTTGATTAAGTTCATCTGGCAATTCAATCGCCGCGCCATAACCCGTAATAAATACAAATGGAATAGACAGCTTCGCTATCTCTAAACCTAATTGAAAAGTATTTTCATGGCCCAAGTGAACATCTAAAAACATCATTGAAGGCCTACTTTTTGCCAATGCAGCACGGGCACTTGCGATATCGCCAAAAATGTCTATTTGTTGAATCCCTAATTGATTTAAATGTTTTTTCAAGTCTAGGGAAATGAGCAGATTATCTTCAATAATAAAAGCACTTGAGAGTGGCTTGGGCATTTCTGTAAAAATTGTTTCTAATGACCTGTTTCCACTCTCATCACTTTCTTTCGTTAAGAAAGAGTCTTCGCGCTCTATATATTTGCTTGGAACCAAAAACTCTGCCGTAAGGCCAGTAATTGTTGGCCTTACCGTGGCTTGGCCTTTGAGTTCATGAGGAATAACCGATTTAATAACAGTCATTCCGAAACTATCTTCACCCAGGCGATGTAAAGGAGGGCCTCCACGTTCTTCCCAATATATAACACAGCCGTTTTCATTGAGCTCCCACGTGATAGACACTCGGCCATCATTACTGGTCGCGCTTAACGCACCGTATTTTGCTGCGTTAGTGATCAGTTCATGGAAAACGAGCACGATAGGCGTTACGGCATAGGGCTTTATCTTTATTTCAGGCCCTTTTATGTTAAACGACGATGCTTTTACCATATAGGCCATCAGCTCATTTTTGAGCAATTGTCTAAAACGAATGCTGTCGTAAGAAGCGTGAGTGAGCTGGTCGTGACCCAAGGCTAGCGCAGAAATTCTTGACGATAGGGAACTTACGAATTCATCAATGCTCTTTTTATGCTGCGACGTTTGCCCAATGATAGCGCCTACCAAATTTAAAATATTCCGAACGCGATGATTAAGCTCACCTATGAGTAACTCCAAGCGTTTTTTTGCCTCTCGCTGTAAAGCCTCTTTTTCGTGTAGGTGTCGAATGGTTAATTCCATAACGCCAAGGCGAATGGATTTAGCACGTTCAATATCCAATGTTGTCCACGGTATTGATTTCGATTCATTGGTTTCGACCCACTTGTCAAAACTCGCTCTGGGAGTGAGGATTTTTTCTTTCCCTTTTTGTACAACGCGCTTTTCTGGGTTACCCGCCCATGCAACCTTCTCTACAACAGAGTTTCTGAAAAGAAAAATGTAATCCATGGGTTGGCTTGATATCTTGAGCGCGAGCACGCCAGCAACGTTGGTACCAGAGATATCACCAACAAAATCTGACAAACAATCGAACTGGTATATTTCTTCGCTAGGAAACCCCTGTAAAACTTCAGTAAGTCGAGATATGTTTGTCTCATCAAGGGCTGAGCCAGCATTAGTGTATTCGCCACTGAAAATGCAGCCCACACCGTCTATGTCAATCAAGGTTTTTAAAAGTGCTAGCTGCTCTACGATAGCGTTAGTGATGGAACCGCCAAGTGAAAAGTTGCTGAGAACACGTGCGAAGGTTGAGTTTGCCTTTTCGCTGACTCTTATCCGCTCCATTACGAGCCTTCGCGAAAGTTCAAGCGAGAACATTTCAGCAAATAATTCTATTTGCGACACGAGTCTACTGGGCACTGTTTTTGGACCATTGTGATGACACGCTATTAATCCCCAAAGCTCCCCCTCTACGATTAGCGACACCGACATGGAAGCACCTACTCCCATGTTTTTCAAATATTGAATGTGCACTTCAGAAACGGCTCTCAAACGGGATAGTGAAAGATCTATGTGTTGGGCGCCGTCCTTTTGCTTGCCTATAATTTCATGTGTTTCACCATGAACGTCGGAGATAGTTCTTATGAGATTTTTTTTGTAAAGCAGTCGAGCTTGGCGAGGAATATCTGAGGCAGGGTATCGTAGCCCCAAAAAAGAAGGCATGTCGCTGGAAACTGACTCAGCGATGACTTCTCCAGAACCATCGGCAAGAAACTGATACACCATAACGCGGTCAAAGCCAGTGGCCGTGCGGACACCTTGAGCGAGACCAGAATATAGCTCATCGAGTTCTGAGAACATCGCCATTTGAGTCATCAAGGCCTCAACGACGCCTTCAAACTTTCTCGCCGGCTCACTTTTTTCAAACTCTAGAATAAGATAATCGCCGCTCTGGTGAACGCAAAGGTCAAATCCGTTTTCTGAAAAAGGAAACGTAACCGAATAGAGAAGCGTGGCTTTATTGAGAATGACTGCTTGGCTTTGGGCACCTTTGATTGTGTGAACCAAATTTCGGTCTAAGAAACTCCAGAAAGAGGTACCGATCAGTTCATCACTAGATTGATTGAGAAATGAGCAAGCATTCTTTGATAAATATTCAATTATCCCAGACCTGTCTAGGGCGACCATAAACCCATGGTCCTGTACTTTTCCTAGTAAGTGAATAGGCTCTTTGTCACATTGAGTAATCAATGAAGATAGTTGTTTACTGTCACTGCTCATAATACGCCAAATAGTTGTTTATTCATTGCTCTTCGTTTCGACCGACATACACGTCATCCCCAATGACAAGGGGGTTACAATAATGCTGTAGACAACACCGCGGGAGAGCATTATTTGTTTACTGATGGTTAAGGTATAGCCCAATCCCCTCAATAAAGACATCTTTTATGCGAATATATTAATGTAATTGGAGGGATGATGTTTTGTATGCATAAGGTATGTGATGTATTACTTTGACAAGGCGACAGTGAATTAAGCAGGCTTGCTATCTACTTTTCTCATCATTTGAGAAAAAGCTTAGGCCAGGCTCATTCTTTTCTGGATATTCACTAAGGTCTGATTGAAGGAGTTGGTCGATAATGCCCTGTTCGTGTTCAGTAAATGCACGTGCGAAGTTGTCGTATTGAATGCCTAGTTTTGCTTTTTTTGATGGCGCTAACTGTGCGTTTGAACGCTTCAACTGCTCGGTGAATTCAGCTATCGAAATTCGGTTATATGTGTAAATTCCTGGTTTGCTAGTAGACGACGTCGGGGATAACAAATCGTCGTGTTCAAGCATAAACGCATGTTTGAACACAGCCTGCGATTTGGTAAAACATGCAGTAGGGCTTCTAAGTACCGCTGCCTCGGGGAGTGCTTTTATACGGACATTCTTGCCATCATGAGAGCGTTGCCAAGTAACACCGCAAACACTTACGTTAAATGCGTCGGTCTGATTTGCAACCTCCTGCCGAGCAAGCGAGGTATTACGGTCTAAGTTTTGAAGCTCTTTGAGGACGCGAGGGAGCGATTCTAACGACATTTTTTCAATGGTTATGGCGCCCGAGTTTGACTGATAAGTAAGCTTCAACGTGTTTTCAAGATAGTATACCTGCCCTGTATCGCGCCACATTGAAACCGCAACATTAGCTGGCTCCTCCTTTGGAGTAGTCGCAGTGTCTCGAGCTTTCAAATGTTTAAATATTTTAGCGAGCAAAATAGAAACCTTATCGTTAACTCTGATTCTTTTTTACTCGCTTGGTGGGGGGTTATGCAAGTCCCACACACAATTCTAAAACCTTCTTAATGTAGCTAGTTCAAGATTTGACATTAAATTTCGACAAAACGACAAACGTGAGAGACTGTTAATCCGAAGCAAAGACTGCAACGGCCAATTTCATTGGGGAAAAATACGATATTTAGATAGTGTAGCGGTTACTGAGTCGTCATCGTTTGACCTGGGACTGGTATAGCATCTTGTCGAGATTGAGAAACAAAAAAGCTCCGGACTAACCAGAGCTATTCGGACTATTGCCCTATTTGTCCCCCTAACTTTTTAAAAAGCCAGAGGCCAGTAAATACAAGGGATTTAGCCTAAAACGGCATTTTGAAGCCAGGAGGTAGCGGCATACCGCCAGTCACGTCACCCATCTTCTCTTTGCTGGTTTCTTGAACGCGACGTACCGCGTCGTTAAACGCTGCCGCAACTAAATCTTCAACCATATCTTTGTCGTCGTCCATTAATGACTCATCGATGTCTACGCGGCGCACGTTGTGGTTGCACGTCATGGTCACTTTAACCATGCCAGCACCCGCTTCACCGGTTACTTCTAGTTTAGCTAGGTCGTCTTGTACTTTCTGCATGCGCTCTTGCATTTGCTGCGCCTGCTTCATGATATTGCCCATTCCACCTTTAAACATAATTTTTGTCTCGCTTCGTTTTGGTGTTGATAATTCTGCTATCGCGCTTTAACCGAATCGGTTAGCACTGACGCATCGAAAGTCGATAGCAATGCTTGAATTGTATCGTCGGTTTTAATCACCGTGTGTGCATGCGCATGGCGCATGGCATGAATTTCTTGTTGTAACGCAAAAGGTGTAGATGCTGGTTCACCTAATGAAATATTTACGTCTACGTTTTCACCCAACCCATGGTGTATTGCATCAACTAATTGTTTTTTTGCGCTGTCATTGAGTAAATGCGTCTGACTGTGATCAATTTCAAGGGAGACTTGATTGCCTTCTCGAGAAAAAGATGCATGTAAAACTAATTGTTTGAGTAGGCCGGCGACAGGCATTTGCTCAACCAAATTACTCCACTCATCAATTTGGCTCGCGTGTATTAACTTACTACCATCGTTTAAATACGCTGTTAATTTACCGTTGTAGGTACTGCTTAGCGGCGTATCAAAGTCGAGCGCGTCACGCGCGAAGGAGCGATCACCGGTTGCTTCCAGTTGTTCTGATAAATGCCCATCGTGATGAGTATTCTGGTTAAGAGATGACTCTGAAGTATCAATGCTTTCAAAATGTTGTGGCGGAGAATTATCAAACTCAGTTGCCCACGGCGGAGTATCTTGTAACTCAGTATCAATACTCGGTTGTGCACTGACCTCGTCATTTGAAAAAGGCATATCTTCTTCAAATTCATCAAGCGAAAACTCATTTAATTCCGCGGTATTCTCACTGACTGATTTGCCGTCTGTAGCAGGTAATGCGTCGTCTAGGTTTGAAGCACTGTCATTGAGCACACTTGAGCCCTGGACAAGGCTATCATCTTGTTTTGGGCTGCTATCGAACTCAACGGGCGCAGACTCGGCAGGAGGAGCTAAATTATCGCTTTTTGCGCTATCTGCTGACGGATTAGATAAGGCTTCGGCCTTGCTTCTAGCAAAGCGAGCCTGAATATCGTTCGCACTTTCAGCTTTAGCATTAGCAGTCTTATTATTTTGAGCGTCAGCGTCTTGCGTTCTCTTTTGCTTGAGCTTTTGGCGTAGTGCCAACATATCAGCCGTTGACGTAAGCTGCTCTTCCGCAGATAAAGAGGGTTCTACATCGGTATCACTTGGCTTATCGCCAGTACTTTGCACTCCCCGCTCATATTCATCTGTGGGCGGCTTAGCTCCCTCGTACTGAAAGGCGTCGCTGCTAATCTGGTGGTCGCCGCCAATCTGGTGGTCACTGACGCTGTAAAATCCATCATCCCCTGATCCTGGCGGCATATCATCCATATACGCATCCAAAGGCGGTTCATCGGGGTTATTATTGGGTTGCTCGGTCTTTAGCGCCGACTCAAAGGCAGGCTCTACAGCCGAATTGGAGGCAGAATGAGACTCAGACTCTGTAAAACTTTGTTTCGATTCTGTTGTTGTCGGTTGTTCTGAAACAACGTCAGACGAGCTTTGTCTCTCGTTAGCGATTAGTGCGCTTTGCGATGCAACGTTTTCAGAAACATCGGGGCGTTTATCACCAAGCCCATCAGGCGAAGTAACTACGTTTTTGCTAGCTGAATGTGGTTCGGTCTCATCAGGGCTTAAAGAGGTTTCATCGTCTGATACAGTACCTGACTGCGCTTCAGAAGCCTTGTGCTCCTGCTCTGCTGCAGAAGTGTCGCTTATGAGCGCTTCCTCCTGCTTACCGACGTTTCCCGGGCCACCACTGGAAGAAGCATGATCTAGAGGCAAATTATGCTCGCTCCTCCCGTTTTCTATTTCATTTGTAGTGTCCGCAATAGGCTCACTTGGCGCGAATGACATCATGCGCATCAATGTCATTTCAAAGGCACTTTTACCATCGGCAGCAAAAGGCAGATCTTTTCTTCCTTGCAGTGCAATTTGATAAAGTAACTGCACTTGCTCAGGAGAAATCGTCTTGGCTAATTGAAAGATAGCCTTCGCGGACGTCGTTTCCAATTTACATGCCTCTGGCACCCATTGCGTCAACGCTATTTGATGTAGCAGGCTGGCCAACTCGCTATGCACGTTGTCATAGTCAGGTGCTTGCTCTGCTATATCATTCACCAACTGCAATACATCAGCAGGACTTTTGCTTACCACAGCATGCACTACTTTAAGCAGTTGGTTTTTATCCATCAAGCCCAGCATGTCGGTCACCACCGACGCCAGTACCTGATTTCCACCCTGCGCAATAGCTTGGTCAGTTAAACTCAGCGCATCGCGCATACTACCTTGAGCTGCTCGAGCTAAAAGCGCTAGCGCTTGTGGCTCAAAAGGAAGCTGCTCGTGTTCTAAAATATGCTGTAGCTGCCCAACAATTTGTTCACGGGACATGGCTTTCAAATTGAACTGCAGGCAACGAGATAATATGGTTATCGGGAGCTTTTGTGGATCGGTGGTCGCCAGCAAGAACTTCACATGAGGCGGTGGCTCTTCCAGCGTTTTTAACAACGCATTAAAACTGTGTTTTGACAGCATGTGTACCTCATCGATAAGGTACACTTTGTAGCGACCACGAGTGGGTCGATACTGAACGTTATCAAGAAGTTCGCGAGTATCTTCGACCTTAGTTCTTGATGCAGCATCAATTTCCAGTAAGTCGACGTAATTGCCCTGCTCTATTTCTTTACAGGTATTACACTCGCCACAAGGGTTGGCGCCTTGCCCTTCTTCGCAGTTAAGGCTCTTTGAGAAAATACGTGCTATGGTGGTTTTACCAACACCTCGCGTACCAGTAAAAAGATAAGCGTGGTGTAGACGATCGTTATCCAAAGCATTTGAAATGGCAGAAACTACGTGTTCTTGACCTACAAGTTCACTGAACTTGCCTGGTCGCCACTTCCTTGCTAGTACCTGATAACTCATTGTTACGTATTTCGCCTTTTGCTGGTTATGCTTTATGGCGATTATTCGCCTTCAAACTCACAAATAGAATAGCTTTCAATATCAAGCGTACTCAATTTCTGTTCACCGCCTAGGTCTGGTAAATTGATCACAAAACCTGCATGGTTAATCTCGCCACCTAATGAACGAATTAGCTTCGCAGAAGCGGCAATGGTTCCGCCTGTTGCAAGTAAATCGTCGATAAGCAGCACCTTATCTCCTGGCTTGATAGCATCTTTATGGATTTCCAATGTATCCATGCCGTATTCAAGCTCGTAGCTTTCGCTTACCACTTCACGAGGAAGTTTATTGGGTTTTCTTACTGGAACAAAACCAATGCCCATTTCGATGGCCAATGGCGCACCAAAAAGGAAACCGCGCGCTTCAGTACCTGCAATTTTTGTAAAGCCCATACCTTGATACTTTTCTACAAGTAATGAGATACAGCTACTAAACGCTTTGTGATCTTCTAAAACGCTGGTCACATCTCTAAATAAAATACCTGGCTTTGGATAGTCAGGTACGGTTTTCACTACTGATTTAATATATTCTGCAGTCACAATTATGCCTTGAATGTCTGCGTTATAACCAGAAAGTGAACCAGCCGGCGATGATATGCATCAACGGGAACGCGATTAGAGTTACTAGCGATGCTAGAAAGTACCACTTGTTATAGACTTCTTTGAAATCTGAATTGTCAGCCATTTGCACTACCTAAACAATTTTGTGAACAAAAAAATGGTCGTAAATGTTAATCGAAAGCACGCATGATTGACAGCGCTAATGTGACTGATCGCTCACTTTCAATACAGATCCTAGCGAAAGTTTAATATAAAGCGGGGAAAGCATACCAATTTGCATAGATAATTACCCACTCAGCGAGATTTAAAATGTTTGTAATCGCAGCGTGTTACCGCGGGTATCGTGGTTCTACATCAAGGTGTTGATTTTCCATAGAACTGTGTTTCCAAATAGGGTTCATGACTTAAACACCATAAGGCTTACCTTACAGGAACCAGTATTCCTTTTTGCAGCATATCTGTAACGGTCTGCTCCATACCATTTATCAGTGCATTCTGAGGTATTTGTGGAAGTTGTTGACACAATGACTCAGCTAATTGCTCTAATTTCATTCCCTCTTCGCTGAGTTCCAGTGTATTTATTAATATCGCAGTAACTGGGTTCACATGAGCAAATTGCACGTCAAAATCGCGGTCTCTGTAAACGATATAGAATTGTTTTTCTTGGGCTGGATGGGCAGGAATATGGTCCTCGCCAATCAAATGAACCGCAAAGTGATACGCTGCCAACGAGGCATAAGGTGAAACCCTAACCGCAGTTACATTTTCATCGTGATGGTAAAACTCAATATTGTCTTCGTTCTTTCTTATACTCACATCTAGCTCGAGCCACTCATAGTGAGCAAGCTCCGCAATAAAATCAGGTAGCTCAATATCGAAAGTCGGGTCTGTAGAGAGGTACTCGACGAACTCTTTACTGATCTCTGCAAAATAGGGTGAACGGCATTCGTGCTCAATAAAAAACTGACGCACAATACTTTCCCAACCGTTATTGTCAAATAATTTTAATATGATCGCCTTGAGCACCGGAAAACCAGTACTAATGAAACTGTCGATATTGTTGAAAAACAATGACTGATAGATTTTCATCCGTCTGGAATAGTCTGGGTTGGCGTCATTATACGTTCGCGGGTCTTTAATTGCTTTAACAAAGGCGTCTTGGGTTGTTTTGAATGATTGCGTCACGCTACGCTTCCTTTCGCCTTTGGCTGTTGGATAACATCGCATTTTTCTTGAATCTGTTTGATCCTTTCCACTTCTGCAATTAAGTTGTCTAATGGCGGTATGTTGAAGTCACGTTCTAGCAATGTTGGAAACACACCATGTGTACGATAGGCATGCTCTAGTAACTCCCATACAGGTTCAATAACATCCGCCCCGTGGGTATCTACTTTCAGGTCTTCGGCCTCATCGTAGTGGCCGGCAATGTGGCCGTAAACAATTTTGTCGGAAGGCAAGCCGTTAATAAACGCTTTCGCATCGTATTTATGATTAATACTGTTCACGTAAACATTATTTACGTCGAGGAGCATTTGGCAACCCGACTCGTTTAATATACGAGTGGTAAACTCGAGTTCATCCATCTCTTGGCCAGGAGCAATGTAATAAGAGACGTTTTCTAAAACGAGTGGCCGTTCAATGATATCCTGAACTTGAACAATTCGAGAGACTACGTGATTAATTGCATCTTCAGTAAAGGGGATGGGCATGAGATCGTACATATGGCCGTTGCCCGAACAAAAGCTTAAATGCTCGCTATATAATACAATATTATTTACATCTAAGAATCGCTTAACCGTTTTTACAAAACCAATATCTAATTTATCGCTACTTCCAATAGACAAAGAAAGACCGTGAGTAGTAAAGGGAGCCTGCGATGACGCTTGCTGAAATTGTTCTTGGTACGCTCCACCAAGAGGGATCCAATTTTCTGGTGCAACTTCCCAGAAGTCGACCTCAGATGGCAATGTAGGTAGGAGTTCTTGAAGCATCTCTCGACGAAATCCTAAGCCCGCGCCTTTGATGTGTTTCATGTTTTCCCCTTTAACCACGTGGGATTAAGAAATAACAACGTACGCTGTTAGATAAAAATGGCCATCACTAGACGGCCATTCTTTTTCAACGTGACTTGCATAGACGTTCCAAAGTGCTTTACTTGGAGCCTACGCAGTGTCATTTTCACATGTGTTACATGCTACCGCATTTGCCTTCGCCACACTTACCTTCTTTAGCAGCTTTTTTGTCGCCGCCGCACTTACCCTCTCCACATTTTCCTTCTTTCGCAGCTTTCTTGTCGCCGCCGCACTTACCTTCGCCGCATTTGCCTTCTTTTGCTGCTTTCTTGTCGCCGCCGCACTTACCTTCGCCACATTTGCCTTCTTTTTCAGCTTTCTTGTCGCCGCCGCATTTACCTTCGCCACATTTGCCTTCTGCTGCAAACTGACTGTAACCAGATTCTAGCGACTGCATGCCAAACGGATTCACGTCTGCTAGTGCTACTGTTGACGCCAAAGAGCCAATGACCACTGCACCTAACGCTGTTGCTACTGATGATTTTTTAATTTGTTTCATTTTTATACCCTCAATAATATTTGTCATGTTTGACGTACAGTAAGCACGTGTAATCTAAAAGACCTCTATAACTTAATGGATATTTCAAAAAAAAATAGTTTTTTAACATTTAATTTATAACCATTTGATAATGAAATGATTTATAAATTATTTTTATAACAGAACTCTCCAGAATCCGCTCATAAAACACAGCTTTAGATGATGCTGCAGTTCTACCGTGTTCCGTTGTCTTTGGTCTGCATCTGTTCTATAACCGTCTCATTATCAGATAGTGCTAATAGACGAGAGAGTTTGTCAGATAACTCTTCTTTTTTGGTACTCGCATTTGAAATAGCTAAAAAAGTGGGGATGTCTTTTCGCAAAGACACAACAAGATCATCAATACTGTTGGCGTGACTTTTTATATGAAAAAGATAGGGCGCTTCATATGTTGCTAGATGAGAGGTACGTCCAAATTGAAAAAGCTGAATCGCATCGGAGCTATTCGGCATGTCAAAGAAAGTATAGCCCTCACGTTCGAGTTCTTGCCTCATGCCAACGTAGTCATATCCTCTTATAGCTGCAACTGTTTTATTGTTTTTAAGCTTTGAATTCGTCATCAGTACAATTGAAAGGTAGCTAAACGGTTTCTCTATGAAAGTAACTGTATTCTCTATTGCTTTTGTCCCTTTGACATTGAGCGTGATATCAACATGGCCTTTTCGAATTCTCTCAAATAACCTTGCTGGCGGTGGACACTCTACCTCAACTTGATACCCCACTAACTCAAGTATCGTTCTTGAGATTGTTACCGCTTCGCCGTAACAATCTTGGGTTTCTTTGTTTTTAATGACTAGAGGAGGAAACTCTACAACACCAAGAACGACCTTTTGAGTTTCAGTCGCTAATGCTTCAGCACTGACATTCAATGGTGTATAGAGCAGAATAAACATTACAAAAATAAAGATTCTCAATTAGCGCACCACTTTGTCGTTTTAGCTAACATCAACTGCGATAAACGTGTCAAAACTACCCAGAAACTAGTTTACTTAGCGTTTTTTATCAAATTGCACGTAAAAATAGCGAGTATGCACTTCTTTACACTTGATATTAAACATCACTACTTTCTTTCATCTACACACAAAACGGCCATCAGGCCTGTTAAGTAGTGTGAAATAGTAACGCTCTTAGTCGCGCTGCTTTTATGATAATCGCCGCTGGGACGACAGTACGGTATTCTCCGCTTCTAAACACAACGTGCAGTTTCTAAAACAACGTACCTGTAACAAAAAAAGCCCTTGTCATTCGACAAGGGCTTTTTGGAATTGGGACCTGGCAGACTGGAGGGCCAGCTCGTCCTT
>NZ_BLIG01000009.1 GCF_009811415.1 Alteromonas sp. KUL106 | reverse complement strand
TAGTGAGCGTGTTGATTGGCTTGTTAGCCACGCTTTGCTTACGAAGCACTTTTTTGAAACTTAAGCATAGCTTTAACGACATTAACAATTGGCAATATCGAGAAGAGAACAAAAATAGCTATGTACAGCATAAGGTTTAAATAAGCTAAATAAGCCAACACCCCAACTAAGATCTGTACAGCACCAGATAATAAAAAGCTATTGCCTACGTATTTGCAGAAAGCAGGTAAGTCGGCAATTTTAGAAAAGTCGATGCCGTTAAGTACATCCGCTTTTTGCTTAAAGGTAAGTAAACAGCCAATGATTAAATATATAAAGCCGCTAAAGCAGGATATTAAAAGAATTAGAAAACCGGTATCCATGGAAAATCCTTTTTAGTGGCTAACAATTTAGTGTAAGGAAAAAATCCTTTATGCAAGGTGGATAATTTCCATATATCACATTTATAGTTTTATCACTTTCGCACGTAAATACAATTTCATCAATAACCTACACTTAGTATGTGAAAATACTGTACTTAAGTACGGAATCTTTCCTTTTTATTTTACGGGCGAGTCAAAAACCGCAATTCTGTATTTATTTACAGTAACTAAAATCAAAAAAATGAAATCAATGTTCATGCAAATGGTGATAGAGCATATGCACAACCGTCGCTATGCGAAGCGTTCGATAGAACTCTATAGCAAATGGATCATTAGCTTTATCCGCTTCAACAATAATAGGCATCCATCTGAAATGGGAGACAAAGAAGTTGAGGTGTTTCTATCTCACTTAGTTAACGCTAAAAACGTGGCTCCGGCCACTCAGGCTAGCGCACTAAATGCACTGGCGTTCTTGTATCGCGATATATTGGAAAGGCCACTGTCATGCGAACTCAATTTTGTTGCCAGCCGAAGGCAAGCTAAGCTTCCAGTTGTATTAACGCAGGAAGAGGTCGTTTCTCTTTTTGAGCAAATTCCTGCCAACCTAAAGTTACCAATATCTTTATTGTACGGAAGTGGTTTGCGGCTAATGGAAGCGGTAAGGCTACGAGTTAAAGACATCGATTTTGACTACAACGCTATTCGCATTTGGGATGGGAAAGGCGGTAAGCATCGCATTGTAACGTTGGCTGCAGAATTAAAACCGGGTCTTACACGACAAATCGCTATGGTAGAAAACTTCTTGGCGGCTGATTTAGAAAATCCAAAATACGCAGGCGTTTATCTACCTCACCGATTACGTTTGAAATACAAAAACGCGCCCAGAGAGTTAGGCTGGCATTATTTATTTCCCTCTTCTCGATTATCTGTCGACCCTGAAAGCAAAAAAGTGCGACGGCATCATATTGATGAATCGAGTATACAAAAAGCAATACGAAACACGGCAAAAACTTGTGATATTAAAAAGAAAGTTACGCCTCACACGCTTCGCCACTCTTTTGCAACCCATTTACTGCAATCGGGCGCTGATATTAGAACGGTGCAAACACAGTTAGGTCATTCAGACGTAAAGACCACACAAATTTATACTCACGTGCTTCAGCAGGGTGCGCAGGGTGTGGTAAGTCCTTTATCTCGTGTTTTGAAGTAATCTGAAAAGTAATTAAAGCCAACAAAAAAGGGCCCGAAGGCCCTTTTCAAAATTTAGCTTTAAAAGCGCTTATTTAAACGCTTATACACGTTCAAATACAGTAGCAATACCTTGGCCTAAACCAATACACATTGTCGCTAAGCCTAGGCTTACGTCTTGTGATTCCATTAGGTTGATAAGCGTACCCGAGATACGTGAACCAGAACAACCTAGCGGGTGACCAAGTGCAATAGCGCCACCGTTAAGATTAATCTTAGTATCTAGGTGGTCCATCCAACCTAGTTGTTTAATGCATGATAGTGCCTGTGCCGCGAACGCTTCGTTAAACTCAGCAAGTTCAATATCGTCCATAGTAAGGCCAGCGCGCTTAAGGGCTTTCTGTGTTGCTGGCACTGGGCCATAACCCATAATTGCCGCATCACAACCAGCCACTGCCATTGAGCGAATTTTCGCGCGCGGTGTTAGGCCTAGCTCTTTCGCACGGTCTGCTGACATCAGTAGCATCGCTGACGCACCGTCAGACAGCGCAGAAGACGTACCCGCAGTCACCGTACCGTTTACTGGATCAAACACAGGGCGAAGGGCCGCCATGCTCTCTACGGTGCTTTCTGGGCGAACTACTTCATCGTAGTCAATTAGCTTTAATACGCCGTTTGCATCGTGACCTTCAACAGGCACAATCTCGTTAGCCCAGCGGCCTTCAAGGTGTGCTTTGTGCGCTAGCTGGTGCGAACGTGCGCCAAATGCGTCTTGTTGCTCACGAGTAATGCCATTTTGACGGCCAAGTAGCTCGGCAGTCATCCCCATCATACCCGACGCTTTCGCCGTGTACTTAGCAAGTCCAGGGTGGAAGTCGATGTTGTAGTTCATCGGTACGTGACCCATGTGCTCAACACCACCAATCATGTAAATGTCACCGCGGCCGCTCATGATGCCGCTTGTTGCATCGTGAAGGGCTTGCATTGATGAACCACATAAACGGTTTACCGTTACCGCGCCAGTTGTGCGTGGAATTTGTGTGAGTAGTTGCGCGTTACGTGCAACGTTGAAGCCTTGTTCTTTAGTTTGCTGAACACAGCCCCAAATGATGTCTTCAATTTCCGCTGGATTTACGCCAGGGTTACGCTCTAGTAGCGCGGTCATTAGTGCTGCAGATAGGTCTTCTGCACGCACATTTCTGAAAACACCGTTTTTTGAACGACCCATAGGGGTACGTACGCAATCGATTACGACCACTTCTTTCATTAGTTTTTCCTCCGGGTCTTATGCGAAATAGGATTTACCAGAAGCGGCCATTTCACGAACGCCGTCTGAGATCTGATAAATTGGACCAAGTTCAGCGTACTTGTCTGCCATAGCAACAAAGTTCGCCAAGCCAATGGTTTCAATCCAACGGAAAATACCACCGCGGAATGGAGGGAAACCTAAGCCGTAAAGTAGCGCCATATCTGCTTCAGCTGCGCTATCTACAATACCTTCTTCTAGGCAGCGAATTGCTTCGTTTGCCATAGGGATCATAAGGCGTGCAATAATGTCGTCAGCTTCAAAGTCTGTCTTCTCAGCTACGTGTGGCGCCATTAGTGCGTATGCTTCTTCTGCAGGTGTCTTAGACGGCTTACCGCGCTTATCAACACCGTAGTTGTAGAAACCTTTACCGTTCTTCTGACCTAAACGCTGCTCTTTGTAGAACAGTGTTACAGGGTCGTTGTCTAGGCGAGCCATACGCTCTGGAATACCCGCTGCCATTACGTCTGCTGCGTGATCGCCCGTGTCGATACCCACAACGTCCATCAGGTACGCAGGGCCCATTGGCCAGCCGAAGATTTTTTCCATTACTTTATCAACGGCAACAAAGTCTGCGCCGTCGATAAGTAGCTTACTGAAGCCCGCAAAGTATGGGAACAATACGCGGTTTACCAAGAACCCCGGGCAGTCGTTAACCACAATGGGGGTTTTGCCCATTTTAAGGGTAGCGGCTACTACTGCATTAATGGTTTCTTCTGACGTTTTTTCGCCACGAATAATTTCAACTAGCGGCATGCGGTGCACTGGGTTAAAGAAGTGCATACCACAGAAGCGCTCAGGCTTGTCTAGGCTTTCAGCTAGTTGGTTGATAGAAATCGTAGAAGTGTTTGACGTGATGATAGCGTCGTCAGCTACATTGTCTTCTACTTCTTTAAGCACAATACCTTTTACTTTCGGGTTTTCTACCACCGCTTCAATCACAAGGTCTGCATCTTTAAGTGTGCTGTACTCAAGAGTAGGCGTGATAGCGTTAAGTGTTTGCGCCATTTTAGTCGCATCAACTTTACCGCGCTGCATGCCTTTACCAAGAATTTTTGCTGCTTCTGAAAGGCCAAGGTCTAGTGCACCTTGGTTAATGTCTTTCATGATTACCGGTGTACCTTTCACAGCGCTTTGGTATGCAATACCGCCACCCATGATGCCTGCACCTAGTACAGCGTTCAGCTTAGATTGCTTAGTGGCAGCTTTCGCTTGCTTTTTACCTTTGCTCTTAACTAGCTGGTCGGCAAGGAAAATACCAATTTGTGCTTTCGCAGCGTCGGTTTTCGCAAGCGCTACAAAGCCTTCGTTTTCAAGCTTAAGTGCGCCGTCACGGTCAAGGCCCGCTGCTTTTTGAACAGTCTCAACCATTTTGTGTGGTGCTGGATAATGTTTGCCAGCTTGTGCAAATACCATCGCTTGGGCAGTTGAGAAGCTCATCATGGCTTCGTTTTTGTTTAGCTGTAGTGGGGCTTTTTTAACCGCACGACGTGCTTGCCAATCAAACTTGCCTTCTGCTGCGTCTTTCACCATTGAAAGTGCACCTTCAACTAGCGCTTCTGGTGCTACAACAGCATCTACTGCGCCTTCAGCAAGGGCTTTTGCGCCTTTTCTGTCGCGGCCAGTGGTCATCCACTCAAGGGCATTATCTGCACCAATTAGACGTGGCAGACGAACCGTACCACCAAAACCAGGCATAAGACCTAGTTTAACTTCTGGCAAACCAATTGAAGCCGTGGTGTCTGCAATACGCATGTCACACGCCAATGCCATTTCACAGCCGCCGCCTAGCGCAAAGCCGTTTACTGCAGCAATAGTCGGGAAAGGTAGGTCTTCAAAGCGGTCGAATACTTGTGACGTATTGGCAACCCAGTTTAGTACTTCTGCGTCGTCCATGGCGAATAGGCCAGTGAACTCTGTGATATCAGCGCCTACAATAAAAGCAGGTTTCGCGCTACGAACTACTAAGCCTTTTACGTCGCCTTTGGCAAGTAGGGCTTGGGTTGCTTCGTCAAGTTCGCTCACGGTTTGGCGGTCGAACTTGTTTACTGAACCTTCGGCGTCGAATACCAGCTCAGCAAAGCCGTCATCTAACAGGCTGACGGAAAGACTTTTGCCTGTGTATATCATTATCATCTCCTTCGGCATTGGCCAGGATGTTAGTGAACTAATCCAACTAATTTGTAGGGTCGTATGCATTCACTAACGCGTTAGGGTGGCTAGATTCTTTACAAAGCCACACAAAATTTCAACAAAAAATCAAACAAGCGTTTCAATTTGTCTAAGGTAGTGGTCCGATGACTTAAATTCAAGTGTAAATATCGAATTCAAGCTTCATTTCGGCATTGGTGGTTGTATAATGAGCGTTATTGGCACAAAGCGCCAATCCAGCAAAAGAATAATCTACAATCACGTCAACTATGTGTGTAAAGCATAGCTAACGACAGCTGGCACAACATCTTCTTTGGCAAGGAGCCAGACTGAACGTTTTCTCTTCGTTTATCAAAAAAACGTAGTGGGTCAGTCGCAATGCTGCTTTTTCAGCAACATTTTACAATCCGCTCGATTCGGCAAAGTTGCCAGCGCTTATAAGCGTTCGAGTGTAGAACAGGGTAGGAGTTCTATTGTGTCTGGTTTTTATTTTAGTTCGTTGTTAACTCTGCGCTCGCTGGCGAAAAACAAGAAGTTGTTTGCCACTGCTGTGGGGGCATTGTTTTTTTCGTTCTCTTCATTTATTTCTTTAAGCGCATGGGCGGGTCAGCCGCTAACGTTACCCAATGATATTTTCGAACAAGATCGCGCTCGTTACCTTGAAGTTGAAAATAAGCTCTTAACGTATTCAAAACGCAGCGTTCAGCATCTCGATAATGACATTTATGAACTAGCGCATTACCCGCTTTATCCTTACTTACTTAGGCTTAAGCTAGAACGCACGATGTCAATAAGAACAAAGCGCGAAGTAAGGCAGTTTTTAGAAGACTTTGACGGCCAGCCAGTAAGCTATGGTGTCCGTTACAAATGGCTTAACTATCTGGCTAAAAATCATTACCGCAGCACGTTTTTAGATAATTATCGGCCCGGTATGGGCGCAAGGCTGACCTGTATTGCCCTGAATTACCGTTTAAAAGAGGGTGAAAGCGAGAAAGACGTATTGCGTGAAGTCGACGCCCTATGGCTTCACGGGCAGTCCCAACCCGATGAATGCGACCCACTTTTTGCCAAATGGAAAAAGGCGGGCATGATGACACCAGAAATGGTGATAAAACGCATTGAAATTGCTGCGAAAGAAGATAATCGAAGCATTATTTCTTATCTAAAACGACAACTCCCCAACGATAAGCAATACCTTGCAGATGCGTGGCTTTCAGTAACCCGAGACGCCGCACGAGTGAATAAAACAGCGCTCTTCCCGTTTAAAAATGTATCGCATGAGGCTGAAGTCATTGTATGGGCGGTAGAAAAACTTGCGTGGCGAAACCCCGACCTAGCGGGCACAGTGTTCAACCGCTATAACGAGAAGAAATTATTTTCTAACGCGCAGCAGCATGAAATGCGACGAGCAATAGCGCTTAGCTATACGCTAGATCGCCTGCCACAAGCGCATCATTGGCTTGAACTTGCTGATGTAGAAGGGGCCAATGAAGATGTAAAGCTTTGGCATATCTCTCATCTGCTGCGTACGAAAAAATGGCAAGAAGTGGTTAATGTCATTGATAGTGCGCCAGCGAGTCTGCAGCAAGAGGAAAATTACCGCTATTGGAAAGCCCGTGCTCTGGAGGCTCTAGGGCAAACCATGCAGGCTACTGTACTTTATAAAGAGCTCGCTCAAGAACGTCATTACTATGGTTTTATGGCAAGTGCGCATATCGGTGAAATTCCGTCCCTTGCTCATACGCCAGCGCCAAGAGATACGGCGGCTATCGCCAGCGTGGCTAAAACGCCCGCTACTATGCGCGCCGTTGAGTTTTTCAGGTTAGACAGAACCACAGAAGCCCGCCGAGAGTGGTTTTATCTACTGTCTCATCTACCAGAGTCTAAAGTCACGGATGCGGGGGTTTTGGCTTATGAATGGGGCTTGTATGATCAGGCTATTACCAGTTTTGCGCGAAGCGGCTATTGGGATGATGTAGAGCGTCGATTCCCGCTGGCTTTTAACGATGTATTCAGTGAAAAATCGCAGGCCTACAGCATTTCGAAGTCGCTGGCGATGGCTATAGCACGCCGTGAAAGCTCGTTTAGAAGTGATGCTGTTTCTTCCGTAGGCGCAGCAGGACTGATGCAGCTAATGCCGGGAACAGCGCGATACGTTGCGAAGGAAAAAGTCAGTCGCAGTACGCTTTTTCAGGTCGACGAAAACGTAGAGTACGGCGTGCAATATCTTCGTTATTTGATGGACAAACTTAATAATAATCCTGTACTGGTTTCTGCTTCATATAATGCAGGCTGGCGCAAAGTGTTAGAGTGGCTACCGGCGAACGAATCATTGCCCGTGGATATTTGGATTGAGAATATTCCCTACAAAGAAACCCGCGCTTATGTAAAGGCAGTAATGGCATATCAGCATATTTACGACCAGCAGTTAGGTGGAAACGAGAATATCTTCCCTCAACTTACCCGCGATATGATCCCATCGGCAGACGCGGTAAGTACACATCCGGTAACAGGTACACTGCAGTTAGCGCCACGTTAGTGAATTCCGTTGGCGTGTGTAGACGCGCCTTAGCGTAAATGAGAGCGTATCGGTCTGAGGCAGCATGCATGTCATGCTGGCCTCGTGTTACACTCGCGGACCTAACGACTAAAAAGAAAAGAGGGGCTATGTCACAACATCAAGCAACCTACCAACAGCATATTGAAGAGCTTCAAGCTCGCACTCGCGAGGCATTACAGCGAGAAGGACTAGACGGATTAGTTATTCATTCAGGGCAGGGAAAACGCCTTTTTTTAGACGATAATCACTATCCATTTAAGGTGAACCCGCAATTCAAGGCATGGGTGCCCGTTATTGATAACCCTAACTGTTGGCTAGTGGTTAACGGTGTCGACAAACCTACGCTTATTTTCTACCGCCCAGAAGATTTCTGGCATAAAGTGCCGCCAGAACCCAATGACTTCTGGACTGACAGCTTCGAAATAAAGCTACTTCAGCAGGCCGATGCGGTTGAGAAGTTTCTACCTTATGACAAAAGCCGCTTTGCCTATGTAGGTGAATATATCGAAGTGGCGAAAGCGCTGGGCTTTGATAACGTAAACCCAGATCGCGTGTTGCACTATTTGCACTACCAACGTGCTTACAAAACCGACTATGAACTAGATTGCATGCGACAAGCCAATAAACTAGCGGTCGCTGGCCACAAGGCAGCTGAGCAAGCATTTCGTGAAGGCAAAAGTGAATTTGATATTAACCAAGCGTATGCCTCTGCATGTCGACAAGGCGATAATGACGTGCCTTACACCAGCATTGTGGCACTTAACGAGCATGCGTCAATTTTGCATTACATGCACTGTGATACCGTAGCACCTAAAGAGTCGCGCTCGTTTTTGATTGATGCGGGTGCGAATTATCATGGCTATGCGGCGGATATTACGCGTACTTACGCTCAACACTCTGTTCAAAATTCAGAAATGTTCCGCGACCTCATTCAAGCAGTAGATAAAGTTACACTGACGTTAGTCGATTCGTTAAAGCCAGGTGTGGCCTATACAGACATTCATTTGTTGGCGCATGATGGCATAGCGCAAATTCTTCATGACACCGGTATGGTAAATCTAACGCCACCAGAGATTGTTGAAACGGGGATTACTCGTACTTTCTTCCCGCACGGCATTGGTCATTTCTTGGGGTTACAGGTGCACGATGTCGGTGGGCTGGTCAATGATGACCGAGGCACGCCTAAGCCTGCTCCTGACGATCATCCATTCTTGCGCTGTACGCGGATGGTAGAAGCCCGTCAGGTGTTTACGATTGAACCTGGCCTTTATTTTATCGACAGCCTGTTACGAGACCTCAAGGCGACGCCTTCGTCTAAGTACATTAATTGGAATACCGTTGACGCATACAGGCCGTTTGGTGGAATTCGCATTGAAGACAATGTCATTGTTCATCGCGACAAAAATGAGAATATGACCCGAGATTTAGATTTAAATTAATCGGGCGATCCTTGGATGTAGTTAAGCGAAAATACAACTTTATCGCGATGTAAAAGAGCAGCTTAAAGCTGCTCTTTTTCGTTAAGCTCGATACACTTGATAACCGATAACCGATAACCGGAAGCGGGTATCGGTGACAACATCGTCAAATGAAAAGCTGAAAGGTGCAGCCCGTGCTGAACGGGTTCTTTCCCAAAAGTTGGTTGATGGTTATCGTAAATTTTGTTCTTTGTGTGAACCATTGATGTTGTGTGAAGTAACCAACAAGATAAAGTACAAACAGTAGAAAGGAGTCTGTATGCCTCAAGGCGACATAATAGGGTTAGTGATAATGGCAACCGTGGCGGGCCTTGCCATGCCTGCGGGCGCTATCTTTGCAACCTACCAAGGTATTCAACCTAAGTGGTTAGAAAAAGAGTTGCGCCACGGCATTCTTGCCCTGGGGGCAGGGGCACTCATATCCGCGGTGGGCCTTGTGCTCGTGCCTGAAGGCATAAAAGACGTATCGGTTTATACTGCCATATTATGCTTTGTAGGTGGTGCCCTGGCTTTTATGGCGCTTGATATTTACTTAGCGAAAAAGAAAACTGCGGGCAGCCAGTTAGCCGCCATGCTGAGCGATTTTGTGCCTGAGTCTATTGCCCTAGGTACTACAGCTGCATTAGGTGGAGGCACCATGTTGTTAGGCTTGCTAATTGCGGTGCAAAATTTACCTGAAGGGTTTAATGCGTATCGAGAAATGCTGCCTAAAAACAAACGTCGTAGTACCAAGCTCATAATGATTTTTGTGCTAATGGCACTACTGGGCCCCCTGTTTAGCTTGCTAGGGTTTTACTATCTGGCACAGTTTCCTGTCATCATGAGCGGTATTATGCTGTTTGCCGCTGGTGGTATTCTGTATTCGGTGTTTCAGGATATTGCGCCGCAAATCCGAATGGAGAACCACTGGCTTCCACCCCTTGGTGGTATTCTTGGTTTCTTAGTCGGCATGGTCGGCTTTATGCTCGAAGGGTAGGGGATTAACACTGCGCCAATATTCACTCTGCTCAATAGGCTAATTAACGCAAAAGCTATTTTACTAAAACCGCTCGTAAAGGCAGAAAGGAAAGGGCGGTAAAAAGAGGAAGCTGACTACTTTTGCTTTGTTCCCGCTATGAGTAAAACACACCGATTTCAAGTATCAGGGCTTTGACTAATAAAAAAGGCGTGTTGGTTACGCAACACGCCTTCTTATTAAACTTGTCAATCACTAACTTGTACGTTCAATGGAAATGTACGCCAGGGCAATGAGCGCCTCTTTGTACTCTGAGTCATCGATAATACTTAAACTTTCAATGGCCATTTGCACTTCTTTTTGCGCACATTCTCGCGTGTAATCTAACGCGCCAGTCTCTTCCATAATCCCCTGAATACGCGTTAAATGCGGAAGGCCGTTACTTTGTTCAATGGCTTCCTGAATAAGCGCTTTATCGTCGTCATTTTTAGCGTGCCACATAGCGTAGAGTAGTGGGAGCGTAGGCTTGCCTTCGGCTAAATCGTCGCCTGCATTTTTGCCCATTTCTTCGCTATCCGCCATATAATCAAGAATATCGTCAGCAAGTTGAAAGGCCGTACCTAGGTGCTTACCGTATTCTTGCATAGCCTGTTCAATATGCTCATTCTGGTCGGTGAGCACGGCCGCCAACTGCGTTGCAGCTTCAAACAAGCGGGCCGTTTTACCGTAGATAACATCGAAGTAACGTGCTTCTGTTGTGCTCGCGTCGTTACAGTTCATCAACTGCAATACTTCGCCTTCGGCAATCTGATTTGTCGCTTCCGACAGTATTTCCATTACGCGCATGCGTTTAAGGCTTACCATCATCTGGAAAGAGCGGGTATAAAGAAAATCACCAACAAGAACGGATGCTTGGTTCCCAAAAATGGCATTGGCCGTTTCACGTCCTCTTCGCATAGTCGACTCATCAACCACGTCGTCGTGCAAAAGAGTCGCGGTATGAATAAATTCAACTATCGCCGCGAGGGTATGGTGGTCGTTGTTTTCAATGCCCATTGCCCGCGCACTTAACACGGTAAGAAGTGGGCGCAAGCGTTTGCCGCCACTGTTTACAATGTAAAAACCAAGCTGATTGATAAGGGCAACATCAGAGTCGACTTGTTGTTGTATCAGCTGATTGACCGCCTGCATATCGTCATTAGACAGGGCGCGGATTTGATCTATATCCATAGGCATGGCAATAAATACTTACTCTTACGTCTTGGGCAATTGTTGCTGGCGATTGTACCTTAATCATCCGTACTATCCACCAAATTGTCTTAAAAAATGACGGCTTAACGCATTTATGTGTAATTCTTCAAATACGGTTTAACCTGATTCGAATTCAACGGGGGTAGTATTCTCTACTGAAACTCCTTTTTTATTCCGCCGTTTTCTTATGCATGGCAACAAAATCATGTGGCCACGTGTAGTTACCTGCAATTATAGGCACTCTTGCTAAATATTTCTTCCAAAGCGTTATTTTTTCACCTTTTAACAATGAAATTGATGCGCCTGCTGATAATGGAAATGGTCGATTAGATGGGGTGAATAAGCACGAATAAACGTGGATCGCAGCAAAAGAAGAGATAGCGTTGAAAAGATCTGTATAGGCGATCTCACAGGAAGTATCATAGCGTAGCTCAAAAGCTTGCCCACAGGTAAGCCTCGCAACAGACCTAACCAGGCTGTGCGCGTTTGATCATTCATCGATCGTAACGGGCGGGTGCGATCCCTTTTTGGTGGATCGTTACCAAAAACTTAAAGTCTTTGGTGAAAATAATCCTGAAATATAAGCCCATTTTCACTTCCCATTGTTTCTACTTTTTTACTGTTTCATGAAAAAAATTGCCATTTTTTAGTGCTTTTTGGGCATTTGAAGCTGCATCAAATAAGCAATTGGGGCATAATTCACCCATGTTGGAAAAATAATCTATTTTTCTGCGAATCGGGGTTGTGATTTACGGATGTTTCACGTACAATTCGCGCCCTGTTTTTTGAATTGAAGCGTCAGTGGACGCAGAGCGGAGTTAACTATGTACGCGGTTTTCCAAAGTGGCGGTAAACAACACCGTGTGGCCGAAGGCCAAACCGTTCGTCTTGAAAAAATCGAAGTAGCCCCAGGCGAAACGGTTGAATTTGACAAAGTTTTAATGGTAAGCAACGGTGACGACGTAAAAATCGGCACACCAATCGTTGCTGGTGGTAAGGTGACTGCTGAGGTTGTTACACACGGTCGTGGCGATAAAGTAAAAATCGTTAAGTTCCGTCGTCGTAAGCACCATCGTAAGCAAGCTGGTCACCGTCAGTGGTTCACAGAAGTGAAAATCACTGGTATCAACGCATAATAGGAGCACGAACACATGGCACACAAAAAAGCTGGTGGTAGTACCAAAAACGGTCGTGATTCAGAGAGTAAACGCCTAGGTGTTAAGCGCTTTGGTGGCGAATCTGTTCTTGCTGGTAACATCATTGTTCGTCAACGTGGTACTCGTTTCCACGCTGGTGACAACATGGGTATCGGCAAAGACCACACGTTGTTTGCACTAAAAGACGGTAAAGTTCAGTTCGACGTTAAAGGACCGAAGAACCGTAAATTTGTGAGCATCGTAGCTGAGTAAGCGCGAAAGCTTCTCGCCGAACAGGCTTAGAAAAACCCCGCGCTTGCGGGGTTTTTTGTTTTGAGGAACCTTGTCAGCTATTTAATGGCGATTCATTAAATACCTAATGAACTTGAAGTTAGACAAGGTATCACCTCTCGATTTTGAAAATACTAGATAGACACAAAAGCGCCTTTAGGCATTTTGGTGTAAACTTAGTACTCGCATTATTAAGTTAATAACCCACGGCTTAAAAGCCCGGAGTGATAAATGAAATTTGTAGATGAAGCTGAAATTCGCGTTGAAGCCGGCGACGGCGGCAACGGTACCATTGGCTTTAGAAGGGAAAAATACGTACCTAAAGGTGGCCCAGACGGTGGCGACGGTGGTGACGGCGGCAGTGTTTTTTTACAAGCCGATGAAAACCTGAATACATTGATTGATTATCGCTTTGAGCGCTTTCACCGCGCAGAACGCGGCCAGAACGGCCAAGGCGGCAACTGTATTGGTAAGAAAGGTAAAGACCTCACCGTGATGGTACCAGTTGGTACGCGCGCCACCGACAGCGACACCGGTGAAGTGCTAGGGGACTTAACTCGTCATGGCCAAAAGCTTAAAGTAGCCCAAGGTGGTTTTCACGGTTTAGGTAACGCGCGTTTTAAAAGCAGTACGAATCGTGCACCCCGTCAGAAAACCAACGGTACGCCAGGTGAAATCCGTAACCTGAAGTTAGAGCTTATGCTTCTGGCAGATGTGGGTCTACTTGGTATGCCAAACGCGGGTAAGTCAACCTTCATTCGCTCCGTGTCGGCAGCTAAGCCTAAAGTGGCTGACTATCCGTTTACCACCTTGGTGCCCAACCTTGGTGTTGTTCGTCAAGACTCACAGCGAAGCTTCGTGGTAGCCGATATCCCTGGTCTTATTGAGGGTGCTGCCGATGGTGCTGGCTTAGGTATACGCTTTTTGAAACACTTAGAGCGATGTCGCATCCTTCTTCATGTTGTAGATATTTTTCCTGTTGATGAAACAGATCCAGCGGAAAATGCTAAAGCCATTATTGAAGAGCTAGAAAAATATAGCCCTAAATTGGCGGAAAAGCCCCGTTGGCTGGTATTCAATAAAGTCGATTTGCTGCTTGAAGAAGAAGCGGAAGAGCGCTGCCAACAGGTTGTTGATGCACTAGATTGGAAAGGCCCTGTGTATCAGATCTCAGCGTTCCAAAAGATAAACCTAGATCCGCTTTGTAACGACGTGATGAACTTTATTGAAACTCTTCCGCCTGAAATGGAAGCGCAGGAAGAGAAAAAAGAAGTAGAATTTAAGTGGGATACATACCATAAGAACACTCTGGAAGCCCATGATGAGTTCGAAGACGACTTAGATGACGACGACTGGGACGAAGACGATTACGATGTCGAAGTTGAGTATCGTCGCTGAGAAACAGTCGCTGAGAACCAGTCGCTGAGAAACAGTTATTGGAAACTCAACATTGAGTATACGCTGTTTCTAAGGCATTGCTGAAAGGCTCTCAATATTTTTTGTGAAAGCACAACGTGAGTTGTGCTTTTTCGTTTTTAAGGGCAAAGGTAATGAAGCTAGGAAACTTGCCAGCGCCTTCTGAGTAGACAATTATCTATGCGGATTGGTTTGACTTAAGTAATAGAGGTGCATTGTGTTTAGTTTCTTGACGCTATGGTTGCTACAAATAATGTATTATACGAAGTAGAAACTTAAGGGGTTAAGATGATGAAAATAGCAATGATAGCCGCTATGGCGAAAAACCGAATAATTGGTGCAGATAACGATATGCCGTGGCATTTACCGGCCGATTTAAAGCACTTTAAAGCTGTAACTCTCGGGAAGGCTGTCATCATGGGGCGCAAAACTTACGAGTCTATTGGCAGAGCACTTCCCGGGAGGCCAAATATTGTTATTACTAGCAATAAAGACTACAGCTTATCTGACGCTACGGTTGTTGATTCGCCCGAGTCAGCTTTCGAAGTAGCAAAAGCGTTAAGCAATCAAAGTGATGAGATAATGATTATAGGGGGCGGCACTATTTATCAATCATTTTTAGAGAAAGCCGACACGCTATATCTTACCCATATCGACCTAGCCGTTGAAGGAGATACCCAGTTCCCAGATTACGAGGCAGCAGCAACTTGGACGGAAGTGTCGCGGGAATCACATAGTCCGGATGAAAAAAACGCGCATGCTTACACGTTTGTGACGCTTGTGAAAAATGAGAAAAAATGAAATAGCGCGAAAGGCGTGCTACGTCATTCCCTAAAATAAAAAATGCCAGTGTCGCGGTACTCAATTAAGGGCATCACGACACTGGCATCTTAGTCTTACTTTACAACGTGTACAGAAGCTACTTCATTTGGTCGAACAAGTTTTCCAATGAAAGACCTTGATGACCCAGCATATCGCGAAGACGACGAAGTGCTTCAACTTGAATTTGACGAACACGCTCACGTGTTAAGCCAATTTCTGCACCAACATCTTCAAGTGTTGAAGGTTCATATCCCATAAGACCAAAACGTCGCGCAAGAACTTCACGCTGTTTTGGGTTGAGTTCTTCAAGCCAGGTTACAATATTACTTTTGATGTCCGAGTCCTGTAAGCTCTCTTCAGGGCTGAACTCTCTTTCATCAGCAATAATGTCTAGCAATGCTTTATCGTTCTCTCCACCAATTGGTGTATCGACTGAAGTGATGCGTTCATTTAGGCGCAGCATCTTTGTAACGTCTTCAACAGGCTTATCCAGCGCTGCTGCAATTTCTTCTGCAGTTGGCTCATGGTCAAGTTGTTGAGAAAGTTCACGTGAGGCACGTAAATAAACATTTAACTCTTTAACGACATGAATTGGCAAACGGATTGTTCGTGTTTGATTCATGATGGCACGCTCTATGGTTTGGCGTATCCACCATGTTGCATACGTTGAAAAGCGAAAACCCCGTTCAGGATCGAACTTTTCAACTGCACGAATTAAACCCAAGTTCCCTTCTTCAATTAAATCGAGAAGTGCTAAACCACGGTTGTTATAACGGCGAGCAATCTTAACGACAAGGCGAAGGTTGCTTACTATCATTCGTTTGCGAGAGGCTTCACAGCCTTTCAGGGAGCGGCGCGCAAAATAAACTTCTTCTTCTGCGGTGAGCAGTGGTGAAAAACCAATCTCTCCTAGATAAAGCTGTGTGGCATCTAGGTTTTTAGGTTGGTCATCCTGACTAAAAATGGCTTCGTCATTTTCTAGGTCAGCGTCGTTGGTTAAGGTTTCGTCAGCCTTCATATCGGCTGGCATATCGATGACATCTAAGTCATCTTGCGGTTTTGATTCTAAGGCTTTGTTTGACTTACCCATGGTGAATCTCCTGCTACAAGGTTTACCTTATGACGTTTCTCCTTTGTCTTTTATTATTATTATTTATTTTTATTATTTTAATGTTGGCAGGTATTTCATCGGGTCTAATGATTTCCCTCTATACCTAACTTCAAAGTGAAGCCTTACCGAGTCTGTTCCGCTGTTTCCCATCGTTGCAATCTGCTGCCCCGCTGACACCCATTCTCGTTCTTTCACTAAAATAGTGTCATTGTAAGCGTAGGCACTTAGAAAGGTTTCGGTATGCTTTATAATAACTAGGTTACCGTAACCGCGAAGTGCATTGCCTGAGTAAACAACTTTTCCATCTGCTGCTGCTAAGACTTTACTGCCTCTAGCACCAGCGATATCAATACCTTTGTTACCTGACTCCGACTGACTAAAGGTATCGACAACCTTACCTTTTGCGGGCCATACCCACTTCGCTACCCTGTCTGGAAAGTTCGTCGGCGCTTGTTTTTTGACGCTTAGTGACGGATTGTTGACAGACTTAACGTTTTGTGGTTTAACATTTTTTTCACTTTTACGATACGCCTGTGATGCAGGGCGGTCAACCAAACTTTTGTCTACACGTGTTGTGGTCGGAGGTGTTGACTGATTGGTCTTGTGTTCCTTTGTTTTAGGGGGGGAGAGAGTATTACGAGTGGGTAGAAGCCTTAGAACTTGCCCTGGGTAAATAGTGTAAGGAGCTGATAAGTCGTTATATTTTGCAATATCTTGATAATCGTTCCCTGTGTACCAAGCCACAGCAAATAGGGTGTCTCCACGTTGCACTTTATAGGTTGGTTGAGTGTACTCCTCATTGCCATCAATAACTTGACTGTTTAAGAGAACAACGGGGGCAGGTGCTGTGCGGCCCGCACATCCTGCTAGCAATGCCCCGCTCAATAATCCCAACCCTAGATATAGCAGGTGCCTATGCATATCATCGCAATATCAAATAAGCTGCGATCGCAAGCGCAACGACAATCCAACCGAGCACTTCAACATACTGTCTTAGTTTTTGCTCCATGGCCGCGCCTCCCCAACGCATTAGCGCGGCGACTAGGAAAAAACGCGCCCCTCGGCCTATGGCCGATGCAAATACAAAGGGAAGAAACGCCATTTGCAAAAAACCAGCACTCACGGTAAAGATTTTATACGGAATGGGGGAAAAGCCTGCAAGAAAGACAACCCACACGCCGTAGTCTTTAAACCAATTCATGGCAGTATCGATTTTATGGGTATATCCCCAGCTCTCTATAAGGGGGGATAGCCATGCGTCAAAGGCAAAATAGCCTAGCCAGTAGCCTGCGATACCGCCTAATATAGATGCGATGGTCGTTATAAAGGCAAATTGCCAAGCCTTTTTAGGCTGGGATAACGCCATAGGTGCAAGCATAACATCAGGTGGAATAGGAAAGAAAACTGACTCTGAAAAGCTCAACCCACCTAAATACTTGGTTGCGTGACGATGTCTCGCCCAGCGTAATGCCATGTCATAACATGGCTCAAAAAGCTTCACATTAGCTCTCCTGCTACAAGAGGAACAAATCGAACCGATTCTATGGTCGATGTTTTCAGTTCCCCCTCAATCCTGTCGATACACAGTAACGATTGTTGCTCGTTACCTACGGGTATAATGAGCCGTCCACCTTCTTTCAACTGATCGCATAAATCTTGAGGAAGGGTTGCTGCAGCTGCTGTCACAATAATAGCGTCATAAGGCCCTTTCGATTCCCAGCCTTTCCAACCATCGCCGTGTTTCATTGCAATATTGTGAAGGTCGAGTTGATTCATTCGACGCTTCGCCTGAAACTGCAAAGACTTTATACGCTCAACACTGAATACTTTAGCAAAAAGCTGTGCGAGGATGGCCGTCTGATATCCGGAGCCTGTACCTATTTCCAATACCTTCTCTGGTTTATTTGGGCTATCAAGCAATAACTCTGTCATCTTCGCAACGATGTAAGGCTGCGAGATAGTTTGGCCTTGGCCTATCGGTAAAGCAGTATTTTGATAGGCCTTGTGTTTTAGCGCATCGGGGAGAAAGCTCTCCCGCGGCGTACCAGCAATGGCGTTTAACACTGCTTGTGAACGTATTCCCTCGTTATAAAGCAGTTGTGCTAACGCGTCTCCTTTTCTAGAAGCTCTCATGATGTTGCGTACTTTCCTTTATTTTTATTTACAGCTACGCGAGGTATGAATTATTGCGCGCCACGCTTACTCGTTATTTAAACCCTATTAATTGGGGACAAGGTTTCCACGCATTCCCTAAGGACTGAAGTTGCAAAACAGCCGCTAGGAAGCGCAAAGGAGATAGTAAATGTATCACCCTTACTCTGCCATTCAAGCTGCGAAGGCCAAATTTTTATCGCACGGCGCTCTTGCTCAACGCCGCATTGGCTTAAAAAGTCGATGACTTCGCTATTTTGCTCGGCAACGGAATGCTCAAGTTTCAGGGCGTCAGCTTGACTCACCAGTGAGCCTTTACCCCACAGCGGGGCCGAAGGACACACATCTTTAGCATCGAAACGGCGCTGGGCGTCTTGCTGTTCTTGTGAGCCCGCCGTTCCGTTGTTAATAAAGAAGCTGTTTGAACCGCTAAGCACTAAAACATCACCATGTGCCACGCTGTCAAACCATCCTTTTTCTAAACGCGCAGAAAGCATTTCGTTAAATAGCCAGCTACGCAGCGCAGAAAGTGCCATAGAGCGCTTATTACGATGTCTGATGGTTTCACCGTTTACCATGCGTTCGGCCATGACAAGATTACCACCTCGTTGCACTTCACCCATATCGTTTAAGCGCATAACACCGAAACGCTGCTCGCCATAGTAATTGGGGACCCCGTGCTTTTCAATTTCTTGCAGGCGCTCTTCAATCGCTTCCGGATGCAGTACCTGGCGCAACGTAATCGTAAAGTGGTTCCCTTTTAATTGCCCCGTGCGCAGCTTTTTGTTGTGGCGCATCTGCTTAAGCACTTTAACGCCTTCTAATTCAAAGTTGCTAAAGTCAAAATCGGGTTTGCCCGGCGCGTGAATACCGAACCACTGCTGAGTAACGGCATATTTGTCTTTGCGGCCGGCGTACGTTATTTGACGAAGAGGAAGATTGACGAAGCGAGCGAGTTGTTCAGCGACAAAAGCCGTATTCGTGTTTGTTTTTTCAATAAAAACAAATTGGTGCTCACCTTCGCCGCAGGGCATATAGCCCAAGTCTTCTACAACTTGAAAGTCGTCGGCTTGAAATTTAAAAATGCCTGTTGATACAGGTTTTGCGTAATAATACTGCCAATGATCAGTGTGTAGCGGCTTCATAGTTTTTCCAGTAGTACTACGGCATGAGCGGCGATACCTTCTTTGCGCCCTGTGTAGCCTAACTTTTCAGTAGTGGTGGCTTTAACATTAATATCGTCAAGATTTACGTTGCAATCTTGCGCGATTATTTCACGCATCGCACTTATATGTGGCGCCATTTTAGGGGCTTGAGCAACTATCGTCATATCTGCATTGCTAAGTTTGTAGCCTTTACCTTTAACAACACTAACGACATGGCGCAGCAGCACGCGACTGTCAGCACCGGCATATGCATCGTCAGTATCGGGGAAGTGTTTGCCAATATCACCTAACGCCGCTGCACCTAACATAGCATCACACAGGGCGTGCAGTAGAACGTCACCGTCTGAGTGCGCCACGAGGCCTTGCTCATAATCGATGCTCACTCCACCTATCATAATGGGGCCATCGCCACCAAACTTGTGTACATCAAAACCGTGTCCAATTCGCATTAAAAATGTGCCTTTTTACTTGTTGCGCTATTGTTTCTTTCTATAAAGCCATGTGCGCTAAATTTTTGCTTGAGATAAAATTCTGCCAGCGGGAGGTCTTCCGGATGCGTAATTTTTATATTGGCAGGACTGCCGTTTACCATGGCAACCTTGTGGCCCGCGAGCTCCATGGCTGACGCTTCGTCAGTAATATTTGCTCCGCGCGCCAGCCCTTTTATTAGCGCATCTTTTAGCAATACTGCAGGGAATAATTGCGGAGTGAGGGCGTGCCACAATCCTTCTCTGTCCTCAGTATGAGAAATCACGTTGCTGGAGGGTTTAACGCGCTTCATGGTATCTCTTACGGGGGTGGCTAGAATGCCCCCGGCAATGTCTTGACTGCCAATGAGTGCGATAAGGGCGGAAATGTCGCTACTTTCTACACAAGGCCTGGCAGCATCATGTACCAGTGCCCAGTCATTTTCATCAAGCGACATGATACCATTGAGTACGCTGTCAGCACGTTCCTTACCACCGTTGACTACCCGAATGGGTTTTTTCCGTAAATTATGGCTATCGAAGTAAGCGTCACCTTCGCTTATCGCAACCACAACATCGTCAATTTGCGGATGCGCGAGTAAGGCATCAATCGTGTGCTCAAGAATCGTTTTACCATTTAACGTGAGGTATTGTTTTGGGCGGTCAGCTTGCATTCTGCTGCCAACACCTGCTGCGGGGATGACCGCAACTACGCGGGGAGATGTCATTGTTTTCACTTCGAATCTGCGGGCAAAATACGGTAGAAGGTTTCTCCCTCTTTAATCAACCCTAGTTCATTACGCGCTCTTTCTTCGATAGCCTCTAAACCTATTTTTAAATCATTAATATCAGCTTTAAGTAAGGCGTTGCGCTGAGCAAGATTGGCGTTTTGAAGCGCTTGCGACTGAACTTCTTGTTTTCGGTTGAAATAATCGGGAATGCTGTTTTTTCCGAACCACAGCCTGTATTGCAGTAGACCTAACAGAACTATCAATACAATAGGAAGCCATTTACCTTGTAACACAGATTCACCTGACTATGTGGTTGAGCGAAAAAAACAGAGGCACTGCGCCTCTGCTATGTCGTATTATGCCGCGAAGCAGCGTCGAGTCAAAGGCGCTTTACTCACCTTGCCCTAGTTTCCCTTTTAATTTATCGAGCAATTTACTTTTTTGTTGCTCAACAACATTACTAAGCTGTGCCTGGAGAAGCTCTTGAAGGGCAGCGCTGTCGCCTTGAGCGGCACTAAGCATACTATTTACATCCACAAGCTCACCGGATAACAGCGATTGCTCGTTGCTTATCATGCTGTTGAGTTTATTGTTGAGTTCATCAAGTTTATCTTTTTGGCTCGCGGTAAGTTGAGAGAGTGCTGCTTTCGCAAGTTTGTTATCAAGGTCAGACTTAATATTGAAATCAGGGTTAGACAGTGTGCCATCAAGTAGCATCGTCATACTTAAACTAGTTAAGGTTTTTAGCGCTTGAGCTATAGCGCTCGTCATTTCACTGGTACCTGTTGCTTCCATAACAAGCTGTTCAAGATCAACCTCACCTGTGCCGGTAAGCATGTTGTCGGTAACCTTCATTGAACCATTGGTTTTCATCAGCGCTGATTTAAGCACAGCATTTAGCGCGTCATTGCCGCTAAAAGAAATATCAGACATATTCACGCCAGCAAGCTGCCAAACTTGGCTCGCATCAACCCCGTCGCTATCAATCCAAAATTCACCGCTTGAGGTAAACGACTTCAGTAAATCACCCGCCGCTTCAATAGTGAAGGTTGTGGGGTTACCAAACACTTCGTGAACGTTGGTAATATTATTCCATTTACTGGTAATAGACTCGTTTTGCCATAGTACTGATACATTTGCCTCTTTCACGAGAATGGAAGGGACTTCAGTTGGGGCTTCACTTTTTTCTTCACCCTGTATCAAAGGCATAACAATTTGCATGGCCGACATTAAATACTCAGTGTACTCGGCAGCTTTGTCCCCAAACACGAAATATGTCACTTGAGAGAGGGCTTCTTGATCGCCAGCAATAACTCCTTTGAGCAACGCGTAATCGTCTTGTGGCGCCTTCTTGAGCGCCTCAACGCTTTCGCTCAACGCTTTTTTAGCGTCGCTTGCCTTTTCAGTAAAATCGCTGATAAGCGCCCGATCTGCTTGCATTTCTTCTTTCAATTTTTCGAATGCTGACTTGGCTTGTACCAATGCTTGAGGATCTTTGTAGTTGGTTTCCCTTAGCTGAGCGACCTGCGCTTTATAATAGGCAATGCGTTCTTTATCGGGAAGTGATTCGTAGTCCTGCTTAAGGCCTTCACCATATGTTGCATAAGCAACTTTGGCGTTTTCAATAGCCGCTGTGGTTTTTAACGGGTTTCTGGCGAGTAGCTCATCTACTGTAGGGACGGCTTCTTTAGCTTTTGCTTTGATTTCATTGAACGACAACGCGCGCTCCGGCACACGATAAACTTCACCTTCAGAGGGGCGTTCGGTATCGAACTGTACCTTTAGCAAATTGAGGTTGTTTACAATAACTTGATCATTAAGTAGTGGCTTTAATTCCACATCTGCATTGGCCTCGCCCACAAAAACTTGGTTGTGAGAGGGTTTCGTCGGATTGGTTAAGGCAATACCTTTCAGTGTCACCGTTGTGGGAAAGAGAGAGTGGTCAAACGTATCAATATTGACTTCAGCGCCATAGGACTCGCCCAATTTTGACTCGAGAATCGATTTAATAATGGTATTGGCGAACAAAAAGTACACTAAAAAAAGCAGCGCAAAAAAACCAACGACCCACAATAAGATAGGCTTACCCTTTGAACCACTACTCATATTTCAACTCCTTGATATTAGAAATACTTGGCATTTAACGCTTTTGTACTTCATTTTTTTCATTGCCCTAGCGCTCACCGGTGAGCATATACAAAACGATCGACATTGCCGATCACCAGTGTAATGCAGACAGTCATAATCTTCCATACGAAGAATGTGTACAGGATGTTTAATATCAATCCGCGTAGATCATTGCCAGACCTTCCAGAAGGGCGAGGTTAACATGTCCGTACTCTTTGTTGTGTCACCTTGATGCAGAGCTTCTCTACCTGCGGTAACACGCCACGATGATAAATATCTTAAGTCTCGCTGAGTGGGTCATTATCTAGCGAAGCGGCGTAATGATGGACTTATGCGGAATTTGACATGCATAAGGAGGGGGTAGGGGCTTAATTACGACAGCGAGTGATATCGTATACAAAGGCTTGTGGTGTGACCAAGCCTTTGTCTTATAGATAATGGCCATATCATGGCCCGTCATTTTTAAAGTATAACGCCATGTACTCCGTTATAATTTAAAGCGGTTCGCAATATCCATGATGGATAAACAACTACTACGCAGTGCCTGACTGGCGGCTGCTAATTCATCTGCTGTACGCAGGCTAATATCAGCCGCGCCCGACAGAGCATTAATACGCATATTGGCTTCAGAGGCAGCTTCTGCTTGTTGTTCGGTTGCTCTCGCAATCTCACTACTCATATCTGCAATCTCTGTCATTAGTCGATCTGCTTCTTGCAAGTTTAAATTTGCCTGAATGGCATTATCAACCGTTTTTGTAGATGCGGTCTGGCTTACTTTCACGGCATCTACAGCACTCTTGGCGTTACTCTGTAGTTTCTCAATCATCGCCTGTATCTCATCGGTACTTTGGCCTGTGCGGCTTGCCAAGGTACGAACCTCATCAGCGACCACAGCGAAACCTCTTCCCTGTTCGCCGGCGCGCGCCGCCTCGATAGCAGCGTTTAATGCCAATAAGTTGGTTTGTTCAGCTATTCCCCTGATCACATCAAGGACCGCGCCTATACTCTCTGTTTGCGCTGCAAGCTCAGTAACTACACTACTTACACTTTCGATATCAGACGTCAAAGAACGAATATCTTTTACTGTGCTATCGACAACGGCTGCGCCTTGTTGCACGTTTGTTCTAGCACTACTGGTACTCTTTTCAGCAGAGTCGGCATTACTACTCACATCATTTATTTGTGTGGTCATTTCTTCCATCGCAGCAGCCACTTGAAGCATATTCTCATTTTGTGTTTGGGCTTGAGCGTTACTGCTCTGACTGGAAGACTCGACTAATTCCGCCTGTTGAGTGAGAGAATTGATGTTTTCACGAATACCCAACAAAGATTGACGCATTTTTTCAGTGTATTCATTGAAATAACGTGCTAATCGCGTAATTTCGTCCTGTCCTGATTCTGGGAGAGATCGCGTTAAATCGCCTTCACCCTGAGAAATATCTTTCATCCGTTCTGTGACTTCTTGAACGGGTTTTACAATACTGCCGCCAATCACATAAACGAGCAAAACAACTAACACAATGCTTACCATACAGAACACAATAATCACATTTCGCAAATGGGCATATTCTTCCTCGAGATTAGTGAGGTAGATACCCGACCCCACCGTCCAGCCCCAAGGTTTAAATTCTTTTACATAGGAAATTTTATCGGTGGGCGCTTCTTCGCCAGGAAGGGGCCATACATAGTCAACGAAACCGTCGCCTTGTGATTTAACTTTTTGCGCCATTTCAACGAAAAATGTTTTTCCGTTACCGTCCTTGAATGTGCGCAGGTCTTGGCCGTCAAGCGCCGGTTTTAAAGGGTGCATGACCATAAAAGGGGTTTGGTCTTGTATCCAAAAATAGTTGCTGCTGTCGTATCGAAGTGCTTTGACAGCCTCTAGCGCCTGTTGCTTGGCGGTTGCCTCTTCTACGTCGGTGCGCGCCGCGAAGCTACTGAGCATGGTATGAACCACCTCAACAAGATGCTGATTTTCATCATAAGACTTTTGTTTTAATGCTTCGTAGTGCCTGTTTAATACAAGGGCAGTAAGAAGTACAAATAACAGCGCGATAAGGGCAACGACCATGCCCAAGCGTTGAATTAAACTAAATTTTCTTAACCACATAAGGCAAAACCTATTTATTATTTTTTAGTTTTAACTAAGTGTAGACGGTTTCTGATTAAACGCCCTTTTATAAATCGCGTAAATATGTTCATGTCAAGTAATGTGCAAACGACAACGAAAAGTCGGAGATAGACAGTGCGAAAAAGAAAAATTAATGTGTGATGGACACTCCATTTAATGTCATCTAACTCGCTGGCTACGCAGCTTGACACACACTTCAAAAAACTTTGTGGGATAGGGCTTGGCAGGGCATTTTTGTGTGCTACCATCCGCGCAAATTTGGCTCGGTCGTGATCTTCATCCAAAAGTATAAAGTTAAAAGAATAACGACAGGTCAACGCAGGGTTTCGACTTTGCTTGTTTTTTAGCCGCTTCCATGTAACCGTGGGCAGTCTTACACGGCGGGAACGCTTTTTGTTACAGCTATTTCTATGAAAGGGTTGCAATGCTCATTAACGACACACTTCATACAACTTCACCCCTACGCCAGCGCATAAGAGACTACTATCGCATTAGTGAGTCGGTGGCTGTGGATCAAATCCTTCCTATTGCCGAGGTGAACCCGCGTGCACGCAGTCGTGCTTGGGAACGCGCTCGTAAGATGGTACTTCAAATTCGCCGAGAGCAAGAAGGACACGGTGGTGTAGACGCACTGCTAAATGAATACTCACTGTCTACCGCCGAAGGTGTGGTATTGATGTGTTTGGCCGAAGCATTACTTCGCGTTCCAGACAAAGCTACGCAAGATGAGCTTATTCGTGACAAACTCTCTCAAGGGCAGTGGACTCCCCACCTTGGTAATTCTGAGTCGTTATTCGTAAATGCGTCTGCATGGGGCTTATTGTTCACAGGAAATATGGTGAACTATGCCGACAAGCGTAAAAAAGAGCAATTTGGCTTATTGAAAAAAACCCTTGGCCGCTTGGGTGAGCCCGTTATTCGCCGAGCGATGAACATTGCCATGCGCGTTATGGGCCGCCAGTTCGTTATGGGCGAAACCATCGAAGATGCGGTAGACCGTGCAAAAGAGAAAGAAACCAAAGGGTATGTGTATTCTTACGACATGCTAGGTGAAGGCGCTCGCACCATGCGTGATGCTGAGCGTTATTACGACGCATACGTGAAAGCAATCAAAGTCATCGGTAAGGCGGCTAATGGCCGTGGTCCTAAGCGTTCACCGGGTATCTCGGTAAAACTTTCTGCTATTCATCCGCGTTTTGAATTCTCTCATCGCGAACGCGCAATGAAAGATATTCCGCCGCGCTTGAAAGCGCTATGTATGATGGCGAAAGAGTACGATATTGGTTTAACGGTAGACGCTGAAGAAGCAGACCGTCTTGAGCTTTCTTTAGACATTATTGAAGCCGTATTCCGCGATGAAGACTTAAACGGCTGGACGGGCTTTGGCTTGGCCGTTCAGGCATATCAGAAGCGTGCTATCCACGTTGTAGAGCATCTACGTCAATTGACGCTCGAAGTTGGCCGACCGCTCATGGTGCGATTGGTTAAAGGGGCGTACTGGGACACTGAAATTAAGCTAACTCAACAAGCGGGTCTTGAAGAGTTTCCTGTATTTACCCGCAAATCATCAACAGATGTGTCATACCACGCCTGTGCTAACCGTTTGCTTGAGTACCGCGACACTATTTATCCGCAGTTTGCTACTCACAATGCCTACACGGCATCGGTCATTGTTGAGCTTGCTGGTGACGACAAAGAAGGTTTTGAGTTCCAGTGTCTCCACGGTATGGGTGATACTCTTTACGACCAAGTAGTAACGCAGGATAAAATTCAGTGCCGTGTTTATGCGCCTGTAGGTGAACACGAAGACCTATTGGCTTATCTGGTACGTCGTCTTCTTGAAAATGGCGCGAACTCGTCGTTCGTAAACGCGATTGTAGATGATGAAAAACCGGTGGAGTCATTGCTTGAAGATCCGGTGGAAAAGACCCAACGCTTGAAAGTACGTTACAACAAGCTAATTAAAACGCCACGTGGGCTGTATGCGCCAGAGCGCGACAACTCGCGAGGTTTAGATCTTACCGACACCAATGCGGTAACGGCGCTTAAACACGAACTTGAACGCTGGCAGGATTACTACAAAGTAAAAGATGAAGTGCCAGAAGGCGCCACAGCCGTACTAAGCCCAACGAATCATAACGATGTGGTGGGTTATCACTATTACGCGACGCCTGATGAGATGCGCAAAGCGCTAGATGAGGCCGATGCTGGATTTGAAGCATGGTCAAAACGCGATGTAAGCGAGCGCGCTGAAATCCTTAATCGCACGGCAGACGCTCTTGAACGTCATATGGCTGAGCTTATTGCTATCTGTATGCGTGAAGCCGGTAAAGTAGCACAAGACAGTATTGACGAAGTGCGTGAAGCCGTTGATTTCTGCCGCTACTACGCTGCGCGTGCCGAAGAGCTTGCTGAAGATCAACGCTTACTTCCTCGTGGTGTTGTGCTGTGTATCAGTCCGTGGAACTTCCCGCTAGCCATCTTCTTAGGTCAAGTTGCTGCGGCACTGGTAACGGGTAACACTGTTATCGCGAAACCTGCTGAGCAAACCAGCATCATTGCGCAGCGTGCGGTAGATATCATGCACTCGGTAGGCTTACCAGAAGATGCACTAAAACTGATTGTATCGCCAGGCAAAGAAGTGGGGGAAACCCTTCTGCCAGACGAACGCATTAAAGCGGTCATGTTCACAGGTTCAACGCAAACCGGCACGTTAATTTCTCAAGTGCTCGCAGAGCGCGGTGGCGAACAGGTACCGCTAATTGCAGAAACGGGCGGCCAAAACTGTATGATCGTCGATTCAACGGCATTGCCAGAACAGGTGGTTGACGATGTTATCCACTCAGGTTTCCAAAGTGCCGGTCAGCGCTGTTCAGCACTTCGCGTATTGTTCGTGCAAGAAGAAATCGCTGATGATCTTATCGACATGTTAATTGGTGCGATGAAAGAGCTTACGGTTGGCGACCCAACGCAGCTTGCTACCGATGTTGGCCCAGTGATTGACGAGAAGGCGCTTAAGAGCCTAACCGACCATCAGAAAAATATGGAAGACAAGGCGACGCTGCTGTATCGCAACGAGATGCCAGCGGGCTTTGAAAACGGTACTTTCTTTGCGCCGACCTTGTATGAAATCAAGAATATCGATGTACTTGAGAAAGAAGTGTTCGGCCCCGTGGTGCACATTGTTCGGTTTAAATCGAAAGACATTGATAATGTGCTAGAGCAAATTAATGGCACAGGCTACGGCCTAACAATGGGTATTCACTCGCGTATTGAAGAGCGTGCTAACGAACTCGCAGCGAAAAGCCGCGCGGGTAACGTGTATATTAACCGCAACATGATTGGTGCCATTGTTGGCGTTCAGCCGTTCGGTGGACGTGGTTTGTCTGGCACAGGTCCAAAAGCCGGTGGTCCTCACTATCTGCCTCGTTTGATGATGGAGCGTGCTACACCAAAACCTTCACACATTGATGATGTCGACGGAACTGACAAGGCGTTAGTCGGTGATGAAAAAATTGCCGAGCGCGCGCATGTCATGATGGATAAGGCAAAAGCCGTGGAAGTACAGTGGCGTCACACGCCGTTGAATGACCGAATATCTATGGTGCGTCAGCTCTTAGCTAAGATAGCCAAAGTCGAGATCGTTGATGAACTTGCAGACGATTTAAATCGCACCTTAGCGACCGCTCGCCAGCAATTAATTAGCGTTGAACGTAAGCTTGCGAAGCCACAGGTTCTGCCCGGGCCAACAGGTGAGTCAAATAAACTTTACCTCGAGCCACGCGGGATCTTGGTATGTTTTGCTGACAAAGAAGTAACCTTTGAGTATTGGTTGTTGTCGGTTGTTACTGCGCTTTCAACCGGAAACCCGGTTGTATCGGTTGTTTCTGAAATATTCTACGAAGAAGCTGTAGAGATCCAGAATAAATTCGAGTCGACAGGTGCACCAAAAGGTCTGTTCCAAGTAGCGCGTCTTGCGCACTTAGATACTTTGTTGATGGATGAAGATCTGTCAGGGGTTGTCGTAGATTCAAGCACAGAGCGGACGGCTCGTATCTCGGCGATGCTATCATCGCGTAAAGGGGCTATCTTGCCGGTAATTACCGCCGAATATAACGATAATCTTATTCAACGTTTGATGACGGAAAAAACCATCAGTATCGATACAACGGCATCGGGAGGTAACACCTCGTTGATGACCCTTGTTGAAGATGATGAGTAACCCGTAATAATAAAATGGCCAGCTTATTGCTGGCCATTTTTTAGTAACCAATGTCAGGCGGGTTTAAAACACCGTGAGGCTACATCCATTCGCTGTTTCTGCGCTTGCGTTTTGGAAGGTAAGTTATCAATACGCCCAGCAAAATGCCGATGCCGGCGACCATGCCTCCACGGGTAAACCACGTCACCAATTCATCTTTACTCGCGCTTTCCACCTGCGCGGTTAGCCGGATAATCTGAGATGCTTGCTCGTCGTTAGTCGTGGTAAGCCTAGAAACCTGCTGACGGGCTTCACTGAGCTGCTGGCGAAGCTTGGCATTTTCTGACTGTGCAGACTGCAAACCACTTTGGCTCTCTGCAAGCTTTTCACTAATGATGGGTAGCTGCTCTGCTCGTGACATGGTGTTAGACACAAACTTACTTTCAACCCAGCCGCTGCGACCTTCGTTGTCAGTAATTTGCGTAAACTCAGCGTCGTTGTCTCTTGAAAGCACAGTGATTGGCGTTCCTGCTTCTATGGAACCTAGTATTCGATAGTTACGACCAGGTCCGGTATGCATAAAGATAAACAGGTCATCTCTGATATAGTGTGACGAAGACGCTTCTAAATCAGCGGTATCTTGTAGCGAAAATGCTTGAAAAGAGCACGCAATGAGGGCTGCTGCTAACCACTTTCGAATCATATGAAGTCCAATTTAAGAGTTTAAAACGTGAAGATGGTATTGGTTGACCGCCATAAAGGCAAGTTTGTTCCACTTTTGTCTATATTTACCAAGCGAGAAAACGTGCTGTAGCATTGCGAAAAGGGTGTGACAGAGGTAAGGTGTCAGCACAATAAGCTGTGCCTAGCGCAACCATGTCAGAAATAGAATTAAAATTTGTAACAGGTGACGATGCTCACCAAACGTTTACTCAACGGGTCCTTCCTCTTTTTGAAAAACACCGTATCCAAGTAAATTCACACCGTGAAATGCGCTTGGAAAATGACTACTACGATACCGATAAACTTGATTTTCAAAACAATAAAATGGGGTTTCGGGTTCGCGGTAATAATGGTGAGTACGAGCAAACCTTAAAAACAAACGGTGTAGTGAGTGGCGGTTTGCACAAGCGCATGGAGTACAACGTTGCTCTTGAGAACTCACGCCCTGATTTAGCCTTATTTGATACCGATGTGTGGCCGCAAGGCTGGGATATCGCCTCAAAGAACGGCAGTTTATCAAAACAGTTTAGTACTCACTTCACGCGCAATGCTTATGTGCTGACTGTCGATGATAGCGTTGTTGAGGTAGTGCTCGATTGTGGTGAGGCAATGACAGAAAAAGCCCACTCTCCCATTAACGAAATTGAGCTTGAGTTGATGTCTGGCAATATCAACACCCTCTTTACACTTGCTGCATTGATAAATGACAACATGCCGGTGAGGCTCAGCGACGTATCTAAGGCAGCGCAGGGATATCAATTACTTCATGGTTTCAATGCAAAGATACGCCATTTGCCTGAGTTTCTGCCGCTAGAGGAAAGCACCACCACAGAAGACGCGTTTTGTTATGCTGTGCAAACGGCATTGGCACATTGGCAGCATCATGAGCATATGTTTTGTGAAAGCGGCTCAATAAAAATGCTGGGAGAAGTGGTTAAGAGTGTCCGATTGTTACTGCAAAGCGTATCGCTCTACCTTCCCGTATTGCAATGTCCAGAATTGTTGGCGCTGCATAAAAAGCTTGTTACTCATGCCCAAAAATGGGGATGGCAGGATGATTTGCAGAGCCTTCGTTATTTGCTTTCTAAGAAAAGCATGTTCAGCAAAACATTGAGCAAACATCCTGCGGTGGTCAGTTATCTCCAGGGACGACAAGCGGGGCTTATGCATGCTCATGAACCGGAAAAGTTGTTTTTTGACAATGAGGCGACCGATATCAAGCTATTGGCTATAAGCCTTATCCAAAACAAGCCTTGGCAAAATGAGGCGACTGGCTATGACCACCCTGTACTTGAGCATGCAAAAGGCTGGTTGTCCCAAGGCTGGCAGACCGTTCAACAGAGTATGCCACTGAGTAAAACCATGGGGCCAGTCAATTACAGTGCCGTTGAGATTTTGCTCAGGCAGACATTATGGAGTGGTTTTCTCTTGGGTGACTTGTTTGTAGAAGAGCGAGGCAACTTTCGCGCTCCGTGGCTCGACTTGCTTACCGGCATAGATGAACTAAACGCACTCTTGATGCTCAAGCAGTCTATCGATGATGCAGAGGTCGACTCTCATAACGAAGTGCGTAGATGGACAGCTGAAAAACTCTCAACGTTAATTCGTGTTATGGAACGCACGCGTTCTGTGGCAATGCAGCGTGACATTTACTGGTAGCTGAGCTTTGTGGATAAATCTTCTGATAGCAGTATATTTCTCATGGATGGAGGGTGTTGATGACCTCAGCGATCTATAGTTATTTTCTCTATGCGTCACTTGGTGTTTATGCCGTTGGCCTCGCGCGATTATTTTTACAAAAAGAGGCATTAGGCAATACCCGTTGGCTGACCATTGCTTTTATCTGTTGGCCTTTATTTATGTTAGACGAGTGGTTGCGCCTAGGGGCTGCCACAGAGTTAGCTTTTCTTTATGGCCTGTCTGATGTATTCGCTGTTATTGCCATTACCTGTTGTTATCGGGCGATTAAACCCATGCTATTGGCGTTTCCTTCAGCGAGAAAGCGGTTGTGGTGGCCGGTGGTTATCACTGCGTTACTTCAAAGCACTGTACTTTTAATTCCCATAGAAGATAAACAGCAGTGGCTTTCATCCTCCCCTAGTGGGCAGCCACTACTTTTGTGGCCGGCCTATATCGCATCATTACTTACCGGTTTTAGTGTATTGCTAATTGGTATCTTAATCACAGAACACATTCAAATGTACCACAGGCATCTTCCAGAGCAGGCGGTGGATATTAAAAACTTAAAGATGCCAAGATTGGCTGGGGTAATGGGAAGTTTAGTTGGTGTTGCGTTCATGAGTATCTTGCTGGTTACCGCAGCGACATTTGGTTTTTTCCCTGTACCGTTTTGGGAAAGTTTTCATCATCTGATGTTGGGCAGTGCAATCTTGATTGTGTTGCTTTCGTTAACGTTTACACGACGCACCTCGCCCTCTCCCCTCGACTATGCGCGATTAGATGAAGGTAAGGCCACACCCTATGAGATCAGTAATGTGATCTCAAAGGCAGAGCGCTATACCATAGGTTCAAAAGCGTACAAGAAGCGTTTTCTAACCCTTACGGAGTTTTGTGCCGGTGCCGACATTGACCCAACATCATTAGCGCAAGCCTTACAGTTAACGGAGCGAAAAAACTTCAGACGTTTTATTTTTCACTATCGTCTTGAGTATGCAAAAAACGTATTGCTGCGCAGTGATGCCAAGCTGGAAGCGGTGGCAAAGCGTATTGGAGTAAACTCAGAGAAGTTTCTTAGTGATTATTTGGTAAAACACCTCGATTCGACGACATTAAAATAGCAATCTGAGTTACCACCGTCGCTAGCTGCTAAAGGCATCTAATAAAATTTGCTGGGTGAAGGTTTTACGCAAGTAAAAACCTCGCGGACGCGTTTTAATTCGCTGGCCGTCTTGTCCCAACGCATCTGTGAGTACTTTGCCGTTTGCAGCTTTAGGACGAATATGCAGTGCCACGCCCTGGCGAGAGGTGATCGACTCAACGTGCCCAGTGGCTATTTGTTCAACCAGTTCCTCCCAATCACTTCGTAAAATCGCATCCTCGTAATCGCTTGGTCGCCAATAAAAACCGCTAGCAACTCTTCTTTCTGCCAGTGGAATGGCCCTGTCTCCCTCAATCGGTAACCATAGTACTTGCTGCAGTTTGTTGCGCACGTTTGATGTTTCCCAAGTGATGCCTGGGGGCATGAGTAGTGGGGCAAAACAAACATAAGTGGTTTCTAAAGGAGAAAAGTTAGCGTCAATCGGGATCGTTTTCAGTTCAATTCCAAGTTCAGGGAAATCTTGCTGTGGCTTAGAGCCTGCACTCGCGCCCAACCATTTCTCAATAAGCATCCCTGGCCAGCCTTTATGACGCTGAAGGTTGGCTGGAATAGCCACATTTGCCATATCGGCTAATTCTCCCAATGACAACCCGGCAATAGCATGACAGCGTAATAATAGGCTTTCTGGTGACGTAGGTGGAGACGCTGGCGGTTGCATAAAAGTCGTTAATTTCCTGTTTGAGCGGCGAGGGCGAACATTAAAGCTATGATTGGAGCATAGTTTATGGAAGAATGAAAACATATAACAGTATAGTGTGCCCGGGAGTCTATGTGATAGATGCCGATGGATTCCGTGCGAATGTGGGCATAGTGATTTGCAACAAAATGGGTCAAATATTTTGGGCAAGACGTTATGGTCAACATTCATGGCAGTTCCCTCAAGGCGGAATTGATGAAGGGGAAACTGCCGAACAAGCTATGTATCGCGAGCTACACGAAGAGGTAGGACTGACACCGAAAGATGTCACTATTTTAAGTGTTACCCGCAACTGGCTGAGATACAAACTGCCAAAGCGATTAATTCGTCAAGGCAGCAACCCTGTTTGTATAGGGCAAAAACAAAAATGGTTCTTGTTGCAGCTTGATTGCAACGAGCGAGACGTTAATGTACTCAAAACAGGTCATCCAGAGTTTGATGACTGGAGGTGGGTAAGTTACTGGTATCCAATTAGAAACGTTGTATCGTTCAAGCGAGACGTATATAGACGAGTGATGAAAGAGTTCTCGCCTGTAGTGATGTCTGCGCAACATCGTCCACCGCAGCGCCAAAACGTTGCGCCACACAAGCGTGGAAAAAAGCGCAGGCGTGGGTAAAGATGCAAAATATAACGATGTGCGGGCGTAAGCCGCGAGTAGACAAGGAGTAACCGGTGAGCCCTCAAAGCCATCAAGGCGCAATGTTGACCACATTAAAACGTATTGTGCAGGAAATGAATCAAATTTCTGCACTTGATACGGCTTTGTTCCAGCTTGCCTCGCGTGTAAAGCAAACGCTAAACGTTGACTCATGCTCCATATATCTTGCTGATTACGACACCCAAGAGTTCATACTTAAAGCAACCGATGGCCTTCATCCCGATGCAGTGGAACAAGTGCGCATTGGCTTTTCTGAAGGTCTTATTGGCCTTGTTGGGCAGCGAGAAGAGCCGCTCAATATTGTCAATGCACATAGCCACCCTCGATTTAAGCATTACCCTGAAGTAAAAGAAGAAAAGTACAACGCCTTTTTAGGGACGCCAATCATTAATCAAAGGCGTGTGCTTGGGGTTATTACGCTTCAACAAGCCGAAATGAGACGCTTTAGCGAAGACGAAGAAGCATTCTTGGTTACCCTTGCCGCACAGTTGGCTTTGGAGATAACTAATGCCGATATTCGCGGCGCCCTGACTCTCTCAAACGCAAATGACCACACCGTTCGACAAAAAAACGTGCGGGGTATTGCTGGCTCTCCGGGCTTAGCCATTGGGAAAGGCGTTTCGCCTGACAAATCCATCAATCTAAAAAATTGGGTTTTGAAACGTACCGCGTCCCCGTTGGAACAAATTCAGCTCTATCGAAAAGGGGTAGAGGTAACGCGAGGCCATGTCGACGCTTTATCCAATGGGCTTGATGACGCAATTCCTGACGACGTTAAATCCATATTTCAGCTATATCATCACTTACTCGATGCAAATAGTTTAGGCAGGGAAGTTGAAGAAAAAATCCGTGAAGGTTGGGACGCGGCATCATCACTGAAAATGGTTATAGAGAGCTATGCCGCGCGTTTTCGTGCAATGGACGACCCTTACATGCAAGAGCGAGCCATTGACATTGTAGACCTATCAGACCGTATTTTAGCGAATATTTTATACGAAGCTAACGGTCAGAAAGTGACAGAGAAAGTCATCACCAAGGCAAGTATATTAGTGGCTGAAGAAGTGTCAGCGCCAATGCTCGCCGAGTTTCCCAGAGATAAGCTTAAGGGCATTATTTCTATTCGTGGCTCAAACAATTCTCACGCCGCCATCTTAGCAAGGGCGATGGGTGTGCCGGCCGTGATGGGCTGTCAAAATGTCACGCCGGCACTACTTGAAGACAAAGAAATCCTTCTCGATGGTTACTCTGGAGAAGTTATTGTCTCGCCCGAGCGCAATATTAAAACAGAGTTTATTCAGCTTATTGGAGAAGAGTCAGCCATCGCTGAAAAAATAGATGCGGAAGCCGACAAACCCTGTGAAAGCGTGGATGGCTGCAGAATGTCTTTGTACATCAACGCTGGTCTATCCGCTGAAGTCGAGTTAAACGCCGAGCAAATTGGCGCGGGTGTAGGTCTGTATCGAACTGAAATTCCCTTTATGCTTCGAGAGCGTTTCCCCTCTGAACAAGAGCAGGTGGAGCTCTATCGCCAAGTGCTAGAAGCCGCGCCGACACTACCCATTACGATGCGTACGTTAGACGTGGGAGGGGATAAGCCGTTACCCTATTTTCCAATTAACGAGGAAAACCCGTTTCTAGGCTGGCGTGGTATTCGTCTTACGTTGGACCATCCTGAAATTTTCTTGGTTCAAGTAAGAGCAATGCTGCGCGCGAGCGTGGGGCTGAGCAACTTACAAATTATGCTGCCGATGATTTCAACGGTGGCGGAAGTGCAAGAAGCGAAGCGCCTTATTAATCAGGCATTTTATGAAATATCTGATGAAATTGCAGAATCTGGACAAACGCTGAATAAACCTAAGTTAGGCATTATGCTAGAGGTGCCTTCTGTACTTTATCAGCTGCCTCAACTCGCTAAGCACGTCGACTTTTTCTCAGTGGGAAGCAACGACTTGACCCAGTATTTATTGGCCGTTGATAGAAACAACACACGAGTGGCTGGTCTTTACAATAGCTATCACCCGGCGGTATTAGGTGCGCTATATGATGTGGTGCAAAAAGCCAATCAAAGTCAGGTACCAGTGACTATTTGTGGCGAAATCGCCGGTGAGCCTGCTGGCGCGCTGCTGCTGATGGGAATGGGATATCGCCGATTAAGTATGAATGGCTTTAATTTACGAAAGATAAATTGGCTTATTCGAAAGGTGACGCTGGCTGAGTGTAAGCAGTTACTTTCGCTAGCGCTTACCTCAGTGAGTCAAGAAGAAGTGTTTGTGCATCTGAATCAATACCTTGAATCAAAGGGCCTTGGAGGCCTTATCCGAGCGGGCGCATAAGGCATGGAGCCACTTGTTGTTATTATCGTCAGCTGCCTAATTCTGGGTTCTATTGTTGGTATTCTCGCGGGTATGCTTGGGATTGGCGGTGGGCTCATTATTGTCCCTGCATTGTCTTATTTGCTGGTTCACTTTTTGAATATGACGACTGAAACGGTGATGCCCGTTGCTATTGCGACGTCGCTTTCAACGATTATTTTCACCGGCATGTCATCGGCATTTGCTCACTATAAGCTAGGTAATATACAACGAAAGGTCGTGTTGTATACGGGGATCGGGATTGCCGTGGGTGCGGTTGTCGGTGCGCAGGTAGCAAGTCATATTTCCGGTGAGCTCTTAAAAGATATCTTTGCCGTACTGGTTATTCTCATTGCACTGCAAATGATTTTCGGCAAACAGAAAGCCTCTGAAAACGAAGCGTCTAAAGGTACTTTAGCTTTTGTGGGTAGTGGCGCGGGGTTGCTCAGTGCATTAATGGGAATAGGTGGTGGCGCATTACTGGTTCCTGCGTTGGTGTGGTTTCGTGTTAATGTACGCGCAGCCATAGGTTGCGCAGCGTTTTGCGGTTTGATTATCGCAGTGTTCGGTACCGCCAGTTTTGTTATTGCTGGTTGGAATGCGATAGATGTGCCTGCGCATAGCGTGGGTTATGTTTATTTGCCTGCAACAGCGGGTATTGTTGCTACTTCAATGTTCACCGCGAATATTGGCGCTAAACTTGGACAGCGCGTAAACGTTCGCATATTAAAAGCGATGTTGGCATGCTTGCTGGTTCTCGTAAGTATTAGAATGATTTTAGGAATTGAATAACGTAATGGAACAGAGCAGTTATCTGGTATTTCCCAGTATCGACCCCGTTATCTTCAGTATGGGCCCTTTAAGCGTGCGTTGGTACGGCTTAATGTATTTAGTGGGGTTTATCGCCGCGTATTTGTTGGCACAAAAGCGCTTACCCCAAACGAAATGGAGCCGTGAGCAGCTAAGTGACTTGCTTTTTTGGAGCTTTGTCGGTGTTATTTTAGGCGGCCGTATTGGCTATGTGTTTTTTTACCAGTTTGGTATGTTCCTCGACGACCCGCTGTATCTGTTTAAAATTTGGGCGGGCGGGATGTCGTTCCACGGTGGCTTACTCGGCGTACTTGCGGCGTTAGTGTGGCGAGCGAAGTGCATGAACACAACATTCTTGCAGTTAGGTGATTTCGTCGCTCCACTGGTACCAATCGGGTTGGGTGCAGGGCGCATTGGAAACTTTCTAAATGCAGAACTTTGGGGGCGCAGTACCGATGTGCCTTGGGCGGTTATATTCCCCAATGCCGGTAATATGCCTCGCCATCCCTCGCAGCTTTATGAGTTTGCACTAGAAGGCGTATTACTCTTTATCATCCTTTGGCTTTATTCTGCTAAGAAGCGTCCGGTTGGAGCGGTAAGCGGCCTATTCCTACTTGGCTACGGAAGCTTTAGGTTTATTGTCGAGTACTTCAGGGAGCCCGATGCACATATTGGCTTATATCAAATGGGACTAAGTCAGGGGCAACTTCTTTGTTTACCTATGATAGCTTTAGGAATAGGATTAATAGTCCGTGCGTATATGCGCGGGAAAAACCATGTTGAACAGCAAAAAATATAAGAATAACGATGAAAGAATATCTCGCATTAATGCGCCATGTACGTGATACGGGTGTGAAAAAGGAAGATCGAACTGGTACTGGTACGCTAAGTGTATTTGGGTATCAGATGCGATTTAATCTCCAAGAGGGCTTCCCCTTGGTGACGACCAAAAAGTGCCACCTTAAGTCTATTATTCACGAGTTGCTTTGGTTTCTAAAAGGCGAGACTAATATCGCTTATTTAAAAGAGCATGGTGTAAAAATTTGGGATGAATGGGCGACTGATGACGGTGAACTCGGTCCTATTTATGGCCGTCAATGGCGCAGCTGGGATCGCGGCGATGGCACGTCAGTAGATCAAATAGCGGAAGTGGTCGAGCAAATCAAACACAATCCCGACTCTCGACGCCTTATTGTCAGCGGATGGAACCCGGCCGTATTACCAGACACCAGTTATTCTCCAAAAGAAAATGCGGCAATGGGTAAGCAAGCGCTTCCACCGTGCCACACACTTTTTCAGTTCTATGTGCTTGACGGTAAGCTAAGTTGTCAACTGTATCAGCGAAGTGGTGATATTTTCTTGGGCATACCGTTCAATATTGCAAGCTATGCACTGCTAACCATGATGATCGCGCAAGTGTGCGATTTAGAGCCAGGTGACTTCATTCATACGCTAGGTGATGCACATTTATATTTAAACCATCTAGAACAGGTAGAGTTGCAGCTTAGTAGAGAGCCGTTTGCGCGCCCTACAATGGAAATAAACCCTGAAGTAAAAGACATTTTTGGGTTTTCATTTGACGATTTTACGCTCAAAAACTATCAGTCACATCCCCATATTAAAGCGCCAGTCGCAGTTTAAGGCGTAACCATGAGTACTCCAATACTGATTTGCGACGACTCAGGCTTCGCAAGGCGACAAATGGCGCGCAGCCTCCCTGATGGTTGGGATGTAGATGTATCCTTTGCTGAGAATGGTGAACAGGCACTGACGCTGATCCGTGAAGGTAAAGGAGATGTGGTTTTTTTAGATCTCAATATGCCGGTTATGGATGGCTACCAGACAATGAAAGCCATCCGCACACACGATTTACCCTGTTTGGTTATTGTGGTGTCGGGTGACGTGCAGGCACAAGCACGAGAAAAAATGCTGGCGCTTGGCGCATTAGATTTCATTAGAAAGCCCATCGACAACGAAAAGCTTAGCCATATATTGTCATCCTACGGTATATACAGCGGTGAGAGTCATTCAACGGGTGCGCGTTTACACAAAGCGCAAAAAAATAATGCACTTGAAACCTCAGAAAATCAGACGACCAATGAAGACAAGTTAGACGCCTGTCGAGAAATGGTGAACATCGCCATGGGAAGGGCGGGCGAGAATTTAGCTGAGCTGCTTGGCGAGTTTATCAACTTACCTATTCCAAACCTCAACCTGATAGAAAGTAACGAACTTTCTATGGCAGTGGCTGAAATAAACCGTAACGAAAGCGTGTCGGCGGTATCTAAGGGGTTTATCGGCGAGGGAATAAGCGGTGAGGCGCTGGTGATTTTTAGTGACACCAATTCTCAAAATATCGTTGAGCTACTCAAATATCCGCCTTCAGCTTCGTCGGATAAACTCGCGTTAGAAGCGCTCATGGATGTATCTAATATTCTCATTGGTGCATGCTTAAACGGGCTGTCGGAACAATTAAACGTTGCATTTAGTCAAACTCACCCTGTGTTGCTTGGTCAGCATCAAGGTTTGTCAGCCTTGTTAAGCGAAAATGTACACCGCTGGGGAAAGCTTATGGCCATAGAGATAGGGTATGCCATTAAAGCGAAAGATATCTCGTTTGACTTACTGTTGCTTTTCCCCGGTGATGCCATAAATCATGTCTACAAACGTTTAATAAGTGATGAACTAGACGCTAACGTTGACAAGGAACGTCTATGAATGCAATAACCGACACGTCGTCGAAGGGGGCAGTGAGTACAGCCTCTCAGGTTCCCGTGGAACTGCTTGATTCTATCGAAGTGGGAATTGCGGTTCTCGACCGCAGCTTCACTGTGCAGGTTTGGAATAAGTTTTTAGAAAATCACAGCGCAAAAAAAGCACATTCGGTCATTGGCGGCAGTCTTTTTTCTCATTTCCCTGAAATTGATGAGACGTGGCTGAGAACGAAGATTGACCCGGTTTTCAATTTAAAAAGTCCCGTGTTTATTATATGGGAACAGCGTCCGTATTTATTTAAGTTTGGCTGCAATCGCCCCGTCACCTGCTCTGCAGAGTTTATGTACCAAAACGTGACCATTTTTCCGGTCGTAGAAAAGAACGGCCGAGTAGAACGTTTTTGTATGCTTGTATACGATGTGACCGAACAAGCGTTAGGTAAACTTGGTATGGAGCATTTGAACGAAGAATTAAAAACGGCAAGTCGAGTGGATGGGCTAACGGGTCTTTTTAATCGTCGTTACTGGCAAGAGCGCTTTGACGAAATTTATAAACTTTGCGTTCGCAGGGGAAAGCCGAGCACTGCCCTCATGCTCGATATTGACCATTTCAAACGTATCAATGATACCTATGGACACCAAGCGGGCGATAAGGTCATCCAAATGCTCGCAGCGTTAATCAAGCGATGTGTCAGGGAAACCGATTTGGCCGGGCGATATGGTGGAGAAGAGTTCGCTATCATATTGAATGATTCAACGTTAGAAGATGCAAAAGTTGTTGCTGAGCGAATTCGTCAACTGGCGCTGCGTTTAACCGTGGATCACGAGGGGGAGACGATAAGCTTTACGGTCAGTCTTGGGCTAGCGCAATTCTCTGAAGACTTCAACAGCGCGATGGCGTGGCTAGAGTGTTCAGACCAAGCGCTTTACAAGGCCAAAGAAAGCGGTCGGAACCAGTGTTGTGTTTATATTTAACACCCATCCGCATAGATAATTATCTGTGCGGACTGGTATCAACTCGCTTAGTGCGTTAAAGCGCTAAGCGAAGTGTATTTTTGAGCTCTTGAAAAGTGACCGGTTTCACAAGATGGTAGCGTATACCAGATTGTAAAGATGCTTCTTTATCGTCACGGCGTGCATTTGCTGTCAGCGCAATGATAGGCAGGTCAGGACTGGTTTCCCTAATTATTTTCGCCACCTCCAACCCGCTAATGTCCGGTAAATTAATATCAAGTAAAATACAGTCAAAAGCCGACTCATTGGCTCTGCTAATGGCGTCATCTCCTGAGTAGCTTACGGTGACGTCATGCCCCATGCACTGAAGCATGTACTCAACCATTTCAGCATTTATCGGTTCATCTTCTACCACCAATACCCGTGCCTTTCTCTCAAGCTCCGTTTTACCTTTGCTGTTTGTGGTCAAATGATACAGTGCATCGACAAACCTGTTTCTGTCGATAGGTTTTACGAAGCCTTGATAAACAGGCAGTTCACTCGTGGCAATAATATTCGCTATATCCGGTGTCGCTGAGAGTACGATAACAGGAGGAACACGCTCTCGATAAATGGCTCGCAAGGTTCTTACTAACTCAAGGCCATTCATACCAGGCATATACAGGTCGACAATAATTCCAGAGAATTGCAGTATTTCATCGTGGAGGTTTAATATGTCGGTGCCCGATGAAAAAGTACGTGCTGTAAAGCCTTCTGAAGTAATGATGGATTGCAAATGCAATCGTGATATCTCCAAGTCGTCGACGACCGCAAATTTCGCGTTAGAAGGCTTTAGCACCTCTGTCTGTTTAATGTCGATGGGGTTCAGTGGAATTAAGATTTTAAACTCTGAGCCTACACCTACCGTACTTGAGACCTCTATAGCGCCATTAAGTTTAGCAATGCATTTGCTGGCTATGGATAGTCCGATACCTGCGCCTGGGTAGCGTCGTACGCTTGCATGTTCGCCACGATAGAATCTTTCGAACATGTGCTTTTGTGTCTTGTCATCAATACCTATTCCCGTATCGCTGATAATCACGACCAAAAAAAGCGCTCGCTTTTTGACGAGGGTAGTGATGGTGACATCAATGAGTCCATTGGTCGTGAACTTTACCGCGTTATCAAGGATGTTGGTAACCACCTTGGAAATAGCAAGTGGGTCAGTCTTGACGTGCTGGGGAACACTGTGACTGCAGTGCATATTGAATTCGACTTTTTTGTCTTTTACTTGAACAGAGAAAGGGGATATGCATTCATCTAACAGGCTTATTAAATCGACTTTCGTTAAATTTACGTCGTCATCGGTTTCTGACGCTAGCACCTCAGTAAGGTTATTTGTCAGGTTAAGTAACCGATAGCTTGATTGCTCTGCCTGCTGTATTAAACGCGAGCGCTGTGCTTCCATGTTCGGGATCAGTTCTAGAGCACTTATAATTGCGCTTATCGGCGCGCGAAACTCGTGACTAATAAGTTGCAGAAAGGCCTTGTTTTGCGTCTCACTCTCTTTGTCTACTGGGGTAATTCTTAACTTTGAACGACTAAACTTATAGCCGCTGTTATGAGAAAGCTTTCTATAGATAAACCACGCCACTAGATACCATAATGATAGGGAGAGCACGCCCATAATAAAGGTACGCCATATGTCGCTGTAGGTCGTCTGCAATTGATGAAAATACGCGTTCTCGCGCGCTTGAATGAGTGTGAACAGTGGAAGTAAAGTCAGCGCTCTCGTATCGTAACGTTTTGCTATTTCCGCCGGGCTTTCTACCAGCGTGTGGACTAAGTCAAATACAGCGATAGCCATTTGCTCATCTGGCGCATCGTTCAAATCACGCGAGATTGCTAAAAAGCGGTCCTCATCGAGAACCTTGCCAGTCGCTATGATCCCTAACTCGTTTTCTAGAAACAGACGTAAGTTTTGGTGAGCAACGCTCAAAGTGAGTTTTAGCGTACTGAACGATGCCGAGGAGGACGTTGAGTCAGCAAGTTGGCGCAGGTTATAGTGTTTAATTTGCTGTTCAGCAGCAAGAATATCAGCTTCAAAGGTGTGCCCTTTTCTCAAGTTCGCTAATATATTCTCCTCTTTATCGAGCAATTCAATAAAAAAGATACAGGTTATCAACGCAATAAGTACCGCAACCAAGTTTACTTTTAATAAAGTAAACTTTCGCGCTCTTGCTGAAGACTTATCCTTAAAGCGATTTACCTTGCCTGCACTCAATATTCTTCCTTGGTAGCTGTTTCAATATCTGTGTCGATAAGATAAATGTAGATAACACTCGCTAACTTGCAAGGCGATAAGATTAAATTACCCTCTCTCAATCCGATGGATGTGATGACGAATAGTGTACAAAAAGCAGAGACTGGGTATTACCATGGCAGCAGTCAGGATAAAAAACAGGCTCCAGTCACCGTGTAGGCTGTCTACAACAACGCCGCTGCTAGAGGCGACTAGCGTTCTTCCTGCTACACTCAATGAGGCCATCAATGCATATTGAGTCGCGCTAAATGCTCTATTACATAAAAGCGATATGAAGGCGACCATAGCAACGGTGCTCCACGCGCCAGTAAAGCCGTCAACGATGACTGTTACAGCCAATAACGACGTAGAGGGGCCTGTTTGCGCGATAAGGGCAAACAGAAGATTTGATGCCGCCATTGCTACACCGGCCGTCATAAGTCCTCGGTAAATTCCATAGCGAATGTTCACCAAGCCACCTAGCAGTGAGAAGATAATTGTTACCCACCAATTAAGCAGCTTTGAGTAGGTGGCGATATCACTATTAGAGAAACCGATCTCCTTATAAAAAACGATGCTCATTCGACCGAGGAAGGCCTCGCCAATTTTGAATAGAAAGATGAACAATAGAAAAGAAGCCGCCAACTTAACGCCATTGCGACTAAAGAATTCCGAAAACGGTGTTAAGAGTGTCGTTCTCATCCAATAAATAAATGGAGAGCTCCCTGACGTAGACCGAGTGATGTTGTGAAGTAAGGCTTCTCTGTCAATGAAAGGCTCATCAGCAATGAGTGTTCCGCACATGAGTAGCGCCATAATTGCCGCTAAGAGTACATAGATATCAGGCCACGACCAAGCGGTTAAGTCGGCTAGAAAGAATGGAATAGCACCCAATCCACCATAGCCTGTCCACCAGCCTGCCGTAGCCACTGAAGAGCCTGCGGACAAGCCATCTTTATCGTCTTTGTCGATGCAATCAATACGGAATCCGTCAATAGCGATATCTTGCGTTGCAGACGCTATAGCGATGAGTAGGCCGATTAAAGCAACATAATATAAGTCGTAAGTTGCGGTAAGCTGAGACATGCAAAGACATAAAAAAACAATGCAGCACTGCATGGCGAAAATCCAACCTTTTCGCTGCCCTAAAATAGGTGGCCTTATTTTGTCGACAAGTGGTGACCATAAAAAGTTAAAGGAGTACGTGGCAAAAATGATGCCGAAGAGTCCGATGGCAGAACGGGATAGCCCCTCATCTTTTAGCCAGGCAGAAAGTACTGAGCCAATCATGATCCAGGGAAAGCCGCTTGAAATACCAAACAGGAAAATATTCAGGTAGCGCTTATCGTTAAAGGTCTTTAAAGCGGTGAGCAAAACTTCAGCCTTTGGGAGTAACTCAAAACCATATTGAGCCATGAACCTGAGCGTTTAGCAATAACACATTGAAGGTAATAATGTATGTGAAAGGGGAGACTGTGAGTGATGGGGGCAGAAAGACGAGATTGCAAACAGTTACGGACGAACACCAACACAGTCAAGAGGGCAGTGTCCTAAACCCTCCAAGAAATTGACACAGTTAGTAAGCTCGTCAACAAGAAAGCGGTCTTGCTTAAGCTTATCTTCATTCCAATAATGCACTTGATGCAGTAAGTGCCAGAAAACACGTTCCTTTTGAGTGTAGGGCTGGGTTAACGTAAATTCAATTTGACCCCACTCCTCCATGCTATCCCAAAAAAATAGCTCGAGTTCCTCTATTGGGAGCCCTTCCTGCCAAAATGCCCTCAAATAGAAACACAGCTGTTTCGCCTTGTTATCTACAAACTCTTGAACATTCACAAGTAACTCAACCGCCTTATTTTGTTGTTGTAAAGTATAGTCTAAATCGTAGTTTTCACTTGCTAAGCGAATTGATAATTTGCGTTAGCAATCTAGGTGACTGTTTTGATTATTATTTTAGACTAGGCTTATGGCGAGGGAATTACCAGCCCAAATGGCGTGTCCAGCCTATCGTGCTATTTGCAACTAGCTGAATTTGTGGGTTTTTCTGAATCCTCTTTATACTAAAGGCTAAAGAGTTACTGGGGATTGTGATTTGTCTGTAGTGTATTTTTAATTCGTTTTTTGCTCGAATTTTTCTCTTTAATGTTGTGTTGGCTTCCCATTCATTGAACTCGCTGAGGGCTAAATCTAAGACCGGAAAGTCCGCTTTTGCCATGGTTTCTATGAGCAAATTATTCGTGGCATCTTCAGGCCAAAATGGTGATATAGCAACGAAAGTGTCAGGGTGCAAAGCAGGCTGTAGTTCTGTTGCAGATAAATAAGTGGCAGCGAGCATACCTTGTGCAATGACCATGCGGTAGCCTGGACGGTTTTGTAGAAAATTATTTAATGCATTGAGTTGTAGCGTCAATGCAGCCGTGGCGGAGTCGAAGTCAAGGTATTGTGTAAGCTGATTGCTTCTAGGATGTATGGTTTGTTTAGTTTGATTTTCTTGTGCCGCATCGCCTTCTGATGCACTTACGCCTTCTTCCACCGATGAAATGGGATCGATAGGTAAATTTACTGGGCTAATGACCACATGCCACCCTTTCTCTGAAAGCAGATCGGCAAGGCTGTTGCCTTGCGAGAGCGTGAGGCTTGATGGGAAAGGCTCGGTAAGAATAATCGCAGTGCCAAGAGATAAAGGGGTTTTAGCTTCTACCTGAATGAGAGGAGCTTCAGCTTCTCCGATCATTAACAGCGTAGTCTCGCCTGGTAGATAAGCATTGCTCACGTCAGTGAAGAAATCGCTGTGCGCTATCGTAGGGAATAGCGATACCATGGCTAAAACAAAGATGGTGATGCGATGCCTGTTCATAAAAGAGTGCTTTGCCTTTTCATTCTGCTAACCATAATGCCTTCAGTAATGAGTAAATGACCTACTGAAATCATACAAGGCTATCGGCAAAACGACGAAAAACTAAAGCTAAAGTTTAGGTTGGCCTTTTGGCGTTTCTCAAGTAGCGAAACTATTGATTGGTATGAGATTCCGCTGAAAGTGAGCGTGGTCTGTACTGGCTAAAGGGGATAGGGGTTTGAAAATATTGCCACTGACCCGTTGAAGGATGGCAAAAACTCAAACTTTCTGCGTGAAGCTGAAGGCGAGTTGCCATGGAGAGAGCTTCATCATGAGCATACAATCTGTCGCCTAAAATGGGGTGGCCTAAAGCAAGCATGTGTACGCGCAGCTGATGAGAGCGACCAGTGATAGGGTAAAGGGCCACCAAAGAATAGGGGAACCCTTTTTCATCCGTCTTACGCTCGACAACCTCATAGTGAGTCAGTGCTTTTTTGCCGCGCTCGAGGTCAACCATCTGCTTTGGCCTGTTTGGCCAGTCGCAAATAAGGGGAAGATTAACCTCGCCGCTGTCTTGTTCGACATGCCCATGTACCCGTGCAAAGTACCGCTTCTTAGTTTGCCGCAGCTCAAACTGTTTTGAAATATGACGATGGCTAGCTTTGTTAAGCGCCAGCACCAAAATCCCCGATGTTGCCATGTCTAATCGATGCACTACCGTGGCGGTGGGGTACACTCGGTTCACCCGGCTAATCAGCGAGTCGCGGTGTTCTAATGCTTTGCCCGGAACGCTCAATAGCCCGCTAGGTTTATGCGCAACCACCATGTCCTTATCTTGATACAAAATATCAAGATAAGGCGTCATCGGTGGGTTATAAACAAAACTTGGGTTTGCCATTATTTGCTCGTTATTTTAATTGTCGCTCAAGCATCGAGTGCTTACATTACTCATGCGTGCTTTACGGGTTATTGACCACAATACGCAACGCGTCTAACTCTACATCTGCATCTTGAATCACTTTATCAAGCGCACTCATTTGCTTCTCAATAAATTCAATTTCGCTGTCACGTACCGCAGGATTGCGCTTTTGAAGATCGCGCAAGCGCTGTATCTCTTCATTGAGCGTTTTATGCATGTTATTTAATGCGTCATGTTGTTTTTTATTTGCTTGCTGGTGGGCGAGCTTACGCGTCTTTTCAATGGCTAGTTCAAGGGGCTGTTGCAAGGCTTTTAAAAGCTGAGCTGAAATTTTGCGTCCTATTTTACGCTTAACGTCGAAGCTTAAATCTGACGGGTTACCCTGCGCATCTAAACAAACACGCACTGGCGTTTGTGGTAAGAAACGGCCAAGCTGTAATGCTTTCGGTGCTTGTGCCTGAAGCACGAACAAGGCTTCTATCCAGTAAGCCCCTTTGGGAAGAGACGGTTCGGCAATAAAGCCCATACTGCTTTTGCCATGCACGTCGGTGAGTACGACGTCAATGGCGGTATGAACGAGTGGATGGTCCCAGCTTAAGAATTGAACGTTCTCTAACGTGGTAGCAACTCGGCGCTTATAGGTGACGGTCATACCTTCTGGATCTAGGCCCGGTAACTGGCTTACCATCGACTCAGTTGGCATAAGAATAAAGCAGTCATTACCTTTTTCATCTTGTTGAACACCAATAGCATCGAACACGCGCCCCATAAAACGTGAGAGTTCTTGCTCAGTATCTAGTGCAATGATGTCTTCCAGCAGTTGCTCTACACGTCCTTCGCCAGATGCATTTAACTCCAGAAGACGATCCCTTCCGGCTTCAAGCTGTGCCACCAGTTGGCTATTAAGCGTCACACTCATGTTCACAAGCTCGTCACGTGCGCTCACATCGTCAGGGTGTAAGCACGCGCCGATCAACAATGGCTTAACATCGTCAAATACGCCCGAGCCGGTAGGGCAGGTTTTCTCGAAGGCATTAAGCCCTTCGTGATACCAATCTAGTAATACGTGCTGCGCGGTTTTCGCTAAATACGGCACATGTATTTGTACGGTTTGGGTCTGGCCAATTCGGTCAAGACGACCAATACGCTGTTCAAGCAGGTCTGGCGTAATAGGCAAGTCGAACAATACCAAGTGGTGAGCAAACTGGAAATTGCGACCCTCACTACCAATTTCACTACACAGTAGAATTTGTGCGCCGTCCTCTTCGTCGGCAAAGTAATGGGCTGCTTTATCGCGTTCAACTATGCTCATGCCCTCGTGGAATACGCTGTGGCGAATACCGGTTTGCGTGCGAATAACCTCACCTAGCTCTTGTGCCGTCCGGGCGCTTGCGCAAATAAGAAGAATCTTTTCTGGCTTAACGCTTTGCATGAAATCAAGCAGCCACGCAACACGAGGGTCGTGTTTAGTCCAGCTGTTCACCACGCTTGCCATACGCTCAGGATACAGTGAATAGGTTAAATCGCCGCCGCTAACCGCATCTGAATAAACCTCAGGTAAAGCCAGCTCGTATGCGTGTAACTTACGCTCGGGAAATCCTTCGATATTGGCACGACGATTTCTAAATAACATGCGCCCTGTACCGTGACAGTCAATTAATTGGTGCAGCAACGCATGGCGATTTTCTGATGAGCTTAAATCACCCGCGTGCTCCATGACGTCAGGCGCAAAGTCGGCTAGTTTATTGCGCTGCTTATCATCGGGCTCAGCATCTGAGAGCAGTGGCGCAACGGCATCGGCGAGTTGGCTGTATTTTGACTCTTCTTCTAAGAAGGCGTCGTAGCTGTGAAAACGTGCGGGGTCTAATAAGCGCAAACGAGCAAAGTGACTTTCGTGGCCAAGTTGGTCTGGGGTAGCGGTGAGCAGTAATACGCCAGGTGTTTGATTGGCAAGTGCTTCAACGCACAGGTATTCAGCAGATGGCGCTTCACTTGACCATGCAAGGTGATGGGCTTCATCGACGACCATTAAATCCCAACCTGCTGCCTGAATTTGCTGCTGGCGCTTTTCATTCGAGCTTAGGAAGTCGATACTGCAAAGTACTAGCTGGTCGTTTTCAAACGGGTTGATTTCGTCAGTATCATTAGCCTCACTTTCTTCTATAGCTTCGCATCGACTTTCATCGTATATGGCAAAAGGGAGGTTCACACGACGAAGCATTTCTACTAACCATTGGTGCACGAGTGAATCAGGAACTAGTATAAGCACCCGACTTGCACGCCCAGTTTTGAGCTGCTGGTGGATAATCAGTGCCGCCTCAATTGTTTTCCCCAGCCCCACTTCGTCAGCCAGTAACACCCGCGGTGCGTGTCTACCGCCGACCTCTGAAGCAATGTGAAGCTGGTGAGGAATAAGCGAAATACGTGCGCCGGCAAGACCGATAGTGCTGGAACGCAGATAGTCATACTGATGATCAAGTGCACGCTCGCGCAAGTCGAACCATTTTGGGTTGTCTAATTGCTGACTAAACAATCGCTTTTCAGGTTGGTTTAAGCGGATGTGGCTGTCTAGCATAGTTTCAGGTAATCGCGCTTGCGCTTTCGTATCTTCGCGAAGCCCGTGATAAATGAATAATCCCTGATTTTCTTCTTTTTCGGTAATGGTCATTTCCCAGCCGTCTTGGCTTTTTACCGTTTCGCCAATTTCAAAGATAAGTCGCGTAAGCGGGGCATCTTGCTTCGTGTATTTCCTCGCGTCGCCTGTGGCTGGATATAACACTTCGACTGAACGAAAATCGCTACCGATCACGACACCTAACCCCAGCTCTATTTCTGTATTGCTTAACCAGCGCTGACCAACTAAAAATTGACTATCTGAACTCATAAATTACCAACCTGTTTTTCGGGGGGCGGTATTGTACGCATTGCGTTGTGATAAGTCATTAATACTAGCTCATTTGATTTACGGTTGCAGGTTGGGCGGGGGAATTGGGTACTGATGCCACTACGCCAACAAGAAGACTAGCGCTACAGATCTTCACCACTTCAACAAGAACACCTTAGCCTATTTGGGCACTAAAAAGGCAGGTAAAACTGCGCTAACTGAAGCTAAAGTGTGAGCATTTGTTACGAACCAAGTATGCCAGTTTCTTCTTTAATGCAGAATTGGAGCGCTGTGTCGTCTCATATAACGTGATAGGACTGTTCTTCGCTTCTTACTTACTCTAGCGAAAAATAAAAAAGAAAAAACAGTGCTAAATCTCAAAAACTGGATTATGGTGGAATTAAGGGGTCGTTCATTTAATTGACGAACCTTGGAGGCAGAAAATGTAGTACTGCTTCTCAGTCGACGCGAGTAGGGGAAGAAGTCCTGTTTCGAGCGGCATTCTCCTACAACCGTAACTGTAGCTTGTTAGTGCGCGCGTTCATAAATGAACACGGTACATGACCTAGCTTTATTTACTGGAGTAAAGGATGCCAAGAAAGAATTCTACTGATACAAAGATTTACGTCCTCGATACCAATATTCTGCTGCACGAACCTCACGCTTTTCTCTCTTTTAAAGAACATGATGTCGTAATTCCAATGACCGTATTGGAAGAGCTCGACTATATCAAAGACAGCAAAAAAGACGTAGCGCGTGATGCACGGGTATCCATTCGGGCAATGGAGGATTTACTTCACGACGCAACGCCAGAAGATATGCTTGCCGGTGTATCAATGGAAGGCTTGGGCGCGGGTCAAACGGCACCAACAGGTAGCCTATCTATCTTTGCCGACCTCAACATGGTTGAGGCCCAGCAGGTGTTCACCAGCAATGAGAACGACAACCGCATTATTAACGTAGCGCTTCACTTGCAAAAGACGTTCGCGCCGCAAAAAGTGGTGTTGGTTACCAAAGACTTAAACATGCGCCTTAAGGCAAAAGGGGCTGGCCTTGCTCATGTTGAAGACTATCGAACCGATCAGCTTATTACCGACATTAAGTATCTATCCAGGGGCTTTCATACGTTTGAAGGTGATTTTTGGGATAGCGTGAAAAGTGTGGATAGCCGCAGTGAAGGGCGCGACACCATACACACCATTTCCAAATCCATGCTTCCAGAGGCATATGTGAACGAGTTTTTGCTTGATGAAACTAAACAGTTTGCAGGCCTGGTAGAAGATATCACCGATGATCATTTGGAGGTTTTAGATTTAGGTTACGAACGTTTGATGGGGCGTCATGCCTGGGGGATTACACCTAAAAATATCGGGCAAGCTATGGCGCTTCACGCATTACTTGACCCCCATATCGATATGGTCATTCTTACAGGACCTGCCGGTAGCGGTAAAACACTGCTTGCATTGGCGGCTGCGCTTGAAATGGTCGTTGAACGCAATATGTACGACAAGATTATCGTGACACGGAGTACGCCGGAAATTGCAGAGTCTATTGGTTTCTTACCGGGCACGGAGGAAGAAAAAATGTTGCCTTGGTTGGCGGCAATTACCGATTCGCTTGAAGTGCTTCACAAGCACGACGAAAACACGAAAGGCTCTATGAATTACATCATGGAAAAAGCCAACATTCAGTACAAGTCGGTGAACTTTATGCGAGGGCGAAGCATTCAAAATGCCATTGTGATTTTAGATGAATCTCAAAACCTAACTGCGTCCCAGCTTAAAACCATCATTACCCGATGTGGAGAAGGTACCAAGCTTATTGTGGGGGGGAACCTGGCGCAGATCGACAGTAATTATCTCAGTGCCGTGACGTCGGGGCTTACCTACTTGGTCGAGAAGTTTAAAGATTTCTCCGGTAGTGCCACCATTAACCTTGATGGGGTGGTAAGAAGTCGCCTTGCGAGTTTTGCAGAAGAAAATTTGTAAGTTTATCTCTGCTTCTAGCTCTCCTTACGAAAGCGCTACGCTCCCGTGGCGCTTTTTCGTCTATTCACGAGATAAGAAGTGTGTCGCGAGTGCTTATACATTCAAGACAGACAGCCGACTCACTCCATAATTTCTACTTGATAGCGACCGGTGACAATATGGCGCTCCGTGTCTTCAGATACTTGACCAAAAGGAATAAGTGCTGGCCCGGTAGGGTCATATAAAACGAAAGTGTCGCCATCATGTTCAATGGTTCTGTCATTCACCATGGGGGTGAGCGCTATGCCAAGTAATGCATGGTTAGGTAGGAAGACCATTATCATTTTGGTTGAAGGTAAAAACGCCCTTACCATAGACGACGCGAGTACGGCTTTGCTATCACAATCGCCAAGGTTTTGCATGAGGACACTTACGGGGGGCGCATACCCTGAACCATTACTCACCACCCTATCTTCTAACGTGTCATAGGGAATGCTTTGTATCCAGCCGAGAAGCAATGAAAAGTAAGCTCTTGAATCTGAGTCTGATTCTAATTTTTCGTAGAACGCTTGCGATGCGGCTACCAGAGGTTTCACTGATTCGGCTGCGTATCTTACATGGTCAGGTTTTATGGCCTGCTGATTGAAGAGGGTAGTAAAGCGGGTAAAATAATGGGTTTGTAAATATTTATCATATTCTTTCTGCTGAACGGTTTTCAGGTTTTGAAGAATTGCCTCGACCTGCTCTTCGTTTGAGCCCTTTACTTCTATATCAATAGACTCGCGTTTAGGAATGATTTTTACGCGCGCATCCTTAGGGTTTATTTTCCTCGCTTCTTCCATAAGTGCGACGCTGACATAGCGCTGAGCTATTTTAGGTTTGTAGTTTGCTTGTTGAGTAGGGGCTTCGTTTAACGCATCTTTGGTTAATTCGAAAGCAATAGACTGAAGAACATTGTCACCATCAAGCCATTCGTAGCTCAACGCAACGCCCATATCGGTGTGTGTTTTTGTGAATTTGAGCTGTTCACCTTGTGATAAACACGAAACAAGAAGCCCAGCTACTATCAAGCAGGACCTAACCATTAAACCCATTTTAGCAGTGCTTAAAAAAGAGAGTGTAAAGTTATAAACCACCGGAGGTACGCCTACTCGTTCTAACGAAGATACTATTGAGTATGCGCACCTGAATGCAAAAAACAAGGCGATAGAAGCGGCGAATCGCCAGACTTCCTATTCCTGATACCAATTGAGTTCGTTGTGAAGGCTGACCACGCTACCCACGATAATCAGCGTCGGGGGCTGAAGTTGGGCTTCCTCCTGTTTGGCAACAATAGTATCGAGCGTACCTGTTAGCACTCGCTGATTATCAGTTGTCGCAGATTGCACAAGCGCTATGGGGGTACTGGCATCTAAACCGTGTTCTATCATCTTTTCACAAATAATGGGTAGGCCGGTGAGACCCATGTAGAACACTGCGGTTTGATTTCTTTGTGCTAATGCAGACCAGTTAAGGTCGATAGTACCATTTTTGAGGTGCCCGGTAGCAAACACCACGGACTGGGCGTGATCTCTGTGGGTGAGGGGAATACCCGCATAGCTAGATGCGCCGCTTGCTGCGGTAATCCCTGGCACCACTTGAAATTCAATGCCGTGTTTAATGAGAGTCTGAATTTCTTCTCCACCACGACCAAAAATAAACGGGTCGCCGCCCTTTAGACGCACGACGCGATTGCCCTTTTTGGCCTCGTCAACCATCAGTTGGTTGATGTCGTCCTGTGGCAGTGTATGATTGCTCTTCGCTTTGCCCACATAGATTTTCTCAGCATCACGTCGCACAAGTTCAAGAATTTGGGGTGAAACCAAGCGGTCGTAAACCACGACATCGGCTTTTTGCATTAAGCGCAGTGCACGAAATGTGAGTAGATCCGGGTCTCCGGGACCTGCACCTACGAGATAGACTTGACCTTCTACTTTTTTGTCTTCAGCTGCTGCCTGAAGCGCTAACTCAAAGGCGTCGTCGGCTTTTTGATCTTGGCCTTTTTCTACCATTTCAGCGATATCACCGTCGAGAACATCTTCCCAAAAATAACGCCGTGCAGTAACGCCATTAAGGGTTTGCTTCACTTTATCGCGAAATTTTTCTGAAAACGCGCCGAGACGACTTAAATTGGCCGGCAGTACGGTTTCTAATTTTTGACGCAGGTATCGCAGTAATACAGGGGCAACACCGCCGCTGCTCATCGCAATGACAATAGGCGAGCGGTCAACAATTGAAGGGGTAATGAACTGACATAGTGGCGTGTTGTCTACCACATTGACCAATACTTTGTGGGTACGAGCGAGGTCGTGAATGTGCTGATTAACGTCAGGCTTATCGGTTGCGATAAAAACCATGTCCTTACCAGTAAGGTCATTATTTTCAAATTCGCGCTCGATAAGGCTTACTTTCTCGTTCTGTGCGAGCAGTTTAACTGTATCGCAAACCCAAGGTGCAATTACCGTAATCGTGGCTGGCGTCTTCATAATGAGCTCCAGCTTACGGGCTGCAACTTCGCCTGCTCCAACAATAAGAACATTGAGTTTTCTTGCGTCTAGGAATAACGGAAAGTAATCCATAAAGGTTTTATTAGCTTCACATACAAAAAAAGAACTGACACTATTTTGCGCCAATTCTTTTTATTTAGAAAACAACGAAATTAGCCTTTATATTTCGATTGGTTATATAAAGGCTACATGTGTTGCTATTTAGTTCTTACGCTTACGGCTTTCACGGTTGCCGCGCTCTTCACGATTACCGCGGTTTGGGCGGTCATCACGGTTCTCGCGAGGAGGACGGTCGCCACGAGGGGCACGTTCGCCGCGTCCTTCCCGCTTAGGTGGAGGCGTATCAGACCACTCGCGAATATTTAAACGCTGACCAGCTACTCGTGTACCTGAAAGGGTATCACGTGTCTCTTTAGGCATGCCTTCTGGAAGGTCGACGGTACTGAAGTTATCATAAATCTCAATAGCACCGATGTGCTTAGAGTTGATATTCGCTTCGTTCGCAATCGCGCCAACAATATTCCCCGGCTTCGCACCGTGAACATGGCCTACTTCGATGCGGAAGCGCTGCATACCTTCTTCTGGCTTGCGGTTTCCGCGTGGCACCTTCGGCTTTCTCTCACGACCATCACGACCATCACGACCATCACGACCATCACGGCTGTTTCTCTCGCGGCTATCGCGAGGAGGTTTGCTGTTGATGTCTGGACGATCCGTTTCTTTAAGGAGTAAAGGTTCATCGCCCTGCGCAATCTTAAGTAACGCGGCCATTAACACTTCAGGCGACGCTTCGTTTTCTGCTTTAATCATTTCAACGATTGGCATTAACGACTCGATGCCATCGTCCTGCGTTGCCTCGGCAACTGATTGCTTAAAGCGACTGAGGCGTGTTTCGTTAATTTCGCTAATTGAAGGAATTGGCATTGCTTCAATAGGCTGCTTAGTCGTTTTCTCAATAGAGAATAGCAAGCGCTTTTCACGGTGCGAAATGAACAAGATGGCGTCACCTTGACGTCCAGCACGACCGGTACGGCCGATACGGTGTACGTAAGATTCACTATCATACGGAATATCATAGTTAATCACGTGACTTACACGTTCAACGTCTAGTCCGCGGGCAACAACATCAGTAGCAACAAGAATGTCAATTTGACCTTGTTTAAGCTTCTCAACCGTGCGCTCTCGAGCCGCTTGTGGTATATCACCGTTTAACGGCTCGACATCGTAACCACGGGCCGACAGTTTGTCTGCCAACTCAACCGTAGCGGTTTTCGTACGCACGAAGATAATCATACCGTCGAATACTTCGACTTCCATGATACGGGTTAACGCTTCAAGTTTGTGATGAGGCGCGATTTGACAGTATCGCTGGCGAATCGTGCTTGCCGTGCTTACCTTAGACGCAATTTTTACGTGCTTAGGGTCTTTCAAGTAGCGCTGGGTAATTTTCTTGATTGGGCCAGGCATGGTTGCTGAGAACAGCGCCGTCTGGCGTTCTTCTGGTGCATGGCTCAGAATAAGCTCTACGTCATCAATAAAGCCCATACGAAGCATTTCATCCGCTTCGTCAAGTACAAGATACTTAAGTTCGCTTAAGTCTAATGTCTTGCGCTTAATATGGTCGATAATACGTCCTGGTGTACCAACAACCACTTGCACGCCGCGTTTAAGCTGACGAATTTGGTTGTCGTACGACTGACCGCCGTATACGGGAAGTACTTTAATTTTCTGACTAAAGCTCGCATAAACCTGAAACGCCTCTGCAACCTGAATAGCTAGTTCACGAGTTGGGGCTAATACCAGTAATTGCGGCTTACGTTGCTCAGGATCGATATTTGCCAACATGGGCAGGGCAAACGCAGCGGTTTTTCCTGTCCCTGTCTGTGCCTGACCGAGTAAATCGTGACCTTGAAGAAGAAGAGGGATACTCTCTGCTTGTATAGGTGACGGTTTCTCGTAGCCAACTTTTTCGAGGGCTTGTAAGATAGGTTCTGGTAAATTGAGGTCTTTAAATGTCATGTCGACAGTTGTTGTCATTAAGGGTCCTGGTGCATTAAGTAAGGAGGGTGCGGCATACGATTAAACCAATTTTAGCGGTTTATTATCGCAAGACGCTATACAGCGATGAACTGGCCATTCAGGCGAGTTTAAGAAGCGTATTTTTAGCGTATTTCGCGATATGCTTGCCAGCAGTGTTGCAAAAACCCATATTATATTCGAATAATGGACAGGTTGCCACGAAATTGCACAAATTAGATGAAATAATAAGCAGTGTGATGGCGCTTTTTACAATAGTGCAGCGGTGTGACAATAAAAATCAGAGGAAGGGCAAGGAATTACGATGACAAAGCAGAGAACAAATAAATTAATTAAACGCACAACGTTGGCTGTCATGCTGACCAGTGCACTTTTGTCAGGCTGTAGTGAAAAGACTATGGAAAGTCATTTAGCTGACGCTAGAAATTTCGCCTCGCAACAGCAACTTGACGCAGCTATTGTGGAGTACAAAAACGCAATTCAAAAAGGCTCCGATGCCGCCGAGCCGCGTTTTGAACTAGGTAAACTGTATTTACAGCAAAATAATTTCGCTGCGGCAGAAAAAGAACTCAATAAAGCAATGGAGTTGGGGCACCCTGTGAGCCAGGTTATTCCTCTTCTTTCTCTAGCCTATCAACAGTCGGGAGCAGAAAACGCCCTTGCTGAGGTGGATTACCGTGCGCAAGGCATGACAGCAGTAGAGTCCGCGGAAGTCGGTTTTTATAAGCTACAGGCAATGATGCAGTTGGGCAAAACGGAAGAAGCACGCGCTTTACTGGACGACCTCTCTACGTTAGATACAAGTTCGGTATATAAAGGGCTTATAGATAGTTATGTATTCGTTTTAGACAATGACATGGAAGGTGCGCTAGCGGCGACAGAAGCCCTTCGCGAACAAGCGCCAACAAATAAAGATGTACTGCAGCAGCTTGCAAAAATCTATCTACAAAAAGGCGAGTCTGAAAAAGCCGCAGAGGTTTACGGCGTTTACGTCAGCCAATTTCCAGATGACGTGACCAGTAAGTTTGCCTACGCCGCTCTATTAATTGAGATAAGAGACTTAGCAAAGGCGGAGCCCATTGTTAATAACTTACTAACCCTTAACGAAAACCATCCTTTGTTGAACACCTTCAAGGGCATTATCGAGTCGGCTAATCAGAATTATGCGAAAGCATTAGCGCATTTAGACATTGCCGTGCAAAACGGCAAGAGCGATCAAGTTGTTCGTCTTGTGGCAGGTTTCAGTGCCTATCAAATTCAAGATTTTGAGGCTGCTCAGCGTCACCTAACTATGGTGGCATCTAGTCTGCCTGACAATCACCCCGGCCTTCGTATGCTTGCAGACAGCATGCTTCAACTTGGTGAAAATGACGAAGCGCTCGAAGTTTTAGCTCGGGTAGAAGGCGAACAGGGAATTGACGCTGCATTATTCTCAAAGGCCAGCTATCAGTTGCTTAAAGACGGTAATGTGGTGGGCGCAAAGCAAATGGTAGAAAAGTCTGAGGCAGTCAGTACTACTGCAGAGGATTTATCTCGTCTTGGTGTACTTCAATTGTCGCTCAATGATATTGACGGTTTGGTAAACCTTGAAGAAGCGGTCGAGAAAGCACCAGAGTCGGTGACTTCACAAGCAACACTACTACGTGCTTATGTAGCAACTAATCAGCTTGATAAAGCGAAGGCTGCCGCGAAAGAGTGGCACGAACAATCGCCGGAAACCGCGGCTCCGCTCATCTATCTTGGCAATATTGCAACGGCAGAAGGCGCTTATCAAGACGCTGCGCAGTATTTCGATAAGGCTAGCGGGCTAAGTGACGCGGGTAACGAGGTGACGTACTCCAGAGCAAAACTGCTGGTGGCTGAGGGTAAAAAAGACAATGCCATCGCGTTTATTCGCGCATTTGTTGATAAGAACCCAGCGGATGTGCAGGGGTTGGCGCTGTGGTTTGCATTGGCCGCAGAAAAAGGCAATGGTGAAGACGTTATCGCACATACCCAAAAGCAACTTAGCAATAAGAAAAATGACCTTAATTTAAGGCTATTGCTAGCGAGGATGTACTCGATAAATGGTCAGCTTGATAAAACGGTGTCGTTGTTAGCCGATGTGCAAGGTGATGAGGCGTCGCCACAGACTTTTTGGAATTTGAAAGGCCAAACGCTCATAGCCACTAATAACGTGAAAGAAGCGACGGCATTTTTCGACCGCTGGTTATCATTTTATCCGCAAGACAAAAATGCTGTACTTGGCAAGCTATTGATTGTTGATTCACAAAAGCAGTTCAAGCAGGGCTTAGCGCTTACTGATAAGGTGCTGGCAAAACGTCCTGACGCTCAGTTAACCCTGTTGAAAGCGTATTTCCATAGCCGTTTGGGGCAGGCAAAACCCGCGTGGGATATTATTAACAGTGCCGCTGAAGACGTAAAAGCATTGCCATTTGTAAGAGGCATAATTGCACGCTTACATCTTATCGAAAAAGCGCCAGAGCAGGCGGTAGACCATGCTAAAGTGGCCTATGACGCCACATCTAATTCAGACAACGCGTTACTTTTAGTGGCTGCATTAGAGATGTCTGGTAAAAAAGAACAAGCATTTAGCTTTCTAGAAAAGCATGTCGATACGCACAATAATGATGTGCAAAGCGCAATGTTGTTGGCTGAGCGCCAAATTCGCTCCGATAGAAATGCGGCAATTAACACCTATGAAAACGTGCTGACCAAAACTCCAGACAACTTTGTTGTGTTAAATAACTTGGCATATTTGGCGTTTGAAGACGGTGAACTGAAACGCGCTGAGGAACTTGCGAAAAAAGCCGTGTCGCTTCAACGTGAGAACGCAGATGCTGTAGATACACTGGCGCAAATTTACATTGCGAAGGGGGATAAAGACGCGGCATTAGCCCTCTATGAACAGATTTCTGCAGCACCAATTGCCAGTGATGAGGTGTATCTAAACCACGTCTCCTTGTTACTTGAATTAGATAAAGAGGCATTAGCAAAGCGTCGTTTAGCAAGCCGAGAGTTTTCGTCAGATGCAGCAAAGCAAAGAGCGGAAAATCTTAAGCAGCAATATGGCATTTAAGGGGAGCAAAGAAGTAAAAAGGATCGTGCTTATTCTTGAGCTCTCCGACTTTTAGTTAAACAAAGGCCACGCATGTGGCCTTTGTTTTTTTAGTATCACGCATCCTAATACCAATTCGCATAGACTCTCGCTGAGTGGGTAATTATCTGTGCGGACTGGTATTGCAAGCCTTTGCCTGTTGCGCGGACAGCTGTGCTTTTAGTTCGCGCAACTCCTTCATCACATCGTGTAGTGTAGGTTCTACATGTCCTTGCGCTATTTGCTCTTCTAACAAGGCGGCCTCTTTCTCAGCCCGTGCTTTTTCATTTTCTCTTTCCATGACATTGACCACAATTCCAATGACCATGTTCAAAAAAGCAAACGCAGTAAAAAAGATAAAAGTCAGGTAGAAAATCCAACTCAATGGATACACTTCTTGAGTTTCGTACATGACATCTGTCCAATCTTCGAATGTCATGATCCTAAAGAGTGTGAGCATGGAAATGGTGATATCACCCCAAAGTACGGGATTGATGTTCTCAAACAACGTGCTGCCCACGGCGGCATAGATATAAAAGATAATAAACATTAATAGCATCACGTAGGCTAATTGAGGCAGGGCTTTGACCAGTGAGACTAATAAGATCCTAAGTTCAGGAATGATTGAAATCATACGTAGTACACGGAACACGCGGACTAGCCGTGCTATCAATGCAAGTTCCGTATCGTCTGCAGGAATCAAGCTAATAACGACTATCAGGGTGTCAAACCAGTTCCAAAAGCTCTTGAAAAAGTAGCGCTTACGTTTCTCTGCCAAGAAACGAATAGTGAGTTCAGTGAGAAAGAAGGCACTGATGAACCAATCTAAAAACAGGGTGACTGACGCCATTGTAGAGGGGAGTTCATAGGTTTTAGCACCTACGAGCAGCGCGGAGATAACAATCACGCTGATGACAAAGGCTTCGAACCATTTATTGGCGCGGATCCGTTCAAATTTATTCTGAAGTTCAGAGGCTTGCATTTTTAATTATCACTCAAGGGAAAAACACTATACCAACAGGCTTGCTGTAAGCCCTATTGGCGTTATACTAAAGTTGTGGTTTATATCATGGCTGTTGCTGATTCATAGATTTAAGGGCGCAACACGCGATTTAAAACTGATACTTGTGCAAAAAACTCAAAAAATTGAGACCGTACACACTTAGGCAAAAAATAAAGGGCATAATCATGGATGATGAATTACGTTTGTTGCAAGCAAAATTACACGCGGTGTCTATGCGTTTATCTACCCTCGTTTTAAACAAAAGCAATGCGCAAGCACTATGCGATGATTGCCGCGAACTGCTGGTCGCGTTAAAAAGGTTTTCCTCACAGAAGTAGTTCGTTTTTTCTCATCATTTAAGACGCTAGGAAGCAAAAAAAAGGGCAGCATTTCGCTACCCTCTCAATTCATCCTAAAACTAACAGCCGTACGATGTCGTAAATTAGCTGTTTGTGTCAGTCGTTTGTACTGGCTTAAGGCCGCGATTAATCATCGCCACATCTTCACCTGTCAATGTTCCTGCTGCTTGCTTCAGCGTAATTACCGACTGAATAAAGTCGTAGCGTGCGCCAGCAAGATTGCGACGAGCATCAAATAAGTTACGCGTGCTATCTAGCACGTCAACAATAGTACGCGTGCCCACATCGAACCCTGCTTCTGTGGCTTTAAGTGCACTATCAGCTGAAACCACAGATTGTTCTAAAGCGCGGATGGTTGAAATAGACGCCTTCACGTTATTGAACGAGCTGCGAACAGATTGTACTGTTTGACGATAGGTTTGCTCGGTAGCTTGGCTCGCTGCAACATAGTTGAATTTTGCCTGATCGGTTTGCGATGAAACGCGAGAGCCCTGATAGATAGGCACGTTTAACGATATATTGACTGATTGGCTATCAAGGTAAGGTGTTTCAAACTGTAAGACTGGGTTTGAAATATCGTCTTTGCTTCTCGATGCGTTAGCCGTCAAACCCAGGGTTGGTAGGTGACCCGAGCGTGCAATTGCAATATCTTCTTTCGCGATATCCATAGCAAGCCTATCAACTAAGAGCGCTAGGTTCTTATCTTGCGCGGTTTCTAACCACTCATCTACGGTCGCTGGAACAGGCATACTTGCAGCAAAATTCTCTGTGTTAAGCCCATATAAATTGTCGTGATATTTGCCTGTGATCACGCGAAGCGCTTCCAATGCAAACTCAAGCTGGTTTTTAGCTTGGATTTCCTGCGCTACCGTACTGTCATAGTTCGCTTGTGCTTCGTGTACATCAGTGATGGCGGTCAAGCCGACCTCAAAACGCTGGCGAGTCTGTTCAAGCTGTCGCTCAATAGCGCGTTTCTCTGAGCCTACGAATTCAACGTTGTCACGAGCACGCAATACGTCAAAGTAAGCAGTAACGGTACGTACAATCACGTCTTGCATGCTAGCAGCAAGTTGTGCGTCACTTTGCTCGGCCACCTTTTCAGCGCGGTCTAGTCCTAGCCAGTTTGCGTGATCGTACAATGACATTTGTAGCTGCAAACCATAGTCAACCGTATCCACATCTGTTTCGAAAACTACTATCTGAAGGTCGTCGGCGTTAGCACCAAGCGTTTGTGCGCGCTCAGCAGTCGAAGTTGTATAGCCTACCGAGCCAGATATCTGTGGTAGAAGGTTTGCGCGGCTAATACTAATTCCTTCAAACGCAGCATCACGTTGCGCTTTCGCTTGGTTTACCAATGGATCGTTTGCCAGCGCTTGCTGATATACCCGCATTAGGTCATCGGCCATAGCACCAGTTGTCATCGATACTCCGATAACCAGCGACAGAAGTGTTCGTTTCATGCTTACGTCTTCCTGTTGTGTTCAAGTTGCGTCGTCGTTTATTCATCAAGACGACTAATTAAAACCAAGTGTATGAAAATTCAACCACAAACCGAAAGTACAAACTCGTAACAGTATTCGATTAACTGTAACAGAATATGTGATCTACCCAGGCGATTATTATAGTAATAGACGACTTGTAATATGAGTTTTCTGTTATTCGAACACACCTAAATATTGCATTTGTAACGCGTATACATGGTTGGTGTGTAAATGTACTATGTATGATAAATCTATTTGAACCATAAGTGTCAGCAAATGAGCAAGGAATTCCTTTCATTTACCTCAAATGACGTTGAAATTACCGACATTAAGCCAGTGTATCGTGGTTTTTTCACCATGAATCAATATCAATTTAAACACAAGTGCTTCAATGGAGAATGGAGCGATACCGTTACTCGCGAAATATTTGAGCGCGGTCATGCGGTAGGGGTGTTGCCTTACGACCCTATTCTCCAAGAGTTCGTACTTATCGAGCAGGTAAGAATTGGGGCATTAGCCACATCTTCAAGTCCTTGGCTAATAGAAATTATTGCGGGAATGATCGATGAGGGAGAAACGCCTGAGAATGTGTGTCATAGAGAGTCAATGGAAGAGGCCGGCATTGAACTTGAAAACCTCACCAAAGCGTTAAGCTATTTATCGAGCCCTGGCGGCACGACGGAAAGATTACATATTTTTATAGCGAAAACCGATGCGGCTAAAGCGCACGGTATCCATGGCCTTGATACGGAATCTGAAGATATCAAGGTGCATCGCATAAAAGAGAATACAGCGCTTGAATGGTTAGAAAATGGCTATATAGACAACGCAGCAGCGGTAATTGCGCTACAATGGTTCTTTATGCACAAAACTCAACTTCTGGAGCAGTGGCAGACATCGTGACTCAACGTAACCAGCGAAAATATGTACCTCATCTTCCGTCTATGCAGGCGCTCTGCGAACTGAACTATTCTCATGTTCTAAGGATTTTGCCGGACTGCGATACGGAAGATTTAAGCTATGAGTTTTCGGTAGGGGTTGGGTTATCTTACGAGATTCGTATTTTAGATTCCGCACGTTACACCAGTACATTAAGCATAAAGCAAACGACGAAGGATATGCCCTCTTATCTTACGCCTGCTATGACAGTGCGCCTTTATCACGACGCGCGGATGGCCGAGGTTATAAACAGTCAGAATACTGGTGCGCTTGCGCCCTCTTATGACTATCCCAATTTGAAAATGCGTCAGCGTAACGAAAAGCACATGGTCAATATTTTCTTGGCAGAGTGGCTAAATTTTTGTTTGCAGCATGCCCCAAATATCACTTCTGAAGCGTGATTACTCTTGTACAGTTAAGTGATTGTCACTTACTAAAAGACAAAAACAAAACAGGTTACGCAGGTATTGCACCTTATCATTCGCTCGAGAGCGTGCTTAATCATGCCGTATATCCGTTTACTGAAGGCAGTATAGACAGTACTGAAGGCGCCACGCAAAGTACACTTCATGCGCGTCACAAAGCCATCATGCTCGTCACCGGTGATATAAGCGGTGACAATTCTTTAGAGAGCTATCAGCATTTCACAACATTAATGGAACGCTATGTCGCAGACACGAAGGTAGAGTGGTTTGTGCTGGCCGGTAATCACGATAATAACCCTCATTTCGACAGGGTGTTGGGCAAGCGGCACCTTAAAAGTGGTAAGCCGATTCGCTTTCAGGGCTGGCATATACACGGTGTAGATACTCGCTCATCAAAGGATATTCACACCGCAGCAGGAGAGATAAATGATGAAGATGTACATGCCCTTGAACAAGCAATTGCACAATTCCCAAACGAAAAACACGTAATCGCACTGCATCACCACGTTCTGCCGTCGAATAGTTGGATGGATAAGCATGAACTAACGGGTGCACAAAAAATAGTCGGGTTAACAGAGAAATATTCACAAATTAAGATATTAATTCACGGTCATGTACATTCGCCGCTGCGTCAGAGTATAAGTAGAAATGATACGCCCTCTTATGGCAGCCCCTCTACATGTTGGCAGTGGAAGATGCAGGCCGAGTTTGGTATATGCAACGAAGCACCTGGCTATCAGGTAGTCGAGCTACATGAACATGGTGCAGTGAACGTAACGGTTAAACGGGTCGAAAAATAAGAGACAACAATGCAGCATATTTTGTACCTTCACGGATTTTTAAGTTCCCCGCAGTCAATGAAAGCAACAGCAACAAAAGCGTATTTTGAGAAGCACCACTCAGACGTGACTTTACATATTCCGGCGCTTTCTAATTTTCCCAGTAAGGTAGAAAACCAGCTTCTTGCACTCATTGAAAGCACCCCCGCGCTTTTAGAAAATGGGCTTAAACTTATTGGAAGCTCCATGGGCGGCTACTTATCTACGTTTCTGATAGAAAAGTTTGGTGGCAAAGCGGTGTTGGTCAATCCAGCGGTCCGTCCTTATGAACTGCTGCAAAGCTTTATAGGTGAGCACGAAAACCCTTACAGCAAGGCAAGGTTCGAGATTGTTGCAAGTGATATGGACGTCATTAAAGCACTGGAAGCTGACTCACTAAATGCGCCTGAGTGCTACAAAGTTTTACTTCAGACAGGTGATGAAACCCTGGATTACCGACTTGCTGAAGAAAAGTATGCACAAAGTCATCTCGTCATTGAAGAAGGCGGCGATCATAGCTTCGTAGGCTACGAGAATCACTTACCTTCTATTGCCCAGTTTTTGCTAAAATAAGCGCATTGCCAGGTTCACCGAGCCCTGCTAACATCAAACTTACACAGTGCAGTACTGTGCTTAACACCAGTGCTGCTTACATCCCTTTTCGTCGCTGGCTGAAATAATAACCATAACTATGTCAAATCAATACAATTCAGATGCTATCGAGGTTTTAAACGGCCTTGACCCCGTTAAGCGCCGCCCTGGTATGTATACCGACACGACCCGACCAAACCATTTGGGTCAGGAAGTGATCGATAACAGTGTGGATGAAGCACTCGCCGGGCATGCGTCTAACATTAAAGTTATTTTGCATGAAGACCAATCCTTAGAAGTGGTTGATGATGGTCGCGGAATGCCTGTGGATATTCACCCTGAGGAGGGGATCTCTGGAGTAGAGCTTATTCTTTGTAAGCTTCACGCAGGCGGAAAATTTTCAAACAAAAATTATGCGTTCTCTGGTGGTTTACACGGCGTAGGTATCTCAGTGGTCAATGCCCTTTCAACCCGCGTTGAAGTGACCGTTCGACGGGACAGCAATGTTTATCAAATTGCATTTGAAAACGGCGATAAAGTGGAAGATTTGCAGATTATCGATACCTGTGGAAAGCGCAATACAGGAACTCGGGTTCACTTTTGGCCTGATCCTCAGTACTTCGACTCTGCCAAGTTCTCGGTAAGCCGGTTAATTCATAATTTACGTGCGAAAGCGGTGCTCAGTCCTGGTCTTCGCATTCGTTTCGAGAACAAAATTTCTAAAGAAAGCCAAGAGTGGTATTACGAAGACGGCTTGAAAGACTATCTGTACCAAGCAGTCGAAGAGTTTGAAACGCTACCGTCTGATACGCCCTTTGTTGGTTCGTTCAGCGGCAATACCGAGGCGGCTGATTGGGCGGTCTTGTGGTTGCCTGAGGGCGGTGATTTGGTAACAGAAAGCTATGTAAACCTTATTCCCACTGCCCAAGGCGGTACACACGTTAACGGCCTGCGCCAAGGACTGTTGGAGTCTATGCGCGAGTTCTGTGAGTTCAGAAACCTTATGCCTCGTGGCGTTAAACTATCGCCAGACGATATTTGGGATCGTTGCGCCTACATTCTGTCCACTAAAATGCAGGACCCGCAGTTCGCCGGGCAAACCAAAGAGCGGTTGTCATCACGTCAAGCCAGTGCGTTTGTTTCGGGGGTGGTAAAGGATGCCTTCAGCCTATGGTTAAATCAGCACACTGAGATTGCAGAAGCACTTGCGGAAATGTGTATTAACAATGCACAGCGCCGATTGCGTCAAACCAAAAAAGTCGCTCGTAAAAAAGTGACGCAAGGCCCAGCTCTGCCAGGCAAACTTACCGACTGCTCTTCACAAGATATCTCTTACTCCGAACTGTTTTTAGTGGAAGGGGACTCGGCTGGGGGCTCGGCTAAGCAGGCTCGAGACAGAGAATTTCAGGCAATTATGCCGCTGCGCGGAAAAATATTGAACAGCTGGGAAGTTGATTCTTCTCAGGTGCTTGCTTCACAAGAAATTCACGACATTTCAGTGGCATTGGGCATTGACCCCGATTCAACAGATTTATCAGGCTTGCGCTACGGCAAAATTTGTATTCTCGCTGATGCTGACTCAGATGGGCTACATATTGCAACCTTGCTTTGCGCGTTGTTTGTCCGCCATTTCAGAACCTTAGTCGATGCCGGGCACGTGTATGTAGCTATGCCGCCGCTGTTCCGGATAGATGTGGGCAAAGAGGTGTATTACGCGCTAGATGAAGGTGAAAAACAGGGCATCTTGGATCGTATAGAAGCTGAAAATAAGCGCGGTAAAGTGAACGTTCAGCGTTTTAAAGGCTTGGGCGAGATGAACCCGTTACAGCTTCGTGAAACGACAATGGATCCTAACACGCGCCGTCTCGTTCAGCTTACCATTGAAGATGCAGAAGAAATGATGGAGTTGATGGATATGCTGCTTGCCAAGAAGCGTTCTGGTGACCGAAAGATTTGGCTGGAAAGCAAAGGAAATATGGCAGAAGTGGTACTATAGCGCGCCCTTTGTATGCTTGTTTAAAGTAGCGTGTCGTGGAGACGCTGTTCAAAAACGTGCCTTGCCGGACACAAGAGTTAAACGCCGAGAAACTACTCTGATATAGAGAGTTCTCGGCGTTTTAGTTTGTGCATCTGCAGCAAAATACTTCCCCGCATGATCACGCTAGTACCGTTTAAGATAAGTAGCGGCCAGCTTTGGCTCAGTGGCATTGTTAGACCAAACAATAAAGTGCTAACGTCTTTTATAAGAATGTTCCTGAAAAGCGAAAAAGACAGCGAACCTACTTTTTGTCGACGCCGCAGGACCATCCACTGGTGCAATGAGCCCTGAAACAAAATAACGGTGACGGCCAGCATCAAGGTATTCGCGCCTAACTGGGCTACGAGTGGAAACGGACGAAATGCGATTGAGAGCGTGCCGCCAATGAGTGCAAACAATGCGACTGCTGTGATGACCGCTGAAATGTTAGTGCGCCTGTGTTGCCATATTTTCCAAATGATAATAAGCGTAAGGATGAGTGCACCAAAACGCGTCCACACTAAATAATGATTGAATGGCTCTACCGAGATGCCAAACAGAAAAATAGAAAAAAAGGCGAAATAGCTAGAGCCAAATTGATTCAGGGAAAGACTGTGATTAGCGTCATCATCTAACACGACTTGGCTTTTTGCCATGGCACTTATTTGTGACCATAGCCCTAACCACGTAAGCAAAAATAGTGCAGCGCTGACAAAGCCTAAGACGTGGTAAAGCACGTTGATAGCTCCACTTTAAAATATAGATACGATTGAACTGACACTAGTGTACCACACCACAATGAAGGTGGGTTTGGAACACGTTAAAGCGTGGCGGTTTCTCTACTGGCCCGGTATCTGCATTGCGTTTAAGAGTGTGTAATACCAGCCCGCATAGATAATTAGCAAGGAGGATTGTTTTGGCATTGTATTCAGGTTCTTCATCTTCACATCATTTAGCCGTGACTGACGACACCACAACGCTTTTGTTCGATCACGACGGTACGATCATTGACTCAGAAAGCGTGCATTACGAATTGTGGGTAGCCATTTTAAATAACTACAACGTCAAACTTAGCGAGGACTTTTACTGCAAGGTCATGGCAGGCATACCCGTCAAGCAAAATGCGATTGATTTGGTGGAGCACTTTAAATTAGACGTCGCACCTGACGTGCTAGCTGAAAAGAAGCATACAAGCATCAGTGCATATTTGGATAAACAGGCATTTCCCCTGATGCCCTATGCCAAAGAAGCGATCGTGGCGTGCTTTGAAAAAGGCTACACTCTTGGAGTGGTGACAGGAGGAAGCAAAAAGTCTGTTGAAAAGACGTTGTCGCAGTATGACTTGGGTAACTATATATCCTGCGTAGTTGCGGTAGAAGATGTTGTAAGAAGTAAACCTGCTCCCGACTGTTATGAACGCGCCATGGTTCAATTAAACAAAACCCCTCACGAGTGTGTCGCCATTGAAGATACGCAAACCGGTATGACGGCCGCGCTTGCTGCGGGTCTTGCCTGTGTGGCGATCCCAACGGCTTTATCACAGCATCATGACTTCACGCGCGCGACGGTGCAGTACTCCAGCTTACATGAATGGGTTGGCATTGAATTAGGCGTATGAGAGTAACGGGCACTGAGAGCAATGACTTGTCAGGCCGCTTATGAGACGTCCTAGTGGCAGGCACGGATAAAACGTAGTATAACCAGTGCCCTAAGCAGGGCTTGTCTAAATTATTACACGGGTAAAGCAGCAGTATCATGATTTTGCGTAGCGTAAAATGGCTAGTTATAACACTGGTTTTTCTTATTCTCGTGCTCATTGCGGGCGCTGTGACGGTTGCTATTATGGCGGTTCAAAAGACGCCCTTGGTCGCGTCAACGGCGACTACGCAACTTGATGGTGCTGATAGTGTAAATGAACTACTTGGGCAACTGCAGCGGGCGTTTTCTCGGCGCGAGGAAGGCCATCAAGTCACGCTCACTGAAACCCAAGTCGAGAGTCTGGTAGGTGTTTTACAGCGTGCGTTGCCCGACTTTAAAGGGGTGGTAAATATTAGCCCTATTGGCGGGACCGTAAACATAACGTATAGCATTAAAGACACGGGGTATTTCGTGAATGCTTCTGCGTTAGTGCTACCGGGGAACAGTTTGCGCATTGAACAAGTACAACTGGGCGATTTAACCATTCCGGGTCGCTACCTGCTTTGGTTCCTAGAGCGCACCGTTAATTCTTACACTCAATCCGAAATTGCAACTATTGCGCTATCCCGTGTTGAAAGAGTAACTATGCGACAAGGCGAACTTACCTTGGATGTAGGGCGGCTCGACGCGCTGTTAACCGAATTAAACGTTGTAGCATCTAACATGTCAGTAAACGAGGAAACGGAACTTCAGAGGCTGTCAGCGTATTACCTTCGTTATCTTTCGGGAAGAGAAATTGCGCTTTCGACCAAACCTGTTTCATTGATTGAATACTTACGTGAAGGGATGGCAAGAGCGCGAGAGCAAAGTGATACACCGCAAGCGGCGGTATTGCATAATAAAGCGGTCATTTTAGCACTTGCTGTTTACGTTGGGCATCATCGTGTTGGCGCGCTGGTGGGTGATATTCAACCCGACGCTGATAAAGCGTTAAAGCCGCGAAGAGGAGCAGTACTCCACAACCGAAATGACTTAGCCCGCCACTTTATTATTTCAGCCGCACTAGAACTTCTCTCCGAACAAGGTATGTCTTTGGCGATTGGAGAATTCAAAGAACTTATGGATAGGGGAAACGGAGGGTCTGGATATAGTTTTGTGGATTTGGCTGCAGATATGTCAGGTAATAGGTTTGCACAAGTAGCCACTCAGCTCAGTACTTCCATTAATGTGCAAAATGCGATGGCGCGTATTCAAAATGAATTAGAAATAATTCCTGCCATAGAGGGGTTGCCCGAAGGGCTAAGTAAGCAAGCTTTCGTTGAACAGTACGAAAGAGTAGACAGCCCAGCTTATCTTAAAGAGGTGGAAGAAATAAAGCGCAGAATCGAGCTGCTGCCACTGTATCAACAGTAGTCAAATAACGTCATTAAGCCGGTGGAGAATGTAAAAAGACCCCACGTTACGGTTTAACTTTTGGGGTCACTTCAAAGAGCGGGCTTTGGTGAATTGAAGCCAGTTCCCTTAGTTTTTCGAAAGCGATTGCTGAAACTGAGCGATGGTGACAAGGGCAAGCTCTATCTTCTTCACCAAGGGTACTAATGCCTGCTTTGCCTCCTCGTCACTCAAGTCTCTGATAGATTGCCAGTCACTGGCAATTTCTTGGACGTAAGGACCGAAGCGTTTGGCTGAAGTTATAAAACCGCTGTCGTCAGCGAATACTGCTGCAAACTTGCCTTTCTGATCGCGCTGCAAACCATCTAAAATTTGGTCGGCATCAACGGCTTTTCGGTGCAGTGTTTGAAGCGTTTCTTGAAGTTGTTGATGGACAGCTTGCATCTCTTGGCTTTGTTGCATGGTTACGCCTTTTGTTTCTGTGTGTCTAAAATGTACAGTGTCATGCACGTTAACGGTAGCTGAATACTACTTGTGGTCTAAGTTAGCGGCACGCCGAATGCACAACGGTAAATAATGGTTAAAGTTTAATCTTTCAAGGCCGATAACCCAAAGAGTGTTGTTGTGTGCGCAGCGTTAATGGATAAACCTTAAGTAAGGTTTACTCACTTAACAGTTTGCGAAATACTCAACATGCCGTAAGGGTGGGCAATTTTGCCCATTTTTTTACTTTGCTACAAGCAACAAAGGAAAATGGTATGGATCTACAAGGTGCTAGTGCCTCTGGAGCGTCCGGTGCGTCACTTGAGTTGGCCTCTCTTAAGTTGGCTAAAAGTCAGCAAGAGCAAGAGGGTAAAGCGTCGCTTCAGCTGCTGGAATCAGCCGCTGACGTACCAAAATCGTCATCTTCAAACCCCGCGTTAGGCGCCAACATTGATACCTTCGCGTAAGTTAGGGATGCAACCTTAAGTCGATAGGCGTTTTGCCGGGTTGACCGCCAATTTCTCGAACGAGTTTTGGTACTAAAAAGCCCGGCAGGCGCTTTATCGCTTCTTCCATAATGATTCGGGCATCGTCATCGCTTACATAAAAGTGGCTCGCGCCCTGCACTTTATCCAAAACGTGCAGATAATAAGGCAGTACTCCAGCCTCAAACAGCCTTTCACTTAACGTACTAATCGCTTCGCCAGAGTCGTTCACGCCTTTTAACAAGACTGATTGATTAAGCAAGGTCACCCCTTTCTCTCGCAATGCGTTTAAACGTGCCTTCAACGCTTCTGAGATTTCATTGGCGTGATTTGCATGCAGCACTAGCACTTTTTGCAGGGGTAATGCGGTAAACCATGCAATAAAATCATGACTTATTCTCTCTGGCAGCACTACCGGCAATCGACTGTGAATACGTAGGCGCTTTATGTGGGGAATCGCGGCAATTTCGTTGGCTAGCCAGGACAAATGATCGTCTTTTGCCATCAGTGGATCGCCACCAGAAAAAATGACTTCGTTGATATTGTTATTGCTGAGAAGATAGTCAAGCACATCACGCCATTGTTGCTTGCTCACAGCATTGTCGGCGTAAGGGAAATGGCGACGGAAACAGTAGCGGCAGTTTACCGCGCATCCGGTGCGTACCATTAAAAGCACACGAGAATCGTATTTATGCAAAATACCTTTGCCGGCTGTTTCGTGCTCCTCAAGGGGGTCTTCGCTGTATCCCGGAGAGGTAAGGAATTCGTCGCTAAGCGGCATCACTTGCAAAAACAGCGGGTCGTTAGGGTTTCCTTTTTCCATCAGTTCTACAAAATATCGTGGAACACGCATAGGAAAAAGCCGGCGGGCTTTTATGTGTTGGGCATATTTTTCTTGGTCTAAACCTAAGTGTTGCAACAGCTTTGCAGGATCGGTAAAGCTACTTGCTAATTCTTTTTGCCAGTTATGCTCTACAGAAATCGGTTTTTTAGGTATTATTTGTTCCACGAAACTTTTTGTACCTTATGTTTAGACAGAGGAATTATGGCTTATTACAGCACTAACGAGTTCAAAGGCGGCCTGAAAATCATGCTGGACGGCGAACCTTGCAACATTTTAGAAAACGAATACGTAAAGCCGGGCAAGGGCCAAGCGTTTAACCGCGTAAAAATCCGCAAGCTCATTTCAGGTAAAGTTTTAGAAAAAACTTTCCGCTCAGGTGAATCAGTAGAAGGCGCTGACGTAATGGATACAGAGCTTGCCTACTTGTACACCGACGGCGAATTCTACCACTTTATGAATAACGATACATTCGAACAAATCGCTGCAGACGAAAAAGCAGTGGGCGAAAATAAAAAGTGGTTAGTAGAAAACGACGTTTGCACCATTACTTTATGGAATGGTTCACCTATCACAGTTACCCCACCCAACTTTGTGGAGCTGGAAATCACCGAGACCGATCCGGGCCTTAAAGGCGATACGGCGGGCACTGGCGGTAAGCCGGCAACACTAACTACCGGTGCGGTGGTGCGGGTTCCGTTGTTCGTGCAAACCGGTGAAGTTATCCGTGTAGACACGCGCTCTGGCGAATACGTGTCACGTGCACAAAAATAATAGCGAAAACTGAAGCGCAATTAGCGCATGCTGTTTAAGTGTAAAAGCCGGTGCCTTCGCGTACCGGTTTTTTGTTTTTGGTTTTTCTTTTTTTCAGGGTTCATGAAATGCAATTTTGGCAGCCGACGACCACTCATCAGGCCCGCATCGCCCGTGCAGCTCTACTGCGAACTATTCGAGAATTTTTTTACACGAGAAATGTGCTTGAAGTCGACACTCCCTTACTGTCAAAGGGCACAGTGACCGACGAGCACCTTGAAGCATTTGATACGTGTTTTAATTATGATCAGTCAGGCAAGCCAACCAAGCTGTATCTTCAAACGTCGCCTGAATATGCCATGAAGCGCTTACTGTGCGCCGACAGTGGTTCTATATATCAAATATGTAAAGCCTTTCGTCACGAAAGTGAGGGACGTTGGCATAATCCAGAGTTCACCATGCTGGAATGGTACAGAGTGGGTTTTGATCACGTCGCGCTAATGGATGAAGTTGACGCGCTTTTGCAAGAAACATTGGGCACAGAACCGTCCGATAAAATGTCTTATCAACAAGCCTTTCAAACGTATTTAAACATTGATCCGTTGTGCGCGAACGATGAGGAATTGCTCGAGGCCATGGAACAGCAAGGAATAGATATTCACGAGCCAGAAACCTTGAGTTTCGACAGTAAGTTACAGCTTCTGTTTAGCTATATTATCGAGCCTCAAATTGGCAGCAATACGCCGTGTTTTATCTATGACTTCCCCGCCACTCAGGCAGCACTTGCAAGGCTGAATTCAGATGATCCTCGCGTTGCAGAACGTTTTGAAGTGTATTTCAAGGGGGCGGAGCTTGCTAATGGTTTTAATGAATTGAATGCTGCGAACGAACAGCGCAAGCGTTTTGAAAATGATAACGAAAAACGACGTGCCAGTGGTCTTTCCTCCAAGCCGATAGATGAAAACTTTTTAAACGCACTAGAAGCAGGTTTACCTTTATGTTCGGGGGTGGCTCTAGGGGTGGATAGACTGCTTATGTTAAAGACAGAGGCGAAACATATTAGCGACGTTATTAATTTCCCCGTCAGTCGAGCTTGAGCGTAATAAATCATAAGAACGACAATGATAATCGCGAAGATAAGGGGGAGGGTCACTCAACATTAAAATGCGGTAAATTTACGGTAAGAGAAGACTGACAGTGGTTGACATACCGTTCTCCATCCTTGAAAATGTTATAACATCACTAAATAATGTTATAACATCCTCAGAGGAATACTCATGATAATGCGTTCGCTGCTAAGTTTGTCCATAGCAGGGCTTTTAGGTTCGCCTGTGTATGCGAATACAGTAACCGGAAAAGTAACCGATACTGCTGGCCAACCCGTCGCAGGTGCCGAAGTAAAAATAGAAGGAAGCCGGCGCGTTGCTTACACCGATGAAAATGGTGTATACCGCTTTGACGACGTGAAGCAACCCCATATTCATCTGCACGTATATTCTTCTAATTACATTCACGGAGACAACGATTTAGGCGATGTGACATCAGATCAGAATGTCGATTTCGTTCTTAAGCCAGCCTCAATCGAAAATATTGTGGTTACCGCAAATGCGTTGCAGTCTTCTGTGCTTGAATCTGTAACGCCGGTAACGGTAATCGGTGCTGAAAAACTACGTAAAATTGAAGCGCCAACGCTGGGTGAAACGCTTAAAAATGCGCCAGGCGTGCACAGTACTTACTTTGGACCGGTCTCAAGCAGCCCAGTTATTCGCGGTAACGATGGCCCTCGTGTAAAAATCGTTCAAAATGGGTTGGATGTGTCTGACGTATCCCGCGTTGGGCCTGACCACAACGTTGCTGCAACCCTCTCAAGTGCAACGCAAGTTGAAATACTCCGCGGCCCAGCAACCCTGCAGTACGGCAGCGGTGCGATTGGTGGTGTAGTGAACGTTGTCGATAAGCGTATTCCTCAATATCAGGTTGACGGTGTTGAAGGCGAAGCGGAGACGAGCTACAGCACAGTAAATGAGGGCTCTTACACCCGCGCAGATGTAACCGGTGGTAGTGGTAACATTGTATGGCATGTCGATGGTTTTTATCGCGATACTGATAACGCTGATATCCCAGGGTTTGCATCTATTGAGCCCGATGAAGATGAGCCAAATGGTGTGCTAGAAAGCAGTGCAATGGAAACCCGTAACATTGTTGCAGGTCTCTCTTATGTAGCAGAAGAAGGTTACTTCGGTTTTGCCGTTGAGAAACTCGACAATGAATACGGTGTGCCTGGTCATAGTCATGCCCACGGTGAAGAGGAACATCATGATGAAGATGAGCTTGATAGCGATCATGAAGGCGAAGATCACGAAGAGCACGAAGACCATGGTGAAGAAGGTGTGCTGCTTGATGTCGATATGACCCGTTATCAGGCTGCGGGTGAATGGCATTCACCCATTCGAGGCTTAACAAACCTGAAGTTTGCTGCGGCATACACAGATTATGAGCACGCTGAAATCGAAGACGGCGAGCCGGGCACAGTGTTTACTAATAAATCTAGCGACATACGTTTATCTGCTTATCACGAAGAGGTGAACGGTTGGCACGGTGTATTTGGCTTACAGTTCAATCACAGTGATTATGATGCTGTGGGAGAAGAGGCGTTTACACCAGCCAATACCACATCAAGCTATGCCCTTTATATTGTTGAGCAAAAAAATGTGGGTGATGTGACGTTCGAGCTTGGTGGCCGTTTAGAACGAACAACCTTAGACGCTGATGCCAGTGAAGTAGAGCTTGAAGTACTGCATAGCGATCATGAAGGTGAAGAGCACGATGAAGAGCACGAAGACGAAGTACATGAGGAACATGCTGTCGCCTTTAACTTTCCTGACTACGACTTCACCAGTTTGTCACTTTCAGCAGGCGCTAACTGGGAATACCAGGAAGGTCATTCACTTGCGGTTACGCTCTCACGCAGCGAACGTGCGCCTAGTCAGCAGGAACTTTTCTCTGCGGGACAACATTTAGCGACGCAAAGCTACGAAGTAGGCTTGGTGTTCGATATGGATGAAGAAGGTCACATAGAAGAGAATCTTAAAAGTGTTGATGAAGAAGTTAGCACCAACTTAGATATCACTTTCCGTAAATTTACCGGTAATTGGGGCTACAGCGCATCTTTCTTCTATAACCAAGCAGACAACTATATCTTCCAGACTAGCACAGGCTTAATTGCGCTTAGTGAGCACGAAGAACATGGCGAACATGAAGAAGAAGGAATAGAGAGCGAGCACGAAGAGCATGGACATGATGAACACGGCGATGAAGAAGGCTTGCCAATCTATTATTTCCAGCAAGCTGACGCTGACATCTGGGGCTTTGAAGCAGAAACTTACGTTGATTTAACAGACACGCTGCGCTTAACCGTATTTGGTGACTATATTCGCGCTGAAATAGAAGATGACAATTTGCCGCGCACACCGCCTCTGCGTTTTGGTGGTGAACTAAGTTACCAAAACGATGGCCTAAGTGCTGATGTGGGTTTTACATGGTATGACGACCAAAATGAGGTGGCATCTTTCGAGACCACAACTGACGGTTACACTCTGATAAATGCGAGCGTGCAATATGAGTTTGGCGCGCAAGGTATTGACTGGGTGCTGTTTGCGCGCGGTGAAAACCTTACCGATGAGGAGGCCCGTGTTCATACATCTTTCTTAAAAGACCAAGCACCGCTTCCAGGTAGAAACTTGACGATGGGTGTGCGAGCGTTGTTTTAATACAGCAGAGCAATGCCTAAACGCAAAAGTAAACAAAGGCGGTGTTCAACACCGCCTTTTCGTTTTATACCTGCGGTAACACGGCGCGATGACGAACATTTTAACTCTCGCTGAGTGGGTAATTATCTATGCGGACTGGTGTTACACTAAAGCATGGATAAAAACTGCCGGAAAGTAGGGGGAACGATGAAAGAATTGGCTCAGTGGCTAAACCAGCAAACCGAAAAGCACATGGTGTTAGGTTATGGAAGCTTGTTAAGCAAAAGCAGCAGAGAACGCTATTCCAATATTTTCACCGAAGGTGTGCCCGTCACGGTTGCAGGCTTTGAAAGGGCATGGGTCACCCGTAGTGTGCAGGAGCGACAGACTTATGTGGGTGCCTTAGCTAATTTTCAAAGTAAATTAAATGCACAGCTCATTCCCACCTCAATAAATCCAGCCCTACAAGAAAGAGAAAAAGACTACCGGTTTGTAGAAGTGAGCCCAAACCACCTAGACTTTCATCTGCATGCAGAAAGCGACAACACGTCGCTTGAGCAGCTTTTATCTCAATTTACCTTTTGGATATGTGAAACCCTAGCCTGTGAGCCCGCTAATGAAGCATTCCCCGTTCATCAAACCTATATTGATACGTGTATAGCAGGATGTATAGAGCATGGTGGGGAGCAAGAGGCAGCGCGTTTTATCGCTCAAACCTCGCTTTGGGAGCATCCAAGAGTAAACGATAGAGCCAAACCACAATACCCCAGACCCGCCGTGGTAAGCAGCGAAATTGCCGCGAAAATAGACAAGCTGCTAGCGAAGTGATAGCGCCTGAGCTATTTTTTACACGGGCTTGAAACCTAAAAGTACGTGAAGCAACACTCAAATTATTGACAGCAGGATCAGTGTGAATACAGACCTTTCAGCATTTACCACCGATAGAATTACACTTCGGCCTCTTACCTTTGATGACCAGCACTGGATATTGGCGCTGCAGCAAGATGCACTTTGGCTAAAATATATTGGGAGCAAAAACGTTAATACGCTAGAAGACGCGTGTGACTACATAGCGAAAACGAATGCTCAGCGCAAAGAGTGGAGATATGGACTGTTGGCGGTAGAACTTAGCGAGACAGGGCAACCCTTGGGGGTTTGTGGTTTATTTAATCGTTTCTCTTTTGAATGCCCCGATCTCGGCTTTGCTATGCTCCCCCATGCGAGGAGAAGTGGTCTATGCTTTGAAGCTTGCCAATGTGTTATTAACTGGTCAGCATCTCAAGGCTATCGCTTTTTAACAGCGATGACTCACCCTGAAAACACTGCGTCGCAAAATCTTTTACTGCGCTTGGGGTTTAAAAAACAGGGCCTTTACTTTGATAAAGCTTTTCCCGGTCAACATTTGTTTAGGCTGGAACTAAAGCCATAGAAACAGATTTTCTATGGCTGCTCGTTGTTAAGAACGTTTGTTTCGTAGGAACATGGTGCAAATGTTAAAAAGGCGGTAACACCGTCATTTTTTTAATAATGATTGGCTCAATCGGTACGTTATTCGCGTTCAAGCGAATGGAGTATTCAGTTTCTACTTCCGACATGGCATCGACAATGTCTTCGCCTTCTACAATCACGCCAAAAACCGCGTAGCCCCAGTCTCTTCCCGGGTTCAAGCTGCTGTTGTCATTCACATTAAAGAAGAATTGGCGGTTGGCCGTATGTGGATCGCTTTGTCTTGCCATTGCGATAGTGTGCAGGTCGTTGGTTAAACCATTACCCGATTCATTAAAGATATCGGGGAAGTTTGATTTACCGTTGAAGTCGGCCGTATATCCACCACCTTGCACAACGAAGCCAGGCACGATGCGGTGAAAAATGGTGTCTTCATAGGCGCGCTTATCTACGTAGCGAAGAAAGTTATTCACGGTAATAGGCGCACGTCTTCTGTCTAATTCAACCACGATATCACCCATCGTGGTTTCTATTTTAACGCGAGGATAGTAATTGTCAGGCTGAACCTGAGAACCATCGTCTTTTTTCGCCATAGCCGCTGAGCTGCTGCCTATTAGCATAGCGACGGTCAGTAGTGGTAAAAGTATTTTTTTCATAAAAATGCCTTTAAATGTGTTCCTTGTTTTGCGCATTTTCCTGAGCGCTTAACGTTTAGCAGTGCCTAAGATAACGAACTTTTTGTCACTCGCAAGTACCTTAGCGCCACCAAACAGCTTTTTAAGCTTAATGTGGTAGTCGAGATGTCGGTTGCCGACCACAACTAAGTGACCGCTTCTCATGAGCAAGTCACGAGAGTCAGTGAACATTTGCCATGCGATGTGATCGGTGATTGCGTTTTGCTGGTGAAATGGTGGGTTACACAGAATTTTGGTAACAGCAGGCTTATTATTTCTATTGAGCAATGTTTCTAAACAATTGCTTGCAACAAACTCGCACTGCTCGATGCTATCTGGGAAATTGTTGAGCACATTAAGTCTGGCACTTTCTAACGCCATATAGGATTCATCCACAAATATCACCTTGGCATCTGGGGCAAGAGAAAGCGCATTTACTCCTAAAATACCGTTGCCGCAGCCTAAATCCACCACTACGTCATTGGCACTTACTGTCATGTTCTCAAGCATTATTCGCGCGCCAATATCCAGTGACTGGCGAGCAAAGGTATTGGCTAGGTTGTCTATGGTGAGTGTAGTGCCGGTGGTGCTTTTACACTGCCACCGCGTTGGATAAGGTGAGTCAACGAGTTTTAGAGACTCACGAGGTGTAGCGAAAATAAGCCGAGATTTCTTTTTGGCAAGAGAAGTGGTTGTTGGGCCAATATAGCGTTCAAAAAGGTTAAGTACAGATTTTGTGATGGCTTTTACTTTTCCTGTCGCCACAATACGTGTGTTCGGCGTAACATATTTCTGTAAATCAATAAGCTGCTGTTCAAGAAGCGCTAGGGCGCGAGGTACCTTTAGCACAACAAGGCGTGGTGCTTTTTCTGGCTTAAACGTTAAGCTTTGCACACTGGTTAATGTTTGTAGCGGCGCAGTATGCGGTTCACTTGTATTATCAGCGACAGGTGCGTTCAGTAACTGGTTGGCTTTTAAGTTTTCACACAGCGATCGCAAAGATATGTAGGAATCAGATACCCAATAGGGTGCTAAGTGAGCGAACCAACAGCCTAACGCACCGAAGTCATCGTTAAAGATCATCATAGAGCCATCATTTTCGCTGCTGCCAATAGAAAGCGATTCTTCACTTAACAAGGTCTCAATGTGCTCAATGAGGAGTTCATCAGCGCTATCCCATGCTTGAAGGCTAACGTGCTGGTGCTTTTCAGGGTAGCGGATCAGCGAGAATTGTCGGTCGGCAAAAATAAAGTCTGTATTCATTGAAGTCTGTTTTTGGGGAAAGGCTCAAAACATTCGCTATTAAGTGAATGCGCATAGTATTTATCTTCTCGCGATATATCTTACCATATCAGGCACGTGGCTCTAGCCAATTATCTATGCGGACTGGTATTACACCATAATGTTGAGTATTGAGGGGATATTGCTTTTAAGGATGAATTTACTAACGGGTAGAACAATCCACATTGGCAAAGCATGCGTAAATAGTGTGTCATCAAGCACTCTTCGCAAGTGCTTGAAGCACGCTAACGGTTGTGTACCCAAAGCCATAATTAACATTTAACGGAAGTCACATACTTTACTCATGCAATTTTCTCTTTTCGAGACTCAAAAAGATAATCGCTCGTCTTATCAACTTCCTTTGTCAGAGGGCGATGTGACTTATTTTCCTAACGCATTATCAAACAATGACGCAGATACTTTTTTTGAGAAGTTACAGGCTGAATTGCCTTGGCGTCAGGATTCGATTCGGCTGTTTGGAAAACCGGTAAAAATTCCTCGCCTTCAAAGCTGGCATGGCGATGAAGCGTGTACCTATACCTATTCAAATTTGACGATGTCGCCGAACCCGTGGACTAAGAGTTTGTTAGAGATTAAGGCCTGTTGTGAGGCGATATGTGCATCAGAGCACAAAACACAGTTTAACAGCGTCCTCGCAAACTGGTATCGAGACGGTCAAGACAGTATGAGTTTTCACTCAGATGATGAACCTGAACTAGGTGTAAACCCAGTGATTGCATCAGTCACATTAGGGGAAGCAAGGCCCTTTGTTTTTAAACACAAGGAAACCAAAGAGAAATGTACACAGGTGCTTGAACACGGAAGTGTATTGATCATGGCTGGGACGACACAAAGTCATTACGTACATGGTATTGCGAAGACGGCAAAGCCTATCGGTGGTAGAATCAACCTTACATTCCGACATCTTATTCAGCGAGTAAAGTAGGCCCATGCAAGTTAAAGTATTTCTGGAAACCACCATTGAATCTGCACTTAGTCCAAGTTATCTCGAGGTCGTAGATGAAAGCTATATGCACAATGTGCCAGAGGGGGCGCAAAGCCATTTCAAAGTTACGGTAGTGAGCGATGCTTTTGAAGGCAAGCGTTTGATAGCAAGGCACCGGGAAATTAATGGCCTTGCGGCCGAAGCGCTGCAGGGGCCTGTGCATGCACTGGCTCTGCATACTTACACACCTTCAGAATGGGAAGCGCGGGGCGGACAGTCGCAGGCATCACCGAATTGCTTAGGTGGCAGTAAACACGATAAATAACGCCTTAAATTGTCCTAAATGGAATGAGAACTATGACAAGCAGTGAAACGAATAAACATGGCGCAATCGCCGCCTATTTAGGTATCTTTAAAACACCCTCCATTCAAGTTTTGCTACTTGGCACTGGATTCTTGTTAACGATGCTGTTTGTTCACATGGGCGTGCTCACCGCGTTTGACAATACTTTATTCAACACCATCAGTCAGATGGGTAATGTTTCGGGTTGGGAAAAAGATGCTTTGCGCGACGTTACAGCGTTAGGTAGCAATACGTCGCTTATTTTCTTAACCGTGTCAGTTGCGGGCGCACTATCAATAGCGGGCGAAAAGAAAAAGGCACTCACTTTTTTGATTGCCGTCGCAGCAGGGGTTATCACCACATTTCTTCTTAAAGCGGGAATCGACAGACCGAGGCCGCCATTACCTATGCAGGACGTGAGTGTTTACACGCAAAGCTTTCCCTCGGCACACGCTGCGCTATCTACGCTGGTTTACTTTTACATCGCTTACTTACTGACTTATTTTACGCAAAATGCGTCAGTACGGCTGTGGATATACGGCGCAGCGACATTGCTTGTATTCTGCATTGGTCTGAGTCGTGTTTTATTGGGCGTGCATTGGCCTAGCGATATCATCGCGGGGTGGTTTGCCGGTGGCAGTATGGCCGCATTTTGCTTCTATATTATTAAGTGGAAACGCAAGCTGCGCATCAAAAATGAAGGTTGAAAGCGTGTGCAAAAGGAGCTGCGCTAGCTGCACGGAAGTCTTACCTTATGAACATAGGAATAAATAGGTGTTAAAAGACGTGCACGCCTCGTTAGATGAATTTGAGTCGATACTTGTTGAACGCCTTCGCAACATTATCAAACGCGACCCCTTTAAAATGCGCTGCCTTCGCGCTCTACAAATGCTTGACTTGCCACAAGGGTATATCGGTGCTGGGTTTGTTCGAAATGCCATTTGGGATGAATTGCATGAGAAGAGCACACCTACGCCACTTAATGATATCGATGTTATTTACTTTAGTTCTGATACTCGACGGCCACCAACTGTCGTAGCTCAACACGCAAATGAATCGCTGCCTAAAACCGCTGCTCAGTCAAAACGAATATCTGCTGAAAAAGCACTGGAGCAGAAGATTGAGTGTGAACTCGCCCGTCTTGTGCCAGACGTCAGTTGGCAAGTAAAAAACCAAGCGCGAATGCATGTCGCCCATAATCATGCGCCCTATAAAAGTTGTTACGAATCGATTTCATATTGGATAGAACGCGAGACATGTGTGGCGGTTAAACTTACCGCAAATGATGGTATAGACATACTGGCACCATTTGGCTTAGTCGCAAACTTCGCAGGTACAATAAGCATTAACCCAAAATACCCCAGGCCCGATGTATTTAATGAGCGAGTTGCGTCGAAAAGCTGGCTAAACACTTGGCCTCAATTGAAAATAGTGAAGTAGCGCGTAAATGCGTGTGCAAAATACATAAAGTCAACGCAAGCCACGCCATTAACGCGTTTACTGTATAAGAGAAAGGCTGCAGCCCGTTGATTTATGGCGTATTATTAGCCCCATAAACGTTTCATTTGTTAGTTGCGCATTGTAATTTCGCTCAAGTTATTAGGGTTTTGTACATGGCTAGGATGAACTATCACCACCTCTATTATTTCTGGCGTGTAGCAAATACAGGAAACCTCACTCAGGTGGCCAACGAGATTCATTTGTCGCAGTCCGCGATTTCAGCGCAACTGAAACAATTTCAAGAAAATATGGGGGTAGCGCTGCTTTCCAGAGAGGGAAGGAAGTTAGTGCTTACCCCAAAAGGGAAGCAGGTTTTAGAATACGCAGATGAAATATTTTCAAAAGGAGAAGAGCTAGAAAACTTAATAAACAAAGGCATGCCAGCACAGTCTAGTCATGTGGCTATTGGTGTACTTTCTAACTTATCCAGGAACTTTGTAGAAAGTTTTACGCTGCCCTTAATCAACGACAAATTTACGACTTTTTCATTACAAACAGCCGGCTTGAGCAATTTACTCGACGGTCTATCCAGCTTTCGCTTCGATATTATCCTTACTAACCACAACGTAGAACTCGGCCAGCAAAAGGGCATTTGGCACAGTGAATTAGTCTCTCGTCAAGCTATCGAAATAATCGGCCCATCAAAGCCCCGAAAGGCAAGAAAATTCCCTCAAAGCTATGCTGATGCGTCGTGGGTGCTTCCCTCGCAAAACAGTGAGATACGTTCCGCCTTTAGCATTGCGTGTGCTCGGGCACAGTATACGCCCAACGTAAAAGCTGAAACGAACGATATGGCAATGCTTCGGCTTCTCGCTAGAGACAGTGGCGCGTATTCTGTTATGCCGTCTGTCGTCGTGCGAGACGAAGTTGCTAATGGTCTCCTTTATGTTCAGCAGAGTTTGCCAGATGCGTACGAGCATTTTTACGCAGTAACATTGGCTAAAAAGAAAGTGACACCTCAGGTTCAGAGACTAATTAATAACGCCAAAAGCGACATTATGGTTATGACGTAGGTGAGCCGCCACTACCTGCCGACTACTTAGCCACGACTCTGCCTATTCTATTGTTTATCGCTAACCACGCTTTATCATAAGGCGTCTCTTCTAAATATATACAGCGTAAATTTTGCTTGTCTAATTGATAAAGCGACGCGTAAAAATGGGCACTGTATTGAGCGGGATCCCTAGCTAGTTGAATAATGTTGCGGCATTCACCCTTTATGCTTTCTGAGAGAGCGGTGTAAGAAATAACTCCCTCATCATTATGAAGCAACATTTGAGAAAGCGCCTCTGTTGATAGAAGGTATACGGGGGTGTTTGGCTGATAGTGCTGTTTTGCACTACCGGGCACGGTCACGCCTAAGCTGTCGGCGTATTTGACTGGTCTTGCCAGCGCCTGCTCAATCATTAAATCATCAATAGGCCCAGGGCGCACGATAGTCGGCACGGGGGCTGTAACATCTATAATCGTCGACTCTATACCCACGTCCGATTGACCGCCGTCTACAACTGCAGCAATGCGTCCATCCAGTGACCTCAAAACATGCTCAGCGCAGGTGGGGCTTATAAATTTATACTTGTTTGCAGAGGGCGCCGCTAAGCCAGTGTTGGCAGCACGAATAAGTGTTATAAAGTTTTCACTAGAAGGAACTCGAAGCACAATGGTATCGTGACCGCCGGTCACTTTATCTGAAACCCAACGCTTTTTTTTCAATAATATAGATAAGGGGCCGGGCCAAAAAGCGTCTGCTAACTGGTATGCAATATCCGGTATGTCTCTGGCCCAATGGGAAATGTCATCAACGCTCGCGATGTGCACGATTAATGGGTTGTTAGCGGGTCTACCTTTGGCTTTGAACACGTTTTCAATTGCATGTTCGTTGGTTGCATCGGCGGCTAAACCGTAGACCGTCTCTGTTTTTACAGCGATACATTCACCTTGCGTTATCAGCCCAACAGCAGTTGCGATGTCTTGTGGAAAGCGTAGCACAGGGGTTTTGTAATTCATGAAGTTCCCAACTGGTTTTTTCTACGGTGATCATGCCGTGCGCTGAAAATTAATTAAAATTGATTATTTAAATATTAATCATAACTTTATTAGAACTATAAAGTTAACAACTTAACTATAGGTCAGCAAAATATGGGACCCGCTGCAAAACGCACTTTTAACAAATAAGTAAAAAAGAACGAATCTGGTTTTATTATATATTTTTTATAAGTATATAAGCGTGCTTTACTCATCCGCAGAAAAAAAGGAGGGTTGCATGTCATCTCAAACGAGTTCATTTTTACTCATTTTACTACCGCTATTTTGGACTATCATGTCGTGGTTTAGCGGCCCAAAAAACACAATGTTTTCCAAGTTACACGTTGAGCGAGTGGCTATTTGGGGCTCCATAGCATTGTTTTTACTCTCGCTGTTGGTAGGGCTCTTAGCGCCAGTCTCATCGAGCCTCGACACAATGATGGTGACACTTTCTCCGATGAAATCTGCGGTTATATTAACGGTAGTTACCATCGGTGTTATTTTGATGCGATTTTCTAGAAACTATTTCGTTGGTGAAGCGTGTTACCCCCAGTTTTTAAAATGGATGCAGTTAACCTTAGCATCGGTTGTAGTAACAATACTGGCTAATCACTTTGTTATTTTTTGGCTAGGATGGCTGTCAGTTAGTCTTTCTCTGCACAAATTATTACTTTTATATCCACAGAGATCACGAGCGGTTGTGGCGGCTCACAAGAAGTTCATACTTGCCAGAGCATCAGAGTTGCTGATGGCTGGCGCGTTTATTCTTTTATATAGCGCATTCGACACCCTATATATCAACGATATATTCACACTGTTGAGTAATGCCGCTGCAGATGATACAAACGGCTCAGTCGCTTCTATCCTCAGTGCCCAGCAAACCTCTTATTCACTATATGCTGCATGTCTTATCTCACTTGCCGCATTGATTAAGTGTGCTCAGCTACCTGCACACGGATGGCTGATTAACATTGTGGAAGCACCAACTCCCGTCAGTGCGCTGCTTCACGCAGGTGTGATTAATTTAGGGGGATATCTACTATTAGCCTTCGCACCGCTCATCTCATTATATTCTGAAGCACAATGGATATTAGGAATTGCAGCAGGCCTTAGCGTATTTTTCAGTGCACTAGCAATGACAACCCGCGTCACCGTGAAGGTCCGCCTCGCATGGTCAACGTCATCACAAATGGGACTTATGCTTATAGAGTGTGCACTTGGACTTTATGCGCTTGCGTTAATTCACCTCGTCGCTCATTCATTTTATAAGGCATACGCGTTCTTAAACTCAGGTTCAGCGGTTTATGAAGCCCTTGAACATGATATCAGTGCTCAGCGCACGCCTACGTTTGCCGATTGGCTCAATGCTCTGTTCATTACTTCTCTAATAGTGCTAGCAAGTTTCTCACTCACCGAATATCAGGGCCCAGCAAGTCCTTGGGTTCTCGTTACCCTGGCATTTACTGCTTACATCGCTATGCGAACCGCGACGTCTGATCAAACCCAACTTTATATTCTTGTGGGGATTTCCATTGCTTTGGTTACTCTCTATAGCTACGTGAAAGCCTTTGTTGCTGAAACCATTCTTTATCATTACCCGAAGCCAACCGGCATGTTTTCACCCGTCGATATTTGGGTGGTGAGTATTGTTGCTGCACTTTTTATTATCCATTTAGCCATGCTTTCCTACGGACACAAAAGGTTGGTTCAACAATTCAAGCAGTTGCTCTTCGCTGGTCTTTACCTCGACGAGTGGTTCACCAAAATTACCCTTAAGATTGCACCCGTTACACTAAGGCAAAGCAAAGAAAAGCATCAAAAATCAGCGTCGATCACACAAATAGGGAGCAAGTAATGTCAATCGTATCTCTTAATACTTCGAGTCTTGATGAAAAGCGTATTCATAGAGCGGCAGAAGAAGCATGTGGCGGTGTCGCGCCGAATTTTCCTCTTGATAAACTGATAGCGGTGAACCCCTTTTGGAAGCTTATCGACAAGCCTTTCCAAGATGTCTCAGCAAGGGTTCACGCACTTACTGGGATCACGGCATTGATGCCTGCGTCTTATTGGTTGGATCTCTATAAAGAAGGGGCTATTTCAGACAAGGCAATAGCGCATAGTTTGGCGCAATACGATGTTGGTATAGACAAAGATGCCTTTATTACCTCGTTGGGCAATGAACGCGCCAGTGTGACGTTACCTTTGCTGACAAAGCACTTCGATGCTTATCGCGGTAGTCATGAAATGACATGGGAAGAAGAATGTATATTTCAGATAAGCCAGTTCTGCGCTGCCTATTTTCAGCACGAATCTCCATTAGTGCAAATTGAGGGCAATACTCCTGCAAATACGCTATATAAAAGCTGGCTGAACGGTCTTAAACACGATAATGGCATTAGTGTATTGATGAATACGAAAAGCCTGAAGAAGATATTTAGTTCACTGCCAAGCGACGTCGATACCTTGCTAAAAGAAGCAACAGATGAGCTCAACATTCCTTCACAGTTTGCCAAAGATTATTTCTATGCGCTGATCATGAATCTTAACGGCTGGTCTTCTTATATTGCATATAGAACGTGGCTAAAAGAGTGCAACGAACTGCAGGGACTGTTAGCTATTCGCTTAGCGTGGGAGCTCATCGTTTATCGCTATTATCGGGAATGTGATGCCGAGAAAGCACAACAGGTTCATGTGCGTTTTGGCTACCTCGTAAAGCAATTGGCCTCCCGCATAGAACGATATAAAGATGAAGAGCGTGGGCTTTGGGTGATGATGTATGCCTACGAATATGAGCAACAGCAGCGTCTTCAATCTAAACTTGTTTCTGCGTCACCGGCAAAGCAACTTGCGCCAGATATTCAAGCAATATTCTGTATAGATGTGCGCTCAGAGGTAATACGCCGAACGCTAGAATTAAAAAGCCCATCCATTAAAACAATGGGGTTTGCGGGCTTTTTCGGCATGCCCATTTCTTATGCACCATCACACACAGATGCCGAAAGGCCGCAGTTACCGGGATTACTCTCACCGCAGCTTAGCGTGCATGAGAAAAATGCAGTCGCCCATAGAGCAGAGGTGACGCAACACCGAGCCATGTGGCATAAATGGAGTAAGTCGCCCCTTGGCAGTTTCTCAATGGTGGAATCAGCTGGCTGGTGGTACGTCTTCAAGTTGTTGAAGAATACGCTGCTTCCATCAAGCAAAGAAAATCCTATTAACGCCTTAAGTCACCACTGCGAGTGGGAAATCAGCAACAAAGATGGCCCGATTAGCCTTGAGGATAAAGTCGCCCTAGCGGCTGGTGCGCTTAAAATGATGGGAATAACCACATTCGCACCAACGGTTTTACTTGTTGGGCATGGAAGTAAATCAAGAAATAATTTGCATGCGGCTGGCCTTGACTGTGGAGCGTGTGGAGGCCAATCCGGCGAGGTGAATGTTCGGGTTCTCGCTCAGTTACTCAACGACAGCGAAGTGCGTAAATCACTGATTAAAATGGGTCATAAAATTGCCGGCAATACGCGATTTATTCCCGCTTTACACAATACCACGACTGACGACATCGAGTGTTTCGACAGCGCAGTGCCTGAAAAAGTGAAAAACTTACTGATTGATGCGAAACACCAAGCGCAAAAAGAACGCGCAAAACACTACAGCAAGAATCTGCCGTTTGAGTCTGATAAAAAGCGTAACCAACGCTTTCAACACAGAGCGAGCGACTGGTCACAGGTACAGCCTGAATGGGGACTCGCTGGTAACTCATCTTTTATCATTGGGCCTAGGGCCAGGACACGGGGTGTTGATCTTGAAGGAAAAACCTTTCTTCATGACTATGCGTGGCAAACAGACCATGATTCATCGATATTAGAAACCTTAATGACGGCACCGATGATTGTGACAAATTGGATCAATAGCCAGTACAACGCGTCTGTAGCAGACAACACTAAACTGGGCAGCGGCAATAAAGTACTGCATAACGCATTACACAATAATATCGGAGTTTTCGAGGGCAACTCTGGTGACTTGCGTATTGGTTTATCAAAGCAATCTCTTCACAACGGTCAGCGGTGGGTTCACCAGCCTGAACGCTTAAGTGTCTACATTGTGGCACCAAATACCAAAATTCTGAGCATTGTGGACAAGCACAAGATGCTGCAGGACCTTATCAATAATGACTACCTGTATCTGTTCAGCTGGGAACACCCTGCTGTCATAGAGCGCTTATACCGAGGGAAATGGTACAAGTCGCACGGCCTGAGTATGTAGAAACGTATTGTGTGTAGGAGTAGTGACACGGATGTCTTTTTTCCTATTGTCTAACTTTTTCGAGGCCCATTTGCTAAGGAGCGTTGTGCGCTTTTAGCGGCAATATTCACTATCTTTGCAGCAATGACCGCGATGGTTGTGTTTTCGCTCATGGCTTGTTTTTGCAGTCGGCGATACGCGGTATTTTCGCTTAGCCCAAATTGCTCCATTAAGACCAGCTTTGCTCGGCTTATCAGTTTCTGATCTTGAATTGCTCGCTTAGCTTCTTCGAGCTCTCGTCCCATGTCTTCTATGTGTTGGGCTTGTGAACGCAGTAAATCATAAAAAGAGCGGTGTGCAGATAACGTTTTTGTCTGCTCGCTGAGTGAAAGTGTTTTATTTTCGTCTTCTTTCGTGTCTTCCGCTAAGCCCGGCATGCTTGGGTCGAACAATAAGGTAAGCGGTGAGCCATCAGTAGCATGCTCATCATTGAAGCGCGTAAGGAGTTGTTGGTGGTTCGCCATTTCATTTTTTGCATCGGCTACTTTAGTGTTGGCCTGCTGTGTCAGGGCTTCGGTGAGCGCAACCTCGATAGTCTGCATTGCATCAATACGACGTGTTGCCACATCAAACCAAACTTCGGATATTTCACCGGCAATGGGGCTGCCGTCACTAAGTTGTGCAATCATATTTCTAAGCTGCGTGATATCAATTGTCGCAGGGCTCTTGTTTAACGTATCGAGTGCGTCTTTGTGCGGTTTACAGCTGAACTCACTAAAAATACTGAAGTGGTGGTCTTGGGCCTGTTGAAGTGCTGTAAGCTTTTCGCACAGGCGCGCATCAAAATGGGTTTCTGCAAAACCTATTGCGCCCCACGCGCGTTCTTGCCCCGCATACTCTTTAGCCTGCATAAAATTAAATAGGGCAACCAGTAAGCGGGTAATTGTCGGGTCGCTCGCGATATCCGCAGCTTCAAAAATAACAGTAAGTAAACTAGCCACCAAACGGCTGTAAGCGCGCGTAGATTCAAGCGGTGTTAGCTGCTGTTTGCTCACTTGCTCTCTCAAGCGAGGCAAATAGTCTGTAGCCTGCATAGCGAGTGTAATACTGCTCAGCAAACGCGGGTTACCTGTGATGATCTCATCAGTCAGATACAAAGCTTTTAAATGGCTTTTCAGCATAGATTCCGCTTGTTCGCTGGCAGTAACATATTGCATTCGCTCTTTGCCATAGCGCTCGCCTTTTGAAGCAAGAAAGATATTGCTAGCGCCACGCTCTTTTTGTAGTTCATGAATGAGTTCGCGAACCGCAATGACGATACGACAATTGCTAGAAAGCTGCTCAAGCACGGTGATTTCAGCGTGCTTAGCCGCTAACAAAAAACGCTTAGTCGCGTCGCTACAAAGTGCAATGGTCGGTTCAGGTTCATGAAGCATATTAAGGCCTGCTGCTTGTTGGTACACACGTTTCGCTTTTATTTCGAGGGACACGTTTTTATGCGAATTGATATTATTCAACTTAAGCAGCAAGCAACACTTATGCCCTGTTTATTAGAATTAATGAAGATGAACGCCAGAGTGGACAAAAACACGCTGAATGCGGACATCTAGCGGCATGAGGTGTGGCTGGAACGTTTACTTAAGGTCATTTTATAAGGGGTAAGAGAAGGTGAAAGACGTCGGGAAGGAAGAGGCTGCGCCAAAATGGTGCAGCCTCACGAAATATGTGGTTTTGCTTGCCAAACTAGTTTCTGACTACGCGAAGAAACCAACCTACAAATAGTGAAATTAAGAAACCGAAGAAGGCAATCATTGTGGTGATGGTTAGCATTTGCCCTGAAAAGTCAGCATTCTCGCCAGTGTGCTCGCTAACCAACATTCCTGATGCTTTAAAAATGAACAATGCAGCGACACAAAAGAGCAAAATAACGGCGGTCGACATAATAGTGGCTTTCCAATAAGCCTTCGGCGACATCCAATGAATAGCGCCTGCCACTAGCACGCACAAAATAGTCAGAATATAAGGTACCACTTTAACTCCTCGTAGAATAAGACTTGTGCCTTATTGCGACGTCTCATCATAGCTCCGTATTAAAAATCGAAACACATTGAACGACGCGGTTAATAAAAACCATTATACGATGCCATGTACAATGCAATTTGTCAGCATTCGCTATTAATTTAAGCCCTGAGGTCGCGCACGAAAAATTGACAAGCTCACGGTATTGGGAAAGGGGCAAAGCACGTTGCGCTTATCACGTCAGTGCCAACGAGAAAGTGCCAGGACCTGGTTTTCTTTTATGTACATCAAAGATCAACACGCCCTAGTAACAATCTATTAAAAGATTTTAAGCGACAATGGTGATAGAATCGCCGAAAAATTCTCCTACCTGCTCGTTGGTGTTCTGCTGTAAAGCCGTTTACGCCGCGGTAGGTTATTGTGTTTAACATCTTAGCTTCTGAGAGAACATGTTCGATTTAATTACCAGTAAAGACAGCAACGTTAAGAACGACGTGCTATCAGGTATTACCGTGGCGCTCGCCTTGGTCCCTGAAGCCGTTGCTTTTGCATTTGTAGCCGGCGTAGAACCAATGATTGGTCTTTATGCAGCGTTTATGATGGGCCTAATCACGTCTGCGATTGGCGGTCGCCCGGGAATGATTTCTGGTGCTACGGGGGCCATGGCTGTGGTTATGGTGGCATTGGTTGCCCAGCATGGCGTGCAGTATCTATTTGCCGCAGTTATTTTGGCCGGTTTGCTGCAAATTATGTGCGGAATATTCAAGCTCGGGAAGTTTATCCGACTGGTGCCATACCCAGTCATGCTTGGCTTTGTGAATGGTTTGGCAATTGTCATTTTCTTAGCTCAGCTGGGTCAGTTCAAAGTCACTAACGCAGCCGGTGAGTTACAGTGGATGGAAGGTACACTACTATACTGGATGCTAGGACTGGTAGCGTTAACTATGGCCATCATTTATTTGTTACCTAAGTTAACCAAAGCCGTACCCGCGTCGCTTGTGGCCATTGTCACGGTCACCTTGCTAGTACACGGACTTGATTTAGAGGCTCGTACCGTTATCGATTTCGTTCGCGACCTGCTTCCTGCTGAGCAGCGTGACACCGCCACATTAGCGGGTGAGCTTCCTAGTTTTGCTATTCCTATGGTTCCGTTCACCTGGGAAACCTTCATGATAATCCTGCCTACCTCAGTTATTCTTTGCTTAGTCGGTCTTATCGAGTCACTTCTTACCCTTTCATTAATTGATGAAATGACGGATACCCGCGGGCGCGGAAACAAAGAGTGTGTGGGTCAAGGCGTTGCAAATACTGTCAACGGTTTCTTTGGCGGCATGGGCGGTTGCGCTATGATTGGCCAAAGTATGATTAATATTAACTCTGGTGGCCGTGGCCGCTTGTCTGGTATCACTGCAGCGGTTGTATTATTAGGCTTTATTCTATTTGCCGCCCCCCTTATCGAAATGATCCCGCTTGCTGCCCTTGTTGGCGTTATGTTCGTGGTGGTTATTGCTACATTTGAGTGGGCGTCATTCAGAATTGTTCGTGGCGTTAATAAAGAAGATGCGTTCGTACTTTTCCTGGTAACCGGCGTGACGGTTATTGCCGACCTGGCTATTGCGGTGGTTGTCGGTGTTATTGTTTCAGCCCTTGTATTTGCATGGAAACACGCCCGTCATATCGAAGCCAGGTCACACATCGATAACGATGGCTGGAAAGTTTATGAGCTAGACGGCCCATTGTTTTTTGGCTCGGTATCTCATTTCAAAGACTTATTTGATATTGCTAACGACCCAGAAGACGTGGTGATCGACTTTAAAGACTCTCGCATTTGGGATTCATCAGGCATCGATGCGTTAGATACCCTTGCTGACAAATACGAAGAGCAGGGTAAAAAGCTACACATTCGTCATATCAGTGATGAGTGTCGCTCACTGCTTCGTAAGGCTGACAAATTTGTTGAAATTAACGTGGTTGAAGACCCTCGCTACCGCGTAGCGACGGATAAACTGGCTTAAAACATGTAATACCAGTCCGCATAGATCATTGCCCCTACGATGCACCAAGTAAACACAGTCATGCGTTTGTTTGGTGCATACGGCGTATTTGAGTTAACCCTTTTTTTCAGTAAGTTAAATAAAAACATAGGGTTACGTTTTTGGCACTTAACTTGGATAGTCATAAGCGTAAAGTGTGTTTTGGTGATTTGTGTCAATCGCTGAAAATAGTGTGATTTATAACACTCCGTAAAAATGTGTTAGCCAACCTAAACCATTGGCAAAATAGGCAACGAAGCCCGCATCAACGAAAGTTGACGCGGGCTTTTTTTTGTCCCGAAAAAAAGAGGAATACCATGACTTCATTGGACTCAAAAACGCAAATTGTCGTCGTAGGCAACGGCATGGTGGGCCATCATTTTGTCGAACAGCTCCACCAAAGCGACGCCAATGTAGAAATAACCGTCTTATGCGGCGAGTCTCGTCTTGCGTACGACCGCGTTTATCTGTCATCTTTTTTTAGCGGTGCAAGTGCAGATGACTTAGCGCTCACTACACCCGCTCAGTACGCAGAGTGGGGTGTACACGTATTCACCAACGCCTTGGTTACCGATATAGACCGTGACAATAATAAAGTCACGACTTCAGAAGGGCAGGTGTTTAGCTACGATAAACTTGTGCTAGCCACCGGTTCTTATCCTTTTGTACCGCCTATTCCCGGGAACGAGCAAGAGCACTGCTTAGTGTATCGCACCATTGACGATCTGCTCGCTATTGAAGCATCAGCAGCGGTGAGCAAAGTAGGTGTGGTCGTCGGTGGCGGTCTTTTGGGCTTAGAAGCAGCAAATGCTTTAAAACAAGCCGGTCTCGACACGCACGTGGTTGAGTTTGCGCCGCAGCTTATGGCAGTGCAGCTAGACCAAGCGGGAGGCACCGTACTTAAAGACAAAATCGAAGCATTAGGCGTTAAGGTACATACCCAAAAGGCAACCCAAGCTATCGAGGCCGGTGATACCTGCCGCTATAAAATGGTGTTTGCTGACGGCACAGCACTAGAAACTGACATGATTCTTTTTTCTGCTGGTATTCGACCTTCCGACCAGCTCGGCAGAAAGTCAGCGCTAACACTGGGTGAGCGCGGCGGTATTGTCATTGATAACCACTGCGTGACATCTGACCCAAACATTTACGCTGTGGGTGAATGTGCGCTGTGGGACAACAAAATTTTTGGCCTGGTAGCACCTGGCTATACCATGGCGCGCACGGCAGTAAGTCATATAACCGGCGGCGACGCCGAGTTCGCTGGCGCAGATATGAGTACCAAACTCAAGCTAATGGGCGTGGAGGTGGGCTCAATTGGTGATGCCCATGAACGTACAGACGGTGCGCTTAGCTACACCTACTTAAATCAGCCTGAAGGCGTGTATAAAAAGCTGGTGGTAGATAGCGAGCAAAAGCACGTACTGGGTGCTGTGCTTGTTGGCGATACTAGCGACTACGATACGCTTTTACAGTATGCGCTCAATAAAATCGAACTACCTGAACATCCAGAAAGCCTCATTCTTCCATCTTCAGATGCAGCACCGGCCCTTGGTGCCGATGCACTGCCAAATACCGCGTCTATTTGTTCGTGCCTAAACGTAACAAAAGGCGACATTGTTACAGCCATTGAAGGCGGATGCTGCAGCGTAGCCGATGTAAAAGGTGCAACGAAAGCCAGCACTGGATGCGGTGGATGTGCCGCCCTGCTAAAAAATGTGGTGGATAACGAGCTTGAAAAACGCGGTGTGGCAGTATCAAAAGCTATTTGTGAGCATTTTGACTATACCCGACAAGAACTTTTTCACATCGTTAAGGTAAACGGCATTCGCACGTTTGATGACCTGCTAGCGCAGCATGGTGAAGGTTTAGGTTGTGAAATTTGTAAGCCCGCAGTCGGCTCAATTTTAGCCTCGGTGTATAACGACTATATTCTGAAAGCGTCGCACTTACCGCTGCAAGACACCAACGATATTTACCTTGGTAACATGCAAAAAGACGGGACCTACTCTGTGGTACCGCGCGTGCCGGGGGGAGAAATTACGCCAGATAAATTGATTCTTCTTGGCGAAGTCGCAAAAGAATACAACCTGTACACCAAAATCACTGGCGGTCAGCGCATTGATTTATTTGGCGCGCGCGTAGAGCACTTACCCGATATCTGGGAAAAACTCGTTGCTGGCGGATTTGAAACCGGTCATGCCTACGCGAAGGCGCTGCGCACAGTAAAATCCTGTGTGGGAAGCACCTGGTGCCGCTATGGGGTACAGGACTCTGTGGGCACGGCCATTGACTTAGAGAATCGTTACAAAGGCTTACGAGCGCCGCACAAAATAAAATTTGCCGTGTCAGGCTGCACCCGCGAGTGTGCAGAGGCCCAAAGCAAAGACATTGGTGTTATTGCTACCGAGCAAGGTTGGAATCTGTATGTTTGCGGAAACGGCGGCATGAAGCCACGGCATGCGGACCTGTTTGCCACGGATCTAGACACCAAAACCCTCATTAAATACATCGACCGCGTGCTGATGTTCTACGTGAAAACGGCTGACCGCCTGCAGCGAACCTCGGTGTGGATGGACAACTTGGAAGGTGGCTTAGCTTATCTACAAGATGTGGTCATTAATGATGCGCTTGGCATTAATGCTGAACTAGAAGCACAAATGGATACCGTGGTTGAAGCGTATCAGTGCGAATGGAAGACCACCATTGAAAACCCCGAGTCGCGCAAGCGTTTCCGTCAATTTGTAAATAGTAATGCTAGCGACACCAATATTCAGTTCGTTTCAGAGCGAGGTCAGGTTCGTCCAGCTACTGAAGCTGAAAAAGTAGTAGGGAAAGAGCAGTTTATTCCCGTCTCTGTGGTGTAGCTAGCGGCTATATCAATCGTGTCAGGAGAAATACATTATGACAGCTGTACAAAACAGATTAACGCCAGAGCAGGCAGTGCAGTGGCACTACGTTTGTAAGACGAGCGACTTGGTGACAAACAGCGGGGTTTGCGCCCTTGTTGAGTCACAGCAAGTGGCAATTTTCAGTTTAAAGATAAACGGCGAAACCCAGATTTTCGCCATTAGCAACTATGACCCCATCGGCAAGGCAAATGTGCTGTATCGTGGGCTTTTGGGGTCGATAGGCGGTGCGCCTGTCGTCGCATCGCCTTTGTACAAAGAGCATTACTTTTTAGAAACCGGGCTATGTAAAGAACACGATGATGTGTCAGTGACGACATACCCGGTGAAACTAGAGGGCAGCAATGTTTTTGTTGGCGCCTGAGAGCGTTGCGCTTACTTGAAAGTCTGAAACGGACTAAGCCATTGGGCAAAAACACTTCACAGGCTGCGAAATCGAAAAAGGTAATGAAATGAATATGGCTACACGACAACCCGACATAATGTCTGAGCAATTAAGACAAACAACATGCCCATATTGCGGCGTAGGGTGTGGTGTAGATATCAGTTGCAACGTAAGTAAGCGTGCCGTAACCCTGGACACTGTGAAAGGCACGCCAGAGCATCCCGCCAACTATGGAAGATTGTGTGTTAAAGGAACAAACCTGCTTGAAACGAACGACATAAATGGACGTTTACTTCACCCAACCATGGCAGGTCAATCGGTGGACTGGGACACGGCCACAGATAAGATTGCGGAAAAGATCACCTCTACCATTGCGCAGTATGGCGCGGATGCCGTTGCTTTTTATGTATCAGGCCAGCTTCTCACCGAAGACTACTACATTGCCAATAAGCTGATGAAAGGTTACATCGGCAGTGCCAATATCGATACCAATTCACGCCTGTGTATGTCATCAGCCGTTGCCGCTTACAAGCGCGCGTTCGGCGAAGACGTGGTACCTTGCGATTATACTGATCTGGAATGTACAGACTTACTGGTGATCACTGGCAGCAATACGGCGTGGGCACACCCAGTGCTTTTTCAACGCATTCAGCGAGCAAAGCTGAAGAACCCGAACATGAAGGTCATCGTAGTCGACCCGCGTAAAACCGAAACCTGTACCATTGCTGATTTCCATCTGCCTCTAAAGCCAGGTAGCGATGTGGCACTATTTAATGGTTTGCTCAGCTACGCATCGCAAAGGGGGCGAATAGACAGATCTGCCGTTGAGACCTATGCCGAGGGACTTGATGAAACGCTCAATAGTGCAAATGCCCTAACATTAGATGACGTTGCTAAAGCATGCGACTTGGACATAAGCAGCATTAAGGCCTTCTTTGATGCCTTCTGCGAAGCCTCTCGCGCATTGACTTTTTATTCTATGGGCGTGAACCAGTCTTCTGCTGGTGTGGACAAAGCCCAAGCCATTATCAACTGTCATTTAGCCATGGACCTTATTGCCAAAGACGGTTGTGGCCCGTTTTCAATCACAGGCCAGCCCAATGCTATGGGTGGCCGTGAAGTAGGCGGCTTAGCAAATATGCTCGCGGCTCATATGGACCTTGAAAACCCTGAGCATATCAGCGCTGTTAAAACCTATTGGAATGCCCCTGTTATGCCCAAAGGGCAGGGGCTTAAAGCTGTTGATTTGTTTAATGCAATTGAGAGTGGAAAGGTAAAATTCGTTTGGATAATGGGGACGAACCCCGTTGTCAGTATGCCAAATCGCGGTCAAGTTGAACGCGCACTTTCTAAATGTGACATGGTGGTGGTGTCTGATATTGTTGAATCTAACGATACGCTTAACTACGCCCACATTGCTCTACCTGCCACGGGTTGGTCTGAAAAAGACGGCACGGTGACGAACTCAGAGCGCCGTATTTCACGTCAGCGTGGCATTCTGCCACCGCCTGGGAATGCAAAACACGATTGGCAAATACTATGCGAAGTGGCGGGTAAAATGGGCTTTGGCAAGGCATTTAATTTTACCCATCCGTCACAAATATTCTGCGAATACGCTGGGCTAACCGGCTATCAAAATAACGGGAAACGACAATTAGATCTGTCAGCATTACAAGCGTTAAGTGAAGCTCAGTACAATGGGCTATCGCCATTGCAGTGGCCTTTTCAAAACGTAAATAATGGTGTGAATACACCCACGCCCAATGGTGACTTAATGCCTAAGCTTATCAGCAAACGCCCCTTTGCAGACAAGCAATTTTCGACGCCCAGCGGCAAAGCTAAACTTATCCCGGTAACTTACAAAGCGCCATTGCAGATTACATCAGACGCTTATCCTTTTGTTGCAAACAGCGGTCGAGCGCGAGACCAGTGGCATACCATGACACGCACGGGTAAAGCGGCAAAGTTACTGGCTCATATGCCAAGCGCATACGTGCATATCAACCCGAGCGACACTGCTAAATTAGGGGTTGAAAGTGGAGATCTTGTTTCTCTTTCAAGTGCGGTATGTAAAGACGCCCCTGTTATCTACCCGGTTAGAACGGATACAGATATGCGCAAAGGGGAAGTGTTCATTCCCATCCATTGGTCGGCGCAATGGGGGTCTCATAGCAAGCTAGGCGCACTTTACGCCAGCGCAGTAGACCCTATTTCCGGTCAGCCTGAGCTAAAACACGCTGCGGTGGCCATCGCGCCGGTTCATTTCGCTACGTATGGCAAGCTCTTTATTTCATCGGTTTTACAATCGACAGACAGTTCTGAGATCCGCCCCTTTGATGACGACGCGCTAAAGCATGTGTGTGATTACTGGAATAAAATTCCGCTTGAGCGCACAGACGCCTCTGCAGATGTAAGTCGGTCGAATGCCGCACTATCAGTATTGAATGTTGCTTCGAACAGAGGCCGTCGAGATTTTACACAGAGTTTGATACCACTGCTGCCGCAAAATGCGGTGTTAGTGCAGTTTCATCACCATACATACTCGGTATGCCTCGCTCTTATGGATAACATACTCTGCTTCGCTGCGTTTCTGGGCGATGAGCCAGAAAAAGCGACAATAGCACAGGCTGCCGCCTGCACAGAGAACACGTGGTCAGTGCCTAACTCTTGGCTTGCTAGCCTCTTAAATACGCCCATTTCACTTGATACTCAGCGCAACTTATTACGAGGCCAAGTCGATGACGTATTTTTAAATGGTGATGTCGTTTGCAGCTGCTTCGAAGTGCGTGAAAAAACGATTACAGATGCCATCACCGCAGGTTGTTCGACGGTCGCCAGCCTAGGTGAGCAGTTAAAATGCGGTACCAACTGCGGCTCGTGTAAGCCCGCCTTGTCTCAGTTTATAGACAAGTATTTAGTCATAGAAACCCAATCTGTTTAGGAGCGTTAAATTATGTCAATTGCATCTAGTTGGTCGTTACCGTTTTTGCGCACCTTATTCAAACAGCGCACACCTTCTCTTAATCTGTTAACTCGCGATGCGATTTCCACCACGACAACACGCCAGCATCCCGCTAATTCTAAAACTTCGGCAAAGCATTCATACCTAGACAAGTGGTTGAAGTCAGAAAAAAGACAAAGCGAATATCATAAACAAGGACAGGTGTTCATCGTCGGTGCTGGTCCAGGCGATGCCGAGTTACTCACCTTAAAAGCACTTCGTCTGCTGCAACAAGCCGATGTGGTGCTTTTCGATGCGTTAGTCAGTGAAGATATTCTTGCGCTTATTCCCTCTAAAGTGGTCAAAGAATACGTAGGAAAACGCTGTAAAAAGCATAGCTTTACCCAAGATGAAATTTGCAGGCGGGTGGTTGAGTTGGCAAGCAATGGTCATACGGTTGTGCGGTTAAAAGGTGGCGATCCGGCCCTATTTGCAAGAACTTGTGAAGAAACTGATGCGCTAACAAAAGCCGACATTCCTTTTGCCATTGTGCCCGGTATTACTGCTGCGTCAGGTGTATCCGCCTATACAGGAATTCCTTTAACTGACAGACGCTGTGCTCAGTCAGTGAGTTTTATGACCGCACATTTTAAAGACGCAGAGCTATGGCCTGAAATGGCATCGATGGCGGAAAATGTTATAAATCAAACCATGGTGGTCTACATGGGGCTAAGCCGGCTTGAAGGGCTCTGCAAAGGTTTGTTACAGCACAAGGTGCCAGGCACGTGGCCGGTAGCGGCTATCGAAAACGCCACGTCTTCGCAACAGCGCGTCATTACTGGTGTGCTGGAGGATATTCATCGCAAAGTTAAGGCTGCAAATTTAACGGGGCCCACGTTACTTATATTTGGAAAGGTGGTAGAGTCTCGTCAACAGGTTAACACTCTTCTACTACATTCATCCGAGCATGCAGCAACCATTTAGCGACTACATTAAAATTATCGGCAAGGGCCAAAAAGGCGGGCGGAGCCTAACCCGTGATGAAGCTTATCACGCTATGAAAATGGTATTGGCTAACGAAGTGACAGGTGACCAACGGGGTGCTTTTCTCATGTTACTGCGCACCCGTGAAGAAACGCCAGAAGAAGTTATTGGCTTTGTCGATGCTTGCAGAGAGTTGATAGAGCCAGAGGTAAAAACACTTACCCCCACGTTAGATATTGGCTGTTATGCAGGCAAACGCCGTCAATTGCCTTGGTATTTACTCGCGGTAGCGGTACTGGCCAAAAACGGCTATTCCGTTATGCTCCACGGTGCTCATGAACCGGGTTCGGGGCGCCTTTATGCAAGTATAGCGCTACCCACGTTGGGTCTGGCTGAGGTGGACAGCATTGCTGACGCAAAACTGCAGTTGGCAGAAAAGGGCGTTACCTACCTTGATTTGTCTTATTTACTTCCTGCTCTTGATACGATCATTAAACTTCGCGAGGTTTTCGGCTTACGTTCATGCGCAAATACTCTCGCAAGGTTGCTGAACCCTGCTGCAGCGCAATACGGTGTGCAGGGTGTTTATCATATGCACCTTGACCATAAACACTATCGGGTTAACGAAAATTATCCTTCGATAGACGCGCTCTGCTTTCGGGGGGATGGTGGCGACCCTGAAGTAAATGGTGAACGAGAAACTGAGCTTTTCATTACCCGAAATGGCGAGACAAAAACAATGATAATGCCGGTGGTTGCCGATAAGTGGGCCCTTAAAGATAAGGACATGAACGTGAGTGACATGCTCGATGTGTGGGCTGGTAGGACAAATAGCCTTTACGGTGAACAAGCAATCCTGAGTACGCTCGCCAGCTATTTGGTGCTCTTACAACGCTGTGATGTTGCCGACGCATTGCGCCAAGCAAGGCAGCTCTGGTCTCTGCGTGATGTTACGCGCAAGCCCTTTGCGTAAACGTATTGGCTGATTCAACGTACGTGGGTGAATCTTGCAAAGCATATCTTTTGTTTAATTAATTTTTTCTAAAACCTCTGCTATCTTTTACTCATTCCTTCTCAAATAAACATCGTGTTCCACACATCAATGGTACATGGCTAAGGTTTGGCGTCTCAGGAGCGCAGAATGTTTTTTAAGAACAAAGAATTAGTTGCAGAAAATCAAAGATTACAGAAAGAGTTGTCAGCCTATAAAACGGTTCAAGAAGAATTGCGGGAAGAAATGCTCTTCATTGAGCTAGATTCAAGTGGTCGAATTCGTGGTTTAAACGATTTGTGCGAGCAAGCAATGGGGTATCGTGCTGTTGATATCGAAGGAAAAACATTAGGTGACCTAATGCCGGCGACATCAAAAAACAAAGGCGATGTACAGAACATGCTAGGAGCGATAAAAACCCATCGTCATTGGCATGGCGCCATGAATTTTTTAAACGCGAAAGGCGAAGTAATGTGGGTGAGGGGAATTTTACAACCCGTTGACGATGCGTTTGGAAACGTGAGTTACATAGCGTTTTATATGGCAGAGCAGACGCGAAACATCACCGAGAGTAAAGAGCAAAGGGACATGATAGCTGCGCTCCATCGCTCATCAGCCGTTATCGAGTTTAAACTCGACGGCACTATTATAAAGGCCAACGAAAACTTTCTTAAAGGAATGGGATATTCACACGATCAAATTGTAGGTCGACACCACCGCATTTTTTGTACGCAAGAGGAAGCAAACTCAGACCAATATAAACAATTTTGGCGCGACTTATCACAAGGTAAGCTAGAGTCAGGTCGTTTTAAGCGAATAGATAGTCGGGGTAACGATGTGTGGCTTGAGGCTTCCTATAATCCCATTCGCAATGAAGACGGCGACCTATACAAAGTGGTGAAATTTGCCACTGTAATTACGGAACAAATGGAAAGAGAATTTGCTATTTCTGAAGCGGCTAACGTGGCTTACACCATATCGCAAAATACCGGTGAACAAGCTCATAAAGGGAGCGAAGTGCTTAATGCTACTGTGAAAGCAATGAATGAGCTTACAACGCAAATGGGGAACGCAAGCGAGGGAATTAAAGATCTTGATGAGCAGTCTCAAAAAGTCGCTGATTTGGTCAAGAGTATCAGTGGAATTGCAGATCAAACCAATCTTCTTGCCCTAAATGCCGCTATTGAAGCTGCTCGCGCGGGCGACCAGGGCCGAGGGTTCGCTGTCGTCGCCGATGAAGTAAGGCAGTTGGCTTCACGGACAAGCAGTGCAACGGAAGAAATAGTCAACGTAGTGATGGAAAATAGAAAACTCACAGAAAACGCCGTTCAGCTAATTGAAGCTGGACAAGACAAAGCACGCGAAGCATTAGAGTATTCAACACAATCTGGGCATGCCATGGGAGAGATTCAAAGCGGCGCAAACGAGGTCGTTAATGCCATCGGCCAGTTCACTAAGCGCTTATAGAATAAAGCGCATGTTAAACTCGCCCTTCGGGAAGGTCTGGCGTGCTTCCTAGCTCCATTCTGGGAACTTGAAGGGGAACTGCCATTCCTGCATTCCCACGCTTCGCTAGGAAACTTGCCAGCGCCTTCTGAGTGGGCAATTATCTATACG
>NZ_BLIG01000008.1 GCF_009811415.1 Alteromonas sp. KUL106 | reverse complement strand
CAATTATCTATACGGATTGGTATTGCCTATTCGCACCACGGTTGAACAACGCCACCGTTTTGGTGCATCAAAATATAAATCAGTTTCTTTCTGCAACCTGTGAATCTGTTGCTTTTTCTATATTTATCAATGTCTTGAATTTTTGGCACGTTGGCTGCTAAACAAACCGTGCAACAGCAAAGTTGCCGTATTAGGCAGCAAGTGCGACACGCGTGCTGTGGCACCGTGTAAAGCACAACATTAACCATAGTGTGAATAAGAAAAATTATTAGGAATCAGTGGAGAGCAGTAAGGAAGCTCCATCTTCTCCGGCATTTATGGCAAATGATTATAACAATAATAAAAGATGGTTTTTTAAGCTAAAGCTTTATATTAACCTCCCTTTAAGATGAGGTGTGTGAGCGGGAATTCCTGACTTACCGACAACAACTTGATGCGTTAGTAATGACTCCGATGTTACTAACACGGCAACGAAGCCCACCATGCTAGACAGTGAAATGTCGATAGCTGGTGGGTTTTTTTTTGGCTACGAGGAACACGTATGACTGAGTTAAAGACAATATCACTATTTAAACGCTTAAGAACAGCGAGTGCGAGCGTTTGTGCTGCACTTGTCGTTTCTGTAGCTACGTTTTCAACTTCTGTTTCCGCACAAACGACCGCGCTAGGTTGGCCTGAGAAAGAGGAACTGAAGTTTGGGTTTATTAAGCTGACGGATATGGCTCCGCTTGCGGTGGCGTATGAAAAAGGCTTTTTTGAAGATGAAGGACTATACGTTACGTTGGAAGCGCAAGCTAATTGGAAAGTGTTGCTTGACCGCGTGATTGACGGTCAACTGGATGGCGCTCACATGTTAGCAGGTCAGCCATTGGGTGCGACTATCGGCTTTGGTACAGAATCCCATATTGTGACTGCTTTTAGTATGGACCTTAACGGTAACGGTATTACCGTATCAAACGAAATTTGGGAGAAAATGAAGGCCCATATACCTCAGGAAAACGGAAAGCCCGTACATCCAATTAAAGCTGACTATTTAAAACCCGTGATTGACGAATACCGCAGTGCTGGGAAATCTTTCAATATGGGTATGGTATTTCCCGTGTCTACGCATAACTACGAGTTACGTTATTGGCTAGCAGCAGGTGGCATTCATCCGGGTTACTACGCACCGCATAAAGGTGATACTGCGGGTCAAATCGATGCGCAAGCGCTGCTGTCGGTCACACCGCCTCCGCAAATGCCAGCGACGATGGAGGCAGGGACTATCTATGGCTACTGTGTCGGCGAGCCATGGAACCAACAGGCGGTATTTAAAGGTATAGGCGTCCCGGTGATCACCGATTACGAAATCTGGAAAAATAACCCTGAAAAAGTATTTGGCGTAAGCCAAGGCTGGGCTGAAAAATACCCTAATACCCACATCCGTGTCGTTAAAGCATTAATTCGTGCAGCAATGTGGCTGGACGAAAACAACAACGCTAACCGTCCTGAAGCGGTAAAAATACTTGCTAAAAGCAACTATGTCGGTGCGGATGAAGACGTACTGGCTAATAGCATGACCGGCACTTTTGAATATGAAAAGGGCGACAAGCGTGAAGTCCCTGATTTCAACGTATTCTTCCGCTACAACGCCACGTACCCCTACTACAGTGATGCGATTTGGTATCTCACTCAAATGCGTCGCTGGGGCCAAATTTCAGAAGCAAAGTCTGATGACTGGTACAAAGAAACCGCGAAAAAAGTCTACAAACCAGAAGTCTATGCTCAAGCTGCTAAAGCACTTATCGCCGAGGGCAAAGCTCAAGCATCCGATTTCCCTGAGTTTGGAACAGAGACAGGCTATAAGCCACCTCAAAGTGAATTTATTGATGGCGTGACGTTTGATGGAAGTAAACCTAACGCTTATTTAGAGCAATTTGACATTGGTCTTAAGGGCGACACTGTACTGTAAGTGTCTCGTAGAATCGCCCCGTCGTTTTTGATGAAGGCGGGGTACTCACAATGCGTTAATGCATATTAAGTGTCAGGAGCAAGCAATGAGCAAGATGACAACCATTCTTCGCCTTCCATCATCGCCGTCAAACGCCAGCTCTGTGTTGAGTCGTTTATATCAATCCATGCCTGCGTTATTGCTGCCTGTAATCGGCTTGCTGATGTTTTTAGCCTTTTGGAATGGCGTTGCAAAAAGTATCGACACGTCGTTAGGGCAATTTCCGGGGCCTGCACAAGTTTTTGAGCAAGCCGGTGTCTTGATTGACGAGCATAATGCTCAACGTGAAAAGGCAGATGCGTTCTACCAGCGTCAGGAAGAGAGAAATGCCGCGCGTTCGGCACAGGACCCAACGTATCAGCCAAAGATCAGAGAGTTTACCGGTGCACCCACGTTCTTTGATCAAATTTGGACAAGCCTTTACACCGTTATGGTTGGCTTTTTTATCGCATCGGTAGTGGCGGTCCCTGTAGGTATTGTATGTGGGTTAAGCAAATCGGCATACACAGCGATAAACCCGCTTATTCAATTGTTTAAACCCGTTTCGCCGTTAGCATGGTTGCCGCTAGTTACTATGGTAGTCAGCGCGCTTTATGTCAGCGAGGACCCAGCCTTTTCAAAGTCTTTCATCACTTCTGCCTTCACCGTGTCACTTTGCTGCTTGTGGCCAACGCTTATCAACACCGCAGTAGGTGTTTCAAATATAGACAAAGATCTAATCAACGTGAGTAAAGTGTTGCGCCTTACTCCTTTTGCACACCTAACAAAGATAGTACTGCCGTCTTCCATTCCTATGATTTTTACTGGGCTTCGATTGTCGCTTGGCATTGGCTGGATGGTACTTATCGCTGCCGAAATGCTTGCTCAAAACCCAGGCTTAGGAAAGTTTGTGTGGGATGAGTTTCAAAACGGCAGTTCAGAGTCGTTAGCCAGAATCATGGTTGCAGTGCTTACTATTGGGGCAATTGGTTTTGTTTTGGACCGTTTAATGTTATCGATTCAGCGCGCGGTAAGCTGGGATAAGTCGAGCGTATTACGCTAAGTTTGAGGAGAAATTTATGCACACTAAACACTTAGAGTTAGAGCAGGTAGGTATCGACTTCCCAACACCGAAGGGGCCATTTACTGCGCTTCAAGATGTGAACCTTAAAATCAGTAAAGGTGAATTTGTGTCGCTGATTGGCCATTCGGGCTGCGGCAAATCGACGGTATTAAATATTATCGCGGGTTTGCATCAGGCTACTTCTGGTGGCGTAATCTTAGACGGTGCTGAAGTAAAGCAACCGGGGCCTGAGCGCGCCGTAGTATTTCAAAATCACTCATTACTGCCTTGGCTTACTGTTTATAAAAATGTTGAGCTGGCCGTTAAATCGACCATGCGGGGCAAGAGCAAAAGTGAAATGCGCGATTGGATTATGCATAACTTAGAACTTGTGCACATGACCCACGCCCTCGACAAACTGCCCAGTGAGATCTCTGGGGGGATGAAACAGCGAGTGGGCATTGCCCGTGCGCTGGCTATGGAGCCTAAAGTGTTATTGATGGATGAACCGTTCGGTGCGCTAGACGCATTGACGCGTGCTCACCTTCAAGACTCGCTTATGGAAATTCATGCTGATTTAGGTAACACCGTCATAATGATTACCCACGACGTGGATGAGGCAGTCTTGCTATCTGATCGCATTGTTATGATGAACAATGGCCCTGCAGCCACCATTGGCGAAATTTTAGATATTGAATTACCTCGCCCGCGAGACAGGTTGGCACTTGCGGACAATAAACACTACAACCACTACCGACATGAGGTATTAACTTTCTTATACGACAAGCAGAAGAAGGTTGAAACCGTTACTTCTCGCGCTAATAGCGCGTCTTCAAAATCCAGCGGGGTGTCATCTGAAAAAAAAGACGCTAAGAAATCAGATGCTGCCTAACACTATCGGCATCTGAGAAGGGCGGTAGCTTCACCGCCCACAGCCCATAACTTTTACTTTTCAACCGGCATTTTAATGCTGGCTGGGTAAGTGTTGACTAATTAAAAATCAAAATCGATAGGGAATACACATGAACACGTTACAAAAACTAAGCATTAATATGCTGGCGGCATCTGTTATGACAGTGTTAGGCGGCAACGCAATGGCGGCTGACATTCACGCCGCCCTGAGCGACTCAAAAGCATGGGCTGACCTGAATTTGCGCTATGAGTCGGTAGAGCAAGACAATGCATTAAAAGATGCAAGCGCACTGACCCTACGTACGCGTTTAGGGTTTAGCTCGGGTAGTGTAAATGGGTTCTCATTTACCGCCGAGGTTGAAGATAGCCGCATTGTACTCGGGCAGGATGAATTTACCGTTGGGCCTACAGGCTTTAATGTAGGTGAATATTCCGTGATCGCGGACCCTGAAACCACCGAAGTTGACCAAGCATTTATTCAATATAAAACGGATGATTTCACGGCTAGAGTAGGACGCCAAGTTATTGCGCTAGATGACCACCGATTTGTAGGTCACGTTGGCTGGAGGCAAGACCGTCAGACCTTCGACGCTGTCAGTGCTAAATATGCGGCAACGGACAATCTAGCGCTTTTCTACAGCTATCTGTACAAGCGCAACCGTATTTTTGCAGAAGCTGCCGATTTAGATTCAAAAGACCATATCCTTCACGCAACCTATACATCTAAGATGGGTAAATTTGTCGCCTATGCCTATTTGTTAGAAGTCGATAACGATACAGACAATGCGCTCGATACTTATGGTGTGAGTTATGATGGGAAGATGAACGGCGATAGCGTTAGCTGGGCTTATGGTGGTGAATTGGCTACTCAATCCAGCGAAACTGGCGTGGGAGAAACTGCTATTGACTTCGATGCATCTTATGTAAATGCATACCTAGCAGCCACGTTCTCTGGCGTAACGGCGAAAGTTGATTACGAAATATTGGGCTCTGACGATGGGCAGTACGGTTTTGCAACGCCCCTCGCTACCCTGCACAAATTCAACGGTTGGACCGATCAGTTTTTGGGTACGCCAGCGCAGGGCTTAAAGGACCTCAAGTTTTCACTGTCTGGTGCGTTAGCCGGTGGTAAATGGTTATTGGCCTACCATGACTTTACGGCTGACGATAGCAGCAATGGCGTCAGCGATTTAGGTAGTGAGATTAATGTGCAATATACCAAGAAATTTGCAGGTAAATACGATTTCGGTATTAAGTACGGTACTTACGATGCGGGTGATATAAAAGTGGATACCAACAGTTTCTGGATGTGGGTTGGCACGCGCTTTTAATCGCTGGGCGTGTCGATTTATAGATACCGTTTAGCCTACTAGCTACACCAAACATGGGGTGGCTGAGTCGTTATTGACTTAGCCAACCTTTTTCAACGGCTATATCTAGCTGCAGCATAACGTAGTCCCATAGGGCTGGTGCGCAAGATTTCAAATGGGCATTACGCTTTTCAATTTTCTCTCTCGCGATTGAATGGCGTTTCCAGCTTCCTCCATTGTCTTTCATGTTTTGGAAAACAGGGAGCACTCGGTCCATGGCTTTGGCAAATTCCGCATCTGCACTTTCCGCTGCTTCAAACTCAAGCCACAACTCGAGCATTTCATTTCCGAGTGGAGTAGGTAGCAAACCAAAAATCCGCTTGGCGGCAGCAAGCTCTTTCTCTGCTTGTACGTTATGGTCGGCTTGGTGATTGAAAGCAAACATATCGCCAGCGTCGATTTCTACAATATCGTGAATCAGGATCATGCGAATGACCCGAGCAACATCAATAGGTTTGACCGCATATTCACTTAACAGATTTGCCATCAATGCAACGTGCCAGCTGTGCTCAGCAGAGTTTTCTTGACGATAATTATCGCAGGAAAGGGTGATCTGGCGCTTTACCGCTTTTAATTGGTCAAGTTCACAGATGAAATCAGCAAGGTCGCTTACTGCATACATTCGGGGGCTCCTAGGCGTGAAAATGGGCGCCTGAGCGCCCATTTTATAATGTAAGGTATAACGTAAAAACCACTGTCTAGAGGCTATTACTTCTGTTCAGACAACCACACAATTAAATCAGCAATGTCGTCAAATGACATATCGGCAGTAAATGTTGGCTGATATTTACCATTGATGATGAAGCTTGGCACACCCGTTAGGTGTTCACGGTACTCATCAATTTGCTGTTGGTTCTTGCGCAGCATGCTGTTTACGCCAAAGCTATTGGCCATTTTATCGAACTCTTCACCGTCTACGCCGTTTACAACGAAGATGTTACGAAGGTCTTTCAGACTGGTTATTGATGCGCGCTGCTTGTGGATATAGTTAAAAATAGCACCGTTCATTGCATCTTCTTGCTTCATCGCACGAGCGATAAGCATGGCCTTAGTGGCATCGTCTTGAACTTCTGGGCCGGTAAAACGCATGAAGTTTACGTGAACTTTATTAAACTTAGTGCCGTCGCTTTTCTTTTCTTTGATTTGCGCAACGATAGGTTCAAACTGGAAGCAGTGCGGGCACCAAAAAGAGAAGTACTCAGTAATGACTGGTTTCTCTGTAGCTTCTTTATCAAGTACTTTATAGTGCGTCCCTTCTTTCCATTTGGACGCTGGCTCTTGGGCACAGGCCGTTAATGGCAAAAGCATTGCCATGACAAACATTACTGCAAACTTTTTCATGGAATATGATCCTATGTTTAAAACGGTTATTCGGTGTTGAGATTATCACAGCATTGGTCGCTTAACTAGGCTCTGTTGTTCTTCAAACCGCTATACGCGATAAGCTCACCGAAAAACGGGATTCAAAACCCCGTCAGTGTCAAAGTGATGAGATTACACTGAGTCCAGATTCAAGGCGATAAGCTGTGGTTACCCATACTAAGTCTATGAGAATTAGGCTGAATCAAAGATGAACCAGATTTCTGAGCAGTTCATGCTATGAGCAAAGTGAATAGACCATAAAAAGGCCATATCTTGCGATATAGCCTGTGTACTTTGCGTAAATATGGCGTTTACTGCATGGTATAGTTAACAGACAATAGCGCTCGTCGTTCTTGCCCTGCATAGCCCACGATATCTTCATAGTCGGTATCAAAAACATTATCGACTTTCAGCGAAACCCGCCACTTGGCATCAAGCTGATAGCCAAGATTGACAGTCGCGAGCGTATAGGCAGAGAGCGCTAGCGTTTGTGATGGAGCAGGAAACGGTGGGAAGAAGGTATCGAAATGCGTGCCTGTATAGGCAAGCTTCGTATATAAGCTAAACTTCTCAGTGCCAAAGTCTGTCGCATAAGTCAGTGAACCTTGATGGCGTGCACGGCGAAGCTCTGTCGTGGTAATGCCATTGTCAGTTTGTTCTGCGTCTAAGTAGCTGTAAGCCGCAGTAATGTCACCATAGTCACTGCTCCAGTTTACCTCTACGTCTACACCTTCACGGATGCTTTCGCCATTTATATTATCAGCACTGAATGCACCGAGGTCTGAAACGAAAATGAAACCGTTGATCTCATCTTCTAAGTCTGCGCGATAGGCACTGATCTGCCCAGTTATCGTTTTCCAGTTTGCTTTAACACCCACTTCCCATTCTTCACTTTTTTCAGGCACTAAGTTTGGATTACCAATAAAACTGGCAGGGAAAAAGCCAAAGCGTTCTGTAAAGGTAGGCGTTTTAACCGCTCTTCCATAGCTTGTAAATAAAGCGTAGTAGTTATTGACCTGCCAGTTTAGTCCAGCGCGATAGCTAACGGCATTATCAAACTCGCTGTTGTTATCATATCTGGCGCTTAACGTGGTAGTTAACGATTTCGTTAATTGACCGCTAGACTCTGCAAAAACGCTGTAGGTATTATCGTGCTGCTTTTGATTGGGATCGCCAAAGTTAATAGGACCGCGCTGGTTAAACAGTCGTTGAAGGTACTCAACACCTCCAGCAAAATTCCAGTTTTCAATGGTGTAAAAACTTGTCCAATTTAACTCAATACGCTCTCCCGTTGTACCGCCTGCGTCAGCGCCTGACTCGGAATTGTCGTTTTCGTCTTTTCGGTAATGTGCACTTAAAGTTGAACGGTAGTAAGAATTTTGAGGGGTAAAATCCCAGCGTAACTTCGCACTAAGCTGAGAGCCATCGGTGACATTATCGGTGTCCGTTGGTAGTCCTGTAGTGACAAAATCAGTGCCGTCATAGTCGTTTTCGTAAAAAACCGAGCGTAGGTTTGTTATTAACGTATGCTCAGAAGAAACCGCGTAATTGAGATTGAGACCCGCCGTCATATTATCGTAGCCGTCATCTTCACTGCCAACGCGAGACACGTTGTCGCCATCGGTTTTGATGTAGCTAGCGTACGCTGACACACCTACATTTTCACTTTGCGAACGGGCATTCATCCCGCCGTGCAAAGTACCTTGGTTTCCAGTTGCCGCAGTAAAATCGACGTGAGACTCGTTCGTACTAAATTGGCCAGACTTAGTTGTGATACTAAGCACACCACCTATAGCACCACTGCCCCAACGTGCACTTTGAGGGCCGCGAAGCAGTTCAATGCGCACCACATTAGCGCTAGTTAGGTGGGCTAGGTCAACAAGACTGCCTTGACCTATATCATTAGAAACAACCCCATCAATTAGGATAAGCAGGTGATTGGTTTCGCTTCCACGAACCCGCAACTCAGTTAAGCCGCCCGGACTGCCTGACTGCGCTAAGCTGACGCCCGGCAAACCGCGGATAAGATCAGTAAGCTGCAGTGCTCCTGACGCTTTAATATCACGTTCGGTAAGCACTGAAACGGAGCCAGGAAGCTTGGTTAGCGATATGGGCAATCGTGTGCCTGTAACCGTTAATGTTTCAATATCTTGGTCTAAGGTTTGGGTAAAAGCAGACGTGCTTAAGCACGAGAGAACAGCAGCACTAATCGCGGCTTTATTAAAATATGTACGCATGGTTTTTATATTATCTTTGATGTACTCCGCCCGAGCACATGTTTAAGGGAAGTGTTCTATCTACTGCTTTTAAGATTAAAAACGTAAACGACACCATGAAGCACAGGCCGGTATCCGGGCTCACTCACCGGCACGTTGAAAGTGCCAGCTCTTTTGCCTTCCCATCATTTAGCGCGTGTTGGCGCAATAATGCGCTTGCGTTTTTAAAAGACAGTGGCGTATGAAAAGAAAACGACATTGCGTTGAGTTTACCGTTGCGGGGGCAGCATCAGCGTTTCACTGATTTCCCGTTTAACCCTTGTCGCCGTCGTTAAACTGAGGGAGAAAGGGCACCTAAGCGGCGCTGATTATAAAGAAACTACAAAGGGATAGCGAATATGATTTATCACGTCTTTCCGTCTGTTAACTGGTATTAATCAATGTTTTGTAACGAATAATTGAGATTGGTAAAAAAGCCTCATTGAGCAGCAAAGCGGTGTGGGTGTTGTAAGAATGCCTATTGAACGACAATGAATAAAAAAATGAGACGAAGACGTCTCATCTTTTTCTAATAGCCTAGCTTTAATGGGGGTTCCTGTAGGGCTGACATTTGTTCTTTTAACGCAAGAATTTGACCTTCCCAGTACTTGTCTTCAGCAAACCATGGAAAAGCGCGAGGAAACGCTGGGTCTTTCCAACGTCTTGACAGCCACGCCATGTAATGGACCATTCGCATGGCGCGAAGGGGCTCGATAAGCACAAGTTGTGAGGTATCGAACGAATGAAATTCCTCGTAGGCTTCAACTAAGGTATCGAGCTGTAAGAGCTGCTGTTGACGGTCGCCACTTAGCATCATCCACAAATCTTGCACGGCTGGCCCCATACGGCAATCATCAAGGTCTACAAAGGTAGGCCCATCTCGCCACAAAATATTTCCCGGATGACAATCGCCGTGCAGACGAATCGATGATGTTGGCTTATAGGCGTCTTTGGTAGCGGAAATAACAGGATTTAAAATGGCAAAAAATGCGGTTTTTAAGTGATCAGGTAATAAGGTACTTTGCTCAAGCACTTGTCTTGGCTCGTCAAGGTAGCTCTCTATGTCAATAGATGGGCGAGAAGTGAATGTCTTAGCATGGGCTACACGATGAATGCGACCTATGAAACGTCCCATCCACTCAAGCTGATCAAGGTTGTCGTTTTCAAACTGTCTACCACCTACGGAAGGAAATAATGCAAAGCGATAGTCAGTCTCACCCACCTTGTGGTGATGCAACGTACGGCCGTTTAGGTTGATAGGTGCAGCTAACGGGATTTCATTGTCTATGAGCTCTTGAGCAAACTCATGCTCTTCATTAATTTGAGCATCGCTCCAGCGACCGGGACGATAGAATTTGGCGACGTAACGCATGCCATCTTCTGCAAGGAATTGGTAAACGCGGTTTTCATAACTATTGAGTGCTAACAAGCCACTTTGAAGAAAAATGCCCTGACTTTCCAGGGCATCGAGTATGGTATCTGGACTAAGCCCAGAGAAAGAAAAGTCTGTCATTGATAAAGGAACTTCGTTGGTTCATCAACCGTAACCGTTTCTCCATCAATTGTGGTGGTTACACTGATAAAAATATCGGTAACCGTATCTTCCAGATTATAGGCGTCTGTTGCAACTGAAATCGGCGTGCTGTAAACCGCGCCTCCGACAACCGTTACCGTTTGCTCGCCAATGTATTCATAATCAGGTAACCCTTTTACCGAAATCGTATAGGTTTGGGTTTGCTGCGTTTTATTCAAAACCTTAATGGTATATACATTTTCTATAAGGCCTTCATTAGTCTCACGATACAGCGAGTTTCTGTCCCGAATAATGTCGACCTCAGTGGGGCTTCGCGTCCAGATGTTGGCAACGAGCAGCCCTGTCATAACCAGAAGTACCACGAGATACCCCATCAATTTTGGACGAATGATGTGGGTCTTCCCCCCCGCCAGTTCTTCTTCAGAAGTGAAACTGATAAGCCCCTTAGGATACCCCATTTTATCCATAACGCCGTTACAGGCATCAACGCATGCGCCACAGTTAATACACTCATATTGTAGGCCATTGCGAATATCAATGCCGGTTGGACACACCTGGACGCACAAGTTGCAGTCAATACAATCGCCCAAACCTTTTTCCTGGACCTGCTCGTGACTAAGTTTACGTGGACGAGGGCCGCGACGCTCCCCTCGCTTCGCATTGTAAGAAACCGTGAAGGTGTCTTTATCGAACATAGCAGATTGAAAACGTGCGTAAGGGCAAATATGTGTACACATAATTTCCCTCATGTACCCTGCGTTTCCATATGTACACACTGCGAAAAAGATAACGGAAAAACCAGCCCAGAAGCTGGTGTTAAATGTTGCGAAGTCAATAAAAAGCGCACCAATTGGAGTAAAGTAGCCCACGAAGGTCAACGCTGTTAAAAGCGCGACCAATACCCATGCGGTATGCTTGGCGGTTTTTCGTAAAAACTTATCCATGTCCATTTTACGTGCATCAAGGGCAATGCGCTTGTTACGGGGCCCCTCAAACTTTTCTTCAAACCAAGTGTAGATATAAACCCACGTTGTTTGAGGGCACATAAAACCACACCAAACTCGTCCAGCGAAAGTTGTCACAAAGAAAAGGGCGAAGGCAGAAACAATGAATATGTAAGCCAAAAGCGTGAGATCTTGAGGCCACAAGGTAAGCGAGAAAATGGTAAACCGCTGTTCACCAATATCGAGCAGAACCGCTTGATGATCGTTGTACTGAATCCACGGAATTACGGCGAACAGGGCTAAAAAGAAGAGTCCGAAGAATCGTCTGAACGTCTCAAGCGGGCCTTGCACTGCACGTACATAGATGCGACTACGGGAGTCGTAGCGTTTGCCTTCAGTGCCCCCTTTGGGTTTATGTACCTTTACCGGCGTAACGGTCTTTACCGGTATTTGTTCATTCATAGCTTAACCTTATATGATGTAGCGAACTGCCTGCGCAGTATAACTGCGTTCACACCATCATCTTTAATATAGATCAACAATACGACGTATGGTGTATCTTTCTGAGGTTTCAGTCAATACTGAAACTTCAGAAAATTAATTTGGCGGGGTGCAATATCTCTGTGTTTTATGCGGACTGGTAAATACACACTATGATACTGCGTGTTTTTTGTCGCATAGCATACTTGAGTATAGTTCTCAGTATTTACAATTAAATGGTTATCACACTAATATCTTCAACATTGATATGGTCAATGACTGAGCGTATCGTGTACAGTGGGGCTTATTAAAATAGAAGTTGATAATATCTTACAGAAAGTCGGCGCTATTTGTCGTAAACGTTCATCGAAGTTAGCTGAGAAGTCATGTTAAGGTTCTTTATAATTGCCGCTGAGATCATTGTTCTTGTCATCGTCTTGCGATCTCCTTTTGTTCAGTATCTTTTTGCAGATATCCAAAATACAGTATCTGACTGGCTCATTTCTATTACCACCGTTGCCGAGCGTAAAGAGTTGGCGAATCTACGAGAAAAAATTGACGAGCAACTTAGCCCTCTCAAGCCTTATCAGCAAAGTTACATTCAGCAAATAACCGCTGATACAGCAAGCGTTAAACGGTTTTACAGTGACTACTGTGAAAAAGATGACATCAACCCTAATTTTGCGGGAACTAAACGCGCTCAACTTTGCCTAATCATCAAACAGTCGCCAGTTATGCAGGTCGCAGAACGAGACTAGTCTTTGCAAGCACATGAGTCCGCTCGAATCGTTAATGACTAAACTATTTCGTTAAGCTTGCTAAATTACGGTTTTAAAGACTGACTTTAGGAGCACAAAAGTGAATAAACTACGTACTTTTTCCTGTTTGAGCTGCGTCGCAGTCGGACTACTTGCTGTTTTAGCTCCCACACAAGCAGCAGAGGTTAACATCACATGGGAAGAACCAGAATCTTACAGTGATATTAGGCCCACCAATGAGTCACGCAAACGCTTTCGAGAGCGCACACTCGAAGAGCTAGAAAAGCACATTGTAAAACTCGCAGAAGCGTTGCCTGAATCGCAGGTGCTCTCCATGACCGTAACGAATGTCGACTTGGCTGGGCAAGTGTGGCCAAGTCAGTTTGTTGGCTTTGGGGCAGGGGCTGGAAATGATGTTCGTCTCATACAGCGAGTTGATATCCCGCGTATGACGTTCAGCTTCACGCTCTCAAACGCAGAAGGCCAAGTGGTCGTCAGCGGCGAAGAGGTGAAACTGAAAGACATGGATTTCATGGAGTCGAATATTCGTCGCAATCGCACAGATGCGCTAACGTATGAAAAGGCGATGCTAGACGAATGGTTTTCAGAGACTTTCACTACCGAAGTCGCCGCTACGCAATGATATAAATGAAACAAAGATGCACAGTCTTAAAATAAAAAGGTCACATTCAAAATGTGACCTTTTTTGTTTGTGAGGCCTATCCACTGTGGGCCAAAAATCCGTTACCGCATCGTTTTACAGATAGTCGAACTCATTGCCAGAAATGGCAAGGGTGCTTTCTGGACCTGCCTTATATGCGGCTTTGTGTGCATCGCGACGAACAAGTATGCGTTCCATGTAGAAGTCCCGTGTTTTCATTTTCGATGCTGCAAGCACGGCGTTTTCGCACTGCTGTGCTTTATCGGCCATGCTGTACCAAAGCACCCCAATGAGTGAGTATGCGCTGTAAGCAAGATAATCACAGGCTGCAGACGCCGCAGTGGTTGCATCCATACCTAGGCAATCAGCCGAAGAGGCGCGCCAGTCATCTAAAATTCCCTGAGCTAACTGTTTTGATTCACTGTCTTGGATGTCGTCTACCAAGGCATTAAATGCTTGATAGGTTGCTTCCATCATTTGGCCGCCATCACGGGTCAGTTTACGTCCTATAAGATCTAGAGCCTGAATGCCGTTAGTGCCTTCGTACAGCATAGCAATACGTACATCGCGCATTAACTGCTCCATGCCCCATTCGCGAATGAAACCATGGCCACCGAACACCTGAACGCCAAGGCTTGTGGTTTCAAGTCCCATGTCAGTCATAAACGCTTTACAAATTGGCGTTAGGAACTGAAGTATTTTTTCAGCGTCTTCTTTTTCTTGGCCTTCGGCGTGTTTTTCAACGTCCATAAATTTGGCGTAGAAAAGTGACAAGGCGCGGCAGCCTTCAATCAATGATTTCTGAGTGAGTAGCATGCGTGCGACATCGGGCTGGAATACGATAGGGTCGGCTTTTCCTTCTGGGTTTTGAATGCCTTGCGGCGCGCGAGACTGAACGCGCTCACGGGCATAAGTCAGGGCACCTTGATAGGAGGCCTCTGCGGCGCCTAAACCTTGTAAACCCACTTGGAAGCGTGCATCATTCATCATCGTAAACATGCAAGCTAAGCCCTGGTTCTCTTCGCCGACTAGATAGCCAGTCGCACCATCGAAATTCATCACGCACGTTGGGCTCGCCTTGATCCCCATTTTATGCTCAATGCTTCCCACAGACAGGCTGTTTGCTTCACCAGGTTCATGGTTTGCATCAGGTAAAAACTTAGGTACCAAGAACAAACTAATTCCTTTTACACCTTTTGGAGCGTCAGGTAAGCGCGCTAGCACAAGGTGAATAACGTTCGAACTCCAATCGTGATCGCCTGCGGTAATAAATATCTTGTTGCCAGTGACTTTATAGCTGCCGTCGCTTTGTGGCTCGGCTTTTGTGCTAAGCAAACTTAAGTCTGTTCCAGCGTGTGGTTCAGTCAGGTTCATCGTGCCTGTCCACTCTCCGCTGATAAGCTTAGCAAGATAGATATCTTTCAGGTCTTTACTGGCGTGCTTGGTTACTGCAAGGGTTGCACTCTCCGTAAGCATGGTCGTTAAACGCCAGCTTAAGTTTGCCGCATTAAGCATTTCGTGCACCGGCACAGCCATGGTGTAAGGTAGGTCTTGACCATCGTATTCCGCAGAACCCAACATAGCGTTCCAGCCATTAGCGACATACTCTTGGTAGGCATCAGCAAAGCCTTTAGGGGTTGTCACTTTGCCGTTTTCTAATTTACAACCCTCTTCGTCGCCTTCGCGGTTAAGAGGAGCAACAACGTCTAATGCAAACTTAGCACCTTGAGCGATAATTTCGTTGGCGAGTTCGCAATCAAAGTCGCTGATCCCAAGCTTTTCGTAATGAGCATCGAGTCCAAGCCAGTCTTTGAGTAAAAACTGAAAATCAGTTGTAGGGGCATGGTACAGAGGCATGGATGACTCCTTTTTCAAACAGGTGTTTTAATTTTGCCTATTATAGTCACAAAAAGCCTAGTCGTAATAGCCCGATAAAGGAAAGTTAATAATAAATTTGAGTGATAAACATGCGCTTTAGGCGATTGTGTATTGCTTTTGGTAAAAGCAATACACAATCACGAATCAAGATGGTTCAGTTTACTTGCTTTTCTTGTGCTCACTGGCATGCTTGACGTCATAGAAATCAAAGCAAGATTAAATGTGGTTCGCAACAATATGGCATTAGAAGATTTGGATAGTTCTCAACCAACTCACGGCGCTAAAAAAACAGGTGAGCGTGAAAAACGTCCGGTGTGTATCGTCACTGGGGGCAGTCTTGGCATTGGCTATGCGGTGTGCAAAGTGTTTAGTCAAAACGGCTACGACGTAGTTAATTTAGACATCAGAGACTTCGAGCAACCATTATTAAATTCCCTTTGGAAGCCTTGTGATGTCAGTGTAGTCAGTAATATTGAATTATCAATTCGCGAAGTGCTTGCTATGTATGGCCGTATCGATGCGCTGGTTTGTAACGCAGGAATACATGTTTCAGCCACCATTGAAGAGACTGACGAAGTGTTGCTTGATAAAGTCATTAACCTCAATATTAAAGGGGCATACGGTGCCATAAAATCTTGTTTGCCTACCATGAAAGCACAAGGCAGTGGTGCTATTGTTGTGATGGGGTCAGATCAGTCTTTTGTGGGTAAACGAAACTCTTTCGCGTATGGTCTGAGTAAAGGCGCGCTAGCATCTGTGGCTAAAACCACTGCACTTGATTACGCGAGTTACAATATTCGTGTAAACGCTGTGTGCCCTGGTACCATTGAAACGCCACTTTTCCACAACGCTATCGACAATTATGTCGCGCGCTCTGGCGCTAATAAGGACGAGGTCGTCGCAGAAGAAGCCGCCGCGCAACCTATTGGCCGCTTGGGCCAGCCAGAAGACGTAGCCGAACTGACTTATTTTCTATGCAGCAGCAAAGCGTCGTTCATCACGGGCAGCCTGTATGCGGTGGATGGGGGCTATACAACACAGTAGAAAGAGCGCATATAGAAAGGGCTCAATAAAAAAGTCACGCTGAATGGGCTATCAGCAATCGCATAAAATAAGGTTTGATAAAAAAATGAGCGAGCATTCAGTCTCTTGGATAGACCCTCATATACACTTTTTTGCCTTAGATGAAGGTGACTACAATTGGCTAAAACCTGCCAATGCCCCTTTTTGGCCGGACAAAAAAGCGATTGCAAAACACACCACAGAGCACACGCTCTACTGCGCTTCATTAGGACAACTAGAAGGTTTTGTTCACATTGAAGCGGGTTACGATAACGAAAGGCCGTGGCGTGAAATCGCTTTCTTGGAGCGACATTGTACGCTGCCATTTCGTTCGGTTGGGTGCATCGATTTAACGGGAAATAAAGTCGGCAGTCATATCGATAAGCTAAATAAGTACAACTCAGTACGTGGGCTTCGTCATATATTAGATGACGAAGCTGAAGCGCTTTTACGTACCCCTAAGGTTAAATGGGGGCTTCGTCATATGGCGTCGCAAGACTTTTCTTTTGATGCGCAGTTGAACCTTGCAGATAGCAATGCCGTTCGCGCGCTGCTTAACGTGTTAGAACAAACGCCTTCGTTAAAAGTGGCGATCAATCATGCCGCAATAGCGCCGATGGATGCAAATAGCCTTGGGTTTAAAACATGGCAGCAGAATATCCGTTATCTGAGTGAAACAGAGCAAGTTGCGTTTAAGTTTTCGGGTTTAGAGATGCAAGAACGCTGTTGGCAGTGGCAGCGTGCGTCTGCTATTTTTGAACGCTTATTGCACACCGTTGGCGCCGATCGAATGATGTTTGCCAGCAACTTCCCACTGTGCAAGTGGCGAATGCCGTATGCTGTGCTCTGGCGGGGGTTCGTTGCTATGACAACGTCGCTTTCTGAAACTCAAAAAGCGGCGCTGCTGTCTGTCAATGCTAAGCGATGGTACGACATCGCATAAAGCGAGCGTGGAATAGGGCGCGGAGCTCGCCTCGGGTTTATTGTCTTACAATAAACCCGTTAAGCTTCTACATTATTTAAGTGCAGTCACCGTCATGTGCGGCGAGCGATAAACCACTTCATCGTTTAGATCAATACCAATTCCCGGCGTGTCAGGCGCTTCAATAAAGCCGTTTACAGGCTGAGGGTCTTGAATACAAAGTTCACGGTTCCAGTCTTTAATTGCGTACGTATGATGTTCGTGAATCAAGAAGTTTGGAATGGCCGTTTCTAAATGTAGGCTTGCCGCTGTAGCAACTGGGCCGCCGCAAACGTGAGCCTGAATGCGTACATCGTAAATGTCAGCATAGTCACACACCTTTTTCGCTTCCGTGAAGCCACCACAAAGACCCACGTCAGGTTGAAGCACATCAATCGATTGGTCTTCAAGGTAGGGGCGAACATCCCAACGGTGATACAAACGCTCGCCGCCAGCAATGGGCACATTTACGTTTTTAGCGACCTTGTCGTGCAATTTTGAATTGAGATAATTTACCGGTTCTTCATAATATAAACAGCCGATTTCTTCCACAATATCACCGAGTTGAATAGCAGTGGATGCCCCTAATAAGCTATGGCATTCAAAGATAATATCACCATCTTCACCCATCGTGTCTCTAATGGCCTGAAGGCGGGCTTTGAAAAGTTTCAGCTCTGGTTTAGTAAATAGCTTGGTTCTGTCAAAGTGGGTATTCCCGTCTTTGTCATAAACGATGGGATCAACTTTTACCGCGTCATAACCATCTTTAAGGGCTTTTTCGGTTGCTCGGGCATAATCAGCTGGGTCATTAAGCTTAGTGACTTCTTTATCCCAGTCAAACTGAAGCTGACTGGCATAGCTGCGAAGTTTGCCATTGGTTTTACCGCCGAGTAACTCGTAAACTGGCAGACCAAGTGCTTTGCCCTTAATGTCCCAAAGCGCTGTGTCGATAGCGCTCATTGCCGCATAGATAACTGGGCCGCCGCCAAGACCCCAGAAGCCTTCGCGTAACATTCTCGACCAGAGTAGCTCGGTATGGAAAGGATTAAAGCCAATTAGCATAGCTTCAGCAATTTCTTTAATCATGTGAGCGGCGGCGCTATGACCCCAGTCGTATGCGAGACCGGCTTCTCCCACCCCTGTGATGCCCTCATCGGTATAGACACGCACAAAAACAGGGTTCCACTGAGGGCGCTTAGGGCATTCAATATCAAATATTTCTACTTTGGTAACTTTCATAGTGTTAAACAATTCCTGTTTAAAATTAGAGGGCGCACGACGGATGATGCTTTTCTACTGTCTCACTCCAGTCTAACGCGCTACAAGGTCATTATCGCGTTGAGAGGCGAATCGGTTTATTTTATTCGCAGAAGCTTGGGTCTAACCTATACGCTTTTCTTAACATCGCAGGCCACGCTTTTTGTCCACCGGTTTCACCGCTATGTACGATCTTTGCCTGTGCATAAATACCGTCGATAATAGTTTGAGGTATCTCTATGACTTCCTCATTAGACTGCATCAAGGCAAGTTGAATTTCGCAGGCTCGCTGTAAATCGTAAAAGCGCATAAAGGCATCACCAACGGTTGGACCGAGCGTTAGCCCCCCGTGATTGGGTAAAAGCATGTGATTAGTATCGCCAAGGTCGTCCTGTAGCCGTTTTTTCTCGTTCTCATCAACCGCTAAACCTTCATAGTCGTGATAAGACAATGAAGGTAAAGAGAACATGGAATACTGACTCCATGGCTTGAGTCCACCTTTTACAGAAGCTACTGAAATTGTAGCCAGCGTATGAAGGTGGATCACACACTGCGCATCGTGTCGCACTTCATGTATCGCGCTGTGAATTGTAAAACCGGCCGGGTTTATACCGTACGGCGTGTCATCTAAAATATTTCCTTCAAGGTCTACTTTGACCAAATTAGAGGCTGTGACTTCATCAAACCCAAGGCCAAATGCATTCACTAAATAATGGTCTGTTCCTGGGACTTTTGCAGAAATATGTGTGTATATGAGGTCTCCCCATCGCATGTCAGCCACTAGGCGATAGCAAGCGGCCAAATCCACACGCGTATTCCACTCCTGGTCAGATACTTTGCCTTTAAGGCTCAAGGTCGGCAGTGAAAACAAGCCAATTCTCCTTTGTCAAAAGTGTCATCAATTTATCAATACCTTCAATAATGAACAATGCTTTGTCAGTTCGGGTTTATAACGAATTGGGTATAGCCATCGCGTAACGGAATAAGCTCGTCGGCAAAACGCATTGATTTTTCATCAATAGAAAAAGGATCGACCTTAACGAGCCTTTTTACTTCTACCTTCGCCCAAGGTGGTGCATCAAAGGCGTCAGGGAGTTGATCTATGCCCGCTTCAAGCGCGCAGCCGAATAAGGCTAAGCCACTTTTTGTCGTTGTTAAGTATTGCGATACCTCTACATTAAAACCGGTCTCTTCCCAGGTTTCCCTGTGCGCTGTGCAGGCCAGCGTTTCATTATCTCCTTGCCCGCCACCAGGAAAATCAAGCTTATTCGATAAGCGGTGTTTTATCAGTAGCACTTTCCCATTTACTTTGATTAAACACGCAGCGGCGGTGGACACGGATGGATTATTTTGTAGTAAAACGTCCAATTTGGCTGAAAGTTCATCAGAAACACGACACACCGGTGCGCTAGGTACTGATCCAGAGCAGGAGAAAAGCGTTAAAACAGCGAATAAAGCTGATAAGTGAAAAAAGTTGCACATTGATTTGGGTAGAATACGGTAATGTTTGTTAAAGGTTGTTGAAATATCAACGTCAATAAAGCCACAAACTCTACGCAAAAAATAAAATAAAACAACAATAACGCGGTACACGAATTAACGTAAAGCGGCGCTTACTGCACGTGTAAGCGATTTTTGTGTGCTTGAGTACCCATTGACCGAAATTAATGATCAATAGTCTGTTCGATGGGACGCTTTTACCTATAGGAAAGGTTATGTCTTCACGATTTTCTTTATCGCCACTACTTATCGGTGTGGTGTTGTTCGCTGGTGTTGTGGTGTACTTAAATATTTCAGAAGAACAAAGCGTTAATCAGAGCGGTCCGCGAGCAACGCCGGTTAATAGCGCGCTTATTTCCTCGCAAGCGTTTCCTATCACGATAGAGTCTCTTGGGACTGCGATTGCCAACGAATCAGTCAATATCACTGCTCAAGTTACCGACACGGTAAAAGTTATCAATTTTGAAGATGGCGATGAGGTGAAAAAAGGCGAGGTGCTTATACAGCTCAATGACACAGAAGAGCGCGCGCGAGTCGAAGAATTACGGGCAAATATAGACGAGGCCAAGCGCCAATTTACACGGATTGCCGACTTACGCCAGTCAAACGCCACTTCCGAACAGCTTCTCGATGAGCAACAGGCGCGTGTAAAAGCCCTTGAGGCGCAGTTAGACATTGCGTTAGCCCAGCTTGATGACATGCAAATTCGTGCGCCTTTCAGTGGGCTTTTAGGTAATCGAGAAATCAGCATAGGCTCACTGGTTCAGCCTGGCGATACCATTACATCACTGGATGATATCAGCGTCATCAAGGTTGACTTTAATATCGCTGAGAATCACCTGGCGAGCGTTGCGAAAGGGCAGACACTTACCGCGTCTTCAGTGGCCTACCCAGATAAAACGTTCAACGGAACAATTACAAATATCGATACTCGTCTTGACCCAATTAGCCGCTCTATCCGAGTAAGAGCGACATTAGACAATAAAGACAAGCGCTTACGGCCGGGGATGTTGCTGACCGTCGTGGTTGAAAAACGGGTCTTAAATACGCTAGTGCTACCCGAAAAAGCATTGGTACCGGTACAAGACAAACAGTTCGTTTACGTTATTAAAGACAATGTAGCCCATCAAACGGAAGTTGAAATCGGTGAGCGCCGTCCTGGTTTGGTTCAAATAGTCAGTGGTTTAAGCGAAGGGGATGAAGTCATCACCGAGGGAACACTTCGCGTGCGAGACCAATCTCCGGTCAACGTACTTAACCGCTAGGGAGCTTAGTGCCATGTTACTATCAGACGTTTCCGTTAAGCGCCCGGTTTTTGCTACCGTAATTAATCTTCTGTTGATTATCTTTGGTATTGTTGCATTTACGATGCTGAGCTTGCGCGAATACCCAGATATTGATCCACCAATAGTGTCCGTGAGCACAACCTACACAGGTGCATCAGCAAATATTGTTGAAACTCGCATCACCCAGCTTTTAGAGGATAGGATCTCAGGCATTGAAGGTATTAAAAATGTTACCTCTACCTCTCGAAACGGTCGCTCTGACATTACGATTGAATTTAAATTATCTCGGGATATAGACGCTGCAGCAAATGATGTGCGCGAACGTGTAAGCCGCGCGTTAAATAATCTGCCTGATCAGGCCGATCCACCTGAAGTATCAAAGGCAAACTCAGATGAAAGTGCGGTCGTTTGGTACAACTTGCGAAGCACGAATCTCAATACAATGGAGCTAACGGATTACGCCGAGCGTGTGTTGGTCGACAGGTTATCAATTGTAGATGGCGTAGCGCGTGTACAGTTAGGCGGTGGTAAACGCTATGCCATGAAAGTGTTTTTAGACCGCAATGCCATGGCAGCAAGAGGCATTACGGTGAGCGATGTTGAGCAAGTCATTCGTTCAGAAAACGTCGAATTACCCGCCGGTGAAGTGGAAAGTAGCGACAGGGACTTTGAAGTTCGAGTGGCTAGAACTTTTCTTTCGCCTGACGATTTTGCTGCGCTTACTGTGGCTGTAGGGGATAATGGTTACCTTGTTCGCTTAGGGGAAATCGCTCACGTAGAATTGACCGCAGAGGATGACGAGACCGAGTTTCGTGGCGACGGCGTCAATATGATTGGACTGGGTATTATAAAACAGTCCAAAGCCAATACTCTTGACGTAGCGAGGGCAGCAAAAGCACAAATAGAAAAAATAGAAGCCACGCTTCCCGACAACATTTTCATTGTTCCAAGTTACGACTCATCGGTATTTATCGAAGCGTCTATCGATGAGGTGTACGAAACACTGGGCATTGCCATGTTAATGGTTGTCATTGTTATCTACCTGTTTCTGGGAAATATTCGCGCTACCTTGATTCCTGCCGTGACTGTGCCTGTTTCAATTATTGGTGCGTTCATTGTGATGTATGCGCTGGGTTTCTCCATCAACTTACTGACTCTGCTTGCGATGGTACTCGCTATTGGTTTAGTGGTTGACGACGCCATTGTGGTACTTGAAAACATCTACCGTCGCATTGAAATGGGCGAGCCTCCGATATTGGCGGCTTATCGCGGTGCAAAAGAAGTCGGTTTTGCTGTTATTGCTACAACGCTTGTTCTTATTTCGGTGTTCGTACCTTTGGTATTTCTTGAGGGTAATATTGGAAGGCTGTTCACAGAGTTTGCATTGGCTATTGCCGCCGCCGTTGCGTTTTCAAGTTTTACAGCACTTACCCTCTCGCCAATGATGGCGTCTAAAATTCTCAAAAAGCGCACACGCTCATCTGGGTTTGGAAGCTGGATGGATAAGCGATTTTCACAACTTGAAAATGGCTATTTTAATACGCTGGGAAAAACCCTTCACCAACCCATTCCAATGGTACTAATGCTTGTTATTGCGGTAGTCGCGCTTGTTCAGTTGTCTGAGAAAGTGCCCAGCGAGTTTGTCCCTAAAGAGGATAGAGGCAATTTCTTTATTTTGATGAACGCGCAGGAAGGGGCGAGCTTTGAAAGTAATGCGAGAAACCTTGCGAAAATTGAAAGCATCTTAATGCCCTATCGTGAAAACGGGAAAATAAATCGTTTGCTATTACGTACCCCTGGATTTGGTGGTAATGCGGGCATCGCAATCGTCGGTTCTGCTGATTGGGACGAGCGCGACTTTAGTACGTTTTCCCTTATGGATGAAATTAGCGCAAAACTTAATTCTGTTCCTGATGTGCGTGCCTTCTCCATTATGCGCAGCGGAATATCCGGGGGCGGATTGGGTCGCCCTGTGCAGTTTGTATTGCAGGGGGATACCTATGAAAACCTAGTTGAATGGCGAGATATTGTGCTTGAAAAAGCCGCCAAAAACCCAGGTCTCATTCGTATTGATTCTGACTACAAAGAGACCTCTCCTCAACTTTTAGTCAATATTAATCGTGACAGAGCAGCGGATCTTGGCGTCTCTATTAGCGACATAGGGGGCACATTAGAAGTGATGTTGGGTCAGCGCCGTGTCTCTACGTTCCTCGATAGAGGCGAGGAGTATGATGTCATTTTGGAAGGCATAGAAGAGGACTTCAGAAGTCCCAATAGCATCGAAAACCTCTATGTACGTTCTGCGAGAACCGGTGAACTTATTCCAATGGACAATCTTCTTACGTTTGAAGAGCAGGCAACGTCAGCGCAACTGAACCGCTATAATAGAATGCGAGCGGTAACGATTTCTGCCAACTTAGCGGATGACTATACGTTGGGTGAAGCGCTAGCCTACTTGGAAAATATTGTAGAAACGGAACTTCCTGATAACGTCTCGATTGATTACAAAGGCGAGTCGCAGCTTTATCAAGAAGCTGGAAACTCCTTTGTTTATGTATTCATGCTTGCTCTTGCCGTCACTTATCTTATTTTAGCGGCACAGTTTGAAAGCTGGGTACATCCACTTGTTATCATGCTCACTGTGCCCTTAGCGCTGGTAGGCGCTTATATCGGGCTGTTTTTCAGCTCAATGACAATCAATATTTACAGTCAAATTGGTCTTGTTATGCTCATTGGGCTCGCGGCCAAAAATGGCATACTCATTGTTGAATTTGCTAATCAGCTGCGAGATGCGGGCATGGAATTTGAGTACGCATTAAAACGAGCCGCGGCTCAGCGTTTACGGCCTATCGTCATGACGGGGTTTACCACCGTATTTAGCTCCCTTCCTTTAGTGCTTGCTTCAGGCCCCGGCGCTGAAAGTCGGATGGTGATTGGAATGGTCATCTTCTCAGGTGTCCTGGTTTCAGCCTTTATGACACTTTATGTTGTGCCAACTGCATATAGCTGGCTTGCTCGTAACACGGGTTCGCCTCTCAAACGGACTAAAGAAATTGCGCGGCTAGAAAAAGAAATTCCTTATAAAAAAGGCGAGTCATAATCATGTGCAGGGCGTTTGCCCTGCATTTTTCATCTTGGATCCTGCTTATTCCTTAGCACGGCATGCTTTTAAAGGTATCTCATTCTATACGATAACATGGCTTTTCATTACTTTGTTAAAGGCTTGTTGCTTTTGTAAGGTTTTGAAAATTAAATGATTAATGCCAAAAGAATGCCGTTATAATCACGTCTTATTTATGGTGATTAGTATCAATTATGTTAATTAGACGTAGGTATAGTTGCTTAACTTTTTTCTTCCACTACACTTCGCCGCAATTTTAGATGCTTATATAAGTGACTCATTTATAGGCATTAAATTTTTAATGCTCAAATTGGCGATTACGGCGTTTGTGACTAATACTTACCACGTTGTATTTGTATGAGTAAAAAGACTCATCACTGCCCAGCCGCATAAACAATACTCGAACCATCGCAGTTCAAGAGAGTAAGAGACGGTGAGCATATAACTCAACACCCTTAAGAGGACACATCATGAAGAAATGGATAATAGCAGCAGGACTTTGCTGTAACGTTGCAGTTGCCGACGTAGCGGTTATTGTACATCCCAGCAATGGTGACTCACTTGACAAAGACAGTATAAGCCGAATTTTCTTAAACAAAGCGAAAGCTTTTCCTGGCGGTGCACAAGCAGAGCCCATCGCGCTTGCCGAAGGACAAGCAGCGACTGACGAATTTAATGGCAAAGTGTTGAATAAAACTGCAGCTCAGCTTACTGCGTTTTGGTCAAAGCTTGTGTTTACAGGTAAAGGTCAACCACCAAAAGCATTAGGTAGCGACGCAGAGGTTGTCTCTGCGGTAGCGGGTAACGCTAGCGCAATCGGCTATGTCGATGCCAGCGCAGTGAACGACAGCGTGCGCGTTGTTGCAACCTTCTAACCTACCGTTTACGTAAAGAATTAAGGAACACGCATGAAAACCAAACTTGCTTTATTATCTGTGGCTGGTCTATTAGCTGCGCCAGCTATGGCTGACATTCAAATCAATGGCTTCGCAAACTTGATTGCTGGTATGACGCTTGATGACGATGAGTCAGTGTACGATTACGACAGCGACTTCAGCTTTGACCCAGCCAGTGTATTCGGTCTTCAAGTCCGCGGAGAAGTTAGCGATAAATTATCTGCAACGGCACAGTTAGTTGGTCGTGGTCGAGATGATTACGATGCAGACTTCGAATGGGCGTACATGACTTATGTATTGAACAACAATGTCAATATCAGTGCTGGTCGCTTGCGTATGCCGCTCTTCAAATATTCAGCGTCACTTGATATCGGTTATTCTTACCACTGGTTAACACCACCTGATGCTGTTTACGGTATTGATTTTAATAATATCGATGGTATTCGTGTCGACTACATGAACTACTCGGGCGACTGGGAATACGGTGCACAATTTACCGTCGGACGTGTTGAAGCCGACACAACTATTTCGGGCACACCTGCGGCGCTAGAGCTACAGGGTGTTGTTGCTGTTTCATTCGAAGCAACGCGCGATTGGTTTAGTGCGCGTACGTTGTTAGCACGTGGTAAAACGAGTGCTGCAAACGCTGACTTCGATAATTTTATTGGCGGTCTGGGTCAGTTCGGCGCATTCGTTCCATCTGCCTCTGATGCCGCTGAAGGTCTAAGCGTTAACGATGATACGGGGACGTTCTTTGAAGTTGCCGTTGATATTGATAAATACGACTGGTTTGTAGGCGCAGAATTTACGCAAACCGAAGTAGATGGCTCTGTTATTGCCGATAACAAAGCGTGGTATGTAACAGCGGGAATGCGCTTTGGTAAGTTTACTCCACACATTACTTACGAAGTTGAAGAAGCAGATAATGGTGATCAGTTGGGGCTAATAGCAGCATTACCTTCTTCAATTTCTTCAGGAGATGCGGTAACTGATGCGACTTGGTCTGCGATTTATCAGGGGGCAGCAGGTATTGCTGCTCAGCAGAAACTTGATGTATCGGCAGTTACCGTAGGCCTGCGTTACGATGTTGAGCCAGGTTTTGCATTGAAAACCGATGTTACCTGGTATTCGGACGACCTAAATGATCTGAACGATGCTACACTTCTTAAAGTCGGTGTAAACTACACGTTCTAGTACTCTGCATGGCCTCACGCAAGGGTGTGAGGCCATAATTAAAATTAAAGATTTTCGCTATTATGTAGATAAATTAGAACGAGGTGTTTTTTCAGGTAAACCTGAAAAATTGTTGAGCAAATTATAAAAAACAGTGGAACAGCGAATGAACTTTCTAAAAAAAATGCCCATTGCGACTAAGATTTTCCTTATTCCAGGAATCGCGGCGCTAAGTTTTATCATTTACTTGCTTATCACTGTTTATACAGCGCTCAATAATGGCGCCACGCTGGAAAAAGTTCAGAAAGTTCAATTTCCTGCCTTGCAACTATCTGCATCCACCTTGGTCGACATGCAAAAAGTACGTGACACTCTCTCAAGTGCTGTTACTACAGGCGACCAAGACACTCTTGTTATGGCGCAAGACCTCGCCGACGAGGCTAAAAATGGACTCAAACAGATAGCGTCTATTAGCCCTGATTTCCGCAGCGATATTTCTCAAATTTCATCTGGGTTTGATGATTACTTTAGTGTGGCTTTTGATGTGTCTAAATCCATGGTAAATGGTACAGCTGACTTCAGTCGCCTCGGTGAGCTTTCGTCAAAGATGAACAAATCTTATGACGGTGTGATTGCATCTATGTCTCGATTTAGAGATGCACAGCAGGCAGCGTTTGAAGAGGCTTTTAAAAATACAGACAGTGCCAATACATCATTAATCAGCACAGGTGTTATTTTAGCTATTGTTGTAACGATATTACTGTTTGGAACAGCGGTGCCGATTGTTCGAGGTATAAAGCAGAGTATTGATGATGTTGTTCGCTCGCTAAAAGATATAGCTCAAGAAAATGGCGATCTTACGGTTCGTATTGAAACCAAAAGCGAAGACGAAATTGGTGATTTAGTTTATTGGTTTAATCAATTCATGGACAAGCTTCAGGGTGTGGTTCGTGATGTTGTTGAAGCAAGTTTACCGCTATCTAATCTCGCACAAAATCTACGTGGTGTTACCGAAGAAACCCAGCGTACCATCGATGTTCAACAGCGCTCGGCCACGAATGCCAAACGGGCAGTGGACACGATGAGCGGGTCGGTAGATGGCGTTGCGCACAGTGCCGCACAGGCAGCAAATGACGCAAATGAGGCAACCAACGCGGCAAGCGAGGGGCGTCAAATCGTACAGCAGACAGTGACTAGCATTCAGCAGCTAGCCGATAACGTGCGTGAAACCGCTGATGTGATTGCCCGACTTGAGTCTGATTCAAACAAGGTGGGTTCTGTACTTGATGTTATTAAAGGTATTGCTGAGCAAACTAACTTACTTGCCTTGAACGCTGCTATTGAAGCCGCGAGAGCAGGTGAGCAGGGAAGAGGCTTTGCCGTGGTTGCTGATGAAGTGCGGACGTTAGCATCGCGCACTCAACAATCTACAGAAGAGATTCAAAGCACCATAGAGCAATTACAAAGCGCGGCCCATTCTGCGGTAGAAGTAATGGCGCGTGGTACCGAGCAAGCGTCGAGTAGTGTAGAGACCGCTAACAAAGCAGGCAGCAGCTTGGAAACAATAACAAGCACAATTGGCCGCATCAACAAGATGAACGAGCAAATAGCACATAATACGGAAGATCAGCGCACGGTGGCGGTAGACATTGTTCGCCACGTTGATGAAATTCATCAGCGTACCGAGCAAACGGCTAGCCGCTCGGGTGAGCTCGGCTCGATGTGTAACGAACTTGCAGACCTTGCACAACACCTTGAGTCTATTGCTAAGCAGTTTAGGGTGTAAGCGCAAAGACGTACGACGCCGCTTAAGGCTGGTAAATTATGCTATTAAAAAGCCCCGTCAGGGGCTTTTTTACAGATGGGTTTCACGATACCGCATAAAAAAATCCCCAGACAAGCTGGGGATTTTTATTTGTGCTGTTACCGCTAGACTACTCGTCCAAGAAGCTACGTAGCTGCTCAGAACGACTAGGGTGGCGAAGCTTACGAAGTGCTTTGGCTTCAATCTGACGAATACGCTCACGGGTTACGTCAAACTGCTTACCCACCTCTTCAAGGGTATGGTCGGTGTTCATATCAATACCGAAACGCATACGCAGTACTTTAGCTTCTCTCGCTGTAAGTCCTGCAAGTACCTCTTGTGTCGCGCCTTTCAAGCTTCCGCCTGTCGCTGAATCGAGGGGCTGAATAATGGTGCTGTCCTCGATAAAGTCGCCAAGATGTGAATCTTCATCATCACCGATGGGCGTTTCCATCGAAATTGGCTCTTTAGCGATTTTAAGTACCTTACGAATTTTGTCTTCAGGCATTAACATGCGCTCTGACAACTCTTCAGGTGTAGGCTCACGACCCATTTCCTGAAGCATTTGACGAGAGATACGGTTAAGCTTGTTGATCGTCTCAATCATGTGAACCGGGATACGGATAGTACGCGCCTGGTCTGCAATTGAGCGAGTAATTGCCTGACGAATCCACCACGTTGCATAAGTCGAGAACTTATAACCACGACGGTATTCGAACTTATCCACCGCCTTCATTAGACCAATGTTACCTTCTTGAATAAGGTCAAGGAATTGAAGACCACGGTTGGTGTACTTCTTAGCAATTGAGATAACAAGACGTAGGTTAGCTTCAACCATTTCTTTCTTCGCACGGCGTGCTTTCGCTTCACCGATTGACATACGACGGTTAATATCTTTGATGTCTGCGATAACCAAGCCGGTTTCTTGCTCGACTTGATTCATCTTGCTGATGCAGCGCTCGATCTCTTCTTGGTTAACAACAAGGTCTGATGCGTACGGTGCACCTGACTTGATTGCCTCATGTAACCAAGCTGTTGATGTTTCATTGCCAGCAAATGCTTTGATGAAGTCTTTTTTAGGCATCTTGGCGTTAACAACGCAGAACTTCATCACTAAACGTTCTTGTATACGTACTTTATCCATCATTTCGCGCATGTTTTTAACCATGCGATCGAACTGCTTAGGAACCAGACGGAATTCTTTGAATACGTCGCTTAGTGCATTAATTTGCTTACGCGCATCAGCGTGAGAACGGCCTTTTTTCTCAATAACTTCACGGGTCTTAACATACTGTTCGCGAAGCTCAGTGAAGCGCTCGCGGGCTAGCTCTGGATCAACACCGCTATCGTCTTCCTCTTCTTCATCGTCTTCATCGTCATCGCCGTCTTCATCATCTAATTCTTCTTCAGATAACTCAGAACCAACGTGCGTTGCTGTTGGCGCAAGATCTTGATCGTCATTAGGGTCAACGAAGCCAGAAATAATATCGCTCAGACGAATTTCTTCTGCTTCGTATAAATCCCACTGATCCAACAAGTATGTGATTGCTTCTGGATACTCTGCAACCGAGCACTGCACCTGGTTGATGCCGTCCTCGATTCGTTTTGCGATTTCGATTTCGCCTTCACGAGTAAGAAGCTCAACGGTGCCCATTTCACGCATGTACATGCGAACGGGGTCAGTTGTGCGGCCAATTTCACTTTCTACAGTAGCAAGTGCTTGCGCAGCTGCTTCTGCAGCATCTTCGTCAGCATTTGCTTCTTGCATGAGAAGTTCATCTGCATCAGGAGCTGATTCAGATACTTGAATTCCCATGTCGTTAATCATGCGGATTATGTCTTCGATTTGATCAGAATCGACAATATCTTGCGGCAGGTGGTCGTTAACTTCTGCAAAGGTTAAGTAACCTTGCTCTTTACCTTTTGCAATCAGGAGTTTAATCTGAGACTGCTTGCTTTGCGCCATATAACCTACACTTCTCACATTCAATTAGTTTGCAATAGAAAAGACAACATACATAGAGGTATGTTCCCTGATCTGCTGTAGTACTGCATTTGTATCAAGGCCGTTAATGCTCGATGCCACGCTGGTCTATACCATTACTTTTGCGATGCACATCTGCTCGGGTTTGGTTTTGCCCGTTTATGTTCGGCTGTATCTTTGCTACTTGTATTGCTGCTTTTTTGTTCACTCCTTAAGCGTTTAGCTCATATAAAGAGGTTTGCAGCGAATTAGCCAGTATAGCAGAATATGCGGTGGTTTTACCAGATTGATGGCCGATTTTTTAGCCAGTAATTTTAACACAGCCGCCCTTTGGAACAGGTTGTGTTAAAAAGCACGTGCTACGTTAGGTCAGGTTGGCCAGCGGGTCAAAAATCTATGTATAAAGACTCGCGGCTAACTTTTCTGTCTTTCCCTCATAAGCAGGTTCAATTCCTGTTTTTCCGCTTGGGTAAGCGGCTGAACCCGCGAGCGTGAAATTAAGGTTTCAATTCGGGCATCAAAATGACCGTCAAGTAAGCGAGCAAAGCTGTCGTTAAATACTCGCTCAGCATCCTCGTCTTTAACTAAATGTTCTTGTAACAATAATTTCGCGATAGTAGAAGAATGGGGATGGTCGCGGAAGTTTTCAACAAGCTGTGCAGTTTTAGCCTGAGGATGTGCTAAACAATACCGATGTATATCGCGTAACAAATCCATACCTGCCGCATTACTGCCGGCGAAAATATCAATTTGCACGTCTTCACATAGAGAAGCGAGCGCAGGTTTATCTATCAGTAGTCGGATAAGCATGCGAAGCGGCGAAAGCTTAGGTTTATTCACTTGGTTTCTGTTCGGAGAATACGCTTGTTTGGCCCCTTGATTTGCCTTTGTAATATCTTGCTGAAGTTTAAAACGATCAAACTCACCAGTATGTTTGGCGAGCTCTTCTAAAAGCATTTGCTTTTGATCCTCGCCTAACGTGCTTTCAATGAGCGGCATCGCCGCTTTTTTGAGCGCAATCTTGCCTTCGGGCGAGCCAACGTTGTGGGTTTTTAACAAGCTTTCAAAGAAAAAGCGGGAAAGTGGCTTCGCTTCATCAAGCATGTTCATAAACGCGTCTTTGCCAATTTGGCGAACCATCGTGTCAGGGTCTTCGCCATCAGGCAAAAATAGAAACGAAAGACGTACACCATCTTTTAACGCAGGCAATGCGTTTTCTAGTGCACGCCAAGCAGCTTCTCTGCCGGCGCGATCGCCATCGTAACAGCACACAATATGCGAAGTGGCGCGAACCAGCATTTGAATGTGTTCAGGCGTCGTCGCAGTGCCCAATGCGGCTGTGGCAATATTAATGTCAAACTGGCTTAGTGCCACTACATCCATATAGCCTTCAACGATAACGACGGTATCTAGGTTGCGATTATTTTGACGGGCGGAATAGAAGCCAAATAGCTCGCTACCCTTATGAAAAATTCGGGTTTCTGGAGAGTTTAGATATTTGGGACCGCCATCATCTAATACCCGTCCACCAAAGCCAACCACGCGACCACGTTTGTCTCGAATTGGAAACATAATGCGATCGCGAAAAAAGTCGTAGGTACGACCTTGATCATTGCGGTTAACAAGTTTCAAGTCAACGAGTTGCTTAATGCGTTGGGGATCTTTGCCGAAGGTATTAAGCAAGGCGTCCCAACTGTCTGGAGCATAGCCAATTTCCCACTGCTTAACGATATCGCCGCTCAGACCACGGTTCTTTAAATATTCGATAGCCTTTTTGCTGTTGCCGTTTTGTCGCAACTGATGCTGGAAAAATCGCGCAACTTGTTCCATGACCGCGTAATCGTCTTGTTGCTGCTGCTTTTTCTCTTCGCTCATAGCGGGTCGACTGCCTTTTTCACGGGGCACTTCAAGCCCGTGATAACGCGCCAGCTCCTCTATCGCCTCAACAAACTCAAGACGGTCGAATTCCATGATAAACGAGATAGCATTGCCATGCGCACCACAGCCAAAACAGTGATAAAACTGTTTATCTTGACTAACGGTGAAAGACGGGGATTTTTCGTTGTGAAAAGGACAGCACGCTTGGTAATTTTTGCCGGCTTTTTTAAGCTTTACTCGGCTATCGACCACGTCTACCACATCAGTACGTGACAGAAGATCATCTATAAAATCGCGAGGTATTTTTCCAGCCATGAGGGTATTTTTAAAAAGGACCAGTAATGCATAACATGCAACGACGCCCAAGACGACAAGTTACAAATGAATAAGATAGTTAGCTACTTTAACAGGGAAGTCTAAGAATGAGAATAACGAAGGCGTGGCAATGCACACCTTCGGGCTAAATCACTAAAGTTTCAATTTTACGCTTAAGCGTTCAAGCGCGCCTTAATTTTCGCACTCAGTGCGCCCATGTCAGTTCGGCCTTGAACCTTCGGTTTTAAAGCGCCCATAACTTTACCCATATCCTGCATACCCGACGCCCCTGTGGCCGCCATGGTTTCATCAATAAGGGCATTTAACTCATCGTCACTCAAAGGTTGCGGAAGAAAGTCTTCAATGTAGGTAATTTCTTCGCGTTCTTTACTGGCTAGGTCGTCGCGATTTGCTGCGTCGTATTGAGCAGCTGCGTCTTGGCGCTGCTTAACCATCTTAGTCAGTACCGCTAAAATTTGGCTGTCATCAAGCGTAATTTGTTCATCAATTTCTTTTTGCTTGATGGCGGCCATCGCCATACGAATAGTACCAAGACGTACCTTTTCTTTTGCGCGCATCGCATCTTTCTGCGCTGCTTTTAAATCATCAATTAGTGCCATGATGCTTCCTGTTTTTTTATGAATAGATTTAGCTTATCAGGCGCTGCAAAAATTTACAGCATAGATCACTATTCCTTACACCCCAGAACTGGTATCCCGAAATTAAAACCCCAGAATTGAACTCCCAGACTTGAAATAACATAACGCTTTGAATAGGAATGAAGGACTATATTAAAAAATAAAGGCCCAGAAACGCGAAAGGTGCTGCAATTGCAACACCTTTCAGACTCGTTGGCTAACCCTATATTAGTAGAGTTTTACGCGACGTGCGTTTTCACGAGCTAGCTTCTTAAGATGACGCTTTTTAGCGGCAGCTTTCTTGCGCTTGCGTTCCCAAGTTGGCTTTTCGAAGAATTCACGACGACGAACTTCAGAAAGAACACCTGCTTTTTCACAAGAACGCTTAAAACGACGCAGCGCCACATCAAACGGCTCGTTTTCTCTAACTTTAACGATAGGCATTAAACACTCACCTCAAAACTTTTACTGTGTAAATCCGGGTAAAATTGTGCGCTAAAAAGGCCACCCGGGTTAAAAATGGTGCGAAATTCTAATCATATCTACAGAGAAAGTAAAGGATGAATTGCTAAAAAATAGCCAATATTGTGCATTTACCGTCCATTTACCTGATAACTGGCATTCCATGAATGCAGGATTAAAGGTAAACTCTGCGCTTGTTAAGCACCGTGTTCCTTAACTCGGCCCACTTAAGCGCCCTTATCAGAACGTGTCTCGGTGATTTCTTTTTTGACTAAAGAGAGGTCAAAAGCGTGAAACCGGATGTTCTGAAGAGGGTAGTGTTATGATCGCGGGCGGATCATAAAGATGATCGCTACAGATCGCCAGTATTATTTACTTTGTTTTTGGTATTGCTCGAGTAGTACTGTGTGTTAATAGTATGAATTTATTTGCGTTTCCACAGCAAAGCATTGAAGTTAGAAGTAAAAAGGCTTACTCCCCATGCGTATTTTAGGAATTGAGACATCTTGTGACGAAACCGGCATCGCGGTTTACGACGATGAAAAGGGTTTGCTGTCACATGAGCTTTACAGCCAAGTGAAACTCCATGCTGATTATGGTGGCGTAGTCCCTGAGCTTGCCTCACGAGACCACGTGAGAAAAATCATTCCTTTAATTGAAAAGGCCATGGAAGATGCGAACACCGCGCCTTCTGAAATAGACGGTGTTGCATTTACTCAGGGACCTGGCTTAGTGGGGGCATTGTTGGTAGGTTCATCGGTGGGTCGGTCGCTCGCTTATGCGTGGAACGTACCCGCAGTAGGTGTGCATCATATGGAAGGGCACTTGCTAGCCCCTATGCTTGAAGAAAACGCACCTGCTTTTCCTTTCGTCGCCCTTTTAGTCTCTGGCGGCCATTCAATGCTGGTTAAAGTAGAGGGCATTGGTCAATACGAAGTACTTGGTGAGTCTATTGACGACGCGGCCGGCGAAGCCTTTGATAAAACAGCTAAACTGCTTGGTCTTGATTATCCAGGGGGGCCGCTTTTGGCTAAGTTGGCAGAGAAAGGCGAAGCAGGTCACTACAAATTTCCTCGACCTATGACTGACAGGCCAGGGCTTGATTTTAGTTTCAGCGGGTTAAAAACGTTTGCAGCGAATACCATTCGCGATGCAAATCTAACCGGAAACCCTGACTTGACCCCAGATAAAGCTGAACAAATTAAAGCCAATATTGCTTACGCATTCCAAGAGGCTGTCGTCGATACGCTTATTATCAAATGTAAGCGGGCGTTAAAACAAACGGGGATGAAGCGCTTAGTTATAGCCGGCGGTGTAAGTGCGAACACCATGCTACGTAGTGAGATGAAAGCACTTATGCAACAGCTAAAAGGTGAGGTGTTTTATCCCAGCCTAGCGTATTGTACCGATAATGGCGCCATGATTGCCTACGCTGGAATGCAGCGCTTGAAAGCCGGGGAAACCTTGGCCTTGTCCTCGCAGGCCAAACCGCGCTGGCCTCTTGATACACTATCTGCGATTTAGAACGCGAGAGAATGATAAAAGCGAACGTGGCTAACTGAAACTCGTCACAGCGATAGCGCTTTTCAGTGTGTGAATCAGAGCGATATTGAGCAAAGATCAACATGCTTTTGTCAAAATAGAATGAAAAGGCAATGGGTGCACATTCCATTGCCTTTTGTTTTACTAAAATGAACATTGAATAAGGACGTAAAGCCGCATGGGTTTAGAAACAGACGGAAAAAAATATTCTGTATCGCAAGTGTATCTGGCGTTGTTGTTATTTATTTCGCTTTTACTTTCAGTGCTCACCACAAATCATGCATTTGCTTCTAACAACGCGCTCTCAAAGCAACCATTAGATAAGGCAGATCAGAAACAGCAAGAACAGTACGTTGTGCTGATTTCTCTTGATGGATTCCGCCACGACTATATTGAGTTACATAACGCCAAACACCTAAGTGCCATTGCAAAGCAAGGGGTAAGAGCGTCGTCCATGACGCCTGTATATCCGTCGAATACCTTTCCCAACCATATTTCATTAATCACCGGACTACTTCCGAAACACCACGGTATCGTCAACAATCGCTTTTACGATAAGTCACGCCCAACCAAGGAAGGTTACGCGCAGTACAAATTAGGTTATGGCAAAATGGACAGTACGTGGATAAAGGCAACGCCTTTGTGGAACTTAGTCGAATACCACGGCATGAAGGCAGCAACCTTTTTTTGGCCAGAATCTGACGCACGTATATCAGGCGCGTCACCGAGTTACTTCTATCACTATTCAAAATATGCCGATTACCAGCAGCGCGTCGACCAAATCATAGATTGGCTAGAGCTACCTGATGCGTCGCGCCCTCGTTTCATTGCGGGATATTTCTCTCTAACCGACACTGTGGGGCACGACGAAGGGCCGTTATCTAAAAAAACCAAGTATGCCGTACAGGAAGTTGATGCTCTTATCGGTCAGCTTTATGAACGAATTAAAGCACTAGAAATACAAGTGAATTTGGTGGTGGTTTCAGATCATGGTATGACGGCTATCGATGAAAGTCAGACGATTGAGGTAGAATCTTTGGCTATACCGGAAAGCTTCATTATTGAAAATGAAGGGGCGCAAATTCATTTATATGCCAGAAAAAATGTGTCTGATAACGACATTGCCAACGAGATTGCTCGCCTAAATAACATTGCTGAAAACCGTTACACTGTGTTGAATCGCAAGCAGCGCAGTGAGCGTCATATGGAAGTGGGAAACAGAACGGGCGATATTCTTATTGAAATGGCGCCGCCAGCACGGTTTAAAAATGCTAACAGCAAACACGTCAGCAAAGGTGGCCATGGCTATATTAATACATTACCCGATATGGGAGCGACGTTTGTCGCAGTGGGGCCTGCGTTTAAAAGGAATGTGACCTTACCTGCGTTTAGTAACTTAGAAGTGTATCCGGCGCTTGCAAAAATACTGGGTATCATGCCTGTTACGTCTATAGACGGTAAGATAGAAGTGCTGGAACATGCGCTTACTCTTTAACTTTTCCTTTATCCCACACTTTACTTTCATTGCCCGCTAAAAGGCGGGCGATATTGTCTTTATGGCGCAAAATGATAAGTAGCGACAGCATTGCCACTGGAATGGTGTACAACGGCTTGATTAAATATGTGAATAGCGGCGCCAGAGACACCGCGATAAGCGCACCTAGTGAAGAATAGCCAGTAAGAAAAACCACAATGACCCAACTGAGAATCAGCAGGCCTGCTAAATCAAGCCCTATGGGCAGCATTGCGCCGAATGCGGTTGCGACTGCCTTGCCACCTTTGAAACCAAAGTAGAGCGGAAAAATATGTCCTAAGCAGGCACATATTGCGATTAAGCCTAATGTGATAGGCTCTATGCCTAAAAAATAGCTTCCATAGACGGGGATAGTGCCTTTTAAAATGTCCATAACAAGAACCAGTAACGCCGGAACACGTCCACCTAGTCGGTAGACATTTGTTGCGCCGGGGTTTTTAGAACCCGCCGTTCTCGGGTCCGGCAGGCCAAATAATCGGCTTATGACAACGGCACTTGAAAGTGAGCCGAAGAGGTAGGCGACAGCAATCATTAATAGGGTTAACGAGATCATTTGGTCATTCTAATTTGTAAAAATGTGTTCAGGCATGTGGCAGTTAACTCCATGAGGAGAACCTCTTTAAATGCTATGTTTTTCGAACATTTGTGTGCGCTGAGGATCATTACGCTACGCAGTCTTATTAAAATTATAAAACCTTGGTTGCTCACAGTTGTCATACAGCGGTATAGTTGTGCCACGCAAGCGTAAAGCTACTCCATCCAAACGCGATATACCACCGTTTAACAACAATATGTGGGTGAAAGCGCAGTAGTAAGACCAGTAAAAACGGCTATAAACTGGTTAACAACAGTACAAGATGAAAAATTCCATGGGAAAAATTTATATAACAGGGCTTGAAGTAGACACCCTGATTGGTGTTTATGATTGGGAGCGAGTAAGAACGACTCAGCTGCTCTTAGATGTAACACTTGATGTAGACTTAAGCGCGGCGATGCTTAGTGACGATGTAGCCGACACGGTAGACTATGCCAAGGTGGCCGAATGTATTGTAGATGTGGGTAAAGAAAGCACATTTGAGCTGCTTGAAGCCTTAGGGAACAAAGTCATGGACACAATACTTGATAACTTCTCCGTCGCGTCAATAACCCTTAAAATTGTGAAGCCTAATATCCTTCCCAATGCGCAAACCGTTGCCGTTGAAATGCGTAAAGAGCGCAATTAATGTCCCAACACACCATTTTAATTAGTATTGGCTCTAATATTGAGCGCGAGCATTACACCAAGCAATCTTTAGTGGCGCTAAGGGAACACTTTTCAGATGTTTCGGTCTCCTCGGTTTACGAGAGCGAAGCGGTGGGCTTCAATGGCAACCCTTTTTATAATGCTGTTGCCCGGGCGACGACGTCAAAAAGTATTGAAGAAGTGTGCGCAATACTCAAGGCAATTGAGAAAGAGAACGGCAGGGTGCATACCGACAAAAAATTCTGCGCCCGAACCCTTGATCTCGATTTGCTTACCTATGATAGTAAGATAACCACAACCCCCGTGGTTTTGCCTCGCGAAGAGATTTGCTACAACGCGTTTGTTCTTTGGCCGTTAGCGGAACTTGTTCCCGACGACATCCATCCTGAAACGCAAGAAACCTACGCCAACATGTGGCAAAAATTTGATAAACAAAAACAGCAACTATGGCCGATTGACTTTACTTGGAGTTAAGCAAAGGAATGACACTTTTTGAAATTATTATTTTAGCAATTATCCAGGGGGTGACTGAGTTTCTCCCGATAAGTAGCTCCGGGCATTTGCTGCTACCCGCTGAACTTTTTGGGTGGGTGAGTCAAGGTTTGGCTTTTGACGTTGCCGTGCATGTGGGAAGTCTTCTTGCGGTTATGATCTATTTTCGTCAAGAAATAGGGCAGATGACCGTGGCATGGGTAACCCAAGGGTTTAGCAAACAACAGTCTACTGACAGTAAATTAGCGTGGTACGTGATTGTAGCGACTATTCCCGCGGTGATTATTGGCTTTTTGATGAAAGGCTGGATTGAAGAAAACGCACGCACGGCGCTGGTAATTGCGGGTACTACCATCATCTTTGGCTTGCTGCTATGGTACGCCGATGCGACGGCTAAGCGAGAGCAAGAGCTTGAAGGGTTAACCTTGAAGCAAGCTGTCTACGTTGGCCTAGCACAGGTGTTGGCGTTAATTCCCGGTACATCGCGTTCAGGTATTACCATGACCGCCGGCTTAATGTTAGGGCTAAAACGGGAGGCCTGTGCGCGCTTTTCCTTTTTACTCTCTATCCCGGTTATTTTAGGCGCTGGGCTACTGGCAACGCTGGATTTGCTTAACGCCAACGAAGCCGTCGATTGGTATGCCCTACTTTATGGGGCGGCGTTTTCATTTGTCAGCGCTTATTTATGTATTTATCTGTTCTTAAGTTGGATATCCCGCATTGGCATGCTGCCATTTGTTATCTATCGTTTAGCGTTAGGCGCAGTTTTATTGTGGTTCGTTTTCGCTTAGTGGTGATTAGCAGTGAGCTCGCTACAAAGGGGCTAGGATAAGTGCGGTACGTTATCGGTTATCGCTGGTATACATTCATTTGAACGGTGACACGCGTGCCTGAAGCGCGCGATAATTTAAAGTGCATTAAGGAAGCGAGATATGGCAGAAACTATTTTCGATAAAATTATCAATAAAGAAATTCCAGCGGATATTTTATATGAGGACGATTTAGCGCTGGCGTTTAAAGATATTAATCCGCAAGCGCCTACTCATTTTCTTGTTATTCCGAAAAAGCAAATTGCAACGGTGAATGATATCGCCGAGGAAGATCGTGTTGTTGTAGGCCACTTATCATATGTGGCAGCGAAAATAGCTAAGGAGCAGGGATTTGCTGACCAAGGGTATCGAACTGTTATGAACTGTAACGAATACGGTGGACAAACTGTTTATCACATTCATTTACACGTGTTAGCCAGTAAACCTCTAGGCTGGCCACCCTATACTGAAGACATGAAAAAGCACGTCGAGTAACCCGCGTTTCATGATTTTTATACAAGGCCACGCTTGAAATTCAAGCGTGGCCTATATCCTGCTCAAATAGGCTATTGGCATCGCCTCGCTTAATCAGAAAGCCCTAGTATTTTTTTACCTTGGTTGAAGTGAATATCAACAGGGATACTTGCGGCTTCTAAACGTGCTAAATCTGACGCGAGATCAGGCTTGATCACACCCATGGTTTCGACCAGCTTAGCCACACTATCGTAGTCACCGTCACCTTGTAACGTCAGAATAAGCTCAGACAGTGCCTCGACTGCAGCGCCCATCTTTTCCATGTTAACGCGATATTGACCGTCTTCTGTCTTTTCAAACGCGCCTTGCTGGGCAAAGAAGTTAAAGCGAATCATGTTTGCTTTACCGTGAGCAGAGCTGGCACCAAAACGAACTGAACGAAAAATGCCTGCCATGAAGGTGACATAATAATCTTCTAAAGAACCTTCAGTAATTTCACCTTTTTCAAGCAGACTTTGCACCATATACAAACCCAGAATGTCTGCTTTACCTTCTTCAAGGGCAGACGCGTGCTCTTTAAGTGCGCCGCGCACAGTACCTGAACCATCTAAGGTGTTTTTAATGCCAAGGCCATGGGCCACTTCGTGAAACATGGTGTTTGCGAAAAAGGCGTCGAAGGTAATATGACTGCGCTGCTCAGGTACAATAAGCGTATCTGCAATTGGCACTAAAATAGTATCAAATTTAGCGCGCATGGCGTTTTTAAGCTGAAGGCGACGTGTGCCTTTTTCTAGCTGGACACGTTCGTCGTTTGGCAAGTTTATCGCAATGGTTTTACTGCCAGCGTTAGAGTGCCCAGCGTAGTAAATGACGTCATAAGCGTTAAGATCAGCGTCAGAACCGGGCATCTCGGCTTTGTACGCATCCGCAACCGGTAGACCTTGCTGCAATTCAGGCAAGAAGGCCGCATATTTAGCAAGCTTTTCACTCCACGCTAAATCTTTAATAAGCACGTAGGCTTCAAATGCTGCACGATAACCGAATAGCTGGTCTTCATAGCTTTCAATGGGGCCGATCACTAACTCAACGGGGTTAGTTTTCATGTCCATCCATGCCATGTCAGAGGCGAGGTAATCGTTTGATAGCAGGGCTTCAGAACGAAGCTGCAAGTATTGTTTGAAGCTTTCGTCTTCAGCTAGTTCAGATGCTTTCTTAAGTAGGTCAGATGCTTTCATCAATTCGCTTTTAAAGGCGTCTGAGTAAGGGACTGAATAAAGGTTGCCTGCTTCGTCGCGTTTTACCAACGAGTAGAGACCTTGTTTGTCATCAAAGTTAGCTGTCGCGAACTCGGCTTTATCCATATCATGGGGATAAAATTCGGCGCCCAACGCTTTATCGTCGTATCCGCTAATAAAAGGCGTGTCACCGTTCAACCGGTCCCATGGGCCGTAGTTGATGGCGGCAAAATGACGTACCTTCTCGTCACTGATAGACGAAAGAAAGGCATCTTTATCTTCAAAAAACGCTTGTTTCCAAAATAAGTCGTCCATGATTTTCGATGCATCAATTAACAGCGAAAGCATTTGATGTTGATTATCACTAAGGTGAGAGAGGTCGCTGGTTAGGTCGACACCGTGATAGATCGATAGACGAGCCTCGTCAATCAATAGCGACTGCTGAGCTTCCGTACCTTGTTTGGTTGTTTGTGGTGTATCGGTATTTTTGCTGCATGCGGTGAGTAGGAATAACCCGGCTATTGCAGCTGCAACAGGAGAGTAGCGTGAAAGTGTTTTTTTCATAATACGGTTACCGTGTTTTCTGTCATTATGTAGGTTGTTCACTATAGCTATGCTTTTGATTTAATACAAAAGTATGAAAATATAATTGAGCATTCTTTATCGTGGTCTGCTACACGTTAACTATACTTTATTGAGGTTTTCGATATTAGTGGGTATTTCGCTTTTCCCCTTTCTATTTTTAGATGGTCGAAACCGTAAAGCTACTATAGTATGGTGTTAGAAATATCTTAAAAACGATAACAGCTTGTATTTTCGCGTGTCACATTTTGGTTTTCACGAGTAGACGCAGGGAATGCAACGTTCAACAATTAATCGGTATCGCCGCGCAATGTTGCTGTTATTGATTGATCAGTAATGTAACTTATTGTCTTTATACGGCTATTTGGAACTTTCTAAGGGTAGAAATATGTCTACACAGAACGCGCTCTCAACCATTTTGGTTGAAAAAATAAATAATGATACGCTTGTCCTTCCTACACTTCCTGCTATTGCACTTAAAATTCGTAAAGCAGCCGACGACCCGGATATAAACCTCAATGCGATGGGGGATGTTATTGGTCAAGACCCATCACTTAGTGCAAGAATGATTAAAATTGCAAACAGTGCTTATATGGGGCGCAGTGTAAAAGTGAACTCCGTTGGCCAGGCGGTAACGCGAATTGGGCTTCGTCAGATTAAAAACATCTCCACTGCGCTTGCGATGGAACAGTTGTTCGTTTCTAAAAATGATGTAGTGGCGCGCTATCTCCAAAAAGAGTGGGCAAGTACCGTCAATATCGTCGCAACTGCCATGGCAGTGTTGCAGCTTTACATCACGCGTACGAAAAAGCGTGAAATGAGCCTAGATACAATGACATTGGCCGCGCTTGTGCACAATATAGGGGTGCTTCCTATTCTGACAGAGGCCGAACGTCACCCAGAAGTCTTTGCAAACCCCTCATTTCTCGAAGTAGCCATTGACAAATTAGCTGGCAGAATCGGTGCCAATATTATGGAAAAATGGGGCTTTGGTGAAAACTTCGTTAATATTGCCAAAAATTGGAAAGACTTGAGCTACATTCCTGACGAGTTAGGTTATATCGACTTTGTTCGCGTCGGAGCTGCTGTATCAGGCTCTGCGGGTAGTCAAAAGGACGCTATTTTGAATTTAGCCATTCAGCGCGGCGTCGTTGAAGACATGGGCGAGCTACATTCAGATGAGTTTGAAGAACTGACGAGCGCTGCCAAGCAAATATTCCTCTAACATAAGCTGGAATAAAATCACTGTTAATCGTTGTTTAGATAATTAACACAAAGCCGGTATATTTATACCGGCTTTTTTTATGAATTGCTCTCTTATACCAGTCCGCATAGACAATTACCCACATCTTGTCTTTCGACGACTTAACGTTTTGGCCAGTGCCTATGACTGCCCTAAGGCGCTGGTTTTTTCTGAATGTAAAGCAGCAACAAACCTAATCCCAACCCCCATACCGCAGAGGTCATGGAAAACAGACTAAACCCTGACGCCGTACACAGCATAGTGAGCAAAGCAGGGGCTCTGTGGGATTCAACCTCCATAGCGCGCACTACAGCTCCCTGTAGCGTGGCTAACAGTGCGAGCCCAGCAAGAAGGTGAATTATGATGCTCGGCATGCTGACAAACAGCGCAACGACCACTGATGCCATGAATCCCATAAGCAAATAAGCTAGGCCCGCGGCTATTGCAGCACGATAGCGTTGTGATTTATCACTGTCTGCTTGCTCTCCCATGCACAAGGCTGCCGTAATTGCCGCTAAATTAAAGGTAAAACCACCAAACGGTGCTAAAACGGCTTGTACAATGGCAATCCCAGATAAAATAGGCTTGTGATCGGGTGTATAGCCATGGGCGTGATGAATAGCTATGCCAGGTAAGTTTTGCGAAAGCGTTGTGATAAGAAAAAGGGGAAATGCTAGGCCCACGGCGGCACTTAGAGAAAAAGTGGGCGTAACCCAAATAGGCGCTGGAAGTGCAAAAACTGATGACGCATCTAGTACTACATCAGTAGCCATCATTGATGAATCGTTTGGCAAAGAGACAAACTCGTTTGAACTGCCTATCACTAAACTAATGCCAACCGACATTACCAGTAGTAACAGCATAAGGTAGCGGGGAAATAACCTGCTTCCCACTAGATAAGCCGCAATAAAAAACGCGACTAAATACGGCGCTTCATTAACATCACTAAATATAGCAAGGCATATGGGTAAGAGAATCCCGGCCAATAGCGCCGATGAGATTGCCGGAGGGATCCGACTAATTTGCCTAAGTAAACTGCGGCTTTGCGCTGTTATGAGAGAAAGTAAAGCGCATACTATAAATGCTCCAATGGCTTCACTTAAACGGTAGTCCCCAATACTCGTTAACAAAAAAGCCGCTCCGGGCGTAGACCATGCGGTAACAACGGGCAGTTTGGAAAGCCACGAAAACAGAATGCAGGTAATGCCCATACCTAGCCCAAGTGCGAACAACCAGCTTACTACCATATCGTCGCTGGCGCCGGCTTTGCGCGCCACATCAATGATGATGACAACAGAGCTGCTGTAACCTACCGTGACGGCGGTTAACCCTGCGCTGATATGGCTTAACTTCCATTTACTCATGAAAATACCCGTGCTTGAACGTCGGTTTGAAACTAATTAAGCGATAACAACACGCTGACTACGTTTATCGAATGTTTATCGGTAACCTATGCTATCCTTGCCTAATGTGCGTTATAACGCATACTGTCTAAGATAACACTCGTGCGTTATAGCGCACAAGCGTTTTGGTCGCATCTTTGAAAAAATAAAAGGGCTCTGAACCAATGACAAAAGCGAATGCGCAGCCTTCTGCTTTTTCAAAAAGTATTGCAAAACATCTGAAGTCTGTTCGTAAAGCGCGGGGGCTTTCCCTTGATAAAACAGCAACACTGACTGGGGTATCAAAAGCTATGCTGGGGCAAATAGAGCGGGGTGAGTCGAGCCCTACCATAGCGACGCTGTGGAAAATAGCCACAGGCTTAGAATGCTCGTTTTCATCTTTTTTATCCGATGACGACATTCAACCTACGTCTCACCACGCCGATAACAAGTTCACTAACGATACCAACGTAACAATTAGAACCCTATTTCCATTTAATCAAACGACGCAGTTTGAAATGTTTGAGCTTTGCTTAACAGACTTTCATGAACAGCACTCTTCGCCACACCTAATAGGCGTGACTGAGCATATCCATGTAACGCAAGGCACGTTAAGTGTATTGCAAGACGGTCAGTGGCAAACCTATCAGGCGCAAGAGCAATGTGTACTGCGTGCAGATCAGCCCCACGGGTATCGAGACGAAGTAGGGGAAACCCGTTTTATTGTGGTGATTCACTATCCCACCTAAAACGGTCTGACAGCCTTTTATGCAAAAATTTCCAGAAGGTTGCCAGTAAAAAAGTAGTGCGTTGGTGCTAATGACGAAAAGCCTAATCACCCCTTGGTAATTAGGCTTTGAGATAACGCTAGGCTATTACCTGATATCTACTTTTCGTTCGCTTACAAACTATCGTCGTTAAGATTAAGTGCACCACGAAGAAAGTTAAGTAGTGTACAAATTTCGGCTGACATAAGCGCAAACTCTGCGTCTAGACGTGCCTCTACTTGATCTTTTGGCACATCGTCGGTTTCTTCTTTGATGCGGTCAGTGAATTTAATACGCTTGATGGCGCCATCTTCACAGATAACAGCAGTCAACGTTTCTGCATATTCGAACGCAACTTTTTGAACCAGCTTACCTGCATCTAAGTGAATACTGATTTCTTCGCTATCTAGCGGTTGGTTTTTACAGCGGATAACGCTGCCTGTATCGTCGGTTGATTTTAGTTCTGCTTCTTCAAGCAGTCCTACGCCTTCTGGCGTTGATTCCGTTACCCAGTGGGTAAGTTCGCTTTGAAGGCTTCTGCGTGTAAATGGCACAACAGGCAGTGAACCAATGGCTTTTCTTACCATGGCTAAGAAGGCCTCGGCTTTGCCGTCAGATGATGCGTCAATCACCACTAAATTGTCAGCAAGTGAAATAAAACCGTGAGTATAGGTATTTTTTGTAAAGGCCTGAGGGAGTAATCGAGTTTGAATTTCTTGTTTAAGGTCGGCTTTGGCTTTCTTACCTACCGGTGAGCCCGTTTCCATTTCAATTTTAGCCGCCATTTCATCAAGCTCGGCATTGACCACAGCAGCGGGAAGAAGCTTTTCTTGTTTCTTTAACGTTATCCAAAAACGCTGTTGAACGACATGAAACATGGTGCCTTGCTTGCCGGCCTGAGAAAAGGGAGAGGCGAATCCCATGGTTGCTAAGTCTTGGCTGCCACATGGGCGGAAAGCATGCTCGTTTAGCGCGCGCTCTAAATCACCCTCGTCTAGCGATAGCGGCTGTGTAATTTGATAGGCTTTTACATTTTTAAACCACATAGTGTAAGCATTCTCTTAATAAAAATAGGGCGCAAGCGTACCAATGTAGGGCCCACTGCGCAATTGATTAAAAGGCAGTGGCAACAATTAAAGTGCGAAGAGTAGGCGCTGATTTAAAGAGAATAAAACAACGGGTTGCTATTAATTTTTAGGAAAGCGAATAAAGTATTCTAAGCCTTTATCTATCGCGCTTTGCGCTTCTATCTGCCCATTGAGCGACTGGGTTACGAGGTTATACATGATGTGCGTCCCTAAACCACTCCCACCTTTACCGCGCTTAGTGGTGTAGAAAGCATCAAAAAGTTTACTGAGTTCTTCTTCACTAAGCCCTTTGCCATTATCGCTATAATAGAGGCTTACCATATTTCCTTCTTCTTTGACCTCTAAGGTTATTGTGCCTGTGATACGCCCTTCAAAACCATGGGTTATAGAATTGACAATCATATTAGTTACGATTTGCGCGATAGCGCCTGGCGGACAAGTCACCACTAAGTCGGCAGGGCAGGAAACGTTGATTTGATATTCTTTTTGTTTGAAGCTCGGTTTTAACGATTGAATGATTTCATTGATATAGTCATTCAATACAATTTCTCGTTCAGTCTCGCTCGTTTGGTCCACCGCGACCTGCTTGAAGCTAGCGATAAGGTCAGAAGCGCGCTCTAAATTATTCAGTAAAAGCAGGGCTGTTTGTTCTGCTTCGTCAATAAAGCTTGCCATGTTCTTACTGGTCAGGCTTTTGTCTTCAAAATCAGTCTTTAAATTATTAAGCCGCTCTTGAAGAAAACTGGCTGCGGTTACACTCACACCTAACGGCGTGTTCACGTCATGCGCAATGCCAGCAACCAGACCACCAAGTGATGCCATGCGCTCTGACTCTAATAACTGCTCTTGTGCTTGTTTGAGCGTATTCATTGAACTCGCCAACTCTTGATTGCGCTGTCGAAGCTCTGCTTCAATGTATTGGCGGTTTTCGTTTTCTTGGCGAAGCTCACGCTGATGGGCTATCAGCTCATCTTTTTGTTGTTCAAGGTCAAGCATGATTTGAGATAGCGATGCAGTTTTCTTCGCGACCTCTTGTTCCAATATCAGGTTTTGATCATCCAGCTTTTTGTTCGCAAGGGTTAACTCGTTTTGCGCTTGGTTTAACTTGCTATTTGAAGTAATAAGATCGTCTATCACACCGTTGTACGATTCTTTAAGCTGAAGTAACTCATTGTCATCTTCTAACTTAATACTGAGTTTGCTCTCTTCTGGGTGCTGGGGGTCGAAGTTCCCCATTTGCTCTGTAATAGCTTGCAGCGGCTCAGAAAGCATGGTTCGAAACGCTGTCATGAACAGAAATACTAGAAATGTGGTTTTTACTATGGCGTTTCCAATTAGAAAAAACACGCCGACTTCAATTCGACTGAAAATAGTATCAAAACTGGAATATAACGTAACGTCGCCTACCGTTGATTCCCTTCCAGAAAATTTGAAAACGAGGGGGAAGCTGTAGCTGAATATGCCGCTTGAATGGTCTTCGATGATTTCTCTATCGATAGGATTAGGTGACCGTTGTACTCTGATACCATATTCTGCAATATAATTTCCGTTTTCTCCCCGAACCTGAAGGCCTTCAACAATAGGAAGCGACATTAAGCCTTCTGAGATAGCGCGAACTTGGTCATGGTTGAGTTCCCACAGCGCGCGAGTGAGACTAGAGGAAAACGTATTTTTTAGCGTTTGTAGTTCGCTCTCTACGTGGTTTTTTGTACTTAGGTATTCTGTGAAGATTTGGCCTAGTGTAACAAGCAGCGTAAGAGCAAAGTACACCGACAATACTCTCGCTAGGAGTTTCCTTGATAACCCTGTCTTGACCGCAGCCATAGAAAAACATACCCCTGTTACTTCAGACTTATTATGATGCCCACCCCAATGGCGAAACCGTCATGTTACATTACCTGTATATCGGTAATTATGACCATTCAAGAATATGCGTAATTGTATGAATAAACAAGATTCTATGTTTAAACTTTGGCCAAAGCATGTTTTATAACCGTATTAAACTTGACACATAAATGTAATCGTTTTAATAAAACTGTCACAGACCACATTAATAATAACGGCGTTTAAAAATGAGCAGGAATATTACGATGTCTCGTACAGTGTTGGTGGTTGAGGACGAAGCGCCTATCCGTGAAATGCTTAAGTTTGTGCTTGAGCAATCAGGTTTTAACATTATTGAAGCCGAAGATTTCGACATCGCGCAAGAAAAAATTTGCGAACCTTACCCGGACTTGATCCTATTGGATTGGATGTTACCGGGCGGAAGCGGTGTACAGCTAGCTAAAAGTTTAAAACAGCACGAGTTCACTCGTGACATTCCCGTCATTATGCTTACAGCCCGCGGCGAAGAAGAAGACAAAATTCGAGGACTAGATGCAGGTGCTGATGACTACGTCACTAAACCTTTCTCTCCGAAAGAGCTTGTGGCAAGAATCAAAGCGGTTATGCGACGAGTAACGCCGACATCAAGTGAAGAGCCTATCGAATTTAATGGCCTTAAGCTTGAGCCGGTATCACATCGCGTTATGGCGAATGATGAACCGTTAGACATGGGCCCGACTGAATTCAAGTTGTTGCACTTCTTTATGACCCATCCAGAGCGTGTCTACAGCCGAGAGCTACTATTAGACAATGTTTGGGGAACCAACGTTTACGTAGAAGACCGAACCGTAGACGTACATATTCGACGTTTGCGTAAGGCTATCTCTCGCCACGGACATGATGCTATGATCCAAACAGTGCGTGGCGCGGGCTACCGTTTTTCTACCAAGCTGTAATAATTAATAGTAAAGGGAGTAGCACGACGTTATTCCCTTTACATCTCTGCGCCAACTTAGGCGTGCGCTTATTTTTACCTTAACAACGCGAGTTATTTCATGTATTACCCGTTCTCTTGGTTGAGAAGTACATTGCGCTTAGTGCTATTCCTTGTGGTTTTTGCGCTGGTCGGGTGGTATTTGGATGATATGTTATTCGCCGTGGCCATTGGTGCAACGCTACTTTTACTGTTTAACTATTGGCATCTCTACAAGCTAAATCGTTGGTTATGGCACAGTCGTAAAATGTCTCCACCCACTGTGCGCGGCGTATGGGAACATATTTATGAGGGTATTTATTATCTTCAGCGTCGTAACCGCAATAAGCGTAAAGAGCTTGGCGAATTGGTAAAGCGCTTTAGAGAGGGCTCTGAAGCCTTGCCAGATGCAGCAGTCGTGGTCGATGCAAAGGCTTGTATTATTTGGTGTAACCGCCTTGCGCGGTTGGATTTAGGGCTTAAATGGCCTCAAGACTCTGGGCGTAGAATCGATAACCTGTTGCGCCACCCTGAATTCATTCAGTATTTTCATGCCGGTAACTATAAATATCCCATTGAAGTACCGTCGCCCACGAACCCTAATAAAACCTTCGAATATCGGATTATGCCTTATGGCGATGAGCATCTGTTACTGATAGCTCGTGATATTACCCGAGTGTCTCAACTTGAAGAAATGCGTAAAGACTTTGTGGCAAACGTGTCTCATGAACTACGCACGCCGCTAACGGTCATTAACGGGTATCTTGAAATTCTTCCTATCGATGAAGACTCCGATCCTTTTATGCAAAAAGCGATGAAAGAAATGACATCGCAAACCCACCGCATGCAAAATTTGATAGAAGACTTGCTGGTGTTGTCGCGCATTGAAGCGAGTTCGGAGCGCATCTACGAAAATGTTGTGAATATTCCTGTGGTCCTTGCGCAAATAGAGAGAGAGGCGCAGGCCCTTAATAAAGAGAAAAACCACACAATAAACTTCCACATCGACAAAGAACTCTATGTTTTTGGTGTAGAGACCGAGCTGCGCAGTGCTTGCTCAAACTTGGTGTTTAATGCGGTGCACTACACACCAGCTGGCGGTGAAATTAACGTGTATTGGCGACGTAAACTGAACGGCGCTAAATTTTCTGTGGTTGATAACGGTGATGGTATTGAGCCAAATCATCTAAACCGACTAACCGAGCGCTTTTATCGCGTGGATAAAGCTCGTTCACGCAAGACCGGCGGTTCAGGCTTAGGTCTTTCCATTGTAAAACATGTATTAAGTCATCATAATTCCCGTTTAGATATAACCAGTACATTAGGCGAGGGAAGTCATTTTTCGTTTGTGCTGGATAATGAATTGATTGCAGAGCAACTTTAATGCAAAGAGGCGAGAAACGTCGGTGAGCAAAAAGCATGACAAGGTAGAGGGGCCAACCCCGTGTCTTTCAAAGTTACTTTTAGTAATAAGCTTGTTGTTACCGCTTGTCGCACTCGCTAGCCCTCAATATGAACAAAACTTACCATCTAATTCTACCACTTACCCCGTGCCGGCCTACGAGCGCAAGCCGGGTGTAGCAGGAAAAATTACGTCAGTTGGCTCTGACACGCTGGCAAACTTAATGACCTTTTGGTCACAGGAATTCAAAACCCTTTATCCTCAGGTCGGCTTTCAAATACAGGCGTCAGGTTCATCTACCGCCCCCCCTGCACTTATTGAAGGCACGGCAACCATAGGCCCGATGAGCCGAGAGTTAAAGCCCAGTGAAATACGGGACTTCACGCGAACCCACGGTTACCCACCTACGGTATTAAAAGTGGCAATGGATGCCATCGCTATTTTTGTGGATAGACGCAATCCGTTGCCGGGTATGACCCTTGAGCAAGTTGACGCAGTGTTTTCTGAAACCCAGTTTTGTGGCAGCAATACAGCCATTACCAATTGGTCTCAGCTCGGCGTTAACGATATAGGCTATCGCTCTCCTATAAGACTGTATGGCCGAAATTCAGTATCGGGTACTTATGGCTTATTTAAAGTGATGGCGCTGTGCGATGGTGACTTTAAAAATACGGTAAACGAACAACCTGGCTCTGCATCTGTTGTGTTGTCTGTGGCCAGTGGGACAGGCGCGATTGGCTATGCCGCTTATGGTTATAAAACAGCAGGGGTTCGCGCTTTGCCTTTAGGTGAGTCACTAGACAGCTTAATCCCTCTTTCTATTGACACGGTGCGCAACGAAACGTATCCGTTTGCCCGTTTTCTTTATTTAGTGATAAATAAAAAGCCCGGTGAGCCATTACCTACGCTGGAACGGGAGTTCTTGCGCTACATCTTGTCACAGGAAGGGCAGGAGCAGGTGGTAAGAGACGGGTATTTTCCCATCCGTGAAGACGTATTGATACGCCAACGCCGATTACTGGAATAGATAAGTAAAGTAAGAAACCGCTTCATTAGCCGTCAAACGTCAAGGGTAAGAAAGTGTCGTATATGCCGCCAGTGTGGAAACAATGGGTCGTCAAATGCCTGCTATCAGGGACGGCAGTGCCGACTATCGTGACAACCTTAGTGGAGAACGGTTTTTCTCCCGCCACGATTAAAAAAGTGCTCGGCGCCAATTTGCCCGCTGACTACCTGTTTTCACCCTCTTCAAGTTTCTACGAGAAGCTAGCAAAAAGTGCTATCACTCGATTGGAAAAGGCAAAGCCAGTTGCTGATGAAAACAACATTCAGCTGTATGCGTACGACAACTTTTTGAGCTGCCAAGAGTGCGACGAACTGGTTGCACTGACCAAAGATAAACTCGCTCCCTCAAAATTGGCAGGGGCGCCAAGCGCAGACGACATTAGAACGTCTACAACCTGTGAATTAGCTTTTCTCAACAACGGGTTAGTTAAGGCGGTTGATAGCCGCATAGTTTCAACACTCAGCTTAGGCGTGGGGGAGGGGGAAGTCATTCAGGCTCAGCACTACAATGTCGGGGAGTATTACAAACCGCATTACGACTTTTTTCCTCCAGGAAGCCCGCAATACAAAGCGCATTGTCAATCGCGCGGTCAGCGAACATGGACATGCATGATTTACCTGAATGATGAATGTGAAGGCGGCCACACCCGATTTACCAAGCTAAATATTGCGATATCCCCGAAAAAGGGAAAAGCGCTTTTTTGGAACAACTTACTGCCCTCTGGCGACCCTAATCTCAATAGCATCCACTTCGCAGAACCTGTCACTCGCGGTCACAAAACTGTCATAACCAAATGGTTTAGAACAAAAAATTAAATGCATTTGACGTCTTTGCTCGTTTTATTTTTAACCAATATAGGTTTATCTATATGAAAAGTAATGGCTTTGTAATGGCAGTAGTTCAAAGCTGAAAAAGTTCAAATAAATTCGATAAGTTTTTTACTTTGTAACAAAAATGTCACTGATCTCCTTTACTCTCTAGCAAACCTCAGAATCCGTATTACAAAAATCTGGAGAATTTAATGGAAATTCGTAACATATTTAAGGTAAGTGCTATCACGACTGCGCTTGTCCTCGCAGGCTGTGGCGGTGACATCAATATTAATGAAGGTGACGAGGTAGTAGCACCAACTACTCCAACAACTCCGACTACACCAACGACACCTACTACTCCGACTACTCCTGATGTGGATACGCCTTTCTCCCTAGGCTTTGCCACCGACGTATCAAGCGAATTCTCAGGAACGATTACAGACAAGCCTGTCTATCGTTTAAATACTGATTTAACGATCACTCAAGATATGACCTTAACGAACGATGCTCACTGGATCATCAAAGGTCGTACCGCAGTTGGTAACGATAACGCTGATGCAGCGGTATTAACTATTCAAGAAGGTACCACAGTAATCGGCGAGGACGGCGATGACTTCTTGGTTGTTCGTCGTGGCTCTCAAATTGACGCATCGGGTACGTCTTCAGCACCTATCGTAATGACATCAGTACAGGACGTTACGGGTGAAGAAACTTCTATCGGTCAGTGGGGCGGTGTAGTTCTACTAGGTAACGCACCAACTAACCTTTGTAATACGGGTGATGATGCAGATACGTCGGATGAAGAACTAGCAAACTGCGGCGTCTCTGCTGAAGGCGATGCAGGTCTTTACGGTGGCAACAACCCTGAAGATAACTCAGGTACACTAGAGTACGTAGTTGTTAAGCATGCGGGTAAAGCACTAGCGTCAGGTGACGAGTTAAACGGTATTTCTTTCGCAGGTATCGGTTCAGGCACTACAGTTAATCACATCCAAGTTCACCAAAACCTTGATGACGGTATTGAGTTCTTCGGTGGTACAGTTAACGTGAGCAACGTTGTACTTACTGACATCGGTGATGATTCTCTAGATTGGTCTTTCGGTTGGACTGGTAGCGCAACGAACGTTTACATCCAGCAGTCAGCTGACGGTGGCGATAACGCAATCGAGGCTGACAACAACGAAGACAACCCGTCTTGGTTGCCGCTGACTAAGCCAACTATCTCTAACGTAACTATCGTAAGTGCAGACGGCACTAACGGCGTACGTCTTCGCAACGGTACGGCAGGTGTACTTTCAAATGTACTTATCACCGGTTCTACCCTGGCTAACAACTGTCTACGTGTAAACGGTGACGAGGCGATTGCAAACGCTGAGTCTGGCGAGCTTTCTATCACTGATTCAATTGTTGCGTGTGAAACGCCTGCGAACAACTTTGGTTCGGACACCATTAACGGTGGTACGACTCAAGCATGGTTTGAAGGTCAAGATGGCAACAGCGTTTTAGCTGCTTCTGCATTAATGCTTGAAGATAACGGTTACTTCCCCACAGCTTCTTCTCCTGTTGCACTTGGCGGCGGTCAGTACATCGGTGCATTCAACCCTAACGGCACAGACTGGACGGTCGGTTGGACGGTAGGCGTAAACGGCGGTTTCCCAACTGACGTTCCAAACGCGTTTGCACAAGGTTTAGCAACAGACGTATCGGCTGACTTTAACCTAGACAAGCCGGTTTATGAAATTACTGCAGACACCACATTTACCTCTGACGTTACGCTTACCAACGATGCTTACTGGCTAATTAAAGGCCGTACTGCAGTAGGTAACGATAACGAAGACAGCGCAACACTATTCATCGAGCAAGGTACAACTGTATTTGGTGAGCAAGGTGATGACTTCCTAGTAGTACGTCGTGGTTCTAAAATTGAAGCTAACGGTACAGCAAGCGCACCTATCACGTTTACCTCTGTTCAAGACCTTATTGGTGACGAAACGGGTATCGGCCAATGGGGCGGTATCGTGCTTCTTGGTAATGCACCAACTAACTTATGTAATACCGGTGATGATGCACAAACATCTGACGCTGAACTTGCTGCATGTGGTGTAGCGGCAGAAGGTGATGCAGGTCTTTACGGCGGCAACAACCCTGAAGACAATACTGGTTCACTACGCTATGTTGTAGTTAAACACGCTGGCCGTGCACTAGCAGCAGGTGACGAGTTAAACGGTATTTCATTTGCTGGTATCGGTTCAGGTACTAAAGTTGAGTACATCCAAGTTCACCAAAACCTTGATGACGGTATCGAGTTCTTCGGTGGTACAGTCAGCGTACGTAACGTTGTACTTACTGATATCGGTGATGACTCGCTAGATTGGTCTTTCGGTTGGACAGGTAACGCGCAAAACGTTTATATCCAACAATCAGCTGCGGGTGGCGACAATGCTATTGAAGCAGATAACAACGAAGACAACCCAGCGTGGCTTCCACTTACTAAGCCTACTATTTCTAACGTGACTATCGTTGGCGCTGACACAACTAACGGCGTACGCCTACGCAACGGTACTGCGGGTAACATTCGCAATCTGGTTGTTACTGCTGGTGAAGGTTACTCTAACTGCCTACGTGTTAACGGCGACGAGTCAATTGCCAACGCGGTATCTGGCGAGCTTTCTGTAGAACATTCAGTGGTTGCTTGTGAAGCAGGCAATAACTTTGGTTCAGACACTATTGGTAGCGGCACTACTCAAGCATGGTTTGAAGGTCAAACGGGCAACAGTGTACTTACTGCTGACGCGCTAATGCTTTCTAACGATGGCTTTACACCTCGCTCTGGCTCACCACTTCTTGGTGCGGGCGTTGATGTATCAGAAGAAAATGATTTCTTCGCAGCAACTGACTATATCGGTGCATTTGACGGCGACAACAACTGGATGGATGGTTGGACTGTTGCTGTAAATGATAGCATTCCGGCGGGCGTTACAACGGCACTAGAGCAAGGCTTAGCGACGGACGTTTCTGCTAGCTTCCCTGATATTACTGATAAGCCAGTGTATCAGTTAACAGCGGACACTGTATTTACTTCTGATGTATCGTTAACTAATGATGCTCACTGGCTAATTAAAGGTCGTACTGCAGTAGGTAACGACAATGCTGACAGCGCGACGCTTTACATTCAGCGCGGTACGACAGTATTCGGCGAAGACGGTGATGATTTCCTAGTTGTTCGTCGCGGCTCTAAAATTGAAGCTGCTGGTACAGCAACATTGCCAATTACCTTCACATCTTCTGAAGATATGACTGGCGGCGAGACAGCGATAGGCCAATGGGGTGGTCTGGTTATTCTAGGTAACGCACCAACAAACCTATGTAACACAGGCGACGACGCTGACACGTCTGAAGCAGAGCTTGCTAACTGTGGTGTTGCAGCTGAAGGTGATGCAGGCCTTTACGGTGGTGCAGACGAAGATGATAACTCAGGTACACTTCGCTATGTAATCGTTAAGCACGCAGGTAAAGCACTTGCGGCAGGCGATGAGCTAAACGGTATCTCATTTGCCGGTGTTGGCCGTGGCACTGAAGTTGACTTCGTTCAAGTTCATCAAAACCTAGATGATGGCGTTGAGTTCTTCGGCGGTACAGTAAACGTAAGCCACTTAGTGCTGACGGCTATCGGTGACGATTCTCTAGACTGGTCGTTCGGTTGGACAGGTAAGGCACAGTACGTAGTTATCAAGCAAGACGCAGCGGGCGGCGACAACGCGTTTGAAGCAGACAACAACGAAGATAACCCTGCGTGGACACCACTGACTACACCAACCGTATCTAACGTGACAATTTTAGGCGCAGACAGTACAAATGGTGTACGTCTTCGTAACGGTACTGCAGGTACAATTAAAAACCTAGTGGTTACCGGTGGTGCAAACTACAGCAACTGCCTACGAGTGAATGGTGACGAGTCAATTGCTAATGCCGCAGCAGGTTCACTCACTGTGACACACTCAACAGTAGCATGTTCATCTACGAGTGCTTTCGGTTCAGATACAATAGGTACAGACAGCACACAAGCATGGTTTGAAGGTCAAGACGGCAACAGTGTACTTGCTGACACGGCAGCACTTGGCTTTGATTCAACAGGTTTCGTACCTGCAAGCAATTCAGTTTTATTAGGTTCAGGCTTCGACGCTTCTACTTTGGACGCTTTCTTTGATAGTACAGACTTCCAAGGTGCATTCGACGGTGAGTCTGACTGGACACTGGGTTGGGTAACGGTTGGTCTTCAAGACTAATTAAAGAATGCGAAACACAGTAAAGCTAAGGCGTTTTTACGCCTTAGCTTTTGTGTAAGCGCAGCTACCTGATTACAGTTTCTTAGGAGTTACACAATGAAAAACAATCAAACGTCAGCATTTAAAGTCGGTGGACTTTCGCTGGCTATCGCGTCCATTCTTGGCGCAAGTGCGTTACCGTTATCAGCAGTAGCACAGCAATCAGAAGACGAAGCTATCGAAGAGGTCGTTGCTACGGGCACGCGACTTAAAGGTACTGCCACAGCAGTATTACAAGAGCGTCAGAATCAGGCCTTCGTTGCTGATATTCTCGGCGCCGAACAAATTTCACGTACCGGTGACGGCGACGCCGCTGCTGCACTTCGACGTGTAACGGGTCTTACGCTTGTTGACGGTAAATTTATCTACGTTCGTGGTTTGGGTGAGCGTTACTCAAGTACACAGCTCAACGGCATGACGGTACCAAGCCCGGATCCTACGCGCTCGGTTGTACCGCTTGATTTATTCCCTTCAAGCATTATTGAGAGCCTTAACGTTCAGAAATCTTACTCACCCAATATGCCTGGGCATTTTGGTGGTGGTAACGTAAACATTCGCACTAAATCAATTCCGTCTGAATTTGTATTCAACGTAAGTGCTGGTGGCGGTTGGAACACGCAAAACAGCGACGACGGCGTTTTCTACTCTGGTGGTGGAGACGATTGGACAGGACGTGATGACGGCACCCGTGCACTGCCCGATATAATCAGCTCGGGTCTTGCTGCAAATGGTTCTGCAGGGTTTGAAGGCGACCGCACGAGAACACTGGCTGAAACGCAGGATATCCTAAGCTCGTTTAACTGGGATATTGGCCCGGACGAAAAGTCTGTGGATCCAAATTTTAGCCTAGGTACGACCATTGGTAATAACTACGTATTTGACAATGACTCCGTACTTGGTTTTCTTGCAACAGTCTCATATAGCAATCAATGGACAGTTGCCGAAGAGATGCTTGGAAACGATATTGGTGGCGGTCAAGAAAACCCGCGCTTTACCAAGTTCCGAGACATGATTTCAACAGAGCAAAACGTGCGTTGGAGCGGAATGTTCAACGTTGGTTTTGAATACAATAGCAACCACAAAGTTGAGCTTGTGAACATGATCCTTCACGATATGCGTGACCGCGTTCGCGATGGATACTACTTCGACGAAAGTGAATCTAACCCTGGCGTGGAAGAATTCCGCCGCATGGATATCATTTTCGAAGAGCGTGAAATGGTTTCTTCACAGCTTAAAGGCACGCACAACTTCCTTAACTTGTTAGACGGTGTATTCTTTGACTGGTACGTAGGTACAAGCCGGGCGTCTCGTGAAGCACCAGACATCATGGAAGTGACATTCCAGCAGTTTTACGATGAGTCAGGTGCGCTAGAGCTTGAGCGCCTTGATGATACCCCAGGAACTAACCTTAACCGTCAGTATCAGGTGCTTTATGATGAGTCTGATACCTATGGTTTCAACGTGTCTACCGCGTTCTTTGGCGATGGTTACGACGTTGAACTTAAAGCGGGTATGGATTACTACGATAAAACCCGTGACGGTAACAATATTGACTTAGCAATACGCCACTTCGGTATTTCTTCTGACTTTAAAGCCGGTAGCCGTCTAAACGAAATTTTCTCACAAGAAAATATCTACAATGACGACTTTTACACCAGCTCAACAGGACGTTCTGTGTTTCAGGACAATACAGGTGCAGGTGATAAGTATTTAGCGGCAACCAAGCTGACCGCAGGCTATTTCATGGTTGATGCATTCTTTAACCAGAAGTTCCGCGTAAGTGGTGGTGCACGTTATGAAGACTTCCAACAAGTATCGATTCCATTTATCGAGCACTCGGATAGGTTTGCCGATGACACTGATGCCATCATTGATAGTATTTACAATGAATCTGAAGTGTTACCTTCATTGGCTTTTACGTATATCCCAAGTGAAGAGATGCAGTATCGCTTTAACATTAGCCAAACGCTAATCCGTCCTGATTTACGTGATATCAGCTCAACGTTCTTTATCGATCCGTTAACTGAATTCTTGGTACGTGGTTCGCCTTCATTGGTTGAAACAGAACTGACCAATATCGACTTCCGCTGGGAGTGGTATATGTCACAGGGTAACAACTTGTCTATCGCACTTTTCTATAAAGATATGGAAAATCCTATAGAGATGGTTCAGTTTGACGGCGGTGAGGGTGTACCTCAGCTATTAACGGCTAACGGACAAGAGGGCGAGTTGTATGGTATTGAGTTCGAATTCCTACACGACCTAGGTTTTATTGGCGATAACTTCAGTAACTTCTTCTTCTCAGGAAACATGACGCTTTCTGACTCAGAAGTTACCATTGGCAGTGGCGATCAAGAATCACTGTTCTCTCAGCAAGCGCGTGAAGCTTACGGCGGTACTATCACGGCGACCATTACTAACGACAAACGTCGTTTAGTCGGTCACTCAGAGTGGGTAGCTAACTTTCAGTTAGGTTGGGATTCTGATAACGGTGAGCACTCTGCGTCATTGGTTTATAACTCATTTGGCGAGCGCATTATTGCACCGGGTGTGCGTGGTTTTGAAGATGGTATTGAAAAGCCTTTCCACTCGTTGGACGCGGTTTATACCTACTACCCGGATTTCAACACGACGATTAAATTCCGTGTACAAAACCTTCTCAACGACGAAAAAGAAATCGAGCAAGAAGGTCTTACACTGCGTAAGCTAACTGTTGGTACAGGTATAAACGCTTCAATTACTTATAACTTCTAAGAAAGTGCACATCGTTTATCTTCCCTAAAAAGGGAACTGCGAGAGTCGTCCAAAGCCCGGTTTTTCTGCCGGGCTTTTCTATTTGTGACAATAGTCTTCGATTTATGACAGTTTCGTAATAAAACTGTCACAGAAAACTCCTATCCTACGCGCAGAAATTTATAGTCGGACAAAACCGATTTCTTTTAACTTTAAAGGTTTGAATGTATGAAGCTTATCAATGCCTTGCTTGTAGCAGGTGCGCTAGCAGCGACACCCGTGCTTGCACAAGACGATGAAGTCTTAAAACCCGTTGTCGATGAGGCAGCGAAAATAAACGAGTCAGCGGCGAAATCGCAAGAAAAGATTAACGGTATTACCGATCAAATCGACAGCAAACTTCAACAGTTCAAAACATTGATGAAAGAAATCGAAGGCCTTGAGGTTTATAACACTCAGCTTCGTAAGCAAATCAATAACCAAGAACAGGAGATGGTAGACCTAAATGCTGCTATCGATGAAGTCTCTGTTGTTGAACGTCAAATCACGCCACTTATGATGCGAATGATTGACGGCTTGGAGCAGTTCGTCGCGCTAGACGTACCTTTCCTTCCTGAAGAGCGAGCTAATCGCGTCGCTGACCTTCGCGCCATGATGGACAGAGCTGATGTTGCTGCGTCTGAAAAATTCCGTCGCGTAATGGAAGCGTACCAAGTAGAGATGGACTACGGCCGCACTATGGAAGCGTACAGCGGTATTCATTCAATTAACGGTCAAGAGCGTGACGTTGAATTCCTACGCCTTGGTCGTACAGCGCTAATTTATCAAACACGTGATGCAAGCATGCAGGGTGTTTGGAACAAGCAAACCCGTCAGTGGGAAGAGCTTGATAGCAGCTACCGTACACAAATCACAAAAGGTCTGCGCATGGCGAAGAAGCAACTTGCACCAGACTTGCTAATGCTGCCAGTGGCAATTACAGACTAAGAGGTTGATGAGAATGTTTAACACAGTAAAACGTATCGCTGTTGGTCTAGCAGCCCTGAGCATCAGCGTTGGTGCTTTCGCACAAAGCGACCGTGCCATGGACTTAGACGCACTTCTTAAGCAACTAGAAGAAGGTCAGTTCGCACAGTCTCAGCAAAACAAACAGCGCGAGCGTGATTTCCAAGCGCAACGTGCAGAGCAAGATCGCATTCTTCGCGAAACGCGCGAAAAGCGCGACCAAATGCTTGCACAATCAGAGCAGCTTGAAACTCAGTTTGAAGAAAACGAATTCAAACTGGCTGACTTAAACGGTGCACTAGACACACGTCTTGGTTCACTTAAAGAGCTATTCGGTGTGCTTCAGCAAATCGCTGGCGACACTAAAAACAAATTCTATAACTCAGTGGTTTCTGCACAAATCCCTGGCCGTGCTGACTTCCTTGATAAGATGGCACAAGACATGGGTTCAAGTTCAAAGCTAGCGTCAATTGAAGAAATTGAGCGCGTGTGGTTTGAAATGCAGCGTGAAATGACTGAAGCCGGCAAAGTAACTACGTTCAAGACAGATGTTGTTGAAGCGGGCGGTGAAAAAGTGAATAAGTCTGTTGTTCGCGTAGGTCCTTTTGCACTTGTTGCTGATGGTAAATACCTAGAGTACAACGGCGTAACAGGCACAGTGTCTGAACTTGTACGTCAGCCTGCTGACCGTTACATGAACTCTGCTGCTGAACTACAAGCATCAAGCGGTGAATTAGTTCAGTTTGGTATCGACCCAACGGGTGGTTCAATCCTAGGTCTTCTTGTTCAAGCGCCTAACCTTCAGGAGCGTGTAGAGCAGGGCGGTGTAGTCGGTTACATCATTCTTATCGTTGGTGCGTTCGGTCTTCTACTTGCCTTAGAGCGCCTTGTAACCCTGTCGCTTATCCGCATGAAAGTGAACAAACAGCTTAAGAGCAAAGAAGTAAATACAAACAACCCGCTTGGCCGTGTACTTAAAGTACGTGACGAGCACCCAGACGCAGACGTTGAAGCACTTGAACTTCACCTTACAGAAGCAATTCTGGGCGAAGTGCCTAAGCTAGGTCGTAACCTAACTATCATTAAGATTATCTCTGTTGTAGCGCCGCTTATGGGTCTACTAGGTACGGTAACCGGTATGATTAACACCTTCCAGGCTATTACCTTGTTTGGTACGGGTGACCCTAAACTGATGGCGGGTGGTATTTCAACAGCACTTGTAACAACAGTGCTCGGTCTAGTTGTAGCGATTCCAATGACACTGCTTTATGCAATGCTTAACACACGTTCTAAGAACATTGTGTACATCCTACAAGAACAGGCGTCTGGCGTAATTGCAGAGCGCGCTGAGCGAGGCTAATCATGATCGAGTTTCTAGAAGCAATTCGCGATTTCACAGAAACAGGTGGCCAGGTTCTCCTGGTCATCGGTCTGCTGATATTCGTTATGTGGCTTTTGATCCTCGAGCGTGCGATGTATCTGATGGTTTGGCACAAGCAAGCCAAGAAAGACGCGATAGCCATGTGGACAGCACGTGCCGATCGCTCTTCTTGGTTCGCAGAGCAAGTTCGTCAGAAAACAATTTCACAGTTAACCATGCGCCTAAACGGCAGCATCCCAATTATCCAGTCACTGGTTGCGCTTTGTCCGCTACTAGGCTTGATGGGAACGGTTACCGGTATGATTGAAGTGTTCGATGTAATGGCAATTGCGGGCTCAGGTAACGCTCGTTCAATGGCCTCAGGTGTATCGAAAGCCACTATTCCCACAATGGCGGGCATGGTTGGCGCACTTTCAGGCGTATTCGCCGCTACCTGGTTAACTCGTATGGTGAAATCAGAACGCACGCATCTTGAGGATGCATTGATTATTCAACGTTAATGCCCTAAGGCATTAAGGTAAGGTATTTATTATGAAGCAGCACTTTCAAAACTTAGTCGATGAAGAAGAAGCAGCCATCGACATGACGCCCATGCTGGACGTTGTTTTTATCATGTTGATCTTCTTCATTGTGACTGCGTCATTTGTGAAAGAAGCGGGTATTGATGTTAACCGTCCAGAAGCAGCAACTGCTGTGAAAAAGGACCGCGCTAATATCCTTATCGCTATTTCAGATAAAGGCGAAATTTGGATTAACAAACGACGTATCGACGTTCGCGCAGTACAAGCGAACATTGAGCGTCTTCGCGCAGAAAACCCACAGGGTTCTGTTGTAATTCAGGCTGACAAAAAAGCCACAACAGAAACACTGATAAAGGTGATGGACGCGTCGCGTGCCGCTGGCGTTTACGATGTTTCGATTGCAGCCCAAGAGCAATAAATCATGCCACGATATTTAATCGCATTTGTACTATCCCTTGCGATCACGTTAGGCCTGTTCTTCTTGATGCAATCGCTTATCAAGATGGGTGGCAGCGCACTAACTGAGCCGCCTAAGGGAAGCGTGCTTGACTTCGTAAGGGTTAAGCAGGATGAACAGGTTGAGAAAAAAGATCGTAAGCCGAAGAAGCCACCTAAGCCTGAAGAGCCACCGCCGCAAATGGAGCAGCCTCAAATGGACTCACCTTCTCCAGATGCGGAAGGGACGTCGATGGACTTTGGTGCTGACGTAGGTGACGACATTTCGCTGGAAGGCGGCTTGGCCCTTGAATCTGGTGATGGTGAATATTTACCTATCGTTAAAGTTGCGCCGGTTTATCCGAGACGCGCACTTCAGCGGGGTATTGAAGGTTTCGTTATTGTTGAATTTACAGTAACTAAGCAAGGTGCTGTACGCGACCCAATTGTTGTTGAAGCTAATCCGTCAGGTATTTTTGAACAAGCGGCCATTGATGCGGCAATGAAGTTCAAATATAAACCTCGAGTGGTCAATGGCGAAGCGACAGAAGTGTCTGGGGTACAAAACCGTATAACGTTCCAAATTGACGGGTAACAGAACATGATGAGAAAACAGACGAATACATTGCTTAGTGCACTGGCGTTTGCATTTGCATCGGCCACGGTATCTGTACCTGCAACGTTCATTGCTTCTAACGCTGTAGCGCAAGAGGCTGAGCAGCAAGATGGACAAGAGATAAAAGCTAGCGATAAGCCAACCCGTCGGGTTCCTACGCTTCGCGGCAAAGTTTACGAGCAGCTAGCCCGTGCACAAACGGCAGCAGATGAAGCTGGCGATGTAGAAGAAGCTATTTCCATTTTGAAAGAAGTGGAAGATAAGTCTTACTCTATGAACGCCTACGAAAAAGCCATGATGTACAACTTTTTCGGTTTCATTTACTACAACAACGAAGACTATGCAAAAGCGCTGGAATCGTTTGCCAAAGTGGTAGAGCAGCAGCCTATTCCTGAAAAGTTTGAAATGACCACACTTTTCAGCTTAGCGCAGCTTAACCTTATGCAGGGTAATTACGAAGACACCATTAAATACTTAGAGCGTTGGGAAAGTCTTAATGCTGGCCCAGTACCTGTTAAGAATAAAGTGATCAAAGCTCAGGCTTATTATCAAAATAAGCAATATGAACAGGCCTCAATGTGGATTTCAGAAGCAGTGGCCGATCATGAAGCGGAAGGCATGATCCCTGACGAAGGTTGGTTAATACTTCAACGTGCTATTTTTTATGAGCTAAAACAGCCTGAAAAGGTTAAAGACGTTCTTATAAAAATGGTGAAGTTGTTTGACGAACCTAAGTATTGGATCCAGCTTGCTGGTATGTACGGTGAGCTAGGTGAAGAGCGCAAGCAGTTGGCTATTATGGAAACCGCTTATCAGCGCGGCTTCGTGAATACCTCAGCTGATGTGTTTAATATGGCGCAGCTTTATTACTATCATCGCGTGCCCTACAAAGGTGCCAAGTTGATGGAGCAGGCCATGAACGACGGTGTGCTTGAGAAAAACTTGCGCAACCTCAAGTTCTTAGGCCAAAGCTGGTCGCTTGCCAAAGAGCAAGATAAGGCTATTCCGGTAATGATGCAGGCAGCAGAGCTTTCGGAAGACGGTGAGTTGGATGCGCAACTTGCTCAAATTCTTCTCAACGAAGAGCGTTTCGACGATGCAATCGCAGCGGCAGACCGTGCGGTTGAAAAAGGCGAATTAAGAAACCCTGGCTTGGTATACTTGATTAAAGGCATGGCGCTTTATAACAAGAAGCAATATGCACTTGCGCTCAACCAGTTAGCCGAGGCGGAAAAGCATCAAAAAAGCCGCGCTATGGCTCAACAGTGGAAGCAGTTTGTGCAGGGCGAAAAACGCCAGGCTGATGCCATTGCTGCGGAGTTAGGCGCGAGCTAAACCCACTTAGCCAATAAACATGTAAATGCAAAGGGTCGACGTCGACCCTTTTTTTATGCGGATTGGTATTAATCAAACCGGGTTTACTGTTTGGGGTGCGTAAGTTCCAAACTCTGAGGGAGTAAATCGTTTACTGACACCACTTTTCCTTCTGCTTCCAATTCATTCCAGTAGTGCTTCGTTTCGATAATTTCTTCTTTGATAGATAGAAAACATTCGACTAGCCTTGGGTCGAAATGTTTACCTGCTCCTTCAAGTAAATATTTGAAAGCGTCGTCATCGCTCCAGGCTTTTTTGTAAGGGCGTTTCATCGTCAGAGCGTCGAATACATCAGCTATTGCCACAATGCGAGCGCTCTCAGGAATGTCTTCCCCTGCTAGTCTTTGTGGATAGCCTGAACCATTCCATTTCTCGTGGTGACATAGTGCAATCTCTGCTGCAAGGTTAAACAGCGGCGTATCACATCGAGATAAAATTTTATGTCCTATTTGTGCATGGGATTGCATCACTTCCATTTCACTGTTTGTTAGTCTGCGTGGCGCTTTTAAAATGGAATCGGGTATACCAATTTTCCCCGTGTCGTGCATAGGGGCGGCTTGTGCAAGTAAGCATGCATCGTCATACGACCAACCGGATGCTGTAGCTAAGCACTTGCTGTAGGCAGCCATGCGCCAGATATGATGTCCCGTGTCTGTATCATTATAGTGACCTGCAGCCGCCAGCATAGTGATCGCGCTTTGTTGACTTTTACTCAGCTCCTCCGTTCGCGCGATGACCAGGTTTTCCACGGTCTGCATTTGATGGGCAAGAGTGATATGAGTCTTCACACGCGCTAGCGTTATGCTAGGGGAGACAGGCTTGGTAATATAGTCTACCGCACCTAGCTCAAATCCTTTTTCTTCACTTTCGCCTTGGGTTAACGCCGTAACAAAAATGACAGGGATCTGGCTCAGTATCGGGTCGGATTTGAGTCGTTCACATACCTCAAAACCGTCCATATCCGGCATCATGATATCGAGTAAAATAAGGTCGGGTGTATGCTGTCTTGCAATTTTTAGGGCAATAGGTCCTGAGGGCGCTACTTTTACGTGATAAAAAGGGCTAAGTATTCCTAGCAATATATCAATATTCGCAGGCTCATCGTCAACAACAAGAATGTTAAACCTATGTTCAACGTCGTTAGGCACTTTCATTGGTAATTTCATTAATAAGTGTTTCTATTACAACTAAAGCTTGCTCGAAATCATATATAGATGTGAGCTGCTTTAAGTGGGTTATCGTGTGTGAATGGGCCGAATCACTATATTGAGAGGCGACCAAGGATATATGCTTTAGTGCTTTTGCATCATAGGTTTCAAGGGCGCTTTTGGCTTGCTTCAACGCAGCAAGTAATGTGCGGTTGTCAACCTGTGTCTCATTGTGAGTATTTTCAATGTCTACGCTTTTATTAATGGTATGAGCAATCAGACGTAGTGTTGCATCCAACTCATAAGACAAATCAGCAACATGTTTCGCAATGATAGTTTCGGGTCTTTGAATAGACACAAATAAAACCTCTAAACAGCGCTCTAGGGTAGTCGCCCCAATTCTATGGGCATCTTCGAGTAATGCGTTCAATAGTTCGCTTGTACTTGATGGTGAGTTTATGATGCTGAGTAGCTCTGTCATGACGCTGCGCTGGCTGTAAGTCGCGTAGAAAGACACCAGGGAGGCAGTAAAGACATCAGGGTGGTCGGGCTCCTCGACATCAACATAACCCGCATGGATGTGAGAGTCGATAGTGTGGACTATCTCATCCGCGGTAGCGGGCTTTACCAAGTGATAACACATACCTGAGGTCAAGGCTTTTTCTGATGCTTCATTTGTCTCATCTGCACTCAATGCGATGATGGGGGTCAGCCAGCCGTCTCTGTTGACGAGTTTTTCCGCGACATCATAACCCGATATACCAGGTAAGTGGCAATCGAGTAAGATCGCGTCAAACCCGTTGGAGTCGCAAAGGGCAAGTGCATGTTCACCGGTATTAGCTGTCATAACCTTCATGCCGAGATCAACAAGAATCTGCTGACTTATTTCAAGGCTTATAAGATCGTCATCAACTACCAATATACACTTATTCGATAGTCGCCGACTTCGCCACTTTTTACTCTCAAGTTTGTCCGTCACATCTTTATTTGATGGCGCTTGAAGTGGAGACAATGCAGAAATCAGCTCTTTGTCAGAAAAAGGAAGTTCAATCACCCTTATCTCATTGTAGGCTTTTTTTCCGAGGCGTTTCTGCACGTCAGCTTTGCTAAGCGGGCTTATCAGTACATTGAAGTTTATTGGGTTAACTTGATTATTCTGAAATCGGTTTGCCAAGGTTTTCCAACTAGCTTCATCTTTACTAAGAAATGCAATGGCTTGGTGTTTGAGCGAGCTATTATACGCATGGCTTGAATCAACGACCTGGCAGTTGATACCGAGCCTTTGCAGCGTTTGCGTAAGAACGCGACATCCTCTCGCCACGCTTTCATGGGTTTGAATACAGAGCACCTCTGAGGGTAGCGATACAGGTAAAAAAGGGCGTGCAGGGAGAAGGTCGTCGACACAAACCGGAAGTGAGAAAGCGAAACAGCTGCCTTCATTGACCTTGCTCTTCAGGGTAAGCTTACCTCCCATTAGCTCAACAAGGCGCTTACAGATCGCAAGACCTAATCCAGTGCCGCCAAATTTTCGCGAGATGGAAGCATCTGCCTGGACAAATGCGTTGAAGAGTTTGGATTTACCGGTGTCACTAATCCCCATGCCGGTGTCACTTACGCTGAAGTGCAGTTTATTCCCCCGTTGACTTACTTTGAGCAGCACATATCCACTTTCTGTGAATTTAATCGCATTACCCAAAAGGTTTAGCAAAACCTGATAGATTTTTTCGCTATCGCCTCGGCATGGGGTATTTGTGTTGTAGCGTATATCAAAAAGCAGTTGGAGATCTTTCTGCTGCGCTTTGACTTGAAAAACTTGGGCAAGTTTGTCGATTGTCTTCGTCAGCGTGAAATGTTCGTTTAGGATATCTACTCTGTTAGCTTCTACCTTTGAAAAATCCAAAATACTGTTCACTAAATCGAGCAGTGCATTAGAGCTTCGCTGCACTTTCTCAAGGTATTGCAGGCGCTGGTCTTCGTCCTCCGTTTCCAACGCTAAATGAGTAAGGCCAATAATGGCATTCATTGGGGTTCTAATTTCGTGACTCATTGTGGCGAGAAAATCGCTCTTCGCCTTGTTGGCACTTTGGGCGTTGTTGTAGGCCTGCTGTAATTTTTGCTCAATGGCCTTTTGATGACTTATATCGTTGAAAACGCCTACATGGCCGTCTGGCTTACCATCATCGTCAAGTAGCGGAACAGCGACAATAGAAATAGGGAACAAACGTCCACGTTTGTCAGTGAAAAAGTCCTCATAGGACGCGTATGATTTGCCTGCTTTGATGGTCAAGTTAACAGGACATTCCTCTCGGGTGAGCAGCGTTCCATCGCCCTTTTGATAATGAACGGTATCGTGAAAACGTCGGCCTTCAAGCTCTTCAATAGTCCAACCTAATAGTTGTGAAGCGGCGGGGTTGAGAAACTGGGCTTTTCCTTCACCATTGACAGCATAAACACCTTCCCCAATACTGCTGGTGATACTTTGGTAGAACGCGCGGTCTTCTTTTAGTTTGCGAGACAGACGCATTTGCTCCGACATATCAGTGCAGATAACCACGAGACGGTTAACGCGTTTGTTGTATTCAACGATAGGGACGACGGTCGCAAATACGGTCCATGGTTCATTCGTCTTAGTAAAGCTGTTTAGTTCACCCTGCCAAATTTCACCTTTTATCAATGTTTTTAATATTCTGGTTTGCTCTGAAATAGCAATGTTTTGAATGCGAAAGATGGATGTACTTTTTCCTATTAGTTCGGCGCGAGAGTAGCCGGAAAGCTGACAGCATTTATCATTTGCTGACAATAAAATCCCATTCAGGTCTATTGTCGCTACGATGCCATGCTTATCCATAGCTTTGCGCTGAAGCAGCAGTTCATTATTCTCGTTTTGTTGCTCATAGATAAGCTCGTAAGTCAGCGCGGAAAGGTCAGAAAGGTTGGTAAAGTTTTCATCGATGAGCGGCTTGTTTCGTTCCTCGAGTAGCTGGTTTACGGCTCGTCGCAGGGTCTCGATTACTGCTTTTTGCTCGGCATACTCCTTACGAACTTTGTCGTTTACTGTCATTAATTCTTCTGAACTAATGCGTAAACTTCTATCCTTTAACGTTATATCCCTTTCAAAAAACGCGTAAGATTCCTCAATTCTTGGAATTAACGAAGCGAGTCCTTGTCGAAGCTCTCTCTCTGTTTCGCTTTGGCTATGATCGTCATCTTTATTGAGTTCATTTAACCAGCTGTCGAGTGACAAAGTGTCGTCAAGGTTAAATGCTCGGCGTATTTGACGCTCTAGTAGTGGGCTCAATGTGCTTCTCTTAATAACATGATCGTTAAGGTTTGATTGTGCAGTTCACACTGCGTTTTGTTTAGGAAGGGGCTAATTTCGCCATAGGAGTAAAAGCCCGCAATACAGACTTTCCCCTTAAATTGTTGATCAATTTCTTCAATTTCTTCTTCTATACGGTCACCCATAACGAGCTTGCGCCCGACACAACTGGTGACAAGGGCCAAACTATCAGAATCAAGGTTCAGATTTTTATTCGTGATACCGCTTATGGCCTTGTGGGCACCATTAATAAGATCGTCCTTCGACGCATGCATCAAGCGTAAATACTGACTTGTCTTCACTTCTCCCGCCAAGGTTAAGCTTTTAGAAGCCTCGTCAACGCCAAGTATTGTTCGAATAATCTGTGTAGGCTTGCCTTCTTCGTTGAGAACTTCAAACGGAAATAAAAGCCCACTTGCGGGCAGGTCGTTAGCATACTCACCCAAATAGTCTTTATAGATATCAAGGGCAGGTCTCCCATCTAACGCAAAGAGTTGATTTGCTGTCGATGACGTTACTGCTCTCGCAGGGCCAAACGAACGCCAACCACCGTGAGCACTATGTTCAAAGGATAAATGCTCACCATAGAAAGCGACCGCAGTAATGCTTCTGCTATCAACGCCATCCGGGTGCATTACATAGGTTTGTTCAAACGCCCCGTAGTCTCCGGCAAGTCCTCCGCTGATTCCAACGTCATTTGATAAGTGTGTTGCCAACCCCTCCAGTAACGCCGAGCCATTGATGTCAACACCGGGCGCCAGTAAGTAAATGCCTTTCAATCCTTCAGTGTTGATGTTGCTAGCCAACGACTCTCCTGCGTTGAAGGATTCCTGCATGTTGGGCAAAGGGGTATGATGAATCTTAATGTGTGCTTGAGTACTAAAACGTATTGCCACAAGCGATATACCATTTTCAAATACTCGGTTTCCCGAAATTTCGCCGGCCGTGCTGCATCCGACACAGTCGTCGCAGATTTCAATTAGGGTTTTATGAAATGCAGGGTCAACAAAGAACGCGGGTGAAGCGAACGCGATAATCAATGATGGTGAAAACACTCTCAACGCCTCAGCCTCGGACTGTAACTCTTCTAAGCTGGTAAAAAAAGACGTCTTTGAAAGCATTGGGGGTGAGATATAAATTACGTGTCTGTAATTTATAGTAATATCCGCGCCGTTTTACAATTTTTGGGCGTTATTCTTTCGTAGTAAAGATTGATTTTTTAGAGAAAAACAGCCGTTTAAGATGTGCTTAAAACGGCTGCTTTTAAACTATGCGCTGCGTAGTTCTCTACGAAGAATTTTTCCTACGGTTGATTTCGGTAATTCTTCAAGTACGGTAATTGACTTGGGGATCTTGTAATTAGTAAGTTGTTTTTTACAGTGCGCGATAATATCGTCAGTTGAAACTTCGGCCGATACGGTGATGAAGGCACAGACCCTCTCGCCCGTTTTGTCATCCGGTTTACCAACAACCGCTGCCTCCATTACGCTTGGGTGCGACGTCAACACATCTTCTATCTCATTCGGGTAAACGTTGAAGCCAGACACAATAATCATGTCTTTCAACCGGTCGACAATTTTTATCGCGCCTGATTCAGTGCGAATGCCAATATCACCGGTTTTAAAGAAGCCCTCTTTGGTCATCACTTTGGCGGTTTCGTCATCACGATTCCAATATCCCATCATCACTTGAGGACCGCGTACGGCGATTTGTCCAGACTCCCCCTCTGCCACCGGGGTGTCGGAGCTATCTAATAGTGCCACCTCGGTGTCGTCAAGCTCATGACCAACGGTACCAATTTCCTCTTTCCCTGGAATATTAAATGACACCACAGGGGCCGTTTCAGAAAGTCCATACCCTTCGGTAATGGTATTGCCTGTAACATCCCTCCATATAGATACAGCGGCTTGTGTCAACGCTGTTCCCCCAGACATGGTAAGGTGAAGTCTAGAGAAGTCTAACTTTGAAAACTCGGGGTGGCGTCCAAGACCCACAAATAACGTGTTAATTCCCATGAAAGCAGAAATTTTGTGTGGTTTAAGTGTCTGGATAAATCCGTCAATATCTCGCGGATTCGGAATAAGAATAATCTGCGTGCCTTTAGCAAAAAGCGCCATCATTCCCACCGTAAAGGCATAGATGTGATAAAGCGGTAACGGGCACACTAACACTTCCTCACCGTCTTTAAAGCCTTCTCCTATACGCTCTAGCATCTGAATACAGTTAGCCAGTACATTCTTATGACTTAACGCGGCTCCTTTCGATACGCCTGTGGTACCGCCTGTATATTGCAGCATGGCAAGTTCATCCAACGCCATTGTAGGGCGTGTAAACGGCGGTAACTCACTCCCTATTTCTATCGCCTTACTGAGCGATACCGTGCCGTCGAGCGCGGGTGCTGTACTTGGGTTTAAAAGCTCAGTGGCTGATGTGGTAATGACAGTACTAATGCCTGTTTCACTTTGTATATTCGTAAATTTGGGAAGTAAATCGCCGAGAATAACCAAGGCTTTCGCACCACTGTCAGTGAACTGATGCTTCATTTCCCGTTCTGTATAGAGCGGGTTTGTATTGACGACAACTAAACCAGCGCGCAACGCAGCGTAAACAGCAATTGGGTTTTGAATGAGGTTAGGAAGTTGAATGGCGACTTTAGTGCCCGGTGTCAGCTTAGCTTCATGAACAAAGTAGCGGGCGAGGGCAGATGATTTGCTGTCTATTTCAGAAAACGTAAGCGTTTGCCCGAGAGCGGTATAAGCAGGCCTGTCAGCAAATGTTTTCAATACATTTTCAATGTAGTCGGCGAGACAAGTCACGTTATCAGGATAAGTTATCATAATGCTTGTTCCTAGTAGGGCATGGTTAATCAACGTTATTTATACAGTACCAAACTTAACTTTTTATTTACATCTGTGTTAATTTATTTGGCACTATAATTTTTAATTATTTTTCTACGGAAAATTTATTACTTAAGTAGGTGAAAGTGCTGCCTGCAACGAGTCCCGCTGAACACTGCGCTAAAACGCCAAACAGTGAACGAGCACCAGCGATGAGCGTAACGTTCAGTATAGGCTGCATTGCTATTAGCATTACCCAAAATGAAACGGCCCCAGCTGCTGAGAACACGATTAAACGGGTTAGGAATGAAAAATTTTCAATGCCCTTTTTGCCAAGACGGCTAACGGCGTATTGAGTAATGACAAATGCAAGGGCTAGTGTTACCGCGACAATGGCACCGTAGGTTGGAAGAAGTCCTAATAAATCTTGCCCTATCATGAAAAACCAATCGTTTACGTTCAAAGAAACGTCGATTTCGGTAAGCGCTGTTAACACGGCAGTAGTGTGGAAAATGCTGGCCAGCACAAAGCCTACCGCCCATGCTGGTATGAAAACAAGAAAAGCGTGCCGTATGAATTTTTTCATTGTGTTAGCTCGAGAACTCCCGACCAATATTGAGTGTAAAGATTAACGTAAATCTCGTCAGCACAGTTTGTTAAGCGACAGAACATAACACAACATAGTACGTTTATTTGCAGACAACAATCCATTGAGCTCATGCATCAACTCCATTCACGATTTAAGATTTGCACGTCAGTCCAATTGATACTTCCATGAAAACCCATTTGCTTGACTACTATGTCACGCGGTCTCACCGGGTTGAGGTTATATCGAGAATTTTAAAAAAAGGTATTTATATCAATGTAGTGCAAACCGCCTGCCATCAGTTTGGTTTGGCTTGTGATCGATGCGCAAAGTGTGTCTTTTGTAAAAATAGAGGCGATTACGACGGCGTTAGAATCGAACTTTACTATTTCTGGTTGGGCGCTAGTTCCTGCGCTTGTCGTAATGGGTTTGGCGCTTAAGAAATTTTCACCACTGCCTTCATTATTTGCAGGTGTAGTAGTAGGCGGCGCGTTTGCGATGCTCATGCAAGGGCAAAGTCTTCAGGCAGTATTTGACTACGCCAACAACGGGTATGCAATTCAGACAAATATTGTCGAGATTGACACCTTGCTCAACCGGGGAGGCGTGCAATCAATGATGTGGACTATCTCGTTGGTGCTCATTGCACTAGCATTTGGGGGAGCGCTTGAGACTACGGGCTGTTTAAGAAGTATTATCAACGCGATAAAAAGTAAAGCTAAAACGTTTGCAAGTACGCAGGTTGCTGCTGTAGGAACGGCGTTTTCAACTAATCTAGTGGCTGGCGATCCCTACTTGTCGGTTGCATTACCAGGGCGAATGTATTCTCCGGTGTATCGCGGCATGGGATACTCAACCCTTAACTTATCCCGAGGAATCGAAGAAGGCGGAACGTTAATGTCACCCCTTATTCCCTGGAACGCCGGCGGTGCTTTCGTTATATCGGCACTGGGTCTGGGAATTTCGGGAGGCAACCTAGAAAACTTGTTATACATTCCGCTGGCTTTCGCCTGCTGGACAGCGCCTCTTATCGGCATTTTTTACGCATTTGTTGGCTGGTTTTCGCCTAAAGCAACAGAGAAAGAGCGTGAGGAGTGGAAGTCATCAGGCGCCGAAATTGCGAAGTTTAATGACGATGGAACGCCGGTTGTTAATTGAGTCGGTGGCCACCAAAAGCTTGCAAGACTCATAACGGTTAACGTAGATTGGTAGTGCTAGTCGTTGGACGGGGTTTTTCAGCGTTTCTTATAAAAAACCTCGTTTATGTTTGAGCTTTCTTGGCTCCACTTTCCTGGGCTTTCCGTAAATGAAGAATGTTAAGCGTGCTTTTGTGTTTGTCTCACTGTTTGTTTTCAGCATCACGTGTTGTGTCGCGAAAGTGGATGATTACATACTGCGGGAGCATACAGGCGGGCTGGCTTTTCCTAAATCGATGACTCTGCTGCCCAATAACGCGCTTTTAATTTCGCACAAGGAAGGTGTGATTACTCTTGTCACTGGCGAAAAAATGCAAAAACAATTTTCCTTGTCTTTGCCAGAGCTTTACAGCGAGGGGCAGGGTGGTGTGCTTGATATCCTGGTTATCAGTGGGTTTAACGAAAGTCCAAGTGTTCAACAGAGCGCTTCCGGTCAACTCCTGATATCTTACTCAAAGGGGACAGCTGTTGATAATCGTCTGGCGGTTGTATCTGCAAAATTTTCTGCGAGGGAAGGGATATCTGATCTCAAACCTGTTTTTGAAGTGAGCGACGGCAAAGACACGCCGGTACACTACGGCGGTAAATTACTCAGCTTGCCCGAGGGAGGGTACCTTGTTACCACCGGAGACGGTTTTGACTATCGTGAGCAAGCACAGGTTATTTCCTCGCAGCTAGGTAAAATTGTTGGTTTTACATTAGATGGACAGCCACTGCCAAAGCCAGCGTTCACCGAAGCGCCGTATGTCTATAGCTTAGGTCATCGCAATCCTCAGGGACTGGTGCAGTGGAATGGAAACATTTATCAGCATGAGCACGGCCCTGATGGTGGAGACGAGTTGAATCTCATCGTCAACGGCAACAACTATGGCTGGCCGGTAGCAACAAAAGGGCGAGACTATTCAGGTGCCCGAATTTCACCTTTCACTCAATATAAGGGTATGCAAAACCCTCTTATAGACTGGACGCCCTCAATAGCGCCTTCTTCCATGGCGGTATACCAGCACACTGCATTTGCATCTTTAGAAAACACCCTTCTAGTGACTTCGCTTAAAGCACAGCAGTTGTTCGCTGTATATGAAACGGATAGCGGATGGGAGGCTACACCTATTATCGATCAGTTAAAGACACGATTGCGAGATGTTGAGGTTGATGAACAAGGTAATATCTGGGTTTTAACTGATGGCGAAGAGGCGAAAATTTTCAAAATTTCTGCCATGTAGTGACCGACGGATAAGAGCGTGAGATGCTTTCAAACGTGAGAACGGCGAACCGAAAGGTCAGACCAATAAGTCCCATTTGATTTTATTTTTGCCTGTTATTTGTACTGGTAGTACCATAAATACTATTAATGTCTGGCATAAATGTAACACGGTTATTTATTGTGCCTATCTTTAAATGATTAACAGTAATGTTGAAGTGATGGTAGCGCCTGTTCTTTTAACGTTATGAAAATTAAGCATTAAATTTATAATCTGTCGGCTTTTTTTCATAAAAACGTTTTAGTAGATAAGCGGCTGATGCATCGTTTTTAATAAAATAACGCCAAGCATGGACCTTATCTCTTTTCATGCAAACATTACGTAAACCGTGAAAATCGGTTAAAATATCCTTCATTTTTATATGCGTATAGCTAAGACCGACTTAACACTACGCTCAAGTAAAACTAAGACCGAGAGAACACTATGAGTTTGTATTCAGAATATCTGGCAGAGATCGAAACCCGTAAAACGGAATTAGGTCTTAACCCTAAGCCTATTGACAGTGCAGATCTGCTGTCTGAAATTATTGCTCAAATCAAAGATACAACTAATGAGCACCGCGAAGACTCTCTAAAATTCTTTATCTATAACACGCTGCCAGGAACGACGCCTGCTGCTGTTGTTAAAGCGCAATTCTTAAAAGAAATTGTACTTGGCGAAGAACAAGTAGAAGAAATTACGCCTGAGTTTGCACTTGAGCTTCTTTCACACATGAAAGGTGGTCCATCGGTAGAAGCATTGCTTGACCTTGCACTTTCTGACGATGAAGCGGTTGCTAAGCCTGCTGCTGAAGTACTGAAAACGCAGGTGTATCTGTACGAAGCGGATACAGAGCGTCTTGAGACCGCGTACAAGGCAGGTAATGCCATTGCTAAAGACGTGTTAGAAAGCTATGCGAAAGCGGAGTTCTTTACCAAGCTTCCTGACGTACCAGAGAAAATTGAAGTGGTTACTTATATCGCTGCAGAAGGTGATATCTCTACTGACCTTCTTTCTCCAGGTAACCAAGCGCATTCTCGTGCTGACCGTGAGCTTCACGGTAAATGCATGATAACCCCTGAAGCACAGCAAGAAATTGTCGAGTTAGGTAAAAAGCATCCTAACGCAAAAGTTATGCTTATTGCTGAAAAAGGCACAATGGGCGTAGGTTCTTCTCGTATGTCTGGTGTGAACAACGTTGCACTATGGGCAGGAGAGCCAACAAGCCCTTACATTCCGTTTGTAAATAAAGCGCCAATTGTTGCGGGTACCAACGGTATTGCTCCAATCTTCCTTACTACCGTAGATGTAACTGGTGGTATCGGTCTTGACCTTAAAAACTGGGTTAAGAAAACTGACGAAAATGGTGAAATTGTTCGCGATGCAAACGGTGACCCAGTATTAGAAGAAGCTTACTCTGTAGCGACCGGTACCGTACTAACTATCGATACCAAAGCGAAGAAGCTTTACAACGGTTCAGAAGAGCTAGCTGACGTATCTGCATCATTTACTCCTCAGAAAATGGAGTTCATGAAAGCGGGTGGTTCTTACGCGGTAGTATTTGGTAAGCAGCTTCAGTCTCTCGCAGCGCGTACGTTAGGTATTGAAGCGCCAGCAGTTTATGCTCCGTCTAAAGAAGTATCACACGAAGGCCAAGGCTTAACTGCAGTAGAGAAAATCTTTAACCGTAACGCGGTTGGCGTTAAGTCTACAGCACCATTGCACGCAGGTTCTGATGTTCGCGTAAGAGTTAATATCGTAGGTTCTCAGGATACAACGGGCCCAATGACGTGCCAAGAGCTAGAGTCAATGGCTGCATCGACTATTTCTCCACTTGTGGACGGTGCATATCAGTCGGGTTGTCATACGGCATCGGTATGGGATAAGAAAGCACAAGCTAACATTCCTAAGCTTATGTCATTCATGAACAACTTCGGTGTAATCACAGCCCGTGATCCGAAAGGCGTTTATCACTCAATGACTGACGTCATTCACAAAGTGCTTAACGACATCACGGTAGATGACCGTGCAATCATCATTGGTGGTGACTCGCATACGCGTATGTCTAAAGGTGTTGCGTTCGGTGCCGACTCAGGTACGGTTGCGCTGGCACTTGCTACAGGTGAAGCGGCAATGCCAATTCCAGAGTCTGTGAAAGTGACCTTTAAAGGCAGCATGAAAGAGCACATGGACTTCCGTGATGTGGTTCATGCTACGCAAGCCCAAATGCTTAAGCAATTCGCGGGTGAAAACGTGTTCCAAGGTCGCGTTATTGAAGTACAAATTGGTACGCTATTAGCTGACCAGGCGTTTACATTTACCGACTGGACTGCTGAAATGAAAGCGAAGGCGTCTATCTGTATCTCTGATAATGAGACCATGATTGCCTCACTTGAACTGGCGAAGAGCCGCATTCAAATCATGATCGACAAGGGCATGGACAACGAAGCTAATATGCTTCAAGGCCTGATTGACCTTGCTGACAAGCGTATCGCTGAAATCAAGTCTGGTGAAGAGCCAGCACTTGCACCAGATGACAATGCAAAATACTACGCTGAAGTGGTGGTTGACCTAGACCAAATCGACGAGCCAATGATTGCTGACCCAGACGTAAACAACGATGACGTGTCTAAGCGTTATACTCACGATGTTATTCGTCCGGTTTCTTACTACGATGGCAAGCCAGTAGACCTAGGTTTCGTAGGTTCTTGTATGGTGCACAAAGGTGACATGCAAATTATCGCACAAATGCTGCGTAACCTAGAGAAGCTTAACGGCTCTGTAGAGTTCAAAGCGCCGCTTGTTGTTGCGCCACCTACATACAACATCGTTGATGAGCTTAAAGCAGAAGGTGATTGGGAAATTCTTCAGAAGTACGCGGGCTTTGAGTTCGACGATGCTAAGCCTAAAGAAGCAGCGCGTACTAAGTACGACAACATTCTTTACCTAGAACGTCCTGGATGTAACCTGTGTATGGGTAACCAAGAAAAAGCGGAGCCAGGCGACACCGTAATTGCTACCTCTACACGTCTTTTCCAAGGCCGTGTTGTTGCTGACTCTGATGAGAAGAAAGGTGAATCACTACTTGGCTCTACGCCGCTAGTTGTACTTTCAACGGTTCTTGGTCGCTTCCCAACAACTGAAGAGTACAAGCAAGCGGTTGCAGGTATTGACCTAACTAAGTTTGCGCCACCTTCTGAAGACTTAGCTGTTAAGCCTAAGTTTGAAGCTGACGTAGCGGTTAAGCGCGTATAAGCATTTAACGCTTAATAAAACATTAGAAAGCCCCAACCTTGGTTGGGGCTTTTTTTATCTATAATAATGAGGTTGAGGAAGATGAGGGTCAGAGTACATTGACCCATTTGGGGTTACTGAGGCTCGGTTGTTACGAGCTCATCGAGTATACCAAGTAGTAATTTGGTGCCGGTCCCAGAGGCTATTGCGTCAAAGACATTCTCTACATTCTTGCCGTGCTGGCCACCTGCTAGATCGCTTATTGAGCGAATAATCAACCAATCTACATCGTTAACAAAGCTTACCTGTGCGACGGTTGCCGATTCCATCTCTGCTACATCGGCAGTGTATACGTCACGCAGCCACTCGCGGTATTTAGCATTGTCCACGAATACTGAGCCCGTTACTCCATTTCCACCTATATCAACCAGTATTTCTTTACCAGATGGCATAGTAATAGGCGGGATTTTTGTGATCGCGCGCTTTGCCATTTCCAATAACGTTTTATCGGCGGTGAAATATGGCATTCTTCTGCGGGTATCCCAACCTTCTTTCACTACCGCTACTTCGGTAGGGTGAATAAACCCAATATTTTTATAGTTAGGCGAGTGCTTATCCGTCTCCCGTCGCGCTTTATAGTACTCGAGCTGTTTGGTGTAGTAGTCCGGAAGCTCGTAGGTGCTCGCATCATCCTTTTTCGGGTTGATATAGACAGATTCATCGTGGAAGTACCAGCGCTCAGGCACGGCAATATCCCCAGGCGTGTATTTAGGATTAATTGCACCTGCAATCCCCATCATCACCAGCTTATCAATAGGGAAATAGTCCAAGGCCATCTGCACCGTCATTGCCGCATTAGTGATACTGACGCCGGTACTAAACACGACGATGGGCTCGCCTTTGTAGGTGCCTAGTTGATACTTAACTCCTTTGATATAGAGAGTTTGTGTAATTTGAGCATCGTCCATCGTCGCAAAGGCGGCGTCAATAGCTTCAATCTCGGGTTCATAGGCAGCAACCACCGCAGTCCACTTATTGGGAACATCTGAAAAATCTTTTGGGCCGTATTGGCGGGTGTCATCATTGGCGAGTGATGACAGGGATATACACACGAAAAAAACAAAACTACTTAAGCGCATAGTGACCTTATTTAATCTATTTGGCGCACCTATGTGGTGCATTAAATGGGTAGAAAACTTGTTTTAAACCAGCAGAATGCTGTGGCTATGGTTGTATTTAGCAAAGCTCTCGCAAAGTACTCGCAAAGTTCGAGCCAATACGCAACCAACATATTGTGCCTTAAAATCCGGTCAATAGCGTAGCCGGAGTCGCGCTTTTTGCTAATCATATTACGCTGTCTACATTATTTTTATGCAGAGTTGCGTTTTCGAACTTATACTGGGTTATCAGCTATTTATTATCATAGACGCCCAATGTCGAAGCAGAACACTACAAAGCCCGAATCATTTGGCGAAGTGACAATGGCCTTGAGAATTGCAGGGTTTAAAATTCTGTTGGTTTTTTCGTTATTGATCTTGGCAGTTATCGCTTTTACTCAACCCAAAAATGTTTACGTGGCGTCGTTTTTTAGTCTTTCTTGGTGTGCGATTGCTGTTGCGGGGGTTACGTTAAGACACTGCAGAGAGGTCTTAGCTAAGTTGTGGGCTTTACTCACGATTCCAGTGGCTCCTTATCTGGTGATAAGTAACGGGCTTATGCCAGCTACACTCGTTCCTATCGCCACCATACTTCCCATATTGTTGCTTTCCAATGGCTGGCGAATAAGTGCGATGGTGGTACTCGCGAGTTGCACATTTCTCGTCCCACTGTATGACGGCAATTACGACAAAGGATTGTGGCTCAGGCTTTGTGTGACAAATTTGATCGTGTCGCTACTTATTTACGCATTAGCAAGCCAATTAGAAAAAGCCATTATAGAAAGTAAAAAGAAAACACTAGAATTAAATAGAGCCCTTGAAAGTGAGAAGCAGGCTTCGGCGGCACAATCTCAATTTTTAGCCACAATGTCACATGAAATTCGCACGCCTCTAAACGGTATTTTAGGGCTCACCGACGTGTTGCTTTCCCATAAGATCACGGAAAGCGCGCGTCCTAATTTAGAGAAAATTCAGCGTTCTGGTCTATCGCTCAATCGCATTTTGAACGACATATTAGATCTTTCCAAACTGAATGCGGGAAAACTTGCGTTAGAAATTATGCCCTTCGACTTAAAAGCGACATCCAAAGATTGTGTAGCTTTCTATGCGCAATTGGCGCAGAACAAAGGGATTTCACTAAGAATCAATGTAGATAAGACATTGAATACTTGGGTGGTAGGTGACGCAACGCGCCTCTCTCAAGTGCTTAATAATCTAATAAGCAATGCAATAAAGTTCACGCAGCAGGGGAGTGTGACGCTTGTTCTGGAGAAGAGAGAAACATCTCCGACACATCAATTCGTCAGATTTACTATAACCGATACGGGAGAGGGTATCGATCTTGTCGATCAAACGCGTGTTTTTGATGCGTTTACTCAAGCGAATAGCAGTATCAATCGAGTACACGGTGGAACAGGGCTGGGGTTACAAATAGTGAAAAGCCTAGTTGAAGCAATGGGCGGCGCTGTTTATCTAAAAAGCGCAGTGGGAGAGGGGAGCGAATTTTACTTTGAGCTACCGTTTGAGATTGCAGATAGTGCAAATGACGTTCAAGAAAAAGACAAAACGCCGTTATTCTCAAATCTTACCGTTTTGGTGGCCGAAGATAACGACATTAATCAGGTAGTAGCAAAATCCTTGTTAGAAGACACAGGGCTAAAAGTAACGATTGCTAATAACGGCAATGAGGCAGTAGAAATTGCACAAAAGCAGCATTTCGACCTTATCCTTATGGATTTACACATGCCCGAAATGAATGGTTCTGAAGCCGCTTTGGCGTTGCGACAAGCTAACATCACTATTCCTATTATCGCATTCACGGCCGCAGTGGTTGTAGAAGAAATAGATAAAGCGTTAGCGTCTGGTATGAATGGGTACCTTACAAAACCAGTCAACAAAATAGAATTATACGCTATGCTGACCAAATACTTGGGCAGAGAAACACCTAAAGAAGGCCCTGTATTGCCAAAGGAGAACATACAGAGTAACGTGGATGCTGGGAGCTGAAGTTGTTGATAAACCAAATAAACTCCTGCAATAGAACAAATAGAAATAAAAACGCCCTTAGCCTAATCGCGTAAATTTTTAAAGCTAGTACGTCCAAAATAAAAGTACCGAAAAACAAAGCATCTTATAAAAGGATTTAAATTTGAAGTCACCTATACGTATTATTACTGCCATATTTATCCTTGCTCTGCCGAGCCTCTCAGTTAACAGCGAAACACGCAACGACAGTCAGGGGTACACACTTAATATAGAGAAACTTCAATCCAAGGTGCTAAACGAGCAACGAGAAGTGGTAGTTCAGCTTCCCAAAAGCTACGCCGAAAACCCTGAAAAGAAATTTCCCGTCATTTATCGGTTAGATGGTGCGGTTAATCTACCTTTAATGAATGCGGTACTTGAATCACTTCAATCTGAAAATGCTGCGCCAGAAGTAATTATAGTCGCCATTGAAAATACGGACCGTTTTCGAGATCTTTTCCCTATGGCAAATGAAGACCCATACGGGCCAGTAGGTTATGGCGGTGGCGGGGCAAACTTTTTGTCTTTTATAACCACTGAACTTATCCCAATGGTCGAGAATAAATACCGGGTGCATGATTTTCGGGTGATAGCCGGGGGATCCGCTGGTGGTGTATTCGGGTTGTATGCGCTCACTCAAAATCCTGAGCTCTTTAAGGCTGTGATTGCCTATAGCCCTGCAGTGTGGTGGAACTATGGCGCGCCGGCAAAAAATACGGTTGCATTTTTTAAATCTACCAGCCAATTGGATCATTATATCTATACGTCTATAGGCAACGAACCGGCGCCAATGCGACCCTACTATGATAATATGATTTTAGGTATGCGGGCAAACCAACCTGCTGGTTTGAGGTGGGTAAATGATGCCTATGCTGGTGTTCAGCACAACTTGGTTACGGCAGCGTCTATTTTTAGTGCTTATCATAACCTGTTTTTGTCAGCTTATTTAAGACCTGAACAGTTCGATGGCGATATTCAAAGCATTGCCAAATATTACGATCGCGTTTCAAAGCAACGTGGGGAAAAATTAGAGGCGCCTGAATGGGTAATTCGAGAATTAGGTTATCACTATGTTCGTTCGCAAAATTACGACAAGGCTATTGAGTTGTTTAAGCACGATATAGCTAAGTACCCCGAAATGCCGGATCCGTATAACGGCATAGCGTATGGCTACGAACAAATGGGTGAGTATAAAAAAGCACTTGAGAGTGTAAACAAGGCTTTGGAGCTTTCGACTCCGCAGCACGATGGTTACCAAGTTTTTACAGATAGACAAAAGCGTTTGCAGTCTTTATTAAAGGAATAAGCTAACTTGAACAACAAAATTAAGTTCACACATTTAAACTGGATCGCCACTGTCGTTGTTATGGCTGGTATTACCGTGGGAATGAGTGGGTGCAGTACCGTTACAACAGGGCAAACCGATCACTGTATTGAGCAAGCAAATAGTACAGATGTTCACGGAGTGAACACTGCTGATGCGCAGCTTAATGCCTGCTTAGAAACTTACCGATTGCGACGCGATAAAGAAAGAACGGTAGGAGAAGCTTTTGCTGAGGATGTGCTGATCTCTGTAATTGATATTATTACTGACTAAGGCTGCGATACGAAAAAACCTTCCTACGTACAGTTACACAAAGACCGAAGGCAGAGTAATTTACTCTGCCTTTGTCGTTTTAGTCTCTTTCTAATGGCTTGAACGGGCTGTATTTAGTAACTCAAGGAACGAGCTAATGCGTTATTTTCTGGCAGCTGTCTGTGTGTTTTTAATCACTGCATTTACTCACGTTTGTGCACAGAACAAGTTTGATATTGTTGAAGGGGTTCAGCTTGCCAAGCAATATAATCATAGCCACACTGATTTTAACGTGGCGGATTATTGGGTGAGTGAGAAGCTAGACGGTATTCGTGCAAGGTGGAACGGTACCGAGTTACGTACCCGTAATGGAAACAAAATTTTCGCACCAATGTGTTTCACCGCTCACTGGCCAAAAGCAACCATTGACGGGGAACTTTGGATAGGAAGAGGAAAGTTTGAGCTTACCGCTTCCATTGTGCTTTCAAAGCTGCCTCATGTTGAGCCGCATACCCAGCCTCGTGCTCTGTTAAGTACTGACGTTGAAGCTGACCACAGCCTAGCTGCAAATTCTGTGTCTTGCAATCGCTGGTCTGCATTGCGATTTATGGCCTTTGATATGCCTATAGCGGGTGTGCCTTTTGAGAGTCGACTCAACATGCTTAACAGTCTAGGTGAAGCTACCCCCAGTCCAACGTTTGCCGTTGTCTCTCAATTTAGGGTTACGTCTCTTGATGCCCTTAAAGAAAAGTTGAAGCAAGTTACGAGAGAAGGCGGGGAAGGGTTAATGCTTCATCATGAACACGCGCTATACATAGCAGGGCGCAGTGACAAATTACTCAAAGTAAAACAATTTGAAGATGCAGAAGCGAGAGTACTGGCACACCTACCCGGCAAGGGGCGCTTTAAGAGGCTGATGGGCTCGCTTCTAGTGGAAACGCAAGACGGCATTCAGTTTAAATTAGGAACGGGCTTTTCGGAAAAAGACCGGCAATCACCTCCTGCTATTGGTAGTTGGGTGACATTCAAGTTTTACGGTGTGACGAAAAACGGCAAACCAAGGTTTGCAAGCTACCTTCGTACTAGACCACAATCTGATTTATCAAAATAGTATTTTGCGTAATTTGCTACGCAGTCCCACTCAGCCGTCCCTCGTCGCTGTTGTCTATCGTTTACGGTTCTTTCCAATTGAGTAAGTGTCACGTAAAGCTACCCCCCTTGTCTTCAGCTTATGTAACCCTATAAATGATTCATGCGTTAACACTTAATTTCGTTGCTTTATATTTTGTTTAATCGCATATTTCGTTCAAAAATAATGTTCTGAATAGCGATTATCAGTAAATTCAAAGGGCTTAAAATTCAAAAAATGAGCCCGTAAGTTATACTGTTAACGCTTTATTAAACACACCTTGCGTCAAGTGCGTACAAGACCCTTTACTCCTATTGCGCAAGCTAACTTAGAGGAAGAGATTGTGTTACAAGACTACCGAAAACACGTTGAAGAACGTGCCGCTCAAAATATTCCCCCTAAACCTCTTAACGCTGAACAGGTAGCTGGCCTGATTGATTTGTTAAAGAACCCGCCAGACGGGGAAGGGGATTTTCTATTAGCGCTTCTTTCAGAGCGAGTGCCGCCTGGGGTTGATGAAGCGGCTTACGTTAAAGCCGGCTTTTTAAGTGCTATCGCAAAAGGTGAAGATAGCTGTGAGCTGATTTCAAAGGAAAAAGCCGTAGAACTGTTAGGCAATATGCACGGCGGTTATAACATTGCAACGTTAGTAGAGCTACTTGACGATGAAGACCTCGCGCCATTGGCTGCCAAAGAGCTGAAACACACACTTTTGATGTTTGATGCGTATCACGATGTGGAAGAAAAGCATAAAGCCGGTAACGAGTACGCCACTGACATCATTAAATCGTGGGCAGAGGGTGAGTGGTTCACGTCACGCAAGGTAATGGATGATAAAATTACTTACACCGTATTCAAGGTTACAGGCGAAACCAATACTGATGACTTGTCGCCTGCTCCTGACGCATGGTCTCGCCCAGATATCCCCTTGCACGCCCTTGCAGCTTATAAAATGCCGCGCGAAGGTCTAGAGCCTGAAGAGCCTGGCGTTAAAGGTCCGATGGCACAAATAGAAGACATCAAAAGTAAGGGCTATCCCGTTGCTTTCGTCGGCGATGTAGTCGGCACAGGTTCCTCACGTAAGTCAGCAACGAACTCAGTGTTGTGGTTCTTTGGCGAGGACTTACCGGGTGTGCCCAATAAGCGTGGCGGTGGTGTGTGCATCGGTTCAAAAGTCGCGCCTATCTTCTTTAATACGATGGAAGACGCGGGTGCGTTGGTGTTTGAAGCTGATGTGGAGAAAATGAACATGGGTGATGTGATAGACATCTACCCATTTGAAGGAAAAATCACTAATCATGAAACCGGTGAGCTTCTCGCAGAATACAGCTATAAATCAAAGGTGATTTTGGATGAGGTTCGCGCAGGTGGGCGCATCAACCTGATTATCGGTCGCGCTCTGACTGAGAAAGCGCGCGAGACACTCGGTTTAGGCCCGACGGACTTGTTCAGAAAACCCGAACAACCCAAAGACAGCGGCGCGGGCTTCTCGCTAGCGCAGAAAATGGTAGGCAAAGCCTGTGGTGTCGAAGGCATTCGCCCCGGTACGTACTGCGAGCCTAAAATGACAACCGTAGGTTCGCAAGATACCACAGGCCCTATGACCCGTGATGAACTGAAAGATTTAGCGTGTCTTGGCTTTACGGCTGATTTGACCATGCAGTCATTCTGTCACACCGCGGCTTATCCGAAGCCGGTGGATATTGAAACACAGCACACGTTACCTGATTTTATAATGAATCGCGGTGGTGTATCGCTTCGTCCGGGCGACGGCATTATCCATAGCTGGTTAAACCGCATGTTACTCCCTGATACAGTAGGGACAGGTGGCGATTCTCACACCCGTTTCCCGTTAGGTATTTCATTTCCTGCGGGTTCAGGTCTAGTTGCGTTTGCTGCGGCGACCGGCGTTATGCCGCTAGATATGCCCGAGTCAGTATTGGTGCGATTTAAAGGCGAAATGCAGCCGGGTATAACGCTGCGTGATCTTGTGCACGCTATTCCGCTGTACGCCATTAAGCAAGGTCTGTTGACGGTAGAGAAAAAAGGCAAGATCAATGCCTTCTCTGGCCGTATTCTTGAAATCGAAGGGCTAGAGAACCTAACCGTAGAACAGGCGTTCGAGTTATCGGATGCGTCGGCGGAACGTTCAGCTGCAGGTTGTACTATCAACCTTTCTGAAGCATCGATTGCTGAATACCTGCGTTCAAACATTACCATGCTTCGCTGGATGATCAACGAAGGCTATGGCGACCCACGTACGCTAGAACGCCGGGCGCAAAAAATGGAGGAATGGCTTGCTAACCCAGAATTAATGCGCGCCGACGCAGATGCTGAGTACGCTGAGGTAATTGAAATTGACCTTAACGACATTAAAGAGCCTATTGTGTGTTGCCCTAATGATCCGGATGACGCGAAAACCCTATCGGATGTTGCAGGTGATAAGGTAGACGAGGTGTTCATTGGTTCATGTATGACCAACATTGGTCATTTCCGCGCTGCCGGTAAACTCCTAGAACAGTATAACAAAACGCTACCTACCCGTTTATGGATGTCGCCACCGACTAAGATGGATAAAGCTCAGCTAATGGAAGAGGGCTATTATAATATCTATGGCCGTGTTGGTGTGCGCACAGAAATGCCGGGCTGCTCGTTGTGTATGGGTAACCAAGCACGGGTTGATGCAGGGACAACCGTACTTTCAACGTCCACACGTAACTTCCCTAACCGCCTGGGTGATGGCGCGAATGTGTATCTGACATCAGCAGAGCTTGCCGCTGTGGGTGCAATCGTTGGTCGCATACCAACCGCCGAAGAATACATGGAATACGCAAGTAAAATTAATGCCATGTCCAGCGAAGTTTTCCGCTACTTAAACTTCGACAAAATGCCGAGTTTTAAAAAGGCTGAAGAAGAAGCGAAGGCACGCATTATTCCAACATTGAATGTTGCTTAAAATAGTGTATAAACTACAAAGCCGGTTGCCTTAGTGGTGACCGGCTTTTTTATGGCGAAAAGGAATGTCTAATGGGAAAATCTTTCTTTATTGTTGCTGCACTTGTATTAACCTTAGGGTGTGCAAAAGCGCAGGTTGATCCTGCATCGTCTTTGAATTCAGTGGAGTTTGAATCGATTACGCTGAAGATTGGCGGCAAGCACTATGAAGTTGAATATGCCAACACTTTTGAACAACGTGCACAGGGGCTCATGTTTCGCAAAGCCTTGTGTGAAGACTGTGGTATGTTTTTTAAATTTTCTAGCCCAAGAATTGCGGGCATGTGGATGAAAAATACCTTTGTTCCTCTAGACGTAGCATTTATTGACAGAAAAGGCGTAATAACGGATATAAAACCTCTCACTCCGCATAGTTTGGAGTCGGTCGGATCATCGAAAGAGGTACTTTACGCGTTGGAAATGAACCAAGGGTGGTTTGCCGAGAATAATATAAAAGTGGGCGACCAAATAACGATTGATTAACCGCGCAGAACGCGCGGTTGCTGCTAGCGAAAGCTAGTTTTATTCTGGAGTTAAATATAGTGACAAATGCCTTATCGATAGCTAAGTTCGGTGGAACTAGCGTTGCGAATTACGAAGTAATGCAGAATTGCGCTCGAATTGTTGCCGGTAATGACAAAACGCGCATTGTGGTAGTGAGTGCGGCTGCCGGGGTAACTAATCACCTCGTTAGCCTAGCGCATACACCGATGACGCAACAGCAAATTGAAGAGACCTGCCAAGCAATCATCAATATCGAGCTTGCCATTCTTAACAAGTTGGAAGATAAAGATGCGGTAGAGCCGAAACTCAACGACTTGTTAGATGAAATGCGAAGCTTAGCGTTTCACGAAGAGATCCTTCACCGTGATGATTTAAAAGACCAGCTGCTCTCTATGGGCGAGCGAATGTCGTCGTTGTTGTTCGCCTCAGTGCTCGCAGAGCAGGGCCTGAAGACCATGAACTTCGACGTACGCAAAGTGTTGCGCACTGACAGTGAGTTTGGTGAAGGGGCGCCACAAATTGAAGAGATCGAAAAGTTATCTAAACAATTGCTTGCACCTGAAATTGAAAATGCAATCGTGGTTACCCAAGGTTTTGTTGGCGCAGATGAAGAAGGTCGCACAACAACGCTAGGTCGTGGCGGCTCAGACTTTACAGCCGCGCTTCTTGCAGAGGCACTTGATGCAGAATCCTGTGAAATTTGGACTGATGTAACTGGGGTATATACAACTGACCCGCGTATTACACCTGCAGCACATCCTTTACCTGAACTCAGCTTTGAGGAAGCGGCAGAAATGGCAACCTTTGGTGCGAAGGTGCTTCACCCTGCAACCATGGAACCTGCGCTGCGTAAAGACATTAAGGTGTTTGTAGGTTCTAGTAAAGAGCCCGAAAAGGGCGGTACGTGGATTGTACGTGATTGTGAGCATGAACCACCTTATCGCGCTATTACTCGCCGTAAAGAGCAGGTGATGGTAACAGTGAAAACGCCGAAGATGATGTATGCTCAGGGGTTTTTGCAGCAGGTATTTGCCATCATTGCTAAGCACAAGTTAAGTGTTGATTTAGTCACAACGTCCGAAATTTCGGTATCTTTTACTCTTGATAACCCAGCAAATTCGGTCGCTCAGCGTTTGAACAAGGAAACCATTGCGGAGCTCGAAACTATCTGTGATGTGAAAGTGGAAAAAGGCTACGACCTAGTTACTGTTGTAGGTAATAATATGCAAACCGCCGTTGGTGTTTCAAGCAAGATATTGGCTGCGGTGTCAGATTTTAACCTGCGTATGATTTGTTTTGGCGCGAACCCGCACAACCTATCGTTCTTGGTGAACGAGACTGACAGTGATGTAATCGTTCGCAAGCTCCACTCCGCGCTATTTGAGTAATAACAGCACATACTGAAATACTCAGCGCTACATAAATTTAAAAACGACTGCTTTTCGCAGTCGTTTTTTATCTAATTGGTATCAGAAATACTCGATACTACATTGCGGCCCAGTCTTTTGGCATTGTATAAAGCCTCATCCGCTTTCTGAAACAAAGACTGGCTGTCTAAATTTACTCCTTGTTCTTTACACGCCACACCGATAGATACTGTTACAAACGTGCTGGTTGGTGATTTGGCGTGCTCGTAACACCTTTGCTCTACGTGAGAGCGGATATTGTCAGCGACTTTCTTTGCTTCTTCTAGGCTGGTCTGTTGCAGTACAACGGCAAATTCTTCTCCACCATACCTAAAGGGTTTGTCAGTCGCCTCATGAACCGATTGCTTTATACATTGAGCAACTAACGTCAGTGCCTCATCGCCTTTAGCATGCCCATAAAAATCGTTAAATTTTTTGAAATGGTCGATATCGATAATAAGTAAACTGATAGATGAGTGGGTGGTTTTCTGAGTACTTGAAAGTTGAGCCATCCACTCATCAAAGTATCTTCGATTTGATAACCCTGTTAAGGCATCAGTTCTGCTTAGGTTTTCTAATACTGCATTTTTCTCACTTAAATTAGATTGCTGCTCTTCAATGGTTTTGAATAGTTGATTGAGTCGGTGACTTAGCTGAAAAACTTCGTTACTACCGTCGAGTTCACACCTCAGTGAGAAGTCTTTTTCATCTTGCGCGTGCTCTACGAACCTTAATAGTTGATAAAAAGGGGCAATGAGTTTTCTATTGAGAAATCCATAAAAGACGATGAGTGCTATTACGGAGAAGAGCACACCAGCAAGCAAACTCCCTTCAAATATCGAGTCATTTTCAGGTGACGAGGGACGTTTAATCGAGAGTGCAAAAAGTGGGTTGTCGCTAGTGTCAGTAAACAGAATGTAAAGGCGTGCCGTGTCGCTTTCTCTCAATTTTACTGTGCTGGTTTGATCACCCAATTCACCGTATTTTACACTCGCGGCTAACTGCGTCTTTGATAGCGTTGACAATGGATGAAGCAATATATCGCCGTTAAGATTGGGCGTAATCCTTTGTATAAACGCATCATTAATATCTTGGATGATAATGGCAGTGCCGTTGCTTTCGCCTTCTTCGTTAGAGGGCAATATTGGGCTCGCAACTAGTGCTACAGGCGCATTTTCAATGATTGCAAAGTGCGTTTTTGCGAGTTCTTCAGTCAACAGGTAAGGCGTTACTAGGGCACCACTTTGCACTATTTGCTTTTCAATATTTATAGCATTGGTACCGACACGCTTGTAATCGCCTGCCACTAATTGCGATTTAGCGTCAAAAAAATACCAGCCCGTAATCCCCAATGTCGAATAGCTTAAAGGTAAAAAATAGGTTTTTTCAAACCAAGCGGTATTGCGCTCTGATACTGCCTTGTATGTCTCATCCCACACCGCATTATCATAAACGAGATTTTCTAAAGCTCGGAGTTCTTGATTAACTTCAGAGGCAAGGCGCAATAACTCGAATTTTAAGCTTTCGTTAGCCAAACTTTTTATTTGAGGGGATATGACAAAGGCGCGAATACACAACTGAACCAAAACGACAGTTGTAACGACAAGGGTAACCGCTACGATAAGCTGGGATCGAAGTGTTTTAAAAAGCAAAACTAGAACCAATACTTACTAAAAGCCAAGAGTATAGTCTATATGTTGTAATTTGCCGTAGAAATAAAAAACGCCAGCGAAGCTGGCGTTTGTCATATAACTCATTTGCCTTAAAAGGCAAAAAATTAAACTTTAAATTGTCTGATAGACTGCTGTAGCTCCTCGGCTAGTCGCGCTACTTCGTGGCTAGACTCTGAGGTTTGCTGTGCACCTGCGGTGGTTTCTTCAGCGATACCCACGATGGTTTCGAGTTTTTCGCTGATTTCTTGCGATACCGTATTCTGTTCACGTGCAGACTGCTCAATTTGAGAGCTTACGTCATGGGCTTTATGAACCGCATCGGTAATGATATCCAGTGCCTGTGTGGCTTTTTCAGTTTGCGCAACACAAGCTGCGGTTTGCTCTTTACCCTGATTCATCACTGATACCGCTTTCTCTGCGCCTGCTTGAAGCACTTCAATCATCGCATTGATTTCTTGTGTCGACTGCTGTGTGCGGCTAGCAAGCGTTCTAACTTCGTCCGCAACCACTGCAAAGCCTCGCCCTTGCTCACCGGCGCGAGCAGCTTCAATGGCCGCGTTTAATGCCAGTAAGTTGGTTTGGTCAGCAACACCGCGAATAACGTCAAGGATGCCGCCAATGCTCGCACTGTCTTGATGAAGTTTATTAATAACGTCAGCCGCTTCTTGCACATCGCGAGATAGCACTTCAATGGTGTTCTTGTTTTCAAGCGAGATCTTGCGCACGTTTTCCGCTTCTGCGTCAGCATGGCGAATTTGGCTAAGGGTATCTTCAGCATTCTGCACAACCAGCTGTGACGTTGAGTGCATTTCTGTTGTAGCCGTTGCGACTTGGCCTATTTGAGATTTTTGATCCTGGATAGAGTGCGTTGTTTGTGCCGTTACCGCAGAGGTTTGCTCTGACGCCGCAGCAAGTTGTTCTGCGCGCACGTTTATCGCGGTAATCAGCTCTTTGAGATTGCCAATTAGCGTATTACAGTTTCGCGCCAAAAGGCCAAACTCGTCTTGCGCTGAATCATCTAAACGATGTGTAAGGTCGCCCGATGAAGCAACGGTAAGTAGTTCATTTACGCGATAAAGTGGGCGTGTAATCGCACGCACTGTCGCGAAACCGATAATTGCAGCAACGGCGATAGAAATTAGTACCACGACAATAACAACGGTATTACCCGTTGTAATCGCGCTATTTACTTGGCTTTCTACATGGGAAGCTTTTTTATCTGCAAGCGTAAGCAGGTTTTCCAGCGCTACAACACCTTGTGCAATGTTTTCGTCTGATGCGTTCAACGCTTTTTCAGCGTCGTTCCTACGCTCTAATCGGTCAACGTGGAGCTGAATTACGCCGTCATTTGCTTTGATAGCATTAATTGCATTATTGACTAAGTCGTTAATGTCATCCAGTGTGCCCGAATCGTCGCGCCCGCCAGCGGTCTGCATCATTTCGCTCAGCTGGGTAACGACTTTTTCGACAACAAGGTCTACTTCATTACCTAAGGTTTGTGAACGAACAATAGTCTGAGTTTTGATATATTCATACGATACGGTTAGCAAAGAAAGTAACGAGGTCTCAAGTTGGCCTCCTACCTCAGAAGCTCGGCGAAGGTTGGGGTCTCGCTGAACACTATCTAGGTCCGAAAAGTCTAAAAGATACGTCGATGCATCGTCAGCATTGTCTTCTGCATCACCGAGTCTGTCTTGAATGCTGTTGCGCAAATCCAGGTACATCTGGTGATTTTTATACATAGCCTCAACGTTCGTGATATAGCTTTCGTAAGACTCACGGACTGAGCTAAGTGTATTTTTGAGTTCTGGCTCGTCGTTAACGGCTTGTGCGAGCTTTTTATACTCACTTTCGAAGTTATCTTTGGCTGCGTTGAAAGAAGTTCGCTTGTCTTTCAATTCACTTAAATTCTCTTCAATATAACTTTCAAAAGTAAGGCGGCCCATGTTGAGGAAACTTGCTTTGAGCGCATTACTGCCTGCTACGGTGGGTAAAGCAACATCGTTAACTTCTTCAGTAGCAGAGCCTATTGAATTCAGGTTATAAAGTGAAACAACACTGATGACGATTAGAAGTGCGCTAATCGCGACAAATCCCCCGATTACGCGTGTGGCTACCGTTATTTTCATCGGAACTCCTGGATGAGTGTTTTTATTTTTATCCTTAACGATATTACCCGTCTCAGCCAACAAAATATAGCGCTATAAGTGCGCGATTTTGATCTCTCGCCGAGAAGAAGATGAAACACTATCGTTATCAACTGACGTAATTGTATCGGCTACAATAACTTAATGTTTATTTTATTTAGCAACTTAGTATAGAAATTATCGGTAAAATGCCACTGGTAATACCAGTTGGGCGCTGAAAATACCTTAACGCTTAAGCCCTTAAGTGAGCGAGAGATGTTTTATGCGTTTATTTTTGTGAGCGATGCGTTACTCAGGTTAAGCAACGTCATGCTTTGACCCCATACATATCCGGTGTCTAGCCCTATAAATTGTTCGCTATTAGTTTGACCTGAAAGTGCGGCCCAATGTCCAAAGATAACTCTTTGTTGAGATGCAAGCTGCGCATTTTTTTGCGCAAACCAAGGCATGATTAAGCTGCTTGTGCTATGAGACACAGCGCTAGGGTGGGATTTGTTGTCGAAGTCAAGTCTGCCATCAGCGTAAACAAAGCGCATTCGGGTGCAAGCATTTACAATGAAGCGAAGACGCTCTTCACCTTCTAAGCTGTCTGACCAGCTATTCGGTTTATTCCCATACATGCTAGAAAGAAAGTCTGCATAGCTATCGGACTTTAAGATGGTACTGACTTCATCGCTCAGTGATACGCTTTGGTCAATAGACCATTTAGGATAAAGTCCTGCATGGATCATGACGGAGTGGTCGTCTATTTTCATTGCCAGTGGAAACTGGCGAAGCCAGTCAACTAGATCGTTTAAATCTGAGGCGTTAAGCAGTGACGCTAACTTGTCTGATTTTTTGGCTTTGCGAATTCCGTTAACGACTGCCAGAAGGTGTAAATCGTGATTCCCCAGCACGCTATGAAAATTTTTTCCGAGAGATTTCAAAAAACGAAGGGTGCGAAGAGAGTCTTCCCCGCGTGCAACTAAGTCACCTACAGCAAACAGTGTATCGTTTACGTCATCAAATTTTACTTTATCTAAAACGCGGCGAAGACCGTCATAGCAGCCTTGAATATCGCCAATGACATATGTGTTACCTTGAGACATAAAACCCTTAATGAAGAATGCTGGGAACGGCTAAGCGAAATATATCGATAGGCACCCGAAAACGTTCACCGTCTTCCAATTCCATCTCGTAATAGCCTTCCATATTCCCCACGGGGGTGTCAATGACTGCGCCGCTGGTGTATTCAAATCGCTCACCCGCTTTCATGATAGGTTGTTTACCCACAACGCCAGCGCCTTGCACCTCCGACGTCTTGCCATTTGCGTCAGTTATTTTCCAATAGCGGTTAATGAGTTGTACCGTTTTGTCGCTATTGTTTTCAATAGTAATATGATAGGCAAAAGCAAACTGCTTTGAGTCTGAGGGAAGGTGTTCTGGGAGGTGGCGGGTTTTTACCCGCACCTTAATATCAAGTACATCCATGAATGGGATTATTGCTCTTGTTGACTCTCTTTTGCCGTCACTGCATTTGCCAGTGTTGCAAAATCGTTGAGTGATAGAACTTCAGCGCGACACGTGGGGTCGAGACCGAGTTCACGAATTTCATCTTCACTTAAACAATCTTTAAGTGAATTACGGATGGTTTTTCGACGTTGGTTGAAGGCCTGCGCACAAACACGTTCAAGCGTGTTCACAGAGTCGACGTCAACAGGTGGTGCCTGGTGTGGCACTAGCTTCACTACTGCCGAGTCGACTTTTGGTGGTGGATTGAAGGCGCCAGGCGGCACGTTCAGCACTGGAATAACGTGACAATAGAATTGAGCCATCACTGAAAGCCTGCCGTAATTTTTCGAGCCAGGCCCTGCCGCCAAACGATTAACTACCTCTTTTTGTAGCATAAAGTGCATGTCTTCAATGCAATGAGCGTGGTCAAAGAGGTGGAACATTAGCGGCGTTGAAATGTTGTACGGCAGGTTGCCAAACACGCGAAGTTTTTTGTCTTTCACTGGCATTTCTTTTGCCAGAGCGCCAAAGTCCATCGTCATCGCATCTTGTTCAATAACCGTGAGTTTATCACCGTTGAATGGATGATGGCGTAAACGCTTGGCTAAATCACGATCCAACTCAATTACCGTGAGCGCGTCGACTTCTTCACACACGGGGTCCGTGAGCGCGCCTAAACCAGGCCCTATTTCTACTAGGTTTTGTTCGTTTTTTGGTGCGATTGCAGCGACAATTTTTCCTATCACGTATTCATCGTGTAAGAAGTTCTGTCCAAATCGCTTTCTGGCCGTATGGCCTAAATGTGTTTTACTCATTGTTGATGATATGCAAGCTCAATGGCTTTTTCCAATGCTTTTCTAAAACTGCCAGCGTCGGCTTCGCCCGTAGCTGCTAAATCTAAGGCAGTACCGTGGTCGACCGAAGTGCGAATGAAAGGTAATCCTAGCGTGATGTTCACAGACGCGCCAAACCCTTTGTATTTCAGCACGGGCAGGCCTTGGTCATGATACATAGCAAGCACCACGTCGGCATGTTCTAGGTATTTTGGTTGAAAGATGGTATCAGCGGGTAAAGGCCCCGTTATACGTAGCCCCTCTTCTCTAAGCTCATCGAGCGCTGGAATAATGGTATGTATTTCCTCAGTGCCGATATGGCCATCTTCTCCAGCATGAGGATTCAGTCCGCATACGTAAATGTGGGGTTCTTTGATGCCAAATTTAAGCTTTAAGTCAGTATTAATGATATGGATGACTTTATAAAGACGATCTCGAGTTATGGCTTTTGCCACGTACTCTAGAGGAATATGCGTAGTGGCGAGCGCTACATTTAACCCTTCAGTAGCAAGTAGCATCACAACATCAATGGTATTCGATTGATAGGCAAAGAACTCTGTATGGCCGCTAAACGATACGCCTGCCTTATTAATGATACCTTTGTGAACGGGACCGGTAACGACCGCGTCAAAATCGCCATCCATATTTGCCTGACACGCTTGACGCAGGGTTTCTACCACGTACAAACCGTTCTCGCTGTCCAGCGTGCCTGGTACAACTTCCACTGATTTATCGATTTGTTTTATGTACAAGGAACCCGCAGGCTGAATGTGCGGGTTATTGGCGTCGTAATCGATAAGCGTAAGAGGCAAGCCCAACGCGCTTGCTCTTGCCTTAAGCATATCGCCATCAGCGAACACGACAAGCTGCGCTTGCCATGTTTCTTGGGCCAGTTTAATGATTAAATCTGGCCCGATACCGGCCGGTTCTCCCGGCGTTATTGCTATTTTTATTGGTGTAGTCATGAATAACTTATTGTTACGAGTCGACAACTTCTACGTAAGCAGCATCGCGCATCTCACGTAACCAGTTTTCGGTTTCCTCTGAAAATTTACGGTTGAAGATAAGCTGGTAGGCTTTGTCTTCTTTACGCTTATCGGTGGCGTCATCCATACGGCGGTCGATAAGCTGAATCAAGTGCCAGCCGAACGTTGAGCGAACAGGGTCGCTAAACTCTCCCGGCTCTAGTTGAGCTAATGCTTCTTTAAACGCGGGTGTGTAGTTCTCAGGATCTGACCAGCCTAACTCACCACCGCGCAGCGCTGAGCCAGGATCTTCCGAATATTCTTTTGCCAATTCGGCGAAGTCAGACTCACCGTTTTTCACTTCTTCTTTAAAGCGAGAAAGCATTGCTTTTGCTTTATCTTCACTAAGAATAATAGATGGTTTAATAAGAATATGACGAGAATTTACTTCTTCAACTGTTACTTTTTCAATTCCGCGAGTATCAAGTACTTTCAAAATATGGAAGCCAGCGCCGCTTCGAATTGGGCCTACAAGTGCATCTTTATCTTTATCTTGAATGGCTTCGGCAAACAGGGTTGGCATCGCATTAATGTTAAGCCAGCCCATATCGCCACCTTCCAGCGCTTCGTTGCCCGACGATGAAGCAATAGCAATTTTAGCAAAATCAGAACCAGAGTCTAACAAGGATATCACTTTATCAGCGCGCTCACGTGCTGCTTGGATGTCTTCATCTGTTGGTTCAGGTGGAAACCCGATAAGAATATGACCTAAACGGTATTCCGCCTGTGTTGCACCCTGTTGCTCCATCAAGTCAATCAGCGTATCAATTTCCTGTGGGGTAATATAAACACGTCGACGTACGTTAGCACGGCGAACTTCACCCATAATAATTTCTTCTCGAATGTCTTCGCGGTAATCATCGTAGGCAATGCCTTCAGCCGCTAATTGGGCGCGAAGTTGTTCAATGGTCGCATTTTGGTTAGCCGCGATATTACCAATGGTCTGTTCAAGCTGAGGGTCGCTGATACGAATCCCCATTCTCTCCGCCATTTGAAGCTGGAGGCTCTTCGTGATCAAACGCTCAATAGCCTGTGTACGTAGCGCTCTGTCTGAAGGAAGTTGTTGATCATTGGCTTCTGCGTTGCGTTTAACTTCTTGGACAAGGGCGTCAATTTCGCTTTCAAGAACAACGCCTTGGTCAACAATGACAGCAACACGGTCAAGTATAACCTCTTGCGCAACACTGTTAAACGAGAGTAGGGCACCTAACATCAATGCACGGATAATGAACTTCATACACACTCTTTTATTATTGGTTAATTGCATTTAAGCGCAGTAACGCGCTCAACTGCGGGTTAATTTAAACTATAAGGCTGACGATAGCCAAACATACCGTCTTGTAGCATGTTTCGCCGGGTTCCCGACGAACCAATGCCTTTGAAAATAAATTGTAGCGATACGCCAGAGTCAAAGTCGTCTGTAGTCTGCTGGCCCGCGTCATTGTAACGATTATTTAAGCTACGCTGAGCAACAAGTCGTATTGCCCAACAGCATGACTCGTACTGAATACCCGCATAGGTTTCAACACTTCGATGGCGCTCAAGGTCTCGATACGTACGCCCGACCCACTGCCAATTTTCAGAAATAGGCCAGCTTGCCGAAATTCCAATTTGGTCGATTGTCTCACCACTGAGATCGCGAACATAACGGTGGCTTAATTGAACAAAGCGCGCATCATCTTTACGGTATTCAATACCCACGCTGCTTAAATCAACTTTGTCGGTGTCAGTCGTTACTTGCACATCAGAATGGAAGAACCAGTTGTTGTTAAAACGCCAGTCCACTTCGGCGGCAAGTGCAGAACGATCTTGGTTTTTGGTTGCTGCAATGACTTTGTTATCTTCAAGGTAGAATATCTGACCCACACTAAGAACGAATTGTTCCCGATTGTTTTTATCAAGCATGCGTGTGGTTGCGCCAAGGGTTATTTGATTGTTGTCACTAATTCTGTCAAGCCCGGTGAATTCTTGGCCCCGAAACAACCCTTCAACATCGGTTAATAGGGGGGTAGAGTCGTAAAAACCAATGGCAGTTTGGTCTTGATAAGATGTATATAAATACTGAACTTTCGGTTCCAACGTCATTGACATGTCGTCGCTGAACCACGATGTATCTCTCTCAAAATACAGCGCGCCGTAAAGACGTGCTTGACCAAGGGTGCGCTCGACATCCTCTTTTAAGTTAGTGCCTTCTACATTGTCTTGCTTGTACACCGTTTGAAATAGCGTGGTTTCAGCCACAAGTTCGCCCCAAGCTGCGCGCAGAGGTATGGCGAGTGTAGGAGCAATATGAAAACGAGTAGCAGTTGGCGCAGTCTCTAACGTATTGTCAAAATGCGCGACTTCAGAGTCTAAATCAAATTCAAAATACTCGCCCAGCGACTTACTGTAATTCACTTTTATTTCTGGCACGGCGCGATAGCTGTCTTGAGTATTACCCAATACCTCGAAGTCTTTTATCTGCATGTTGACAGATAAATTTGGTGAGTAATAACTCAGCCCAACGCTACGATAGAGGTGTGTGTCTGCGCGGCTGTAATAATCTGAGCCCAAATCCACGAGGTAGTTGTCATCACTCAAACCATTAAAATCTATGTTGAGTAACCAATTGTCAGCGATCAAGCCTTGATGTTCTAAACGATAGAAATAGCGGTCGGGGTTGCCTTCAATGTCAGAATCACCCGGTAAATATTCTACGTAAGCTTTACCTTCACTACGTTCGGTTAAATAACGAAACTCGGTGTTTAGCTGCAGGCCGCGCAGTGACATTAAACGCGGCGATATCGTCATGTCGTAATTTGGGGCAATATTCCAATAAAAAGGTTGGGTGTAGTCAACCCCCGTTCTGCTCGAACTGGTTAGTTCAGGAAATAACAGGCCAGTTTGCCTCTCATTACTTACTGGGAAAGCAAAATAGGGTAAGTAAAACACAGGTACGTCTGCAATATAGAAGCGAGTATGCTTGGCCTGTCCCCATACGGTGCCTTTCTCTAAGCTTATCTCGCTGGCGCGTATCAGCCAATCTTCTTCACCCTCTGGACAGGTAGTAAAGCTCACTTCTTTAAGCATAATACCTGAATCGGTGTCTAACACGATGTCTTTGGCTGCGCCTTGCCCTACAAAGCCCGTCAGTTGGTAGCGGGTATTTTGCATTTCTAAACGTTCTTCTTCGGAGCGAAGGGTTACCGCATCGCTTTCCACCTTCAGCTGCGCGTCTTGATAAGTTACGTCGCCTTTTGCAATGAGGTCGCGACCACTGCCATTCACTTGGGCTTGCGAGGCGCTGATCACCGCAGTATCTGAAGTGATATCTACATTTCCAGAAAACAAGGCTACGGTATCTCGAATAATCTCTGTGCGGTTAGCTTCTACTTTTACATGGCCTTTAGGCATTAACGCCTTACTGTTAAAGGTAACGGGCTCTACAGTGCAAAACGCCATTGGAGCGGCATCTGATAAGGGTTTAGTATTTGGAGCTGTCGTTTCCTGTGCAAACGCGACAGTAGGCAAGAGAGTCGCGGAAACAAGCATGGCGCAGGTGTTTTTCATGCGTTAATGGGTGGCCTGTTTTGTTGTATGTTGCTTTTAAACCCAAGTAAGACGATGTGCGTCTTGGTTAGTTCGACATAACGTTTTAAAAAACCAGTGATAGATTCCAGTATCAACCAGAGCTTAGATGAACGTGGTTATCACTTGCGATTACTTTTTATTTAAGCGCCCAATTCTAAGCACTTCTGGCACAATTACCAACCATTCAAACAAAAAAATGCACTTTTATACGTTTATAATCTCAAAGAACGAAGCAAATATCTGTGCTTCCCTAGGTTTTGCAGTGGCGAAATAAGCGCAATCATTTAACCTAATTGGCCTGAGATAGAGAAATGTAGAGTAATACCAGTCCGCATAGATAATTACCCCCTCAGCGAGATTTAAAATGATCTATGCGGATGGGTATAAACTTCCCATGCGCTGGTTAACTAACTTGTGAATTTGATATGATGCAGTCCTTTTCACGCTGTGCACGGTGTGTTCAGGCATAAATGCTTTTCTTTTTCGGTTCGTGCACTAACGGAGTATGACGCGATGTCAATGTGGGGAAAAATCCTTGGCGCTTTGTTCGGCTTTATGTTTTTCAAACATATCGCTGGCGCTATATTCGGGCTGATTATTGGACACTTTTTTGATAAAGCCTACCGACAAGACTTCAATCAACTAGGTGGGTTTGGACGCTTTTTTACTGATCCAAATAGTCTTAAACAGCAAGCTATTTTCTTTCACAGTTTGTTTAGCGCGCTCGGTCATCTTGCTAAATCTGATGGCAAAGTGACAGACCGTGAAATCCAAATCGCGACGGCGCTGATGGATGAGATGCGCTTGACCGGTGACGCGCGACGGGAAGCGCAAGATGCGTTTAGAGAAGGGAAAGCACGAGATTTTCCTTTAGTTGAAACGTTAAAAGGCTTTTACGACGCCAGCCATGGAAGAAGAGATATTCTCCAGGTTTTTTTGGAAATACTGATTCAAGCTGCATTTGCCGACGGCCAGCTTTCTCAAGAAGAGTACAATGTACTTGAAAAGGTCGCTAAACCCCTTGGATTTAGGCGCCGGGATTTGGACTATCTCATTTCAATGTATGAAGCTGAAATTCGCTTTAGACAACGGGGTGGTCAGCGCACTCACGGAGGTACAGGTCGCCGTCAACAGGGGGCAAGTGGGCAGCAATCAACGTATTCAGAGCAGCAAAGTGTAGATGATGCTTATCAAATATTAGGTGTGTCGTCGTCTGACGATGAGAAAACGATTAAACGCGCATATAGAAAGCGCATGGCCGAACATCACCCAGATAAGTTAGTGTCTAAAGGCTTACCTGAGCAAGCCATGGAAATTGCTAAGAAAAAAGCACAAGATATTCAGTCAGCTTATGAGTTGATTAAGCAAAAGCGTGGATTTTAAATGACGAAAAAGGAACGTCAGCTAACCTATGTGCCGGCGGCGAGCCAAGCGCACATTGATGGGTTTATTGAAATGCTGTGGCTTGAAAAAGGGTTATCAGAGCATACCCAGCAAAGCTATCGGACTGACCTCACGAAGCTTGCCATTTTTAGCAATAATGTAGGCGTTAAAGACATTGCGGTGCTTACCACCGAACAGCTTCAAGATTACTTAGCTTATCGTCATGACAAAGGACTTTCTACTCGCAGTACACAACGGGCGCTCAGTGCCATTCGAGCCTTTTTTGTTTTTCTAATCAGTAAGCAAGTTCGTGTAGACAGCCCGGTTTCCGCGCTGTCTAACCCCAAAACGCCAAAAGCTTTACCTTCTTCGCTAAGCGAGCAGCAAGTTGAAGATTTACTTAATGCGCCTTTAACCGACGATCCCATTGAGTGTCGAGATAAAAGCATGCTTGAAGTGTTATATGCAACAGGTCTGCGTGTCAGCGAGCTCATCGGGTTGACGATGGACCAAATTAGCCTTCAACAAGGTGTGGTAAGAGTGGTAGGTAAAGGTAATAAAGAGCGTTTAGTACCGCTAGGTGAAGAGGCTATAGAGTGGCTGCTTACCTACATCAAAACCGCGCGACCTATTCTTGCCAGTAAAACATCCGATGTGGTCTTTTTAAGTAAGCGTGGACAGAAAATGACGCGCCAAACGTTTTGGCATCGCATTAAGTACTATGCGGTTAAAGCGGGCATTGAACAGCATTTATCACCCCATACACTGCGCCATGCTTTCGCTACACACCTTCTAAATCATGGTGCGGATTTGCGTGTAGTACAAATGCTCTTGGGTCACAGCGATTTATCAACGACGCAGATTTATACCCATGTCGCGACAGAGCGCCTGCAAACGCTAATCCACAGTCATCATCCTCGAGGCTAATTACCAAAAAGCCAGTTAAAGAAGAATGCTATAAAATGGGCCTTGCATACGATGAGACTCAGCGCTGACATGTATTTAACGAAAAGGTCTGTGATAGGATACCTGAGTTTCATTACACTGAAAGAAAACGACGATAAATAGTGCTGTAATACTCACTTAACACAGAAGAGCTAAAACAGCGTGCTATTATTTCGACGTTAAATGAGGCGAGGGAAGTGGAAAACTTGCGTTCGATATGCAATTTTTTGCTACGTTTCGCGGTCTGAAATGATAAGTGTAAAATTTTTAGCGGTTGCCATAAGCCATGGGGCATAGATGTGAGCAGCTGCATTCTAGGCCAAAAAGCACAACGCGCTAAGATGGCACAATGGAGAGTATCGAGTGAAAGCAGTAAAAAAAGTAGTGTTAGCCAGCGTATTAGCGGCAGGTTCACTGTTGGGCATGAGCGCGCAGGCTGCTGATGAAGCCGCTATCCGCGACAAATTGACATCAATGCTGGGGTTAGATGTTGAAACCATTGCCGACTCCCCAGTGTCTGGATTGGTTCAGGTATCGACGAACCGGGGTCTCTTTTACGTCAGTGAGAACGGGCAATATTTACTTCAGGCCCGTGTGTTTAATATTGATGAAGAAATGCGTAACGAAACTGAACTGGCGCTCTCTGGTATGCGCAAAGAAGGCGTAGCTTCGATGGCATCGTCGTCAATTACATTTAAAGCCAAAAACGAAAAGCATGAAATAAGCGTTTTCACCGACATTACATGCGGGTACTGCCGCAAGTTCCATAACGAAATTGATGAGCTTAATAATGCGGGCATTACCGTGCATTATCTTGCGTTTCCGCGTTCTGGTTTAAATAGCCAGAACTATGAAGATATGGTGTCGGTATGGTGTGCGAAAGACCCACAAAAAGCGTTGACAAAGGCCAAAGCGGGTAGTGATGTGGCCAGCGCAAGCTGCAAAAATAAAGTGGCCGAGCAGTATATGTTGGGTCAAAAGCTCGGGGTGAACGGCACGCCAAATATTGTTTTGCCAGACGGCTCACTTATTCCGGGTTACCAGCCAGCAGCACTTCTTGCAAAGGCATTAGAAGACATAGAGTAGTGATTGAGACGTTATCGTTATTTATATGAAAAAACGCACGTTCTGTGCGTTTTTTTGTTTTCTGCGGTATGATTCGTCTCGCTATTTTTTTACGTTTTTTCGTATAGTTTCACTTTGCAGTTTGTACGCTACATACTCACAAAGAGCGGCAGATTTAAATTCGTGCAGTAAGCTTGGGCCTATTGAACCTAGGTCAGTTTAAATTGGCCCTGTGTAGATTAGCCCCGTGTAGATTGACATCGACAGCTGCAGTTACAGTATTGGTTTAGTGGTATCTCATGATTTTGCCTATTGTTCGCCGCGAGGTTTCCGGCGCCTCGTTAAGTTCCGAATTACACCCTGTTATCGATAGAATTTATCGCGGTCGCAATATTGCGAATATAGATGATCTGGAAAATAGCCTTAAAGGGCTAACCCACTTCAATGTATTGAAAGGGATGCCGCAGGCCGCCAGTATTCTTGCCAATGCTGTTACGCACAATAGACGCATCATCATCGTGGGTGATTTTGATGCCGACGGGGCAACCAGTACATCAGTATGTATATTGGCCCTACGTGCTATGGGTTATTACAACGTTGATTTTCTTGTACCTAACCGATTCGACTTTGGGTATGGTCTCAGCGTACCTATCGTTGATGAGGCTGCTAAACAGGGGGCAGAGATTATTGTAACGGTAGATAACGGCATATCCTGTGTTGACGGTGTGACCCACGCAAAATCCTTGGGAATGCAAGTTGTTGTTACCGATCACCATTTGCCAGGACATGCACTGCCGCCTGCCGATGCGATAGTTAACCCTAACCAACCTGGCTGTGACTTTCCTTCCAAAAATTTAGCCGGGGTAGGCGTTGCCTTCTATATCATGCTTGCGCTTAAAGCTGAGTTGCAACAGCAAGGGTATTTCGAGAGGGTAGGTATTGCGCCACCAAACTTAGCCTCGCTGCTTGATATTGTTGCTGTTGGTACTGTGGCCGATGTTGTCGTTCTGGATAAAAATAACCGAATTTTGGTTCATCAAGGTCTTCAGCGTATTCGGGCAGGTAAATGCCGACCTGGAATTAAAGCTCTAGTTGAAGTGGCCAATCGCGATTGCGCTCACCTTACCTCAACGGACCTAGGCTTTGTGGTAGGGCCAAGGCTTAATGCTGCAGGCCGATTAGATGACATGTCGCAAGGCATTGCTTGTTTACTAGAAGATGAAACTATTCAAGCGCGAATGATTGCTGCGGAGCTCGACGCCCTCAATAAAGAACGCCGCGAAATTGAAACTGGCATGAAAGCGCAAGCGGAAACTGTGCTAGAGCAGATGGCGCTGGATGAAGGAGATATGCCTAGCGCACTGGTGGTGTACCGTGAAGACTTCCACCAAGGTGTTATTGGAATTGTGGCAGGACGGCTCAAAGAGAAGTATCTAAAGCCCGTTATCGCGTTTGCCCACCAAGACGATGCCATTATTAAAGGCTCTGCGCGCTCTATTCCCGGTGTCCATATTCGCGATGTGCTTGACGAAGTTAATACTCGTTATCCAGGGGTTATCGAGAAATTTGGCGGGCACGCCATGGCCGCTGGATTAAGCCTGCCTGTCGCTAAGCTTAAAGACTTTGAACGTGCTTTTGTTGATGTGGCGCGAACCCATATGGAAAAGCTCGATGGCAACCATGCGCTGCTTTCCGATGGTGACCTTTCGTCAGAGGAACTGAGCTTGCCCTTTGCGCATTTACTGCGACAGGCTGGTCCGTTTGGCCAGGGCTTTGAGTCTCCGTTATTTGATGGCGAATTTTCTTTGCTTGACCAGCGCTTAGTTGGTCAAAAACATCTTAAAATGGTGTTAAAGAGCGACGGCGCCAATGAAGTCGATGCCATTGCGTTCAACGTTGATTTACAAACATGGCCCAATGCCATGGTCAAGCGTGTACATATTGCCTATCGACTAGATATTAATGTGTTTAGAGGGCAAGAGACGGTGCAGCTTATTGTTGAGCAGATAGAAGCGCGTTAGCACAGACAAGCTCGCATGCGGAAAAAAGCGAGTAAGATAAAAAGCAAATAAATAAGGGGGCGAGGGTGAAAAGCGAAAGACAAAAGCTGGTGGAAAAGCATAGTCAGCTTAATCAAACCGACAATGTTAAAGTCATCTCCCACGTTCAGCGAGAAGAGAAAGACAGCGACTGGATACGCCACACTATTATGCTGGAAGGTATTGATGTGCCCTTTATCTATCGGCGTAAGCAGCAATATCAAAGTTTAAAAGGTGCGCGAGTGAACGTGACCTATTATCGCTACGTCGAAGATGTCGCGGGCATTGAGTTTGAAACCATGAAAGTGGTAAGAATTAAGCGCAGCTAGCATCCACATAGCTACAGCCTTTAAGCCGCCATCAATATAGTGATAAATATATAAGTGAACAACAATGAATAACGAGTGGTTAAATGCCTATGTGCTGCATAGACGCCCTTACAGGGAGACCAGCTATATTGTTGACTTTTTCACCCTTGAAGAAGGGCGCGTTAGCGCGGTGGCAAAAGGCGTAAAAAACAGTAAATCAGACAAAAAAAGTCTGCTCCAGCCTTTCCAACATCTTCGCCTTCAGTTAAGTGGAAAGTCAGAGTTAAAAAGTTTACGTCACGTAGAAAGTGTCTCCCCGTCCATCAACCTCACGGGCACGGCGTTATTTTGCGCCATGTATGTTAACGAGCTAACCAATCGCGTTATGCCGGCTGGGCTTGCCAGCGATGGTGTTCACCACGCCTATGAAAATGCGCTGATATCTCTTCGTGATGAGAGCGACATAGAAGTGACCTTACGTCAGTTCGAATTCGCACTGCTTGATGAAATGGGGTTGTTGCCCGACTTTACTACAGATGTAGAATACGAGATGCCCATTGAAGGCACCGGTAGCTATCATTTTCAGATTGACGCGGGCTTTGTTCGACTGCCCGATGATATGGCGGGTCCCCGCGGCATGCGAGGTTTTCCCGGACAAGCCCTGCTTAGTTTGTCGCAAGGCGAGTTTACTCCGCTGAGCAAAAAGGTGGCTAAGGTGCTTTGTCGAGACTTACTTAAACCGCTGATCGGTGATAAGCCACTTAAAAGCCGTGAACTCTTTATGCCTAAATCACGTTAACGCTTTTGATCATCTATCCTGCACCACATAATTGACAGCGCTAAGCGGTTTAGCAATAAGCATTACTAACGCTAACTGCTTTAAATTATTTTCTCTTAACTCAATCGCTTAAACAGCACGCTCCATAAAAAAGTTTGCTACAATTGCGTTTTTCCTAACGAGGGTATTACGCCCTTTAAGCAACGTATTTAACATGAAGAGCAAGCCTTTTCTTTCGCTCTTACAGGCTAGGTGATGAAATGAGCACGATTTTATTAGGCGTTAACATCGACCATATCGCAACGCTTCGCAATGCGCGCGGTACCCATTACCCAGACCCAGTGCACGCAGCGGATATCGCTGAGCGCGCGGGGGCAGACGGCATAACGGTTCATTTGCGTGAAGATCGCCGACACATTAAAGACCGCGATGTACGCATTCTAGCGCAAACCATTAATACCAGACTCAATCTGGAGATGGCGGTGACTGAAGAAATGCTGACTATTGCAGAAGAAGTGAAGCCTGTTTTTTGCTGCCTAGTACCGGAAAAGCGTGAAGAGCTGACCACCGAAGGTGGTCTTGATGTGGCTGGCAATTTTGACAACATCAAAGCGGCCTGTGAACGGCTCGCTAATGCGAACATTTTGGTGTCGTTGTTCATTGATGCGGACAAAGCGCAGATAGATGCGGCAGTGGCATGTAATGCCCCTTATATCGAAATTCATACCGGCCAGTACGCAGAAGCTACCAGCGAAGAAGAGCAGCACAAAGAGCTAGCGCGCTTAGTTGAAGGTATAGAGTATGCCGATAGCTTGGGGCTTAAAGTGAATGCAGGCCACGGCCTTCACTATCACAACGTTAAGCCTATTGCGGCTATACCTCAGCTAATAGAACTTAACATTGGTCATGCTATTATTGCACGCGCTGCCTTTGATGGGCTTCATACCGCTGTCGCTGATATGCGTAAGCTTATGCTCGAAGCACGCGCGGGTATTTAACATTAGATTCAAAAGGGTGTATGTCACGTGGCGATTGCGGGGCTAGGAACTGACATTGTAGAGATTGCCCGTCTTGGGAAAGGGCATGGTGCGAATGAACGCTTGGCAAAGCGAATACTCACGCCTGCCGAATGGCAGCAGTTCAGCGAACACACTATGCCCATACGCTTTTTAGCCAAGCGTTTTGCCGCCAAGGAGGCGGCGGTAAAAGCCCTTGGTACCGGGATAGGAAACGGGATAAGTTGGCAGCATATAGAAGTACGCAATAACGACTTAGGTGCGCCAGAGCTCCATTTTTCGGGTGAGTTTGCCATGATGTGTCAGGCCCGTGGCATAACACGAAGCGTGGTAAGTATTTCCGATGAGCAGCATTATGCCGTTGCCACCGTTATACTGGAATCTACGTAGACGAACATCGTGGTCTTTCTCGCGAATTAAATAAGAATATACACACTCGCAATAGGCAGATGGGCCCCCCTTTGAGAAGGCTTGGGTATTGCTCTGATTGCGGATATAGGAATTTCTACCCACATCGAACCACGATAAGCAGGGAACCGGAGTCACACTTGGCAAACCTTTTTAAACAATCTCGTACTAAACAAAAAGGCAAAACGTCTCATACTCAGCGCAGTGCTCGAATAAAAGGGAATGCTGGTGCTAACGCACAGGTTGCCGGGCTGCGTTTTGGGAAAAGCAAAAAAACATCAGACAATGGTGAAAGCCAAAAATCTAGTACGGTTACCATCGAAGATTTAGATTGGATGGGACATGGCGTGGTGCGCGGTAATCCTATGGTGTTTGTTGAAGGCGCGCTTGTGGGGGAAACCTGCGATATAGAGGTGTTATCTAGCAAAAAGAAAGTCATTAACGCTAAAGCGACATACATCCACTCCGCGAGCGACGAAAGACAAGCACCGTTTTGCCCCGTGTTTAATGAATGTGGAGGGTGTCAGCTACAGCACATAAACCCTGATACTGCCCTAGAGCAACGAGACAACGCGCTCAAAGTAATGATGGAACGTCAACTGGCCATGAAGCCCAATGTTTGGCAAGCGCCTCTTGTTGGGCCTCGTCCTCAATATCGCAGGAAAGCTCGACTTGCCATCGACGCGCGTGACCCTGATCACATAAAGTTAGGATTTCGTGAGGCTAATAGCAGTAGAGTGGTTAATGTAGAGACATGCCCAATATTGGTCGACCCGCTATCTCACATTATCGGCCCTTTGCGAGATACGCTTACCGGGTTCGAGTCAGCCCGTCATATTGGGCATATTAGTCTGATTGCCGCTGATAATACCTCACATCTTGTTATTAAACACACCAAAGCCCTTGAATCTGAGCTTATTGATACGGTAGGCGCACTTGCAAAAGCGTGTGGTATTGAGTTGAAGCTTGAGAATAAACAAGGCCAAATTCGCAGTGTGGACTATGGCAGTGCTATGGTTATGCACACCGTAGAAGGCTGTTCAATATCGCCTAGTGCTAACGACTTTATTCAAATTAATAAAGTCGTTAACGAAAAAATGATCAACCAAGCATTACGCTGGCTAGATCCTCGCGCCAATGAGCGTATTGCCGATTGGTTTAGTGGGCTGGGTAACTTTACATTACCTATCGCTAAATCAGGAGCGCAGGTTCAAGCGGTTGAGGGCGTGGCTGAGATGGTGCGTCGCGCGCAAGAAAATGCACAGCAACAGGGCATTGATAACGTTGAATGGCTGCATCTAGACTTGGCCGATAAAGCTAACGTCGAGGCCTCTTTACAGCAAGGCTTTGATAAGATATTGCTTGACCCTTCAAGAGAAGGGGCATTGACAGTTTGTCATGCGCTTGTAAAAGCACTGCCAAAAACGATAGTGTATGTTTCTTGCAATCCAAGTACGTTTTCAAGAGATGCGAAAGTGCTCATTGATGGAGGTTATGAAATGGAAAAGGCGGGCATAGCAGAGATGTTTCCGTTCACTCATCACATGGAGATGATGGCCTTGTTTGTGCGCAAGCAGCAGTAACGAGTAAAGGATATGGTATCGACAAGAAAGGTCCACGAAGCCGACCGCCCACCCTTCGAAGCGTGGTTAGACAGTCTTGACCTAAATGCAGAAACAAAAGACAAGCTAAGTGCAGTGTCGTCCATTCCAGAGCGACTTTTGGTTGGTCAGGAAATGGTAGAGATTTTGTGTCAACTGAATATGGATGACGCAACGCTTCAGGCTGCTCTCGTTTTTCCTTATTGCGAACAGCACGCTTTAAGTGAAAACGATATTTATGAAGAATTTGGCAGTGAAATTCGCGACCTTGTTATTGGCGTGCGTCGAATGGATGCGATTAAATCCTTACATGCGCGTAAAGTCAGTGGCTCTGGTTTCGCTCAGAAGTCAGATGAACAGCACATAGACAGCATACGCCGGATGCTGCTTGCAATGGTAGAAGACGTGCGCGCCGTTGTTATTAAAATGGCCGAGCGTATTTGTGCATTACAACAGGTTAAGAAAGCCGATGAAGAAACACGGGTTATGGTGGCTCGTGAGTGCGCCAGTATCTATGCGCCATTGGCAAATCGCTTGGGCATTGGTCAATTAAAATGGGAACTTGAAGACCTCGCGTTTCGCTATTTACACCCTATTACCTATAAGCAAATAGCACAACAGCTTGATGGCAAGCGCCGAGAGCGCGCCGAGTACATTGAGACTATCGTGAACGATCTGCAAGGCTTACTTGATAGTGAGCACATTCGCGCTGACGTTTATGGGCGCCCCAAGCATATTTTCAGCATTTGGAAAAAAATGCAGAAAAAACGCCTCACGTTTGAGCAGCTTTTTGATATACGCGCGGTGCGAATTATCGCGGAGCGATTACAAGACTGCTACGCCGCGCTCGGTACGGTTCACGCCAGCTACAAGCACTTGCCAAACGAGTTCGACGATTACATCGCGACCCCTAAACCTAACGGTTACCAGTCTATTCACACGGTTATTGTGGGGCCTGAAGGGAAGTCGGTTGAGATTCAGATCCGCACACAAAAGATGCATCAGGATGCCGAACTCGGCGTGGCGGCACACTGGAAATATAAGGAAGGCAGCACGGGCAAACAGTCGGGCTATGACGAGCGCATAAACTGGCTTCGGCGCATACTTGCGTGGCAAGAAGAAGTGGCTGAATCTGGTGATATAGTTGAAGAGCTGCGTAGCCAGGTGTTCGACGATAGAGTCTACGTGTTTACTCCGAAAGGGGATGTTATTGACCTTCCTCAAGGTGCCACACCGCTTGATTTTGCCTATTACATTCACAGTAATGTGGGTCACCGCTGTATCGGCGCTAAAGTGAATGGGCGCATAGTACCGTTTACGTATTTACTGCAAAGTGGTGACCAGATAGAAGTACTCACCGGAAAAGAGCCTAACCCAAGCCGCGATTGGATGCATCCTGGCCTTGGCTATGTCCATTCTTCGCGGGCTCGCGCCACGATTCACTCTTTCTTCAAAAAGCAAGACAGAGACAAAAACCTAGCGGCCGGTAAAGAGCTTTTAGAGCGCGAACTCCAGCGCGCTCACTTGCCCGCCAAAGTACCTAATGAAGCGTATGAGAAGTTTAACTTACAAACCCTTGATGACTTGTACACTGCGGTAGGTGCTGGTGATGTGCGCGTTATGCAGGTGATCAACTTTATTCATCATTTGCAAGAACCGCCTGCGCCAGAGCCGGAAATTAGCCCTAAGGTCAAAACGCGTAAAACAGCGGCAGGCTCAGGTAAAAAAGATGCGGTGGTTGTACAAGGTGTGGGGCATCTAATGAGCCAGCTGGCGAACTGCTGTAAACCGGTGCCGGGCGAAGCTATTTTAGGGTATATCACGCAAGGCCGCGGTGTAAGCGTTCATAAAGAAAATTGCGATCAGCTTCAGCACTTGTTATCTCAGCATCCTGAGCGTCAGATAGAAGTGAATTGGTCAGAAGAGCTCAAAGTAGGGTTCGAAACAGCTATCGATATATTCTGTCACGATAGAACGGGCCTTTTACGGGATATCACTACGGTATTGGCGAATGAAAACGTACCGCTTTTGGGCGTGAACAGCCTAAGTGATAAAAACAGGCAAACGGCGCTCATTACTATATCGATAGAGGTTCAAGACCTCGATACGGTGTCAAAAGTGTTGACCCGATTGCGACAGCTCAAAGGCGTGACCGATGCAAAACGCAAACAAAGCTAGGCTTAGTGAAATGCAGCGGCTGCTTGACATCATGGCGCAGCTGCGCGACCCGCAATCTGGATGTCCGTGGGATGTGAAACAAACTATGGATAGCCTAACTCGCTATACCATAGAAGAGGCCTATGAAGTGGCTGATGCTATTGCCACTGGTGATATGCACGACATCAAAGACGAGTTGGGTGATTTGCTGTTTCAAGTGGTGTTCTACGCGCAGATAGCCAGTGAATCTAGCGCTTTTTCTTTTGACGATGTGGCGCAAAGCATTAGCGATAAGCTGGTGCGTCGTCACCCCCATGTGTTTGCTAATCCGCTTGCATCTGAAGGCGCTGGCGATACAAATGAAAACGTTACGGTCGAACGTACCCAATTGAACGACAGTGCTTTAAACGCGCAGTGGGAAGCCATCAAAGCCCAAGAAAAACAGCGTAAACAGCAGCGCTTAGAGCAACACGACGAAGCCGCAGAAACCAGTATTCTAGATAGTGTACCCAAAGGTATGCCGGCACTCATGTATGCGCAAAAACTGCAGAAAGCCTGTGCAAAGGTGGGTTTTGATTGGCCTGACTCGGCACCTGTTATCGACAAAGTGCTTGAGGAAGTGGAAGAAATTCAGCAAGAGCTGAATTTCAAGCAGCGCGCTCTCAAGGCTGTGGGAGCTGATGAAGCGCCTTCAAATGATGATTTGCCCGACAATCAGCAGGCTATCGAAGAAGAAATTGGCGATGCCCTTTTCGCCATGGTGAATTTAGCCAGGCATTGTAAAGTAGATGCTGATACTGCGCTTCGTAATGCCAGTAACAAGTTTGCTCACCGCTTTAAGGGTGTAGAACGCTTGGCGACTGAGCAGGGCCAGAAGCTCGAGGCATTGACCCTTGATGAAATGGAAGCGATGTGGCAGCAGGTTAAACAGTCGTCTAGTGCTAAGTGATTCGCCCGTCCCGCCAATAACTCACCAGTTATTTCGTGTACCGGATAACACGTGAAGCATTGATGCAATGCTTTAAGAACTTGGGTTAAGCCTACTAAATTAGACCTATGTAGATGGAAACTTTGTCATTTTGGCGTATGGTTAAAAGGTAGGTTTGATTTACGACAAGTCTGTTCAGATCCATTCTGTCTTAAATCTTGGTATAAAAAACACGTTGGAGAGGTGTTTAGTTGGTGTTGAGTCATAACACCTATCAAGGAGTTGGATAAAATTGGGCGTGATTATTTTATGAAAAATGTGCTGTTTTTATCGCTGGGATTGGTCTTAACGCTTTTAGGAATAATTGGCGCATTTTTGCCCGTCATGCCAACCACGGTCTTTTTGATAGGTGCACTTTTCTGTTTTACGAAATCCTCGCCACGTCTTGAGAACTGGCTCATACAGCATCCCAAATACGGCCCCAGCCTTGTTGCATGGCGCAAGCATGGCGCGATATCGAAAAAAGTTAAATGCATTGCCTGTTGCAGTATGCTTTTAAGTTTTATTTTAGTGTGTCTGTTAGCATCCATGCCTATTCCCGCTTACATCGGTATTGGCCTATTTATGGGAATAGGTGCGTACTTTGTGGTTACACGCCCAAACGCTCCGGTTATCTAGCTAATTTGGTCAGGCATAGGGGCTTCATCTTTGCTGGGCTTTCTTTCATTTAGCAAAAGCGTAAGGTTTGAATCCACCCCCTTTTTAAATCAGGTTTATCGATTTCTTCCTAATCGTTCATGACTGCTTACCCATTCATCGGCCACAACGGCAGAGCTAAGGGAAAGGTCGCCTGATAAAACCGTGGCAGCGACAATTTCAGCAAACTTATTTACGCTCCCTTTTTCTGTGCAGCCAAGTACACGTAGACACTCATTCTGGGTGGCTAACCCCGTCCCTCCGCCATAGGTGGCAACAATGAGTGAAGGAATGGTCACCGAGAAATAATAGTCGCCATTTGGCGTAATCTCGGCGTAGGTAAAACCAGCTGACGATTCAGCGACATTGGCAACATCTTGTCCGCAAGCAATAAACATTGCCGTTATACCGTTGGCAAAATGGGCACCATTATTCACGCTTCCAGCCATAAATGCGCCCATATTTGAATATTGGCGCTGCTTAAACAGGGCTTCTGGCGGGCAATGCATAATGTCTGTCATTAGCCGCTTAGGCAGGGTAACTTCTGCCACCACACGTTTACCGCGTGTGCGCAAAGAATTTAAGTGAGAGTGCTTTTTATCGGTATCAAGGTTTGCTGCAAGCACAAAATGGTCAATTGGGGCTGAATAATTCGCCTGAATCCACTCGCAGCCTGCTTTCGTTGCTTTGCTAACCATATTTTGGCCCGCTGCATCGCCGCAGGTGAAGTTAAATCTAAGCCAGCGCAGCTTAGAGGCAGCATACTGCTCAATATCTCTGAGCTTTCCAACGCTGGTGGTGCTATCACAGGCTTGTTTAATTGCATCGAAATTTTGCTCGACCCACTTCCCGAATGCCAAGGCCTCTCTTGCATTGGTAAAAGCGAACATGGGGGCGCGCTGCATGGCGTCGTCAATAACCGTGGTGGTTATACCGCCAGCCTCTCTTGTTAGGCGCATGCCCCTGCTGTAACTGGCGGTCAAGGTGCCTTCTGTGGTTGCCATGGGAACGTAAAATTCCCCCTTGGCATGCTCTCCGTTGACTAACATGGGGCCGGCAAATCCAATGGGGACTTGTGCGACACCGGTAAAATTTTCAATATTGCCCGACAGAGAGTCTGGCGGTATGGAGTAGTGCCCTAAGTGGTTTAGCGAAACGCCAGTTTCACGTGCTATAAAGTCGCGGCGCGACTGACTCATATCATGGGTGTAGTCGTTGTCTGAGGAACGTGGAATTTTTGGCATTAGGCCACTCCTTTTTTCTTCCATAATAGGAGGGCTAGCGGTAGATGAGAAGTGTATACAATTTATACATACCAATAACCTGAATCTATTTTAAATAATGCGGGAGGGCGTATACATCGCAGTAACGATAAGGAAGAAGCTGCACACCCAGTCTTCCTTATCTTGTCTTGTAAAGCGCGTTAGCTTTTACGTGCTATTTTCGCTTCCAGTAAAGCGACTTCCCTTTTGCGACCTAAGTCAGCAATAGGTCGATCGCTGCGGGCGGGGGCATTCTGCGCTTTCTTAGCGAATTTCAGTGCTTCGTCATATTTACCGTTATCGAATAAATACTCCGCGTAGAAATAGTTGGGATCTATTCCGTCAGGGTTTATTTCAAGCGCATGCTTTAGCAGCTTTTCTGCTTTTTTGTCATTACCGAAGCTGATGGGCCAACCAGGCAGCTTATGATACAAAACGCCCAAACTGGTCATGGCTGAACCAGAAAGGGCGTTTTCGTCCAATCGCATTGCTTGTTCAAAACTCTTACGAGCATCCTTTGCGTAGTCCAGAGCACCAAGGCCGCCCTTGGAACCGGCTGTACTGGATTGAATTATGCCTTGCCAAATCAATAACTCAGGGTTATTGGGTTCTGCCTTTACGAAAGATTTAGCGGTATTAATAAGGGCGACGAATGCTTTTTCCTTTTCTGCGTCATCAAGTTCATAGTTAATATGTGCCCACTGATGCTGAAGTGTCTTTAAAGGGCTGGTAGCCGTTTCGCTTAAGGCTGATGTCGGCGCTGTACTTTCTGTGACTTCGTTAGCTTGAGCCATAGCAGTGTGACTTAATGCCAGACCGAGTCCTAGAATTACCGTGGTGCTAAGCGTGGTTAATTTCTTCATAATAATGTCCTCGTGTTAAACCAGCTTGTTACCCAGACGGGTATCGTTTTGAGCGCTGGTCTGTTTGTCTTGTGATTGCGTTTTTTGAAAGGCATAGCGTTTAATTGTTGGAAGTTTCTTTGCCAACGCATTGTCAACAACACTGGGAACTAGCGCGTTAAGCTTGGCAAAAAAGCGTTCAGCACGTCCGAGCGCGACCCTTGGCAAATTGTTTTCTAACTGTTTAATGAATGCTTGTGCTACTGCATCAGGCTCGTCTGTCTGGTTGCCCAATGCCTCATTTAGCGCATTAGCGCGTTCGTCATTTATGTCGGTACGCGTTGCGCGTGGCGCTAGATAGTGAAATTTAATTTTGCTATCGCTGAATTCTCTGTGCATCGCTTCCGTCCAGCCTTTCAAAGCGAATTTAGTTGCGCAGTAGGTTCCGTGCGCAGCAAAACCTATGCTTCCAAAAGCAGAGCCTACATTCACGACGTGCGCAGACGGTCTACGTTCGAGTAACGGCAGTAGGCGTTGGGTTAGTAGCATCGGAGCCAGCATATTTGTCGACACAATTGACTCGATAGGAGTGCCCCCAAACTCGCCCACATAGGTAATGCCAGCATTGTTAACCAGAATACTTAAAGGAAGTCGTTGGCAGGCACTTACTACTCTATCTCTGCCTTCATCTGACGTAATGTCAGCCACAACGGCGGTATGATGAAGGGTTAAATTTTGTTGCAGCTGTTCGAGCTTTGCCTTACTTCTGCCAGTTAGGATAATGTGCGCGCCTTTTTCATCAAGCGCCTTGGCTATTGCTTGACCAATACCGCCAGTTGCACCTGTAAGAAGTACCACTTGATTACGCCACTGAATATTCATTGTATTTACCTTAACGTGTTAGCAGTTTACCTCGGGGGATAAGCACCAGAGGTAAACCCTTGAATTCAAGCAACCTGTTCCAAACCGTGTTCGGGTGTTAATTCGCGAAAGATATCTCCGTATAAGCGATAAAACATGTTCGCGCTGTGAATGATCATTTGCTGCTCTTTGGGGTCAGTAATTTTGTTCATAAGCCCTTCAAAGAAAACAATGTGCTCTTGGTCTAGCGCACCGTGAGAGGTAAGGTATTTAAACGCTGATTTAGGCAGTGATAACTTGTCTTTGATTTGTTTTGCAGCCGCGTCGGCAAGCGCAATACTTGTGCCCTCTAAAACGAATACCATGCCAAAAAAATAGAGTGGGCTTTTGCGCGCTATTGCATCAAAAGCATAGGCAACCATTAATTCGGTGGCGGGTGCAGGCTGACTTTTCCTTGCCTGTTCTTTATCAACGCCACAGGCTGCAAGGTCGTTAAGGATCCACTCTTGGTGACCCATTTCTTCTTCAATGTATTCACCAATTGCTTCTCTTAGCCATTCCTTATCTTCGTTGAGTTTGGCACCTGTAGCCATAAGCAGGGGAACAGTAAACTTAACGTGATGATAAGCCTGTTGAAGAAAGGCAATATAGTCGTTTAGGCTAAAATCACCGTTAAAGCAGCGTTGTATAATCGGCGCCTGTAAGAATGACTGTCTGGCATGTTCGGTGTTGCTTTGAAGTTGCTGATAGAAATTCATAAATTATTCCTTGATAACAAATTGAGAAGAAAATGCTGTTGTACTTTGAACGCTGTACTGGTGTTGGTCTTGGCCCTGGTAGAGCATGTCTAAGTCAGTCGCGTAGCGGGCAATTATTGCGTCACGCTTCAGTTTTCCCGTTGGGGTAAGCAGTTGGTTTTCTGGCGTACAAAGACCGATGGTGGCGAAATTAACAACTTGCGCATAGTCAGGTAACTGCTTATTGATAAGCGCCACGGTGCTTTGAACCTGTGTATTAGAAATAGTATTGGAAACGGGGACGAGGAGCGCGACACAGTAGGGTTTAGCTTCGCAATACACCAAAGCCTGCCTAAACAGTCCTGTTCCCAGCAATAAAGATTCAATCCACTCTGGCGATACATTTCTGCCAAAGCTGTTCACCATTATGTTTTTTATACGCCCATTCAGCGTAAGTGTGTTGTCAGAAAAAAAGCCTAAATCGCCGGTTCTGACCTGGGTCGGATAAAATGAGGAAGGTTGATTCAGATAGCCCAGAAAGTGGTTGCCTGTAACTACAATTTCACCCTCTTCAATGTGCAGTTGATTATGACCAAGCGTTTTTCCAGCACTGCCCATCGTATTGCAATTGGGCGTGTTCAATGTTGATACTGATACCGCTTCAGATAAGCCATAACCTTCAAATACTGGTAGTCCCTTCGCTTGAGCTTGCGCCAGCAAAGTGGGCGCTACATGTGCACCGCCAACAGCAATGAACATTAGTGATGAAGGTGGTGTCCAGCCCTGATTACATGCCTGTACTAGCACCATAAGTAAGTCGGGCACCAAGATCACAGACGTTGGTTGAACGCGGTCTATCAGTGACAGCAGAGCGTTTGGATTGACGAGTTTGCTTCCTTGAAATCCGCGCTCAGATGCCGTGGCTAAATAAACCGTGCCGCCGTGGTACAGAGGGGCGTAAACACCTGCAATATTTTCAAGTAGGGTAGACAATGGCAGTAAACACAGGTGGTTAACTATTTCTGGTTGAACAGCGCGCTCAATAGAATGGGCAACTTTCCATTGCGATTCAGTTGACAGGCACACGCCTTTCGGTGAGCCCGTAGAGCCTGAAGTAAAGGTTATTTTGTTAGTACCTACAGGTGTGTATACACGAGCGTCATGTTTGAGCGGATGAGCGACAATGTCGTTTTCGCTATCAATAACAGTCGGTGACTCACTCCATTCACTTAGTTCACCACCGCGATTGGTCAATAAAAAGTGACACTGGCTCTCATTTAATACATGTTCTTGTTGGGAAGTGCTAAAAAATAACGGAACGGGGACACAGCAGACGTCAGCCTGTTGGCAGGCTAAATCAGCAATCACCCATGCAAAACTATTGTCAAAGGCAATGCCCACCCTCTCGGCATTGTGGTTTGTTATCCAGCTTGCGAGGTTCTCGACGGCGCTCAAAAGGGCGCGGTAAGTCATTGAACCGTCTTTGCATTTCAGCGCAACGTCATCATCGTGCCCATTTATATACTGATTAAGCAACATACGCTGTTTCCTTTTTTGTGCAGATATTTTGCGTTAACGCATCCACATTTGCGGAAATAAGCTCAATTGCACGTTGGTAATGAGCATTAAGTTCAGGGCAGCCAATAATGTGTTGGGTTACGTGATTTAGCGACAGGGCAGTAACCTGAGGAGCGGTGTCATAATAGGTGCCCCAATCATCGCTATTCCCTTTAAGTTTTGACACATCGGCTTTAACAAGGGGGAGGAGTTGAATACCCGCGCCCATGAGTAAAGAGGTGAGCTGTGAGGTCGCACTGAAAACCAGATATTTGCTGCCACATCGTTTTAAAACGAAGAACAGGGCAAATAACAAGGGGAGGGTATAGCGCGATGCACTGCTAAAAAGGTTACCAACTTCAGCAATATGCGCTCTGTTTACGGTTATCCCTTGTAGGGTGAGGGCAGTTTCTACCGAAGTGTTAAGGTATTGCTCTATGAAAAGAGAATTATACTGACCATCATATGCGGCAAATCTTGCGCCTGCGGCGGCTTTAACTCCCTTAGCGTCAAGAGCAAACAGCATAGGCATAAAGGAAGTCACTCGTGCGTTGTAGCGAGCTTTAAAACCACTCGCTATAAACGCTTCAATACGGCGGCGGGCATTATGTCCATGTTTTGCCGCGATAAAGGTTATAGCGGGCTTTTCCTTTGAGACAATCGCAGGTTGCTGACTAGCAACCTGGGTTGGAACAGAAGCTAAAACGTGACTCATAAACATGCTCATTGGTTTTGCGATGTTATGAGTATTTACGCGAGACCTTAAGAGAACCTTAAGGGGGAAAAACTTTTATAAATGTCAGTCCAAAATGTTAAGAACGCCCAAGCTAATTAATCGCTTGAGCCGTCATAGCTATTAAAAACGGGGCCATTAGCCGGTAAATCACAGGTAGCGTTCGCTGCAGTGGCAGGAAGCAATAACCATTCGTCACGGTGGGCTACACCCATTGAGGTGGCTTGTGATAAGTCTACACATTGAAATTTGTAGTCACTTGGAACTAACAAAAAGCGTTGATGTATTGGCGGTCTAACCCGCCGGCCTGAAATATTTGTCTGCTCGCGGGAAGGCTCGGAAGTATCGGTCAACCAAGCCCACGCTGTACCGTTTTCTACTTCTTTCGGAGTATGGTAACCAAAATGAGACATTTTAAAGGGTAAATAAAGCAAATACTGTTCTTTAAAGCTGACTATCCCTACCTCGAAGGCAGTTGATTCCTTCGTCAACATATTGCTTATTTGGCTTTCTGCATTTTGAAGGACTATACGGGGAGTACGGTAGTCGTTTAGCAGCCATGCACCGAATGTGGAAGGAATTACAGTTAAAATGAAAAGCCATGCCAGTAATTGGCGGGCGAGTAATTCTCCATCCCCTGCGTTGCGCTTTTTATTGTAAACATAGTAGACAATATGAGTACAAAGCCCAGCGAAACCGATTACAAGTAATACAATGCTTAAACGAACAAGGGTTTCGCTGTCGCTGTCAAAGCGCGTCATCAGCTTAAAAGCGGTGGGCTCGTGAAAAAGCAGTGCTAAGCCAGCAATCAATAAAACGGCAGAGATTAACGAAGTCACTGCGCGCGCAAAAAGCACCAACCCTCTTGATACAGTCGAATTCGCAAGTACCAGACCTGCAACCATACTCAACGCAGGCAGTGCCGGTAAAACATAAACACCACGTTTACCTGGGCTGATACTAAAGAAAATGACAACCAATATTACCCATATCAACAAGGATGAGTAAGCGGGGTTGTGAGTAAGTACATTTTTTAACGACTTAGCTTTTGATACAAGTATGGCAATTGGAGTTATCCAAAATACAGGAATAACTTCAACAATATAGTAATACCAGGGCTCTATGTGGTGCCAGGCATTGGCATATCGCTCAGCCGTTTGTTTAAACAAAATGTTCGACAAGTATTGTTGTATTTGAGGCTCTTGTTTTATCAAACCAAGATAAAGCAGAGGTGCAAGCCACATCGCCACAACTGATAGCATGATTAAGGGGCCAAACAACATGCGCAATGACCACTTGCCGCGATGTGAGCCGTTGGTAAATGCGAAAAATGCAATGGGGATAAATAAAAGGACAGGTAAAAAGCCAACGCCTTTGGTTATGATCCCAAGCCCCATAAAGAACCATGCTGCAAAGTACCACCGCCAATTAACATGCACATAAAAGTGCTGAATGAGTCCGTAGACGCCAATCCAGATAAGGCAGGCGACAAGGGCATCTATTTGAGCGAATTTGGCTTGAATAAGAAACTGAGGGCTCAATAGAAGTACGAGCATACTCAACATTGCCGCTTTTTTATTGGCAAGTCTTAGCGATAGCTTGTAGGTTAACCCCAACGTGACAAGGCTTGCGATAGCGTTAGGCAGGAGCATAGCCACCTTCAGGCTACCCGTTATAAGGTAAAAGAAGGCAATACACCACATAAACACAGGGGGCTTGTCTGGATAAATTTCGCCACCGCGCATGGGCACAAGCCACTGTCCGCTGTTCACCATCTCTTTTGCGACTAAGGCAAATCGAGGCTCATCGGGGGGCCAAGCGTCTCTTAAACCCAGACCAACAAATATCAGAGCACAGGCAAAAAAGAACAGGGTAGATGCATGGCTATTTGAATTAAGCACAAGCCTCACGACGGCTCACTCCTACGAGCAATGCCTGATAAGGATAGAAGTAGAAGAAGGCTAATGATTAAGCCACCAATTTGTAAAGGCTGTTCGAGGGAGCTGACAAAGCGAGAACCGCTTCCAAGCAAGGTAAACAAAAAAGTTTGAGGCGCAAAGCCGATTGCACTTGCAACAATAAACGGGACAAACGGAACGCTTAGCACACCTGCGACGGCGTTTGTGATTAAGTTAGAGCCAACAGGGAATAAACGAACAATTAGCACATTGCGAAAACTTCGCTTGGCCAGTTTGTTTTCAACAGGCTTCAATTTTGTACCTAAAAGACGGACGGCAAGTGAGCGCAGAGGGCCATTTGCTAATGCATAGGCTATACATGCAGACAATACCGTTAGCAACAAAGCAATTAATCCTCCCTGCCATGCGCCAAAGCCCACTCCGCAAAAAAAACTGACAGCCTGACGGGGAAAACCCATGGTTAAAAGTACAACACAACCACTCAGTATCATGCACAGCGATTGCCAATTTAAATTTGAAATATAGGCATTCAACCAATCTGTATCATCACCGTGCTTCCATACTTCACCAGTGACCTCAAGCGACACATAGCAGACAAGCGCGATGCTTGCTGCCCCGATGAAAAACTGTATGACGCTTTTGAGGCGGCGAACATTAGTCTTCATGACCCATTCCGTTGGCAATGTGATTAAGCTTGCTTCTGTACATTAGCCATCTGACGCCAAGCATATCGATGATCCCTGCCCAGCCACGATTCCACGCTGTGTAATTTGATTTACCTTCTAAGCGCGCGCGATGATTGACCGATACACATACCACTTCTCCCCCAAGCCTTTTAGTTAAAGCGGGAATATATCGGTGCATATGGTCGAAGTAGGGCAAAAGTAAAAAGGTACTTCTTGGGAGGAGCTTCAAGCCACAGCCCGTGTCTGGTGTGTCGTCTTGTAGGACCCACTGGCGAACACGATTGGCAACTTTAGACTGAAATCGCTTCCACGAGGTATCTTTTCGCTTTTTACGATGTCCGATAACGCAGAAGTGCGCTGCATTAGTCTCTTTAGCTGCGCGAATAAGTCGCGGTATATCAGCAGGATCGTTTTGCCCATCAGCATCAAGGGTGATGATCCACTTTCCTTTTGCCTGTAAAACGCCGTGAAAAACCGAAGTGCTTTGACCGCAGCTCATAGGGTGGACGATGACACGACAACTTACCGGCAAGGTGCTTGAAAGGTTATGCAGCAAGGATAGGGAGTCGTCGCTGCTACCGTCATCAACAACAATAATTTCTGTTGTTGTACTTGGAACCACTTCTGCAATTTCTCGTAACAAAGCAGAAAGGTTTTTGGCTTCATTTTTAGCAGGTAAAACAACACTGACGTCAAACTGGTGCATAAGAATATTTGGTAAATCATCGAATGACGTGCACTTTATAAGTCGAACCTTAAGGGAAGCTTAAGTTGGGCGCTAAAGTACAAACTTGCATTAAAATTCGTATTCCAACGACATGCGAAGTGTGTGATCTTTACTGTCACCATTTAGTCCAGCAATGAAGCCCAGTTCCCATTTTAACTGTTTCTGTCGGTCAAAGCGTTTTATACCCATGAATGCTGGACCAACCCCGATAAAGTCCTCTGCTACATATACTTCCAATCCAGGTTGTACTTCAGGGATCCAGCGATACCTAAACTTGGCTTTAAATTCGCTTTCCCATTCATTTGCTACCGTTTCGCCCCATTCATAAACGAGACTGATGTTTGTAGTGAGGCTGAATTGGCCAAACTCTTTTTCAGTAAGTAAGCCAGCTTTCACTTCCCAGTCATCCGTATTATGCTTTTTTTCAAGTTCAAATAATGTGCCCCAGTCAGCCCAATATTGTCCTTGTTCGGTCATCATCCAGCGCAATTCTAATTCGTAACCCTCTACGCCAAAATCTTCGTTCTGGTCACGCGCTCCTACCACATAGGCCTCTAAAATTAAAAATTCGGAAAGAGCATGGCCGAATGAAAAACGCTGCATCAGCACGTTTCTATTGTCGTTTTGCCTTGACGTTAGGCGCCATTCAAACTCGCGTTCAAATGGCAGTACGTAGGGGTGATACACTCTATCTACGTTAAAGTTGTCTGCATGCGCGTGACCGGTGAGCAGTAATAAGAACGTGATAAAGGAGAAAAAAGCACGATTTAGCATGCGGCCTCCTTGAAAGAGATCGATCTTTGTCTTACGCAAAATAAGGCGATGACATTGGGAACGACCAACGCAATAAAAAAAACAATCATATAACTTAAAGAGGGGGTGGCTTCATAGCCAACAAGGGCGTTAAGCAAATGTCCATACTCGCTGTTGTCGCTAATAATTCCGCTGCTATCCCATAATTGCGTCGGTGAGGGAAATGTGTCGGTTTGTTCCAACAATAAAGCGATATTGGCAGCTTGTGCTGCAACAAACACGGAGATAAAGATATAGGTTGTTTTCAAATTGACAAAATGGGTGAGAAAAACGTTCAGTAAGATGGCAATGCTGATACTTATGCCCAGACCAATAGTAGTGCCTAACAGTAGCAACGTACTGTCGCTGCTTCTCGATAATTCTGAGATGAAATAGACTAAAAAATGTAAAGAATTTGGCAACCCAATTCCCAATACTAAAAAAGAGACGCCGACGCTAAACGCTATAGATCTTGCGGGAGGCAACAACGCAAGGCAGCACATGCCAAGCCACGCAATAAAAAACAATATCGATTTGAGAAGTTCGAACCCAGCACCCTCGTGAAATTCAGACACCACACCAAGCTTTGGATAAGCCAATGTAGCGATGAGTGCAAGCGCCAGCAAACGCCATAGAATAGTGACTGTGGAAACTCGCGGTAGGGCAAGAAGTACACTAAAGAGTAGAAAAATAGGTAAGGTATCGCGCAGAAAAAGAACGACAGTGTTTATCAGCATGTTAGTTAACCCCCTCGCTTTTGACGACGACTTTTCCTATAGCGCTATTGGGGTGAAATTCGCCAAAGAATGGGTACTCTCCAGGGGCTAATGGCCCAATAAATATAGTGCCTTTACTGTTTGCGAATATCACCTTCTCTCTATTTAAGGAAAAGCTATCTATTTCCTCGGGGGTATTGTCGAAGTTGATAAAGGTGAGTTTTATTTTTTGTCCCTCTGGAACAATGACTTCTTGTGGATAAAATAGATGTGACTTTATCTCAACCACAACCTCAGGTAACGCCCATGCACTTGGCATGTAGCAAGCAAAAAAACCAAAAAGTAAAGTCATGGGCGACCTAAAGTACGTGGTCATTTGAAAACTCCACTCGTACTTCTAAACCACCTAGTTTGCTTTCATGCAGCGTAAGCTCGGCACCATGCAAATCAACAATCTGAGCAACAATTGCCAAACCCAACCCGCTTCCAGTTGTAGGTTTACTGTTTGAGACTCGTTGAAATCGTTTTATAACGTCAGCACGTTGGTCAGCCGGAATGCCCGGGCCTGAATCGCATACACTTAACGACACACCGCCGCTATGTCGTTCCACATTAATAACAATTTGCGCCCCGTACGGGGAATAATTACTCGCATTGCTCACCAGATTTTGAAGCAGCGTGTACAACATAAACTGTGAGCTTTGCAGCCATGCATCTTCTCCCTCAAGTGCAATGTCTTGCCCTTTATCCTCTATTTTGCCATAGAGGTCGCTGATCACTTCTTGAGCCACATGATGAACATTAATCGGCTCTCGCTGCTCGATAAAGGTCTCAGGACTGGTCCGCGTTAATAAGAGGAATTGATTTACTGCATGGATCATCCTGTCGGTATCTGCCTTAAGGGTTTTAAGTGCTTGACCTTTTTCGCCCAATTCATTGGCAATGTTGTGAATGTTGATTTTCATTACGCTTAATGGCGTTCTCAACTCATGTGCAGCATTGGAGGCAAACTGTTGTTCACGTTCGAAAGCTGCACTGAGTCGTGTGAACATCGTATTTATGGTAGAAACCACAGGCGTAAGTTCACTTGGTTCTCTAGACAGCGCAATGGTGGAAAAGTCGTTGCCTTTTCGCTTTGCTAGCAATTTTGACAAATGCTTTAAGGGCGACAAGCCCCATGTGATACCGAAAAAAAGTATAAGAGCGAGCAAAGGAACACTTAATATGAAAGGCGTAATGGCGGCTACGGTGAGTGAATCGGTAAGGATAAAGCGATTACTTACCGGTTGAGCTACCATATACCAGGTCTCGGTTTCTTTCTTGTAGGTGGCTAGAACTCTCCACCGTGTGCCTAGCGCGTTCACTTCCGCAAAACCAGGTTTGAAAGGGGCGATGGGGGTAGAGAGTTGATCAGTAGAACTACTCACTAGCTCGCCTTTTTTCCAGATCTGAAAAAGCAGCGTTTGTTCGTTTTCTTGTGTATTACTGTCGAAGTAAGAAATAGCGTTAGAAAGGGCAAGTAATTCGTCGTCTAACAGTGTGCTTGAGATATCAAGGGTGGCCCGATAACCATGCAGCGCTGCGCTGAAAATAACCAAGACGAGCGCGCTGATTAATGTAAGGATGAGAAAACGGCGAATTGACGACAATTCATTCCCCTGATTTAGATATACAGTAACCCACACCGCGAATCGTTTTGATGAAATTGTCAGGCATTTTTTTACGTAAATGGCTGATATGCACTTCTATTGTGTTGCTTGCAACTTCTTCACCCCATTCATAAAGCTTGTTTTCAAGCTGAGTTTTACTCAATACCCGACCGGCATTTTCGATAAGTGCTTTCAGTAGCATGAGTTCTCGCCTTGGTAAATGAAGAGTCTCGTTATCAATTAAGAGCGTGTGATGGGCAGTATCAAGACTAACATTTCTAATGGTGATAACCGTTTGTGATGCAGTGCCGAGACGGCGCTCTAATACACGCAGTCTGGCTAATAGCTCGTCAATTTCAAAGGGTTTTGGTAAATAATCATCCGCCCCTGCATCAAGCCCAGAGATCTTATCAGACGTTTTATCCCGCGCAGTGAGTATTAATACGGGAAGCGACGTATTCTTTTTACGTATTGATTTAAGCACATTTAAGCCATCTGTGTCGGGTAGGCCTAAATCAAGAACCACAATGTCGGTTTGACCGATAATCAGGGTCGCAAGCGCATCTGCACCAGTATAGGTGCAGTCAACGGTATAATTAGCATTTCTCAGCGATAAGGCTAGCGCATCTGAAAGAGGCCTGTCGTCCTCAACAAGTAATATTCGCATTCAAAAAACTCGACAATCTCTTACCCGCAAAAGTGTACATCAGAATCCTTAAGAAAACCTTAAGAACACGGATGTCAGCAGAACAACTGTTGGTTTAATAGGGATAATTTCAGTTTTATTTTTGGGTAACATTCTTTGTTCTCCCTATAGTAAATGCCCGCACTGCGTTGAGCTGTGGCCTCGATGTTTTAATGGCCTATTAATAGGTAGGGGTGCTCACGAATTTTTAAGCAATTTTTCTATGACTAAATTTTATCCATATTTTTTATTCTTAGGGGTTCGCATTTATGTCAATTCCTGTATAATTCGCGCCCTGCCCAGTTACGCCCACCTTTGGGAAGGTGGAAGAATCAGCCGGCTCGAAGGGGTCTTTGTGTTGATTTTAAGGTGATTTCTGGTGTTCAGAAATCAGTAACGACGATATTATTCGGGTGAATTTGAAAAATGAAAACTTTTGTTGCTAAGCCAGAAACGGTACAACGTGACTGGTATGTGGTAGACGCCACAGACAAAACTCTAGGCCGTTTGGCTTCTGAAATCGCACTACGCCTTCGTGGCAAGCACAAGCCAGAGTACACACCTCACGTGGACACTGGTGATTACATCATCGTAATCAACGCTGAAAAAATTGCGGTAACAGGCCGTAAAGCGCAAGACAAAATGTACTATGCGCATTCTGGTTACCCAGGTGGTCTTAAAGAGACAAACTTTGAAAAACTAATTGCTCACAAGCCAGAAATGGTTCTTGAAAAAGCAGTTAAGGGCATGTTGCCAAAAGGCCCTCTAGGTCGCGCAATGTTCCGTAAAATGAAAGTTTACGCTGGTGGAGAACACTCTCACGCAGCACAGCAACCACAAGTTTTGGACATTTAAGGAGCTATTAACATGGCAGATACTCAATACTACGGCACAGGCCGCCGCAAAAGTTCTACTGCTCGTGTGTTCCTACGTCCAGGCACAGGTAGCATTAAAGTAAACCAACGCGCTCTTGACGAGTACTTTGGTCGCGAAACAGAGTGCATGGTTGTTCGTCAGCCACTTGAACTTGTTGAGATGACTGAAAAGTTTGACGTTTACGTCACTGTAAAAGGTGGTGGTTCTAACGGTCAAGCGGGCGCAATCCGTCACGGTCTTACTCGTGCTCTTATGGAGTATGATGAAGCACTACGTCCAGCTCTTCGTAAAGCTGGCTTCGTTACTCGTGACGCACGTCGCGTTGAACGTAAGAAAGTGGGTCTTCACAAAGCGCGTAAGCGTCCACAATTCTCAAAGCGTTAATTTTCACGCTTTTTGTTTTGCAAAAACCCGGCTTATGCCGGGTTTTTTATTTCTACATCCAAAGGTATTTTTATAACAAAGGTTTAATTTCCACAGCCTATCCTATCAAATATCCTTCAAAACCTTGATTTTAGCGATTTACCTCGCTAAACCTAAACACACCTTTTGAATTAAATTATCGCTTAAATATCAGTAAAACCTTGTGTTTATAAGGGCTTTTCTTTTATCATTTGCGGTCGAAAATTTTGAAAACTTTCGTGACTTCGTAAACCAGCAAAATTTTGCTGTAGCGTCGCTATCATGACAAGCCATATGATGCATGACTCAAGCGTGATAAAACCAGTATAAGCTTGGGTTACACATCATAATTATCCAAACCTGGAGAAATGTGGATGAGCAATGTATCTGTAGATGCAACAGAGTCTGCACACAATGAAAACCAGCCAGAAAACAACACTCGTCGTCGGTTTTTGACCGTTGCCACGTCGGTCGTTGGTGGTGTAGGTGTCGTTGGTGCTGCTGTGCCTTTTATTGCGTCCTGGAATCCTAGTGCCAAAGCGAAAGCCGCTGGTGCTGACGTTGAAGTAGATATCAGCGGGATTGAGCCTGGACAGTTAGTACGTGTGATGTGGCGAAGCAAGCCGGTATGGATTGTTCGTCGTACGCCAGAAATTCTTGAAGAATTGGGTGCACACGAAGATAAGCTGAAAGATCCTAACTCTGAAGCTGAGCAGCAACCAACTTTTGCTCAAAACCGTTTTCGTTCAATGAAAGAAGAGTACCTGATCCTAGTAGGTATTTGTACACACTTAGGTTGCTCTCCACAGCATCTTAAAGATGGTGCATTTGAAGAGTATGTTGAGGGTGTTCCTGACGGTTTCTTCTGCCCATGCCACGGTTCTAAGTTTGATATGGCGGGACGTGTATTCCAAAACGTGCCGGCACCTTTAAACCTAGTCGTGCCGCCTTATCAGTTCGTTGATGATACAAACATCATCATTGGTTCAGAAGCGGAGGCTTAATTATTATGAACGCTTTTCTAGGTTGGATTGAAGACCGCATCCCATTGATGCGCGTTGCAAATATGCACGCTATTCAATACCCAGCGCCGAAGAACATGAACTTTTGGTACGTGTTCGGATTCCTCGCTACCATTGTTTTGGTTAACCAGATTGTTACTGGCATCTGGCTTACCATGAACTTTGTTCCATCAGCAGAAGGCGCATTTGCTTCTGTTGAGTACATCATGCGCGAAATCGACTACGGTTGGATTATTCGCTACATGCACAGCACAGGCGCATCGGCATTCTTTATTGTCGTATATATGCACATGTTCCGCGGCATGATTTACGGTTCATATCAAAAGCCACGTGAGCTTCTTTGGGTGTTTGGTATGTTCATTTACCTTGCACTTATGGCTGAAGCTTTCATGGGTTACGTACTACCTTGGGGACAAATGTCTTACTGGGGTGCACAGGTAATCGTATCGCTATTTGGTGCCATTCCTGTTGTTGGACCTGACCTTGTTGTTTGGTTACAGGGTGACTACGTTATTTCTGGTGCTACGCTTAATCGCTTCTTCGCTCTACACGTTATTGCGTTGCCGTTGGTTATTGTTATTCTTGTGTTTCTTCATATCATTGCGCTTCACGAAGTGGGTTCTAACAACCCTGACGGTATCGCTATCAAGCACAAGAAGGGTTCACTGCCTGAGTCTGAAAAGACGAAATATGAAATCCACGAGTACTACACAAGCAAGTACGATATCGCTGACGATGTATTGCCGTTCTTCCCGCACATTGTGTTGAAAGATCTTGTGGCGTTCTGTGTATTCCTAGCGCTGTTCACCTATGTGTTGTTCTTTGCGCCAGAAATGGGCGGTAAGTTCCTAGAGCACCCTAACTTTGAAATTGCTAACCCGCTTAAGACACCTGAGCATATCTTCCCAGTGTGGTACTTCACGCCGTTCTATGCAATTTTGAAAGCGGTACCTGACAAACTATTCGGTGTACTAGCAATGTTTGGTGCGATTGCTGCGCTATTTGCGCTACCTTGGGTTGACCGTGGTCGCGTTAAGTCATGGCGCTATCGTTGTGGTCTGCACAAAGTGAACCTTATCGTGTTTGCCATTGTGTTTATTTTCCTAGGCTACTTAGGTGGTACTCCGCAAGAAAACTGGAAAATTGTTGCGTCGCAAGTTGCGACCATCATGTACTTCGGTTTCTTCATTGCACTGTTCTTGTACAGCAAAAATGAAAACACTAAACCTGTGCCAGAGAGGATTTCTAAATGAAAAAAATGATGTGCTTTTTAGCCTTCTTCCTACCTGGCGTAGCGCTTGCGGCAGGCGGGAACGTACACCTAGATAAAGCGCCTATCGATTTAACCGATAAGGCGTCTTTACAGCGCGGTGCACAATTATTCATGAACTACTGTTTAGGCTGTCACTCAATGAAGTATCAGCGCTATCAGCGTTCATTCCAAGACTTGGGTATTCCTGATGAACTTGGACAAGAGTACCTGCAGTTCACGGGTGATAAGGTTTCTGACTATATCACGCGTGCAATGCCTGAAGAGGCTGCTGCTACATGGTTTGGTGCTGCGCCACCAGACCTTACGCTTGTCGCGCGTGTTCGTGGTGAAGATTGGATTTACACTTACCTTCGCTCTTTCTATGTAGACGAGAGCCGTCCGTTTGGTGTAAACAACACAGTGTTCCCAGAAGTGGGTATGCCACACGTACTTCAACCACTTCAAGGTACGCCAACGCGCACCTATGAAGAGCAAATGGTTGATGGTGAAATGGTTAAACGTTATGTAGGTATCAAGTCAGACGGTACTGGCGCTATGTCTCCAGACGAGTACGACCAAGCGGTTGCTGACATTGTGAACTTCCTTGAGTACACAGGTGAGCCTTCAAAACTTGAATCTTACAAGATTGGAAAGTGGGTACTTATTTTTATCGCAGTATTGTTCGTATTTGTTTACTTACTGAAGAAAGAATACTGGCGAGAAGTGCACTAATCGCGCAGATTTATGTATAATATGAAAAGGGGGCGTCTCGCCCCCTTTTTTGGTATTTATTCGTGCTACCTGAAAGCGTCTAAGACAAGCGCTTTCAGGTAGCACGAATTAACGTAATAAGCTTACCGTTTGTAAGCATAAACTTGTTTCTCGACGGAGGAAATTGAATGGCCGTAGCCGCGAATAAACGTTCTATTATGACGTTGTTCTCTGACACAATTGATATTTACAGCCACCAGGCACGTATTGTGTTGGCAGAAAAAGGTGTGGGTGTTGAAATCAGCTTCACAGATCCTAGCAACCTGTCTGAAGATCTGTTGGAGCTTAACCCTTACGGTACTGTTCCAACTCTTGTTGATCGCGAGCTTGTACTTTACAAGTCGCACATCATCATGGAATACCTTGATGAGCGTTTCCCTCATCCACCACTTATGCCGGTTTACCCAGTTTCACGTGGACAAAGCCGTCTTATGATGCATCGCATTGAGCAAGACTGGTACTCGCTAGCAGCCCGAATTTTCCGCGGTGAAGGCGATGTAGAAGCAGCGCGTAATGAACTTCGTGAAGCGCTGTTATCGTTAGCGCCGGTATTTGGAGAAATGCCTTACTTCATGAGCGAAGAGTTCAGCTTAGTTGATTGCTACCTTGCTCCGCTATTGTGGCGTTTACCTGCACTAGGTATCGAGTTGAATGGTGCGGGCAGCAAAGAAATTAACGCGTATATGAACCGCATATTCTCGCGTAGCTCATTTAAAGCGTCTTTGACTGACCAAGAGCGTGAGATCCACAACCCGCTATGACATCTATGACGTCAAACCAGCCCTATTTGCTTAGGGCTTTCTATGAGTGGATTGTTGATAACGATTTAACGCCGTACATTGTGGTAGATGCAACCAACGAGTTGGTGGAAGTGCCGCAGGAATTCGTTAAAGACGGCCAGATCGTCTTAAACGTATCACCTAGTGCGTGTGTTAATTTTTCTCTCGATGTGGAAGGGCTGTCATTTCAAGCTCGATTTGGTGGGCAACCACGCCGTTTAAGCATGCCCAGCGAAGCGGTAATGGCGATATATGCTCGTGAGAATGGTGCAGGTACGGTATTTGCCACTGAAGAAGACATCGCCCGTGCGCAGCAAGAGCGCGCTGAAACATCTGAAGATGCATCTCAACCTAGCGGCCCAACATCACTTGAAGATGCTGATGCAAGCGACGTAAGAGATGCGCCAGTACCACCTAAAAAGGGTAAACCTACTCTGAAGGTGATCAAATAAATCGATGTAGCCTGGTTTCAATATTATGTTGAAGCCAGCTCATTGCATCGTTACTTTTCTGTTTCGCAATGTCTATCTATAGAAAAGCACCCATAGCACGTAGTGCGAGGGTGCCCTTGTCATACACAAATGTCATAATCTGCTAAGCAAACTAATGACACTTAGCGTGTTCGTGTGATCACAACTCTGCTTGTCGGAAAATCAAAACGATGCCCTTCAGCTAATACCGAAGTCGTTAAACCTTCACGGCTGGGATCGGTTGCATTAGCGTTGGTTGTAACACCTGTATGCAAACGCACAACATCCGCTAAATCGTCTCTTACTGGATCATAACCCGCGGCCTCTCCGCCGCCACCTGCTGCCCCCGCTGCTGGCCCAGGCATGGTTGCTGCGGTTTCAGTATTTGCCTCTGTTCCAGCATCCCATGTTACTGTCATAAAGGTTTTAACGTCACCCACCGACATATTGCTAACATCGGCTGCATTTAGCCCTGTGAAGGCATCGTTGGTGTTTACCAGCATTGTGGTTACTGTTAAACGTAAATCGTCAGCATCGAGTTCAGGAACCACTAAGGTGAACATGTCACTGCTCGTTTTAGGTCCTAAAATTCCACCCGAGTTCAGCGCATCCAAGAAGTCGGTAGAGTCCATAGCCTCTTCAATAACCATAGCTGGGTTGCCGCCTTCGGCCATGACTTCTATGCCCATGCTCGCCGCTTCGCCCTCTGCAAAAGCGTGGTAGCCTGATTCATGAAGAATTATGGCTGCTGGGGCAAACGGCTGTGCATAGGTAAGGTTGGTAATTTGGACGGTATATACTGCGGAATTACCGTTAACACCGTCTTGGCCATCTGCGCCGTCTTGTCCATCTGTGCCATCGACACCCGCTTCGCCTTGCGGACCAGCAGGCCCTTGGGGTCCTGTATCGCCATCATCGCCACACGCACTGACTAGCGCAGAGAGGATTAGCAGCGTACTGAGTTTTACAATTGGATTTTTCATTCTAACGCTCCTTACGACGCAGGAACCGTAATAACAACACGTGCAACAGGGTTCAACCAGCGGTGTACCGTTGAATCAAGGTCGCTAGCGCCGCCAGCGTTATCAGTATCACCTAGCGCGTTTCTGTGAATATGAACCGGGCCGTCTTCACCATCTTCAACTTCCCCGTTAACAACTTGTGCACCTACACCTGTACCACCGGTACCCAAATCAACGATGCGAGTTGGGGCACCACCACCTGCTACTCCAGGTAGACCATAGCCACCTAATGCGTTTCCTGTACCCGCTTCAACTACATCAGTGCGTGCACTATTTAACTCATCATTTAACTCTGTACCTGCATCATAGGCATTAAGATAATAAGTATAAGTGCCAGGCTCTGTGGGGATTTCTATACTGTCCATACCAACAAATGCATCGTTAGTTGGGATCAACATCGCCAATAACGAAAGGTATGGCTTGTCCATAGTATCGAATGGATAGCTAAGTGTCGCACTAGGCGCAAGAAGACCACCAAAACGGTGCCATGTATTAGAGCCATTATCCGTGTCTACAGGGCCAAGAAGCGCTTCAAAGTTAGCGCCACTTGAATCTGCATTTTGTTCATCGTCGATAACGCCGGCCTCTGCAAGCCAAGCTAATGCAGTTGATGCAGGCTGACCCACTTCAAACGCATCTACCGTGTCGTCATGGGCAATAACCAGACGAGGGGTAAAACTTTGTGCCTGCGTTAAATTGGTAATTTCAACATCGACAGTCACTGCGTGGCTGAATGAAGCCGAGGCTAACGATAGCAGGGTAGCGCTAGCAAGTTTGGTGAATTTCATTTTTTTGTCCTTGTTTTGACTTAAAAGCGCATAGAAATGTAGGTCAGCAAAATGCGCAATTCATCACAGAAGTATTACAAAAAGGACACAGATCTCTGTCGTCTTAAAAACGAAGTATTAAAGTAGAATGAACAATTTTTTAATAGAAAGTGGAATAATTTTAAGCAACCTCCGGTCTTGATTATCAAGGGCAAAATAGGAGCTAGCTATGATCCTTGTAATCTATAGTGACAATCAGTTTCAGCAAATCATTACGCAAAGCTTGAGCAAGCACGGATTCTTGCATGACGTGGTTTCAAATTATCAAGCTGCACTGTCATTACTTGATGCTCAGCACTATTCACTCGTCATCGTACAGTCCCACGCGCAACAGTCTTGCTTAGACCGTATTGAACGTTTGGTATTACAAAACCCAGACAGTTGGATTATGGCCGTTGACGGTCAGCAAGTAACTAACGTGAGTGCTGATGAAGCGGATTATTTTGAGGTGGGCGTCGATGATTACCTTGGAGGCGCATTCAACGAGCGTGTGTTTGTTGCTCGAATTCGTTCGCATATGAGAAGGAGTATGCCAAGCCTTGACACAAGCCTTCAAAAAAACGCAGACAACAGCATTCAAGCTGGGCCCTTTAAAGTTGATTTACGCTATCACAGCGTTACGTTAAACGGACAAACCCTATCGTTAACTGCTAGAGAGTTTACCCTTATTAACTACCTCTGCCGTCACCCAAATCAGGTTTTCTCGCGCAATCAGTTATTGAGTGACGTATGGGGATATAACCATGAAGGGTATGAGCATACCGTTAACACCCACATCAATCGATTGCGTAATAAGTTAGATAATGTAGCCAGTATAGATAACGGCGCACAGCTCGTTGAAACTGTGTGGGGTGTAGGATATAAGTTAAATTTAACCGGCTACGTCGACAAAGCACTCAGTGCGTAATGTGTATTTCGCTGAAAGGTTAGATAAGGAAAAGGGTAGCGGTACCCAAGAAGGCAAAAATACCTACAACATCAGTGATGGTAGTCAGGATAACGCTACCTGCTAATGCAGGATCTATTTTTAAGCGTTTCATGATCATAGGTAAGGTTGCCCCAGCCAGAGCAGCGGCAATCATGTTTACCATCATTGCAAAGGCAATAATAACCCCCAACATATAATCTTGTTTCCACAAAGCAATGACTGAAGCGATTAATACAGCCCATATCGCGCCATTTAAGAAACCAATTGAGATTTCTTTGCTTATCAACCATCGAGAGTTATTAGCGTTGACATGACCTAGCGCCATACCACGAATTACAAGGGTTAACGTTTGATTACCTGCCACACCACCCATACTAGGTACAATAGTATTTAAAATAGCAAGTACAGCCATTTGGCTAAGCGTGGCTTCAAATAAATCACTCACCATAGCGGCCATAAGTGCTGTGATGAGGTTAACTGCTAGCCATACTGAGCGACGTTTTGTACTTTGCATAACAGGCGCAAAAGTATCTTCGTCGTCATCAAGACCGGCCATACTCATCATTGAGTGCTCGGCGTCCTCACGAATAATATCGACTACATCATCAATGGTAATTCGTCCTACAAGACGATTTTTTTCATCAACTACAGGTGCTGACAGCCAGTTATAACGCTCAAATAAACTCGCCACTTCATCGTCGGGCATGTTTACCGGGATGGCCTCTGATTCTTCGTCCATCACATCTGATACTTTGTCGTCAGTATCAGCTGTCAGTAGGCGAGCTACTGGAATAATACCCACTAAATTATCGGTTCTATTCACCACGTAGAAGGTATCCGTATTTTCAGGAAGCTCACCCTTTAAACGGATATAGCGTAGGACAACATCAATGGTGACGTCAGGACGCAAGGTAATGGTATCCGTGTTCATGATGAAGCCAGCGGTTTCTTCACCGTAAGACAGCGCTTGCTCTGCGCGCAATCTGTCTTGTGCATCCATTGAGTCGAGAATGTCTGCAAGTACGGGTTCAGGAAGGCTGCTTAGCGTTTCGGCTAAGTCATCAGTGTCCATCTCTTCAAGTGCGTCTACCACAGAGGCTGGAAGCATCTTGGAAATGATACCGTTTCGGACATCGTCCGACAGTTCTTCTAAAATATCGCCATGAAAGTCGCTATCAATAAGTTCCCAGAGTTCGTCACGGGTCCTACTGGGGCTTGATTCCAAGATATGGGCAACATCAGAAGGGGGTAATTCAAGCAGAAGCTTACGTACAGATACAAACTGACCGTTAGCTAGCGCCGCGTTAAGTGCGCGCAGTTGGGTTTGTACGTATTTAGAAACAAGCGCTTCTGCCATAAGGCGTTGATTCCTACAGAATGAAAATAAACGGGGTAGGCGTTAAAGCCTAAGTAGCCGTAGAATATCGCAATTATAATGAATCTGTCATGACAATTGCGTTGCTTTAGCACAAGATGCCAAGAATACTGGAATGAAAGTATATAAAGTAACCAATTGACCGCGTGGTTACTCGTCTTCGTTAAACTTACCTTCAATGAGTTGTTCAATGGCGTTAAGTGCATCTGCGGCATCGCTGCCGTCGACAATCACATCAACTTGTTCCCCTTGGTGGCTTTCAAGCATCATAAGTCCAAGGACACTGCTAGCATCAGCTTCCTTGTCTCCTTTCTTTAAAATGATTTTGGCATCAAATTGATTCGCAAGCTTAACAAGCTGCGTTGCTGCCCTAGCATGAAGGCCAAGCTTGTTGACAATAGTTAGCGTTTTTCTAATCGTCATTATTGATTCAACTCTCGATGGCGAATTTGAACATCAGGGTGAATTTCGCTGAAGGTTTTTGATAATGTTTGAGCAATATAAACCGAACGATGCTGCCCACCAGTACAGCCGATTGCCACTGTCACATAGCTTCTGTTGTTTCGCTCCAGATGAGGTAGCCATGTCGTTATTAAGTTCTGAATTTGCCAAATAAACTTGGTTACCACTGGTTGCGAGCCCAAGAATACTTCGACGGGAGCATCAAGACCAGTGAGGTGTTTCAGATCGGGCTCCCAATGAGGATTTGGCAGAAAGCGCGCGTCAAAAACATAGTCTGCATCCTTGGGAATACCATGTTTAAAGCCGAACGATTCAAATACTAATACAAGGCGAGAGCTCTTCTTGCCAAGTATACGCTCTCGAATTAACTCAGCGAGCTGGTGTATCGTCAGCTTATCGGTATCTAAATAAAGGTCAGCTCTTTCTACAATAGGAGCAAGCAGTGCAGATTCGGCTTTAATTGCCTCAGAAAGTGACTTGTTAAGCTTAGCGAGAGGGTGAAGACGACGGGTTTCGCTAAAGCGTTTGACCAGTACGTCGTCGCTAGCGTCGATATAAACGATGGTCATTGACCAAGATGAAGGAAGATAGTCGAGTATCTCCACCAAGTCGTGAGGATTTTTAGGTAAATTTCTAACATCAATACTCACTGCCACTTGGTCGTACTCATCAACCACTGTATGTGTGAGAGTGGGGAGTAGATTTACCGGTATGTTATCAACACAGTAGTAGCCCAAATCTTCCAATGCGCGCAGCGCCACAGATTTACCAGAGCCCGAACGACCACTGATTATAATCAGCTTCACCTAATTTCTCCCTAATATACTGGTTTTATCTTATACGCGTTGACCGTTGAGTTCTTCCAATCACCAAGATATGAATGGGCTCAACATTAACAAAGTGCAGAGAGAATATCGTCGCTTGTGGTGGCGCGACGTATTGCTTTAATTGTCTCTTTGTCGCTAAGTTTACCGGCAACGGTTGCTAGCGTTTGCAAATGCCCTTCAGTTTGCTCTTCAGGGACAAGTAGAGCAAAAAATATATCTACGGGTTTTTCGTCTAACGCGTCGAAATCGATAGCAGGTGTGCATGTGACTATAATTGCTATCACTTTCTCTAGACCAGCTAAACGTCCGTGTGGCAAGGCAATACCATTACCAATGCCCGTACTTCCCATGCGCTCTCGAGACATTAAGCTACTGAGAACTGTCGCTTGATCGATGCTTTCATTATTTTTAGCTGCGATATCAGCGATTATCTCAAGAATTCGCTTTTTACTATTACACTGAACCGCACACTCGGTGCGGTCCAGACTTACGATGGCTTGTATATCCATACTTAATTAACTACTAATGTTTTTTCAGTTTTTCCTTATGCTTGATTACCTGCCGGTCGAGTTTATCAACCATGCTGTCAATCGCCGCATACATGTCGGTATTTTCTGAGGATGCGAACACTTCAGCGCCACTTAAATGAACGGTCGCTTCGGCTTTTTGATTTAATTTTTCAACGTTCAGGATGACATGCACATTAGAAATGTGATCAAAGTGACGTTCAAGTTTGCTGAACTTCGTATCGACATAATTACGCAAAGAGTCGGTGATTTCGACATGATGACCAGTTAGGTTGATTTGCATATTTCGTCTTCCTTATATTATTAAGCCCGTTTAAATAAGGCTTTTGCGTTGGTTCGACGGCGGGATCGATAACGATTCCCGGTACTTTGCTATTGTTCGCCGAGCGACTTTTATACCTTGCTCGGCCAACAATGAAGCAATCTTGCTATCGCTTAGTGGTTTGCTGACGTTTTCAGCTGCCACCAACTTTTTGATCAATGCCCGAATCGCGGTAGATGAACACTCTCCACCAGACTCTGTTGCAACGTGGCTTGAAAAGAAATACTTCAATTCAAAAATGCCACGGGGTGTGTGCATATACTTTTGTGTTGTCACGCGAGAAATTGTCGATTCGTGCATATCTACCATTTCTGCGACATCGTTTAGCACCATTGGTTTCATCATTTCAGGGCCATGTTCGAAAAAGCCCATTTGCTGCTGCACAATACAGTTAGCCACCTTCATTAAGGTTTCGTTACGTGATTCAAGGCTCTTTATAAACCATTTGGCCTCTTGCATGTGTGAGCGGATGAACTGCGAATCGCTGCTGTTCTTGGCACGGCGACTCATTGCAGCGTACTGTTGATTAACGCTTAACTTTGGCAGACTGTCAGGGTTCAGCTCAACCACCCAACGGCCATTCTTTTTTGTTACCGAAACATCAGGAATAACGTATTCAGGCTCTTTAGTAACTAAAGCACTACCTGGACGAGGATTCAAGGTTTGCAGTAAACGCATCGCTTCACGAAGTTGATCTTCCTTCAAGCGACTTTTACGCATTAATGTGCGGTAATCTTTGCTGCTGAGGAGATCAGAGTACTCTTCAATAAGCTGTTTTGCTTCAGTTAGCCATGGCGTATCTTCTGAAAATTGGCGAAGCTGAACCATTAGACATTCTTGAGGCGTGCGTGAACCAGAACCGATAGGATCGAACATCTGAATACGCTTTAGCACGCATTCCACTTCATCCATTTCAATAGGTTCTTCTAAATCATCATCGTTGACCGCCTCGAGAATTTCCTCGAGTGAAACAGTTAGATAGCCAGACTCGTCAATCGAATCAATAATGGCCGTTGCAATTGCACGGTCTGTATCCGAGAAGTGAGTCAGGCGCATCTGCCAAGAGAGATGTTCTTGAATATCGTCGGTTGTCTCGCCTTGAAAAATTTGCTCATCGTCATTGGAAGGACCGGGGGCAGGCGCTGAAGACGCTGAATAATACTCATCCCACGTGCTGTCTATTGGCAGTTCGTCTGGAAGATCGTTCTTCTCTAATGCATCACCTGCTTCCAGTGTATCGCTAGACGCCGTTGCCGATGCTTCTGACGCACTGTCATCGTTATCAATATTGTTTTTTTCTAGTTGATGCTCGTCATTACCTTCTTCAATTTCTAACAAAGGATTAGAGTCGAGCGCCTCTTGAATCTCCTGTTGAAGATCAAGAGTAGAGAGCTGCAGCAGTTTAATAGCCTGCTGCAGCTGAGGTGTCATGGTAAGTTGTTGGCTAAATTTTAGCTGTAAAGATGGTTTCATCTACGTCTTATTTAAATGCTCTAAATTGAATATACCAGAGCGAAATTGAAAAATGACAATCAGGTTACATTAACTATAGCCTGAATTGCTCGCCTAGGTATACATCCCTTACTTTTTGATTACTTAAAACCTGTTCCGCCGTTCCTTGCGCAATAAGCTCGCCATGACTCACAATGTACGCTTTTTCGCAAACATCCAGTGTTTCTCGTACGTTATGGTCAGTGATAAGGATACCAATTCCTCTATCACGAAGATGTTGTATTATCTTCTTTATATCATTAACTGATATTGGATCAACACCAGCGAACGGCTCATCTAATAAAATAAACTGTGGATTTGCCGCTAAGGCCCGGGCTATTTCAACTCGGCGCCGCTCACCACCTGATAAACTCATCCCCGTACTATTACGTATATGGTTGATATTAAATTCATCAAGTAGCGCGTCGGCTTCTTCTTCTTGCTGTTGTGAATTTAAATCTTTACGGGTTTGCAAAATCGCCATGATATTTTCATGGACGGTTAATTTTCTAAAAATCGACGCTTCTTGTGGAAGATAGCCAATTCCGCGGCGTGCGCGCTCATGCATGGGTTGATGAGTTAATTCATTATCGTCAATTTCTATCTTGCCTTTGTCTAACGCGACTAAGCCTACGATCATATAAAATGTAGTGGTCTTACCAGCGCCGTTTGGACCAAGCAGGCCAACAATTTGTCCAGTTGAAACAGCAAGACTCACGTCTGTTACGACTTGACGGGATTTGTAAGCCTTTGCAAGGTTAGTTGCTCTTAACGTTGCCATGACTATTCGTTACCCTTGTTATCTTTCTTCGGCGACGTTTTACGAATGGTTTCCGGCGTAAATACGGTGGTTACGCGGCCTTCTCCATCTTTCCCAGCGCCCCCAGTGGCTAGTAATTGTTCAGTAATCATATCAAACGTAATCTTATCACCTTGCACTTTACTGGTGTCTTGCTGTAATTCCGCATTACCCGCAAGAGAGATGGTGCGATTAATCACTTCATAACGAATCTCATTGGCTTTTGCCGATACCGGCGTACCGTCTTCTAGTGTTTGAGAATAGCTCGCTGGTTTTCCTCTGGCGATGAAAATTTCGCGACCACTACCTTCGCTTGCAATAACTTCAACTTCGTCAGCTTCAATAAGTAGCGAGCCCTGCGTGATGAGGACATTTTCCTTGTAAAGCGCAGTTTTATTTTTCCCATCAATGAATTGGGTATTTGAACCTATTTTAATGGGCTGCGAAAAATCATCTTCGCTTGCGCAGACCGCACCGCTAGCTACGGCTAGAAAAAGGCTAGTTGCTAGGGGAATAAGTGGTTTGTACATGATCTAAAAGCTCGTATTCTTGTGTGCGTAAATTCGCGTTAAACCCATTACTCAAAATGACATATTGAGTACCTTGTATTTCAACAGGTTGATCAGATGTCATTTGTTTGGTGTCCAAATTTATTTGAATATATTCAGTTGATAAGCTTTGGACAAAATCATCGCTGGTTTGGTTCTCGATAACAACGCGATTTTCCAATTGAATAAGTTCGTTGTTGTAGAGCGTGCCTTCTTTCGCTGTAACGACCCAGGGTGACGTCGCGTTTTCAGTGTAAAGTGTGTATTTGGGCTGCTGAAACAAGACAAAACCCAGTTGATCGTAATGTTCCATCGATTCAGCAAACACCTTGTGATTGAGTTCACCCTCTTGATTGTATAGCGTCGTGGTTAAATTTTTCGCTTTATAAGCAGGTTTTAGCGCATTATTTTCGCTACTGCCTTGCGTTTCTGGCTGCTCTTCCATCCATGTTGGTATGTACATCAGTAACGCGAGAATAAATAACGCCGATATACTCAACCCTAAGCGATTAAAGCCGAACAGGCTCATACACTTGCTCCGAAAATCTCATTTGCCACACTTTTAGCCTGCAAAATAGTGTCCGATATCTCTCGAACTGCACCAAACCCACCGGGCAGTGTGGTAATCCAGTTCGCTTGGTTAGCCACGTAAGGATGAGCATCGGCAACCGCAATTTTTATTGCGACGTGCTTGAACATTCCTGTGTCAGGCATGTCATCACCTACCGCAGCCACTTCATCAGCATGTAATTGGAGACTTGTCATCAGTGCGCTTAGTGCGTCAGCTTTGTTTTCCTCACCCTGAATAATATGTGCAACATTTAACGCTTTCATTCTGTTTTCAACGATTGCTGAGCGACGTCCGGTTATAACCGCCACATTTACATTGTTACTCACCAAAGCCTTAACGCCATAGCCATCTCGGGTGTGAAATGCTTTAAGCTCTTCACCCTCATTGCCTAGGTAAATACGTCCGTCTGAAAATACACCGTCGACATCACATACCAATAATTTTATCTTCGACAACTGATTAAAAAGGGTATCATCCATGTTCGTGTATAAGGTTGCTGGCATTTATAGCACTCCTGCTTTTAGAAGCATATGCATGTTGAAAGCCCCTACGGGCTTGCGCTGAGAGTCTGTTACCATTAGCGCGCTTATTTTATGGGTTTCCATTAAGTTAAGCGCTTCTACGGCAAGTTGCTCTGACGACGTAGTTTTTCCACCTTTCGTCATTACGCTTTCAACGGTGGCGCTATGTACGTCAATGCGAGCATCTAAAATTCGACGTAAATCACCGTCTGTGAAGACCCCAGTCAGCGTACCGTCGGGGGCGATTACCCCCGTCATCCCAAGTCCCTTCTTAGAAATTTCAAGAAGCGCCTCGGCAACAGAAGCGTCTAAATTGATAAGCGGAATATCGCTACCAGTCAGCATAATATCGCTCACTTTAAGCAGCAGTTTTCTGCCAAGGCTGCCGCCGGGATGTGACAGCGCAAAATCATCTGACGTAAACCCTTTTTGATCAAGAAGTGCCACTGCCAACGCGTCACCCATGACTAGAGTAGCCGTGGTGCTTGAAGTGGGAGCAAGTCCTAGTGAGCAGGCTTCTTTATCAACGCTAATATTGAGCACAACGTCAGCGTGCTGCCCTAGCGAGCTTGACGCGCTGTTTGTCATCGCAACAACTTGAATACCCAAGCGCTTTACCACAGGCAGCAAGTTAACGAGCTCGTTTGTCTCACCAGAGTTAGAAATAGCTAGCAGAACATCTCCCTTGCTAAGCATTCCCAAGTCTCCGTGGTTAGCCTCGCCGGGGTGCATGAAAAAGGCCGGTGTACCTGTACTTGCAAGCGTGGCGGCAATTTTATTTCCAATGTGCCCAGATTTTCCCATTCCACTTACCACGACTTTTCCCTTGCAATGAAACAAAATATTGCATGCCGCAGTAAAACTGTCGTCTAAGCGGTCAGCAAGATTAGCAATCGCGTGCGTTTCAATGTCAATTACGCGCTTCGCGGAGTCGATATAGTTCATCTGAGTTTGTGTATTCATGATTATCCGAACAGCCAGAATTGATAGCCAATGAAGCAAGCGAGAAGTATAAATCCGTTCGTTCTTGATATGGTACGCTTACCTATTAAATCGAAACTGAACAAGAACAGAAGCAGTGTTAAGCCAAGCATCACATACATGTCTCGGTTGTAAACATCTGGGTCTAGCAAACCGGGTGCAATCAAACCCGGCATACCGAGTACGGCAAGTAGGTTAAAAATATTTGAGCCAATGATATTACCTAGGGCTAAATCGTCTTCACCTTTGAGTACACCGGCAACGCTTGCGGCCAGTTCTGGCAGGCTGGTGCCAAAGGCAATGATGGTTAAACCAATAACCAAGTCAGAAATACCCATATATCGTGCAATTTCTACCGCAGAATTTACCAAGAAATGCGCACTAAGAGGCAAGACAATAAGGCCCACTCCAATCCATATAAGCGCTGATGTGTTTGAGACACCCTTTGGTATCTCATCTGCCGTCTCTGCGATGAGAGGGTCTTCTTTGTCTACTTGGAGCGATAGCCATGCCATCATGGCTAATACAAAAATGAACAACCCAAGTAAGATTATGCCTTCGTAAGACTTAAGTTCGCCATCAAATAGAAAGCCGATCGCGATAAGCGAAATAACGAGAAGCGCAGGAAGTTCACGCTTCAACGTTGTTGATGAGACAAGCAGCGGCTTTACTAACGCGGTTATACCGAGGACAAGCGCCACATTGGTAATGTTTGAGCCTAAGGCGTTACCTACAGCGGTATTCATATTGCCATTTACAGACGCAATAGCAGAAACCACTATTTCAGGCGCTGAAGAGCCCATAGCGACAATCGTTAAACCGATCATCATGGGAGAGATGCCGATGTTCTTTGCTAACGCTGAGGCACCATAAACAAAACGGTCAGCGCTCCAACTAAGTACAATCAGCCCAACGAGAAAAATGACAATGTTTAAAAGCACAACAACCTGTAATAAAGAGTATTTCTTTAGATTGTCGCAAAAAGAGTGCCATTTGCCTATGCTCGCAGCGCTTTATTTTCATCAAATGCCGTGAATTCATTTAAATTCTGGTTAAATCGACAGGTTAATCGACGTGTTACTACAGCGCTGATACCTGTAACGCCTATGCGGATTGGTATTATGCACTGCAACTACTTGCGTTCAGTGCTCGTTAATAAAAGGTCAAATATTCTATGTGATCTGAGCTATTACCGAGCAAGTCAGACGCACAGTTGAGCGCTTGAGCTCGTATGACATTACATTCGTCTTAATCGAACATAACTTGTAACTTTTTGACTTTTGCGAGGGGCTTGAAAAAGCGTACAATGACATTAGATTACACCGCCCAATAAACGGATTTTTGCAAATCAAGTTAACAAACTACACTGCCGAGTAAACTTTATTGGTTTAATGTGTTCATAAAGTACACTGTAGAGTAAACTTCACTCTGTGCCGTTCCTCAGGCATGGAAATTGAATACTCACTATGTGCTCTCAATCATTTATTAATTTAAAAGTAGAGTGTGGGTGGAATTATTGCTGCCACATTCTAGCGTCAGGGGTCGACATTTTAGTAACTATGGATCATTTAGTTGAAGTAGATAACCTTACTTTTAAGCGAGCTGATCGCGTCATATATGACGGGATTTCGCTAAAAGTGCCCAAAGGCAAAATTACTGCGGTAATGGGGCCTAGCGGTATAGGTAAAACCACGCTGCTACGTCTTATTGGCGGGCAGTTAACGCCAGATGAAGGTGACATCAGATTCGATGGTGACTCGATTGTCTCCATGTCGAGAAAAACACTTTACGAAACGCGCCGAAGAATGAGCATGCTGTTTCAAAGTGGCGCGCTTTTTACAGATATGAGCGTTTTTGACAACGTGGCGTTTCCCCTTCGCGAGCACACCAAGTTATCTGAAGATATTATCGCGACCATTGTCGCTTTAAAGCTACAGGCTGTAGGCTTGCGCGGTGCCGCTAAGCTCATGCCAAGCGAATTATCTGGTGGCATGGCGCGCCGGGCAGCGTTAGCAAGAGCAATAGCGCTCGACCCCGATTTAATCATGTACGACGAGCCATTTGCAGGCCAGGATCCGATATCAATGGGTGTCTTGGTAAAGCTTATTCGTGAACTGAATGATGCACTAAGTTTGACAAGTATTGTTGTTACTCACGATGTCACTGAAGTACTCTCAATTGCTGACTATATTTATATTTTGGCGGATAAGCGCGTAATCGGTGAAGGTACGGCGCAAGAAATAAAAGACAGTGATTCTGAGCTGGTACAACAGTTTTTGAAAGGTAAAGCAGATGGTCCAGTGCCATTTCACTATCCCGCGCCTGATTTGAAAAAGAGCTTTTTGGGGGGAGTTAAATGACATTCTTCCAGTCAGTCGGTGCAAAAACTATCGCTAAAATAACGTCAATTGGACGCGCTGCGCTAATGCTCTTTGGAGCGCTAATTGCAGTCCCTCGCGTTAAAAACATTCCGTTGATCATTAAGCAGCTCTACGTGGTTGGTGTGCAGTCGCTATTGATTATCATGGTGTCTGGCTTGTTTATTGGTATGGTCATGGCCCTACAAGGCTACACCATTTTGGTTGACTATGGCGCTGAGGGTAGCCTAGGTCCAATGGTGGCGTTGTCGTTACTGAGAGAATTAGGCCCTGTTGTTACCGCGTTGTTGTTTGCGGGGCGGGCTGGGTCAGCATTAACCGCCGAAATTGGGTTAATGAAAGCCACCGAGCAGTTGAGTAGTTTAGAAATGATGGCGGTCGACCCGCTTAGGCGCATTGTGGCACCGCGCTTTTGGGCAGGGATGATTGCCATGCCAATGCTTGCCGTTATTTTCAGCGCTATTGGTATCCTAGGCGGTCATGTAGTCGGCGTAGATTGGCTAGGCGTAGATGCAGGTAGCTACTGGTCGATTATGCAATCTACCGTAGATTGGAACCAGGATGTCATAAATGGCGTAATAAAAAGCCTCGTGTTTGCCTTGGTTGTGACGTGGATTGCCATATTTAAAGGTTACGATTCTGTTCCAACATCGGAAGGGATCAGCAAAGCGACTACTGAAACAGTGGTCTATTCATCATTAGCAGTATTAGGGCTGGACTTCGTGCTCACCGCCCTTATGTTTGGTATCGAGTAGGGGTTAGGAATGAGTAAGTATAAAACGGAAGTGATGGTTGGTGTGTTTGTCATGCTTACCATAGGTGCGTTGTTGTTATTGGCACTTAAAGTGGCGAACCAAACAGTAGCGACCGAAGGTGACACCTACACACTATACGCAAAGTTTGACAACATTGGCGGGTTGAAACCGCGATCGGCTGTGAAAGTGGGTGGTGTTACTGTTGGCCGCGTGTCATCAATTTCTCTGGATCAAGAAGACTTTACGCCTGTGGTGGAGCTTTCCATTCTTAACGAATATAACGGTTTTCCCGAGACAAGTTCGGTATCTATTTTGACCTCAGGTTTATTGGGTGAGCAATACGTAGGTTTTCAGCCAGGTTTCTCTTTTGACGGTGTCGCGAACCTAAAAGATGGCGATTACCTTCAAGATACTAAGTCAGCGCTGGTTCTCGAAGATCTGATCGGACAGTTCCTATTCAATCGCGGCAGCGACGAAAACTAAAAACACATCGTGTTTTTAGGCACTGAGTAGAGAGTTACCGTTGAATTACAGCAACTTGATGAAACTAATTAGACAGTAATCAGGTCTGCTACAAAGAATGTGAAGTTAGGAGATAATGTTTTGAAAAAAATTATGGTAGCAATTGGCATCTTTATGATGTCGGTAACGGGGATGGTTCATGCACAAGAAGTGAACGAGCAAAACCCGTATGAGCTAGTGCAGGATGTAGCGAATCGTACGTTCGAGCGAATTAAAGCTAATCAGGAGGCCATCAAAGCCGATCCAGAAATGCTTCGCACTATCATGGAAGAGGAACTGGTGCCTCATATCGATTATAAATTCGCGGCATTTATGGTGTTAGGTAAACATTTTAAATCAGTGCCTCAAGAGAAAATGGGTGAATACATCAGTGTATTTAGACAGTATCTGATTACGTCTTATGCGGTTGCTATGGGGTATTACGATAATCAAGAGGTGATTTTTGAACCTGAATCATCGTTTGATGATAAAAAATCAGTAACGGTTCGCGCCGTCGTTCAAGACCCTAGCCGCCCAGAAATAAAGATTGCTTTTAAAGTGCGCAAAGATAGTAAAACGAACGAGTGGAAAGCCTACGACATGGTTGCCGAAGGCATTAGTATGTTGAACAGCAAGCGCAGCGAGTTCGAGTCAATTCTTCGTCAAGAAGGCATCGATTCAGTGATTGCGTTAATGCGCGATAAAATAGGTAAGCCGGTTGAATTGAAGAAAGGTGAGCCGATTGAGATTGAGGGAGAGGCTGAGTGAGCCTTTTTGAAATCAACGACAAGGGTAATGTCATAGTTCACGGTCAACTTGACCGTGATACCTTGTCAAAAAATTTTTGGGAAACGTTAAGCAACGGCGAGCGAAGTGTATTACAGCAGAACAAACGTTGTTGTGTAGATTTAAGTGATGTTGAACGCGCAGACAGTGCCGGTTTAGCATGGCTTATTAATGCGGTTAGGGACGCAGAGCAAAATGGTGTTAGCATAGTCCTCAATAAGATGCCTGAAAAGCTTAAAAAGCTTGCAAAAATAAGCAATGCAGATAGCTTTTTGCCTGTAGAATAAACACCACTTAGCGAATTAAGAAGTAAGTTATGGAATTGTCTGAAATTGAAAAAATCTTGAAAGATGCCTTAGATCTTCACGAAGTTCACGTGAAAGGTGAGGGCTCGCATTATAATATTATTGCTGTTAGCGACGCGTTTAACGAAATGAGTCGCGTAAAGCGTCAGCAGGCTGTTTATGCGCCCCTAGCCGATAAGATTGCAGATGGCAGTATGCATGCAATTACCATCAAGACGTTTTCGGTGAAAGACTGGGAGCGTGAGCGCCAGTTTAATATTCCTCAATAATAGGCGCCGCTCGTGGATAAACTTGTAATTAAAAAAGGCCCAGCGCTTAACGGCTCCGTTCGTATTTCTGGCGCTAAAAATGCCGCTTTACCATTGCTGATGACAAGCCTGCTTACCGACTCTCCTTGTCGTTATACGAATGTTCCTCGCCTTCGTGATATCAACACGACCATAGCGTTGTTGCGCGAACTGGGCGTCGAGGTTGCCCAACCTGCACCTAACGATATCCTTATAGATGCAAGCACGCTAGAAAGCGTGACGGCATCGTACGACTTAGTGCGCACAATGAGAGCGTCTATCTTGGTTTTAGGTCCACTGCTTGCCAAGCAGGGCAAGGCGAATGTGTCTTTACCTGGGGGCTGTGCTATCGGTGCTCGTCCGGTGAACCTTCATTTAACGGGCCTTGAGAAAATGGGCGCAAATATTGAAGTTGATGAAGGCTATATTCGTGCAGAGGTTAATGGTCGCTTAAAAGGCGCCCGAATCTTCATGGATATGGTAAGCGTGGGGGCGACAGAAAACTTACTTATGGCTGCAGCACTCGCTGACGGCACAACGGTGTTGGAGAACGCCGCCCGCGAGCCTGAAATCGTAGATTTAGCCAACTGCCTTATTCAGATGGGGGCAAAAATCAGCGGTGCCGGAACCGACAAGATTACGATTGAAGGTGTGGAAACACTAAGCGGTTGTGATTATGCAGTATTACCTGATCGCATTGAAACGGGGACTTTTCTCGTGGCTGCCGCTGTTACAGGCGGAAAAATTCGCTGTACTCATGCCGCACCTGATACCTTAGACGCCGTGCTTGATAAGCTTGAGCAAGCCGGAGCGAAAATCACCCTCGGCGAAGACTGGATTGAACTCGATATGGAAGGGCGAAAGCCACAGGCCGTCAGAGTAAAAACGGCGCCACACCCAGCGTTTCCTACTGATATGCAGGCGCAGTTTGTTACTCTAAACAGCGTTGCGGAAGGGACGGGTGTTATTACCGAGACCATCTTCGAAAACCGCTTTATGCATGTACCTGAATTGCAGCGTATGGGAGCGGAAATTGCACTTGAAGCTAATTCTGCAGTATCGAAAGGCAGTTCAAAGTTAAAAGGTGCGCCAGTCATGGCAACCGACCTTCGTGCGTCAGCGAGCTTAGTGATAGCAGGCCTTATCGCAGAAGGGGAAACTCATGTGAATCGTATTTACCACCTTGACCGTGGTTACGAGGCTATTGAAGAAAAGCTGCGAGGCTTAGGCGCGAACATTGAGCGAGTTAAAGAGTAGGTCGTGTCGAATTATAGCTGACAGAAAAGCGCCTAAGATAGGCGCTTTTCTTGTTTTTGACACTGATAAGCTGTGCGAGGTTGATCAGTTAATGGTCTTAAATGATAAAGGCCAAGTAATAGGCGTCTATTGACCTGCTCGAAGCTCTCCCACTGTGGCTTTGAGTGTCAACGACGTACCATCTCGACTGAGTTCAATTTCAAGCTCTGTACCAGGCTCGGTTTCAGCAATCATATCTAACGTTTTAGACGCACTTTCCAATCGAACCCCGTCAATCGCAACGATAATGTCACCTGGGCGAATACCGGCGATATCGGCGGGGCTTCCCTTTGCGACTGCCGAAACATCAATACCGGGGCGGTTACGGTTCTCTCCGCCTACAAAGCCAAGCTGACCGCGTATTACGCGACCATTGCTAATAATTTCGTCCATAACCCGCTTAGCCAGTTCGTATGGTACAGCAAAGTTAATACCGTCCACGTTGCGAACGCGGTTATTTGAATCTAAAACCTGGAAGTTAGCGTTGGTAATGCCCAGCAAAATACCGTTGCTATCTACTAATGCTCCACCGGAATTACCTTGGTTTAACACCGCATCAGTCTGGATAAAGTCTACATAGTTAGAAAGCCCGTTACGTCCGGCTCTACTTACAATTCCTTGCGTTATCGTCTGACCTAAATCGAAAGGGTTGCCGATAGCCATTACCACATCGCCGACATGTGTGTCAGGCTCTGAAACTTGAGGGATAATATGTAAGTTGTCGGCAGTCACTTTTAAGACTGCAAGGTCCGTGAGGGGATCTGTACCGATAATTTGCGCTTCTAGGATACGGCCATCTTGTACTGCTACGTAAATACTGTCGGCGTCTGCAACTACGTGATGACACGTGAGCAGATAGCCGTTCTCAGTCATTATAACGCCAGAGCCGAGGTTAGTTCGCCCCCGAGATTGGTTTCTAAATAGACCTGAACCATTTTCAATGCTGACACTATAAATATTAACCACTGCTGGAGCAGAGCGACTTATCGCACTGAAATAGGTTTCGCGCGTGGCACTGACGGAAGGGGTTGTGAAAAAGCCTTGTGCTAGGCCTTTTCCTTGGCGAAGTTCAGGAACAAAAATCAAGAGCAACGCTGCAACAGCAACGCCGAGAAGGACAGATTTTAGTAAGAAATTTATTATTGAGCGGCCAGTCACAAGTCACACTTATTGTTTTTTGTCGCACTTACTCAATGAGCACTACTATTGCAGCGCGCCATTATAAATTTAAAGCGCAACATTCATAAATTATCATTCTTAATGTCAAGGATATCACTTTATTGAATAAACTACCGTAATGAAAAACAAATTTTGTGCAGGTAGGTTGGCATCGCTATTTTTCTCTCAGTGTTAACTGGCTACGTGCTTAACGAATAAATAACGCTCATAAAAAAACGGCGCCTTTGAAATGCGCCGTTTTAATCAAATTAGACCTTCAATCTAGGTTTCATGCTATTGCCTAATGACCAAATATAGCGTTGAATTGCCGCGTTTAACGTTAAGGGCGATAACACCTTTCGCTTCATCTAAGGCATTTCTAAACTCAGCGACGGTCGATGTGCGAACGCGGTTGACGCCAATTATTACGTCTTCAGCTTGTAAGCCAATTCGAGCCGCTGGTGCGCCGCGTTCTATATCGGACACAATAACACCGGCATTGCCCGCGCTATCTGAACCGTTAGCTAGCGTTGCACCTTCCAGTGCCGGATGAATTTGAGCCGCAGTAACCGTGGTGTCAGCAGCATCATCTAAGACAACATCTACCTTCATTTTCTTACCTTTGCGCATAACGGTAAGCTCAACTTCAGCACCTGCTCCCATACTCGCAATTTTAGCGCGCAGTTCTTGGAAACTGTGAAGTTTACGTCCGTTAATAGCGGTAATAATGTCACCCGCTTGAATACCGCCTTTCTCTGCAGCTGAGTCAGGTTGTACTTCACTGACGAATGCACCGATATTAACCTCTGCATTCATTGCCTCAGCAAGACCTGCATCGATATCACTGCCGAGAATGCCCAATAGACCGCGTCGTACCTCACCAAATTCGGCAATCTGGTCCACTAAACTCTTCATCATGTTCGCTGGAATAGCAAAACCAATACCGACGTTTCCGCCGTTAGGGCCAAAGATAGCGGTGTTAATACCCACAAGTTCACCGCGAAGGTTAACCAGTGCTCCCCCAGAGTTACCGCGGTTGATTGCGGCATCAGTCTGAATGAAGTCTTCGTAACCACCAATGTTTAGCCCTGAGCGGCCCAAGGCACTTACGATACCCGATGTCACGGTTTGTGACAGGCCAAAAGGGTTGCCTATAGCAACAACGAAGTCGCCTACACGCAAGCCGTCAGAGTCTGCTAGCGGCAGCGCTTTCAAATCGTCAGGGTCTATTTTTAGTAAAGCGATATCACTTTGTTCATCAGAACCTAGTTTCTTCGCTTTGAACTCGCGGCCATCCGTTAATTTAACGGTAATTTCGTCTGCGTTATCAACGACGTGGTTATTGGTAACAACGTAGCCTTTTTCCGCATCGATAATGACGCCTGAACCAAGACCTCGGAAAGGACGTTCTTGAACTTGTTCCTGCGGCGCACCGAAAAAGTAACGAAACATTTCTGGTACACGCTGCGTTGAAGTTTGCGTGCCTTCTACGGCAATACTCACTACTGCGGGAGTCGCCTCTTCAAGCATTGGCGCTAAAGAGGGAACTTCATCTTTTTTATCTGAAAAGAACGGTAACGCCGCCTGCGTGCTAGCAGTAAAGCCCAGTGAACTTACAACAACGGCAGACGCCAATAAACAATGGCGGAAAGACATTTTCATGTTCGCTTACACTCCTTCATGTTATATGCGACATAGCATAGTTTCACTAAAAGAGTCCGAGGTCGTAATAAAGTTCCCGATGTTACTGTTTTTCTGCGTTATTCTGCTCAGAACCACCGACGAACAACCCAGAACCTGAGTTTGCGAAGTCTCTCGGCTGTGTGTCAGAAACACGGTTAACTTTAGACTTATCTGAACCTTTTAGATTATTACGTAAATAGGTTGTGGCTTGCTCCCCATAGAAAGGGACTTTGATGCCTTCTTCATCACTGCTTTGTTCAAGCAGTGTTTCATACTCGTCAATTTGTTGCTTCAGTGTTTCACACTGACTTTCAATGCTTTCTAAGCTTTGGCGAGTTTGATGAATGTGATGCTGTGCTTGCTGTGCAAGGATCTCTTTAACCTGCTTCTCAGTTTGCGCAGCACTGCCTGCACCCTGCTTTTGTTGAAAAAAGCGACCTACGAAAAAGCCGATAACTAAACCAACAACTAACAAAGCAAGAGATACTAACAATTCCATTATATTCTCCGAATCAATCTACATCGTGCAGCCGATCCTACTTATACGATCTAAAAGCTGCTTTCGACCATACACTAAATATAGCAAGGTCAAGCCCGAAACGCGCATACATAGTGACAGTTATTCAGTGTATGTCGAATTTCAATGTGAGATTCTACCGTGATTTCCATTAAAATTAAGGTCATAATTGAGAAATTCAAGCAGGTCGGTGCAGCAAGCGCCGCTATTGACATTTTTACGGAGTGGTTTCGGCGATGACGCCATGGGAAAAATATCAGCTAGATCTTCAGTCGTCTGACTTTCATTACGATGCAGCGCAAGAAAATGCAGTTAAAGAGTTACAACGTTTATTTGATGAACTTACTCAGCCTGAAAAGAAAACAACATGGCGGGTAAAGCTGAAAGCCGCTTTTGGGAAAGGCCATGCCAAGCCGGGAATTCAAGGCATTTATTTTTATGGCGGCGTAGGGCGGGGGAAAACCTATCTCGTTGATACCTTTTTTGAATGCCTGCCGTTTGAAAAGAAAATGCGGGTGCATTTTCACCGGTTTATGTATCGTGTTCACGATGAACTTAAGCAGTTAAAAAACGCTCAAGATCCCTTGAAATTAGTTGCTGCTAAGTTAGCAAAAGAAGCGCGAGTCATTTGCTTTGACGAGTTTTTCGTGTCTGATATTACTGATGCCATGATCCTTGGCACGCTGATGGAAGAACTTTTTGGGCACGGTATTGTTTTGGTAGCGACATCCAACATTGTACCGGACGACTTATACAAAAATGGTCTTCAGCGCGCCCGCTTTTTGCCTGCTATCGATTTATTGAATCAAAATACCCGAGTCGTTAATGTGGACAGCGGTATTGATTATCGCCTACGTACATTGGAACAAGCCGAAATCTATCACTATCCGTTAGATGACGACGCGACTGAAAACTTGCATAGCTACTTTTTGCAACTTGCACCTGAAGAAGGGTCGCAAGGTGAAGATATTGAAGTCAATAACCGAAAGATCACTACCCTGCGCAACGCTGATGGTGTCCTAATGATCGATTTTAAGAGCTTGTGCGGTGGACCGCGAAGTCAAAGTGATTACATCGAATTGAGTCGCTGCTATCACTCGGTTTTGGTTGCCAATGTTAAAGAGATGGGGCAGCACAACGATGATGTTGCTAGACGCTTTATTGCCATGGTAGATGAGTTTTACGAGCGAAATGTGAAGCTTATTATTTCCGCAGAGGTTGCCCTTGAAAACTTGTACACGGAAGGTTTGCTAAATTTTGAGTTCAGGCGTTGTCTTAGTCGGTTAAAGGAAATGCAGTCGCATGATTATTTAGCCACAGAACATCTACCCTAAGCTAAAAGCAAGTGCACTATTGGTTTTCGTCGTGCTGTGATTTTACTCAGTGGAGCGCGTCATTCTTTTCGTCGTACTGATAAATGGGATCGCATTGGTATTGCAGGAAAATTAAGGTAGAATTTCGCACAATTTTTTCTGTGTCGCATGGCCGAGCATCATTGTTCGCCAAAGCGGCGCGGTATCCCGATGAAACCCAACGCATTAATTGCGAGAAAGAGAATTTTAAGATGGGAAGAGCATTCGAAGTACGTAAAAACGCCATGGCAAAAACTGCCGGCCAAAAAACTAAAGTTTATTCTAAATACGGTAAAGAGATTTACGTATGTGCGAAAAACGGTGGTGCCGATCCAGACACCAATCTGTCACTTCGCCGCTTGATGGAGAAAGCGAAAAAAGATCAGGTTCCAAGCCATGTTATCGAAAAAGCAATCGATAAAGCCGCAGGTGGTGCGGGTGAAGATTTCCAGCCTATGCGTTACGAAGGCTTTGGTCCGGGTAACTGTATGGTAATTGTTGACTGCTTGTCTGACAACGCGAACCGCACAATAACAGAAGTACGTAACTGCTTTACTAAGACGAATGCTAAGCTAGGTGCACAAGGCGCGGTATCGCACATGTTTGACCATCAAGCTGTTTTTCAGTTTGAAGGTGATGATGAAGATGCGGTGTTAGAAGTGCTTATGGAAGCTGACGTAGACGTCACCGAAGTTGAAGTAGAAGACGGTAAAGTGACGGTGTATGCGCCTCACACCGAATTCTATCAAGTGAAAACAGCGTTAACTGAAGCGTATCCAGAGATTAACTTCATCGCAGAAGAAATAAGCTGGATGCCTCAAACTGAGACTGAAATCAGCGAAGAAGACATGCCTATGTTCGAAAAATTCATGGACATGCTCAATGACTGCGATGATGTCCAGGATGTTTACCACAACGCTGTTACGCCGAGCTAATTGATTTGAGTAAATAAAACGTTTACTGGGATTAAATAAGTCGTTTACAGTAAATAAAGCGTTTAATAGACAGCTAAAGCCCACTTTAAAGTGGGCTTTTTGCGGATACCAAAAAAGCCAATCCTTTCATTGTAAGATGGATTAGTCTTTATTCAACAGTGCTATCTGGCAATCCTACTGCTACATCTTTAAATGCAGCTAAGGCAGCTTCCAAATGGTCGATGATTTCTTGCTGTAAAACGTCAGGTGGTGGCAGGTTATCTAAATTATCTAAGCTGTCATCTTTTAGCCAGAATATATCCAAACTCGCTTTTTCTCGATTGATTAGCTCATCATAACTGTAATATTTGAACCTCTCAGTCTCTTCACGTTCATGACGGTTCTCAGGGTTATAACACTTGATGAAGTCTTTTAAGTCATTCAGTGTCATTGGTCGTTGTTTTAGTGTGAAATGTGTATTGGTTCTTAGGTCGTAAAACCAAATACCTTTGGTATGAATTTTTTCATCACGGTCAGCATTATCAAAAAACACAACATTCGCTTTCACACCATTGGCGTAAAAGATACCTGTTGGTAATCTTAAGATGGTATGTACATCACAGTTATTTAACCACTTTCTACGTATACGCTCACCTGCACCACCTTCAAACAATACATTGTCAGGTAATACAACAGCAGCTTTACCAGTGTCTTTTAAGCTTGAAACAATGTGCTGTAAAAAGTTTAACTGTTTGTTGGTTGTGGTTGCCCAAAAATCTTGGCGCTCATAGGTTAGCGCATCTTTATCTTCACCGCCTTCAGCATTGGTGATGGTTACACTGCTCTTTTTTCCGAAAGGTGGATTCGCCAGAACATAATCAACCTTATTATCGCCAGTTATTGGTGTTAATAATGCGTCAGCTCTTTCAACTTCAGGTTGCCCGTCAATGCTACCAATATTATGCAAAAACAAGTTCATTAAGCACATACGTCTTGTTGAAGAGACAATCTCGTTACCTCTAAATGTTTTGTCTCTCAACGATTGTGCTTGTGCCTTATTTAACTTCGACTTTGGAACGATGCTTTCATCATGCTTTGATGGATTCCAATGGCTCATGCCTTTTTGAATCCACTGCGGATCGCCATAAGCAATCCAATCACTAGCACTTAAAAAGAAGCCACCTGTTCCACAAGCCGGATCTGCAATGGTTTTCTCTGGTTCAGGCTGAACACACGCCAATATGGCATCAATCAACGGTCTAGGCGTAAAGTATTGACCTGCACCGCTTTTCGTATCTTCCGCATTTTTTTGCAGAAGCCCTTCATATAAGTCACCTTTTGCATCAGCATCTAAACTTATCCAGTTTTCGTTATCTATCATGGTAACAATACGAGATAACTTTGCAGGGTCAGGGATCTTATTTTCAGCTTTATAAAATATAGCGCCTAACATGCCGCTAGCTTTTGCTAGGTTTTTTAAGATCTTTCTATATTGTTCTTCTAGTTTTTCGCCTGTTAACCCACGTAGAGATTCCCAATTATATTCAGCCGGAACTTTAGTATCTCTGACGTAAGGCGGCTGCGCATATTCATGCGCCATTTTTAAAAATAATAGATAGGTTAACTGTTCTAAGTAGTCGCCATAACCTACACCATCATCACGTAATGTATGACAGTAATTCCAAACTTTTTGTACTAATGCAGGAGCATTCATTCATCAATCTCATTTTGTAATTAGCTAATTAGCCAACTGTTCTTATTAATTCGCTAATCCAAGGGTGCAGAGTGTCTTTTTCTTTGTCTTGTTCTAATTGGTAAACAAGATAGCCCAAGTAAGTGTTTTTGCTTTTGGGGTTAAACCATTTTCCTATTTTACGAAGCTCCTTTTGAAAACAAGCTTCAGCTCCTTGGTCTCGTCTTAACTTTTTCAAATACCACTTCTTAGCGTCACTGATTAAAGGTTTAAATAAATTCCATTGGGCGAGGCGTCCCTCATTTAGACGTTTTTGATCTAAGTGATAAAGTCGAATTGAATATTTAACTTTTAGATCTTCCTCTGAACCTTCTGCATAACGAGAAAATGGTGCCCCACTTTTGTCATATGACAGCATCCTCCAGTCAAGTCTTTTGCAGGGATCTAATAAACTGGGGTTTTCGTTGTCTTCATCAAGTTCGTTATAAGCTCTTTCCGCTTCCTCTATTAGCGGAAAGTAGTTCCATTTCCCCCCCGCAGTTCCTTGCAAATCTTTTCTAAATTCGTTGCAATGTTGACAAGAAAATCTAAAGTTTTCTTCTTTAAAAGCTGCCCATTTGTAACCAGAATGCTCGGGAGCGATATCATATCTGGTAATATTCTTACCTTCTTCATCTATAGAAACGCCTTTGACGGTGCCTTTAGGTCTATAGTGATCAACCGCGTTATCTGTTCTCGGTATATTTGTTTCGCAATACCAGCATCGACCATTCGAAAGTAATTCTAAGCTTTCTTTAAGCTCCTTCCATATAGTACTTCTATCATCTGCCACAATATTACCATTCATCAGGTCTTGCGTTGCAGCCTCTGCACGATCTTCCCATCCATCAGGTAAATCAATAAAAGTATTGTCAACGAACCTCATCACTCGTCCTCATCAAGCAACGCTTTAATCGCGTCAGCCGCAACTTGATCACGCTCTTGTTGTGATAGGCTTAGTGCATAATCTACAAGCTCTTTTATATTTTCGGAGCCTGACCTTTCTTTCAGTAACGCATTTCGGATTTTTATATATCTTTCGTAATCATCATCTCTTTGTGTCATCGTAAACCTGTCATTCTCCAACCACTCCGAAATGACCTGTAAACGCAATTCTTCAAACTTACTTTTGTTTTCTATACTCGCTAGTGCTCTATATTTTTCAAGCCTTCTCTGAGTTCTCTTGTCAAGAGAAGAGCCTAATCCGAACATATCACTTGTGATTATTCCCGCATATCCCATTCCTTGAGGATCGTAATGCGGCTTATGTGACTCTATAACTCTGGTTTCTTCATCGCGATTTAAGATTTGTACTTGATCGCGTGTTAGTTCAGCAATTGCAATTGGATTATGTGTAGTGAGAACAATATGACTATTGTTTTCACCTTTAGAACCAGAGGTCACGAATTTGTTCAGGTAATCAATGTAGTCAACACTCCATTTAGGGTTTAAGTGAGTGTCTGGTTCATCAAGTAAAAATAGGCTTTCTTCTTCAGCGGTAAACCTTAATAGACCTAACACTGTGAGCAATTGTTGCTCGCCTTCACTTAACTCTCTGAACGTAACGCTGCCATCATTCTTTTTAAGCTTAACTCTGATGCGAACTTCGCTAATTAACTCTGAAACGTAGGTACTTTCAAGATCACGGAAAAATTCTCTTGGCTCTTGCTCTCCAACCAGATCCTCTAGCTTGTGAATATCTTTGATAAACATATAAAGATATTCACGCTCTTTTTTATTCCATAAAGTTGCTTCATCTTTGCGCTTAATTTTTATAGGTGCAGTAGAAACTTCATGGACACGATCTAAAAAGTCACGAACAATCCCTTCCGCTCCCCAGAATATATCTGGAGTATCTTGGCACGCATCGTAGCTACCTTTAGGTGTTTTACTTTTATTTAGGTTCCAAGAAGGCTCGTTCAACTCTAATAAGACAGAATCAATACTTTCCGCATTTTCATCAGTTTCTAAACCTAATTGAGTGTCTAGAAAATGCCTGACTAAGTCATCTTGTCTTAATACAAAGGCGAGCAATACAAATTGGCTATGTACAGGTAACGCATAAAATAAACGCCTTAAACCCGGATCTTCAGATTTTGCACTTCGAAGCTTTTTATCATATTGCTGAAGGTACGGCCTAAAAACGGACTGCATCCTATCGCTATGACCAGAATAATAACCAAACACATATTTAGGTAAAAAATCATCTTGTCGTTTTTTGAACTTACTAAATGTAATTTCAGCTAACTCTTTCTTTCCCGTTAGCACACTCAATAAATCTGCTTGGGCAGACTCCTCTGATTTATCTTCTCCTAAATCTCTGTAACTGATTTTATAGGCTTCTTTAACGCGCTCAGGGTCAGCGTCTATTTCGATCTCTTTTTCATGGCAAAAATAACGAAGGACGTAAGAAAACGTTGGTTTATCTTTTTCTCCTCTCTCATTCTTACCCATAATAAGATCGCGAAATAAAACTGCTAATGCTTCAAGTACATTTGATTTACCTGTGCCATTCCAACCAATAACTAGCGTGATCCATTCTTCTTCTTCAAAGTCGATGGTAACGTTTTTAAGATTTTTAAACTGTTGTCGAATACCACCTCGCTCCGAGCCAATGGTAAATGAGGCTAATCGCATTAATCTTCCTTAACTTCTTGCTTGATAAACCTTATCTGGTCATAACTACCATTGCGATCAATTTCAATTTGACCAGACTTTTCAAGCTTTCGTAATTCAGCATAAATTTCTTCAACGCGGTCTATGGATGTACCATCTACAATGCCGCATTTTTTAAATGCTTCTTGAGCATCAATCCATCTATCTTCGGCTGTTAACACTTCTAATAATGTACTCATCACATCAACTTTTTTTTTAGGTTGGCGTTTCTTCTTAGGCTTAGCTTGCTTCGCCAATTCTTCACGTTCTTTTTTGATTTTTTCTAACAATACAGAGGCTGGCACGTCATTCTCTTCCTGTGGAACAAGCTCCCCTGAAAATGCACTTTTTAAGATGTTTTTACGCTGAGCTTCTGCTGAAATTAGCGCATTAAGTGAATACTCTTCTTGTTTATCTAATAGCGCTAATTCTTCATCAAGCAACTCAATGACAACCTTTTGTTCTTCAATTGGTGCTAAAGGAACTGGAAAGGATTGCAGTATTCCTTTATTTATCGAAGCTAAATTTGTAGTTTGCTTTCCCGCATGTTGAAACCATAATTTGCCAAATGTATTTCCATGATGGGAAATAAATTCAGGGACTAAATCTTTTATAAATGACCTCATACGGAAAACATGGTTTTGATGAATGCAATTATCGACTTCACCGTACCAAACCCAACCTCTTCCCAACTTATCCCGATCACCACCTTCATTAAACAAAATATCACCATATTCAAGGGTATATTTTTTAATATCAGTTTCAGTTGCTTCAATAGTTTTGACTTCAGACAAGTCGAGGTAGCCTCTCTGAACATTTGCTACGCGTAAATAAGGAACTAGCCTTTTTTTCACTTCAATCTTGCGTTTTGTGCCCTTAGTAACGCCAGAAACTATCTCACCTAGCATATCCAAACTGGCCCACACCCACCCTTCAGGTAGTTCAGGTAAATCAGTTATATCCGGCTGGACTGGTTCTGGATATTTGTCTTGCCAGTTTTTAGGAGGGGTTTTGCCTTTTTCTTTAAACTCTTCGAGTTTATTCTGTTCCCAGCGCTGCTTACGCTCAACAAGAATTCGCTTTAAAAGCGCTTCGCCTGTTTCTTCAATTTGATGTTTATTATCATCTCGCCACTTTTGGGTAAGTGCGCCTTCTACCGCACTTTTAAGTAAGGACTGACGATAATGTTTAAGTTTAACTTGAGCTGTTTTTAATTCTTGGACACCAAAGTCTAATTCTGAAAGTAGCTCATCTAACTTTTCGACTATTCTTTGTTGTTCTTTTTCTGGAGCTATATTGATACTTAAACTTTCGACTTTATCTCTATTTATTCCTGCAAAAGTAGAACCCGTGCCAAATGACGCAATGTAATTTTCTAATCCTTTTAACTGGTAAAACAGATATTTAAATGATACTCCAGAAAAAGCTCTGATAGCACAAAGGCCACGACCGAAGCCACTTTTTTCGCTTGCTAAATTTACAGGGCCGACAGGCGCTCTTACAGACAAAAGAATATCATTTTGCTCAGCAATTCTACTCGGCTGCTCACAGTGTTTATTAATGACTGGGTAGACGTCTGTGAATTCGGTTTTCCCTTGAAAAAAAGGTAAACCTTTACCCTCACTGTTGATCTCGGACGCTTTAGGCGACTGCCCCATGAAAATTTGTGAAATTTCAATCAACTTCACTCTTTTCCAAGATTCAGGTAACTCTAAATTCTGGTTCACGCAATTAATTCCTGATTCATTTCAGCCATAAGGCTATCTAATTCGTTCTTAGCTTCGGTGTTAAACAAGCCCCATGCTTTTTGTAAGCCACCGCGATCTGAGAAAGGGCTATAGTCAAAGTCATCGCGTTCAATAGAACAGCTAGCTGCAATATGGTCTTTTATTAATCTTAGCCATGTGGTTTGTTCTTCGGTAAATGCAGTTTTTCTTTGGGCATTATGGCGGAAGATCCATTTTTTAAATTTAGCGTCTACTTGATCTGCAAAGGGCCTAAGCTCTGCCTCTAAACCAATAGCATATTTTACTAGCGAAATTATATCGGTTAGTTGCCTTTGGGTGTTGACCTTTTTACCTTTACTGCTGCTTTTATTGAGAGGGTTTGCTGAATTTATGCGCTCATAAGCAGTCCATAGTTTTTCCGTTGTTAATAACAACGGGGGATTATTTAACGCTTTGTGCAGTTCTTCTAGCATAGAAAAGGTTAATGGTCTGCGCTGGTAAGGTTGCTGGTAGAAAAAGCTGAGCGCTTGAATATCGTCTTTATGCTGCTCAATAAACTCTTTGAAGCTTTGTATAACCTTTTCTGCTTCTTCTTCTGCTTGGGCACTGTAGCCGGAGTAAGTCACCGTATCTAAGTTGATGTGGTCGATAACTTGTTCGCGTTCTCTTCTGGCAGACTCGATCACATCTCTCGCATCAGGGTTATCAAAACTTTCACATGCTTTATCAATGAGTTGTTGTTTTGCGGTTTCGCGCTCATTATCGGTAAGTGTTTCTTCACTTCGTGTAATACCTTTCGCCTTGGCATTTTCTAATGCTTTTTGATTGATTGCGTCAGGATCTATCGAGGTTAATAGTTCTCTTGCTAATTGAGCAACGGGTTTACCCGTAAGTTTCTCTATTTTCTTGTGACCGCGAGTATCAATTTGTTTACCTAGACGGGTTAAGCGGTTTGCCAAACTTTGTATTGTGTCATCATCTCGATGACCCATAGCCACGCCTTGAAGTAAGTCTTTCATTGAAAGGTTAGGGTTGCGTTCTAACGGCCGGCTCTCTGTTTTTTGAGACTTTTCAACCCCTACTGCATCGATTAGTACAAATCTATCTTTGGCACTCGTTGCACTTTTACTGACATTGCGAAGATCTTCAAACCCCAAACTTCTTACCCCACGGCCTTTCATTTGTTCGTAATAGCCTTTGCTACGAACATCGCGCATAAAAAGTAGAACTTCTAATGGTTTTACGTCTGTTCCTGTCGCGATCATGTCAACAGTTACCGTGATGCGAGGGTTAAAGTCATTACGAAAATCATTCAATATGCCATCAGGGTCTTTGGCACTGTATGTAACCTTTTTACAAAACTCATTTCCTTGCCCGTACTCTTCACGAACAATTTGAATAATGTCATCAGCGTGGCTGTCTGTTTTGGCGAATATAAGTGTTTTTGGCACTTCTTTGCGGTTAGGAAATATTTCAGTTTCTACCGCCTTTTTCATTGCTCTAATGACTTGGCGGATTTGGCTTTTATTGACCACTGAGCGGTCAAGCTCTTTGCTAGTGTATGTGTTATCTTCTTCTGCTTGTGCCCAGCGTTTTTTGCGAGTTAATTTGTCTCGGTGATCTAGCCATTCTTTGGCTTTTAGTTTAGCGCCTTTGTTGCCGATCTCAGTTTCAATTTCATAAACATCGTAACCCACATTTACGCCATCAAGTACTGAATCTTCATAACTGTATTCTGCAACGATGTTTTCGTTGAAAAAGCCTAATGTGCGTTTATCAGGTGTGGCAGTAAGACCAATAATGAAAGCATCGAAATAATCGAGAACTTGTTTCCAAAGGTTATAAATAGAGCGGTGACATTCATCAACAATAATAAAGTCAAAGGTTTCAATTGGAACTTCTGGGTTATACTTCACCAACTTTGCTTGTTGTTTATTTTGCTTTACTTCATGTAGTGATAAATCTTCTGCGCTTTCATCTATTGGTTTACCACTTAGAATCGAATACATCCTTTGTATAGTGCAAATACAAACTTCAGCGGCATCATCTATGGTGCCGCTATTGAGTCGCTGTACTATGTGATTTTCATGAAAAAAGGTTTCTTTACCATGCGGTTTAAAAGCATGAAACTCTTGTTGTGCCTGCTTACCAAGGTTTCTGGTATCAACCAAAAACAAGATTCGTTTAGCGCCACCATTATTTAGTAATCGGTATACTGAGTTAATTGCTGTAAACGTTTTGCCAGCACCTGTAGCCATATGAATTAATGAGCGAGGTCTGCTATCGGCAAGGGATGTTTCTAAACCTGTAATTGCGCTTATTTGACAATCTCGTAAGTTAGCTTTTGGTAGTGCTGGAATGTTGTTTTTAAGGTTGCTGCGCAGTGAACTATCTTGCTTCATCCATTCTTGCAGTGTTTCGGGCTTAAAAAAATGGAAAATTTCTCTAGACCTAGGGGCAGGATCTCTTAAGTCGGTAAACTGAATGACTTTACTGGTTGCTTCAAACAGAAACGATAGCGGCGCTTTGTCTTTGCGAAATTTGATCTTACTGGTGGCGTAACGAAGTGTTTGATCTTCAACATTGGATAAAATGGTTTCGTCTTTTTTGGCTTCAATCACGCCTACTGCTTCGCGATTTACAAATAGTAGATAATCCGCAGGGCCAGTATCGGTAGGATATTCACGTATTACAACACCTAAGCTTTCGCCAAGGTTTGCGTTAGGCCAAGTTTGTACTGTCCAACCAGCGAGCTTCAATTGCTCGTCTATTGATAAGCGAGCCTTTGTTTCTGGTTTTAATCCGTCAATATCCATAAATGATTCCAAGCTAACTTTAATTCACGTCAAAAAATTCTTCGTCGATCTTCTTCAGGTGCAAGACCTGTTCGTCTCTGCTGCCGATGTTGTAACGCAGCATGAGTTTGGCTAATTCTTTACCGTTAATTAGGACTATTCTCATGCCAAGGTCTTTAGCTGTTTGTATAGCTGATGGCGTAAAATCCGATGTGGTAATGAAAATACCTTTTTGCGCTTTCTTTAAATTGAGTGCACCAAAGAAATCACGGATATCACCAGAGCCGACGTTATTGCCCTCTGAGTAGCGTTTAGCTTGAATATAAATTTGGTCAACGCCTAATGGATCTTGGTCAATAACACCGTCTATACCGTTATCACCCGATTTCCCGAGTGCGTGTGCCGCGCCTTCGCCTGTGCCGCCATAGCCCATTGCTAGCAACAATTCGATAAGCAAGTCTTCAAAAAAAGCTGGCGTTACCTCACGTGTGCGAGAAATAAGCTCTAACGCCAGTGCGTCGTTAATGGCTTTATAAGCGTCCAGTAACGCTTCGTCAGGCGTTATTTCATTTGATGCTAATGGTTTACTAGATTCTTCTGTATTTAGCGGCTGAGGGGCGCTGCTGTCGTTCTTTTGCTCTTTAAAGGCCACAAATTCATCAAATTGCTTGAGGTAATCGTTATTAATAGTTGCATTTGTATCTTGCAATGCCTTGATACCACGTTCAGTGATGACAAAGTGTGCTCTTTTGGTGGCTTTTAAAAGGCCAGCTTTTGTGAGGTAGGTTCGTGCCCAGCCAATACGATTATCTAAAACGCTTTGCCGTCCACTTGGCAGAGTTTCGTTACGCTCTTCGTCAGTTAAGTCAAATGTATCAGCAAGCTGATTGATAACGTCTCGAAGTTTAACTTCATTGCCATTGTTTGCTTGTACAACCTCTAAAAACGGCCGCATGAATTGCTGATAATTTGGGATCATTCCTTGTCCTTGATTTTATTCTTATCTAGTTTTTGCAGAAAAATCAGCGAGTTTAACTGGCTCTGTAAAAGACAGCTATAACGATTTTTGAGTAGGCTAACAATGAGGATATTGTAAAAGGACATTTCGAACAAGAATGCTTATCGCATTGATAGCAATTAGTTAACTAAAGTAGCCCTTACTAAACGCGGAAGTTTTATATTTACTCTTGAGACGAACTTTTTTTTGAGCTTTTTGATATTTTTCTAGTCTCATTTTCAGCGAATTGACGTTGCTTTACGAAGTGCTCAAACGCTAGTTTGTTGCTTTTGTTAAATGACTTCAGAAATAACTCAAATTCAATCAATTTTTCTTCTGTGATTCTCATTATGCAAATGTTGAGTAATTTGTAAATTTTAAAATTTTAGTAATGCATGAGTTCCCCGTCAAGTAAGGCCTTTGTTGACAAAGTTGATTTATTTGTTACGATAAAGTGAGTTTCGAAGTGAAATTCAGTTCAGCCTCTCATTTTTATAAATAAAAACCTTTAATAGTTACATATTCTAGCTGTTTGTGGTTAGTTATTTTTTTTGTTTTCAACGAATTTATTGACTTTACCAATAACTTTTCGTGGTTTTTGTGCTTTTCCTTGTCAATTTCAATATTCAAGACTATTTTCCGACTTGTAGCCATTGGAAAGTAAGTTATGAAAAATGCAAACTCACCTAAAATTAAACAGCCAACAGTTACTGAGTTAACTGAAAATAAAATTGACGATTACTTAACCCGGAGAGAATTCGAAGGTAAGTACATTCCGTATAAAACCGCTCGTCAGTTCTCAAGCATGGGAAATGCCTCCACTGAGCAACTAGGCCAAGAAACACAACGTCATGAATACTTTTCAGACATGGAACGGCATTTTGGATTGACACTCAGTTATTTAAAAAACGTCTCTAAGGTAAAGACGCAATATCCTTTAATAGATGTTGATACAACATTAGCGGTTGCGACTCGTCTTAATATCGCCCATCCCCGTTTTGCACCAAAACGTGGATTGGTAAAAGATGCTAATCAAGGGTATCAAGCATCTATCATGACTACAGATTTCTGTTTTCAATATGTCGATATTATGACAGGTGAAACAAAAAAGATTGCTGTCTCGTTAAAATACAATGATGAAGTGCTTATAGTAGATAGTGGTGATGCTGTTACTGGCCGCACACAAGATAAGCTGAAAATCGAACAAGCTTATTGGGAAGATGAAAAGCAGCAAGAGTATCGTTTAATTACATCTTCACATTGGACGTTGAGTCCGAACTTGGTCAAAAATCTTGCAATAGCTAGAAGGCATCGTAACCTTGATGTTCCCCATATTATTCTTAAGTCTTTTCAAGTTCATTTTTTAGAATTCCTTACTGGTAGAAAGCGTCATCGATTGGCAGATTTGGTTTTTTTGGTATCCAAAAAAATGTCTATCTCGTTTGAAAAAACATACGGCGTATTTTGGTATCTCATCTGGCATAAAGGCTTACAGGTAGACCTATTTCGTCCGCTCGCTGATGCAAGTTTTGTCTTTAATGCTAAGGAGGACTACGCATGGGAATGGTAGGTCTTCCGACAGAAGAGGCATTTGATTATTCAATTAACGAAATCATAAAAGCTAAAAATACAGATGAGAAAGAACTCGAATATACCGTTGCGTATACTTTTCCTGAATCAAAAGTAGTTGCGCTATCTCTACAACGTAAAAAACCTATTAAGCCTATTCTAGTTAAAGTTGGCGATGATATCGAAGGGCGAGCATGGGATATGTTTGAAAGAACGCCTAATACATTTAGTTCGTCTAGACATTATTTGTCTGCCACAGAAAGTCGTGTAGCCACGGCGTATGAGAGATACTCAAAAATAAGACCACTAATCGAATCTAATGACATAGAATTATATATCAAAGGCGATTTATCCAGAAAATCTTTTGATGCTTACGCCAAGCAAGCCAATATAACCCCTCAGTCGTTGTATAACTATCTCAATCAATACTTAGCATTTGGTTCTCACCCTTTAGCGCTATTACCACTAACGTATCTTTGTGGAACTAATCGAAAGTTACCTTTAAATAGTGAAGAGGCTGAAGCGAAGAGAGCTAAACGAGGTGGAACGTTTATTGGCGCAAAAGGCGATTCCGACGAATATTTAAGACGAGATGCTACGCAAGAAGACATAAAGCGAATTAAACAATTCATAAAAAAGCATTTATCTAAAGTTTCTGACCACAAATATACTTCGTTACATAGCGAGTTTTGCCAACGCCTTTGTTATTCATCGGCTGACGTATATGGACGTAAAGAGCGCTACCTTGACTTTCGTAAGTATATTTCTATTGATCAATTTACGGCTCACTTTCAAAAGCATGTAGATTGGAAGAAGTGGGAAGAGCTTAAAACGAGTGTAAAGGCAGTTCAAAATAATCAAGACATTACACGTGGTAAAGCACAAGAAAACTCTATTGGGCCAAGTGACACCTATGAAATTGATGCCACTACACTGAATATTTACGTGGTATCGAGAATCAACAGCAGGGGCGATTATACAGCGAAAGAGGTGATTGGTCGCCCGTACTTGTACTTCGTAGTTGATACCTTTTCGGGGGTTATCGTAGGCTATTGCATTACTTATCAGCGCGGCGTTTCCGCAGTCAAAAAAGCACTTTACAATGCTTTTACGAATAAAGTTGATTTTTGTGCAAGGTACGGAATTCAAATCGACGAAGATGATTGGCCTTGCCAACACGTATGCGTAAGGTTGTTCTGCGATAGAGGGGGAGAATATACCACTAGTCTTTATGATGACATGCTGGCAGCAGACTTGAAATTAGAAACCATTACCTTTGCAACTTCTTACTTAAGTAAAAAAAAGGGGACTGTAGAGGTAAATTTTGATTCTCAAGACAAAATTCTGTTTCAGCGATTGGACGGGAGTGTAAAGCCGAATCCTGCAAAAGATGCCGTTCACCCTTCAAACTTCGCCATACATGATATTGACTCGTTAAATCGACTAATTATTGAATCGATTTTGTCGTTTAATCGTCAAAGAATGAACCACACACGGTTACAATCTTTTGATGTGTTTGAAGGTGTTAAGCCGACGCCTTTAGCGCTATGGAATAAGCACATTTCTAAAAGAATGGCTTCTGGAAATCGTCGCCCCAAAAAACTAGTGATGTACGCGATGTTGGAACAAGAGGAAGCAAAAGTATCCATCGACGGTATACTCATTTTATCGAGTGAGCTTACATATAGAACATCCCACAAAGGTTTCCAAGATTGGCAACAAAAGATCAGCTTTAGTGGTCAGGAGAAGCCTTTAATAAAAGTGCGTGTAAACAAGGATGACCCGCGTTACGCATGGTACTTATCAAAACAGTTTGGTACGGAAATCATCGAATTCACACTGGCGTCGCATGATGAAAGGTTTGAAGATTTAACTGCTGAAGAAATTAAGCAGCAAAAACAAATCGAAAAGCAAAGGATGTCTATCAATCGTAAAGACCGAAGAATGGCAAACGTTGCCTTGCAAGCATCGATAGCTAAAGAACGTGAGTTATCAAACGAAAACACTTCTACCAGACCTCCAGACCGCAAAGGCATCGTTGCCGGAATACAGGACAACTTCAGGCAAGCACAGATATCAGAAAACGCCAGAGATGTTATTGAAACTCGAAATGTGTTTGGCACTAGTGCAATTGATTCATCCGCAGATTACTTTGATACTCCATCGTTAAATAGTGAAGGAGGCAGTGATGACTGAAGCGACCCTTCTGCTTGAACAATGGATTGATGATAATCCATTTATTACATCGCTTCAGATGCTGAAGCTAACTGAATCTGAATTGATATCTCGACTATCGGCAAGGGACGATATTACTCCCAATTATTCTACATTATCAAACGGTATCAAACGTATTGGTTTGGCTAAACGATTTTATGTTCCGCCAGAGTATACATTTGATTTGTATAATCAAATTCATCACATGATCCTTATTGGTTATCTCAATCGCCACCCTAAGACAGACGATTACGATAAATATCTCAACTTAGTTGAAAACGGCGAGGTTTCGGTAAAAGACTTGCCTGCACCAAATACTCTAATAGACGCTGGAACTGCCATGCTTTGTATGGGGCGCTCTGGGCATGGTAAAACTACCGTTCATGATAAGTTGTTAGAAACGTTTAATCCTGTTGATAACTTTCATCCCCCTTCTGAAAACACTGGATTTAGACGACTACCGCAGGTCATGTTTGTAAAAACTTATATTAAAAGTGCGACAAGTAAAAAAGCTTTCTTAGTTTCAATTCTTAATGCCATCGATAAAAAGCTCAATAGTCATTTCACTGCAAAGCTTCCAAGCAGAGACACTGTTGGTGAGCAGGTTATTTATGTCATTAAAATATGTCGAATGGTTGGCCTTGGTTTACTTGTAATAGATGATGTCCAATGGGTTTTAAACTCTAAAACCACGAAGGATAACAAGGTTGTTACTAATGTTTTTTTAGAAGAGTTTTTCAACGACTTAGGCGTGCCAATGATTTTCATTGGTACGCCTGAAGCTGGCGACCTTTTCAGTGCTCCTGAACAGAGCGAGCAGTCTGAGCGGCGTTTAATCAGTGATGGTAAGTTTATTCTAAGTGATCACTCTATTGAACACATAACATGGAAGACAATGGTTAAAGCCTTAAGTACGAACTTTTTAGGTATGGGCGAGAAGTTAGTTGATAAGGAGTTTGAACATGCAATTTTTTATTATTGTGAAGGAAACATAAGCAAGTTGAAGCGACTAGTAAATCATATACTAAGTGCGAATTTGAGTATGACCAAAAGTAATCGATTTAACTCTTTGTATACAGCGCATGTGGCCACTCACATACGCAAAGAATCGATTAAACCGAAGCTACCTAAAGTTGATGTCACGCCCGCCTATTCTGCGGAAAAAACAGCGCAAATAGTTGATAAAAATACGCAGAAAAAGGACTCAAAAAAGCAAGAACGCATTGATCGGATAAAACGACTTCAAGCCCTAGATATGGGGGACGAGTGAACTCATGTTGAACACCAGTCTTTCATCCATAATACTAGAGAATATTAACATCAAACCCGGTGAGTATCTTCCGACCTATTTCTATCGACTCAAGGAGTATGCAGACTTTTTCGCTCCAAAGGAATTTTTAAGCCTTTTTCAAATATCAAGTCCCCGTTTGATAGGAGAGACCATGCCAAGGTGGGCAGTGAAGTTTGCCGTACAAGCCTATGGAAGAAAAAGATTCGAGGATGTATTGACTGATAATATGGTGGGCAAATATTGGCAAGGATTCATCTCTCGTGATGTATTAAATGCACATGTGAAAACTCAATTGAATGACAAGGCAACGGGACGCGTACTGTTTAATGCTGAAAAGCTACTAATGCCTTATCAGTCTCTAAAATACTGCTCAAAGTGCCATGATGAAGAAATAAGAGCCAAGGGCTTTGCTATTTGGAGAGCAGATCATCAAGCAATGACTGCTTTTATTTGTCATCAGCATAATACCGCGCTGAGGCAACGTTTAGTGAGCGAGTTTAATGGGTTTGAATGCTCAGGCGATTTTTTTGATAAATCTTTTTTTAGCACTCCTCATATTACACTTTTTCATCGTTGGCTTGATTGGGAAACCAAGCTGCTGATGAGAAGAGGTGTTGAATATCAGCGGGAGCAAGTCGAACTTCACAAGCGTGTGTTTATGGAGAGCAGCTTCTATTCCCATTCTCCAAGTAAAGTGAGCGTTACTCTCAACAAGCAATGGCAAAGTGCGCTCCAAAGATACTTCACTGTATTGTTTCCAAATTTACAACGTTTTGCTGAAGTCACAGCTAACAACACTGCATTCAAAGCCAGTGCTATGATGGCTGAAAATGGCAGCATTCATCCTTTAATGTTTTTGTTATTCAAGTTTTTCTACCTGCATGAATATCGACCATGAGTAGAATCTTGTACACACCTCGAATTCAACCTGATGAAACTTTGTTTTCGTATGTTGCTCGGTGTCATTGGCTATGGGGTGATATCTCATACACGGCTACTTCGTTGGAATGGTTCGGCTATGAAGGGGGGTGTTTAAATCAGCTTCTTCCTAGCCATATTCAGGATATCTCTTGTCACTCTGAATACGGTATAGACTATCTCTTACATAACCACACAGCTTACCCTTTGCATGTTCTTTATAATGCCCGCCATGAAGCACTGAAGGCGGCAATGTGTGGAGCTGGTGATATGAACATAGCAAACCTTTCATGCTCACCTCAGTTGGCATTTGGCTCTTTAGTGCAAAGCAATTACTGCCCAGAATGTGCTAAAGAAGATATGACTAAAATAGGTATCGCTTATTGGCATTTGTCACACCAATTGTGGGGAGTGAATGCATGCTTCAAACATGGGTGTGAATTAACCAGTGTTCCTTTTAACCATCGAAAATATCGGCTCCCACGTTATTTTAAGTCAATACACTCTGTTATTCCTTCAGACGCTAATGCACAGCAGATAGAATTCGCAAAGCATATTGTGCAAAAGTTACGTAGCAACAATAATGAAAATGTTGGTCAGCAATACTTTAAAAGTCTATTTCACTCACGAGGGCTGTTCACATCGCAAATGCATATTCGGATGTCTACGGTGTTAGTGCGCTATAACGAGGTAGCTGAAGCGCTTTGTCTCCCCAGTGTGTTGAATACCAGAAGTATTCGTCGAATAGTTTTCGAACACGATTTAAGCATTCATCCATTGAAACCTATTTTGCTTGAATTTGTAGTAAAAGGACTGCGCGAAGAATCAGCGCCTCCCCCAATACCTGCTCCTAAACCCCTTAAAATGTCTGAGACCATTGAGTCACAAGCAATAGCGCTATTACAAAGTTATCAATTTAACGTTGCGGAGATAAGCAGACGCTTGAAAGTGAGTCATGGCTACGTAAAACAATTAGCCAACCGAATTGGCGTAAAGACAACAGAGCGAAAACAAGTTGTCACCGCTGACATAGAGCGACAAGCAATAAAAATGGCAATCGAAAATGTGAGTTGTAAAGATATTGCAGCCAAACTTGGTGTGTCAGAACCATCGATTACTGGAGTAGTTCAGTCTGTTGATGGGCTAAGCCTATGGCGTCAATATTTAAGAATGTATGAAAAGCGGGATGCCGTAAGAGCGACTTTAATCGAGGAGAGAAAACGCCGTGGCCTACTTAATCGGTCAGAGTTAAAAGAGCATCAAGGAAACGCTTTGAACTGGGCATATCAATACGACAAAACGTGGCTTGATGTTACCTTTCCCATCCAAGGCAACCATGCCAATCACAGTGCAAAAATTTGGGAGAAGCGAGACACATCTCTTTTTCCAAAATTCAAAGAGTTCCTTAAACAACAATTAGAAACAACCAATAAATTGCCTAGTAAATATGCGTTAGACAAAGCATTTGGTAATCATCGCTGGTTTACATGCAATTTTACTAAGCTTTCGAGGTGCAAGCGCATGTATGACATGGTCAAGTTCAAAATAACACAGAGCAATGAAGGGAAGAGCGAATGACAAAAAAATCTGAAAGTAATAGAGCGAGTCAGAGGAATGTTAAGTTGCAACTTGATAGCTCTTTGATAGATGACGCAAAGCAAGCGATAGCTAGTTACCCGAAAACACCCAGTGAGCAAATAGAGCAGTGGGCCTATGTCGGAATGATAGTCGAGCGTCAACTGACAGGCCAAGAGCAATTACAATTAATGACTGGCGAAGCTGTAGTGTCATTTAAGACGAACACAAATAAAGAGGGAGAGAAACGTAGGTAGCGTTTCTCCCCCTGTGTATCGCGATAATACACAACCTCAAAAGTAGTATAGCTTAAATTTCAACTTAAAGTCTCGTTGAAGAAACTGGACTCTATTTCACTATCAAAAGTAAGTGTGAAGCATCCTTGGGGAGAATCATTTTTAAAGGCAGATTAGAGCGACAAACGTAGTTTGCTTCTACAAAGCTAGCAAGTTTATTCCTAACTTATGTTATTGTTTTATGGTTAAAGTTAAGCGAAAAAAGGAAAATTCGAATAGTGAATAATTATATGGATGTACTTATTACAACTAGTAGCACGCTAGACGGCGCAAAAATAAAACAATATTTCGGAATAGTTAGTGCGCACGTTGTTGCGGGGACAAACGTTTTTTCAGATTTTACTGCTGGGTTAAGTGACTTTTTCGGTGGACGCTCTGCAACTTACGCTGACCAAATAAGTAGGATAAAAGCACAGGCGCTGACTGACCTCAAATATGAAGCTATTGAACTTGGAGCCAATGCTGTTATCAGTGTGTCGATAGACGTCGATGAAGTATCTGGCGGCGGAAAATCAATGTTCATGATCACTGCTTATGGCACCGCAGTAACGCTAGACAGAGTGTACATTGAAAACTCCGAGGATACGAAGACTGACCTAGTGACAGGTAACGTCGTAGCTGATGTAATAGAGAAAAGAATACTTATCGAACAACACAAGTCAGCACCACTTGAGATGACTAATGATGAATGGTGTAGACTTCTCGAACTCAAAGTGCCTGAAATGGGTGATTTTATTGAATGGGAAATGATAAGTAGTGGTCTAAAAGAAGAGCGCTTATTTGCCTATGCAGCCTCAATAGACTTCGACGATAGTGTTGCGCTGGGGTACCAACTTTTTGAGAAAGCAAGCAAGGAGAGTGAGCTTAGGACAATTCAAAAGGTGATCAATAAGATGGTTCTCGTAGATTACCACCGCTCAATTAGTCTGTTGAAATCCAAGTCAGACAGTCTTACGCATAAAAAAGCCGTGCTCAACACTATCATTAAGCCCAAACGGCTTTATTCGAGTGACGATATTAATACCCTCAATGATTTAATAGGTACTGTTGAAGCGTCGTTTCCTACAATCGCTGTCTTTAGAAAGAAAAAAGGTCTGTTAGGTAAGGAAAAAGAGCTTTGGGAATGCATGTGTAGCCAAAAAGAAAATGACGTAGATGATTCTTTTTGCAAGTCATGTGGTAGAGATAAACAGGGGTTTAAAGCCGAAGAAACTACTCCCAAAAAGGCAATCAAGTATTTATCAATGATAAAAGAGACCTTGAAAGAAACCTTGCCAAATCAATAAAATGAGTTGGAGTTAAGTCACTGGCTCATATCTAACTTTAAATGCAGTAAAAGACGAGGAACGGAACTTCATTGTTTGGGCTACAAACGACCGAGTTGTGCCATAAGCGGACGGTGGTAACACCCCACTAAGCGGCGATAATACATGGGCTTAAATTAGGATCGAAGTGACGCAGCCCATGTATTAGCGCCCCAGCGATCAGCGCGAGCGCCTTTAGTGGCTTGTTATACCCTTTAAGCGTTGGGTATTTTAACCAGCAAATCCGTGACGCCTAAATCTACACTAAGTTGTGACAACAGTGTAGAAACCTGTCCACGATGATGAGTTTGATGGTTAAAGAAGTGCAGCAGTAGATGTGCGAAGCATTTTGAATGCGAGACGCCTCTCATATTTTGATAGTTTAGGTTACTTGCTAAAATGCCCTCGGAAAGCTGATTAACAAAATTCAAGATTGTGTTGTCCAGACTTACTCTTTCTTGTTTAAGCAGGGCGAGCTCTGAGAACAAAAGTGAGTCTAGTTTTTCAGGCTTAGGCTTCGATGCTAACGAATCTAATGCAGTAAAAGTTTTAGAATGAGTGGCAAAACGTTTAAGCCAAATTATATCTGCCACCAAAATATGATTGAGTGTACCAATGATAGAATCAAAGAAAGCCCCTCTATCCTTGGCAAGTTCCTCTGAGCCTAAATTCGACGCAGCAGAATAAATAGATGCGTTCATCCATTTATTGTATTCAGCCATTAATATGAAATTGCTTTTCGAAGACATTCGTCCGCTGCTTGCGATTGTCATGTGCTTCCCCAAATGACCAGCGTTTTACAAAATTTGACATTGTTAGGTTGTCACGAAGTCTCTTTATGTAACAAGCCTTTAATTACTAATTCGCAGTTACCTTGATCTCTTTCAAATAATGCAATACTTGGAGCATAATAGACATTATTAGCGGCTTTTACTTGTAATAATCTTTTCGTTTTAGATTTGTTTCTAAGTTCGTCATTATTGGCGCTAGCTATTTCAACGTCGCACGATTGAAGTAACACTGTAGAAACTGACTCATCCTCAAGTGCTAGTACTTCCTCTATTACAGCATTTTTTGCTAAAGCGCTCGAAGAGCACAACATTGAAATTATAAAAATTTTCTTTTTCATTGAGTTAATATCCTTGTTTTACTCATCTAAAAATAAGTTTTTTTTGATTAAGCGCTTTTTACGAAATTTCTTGCTACAAATAGCACATAACTTACTAATATGGCGAAGCCGCGCACGTGTTTGCGTCCCAGCGAGCGACAGCGAGTGCCATAATTTGTTTGTTAGGCCGTGCTGATAAGTTAGTCACGGCTATTAATAAAACTTTGTAACTCATCTGAGAAGCCACTAATTTGTTTAGCTTCTAGAAGGCCGTCTGATTTCATTAATGCAAGTTGCAGCATAGCTTTAGACCTTGCATTGTAATCGAATATGTTGACGATACGTTTGTCGCTGTTTTCCATCAATTTATACAAATAAAGATATTTTGCATGATTTGAAAGTTCGGGATCATCGATTCCTTTACGCACATCGTCCAAAACTTGCTGGCAGCATTTATCTAATGCATCTGCCTTAACTTGTTTGAAGTGTTTCCAATCTGCCTCTGAAATCATGTTTTACCTCTATAGGCCTAAAATTAAGCTATGGGGCACATATGTGGTGCTATAATCGCGAAGCGGCCCCGCGTATGTGTCCCAGCGACGGCAGGGAGTGACTTAAGCGCGTTGTTAAGTCTCACTTACGACCACACATTCTCTCTGATGCCATATTCCAATAGGCTTGAGCTGTAGTCATTTTCATTTCACGCCTTCTATTATCAATATCTTCAATGTCCTGAATAGGAAATGGTGTGAAATCAGTGCCATCACATTTGCCTTGGGTTCCGTAAAGCTGTGGGCGATGAGTCCTATCATAAAGGTATGCGTAGTTAGCAGGATTAATCTTTCCTTCTAACGCTAAAGGGCGCATGATTTTAAGCATTTTGTCTTGAAACTCTTTGTTGTAGTCGGCATGTTGAACAATTATCCATGCCGCCTGCGAAGCATCTTTTCCGACCATATCGATAGTGGGCCAGCCAAATTCAGTAACAATTTCTTCGATTCTATTAGCTTGCTCTATGCGAAGTTTTTCGAAATCCCTATCAGTTTTTCCGTGTAATGTACTTTGATCCAGTTCCATCATCTGATTTAGTTCTTGACGCAGACTGAAGTAATCATCTTTAGCAAATGAAAAGTTACTTGTTAGGCATATAAAGACAATGAGATATAAATTTTTCATATTACTCCTCCGTGAGACTTAACTTTTAAATAAGGGGCGCAGGCATGTGGGGCATAATGGCGAAGCCGCCCCGCATGAATGTGTCCCAGCGACCGAAGGGAGTGCCAACAGCGTTTTGTTAGGCGTACAAATGAACGTACGCAGCTTTGCTGCTACCACTAGCCGATAAGA
>NZ_BLIG01000007.1 GCF_009811415.1 Alteromonas sp. KUL106 | reverse complement strand
CCACTTATTTAAATTATTGAATTTAAGATAAAACAACCCTGTGCGAAATGCCAGATGTTAACGACATTGCTGGATAAAAGAGCGAGTTTAGAAAGCTGGTGATGTTGAATATTTGCGTTGCGATATTGATGAAAAGCGCGTTGCTAAAGCCGTTGAAACTATCAAAAAAGCAAGCTGTAAAGACAACCTAGCGAAACAACCTTGATGCTGTAATGTCACATCCGAATCACCATTTATTGCTGTGAGTAAATGACGCCTAACGCCCCGCTTAGGGGCAATAACACGTGGGCTAAAATTGGAGCGAAGCGACTGAGCCCACGTGTTATTGTCTCAGGGAGCTTGCGAACCTCCTAATTGATGCGTTTTATATATTTTCACTCATCGTATATTGAATATCATCATGAGGTGGAACGAACTGGAGTAATAAGCTATTTCATGATGAGAGTACTGGCACACCAATCACAGTTTTCCTGTACTAATCTCCCATCTACAGGTAAAGATGACGACTAATATATTACGTAAAACCAAAATAATTCCTCCGTTTAACTTTAACACGCTAGCCCACTCTGAAAGCCACCTGTAACATAGGGTAATGTGTAGAGCTAATTTGTCTTATATCACGTCAATTTATGCGAACAAGCATCTAAAGGAATAGCTATGGCAGCCAAATCAACTATCACTCATCAATATGATTTACAAATGACAGTCATAGACATCGTGGCATTGCCTGAAGAACGCTGCGTGGCCTTGAGTTGGAGCCAAGATAGTGGGTATCAATTTATTGCGTTGCAAGAAGGTAACTTTGTTCCTCTTTCCTACACGATATCGTATGACTTAGAAGAACTCTCATGTGCTGCCTTGTTTAAAACTACATCTGGATTCGGCTGTGTATTCCCCGATAGTGTTGTTACCTATACGCTCTCAGATAGTCACTTTCAAACATATCCTTTCGCCGAACCGTTTCCAATGGATGCTGCAAACCGTTCAACGTCACCGGTAAAGGCTCACATGGATGAACACACTGGTACAATCCACGTAATTTTCGAAGATTTCTTTTATAAAAGACGAGGACGGTTTATTTCAAAAATAAGTTTAAATAACAACCTTGCTCATTATTCACCATTGTATGCTTTTCCGTTCAACACAGCTTGGTATCACGAATGTAGTGACATCTGTTTTGATAAAAGGCCTCTTGTGCTCGCCATTAATTGCCCATCACTATGGCACAAAAGAGAGCCGTGCCCTTCGCGATCAACGCACCTAACGGTGATCAATGATGATGGTATCTCTAACGTGACTTCGACTGAACACGGCCATGGGAGCTTTTCTTCAGATAAACAACACCTGATGGTTAAAACAATCTTCAGTCCCTATAGCATTCATTTTTATTCTCTATCGGGTGATAAAGCATTTGTTCTAAACTTAACACCCAAGCGGGTACTGGGAAACATTGATAAGAAGTGGTTGACACTCTTCGATAAATTTAACGACACTTTATGGCTTGCTCGCGATTATGATGTAACTCAGGTAAAGCTCTTGCGATAAACGCCTTACAATGCTTCGAACATAACTCTGCCAACTTCATTACACCGCTACGTTGGACTCAAATTAAGTAAAAATATGGGCAGTCCGTAAAAGGAAAGCTTTTATCGGACGAGTAAAAGTGAGTTTTTGTGGCTATCTCGACAGACTCCATTGCCCCTGACGCGGTTATCTAACTGAGTTATGTCAGACGTCCGCTTTACGCTCATAGCTGTCGCTTAATTACTAGCTTGGGGAAGGCAGCTACTGACAAAATTTCGACTATGAGATTGATTTTTGTTAAACATCTTTATTAAAAATAAGGTTCCACCCACTTATTGATTTTATTGGGCAGTATTAAACAACTTATTTACTGCAAACACTAATTCAAAGACGCAATATAGACGATTAAAACCCTCGATAGTTCGAGGGTTTTTTATATCACATAGATAAGGAGTTCGTTTAACGCCAACTTGCCAGACCTTCCCGTAGGGCGAGTTTAAAGTGTCCGTACTCTTTGTTGTGCCACCTCGATGTAAAACCACTATACCTGCGGTAACACGCCGCGATTACGAACATTTTAACTCTCGCTGAGTGGGTAATTATCTATGCGGACTGGTATATTGAGTGTTTAGTCAAAGGCGTTTATTTTCAGAGATATATGGTTTCGTACTTTATTGGCGCTAACTTATTTAAAATACGATTTTCTTGTTGATAAGTAAGGCCGACGTCACGCATTGCCCCCTGCACATATTCCACCAATATGTAGAACTCTCGTTCTTTTATACCTAGCCCCGTATGAGACTCTACCATGCTTTTTCCATCGTACTCACAGGGGCCACCAATAAGTTCGCACGTTTGCGTAACAAGCCGGTCACGCAAATGCTTTTTAGGTACTCCCTTAAAGTAATGGCCAATTACGGGGTCGGTGTAAATACGGGTAATAGCAACGCCATAAATAGTATTCAATGTTTGGTGACCGCCAATTTCTTCATAAAGACTTTGTTGGGGGGTGCTTGTACAGCCTATTACGAAAATCGCTATCAATGCGGCTGTGATTGCGCGAATAAACAATGCCATCATCATATGCTCCTAGCCCTATTAAAAGTTACCACTCACCGTTAAATAAAAACCTGAAGAGCCTTCTTGCAAGGGTAAATTACCCAAATCAACGTAGGCGGCAGTGATCGATATCGATTTATTTGGAAAGTAAGCGATGAAGGCGTCTACTACGGTGTCTTCTTCAGCCAATCCGCCCAGTCGGTTGGTTTGCGTTCTGAACTCTGTACCTATTGCGGTAGTAGGGCTGATTAAAACCGCTAATGAGCCTTCCCACTCAAGCTTTGCACTATCATCGCCTTCTGAACCAAAACCAAGTAAACCAAACACATTGGCTCTCGTGTACCTTGCGGTTAAATTGGCAAGTAAGTTATACCCCGATGGGTAGCCCAACCACAGCTTAGTCGCAGATAAGTAAATATCAGTACCGCTGTCGTTTTTTGCGCCTAATAGAAGAGGAACGCCGATGCCAGGAAGCGGTACAGAGCCATCGGGAAGCGACAGAGAGCTATCAAAGTCTCTATTTTTTTTGTACTGGGCACCGATGGCAAGTTGGGGGAGCCAATCGTTTTGGGTAAAAACACCATCACCAAAAATTTTAACTTTTGCGCCAATGATGTCTTGCTCGATAGTTGCGCTGTTAGCATTCGTAATAGCGCCATCGGTGAGCAAGGCGAATACATTGCTTGTTAGCCCTGATGATATATCTAAACGTTGTCGTTGAAAGCTCAGTTCAACACGGTCAAATAGGCTTATTCCTAAACCTGCCGTTTTCAATGTGTAATCGTTCAAGCTTAAGTATTGAACGTTTGCTGAATAACTGATTTCTTCCTTACTGGTGTAGCCACCGATAAATGCCCATGGCGTAATTCCTCCACCAGCCGTGCCTTCAAAGCCAGTAATTCCCCCTGAGGCAATCAAGCGCGAACCGCTGTCAGCAAAAACGTGTGATGAAATAAGTAATAAGGAAAACAAGAAAATCTTTTTCACAAGGGCGGGTCCTTTTATGCGCTCGCTGCGATGTGTTATTGGTTATTGCAGGGCATAGCAACTTTGTGCTGCGGCAAACGTGCGGCTTAACATTAGCGAAATGAGTTGTGTGGTGACTCCTTCAATACACTCAATATACCATGGCAAACGTTTACCTACTTATGTAATTTTTTTAAGAAATCGTTCCAGGTAAGCGGTTTAGATAAATAGTAACCTTGTGCCCAATCACATCCATTTTCTTTCAAGTAATCCAGTTGTTCTTGCGTTTCAACACCTTCAGCAATAACGCGCAGACCGTATAATTTAGCCAAGTTTTGAATAACCATGACCATTTTGTTTCTGGCCTCTCTTTCTGAGAATAAATCACTTACGAATGAACGGTCTATTTTGAGACAGTCTGCAGGGTAATGAATTAATTGACTAAACGCCGTGTAGCCCGTACCAAAATCATCCAGTGCTAACGATACACCCAGAGCCTCTAATGCTTCCAACGTGGCGATACACGTTGTATCACCGGCGACAAATGCAGTTTCCGTTACTTCAAGCTCTATGTATTCAGGGTCGACCTTGTAGGCTTCGAGTAGCGCTTTAACTTGGGACGGGAACAGTTCATTGTGTAGCTCGACCCCGGAAATGTTAATGCAAATTTTTCCCTGAAAACTGTGTTCTGATTGTAAGTTAACCAATGCTTTTAAAGCATTGTTGATGACCCACAGGTCAATATCTTTGATGAGCCCTGTAGCTTCAGCAACGGGAATAAAGCGGTCAGGGCCTATACCCTGAAGTTCGGGCGTGTGACATCTCAACAGTGCTTCAACCGCTACAATATTGCTATTCTTGCAGTCAAAAATTGGCATAAAAGCTAAGGAAAAATGCTCCTCACTTAACGCAAGCTTTAGGCCCTGTTCTATTTGTTGGCGTTCTCGTAGGCTGTCTGCAATATCTTGAGTAAAAAACCTAAAGCAATTCTTTCCGCTGCGTTTAGCGTTGTACATTGCGGCATCTGCATGATTAATCAGCTCCGAAGGTTCAATCGCATCGTCTGGATAAACCGCAATACCAATACTCGCGTAGGTCATATGCTTAATGCCGTCGACTTCAAAGCCGCCGTTAAATACATCTAAAATGCGTGAAGCGACCGTGGCGGCATTCAAAGGCTCTTTAATATCAGGCAGCAATACCACGAACTCATCCCCCGCTAGCCTCGCTAGACTCTCTGTGCTGCTTTTAAAGAGTTGATCGGTGGGACGTATTGCCTCCCATAGACGTTCACTAAACTTAAGCAATAAACGGTCTCCCGCCTCATGTCCGTATTGGTCATTTACTTGCTTGAAGTTATCTAGGTCGATGTACAGTAAACCTATACGATGCTTGTCTTTTTCAGCTCTGCTCAACATTCGATTCAGGTTTGTTTTAAAGCTCCAGCGATTTGGCAGGCCTGTCAATGTATCGTAATAAGCCATTTGACGGATATCATCGTCGTGAAGCTGCATAATGGTTTGATACGACCGTTCTTCCGATCGTAACGCAGCAAGACATATCGCGTTAAGGGCGATTGTGGTGAGCACAAAACGGAGAGATTCAACAAGCGTATAGCTCGTCATTAATACGGCTGACAAAGGCGTAAATAACAGCAAAATACTGGTCACGCTGAAAATACAAAACACGACCACGGCAGGCCAAAAGCGATTAATAAAAAGATTTATCGCAGCAATGGGGTAAATCCATAGCATGCCCGTATTATCTTTACCGCCGGTGATAAGAAGACTCATTGTTAAAACAAACAAAATAGCGCTAAGAATAATAGCGGCTCGCTCCACATTATTAGAGCGCTTGAGAACATAAAGATTGATTACACCAATGACGGCATTGATAAGCAGCACGCTGCCCAGCAAAATTGACCCATCATATAAACTAAAAATGCCTAACGCACATAGAAAAATGACGCCGATAATGGTGAGGACATGACATAAGGTATAGCGTCTGCTTTGACGGACTGCCATCATTTCTTGCTGCCCAGCAGTAGTTTGGCGAGGCTGAGTTGTTTCTGTCAAAGTCATTCCCGTTTTCGCAGTAAGAAAAATTGCTGAAACCTTTATTTTAAGTCATATAAAAGACTGATTCATCGAATAAAAAAGTGACATGTTGTTACGCTTTATTATGAATAAACTAACCAGCAATCGTTCTAATACTCATCATCGACAACGACGTGAACCAGATTAAACAAATAGAAGGGTTATGGTTGGAAAAGTTGTTCTAACCCTCACTAACGGTTTAATAAATATCAACGTGATGTTCGAAGAATAAAGGGTAACACATTGCATTATAAAAGATTTATACAAACGTTATACGGTCAAAAAGTATAATGCAAAGTTTTTTGCAAGCCGGTTTACTGAATGAGGGGGTTATAGCGGCCTTGCCATTCCTTCCTCAATATTTGGGTTTTAATTGTATGAAGCCCGCGAAAAAGCGGGCTTTACTCTATTACTTAGATTGCTGAACCGGTTTTAATTTACTTAGCAAACTCACCCCTTATTTATACGGCATGCTTCAAGAGGGACAGACTAATGTAAAAAATATTGTTCTGATAACTGGTGATGAATATCAGCAAAATCGATCTGCAACTCGTCAATATAATTATGAAGTGCTCGCCCTCTAAGCGTCGCAACAGATTGTTTCTCTAAATCTTCAATACTGTGGTCGATATGTTCAATGATTGCTTTACTGTCCGGTAAGTTTAAAAATAAGCTTTTCAGCTTGTTCAAACAAAACATGACGCTACGAGGGAATTCTTTACTGTGCAACATAAAGAGTAGTACATCGCCAGGTCGTATACGCACGCCCATTTTTTGTCGATACATTTGATATCCACTTAATGAACGCAGAACACTCATCCATAGAATATTTTCAAAAGGTAAGTCGCTCATGTCCTCTGTGAGTGTGGCAGAACGTACGTCAATAATTCTTGATGTCATATCTGCGCGTTCTAAGGCAGCGCCAAATCGCCAGAAGAAATAGCCTTCATCATGACTCATACTTGCATCCATAGTACCGTAGATGAGCAAGCACTGGTTGATGACCTGTTTTAAGCTCGAAAATCGCTCTCGTTTGTTAAGAAAACTGCTGCTATTTTCTTTTACCGATAAGTGCAATGCATTTAGCGTTTCCCAAATTTCACGTGGAATAACGTCTCTAATGGTACGAGCATTGTCTCTAGCGAACTGAAGCGAACTAAGGATGGATGACGGGTTTTTGCTATCCACCGTTAAAAATTTAAGAACATTTCTCTCGCTAAAATCTGTATACACAGACTCAAAGCCTTCTCGATTGCCGGTAATATCTAATAGCGGCTCCCAACCAGGTGAAAAACCTTTAGGCAAATCCATCAGCAAAAGATTATTTACATTGATGAGGCGTGCAAGGTTTTCCGCGCGCTCCACATATCTAGCTGTCCAATAAAGCGTTTCTGCAACTCTTGATAGCATAACAATCTCTCCTTAATCCACGATCCAAGTATCTTTACTTCCACCACCTTGTGATGAATTAACCACGAGAGAACCTTTTACCAGGGCTACCCGTGTCAGTCCGCCGGTCGTGACGTAGGTGCTGGTTCCAGAGGAGAGAACAAAAGGGCGTAAATCTACGTGGCGCCCTTCAATGATTCCACCGTCAAGAGTGGGAACCGTTGATAGATTTAGCGTAGGTTGTGCAATCCAGTTTCGAGGGTCGGCTTTTATCTGAGCGAGAGTTTCTTGCTGTTGTTTCTTTGTAGACTTCGGACCTATCAGTAAGCCGTAACCCCCTGATTCATTCGCGGGCTTAATGACTAACTTGTCTATATTAGCCTCTACATATTCCAAATCTTCAGGTTCGTAGCATCGGTAGGTTTTTACGTTGGGAAGTATGATGTCTTCATCCAAATAATAGCGGATGAAATCAGGCACATAGGTATACACAACTTTATCATCTGCGACCCCAGCACCAGGCGCGTTAACTAAGGTGACATTACCTTTACTCCACGCACGCATAATTCCGGGAACACCTAACATTGATGTTGGATCGAATACGTCTGGGTCTATAAACATGTCATCAATACGCCGATAAATAACATCAACACGGCGCAACCCCTTGATGGTTTTCATGTAGACACAATCGTCTTTCTCTACCGTTAAGTCGCTGCCTTCTACTAACTCGCACCCCATTTCTTGCGCAAGGTAGCAGTGCTCGAAATAGGCTGAGTTGTATATCCCCGGCGTTAACACCACGACTTCAGGTTTTTCATCCTGCTGAGGAGACAAGCTAGAAAGCATATCGAATAATTGCGAGGGATAATCGTTAACCGGCAGAATATCCATCTTTTCGAACATATCGGGAAAAACACGCTTGAGCACAGAGCGATTTTCTAACATGTAAGACACGCCAGAAGGTACGCGAAGATTGTCTTCGAGCACGTAAATAGTGCCATCTCTGTCTCTTACGAGGTCAGAACCGCAAATGTGGGCCCATATGCCGTTAGGCGGCGAAATGCCGATACACTGTTTACGGAAATTAACCGACTTGTCGATTAAGGCCTTTGGAAAAACGCCATCCTTGATAATATTTTGATCGTGGTAGAGATCGTCAATAAACATATTGAGCGCTTTGACTCTTTGCTTGAGTCCTTTCTCGACACGCTGCCATTCCTTATTAGAAATAATGCGAGGAATAATATCAATGGGCCATGCTCTGTCTATAGAACTCCCCTCGCCATAGACGGTAAAGGTTATTCCCATCTCTTTAACTACCAACTCGGCGGCGTTCTGTGCGTTTTTAAGTTCTTCTTCAGACAGTTGTGATAAATAATCTATCAAAGGCGCCCCGTGCGGGCGTGCCACCCCATTCTCATCAATCAGTTCGTCATAAAATTCGGAAAAATTGCAGTGCTTTAAATCTACCGCATTTGAAAATGACTGACTTTGCTTTTGGTTACTCAAACTACACTCCTTATTATCCCCGATTCATATCCACTGAAACATCTAAAACCTGATTTCCTCCACCAAACATAATGCCTTTAAGTGGAGTGATATCCGCAAAATCTCGTCCAACAGCTAACGTAACGTGCTGGTCATAGGGTTTCAAATTGTTGGTTGGGTCATAGTCAATCCAACCAGAGCCTGGCACGAACAGCGCAACCCAAGCGTGGGTGGCGTCAGCACCAGTAAGTTTTTCCTGTCCCGGCGGTGGGATGGTTTCGATATACCCACTTACATAGCGAGCCGCGAGCCCGATACTGCGTAAGCATGTCAGTGTAAGGTGTGCATAGTCCTGACAGACACCTCGTTTATGCTCAAATACGTGGCTGACAGGTGTATTAACTGTGGAAAATGACGGGTCGAAAGTGAAGTCGTTAAAAATCCGATCCATCAACTCGTCGCAAGCTTCCACAATAGGACGATTGGGCTTAAATGAGGCAAGCGTGTATTCGTGAATCGCCTTATTTGCTTGGGTTAGACGCGTTGGAATACTGAAGTATTGCGCAGTTAACATCGACTTGTCGGTCGGGTAGCGAATCTGATCCCGAACGCTTTCCCATTGTGTATTGTGGGCAAACAATCCCTGTAAGGGGGCGCCCTGAATCTCTACTTCACTACTAGCAATCACCTGCATTTCTTCATGCAAGGTAGGAATTTCAAACACAGTCACCGTGTTATTAAAATAATCTTTAAACTCAGACTGATAGTCTGGCTTTGGAATAATCGTAACACTGGCGCTAATTCGCTTTTGATTGAGGGTATTAAGAGGGATAAGTCGAGCATGATTTTGGGTCAAGCTGACTTTATCCGAATACCTGTAAGTCGTAATATGCTGAATTTTGTATTTCATTTACCTTCCTCATCTTGATGATGGTCGCTGGAAGGTTCAGCGGCTGAGTCGGTGCGTGAAGCAGTAGGGCTTTCTATAATTTGAGGTGTGGGTGTTCCAATACCAGACCAATGTAACTGAGACGCTGGTTTAGTGTGGCTAAAGTATTGCGTCTGCATCATTTCGCTAAACTTCTGAAGATGTGACGTCACGCTGTCCAACAATGACGCTAACCCGGATGAAGCATCGGCATTCGTCATGGTGAGTGTATATCTGTCCGCTAAGGCAAAGCTTGCTTTGAGCTGCAATAAAATTTTCTCTGTAGTGCTGAGGAACCCAGGCTTGGCTTTCACAGGAAGACTGTTACATAGTTCAGTAATCTTCTGTATCTGATGGGCCAGTGAACGGGGGTATTCGGCGTCTAGTAAAAGAAGTTCTAAGCCAGTCTCTATACTCTGAAATGCGCGATACCGCCTTCTATGGGTAATCGCGCTAACTTGTGCTACCAACACAATGTCTAATACATTTTGTTGTTCGGCTTCTGGAAAAGGAGACTGCAATAGATTTCGAATCATAGAAACGAGTTGATTACTGCGCTCTAAACGCTTCCCAATCTCTATCATAAAGGCGCCGTTGCTTTTAGATAAACTGTCTTGAATAGAACCATTGAAGGCCATGATGAGCCCAATTAGTCTATCCAGAATCGTTTGCAATCGGTGAGTGGGAGTTTGCTCGTTTATTAAGGTAAAGTTGTAGATCTCTTCTTCTAAATTTTCGATGATACGCAGGCTATCATAAGAAAGTAGCTCTCTTACCTGAAGGGCACTCTGCACAACCATGGTAATGCTACTAAAGAGCCCACCGACGAATTGATTGCTGTTAATTAAGGAGACAACCAGCTCTTTAAATCCTCCTCCAGGGTTTGCTAAGTCTGAGGGAACGGAAAATTGGTACGGGTAGATGAGTGCTTGATTTTCAATCCCCATTTTAAAACGAAGCAGGGCGTTCCTGTGCGCTTCATCTGGATAGATAGCCAGTTCGGTAAACTTGTCGATAAATACCCTGACTAAGCGGATAACGTTCTCGCTACGTTCGACCGCGCAGCCCAACCAAAACAAGTTCTCGGCCGTTCTACTAGGTAGCAACCCTTCAACGAGAGCTAAGTCGGCGTTTGACTGCAAAGACTTAGGAATCGACGGTGCTTGGCCTTGAGGGGGGCCAATGGTCTCCACCCATGTGTCTTTTATGTCCATTTTACCATCGGCGCGCACTGCGCGAGGAGTGAAACACATTGCAGAAGGCAATATGAATACCTGGCCTTGTGAAAGAAGGGCGTAACACCGCATAATGACAGGCTTACTCACTACCCCCGATTCGTGCCAAAAAGGCGCCTGCGAAAGTATTAACTTTTTACGCCAGTAGAGGTCTTCAGGTGGTAATTGGTTGATTAACTTAGCAATCGCGGCCCTGTCTTTCTCGCCATCGAATTTCAACGCTGGGTCGATATAACTTCGCAGTTCGAAGCCTGCCCAATTTTGCTCTTCTAAAGCGTCAATGGGAAACGTTTCCTGTTGGCGCAATAAAAGAGATTCATTTATTAAATGCTTGGCGGCAAGAGGTAAATTATTGTGAATAGCCGGTATTTGTATCGCGCCATTGCCTAAAGGGTTCAGCAAAACCACGTTTTGTGACCGAACTGCATGAATAAGCCCCGGTATTCCAAATGCTGAATAATCAACTTGTTCTAGCGAGTCTAGGTACCTATCTTCAATCCAGCGTAAAATCACATCGACTTTGCGCAAACCATCAAGTGCTTTAAGCCAAACTTGGCCTTTTCTTACCGTTAAATCTGCACTGCGGACAAGGGTATAGCCCATATATGTCGCGAGGTAGGCTTGCTCAGAATAATACTGATCATCTGGGCCTCGACACAAAATAACAATGCGCGGATCGGTTAATGCGGCAGTTTCTTGAGAAATTGCCCGTTGGAGTTGTTCGAAGAAGCCTGCGATGCGCAGCACGCCACATTCAGTAAACTCTTCACTCATGACCCTTCTTGCGACAATACGGTTTTCGAGTAAGAGTCCAAGACCTCGAGGAAACTGGCAGTGATCATGAAGTACGAAATACTCACCATTAGCATCTTGTCCAATATCAAAAGCATTTAAAAAGACCCCCTGATTTTGTGAGGGAACTTGATGCGTGTCTGCAAGATAAAACGGGTGTCGCATTAGGTGTTTAGTTGCGAAAATGCCGTGAGTCAGTGTGCTTTGGTCGCCATTAAGGTCGATTAATACTTTGTTTAAAAGCAACATCCGCTGTTCAATTCCACGGCTTATCACCTCCCAATCTTGACTTGAAACCATCATGGGTAAGGGGTCGAGTTGCCAGTTTTGTTGCTCGTCAATATCTGCAAAGCCACTGTTTCGCATAAGTCTGCGGATTTCGTTTGCCCTGAAGGAGACTTCCTCACTGTTGAGGCCAGATAAACGAGAGAATAAGGTGTTGATAAGACGCTTATTCTCATCGGGAAGCGTGCTAGAAGTGGTATAGCTGTTTAGCCATTCTGGCATGGTGAAATCTTCACTCATAAACTTAATAATCACCTAAACTATAGAGTAGGAGGTCGACGCAAATCCAGTGTATTCGGATACTCTTCATTCTCAGTTTCTTCCAAAGGCAGATCAAAGTCACTCTGACCTTCATGATTGACAACATGCTGGGTCGCTAAGTGAGGCGACCACTCCGGTAACGCGCTTGATTTGAATGAAGGTGTATGACCGTGCTCCCAGAAGCGCGCAATACGTCTTCCTTCAGCTTCAAATGCGTTAACGGGCACCGTCGAAAAGTTGCGGCCACCAGGATGGCTAACGTGATAGGTAAAGCCGCCTAATGAACGGCCAGACCATGTGTCGTATACGTCAAACACTAATGGCGCGTGTACACCAATGGTCGGGTGCAGAGCGGATGCAGGATGCCACGCTCTGAAACGAACTCCCGCGACATGCTCACCCCGAATATTCGTCTCTTTCAATGGCAGTCTGCGCCCGTTACAAGAAACAATATATCGGTCGGTATGCATATTCGATACGGTAAGCTGAACCCGCTCTAGAGAACTGTCAACATAGCGGGCAGTGCCGCTGCCGGTTGCTTCTTCGCCCAGCACGTGCCAAGGTTCAATAGCACTGAATAAATCCAGTTTGATTTGGCCCACTTCGCGGCTTCCGCAGCGAGGGAAACGAAATTCAAAAAACGGTTCAAACCACTCTAACTTAATTGGAAAGTTAGCCGCGTTTAAGTCACTACACACTTCTGCAATATCTTGTCTAACGTAATGAGGTAGCATGAACCGGTCATGCAACTCAGTCCCCCATCTTACTAGTTTCTTTTTGTAGGGCTGCTTCCAAAACCAAACAAGAAGCGTACGCAGCAGTAGCATTTGCATTAAACTCATTCGCGCGTGGGGTGGCATTTCGAAGCCGCGAAATTCAACAATACCCAAACGGCCGGTAGGGGAGTCGGGGTTAAATAGCTTATCGATACAAAATTCTGCTCTGTGGGTATTTCCCGTCAAATCAGTAAGTAAATGCCTTAGCAAACGGTCTACGAGCCATGGCGCTGGTACTTCGCCGTCTGGAATTTGAGAAAACGCAATTTCAAGCTCATACAGGGTCTCATCGCGCGCTTCATCTACACGCGGGGCTTGACTGGTTGGGCCTATAAATAAACTTGAGAATAGATACGACAGCCCTGGATGGTGCTGCCAATAGGTAATAAAGCTTCGAAGTATGTCGGGCCGCTTTAAAAACGGGCTTTCAAGGGGGGTGGGACCGCCCATTGTTACATGATTGCCCCCGCCGGTGCCTGCATGACGACCGTCGAGCATAAACTTCTCTGTACCAAGCCGACAAGTTTTGGCCATTTCATACAGCGCGTGAGTGTTGCTAACGAGGGTTTTCCAGTTTGTTGCCGGATGGACATTAACCTCAATGACACCTGGGTCAGGTGTGACAGCAAATTTTTCTACACGACTGTCGTAAGGCGGCGTATAGCCCTCTAATACAACGGGAGTTTGTAATTTTTCAGCAACGACTTCTACAGCATTTAGGAGTAAAGCGTAATGTTCAAAATGACTGGCAGGTGGCATAAAAATACAAAGTTGACCATCGCGAACTTCAATACAAAGTGCCGTTAATACTGACTCTTGACCTATGTAACCGCGTTGTTTTTTTAATGACGTCAATGAATCCGTCATATCAGCAGGGTCCCGCTCGTATATCTGTTTTGGCTTACCGAGACTATTTAATGGCAAGCGGTATCCCATTGGTGAGTCGCCGGGAAGCAGAAAGCAATGCCCGCGTTTGAATGACCAAAGGTTGCTTTGCCATCCTTCAAAAACGGTGTCGTAGGTGAGAGGGAGCACGAAACCCACTGGCTTATCTAAGCCTCGTTCCAGTTTGGCTAAAAAGCCTTTGCGAGTCATTGCATCAAGGAGTTCTGGTGCATCGGGTGACGGCTCTTTGGGTAAATTCCCTTCTTGCCACAAGTGATAGAGCACATCTTCATAGGCAGTAACAACAACAGATTCATTAAGTCCTAGCGCTACAGAAAGGTGGTTCGCAAAAGCCTCAGCGTCGGGCGTTGCATTGGAAGAGCGCTTAATTTTGTCGGCAAGCAGCGCCTCATTTGACCAAATAGGCGTGCCGTCTTTTCGCCAATAGCTTGCATATTGCCAGCGGGGCAACGGCTCTCCAGGATACCATTTACCCTGGCCATAATGCCTGAACCCACCTTGACTGAAAGCGTCCACCATTTTCATAAACAAAGTATGCGCGAGTTCCCGCTTTTCTTTTCCGTCAGCAGCGGTGTTCCACTGCTCACTCTCCATATCGTCAATGGAAATAAAGGTTGGTTCGCCGCCCATGGTGAGCGTGATCCCTGCTTCATTAAGCTGCTGGTCAATGACTGTGCCTAATCTATCAATAGCCGACCATTGTGCATCACTGTAGGGTTTTGTTACCCGAGGCGGTTCGTTAAGACGTTGTACACTATTATAAAAGCTGAACGTAGATTCACATTTGTCGATGGCCCCTGTGACCGGCGCTGCCGATGTTGGCTCAGGAGTGCAGGCTAAAGGAATGTGCCCCTCGCCTGCGAATAAGCCAGAGGTCGGGTCAAGTCCAATCCATCCTGCCCCCGGAACGTAAACTTCACACCATGCATGCAGGTCGGTAAAATCCTTCTCTGGTCCACTTGGGCCGTCTAGAGATTTTTCATCTGGGGCTAGCTGAACCAGATAACCAGATACAAAGCGCGAAGCAAGCCCTAGGTGTCTAAACATTTGTACCGACAACCATGCAGAGTCTCGGCATGACCCTCCTTTTTTCTCTAGGGTTTCATCGATACTTTGTACGCCTGGCTCCATGCGAACACCATATTCGATAAGTTCGTATACCGCCCGATTAACAGCAACTAAAAAGTCGACCGTTGCAACGGGTTCGTCTGGAACTTGCTCATTAATTAACGTGGAAAAAACGTCAGATGCTGTTTCTTTCTCGAGATAAGGCGCAAGGTCTCGGGCAAGTCGTGTCTCATATTTAAATGGATAGGTTTCTGCATATGATTCTAAAAAGAAATCAAATGGATTAATCACCGTAAGTTCAGCGACCAAGTCGACAGTAAACGAGAATTTTTTTGTTTTTTCGGGAAAGACGACGCGGGCTAGGTAATTGCCAAAAGGATCCTGTTGCCAGTTTATAAAGTGATCTTCAGGAAAAACTTTTAAAGAATAGCTCTTTATTGGCGTTCGACTATGTGGGGCGGGCCGAAGGCGGAAGGTGTGTGGCGACATACTGATACTTCTATCATAGTGGTATTCAGTATGGTGTGTTATCCCTACAGTAATCGTCATGCTTTGGCTCCATTGCCAATTAATGTTTACAGCATAAAAAATCACCTTATATCCAAGTGACTAAACTTACAAGAAGAAGCGTTTAAGAGAAGTGTAAATCCCAAAAATTAGGCACTTAAACAATAATCTTATTACTCGCAGCATTGATTAACGTATATTCAACCCTCATATCACTGCGTTAGCACAGTGTGTGATGCAACACACGACTTTACTAATATAAAAGTACTTCACTACATTGAGAGCATCTGATTTTCGCCATGGGTTTTCTTCCTACATGCCGCTTTTCTTGGCATGGGTACTTTCGTGCCTCATTCTCAGTGCGAGCTTTCAAACTGGTCAAATTAATGAAGACATTGAGGTAAGTCAGCAGTCACCCCTCGCCCAATTTAACTATGCGGGCAAGAGCTACTCGTTGCGGTTTACAGGGACAAAATTAGAAAACAGTGACGAGCAAAGCGATGGGCCTGAGGCCGTTATTGAACCAGGTTTGGGGATCATTGTACTCACCATCAAGCTGTGTTTGTGCATTACATACGTTGCCATCCGTACTCGTCCACTTTACCGGCAACCCTCTCGCGGCCCACCTCTCTTCCTGAGCTAGTTCTCTTCTTTCCTTAATGCGCCAGCACGTTTGTGTTGTAGCACATTAGGGCGTTTAAAAATTAATGATTCAGGATTTTAAAATGGCACGATTTTCATTTCGTGGCTTTGTGTATGTGCTCATCGTTATGCTCGGTTTACTGAGCGCTGCGCCCAACTTACTGCCACAATCTATAAAACAGCAATTACCCGCGTGGTACACCACTTCCACGCTATCTTTAGGCTTAGATTTACAAGGAGGGTCACATCTGCTTCTAGCTGCAGACACCAATGCCTTGTTTGAAAAGCAACTCAACAGTTTCTCAAGTGATTTGTTTAGCGAGTTGCGCAATCAAAACATACGCTATACAAAAACGTCTCATTCACTTTCCCATAAGACTGGAAGTGAGAGTCGTGGTCGCGTTGTTTTTGCTTTGCATAGTGCGGATGATGCAAGAACCGTAAAAGATATAGCGTATCAAGTGTCTGCTCAGCCAAACGGGTCAAGCGCACTTAATGTCTCGATAAAGCAGAACACCGTCACTCTTACCCTTAACACCCTGTATACCGAGCAATTAGTAAAAGACACGTTAAGCCGTAGTGTAGAAGTAGTGCGAAAGCGTTTGAACGAAACCGGTCTTACTGAGCCCAGCGTGACCTTACAGGGTAAAGATGCCATTTTAGTGCAGATGCCGGGCATGTCTGACCCCACCCAAGTTAAAAAATTACTGGGCACTACCGCACAGATGACCTTTCACTGGGCCGCGAACAGCCAGTCTGAGCAGGTAATGAATAAGCAAGATGCGGCGGGGAATACCTATCGCTTAGAGCAAAAAGTGGCGCTAGAAGGTGAGCACATTACTGACGCGGCAGGTGTCTTAAGCAGTGAAAATGGCCAGCCAGTAGTGACGTTTCGGTTAGACAGTGCAGGTGCCAAGCAGTTTGCCACTATGACACGTGACAATATCGGCCGTGTGCTTGCTATCGTCCTTGACGACAACGTGGTGACAGCCCCCGTTATTAATAGCGTTATCCCAGGAGGTCGCGGTGAAATAACCGGTAACTTTACGCTGCCCGAGGCGGGTAATACCGCACTTATGCTTCGAACCGGTGCACTACCTGTGCCACTTACCATTATAGAAGAGCGTACGGTGGGGCCTGATTTAGGCAGCGATGCAATTCAAACTGGTGTGAAAAGTGGCGTTGCAGGTGCGTTACTGGTATTGGCATTTATGGTGGCGATATACGGTAGGTGGGGCGCTATCGCAAGTTTTGCTTTGTGTATCAACATGGCGCTGGTATTTGGCGCATTAACCCTGTTTGGCGCCACACTGACGTTACCGGGCATTGCTGGCTTGATTTTGACCATGGGCATGGCGGTAGACGCAAACATTTTGATTAATGAACGTATTCGCGAAGAAAGCAAAAAAGGGCGTCCGGCGGCCAGTGCAATAGAAGTGGGCTTCAATAAAGCGTTCGCAACTATTGTCGATTCAAATTTCACCACGCTGATAGCGGTCAGTTTGTTGTTTATGTTCGGAAGCGGACCCATTAAAGGGTTTGCCATCACTATTGCCCTTGGCCTTGTGTCTTCGGTTTTTACTGCGGTGGCGCTCACTAAGATGTTGATGATGAACGTCGTCAAGTCTAAGCATATGCGAGATCGCACGAAGCAGCGCTTGCCTTTACGTTTCACCTCACCACTTCTACGTTTAAGTGATACCCTTAGCGGCATTAACTTTCTGGCCAAGCGGAATATTGCCCTCACTATCTCGGTGGTGCTTACGGTGCTTTCAATGGGCTTGTTTGCCAAACCCGGGTTGCACTATGGCGTCGACTTTACCGGCGGCACTATGATTGAACTGACCGCGCCAAGCCTTTCTACTGATGAACTGCGGGATGCCATTCAAAGCAGTGGTTTTGATCACATTGCAATTCAGGAATACGGCAGTGAGCACCACTATTTATTACGTGCGCCCGTGCTTGAAAAAACCGTAGATACTGCAAAGGAAAGCCATATAAGTCGTAGTGATAACAGCACAAATCTAACGCACACTGATGCGCTAAAACGTGCGATTTCGTTGGCAGACAGTAATGTAAGCTTTGATAAAGTTGATATGGTTGGGCCTAAAGTCAGCGGCGGGTTCGCTGAGTTATCGATTTTGGCGCTACTGATAGCGGGTGGAGGCATGCTGGTTTACCTATGGGCGCGCTTTGAAGCGCACTTTGCAACGGCTGCGCTTCTCACTGTGCTGCTCGACTTAACCAAAACCATAGGCTTTTTCGCGCTAACGGGCATCGAGTTTAATCTAACGGCTGTGGCGGCATTGTTAGCATTGATTGGTTACTCTATAAACGACAAGGTGGTGGTGCTTGATCGCATCCGCGAACTATTGCGATTAGATCCAAATAAGCCATTAGCGGATACCATTAATGAAGCCGTTAACAGTACGTTAAGCCGCACGGTCTTTACTTCCGTGACCACACTGCTAGCGCTGTTGCCCATGGCTATTTTCGGTGGCGATGCAGTAAAGAGCTTTGCTGTTCCCATGGTCTTTGCTGTCGTAATTGGCACGTCATCAACCTTGTTCATCACCTCTACCTTGCTGTATTTATTAGGCAAAAGACGAGAAAGGCAGGGTAAAGCGCAGTTGAAACCTACGGCAGAAGAGATCAAGGCCTCGTTGTCGCACATTCCCTAGGCGGCCGAGTCCTTGATTTTTAATGTGCTACAGCGCATGTGTATCTCAATACATTCGTCAAAAAGCGCGGTAGGGTAGCAGTATTAACAGGACCCCCTGATGTGGGCGCGCATGTGCGCCCTTGACGAGTGCGCATCATGGGTAATAAGGAGCGTATGATGTTTGCGGTTGATCACATTATTTTACTCAGTGCAGTGCTGGCCATTCTAGGTGTGCTGGCCAGCAAATTGTCTCCGCGCTTTGGCGTACCTGTGTTGGTTTTATTCCTTGGTGTGGGTATGTTGGCTGGCGAAGACGGTATTGGCCGAATTTTCTTTGACAATGCCGACGCTGCGCACGCCATTGGCACGTTTGCCTTAATTCTTATTCTATTCGACGGCGGCTTACAAACGTCTAAAAAGTCCATACTGCAAGCGTGGAAGCCGGCTGCTTTGCTCGCGACCATTGGCGTAGTGGGCACGGCAGTGCTTACTGGTGTCGCGGCTATGGTTATTCTCGATTTACCGCTCTATAAAGGCTTATTGCTTGGCGCGATTGTGGGGTCAACGGACGCCGCTGCGGTATTTTCTGTACTGCGTAACGCAGGCATACGTATTCCCTCAAAAATCAAATCTACCCTGGAGCTGGAAAGTGCATCGAACGATCCCATGGCTATATTTCTGACCATAGGGCTTATCACACTTATTCAAGACAGCAGTACCAGACCTGTAGATTTGCTATCTCTGTTCGCCAGTCAAATGGGAGTGGGAACGGCAGTGGGCGTTACCATAGGTGGGATAGCGGTTTGGTTATTCAGGCGTGTTTCCTTGATGGCAATTGGTCTTTATCCCGTTTTTGTGATGTTGTTTGGCGTATTGTCTTTTGGTCTTGCAGCGAATTTAAATGGCAGCGGGTTTTTGGCCACGTTTATTACGGGCGTTATAGTTGGAAACAGCCGTTTCGCGTATCAGCGTAATACGTTTGTGTTCCTAGACGGTTTGGCATGGCTGGGGCAAATCGCCATGTTTGTAATTCTGGGTTTACTGGTAACGCCTACTGAGCTATTTGTAAGCTGGAAAGAAGGGCTTTTAATTGCGTTTGTGCTTATTTTTATCGCACGCCCGCTGGTGGTAATGCCTATTTTGCTCCTTTCAAAGTTTTCTTTTAAAGCGTCTTTGCTTATTTCATGGGTAGGCTTGCGTGGCTCTGTCCCCATTATAATGGCTATATTCCCTCTAATATTTGGGATGCCGTATGCCGAGCTTATTTTTAACGTGGTGTTCTTCATCGTCTTAATTTCTGCGTTATTGCAAGGTTCAACGCTGCCCTATGCCGCCCGCAAATTAGGTTTGGTGCTAGAAGATGAAGTTAAAGCATCCAATACGCTTGAAATTGTAAAGGTGGCAAAAAGCAAACGTGAACTCATAGAAATTGAGGTATCTAAGCACTCACCCGCTCTTAACAAGACTATTAGCGAGCTAGGTTTACCAGAAAATACGGTGGTGGCGATGATTGCGAGGGGGGAGCAAACACTTATCCCCAAAGGCAGTACAAAGCTTGAAGTGAGGGACCAAATCTTCATCATCACCCAGATGCTCGACAAAAATGCGGTAGAGCAGTGCTTTTATAGTGAGTAGGAATAGGGTGCTATTGCTAGGCAGTTCATGTAGAATGCGCCGCGGAGTTGGCCAGGCAATCGCCGCTTTCGTAAGAAAGGGGAGGAAAGTCCGGGCTCCAAAGGGCAGGGTGCCAGATAACGTCTGGGCGGCGCGAGCCGACGACAAGTGCAGCAGAGAGAAGACCGCCTAAGCATGTTTACATGCCGGTAAGGGTGAAAGGGTGCGGTAAGAGCGCACCGCACCTCTGGTAACAGAGTGTGGCAAGGTAAACTCCACCCGGAGCAAGACCAAATAGGATCCCTCAACGTGTGGCCCGCATGGGGATCGGGTAGGTTGCTTGAATCAGTGAGTGATTGCTGATCTAGAGGAATGATTGCCCACGACAGAACCCGGCTTACGGCCAACTCCACTCTTTTCCTTGTTTGCGCTTATCAAGCGCTTCTTAAAGTAGCTATAAGTAGCTATGGGTGAAACCTCAACCTTAAAGCATATTCCCTCAGGCAGGGATGATTTATCAGTCCGTTACTAAAAGAGATAGCGGAACGTTGTGCGTTGATTGAAATAGACATGTCTCCAATGGATTCTATGCGGTGCGGCGCCGTTACAGTGATCTGTTCAACGTTATCATCTGTTTGCCCTCAGTTCTGTGCCATTGCGTTGTCGCTGGCAACCCTATTATCGAAAAGCAAATCGTACTGCGTCCAAACGGTATATTTTTCTATTCAACATAACGCCATCCAGGTTGGTTCTTTTTTGCTATCAGGTAAGGACTCAATTTTTAAAAATATTTTTAATTTCAGTGTGTTGAAATAAATGTGTTTCAGCGAGGGTACTAGAGGCTGAGGTGGGTATCGCTTTTTTGCCGTGTGTTAATTTTGATTGTGTTTAAAGTGTGCGTCCAAAAGGTCAAAAAAAACGTCTAACAGGTTAAATACAAAATCAAAAATCTCAGTATGATTTCTGTGTAAACGCAACTACTTTGCGTGAAAATATCGCTTAGATAGAGGCTTAAGGTAGACATTCTATCAAACCGATGCTTTGCGGGAAGTTTTAACATACAAAAGGAAAACGCAGTGGATAAAACAGTGAAGACAACGAATGCTGTGAAAGGTAGTTTTGCCATTGTTATCGCCAGTTTTTTGTGGGGAACCACCGGCACTGCTGCTCAGTTTGCACCCGAAATCAGTCCCCTAGCCATTGGTGCATTTGCAATGGGTATAGGTGGCGTATTGCTTTGTCTTAGCGCCAGAACCTCACTTATAAACGATGCACGAGTTCTTTTTTCTCAACCGCTGATCTTTCTGTTTGGTAGTGCGTGTGTAGCCATCTATCCACTGAGCTTCTATAGTTCTATGCGATTGTCAGGCGTAGCCATTGGTACGGTGGTGTCTATTGCTAGTGCGCCTTTGTTTGCCGCACTGTTGGAATACTTTATCGGTAAAAGGGCAGTGTCGCTAAAGTGGTTTATAAGCTTTATTTTCGGCGCGATGGGCATCGGACTTTTGGCCGTCGGTAAGTCACAGGACACCCTTGCATTAGCGACGTCTCAAAATCAGCAAGTGCTCGGTGTTATATTAGGCCTAGTAGCAGGGTTAACCTACGCGGGATATTCTTGGGCTGCGAAACAACACATAAACGCTGGGGCAAATTCAAAATCCGCCATGGCCGGACTCTTTGGTTGTGCAGCAGTCGTCTTACTGCCATCCCTTTGGTTTACCGGCCATAACTTGTTTTCAAACACTATTCACACTAGCGTCTCACTCTACATGGCTACAGTGCCTATGTTTCTTGGCTATTTGTTGTTTGGCTATGGCCTTCGCAGCACTGAAGCTAGCAAAGCAACTCTGATTACGCTCATTGAGCCGCTGGTTGCAACGTTATTTGCTATCTTCTTAATTGGCGAAGTATTAAACCCGGTGGGGTGGATAGGTATGGTGCTCGTCTGCCTATGTCTTTTTATTCAATCGGTCAGACTTTCTTACGGCGTTAAAATACGCCATTGGAAATGGGCAAATCGATCTTAGCTGTTAGCGCCTTAAGCTATTATGCTTACGCTAATGCTTGTGCACGCAAAGCCAACGCAAAGTGAGTCTGCGTTTAGTTGTTCGTAGACACTGAATTAAAGCAATGGAGTCGCCGTGGTAATTTTCTCGACGGTTGCCCAGTATTCGACTTTTTCAATGAGATCCTCTGCGTCGAAAGGTTTACTCAAGTAGTCATCCATTCCGGCGCTAACACACCGTTCTTTATCGCCCTTCATCGCGTTGGCTGTTAAAGCGATTATTGGGACATCTGCGTATCGAGCGCCAGCCTCTCCCTCTCGAATCCGCTTGGTTGCCTCAAAGCCGTCCATCTCAGGCATTTGGCAATCCATTAAAATGACATCGAAGGTTACTTTCATTTTACGCAAGGCGTCTAACGCTTCACGTCCTGATTTAGCACTTAGCGTAGTGTGATGGCTCAAATGCTGCTTCACAATAATCTGGTTTATATCATTATCTTCAACGATAAGTACTTTGTATTTCTTTCCTTTTTCCTGCTTATGGGTTGCTGTGGAGTAAGATGTCGTAAGTAGATCTTCATCTGCTTTCTCAAGTTCCACAGAAAACGAAAATGTGCTGCCCTGTCCTTTGATACTGTCGAGTTTTATCTCACCTCCCATGAGCTCGCAAAGCTGTTTGCTGATAGAAAGACCGAGGCCAGTTCCGCCAAATTTCCTCGTTGTAGACAGATCCTCTTGCGTAAAAACGTCAAAGATTTTTTTCTGCTTATCTTGGGCAATACCAATACCCGTGTCTTTTACTCTACACAACAGGGTAAGGGTATCATCTGCATTTTGTTTAATACTCGTCGTTACTTCAATATAGCCCTCATCGGTAAATTTGACGGCGTTGCCGAGTAAGTTAGATAGGATTTGTCTAAAGCGCACATCATCGCCTCGAACAACGTGAAACCCTTGGAGGTCGAAGTGAAAATGAAGCTCTAAGCCTTTTTCTTGACACATTATGGCGTACTGGCGCTGCAAATTTTCGAGTGAATCAAGGATGTCGAAAGGGCTTTGTTCGATTTGCAGCTGGCCCGCTTCAATTTTAGAAAAATCCAGAATATCGTTTACGATATGAAGCAAGCCCTGAATACTGAATTTGGCGAGAGACAGATAATGTTTTTGTTCTTCGCTGAGTTCTGAACTTGCTAGCAATTGAAGAACACCAGAAATACCATGAATGGGAGTTCGGATTTCATGACTCATACTTGCAAGGAAACTCGACTTCAGACGTGCAGATTCCTCTGCTTTTTCTCTTGCTTCTTGAAGATAGGTTTCGGTTTGACGCTGTTGGGTCACGTCTTGCTGGAACCCAATATAGTGGGTGACTTCTCCGTTTATTTTGACCGGGGTCAGGTTCAAACGGTTAAAAAATGGCGTACCGTCTTTCTTAGCATTAATGAGGGTGGTTTCTATGGGTTCACGAGTAGCAATAGCGTGTCTAATGTTATTAAGCGCTTCTGAATCAGTCTCATTAGTTTGCAAGACGCGACAATTTTTTCCGATGATCTCGTCACGTGTGAAGCCCGTTAATGCTTCAAAGGCGTTATTAACATAAATGACGGGCTGTCCAATGCGTTTAATGTCGGAGATGATAATGGAAACGGTTGCCTCATCCATAGCATGCGTGAGTACTTTGACATGACTTTCAAGCGAGCGCTGTTCCGTTTCGTCACTACCAACATAGATATCACCTCGTATATTACCGTTGGCATCAGAAAGCGACGTTTTCGTCCATTGAATATAAAGCTCTTTCCCTTCCTTCATTGAAAAATGCCTTAGCTCATTGTTCTGTACCGAGGCCAGTTTCTGAGTGATCGATTTAAGAATACTTTTCTTATCGCCGTACTGGTTCTCGCAGAAATCGTCAAATCGTTTATTGGAAAGCAAAATATTTTTGTTTTGATCGACGACAACCAACATGTCGCCCATTGATTCTAAAACATTAGAAAACTGCTCGTTAGACAAAGAGACTTCGCTTAAATCCCATATCAGTTTGTCGAATGCTTCACGAATATCGGCAAGCTCCTTAGCTTCGATTTGCTTCGTGTCGATGAGCGGTTTTTTATCTTCACTATTCAGGGTATTTTTAATTCCTTGGTAGAGCTGCGAAAGCGTCCTTTCAGCCAATGCGCCGGTCTTGCTTACCATATGCAGGACGATGAATATAAAACCTACAATCATGGTAACTAAAACTATACCGGTCCACGCGACTTCTCTGTAAGCGGTGGTAGTGGGTTTAACGCTATAAAGATTTAAGTTTGTCCAACTCGCTTTTTTTATCGCATAACCTCTGGCATTAAAGTCAGAAAAGCGTGTCCCTGGTGCAATGAGTGTTGGCTCACTGCTAAATAACACATGACTGTCTTTATCGGTAACAAGCTGATTGGTCAAACGAGGATAGGGAGCCAAAAGTGATTGTAAGCTATCTACGTACATCACGAGTGCACCTTCAGCAACGCCTTGAAGCAAAACGGGGACGCTAATTAGCACGCCATATTTAGATACCGAAGAAAAGGTATTGGACGACCCTAACGTCTGCTGTCGCCATGCGTTGCTCAGCGATTCCGGCAATGCAGCCTGCCAGTTTTTGTCGATGATCCGGTTACCCGCAAAATCAAAAAGAGCAAACTCCACGCTCTCAGCTTGCGTCAAGTTTAAAGAGCGAAAGAACATTGGGAGATAATTATCTCGCTGTTCAAGGTCAACTAAAGCATTGATGATAATATCGTTAGCCGCTAGGTCAGCGAGCTGTCGAGTCGTATCATTAACGATGTAGTTAATGTCTTGCTCAAGACCATCCACAGATTGCTGTTGAAGATTGTCGGTCTGTTTGATGACAAAGTGAAAAGAGAGCCCGAATAAGGTTATCGACAGCACCGTTATTAACAATGCCAGTCGCGGGATCATGCTTGAGAGGAGAATCGAGCGTAACCTCGTGGGCTCATGTAGCATTATTGGCCTACCGTTACCAATTGGCCTTTCTTATTATACTCAGTCATAAAATAGTCCTTTGACCACAGTGCATCATGCCTGTCAGCAGTAAAGGGAATGTGGTAATCCTTTACTGCGCCTTGAATATTCTCTAGCGACTCTAAAGCGCTTCGCAACTTATCTGTTTCAATACTACCAGCTTTATCGGCAGCCGCAGCGATTAAATGAATCAAATCATAGGCATGAGCTAATCCAGTTACACCGCTTATAGCATGAATGTCTGTTAATCCGTATTTTTTATAGTAAGCGTCTAAAAGCTGTTTAGCTTTGCTATTTTTTTGTTGGCTGAAATGAAACGTTTGAAGTACTGAAATATCGTAGTCGCCAGTTGGGTTCGCTAGTGCTGAAATAAACTGCCCTGATGCGATACCCCAATGTGATATTACAGGTAGTGAGGCAATATTCTGTTTAAGCATTTCATCGACCACAACCACACCTTCAGGCACATTAGAGACTAAAATAATGCCTTCAGCATCCGCGCTTTTAATGGCAGTAATGTCTTCAGAAAAGTCTTTTTGCTGCCAGTTTATCCAATGGACTGAGGTAATTGAAACGCCGTTTGCACTTGCTGCATGCTGCAATGACTCAAGGTTTGAACGCCCCCATACAGTACGTTCTAGAACGAGCGCGACTTTGGATAGTCCTTTTTGCTTTGCGTGACCAATAAGAACAGAGGCCGCTTCGGCATCGCGAACGGATACGCGAAAAACATTATTGGGTTCGTGTCCATTATCCACAATCGAGGTACCCGCAGCCCATGGCACTAGCATAAGTATGTTCTCACGATGTATCACATCGATTTCAGCGAGGACCACCGGCGTATGAACGCCTCCAACAACAGCAAGTAAATTCGGCATCTCAGAAAATTGCTGAATGTTGAATACGCCACGAGAAGGGTTTCCTCTATGGTCCTTAGCAATTATTCTGACTTCCCGACCTAGAATGCCGCCAGAAGCATTGATTTCATCGATAGCTAGCTCAACACCTCGCGTGATGGCTATGCCCCCCTCAACCGCTACCGCAGACAAATCGGCATCAACACCTATTATTAGAGGTTCAGCTGCTTGCGTGGCGCGACACGCAATGAGCAAAGATGAAAGACAAAAGAATACCGATATAAGAAGTTTTGAACGCATAGATAGAATACTCAAATAATCACATACAAAAGTGTATAGCAATGCGTCCTTACTTTTTTCTTAATTGTATTGTTCTTTAGTATAAAAATGAGGCTGCACATCCGTAGCTTACGGAGCCTGGATGGGATATAAATCATATCGATAACGGCAAATATGGCATGATTCTACCATTAAGAGTTATTAGTATTATGTTGTCTGTATGTAAACTATACAGGTCACTGAAAAAGTTTGGTGGTGTGAATACGCTTATGTGTTTAGTGCTGACATATTTAATGGTGTTTGACCGTGTTGCAAGCATTGATAAACAGTAGTTTGGAGTTCGAGTGCGAAAATTAACCCTGCCAACCATCATTGACGTTGAAGCAAGTGGTTTTGGTGCAGCAAGTTACCCCATTGAAATAGGAATAGTGCGCTATGATGGTGCAAAGTGGTGCAAATTACTGAGACCTTTTGCCTCTTGGGTTCATTGGGATAAAAAAGCCGAGTCATTACACGGAATATCACAGCAAATGTTGCAAGCAAGAGGGGAAGAGCCGTTAACCGTATGCATGGAGTTAAACAACTTTTTAGGCAATACGGTTGTTTATAGTGACGGTTGGGTCGTCGACAATCCTTGGCTTATTAAACTCTACGCTGCTGCTCAGGTGGAAATGTCTTTTACATGCCGCGCTTTAGACTATATTTTGAGCGAAGGGCAAATGGAGATGTGGCATGACGTCAAAAATTGCCTAAGCGCTGAGTATGATGTCAAGCGGCACAGAGCAAGTTCAGATGCGATGCTCATTCAGCAGACCTACGCAAAAACGCTGGAACTTACAGGGGCATAGTTCGCTGTTTAAAAGAGATAGTTTACACCCAGTGATAACGCCATATTTTCCTCTTCTCCGACTTGTCGGTGTTCGATTTCAACCGCCATGTTCAGCCCTTCTCGACCGCCAAGTAACCAGCCTAAACGGGTAAAGGTTCCCTCATCATGAGGTAGGTAGAGCCACTCCGCATAATGTTGAAAAGCCGTATTATTGGTTTTATATGTCGCATAAACTTTTTGAGGTAGCCAGGTATCGAACCGTCGGCTGGCGCTAATCATCCCTTCTGACCCGGCAGGATAGGTAAAGCTACTGTCGTAATAGTGGGTTTCTGTAATCGACTGAACGCGATACATGCTCTTAAGCTGCCATCGAGCAAGTTTTTTACTTTTAAATTGAATAGGGTTTAGGTGAATGTCAGAGGTTTGCGCGAATACAGACGTTGATGTAGACGCTAATAGGATAAAAACTACAAGAGAAATACCGTAAATGACATTCATGGAAGACCCTACGTTTACATTGCCACCGTTCGCGTAAAACATCATCGGTGAAGGTTTTTATAAATAAAACGCACAATGTGAAATCATAGGCCAAATATTGAACCTTGAAAACATAAAGCGTGATTTTTAGTTAGTCACGTTGTTTTTCGGTTGTCTCGCAAACAAAAAACGCCGGCGACAACGCGCAGAAAGTGCGTAAATCGAACGGCGTTTCTTCATTAAGCGCTAGTGTTTGTTGCGCTACAACAACCAATCGCGCCTATGCACACATATAACTACAGTGATGCTTTAAGCGCTTCAGCTTTGTCTGTTGCTTCCCATGGGAACTCGTCGCGGCCAAAGTGACCGTATGCAGCTGTTGGGCGATAAATTGGGCGCTCCAAATCTAGCATCTTAATTAGGCCATAAGGACGTAGGTCGAAGTGTTCGCGCACGAGTGCAACCAGTGTTTTCTCATCTACCACACCGGTACCAAATGTATCGATACTGATAGATGTCGGCTCTGCCACACCAATCGCGTAAGACACTTGAATTTCGCAACGTTTAGCAAGACCTGCTGCAACAATGTTCTTTGCAACATAACGACCTGCGTAGGCTGCGCTGCGGTCTACTTTTGATGGATCTTTACCAGAGAACGCGCCACCGCCGTGACGTGCCATACCGCCGTAGGTATCTACGATGATTTTACGGCCTGTTAGGCCACAGTCGCCCATAGGGCCGCCGATAACGAATCTGCCTGTTGGGTTAATATGAAAACGCGTATTGGCATCAATCCATTCACTTGGTAGCACTGGCTTAATAATTTCTTCCATTACCGCTTCACGCACGGTTTCAGTGCTTACTGAATCACAGTGCTGGGTTGAAAGAACAACCGCGTCGATGCCCACAGGCTTATCGTTCTCGTACTTGAACGTAATTTGGCTTTTCGCATCTGGGCGCAACCAGTCTAGCTTGCCTGACTTACGTACTTCGGCTTGCTTTTGAACAAGGCGATGAGAATAAGTGATTGGCGCTGGCATGAGTACGTCAGTTTCGTCGCTGGCATAACCAAACATTAGACCTTGGTCACCCGCACCTTGTTCTTCTAGGCTTTCGCGGTCGACACCTTGGTTAATGTCTGGAGACTGTTTACCAATAGCATTTAATACTGCACATGAATCGGCGTCGAAGCCCATGTCAGAGTGCGTATAGCCAATTTCTTTTACTGTTTTACGGGTAAGCTCTTCAATATCTACCCATGCAGAGGTAGTAACCTCACCACCTACCAAAACCATACCGGTTTTTACATACGTTTCGCAGGCCACCCGAGCGCGAGGATCTTGCTCCAAAATAGCGTCAAGAACCGCATCTGAGATCTGATCAGCAATTTTGTCCGGATGTCCTTCAGACACTGACTCGGATGTGAATAAATGCGTGGCCATAAATGCTCCGTAAGCGTTAAATTATCAAAATAGTCGTATATTGTACTAAAACAAGTTATAAATACCAGTCTTTACTTCTAGACGTCTAAAAGTCTCTTCGTTACGAATAGTTGACATAACCCGATCACTTTTAGGGTTATTTCGATAAAGAACAAAGAGATTGCAGTATTTAAGGTAATCGGCAGCGCCAAGCGCTTTATAAGCTGAATTGATGTTTTTGGATTTACTTTCGACAATGGCAATGAAAATCCATTGAACTGAAAGGTGGCATGGGTAAGAATACCCCCACATTCAAAGGTGCCTAGAAGTAAAGTAATAGCAGACTATTGGTGTTCCTCTGTGCTCAAACCAATTTACTTCTGCGGTACTAAAAGATACAAAATAAATCAGGAGACAACATGCCCTCTCGTCGTGAACTCGCCAATGCAATCCGTGCATTAAGTATGGACGCCGTTCAACAAGCTAAATCTGGTCACCCAGGTGCCCCAATGGGGATGGCTGATATCGCACAGGTACTATGGGGTGATTTCTTATCACACAACCCTGCAAACCCGTCTTGGGCTAACCGCGATCGCTTTGTGCTTTCAAATGGTCACGGCTCGATGCTGTTGTACTCTCTTCTTCACCTTTCGGGCTACGAACTGCCAATTGAAGAATTAAAGAACTTCCGCCAATTGCATTCAAAAACGCCAGGTCACCCAGAGTACGGTTATGCGCCAGGTGTAGAAACTACCACTGGCCCACTAGGCCAAGGCATCAGTAATGCTGTGGGTATGGCGCTTGCCGAGAAAGTGCTAGCAGCACAATTTAACCGTGACGGCCACACTATTGTTGATCACCACACCTACGCATTTTTAGGCGACGGCTGCTTGATGGAAGGTATCTCACACGAAACCTGTTCACTAGCCGGCACATTAGGCCTTGGCAAGCTAATCGCCTTTTGGGATGACAACGGCATTTCAATTGATGGTGAAGTTGAAGGTTGGTTCACTGACGATACACCAGCACGTTTTAAGAGCTACGGTTGGGAAGTCATTGACGGTGTTGACGGTCACGACGCTGAGCAAGTTAAAGCGGCGATTGAAAAGGCGCAAGCGAATACTGCGCAGCCTACGCTTATTTGTTGTAAAACCACCATTGGTTTCGGTTCGCCTAATAAAGAGGGTACCGAGTCGTGTCACGGTGCACCATTAGGTGAAGACGAAATCGTCGCCACGCGTGAGAAGCTTGGCTGGAGCCATGGCGCGTTTGAAATTCCAGACGATATTTACGCGGGTTGGGATGGTAAAGAGAAAGGCTCAAAAGCAGAAAGCGCGTGGAACGACGCTTTTGCAGCATACGAAGCCGCCTACCCAGAGCTTGCGGCAGAGTTCAAACGCCGCGTAAATGGTGAGTTGCCAGCAGATTTCAGCGAAAAAGCAGATGCAATTATTGCTGAGCTGCAAGCTAACCCACAAAATATTGCTTCACGTAAAGCGTCGCAAAATGCACTAAACGCATTTGGTCCACTACTTCCTGAGCTATTAGGCGGCTCTGCTGACCTTGCTGGTTCTAACCTGACTATTTGGGAAGGCAGCAAAGGCGTTGAAGCGAACGATGCCTCAGGTAACTACATTTATTATGGTGTACGTGAGTTTGGTATGTCTGCCATGATGAACGGTATTGCTCTTCACGGCGGTTTTAAAGCATACGGTGCAACCTTCCTAATGTTTATGGAATATGCCCGTAACGCGGTACGTATGGCAGCACTAATGAAGCAGCCTGCTATTTTCGTTTACACTCATGACTCAATTGGTCTGGGTGAAGACGGCCCAACGCACCAGCCGGTAGAGCAGGTAGTAGCGCTACGTGCAACACCTAACCTTGATAACTGGCGTCCGTGTGATCAGGTTGAGTCTGCTGTGTCGTGGAAGTCTGCTATTGAGCGTACTGACGGCCCAACAACACTAATCTTCACACGCCAAGGCTTAGCGCAGCAAGAAAGAACGGCTCAACAAGTGGCTGATATTGCGAAAGGCGGTTACGTACTTAAAGACTGTGAAGGTACGCCAGAGCTTATTCTTATTGGTACAGGGTCTGAGGTTCAGCTAGCCGTTGAAGCTGCAGCGAAACTGACCGAGCAAGGTAAAGCGGTGCGCGTAGTGTCTATGCCATCAACTGACGTATTTGATCGTCAGTCTGCTGATTACCGTGAAAGCGTATTGCCTTCTAATGTTGTTAAACGCGTAGCGGTCGAAGCCTTGTCTAAAGACAGCTGGTACAAGTACGTTGGCTTTAATGGTGCTATCGTGGGTATGGACACCTTTGGTGAGTCTGCACCTGCTGGCGACCTGTTTAAGCACTTCAACATTACCACTGACGCTGTAGTAGAGGCTGCACTGTCTCTGTAAGAGGTAACAGATAAGCCTATGGTAAATATTGCCATAAATGGGTTTGGTCGTATTGGTCGCAACGTGCTGCGCGCGCTTTATGAAAGCGGGCGCAACAACGAATTTAACGTGGTAGCCATTAACGACATTGCGAAACCCGAAGGCATTGCACATTTACTTAAATACGATACCGCCCACGGGCGGTTCCGTTTTGATGTGGCCTTAGAAAACAACACGCTAAATGTCGCAGGCGACGATATTACGCTGCTCGCGGTAAGCGATATTAAAGATCTACCGTGGAAAGACTTAGGCGTTGATATTGTGCTTGAGTGTACGGGGAAGTTTGATGACAGAGCATCCGGGCAAGCCCACTTAGATGCAGGCGCTGGCAAAGTGCTTTTCTCATCACCCGGGTCACCAGATTTAGACAATACGGTCATTTTCGGTACCAACGAAGACACGTTGACCAGTGAACAAAAATTAGTCTCTAATGGTTCTTGTACCACAAACTGCATCGTTCCGGTTATCCAAGCGCTAGATGCAGCTTTTGGCGTTGAAAGTGGAACGATCACTACCATTCACGCCTCTATGCATGACCAGCAAGTTATCGACGCCTATCATGAAGATTTGCGCAGAACCCGCGCCGCAAGTCAGTCGATTATTCCCGTTGATACGCGACTTGCTGCCGGTATAGAGCGCATTCTGCCTAAGTTTGCGGGTAAATTTGAGGCTATTGCGGTTCGAGTGCCTACTATCAATGTTACTGCCATGGACTTAAGCGTAACGCTTCAATCTAAGGTAACCATAGAACAAGTGAACCAGGCACTTCGCAATGCAAAAGCGGGGCGGTTACAAGGTATTTTGGATTACACCGAAGAGCCTTTGGTGTCGGTAGATTTCAATCACGACCCTCACTCGTGTATTGTAGATGGCACACAGACAAGAGTCAGTCACAAGCAACTGGTTAAAACACTGGTGTGGTGTGACAACGAATGGGGTTTTGCAAACCGTATGCTCGACACAGCAAAAGTGATGTTCGACGCAAAGTAAAGCATTGATGCTGCCAAGGGTTGGTAGCACCAGCCCGCGCAGCTTTCACCGTTAATTTGAGCGTGTGTTTATAAACACGCTCTACTAAATTGAAATTAACATAGGAAAGACAATGGCAATTCCAAGCATGAGCGATATGGCCTTAAGCGGTCAGCGCGTACTAATTAGACAAGACCTAAACGTGCCGGTAAAAGACGGTAAAGTCACTTCTGATGCACGTATCAGAGCATCTATTCCTACCATTAAAGCAGCGCTTGATGCGGGAGCGGCGGTGATGGTGATGTCTCACCTTGGTCGCCCTACTGAAGGCGAGCCTGCTGACGAGTTCTCTCTTCAACCTGTAGTCGATTACCTCAATGACGCCTTAGACGTACCGGTTAAGCTGGTAAAAGATTACCTGGATGGTGTTGAACTGGCCGACGGCGAACTCGTTATTCTTGAAAACGTACGCTTTAACAAAGGCGAAAAGAAAGACGACGAGACGCTAGCAAAACAGTACGCAGCACTTTGCGATATTTTTGTAATGGATGCGTTTGGTACGGCTCACCGCGCACAAGCGTCTACCCACGGCGTTGCTAAATTCGCACCAAAAGCCTGTGCTGGCCCATTACTTGCTGCAGAATTAGATGCACTAGGCAAAGCGCTGGATAATCCTAAGCGCCCAATGGTTGCCATTGTAGGTGGCTCTAAAGTATCTACTAAACTTACCGTATTGAAAACGCTTGCCGAAAAAGTCGACCAGCTCATTGTTGGCGGCGGCATTGCCAATACCTTTATTGCAGCACAAGGCCACAATGTTGGTAAGTCGCTGGTAGAAATGGATCTCACCGAACAAGCCACGCAGTTGATGAATGAAGCGCAAGCGAATGGTGGTAATATTCCAGTGCCAACAGACGTCGTGGTGGGCAAAGCGTTTGATGAGAACACCGAAGCAACGCTAAAAGTTGTCAGTGATGTTGCTGATGACGATATGATTTTTGATATCGGCCCAGACTCTTCAAAAGCGTTAGAAGAGATCATTAAAAACGCAGGCACTATTGTATGGAATGGCCCTGTAGGTGTATTTGAATTTGAACAGTTCAGTGCTGGAACTAAAGCGCTGTCTGAAGCGATTGCGGCTAGCGACGCATTCTCAATCGCAGGTGGTGGTGATACACTAGCAGCCGTTGATAAATACGGAATTGCCGATAAGGTCTCTTATATTTCAACAGGTGGTGGCGCGTTCCTTGAATTCTTGGAAGGCAAAACACTACCCGCGGTAGCAGTACTAGAAGAAAAAAATAAATAAGCCTGAGCGCTGCATGTAAACGCAGCGCCTTAAAGCTCAAGATAGCCAAGGCCTAGTACAAACGTTACCCCATAGGTGTCACGCTCAGTAACAGCATTTTTGAGCGTGACCTTTTAATCGGAAACGATTACACCTGCGAAACAGTGAAGTGCGCAGGCATAAATACCCATTTTATTGCAGATGTGTTTACTTAAGGTACTGCTATGCCGTGTCTGGTACAAACAGATCTTTAATAGAATTGGTATAACAATAAACCCTACACCTGTCTATTAAGGCAGTAATATACAAAAGGAGTGTTGCAATGGCATCACAAGCTCAGCAGGCAATGTTGGATAAACTGAAGACGCAAACCGGTTTTATTGCAGCGTTAGATCAAAGCGGCGGTAGTACCCCTAAAGCGTTACGCTTATATGGCATCGAAGAATCTGAATACAGCTCAGATGAAGAGATGTTTAATCTAGTGCACGAAATGCGTACGCGCATTATCACCAGCACCCCTTTTAGCGGCGAGCGCGTTCTTGGCGCAATCTTATTTGAAAACACCCTTGATAGAGACATTGAAGGCATGTCTACTGCACACTTCTTGTGGCAGAAAAAGCGTGTCATTCCTTTCTTAAAGGTTGATAAAGGATTGGCTGAAGAAAGCAATGGCGTACAGATAATGAAGCCAATGCCAGGCCTTGATGCACTGCTTGCCAAAGCGGTAGCGCAAGACGTATTTGGCACCAAGATGCGCAGCGTTGTTAAGCTGGCCAATCACCAAGGCATTAAAGACGTTGTTGCACAGCAATTTGAAGTAGGCAAGCAAATTTTAGCGGCTGGTCTTGTTCCCATTATCGAGCCAGAAGTAGACATTCATAGCCCACAAAAAGCCGAAGCTGAAGCCCTTCTCAAATTAGAGATCCTTACCCAGCTTAACCTTCTAAATGAAGGGCAGGAAGTCATGCTTAAGCTAACGCTGCCAACAGAAGCAAACTTCTATAAAGAACTTGTCGATCACCCTCGCGTACTTAAAGTGGTAGCGCTATCTGGTGGCTATAGCCGCGAAGAAGCAAACGCGAAACTGGCGGAAAACCAAGGTATGATTGCGAGTTTTTCTCGTGCATTGACCGAAGGGGTTTCTGCGCAGCAATCTCAAGAAGAGTTTGAAGCAACACTCGATACTGCGATTGAAGGTATCTATCAAGCGTCTAAAGCTTAATTCTCTCTTTTTACATTGATTGTAAAGAGCGCCTAATGGCGCTCTTTTTGTTATGAGTTCTTTTGAAGTATTGTGACACCTTCAACTTAATAAGCTCATCTTTATAACCTTGCTATAGGGATGCCTCTGGGGAATTAAGGTCTTCACTAATACTTTTATATGTGGCTATAAAATACGCCCGTCCACAACACACAGGCAATAACGATGGATAGAAAAACGCCTGCTGATGCTAAGTCTTTTGCTAGCCCTGATAGGGCATGAAACTCTGTTCCTATTCTGTCGACGGTGACTTCAATGGCCGTATTGATGATTTCCGCAAATAAAATGAAAAAAATGGAAGACATTAAAATTGCACGTTCAAGAAAAGGAATTGACCAAAACGCAAGTATCACGAAGGCTACAGCGGCTAAGCCTACTTCTTGTTTAAATGCCGCTTCGTTCTTAGTAAGCCAGCTAACTGCACGAAATGAATTCTTGAGTGCCTTAAACACTCGAAGTACGCCTTTTGGTTTGTTGTTTGGGTCAAAATGCGCAGGGGGGGAAACGACATGTTTAGATTCATTTAGGCTTCGCATTGTTTAAAGATATCCATAGTAGGTTGGTAAGTAATACTCTTTACACTTGATAAACCGAGCAATGTGTCAAACAAGTTGTCTTGAGAGTAAGGGTGGTTGGCTAGGTTTTTAATACAATTTCTGTAGCCTGAATCTTCGAACTTCGACGCCCAAAAAAGCATAGGAATGTGAGTTTGTTCTTGCGGTGCAATTTGATAAGGAAATCCATGCAGATAGAGTCCTTTTTCTCCCAAAGATTCACCGTGATCAGACAGATATAGCATGGAAGCGTTTGGCACATTTTTTAATGTATTAACAATCTCACCAAGGACATAGTCAGTGTACGCAATGGTATTGTCATAGGTATTGATAAGCGCCTGCGATTCACAATTTTGAATGTCACTTCTAGGGCAGTCGGGGGAGAATTTAGCAAAATCAGCAGGATACCTTCGAAAATAGGTGGGGCCGTGAGAGCCAATCATATGAAGAACAATAACTCTATTGTTAGTCGCTGGTTTTGACAAAACGTCTTTCAAAAGCTCGTTAAGCAGAACATCATAGCAAAAATCGCCGTCACATAGAGTGGGGTCTCGGGTTGGGTCGAACGCAATCGTTTCAATTCTTTTGCACACCCCCTTGCAGCTACTATTGTTGTCAATCCATGTCACGTCAGCGCCTGCTCTATTTAGAATATCGAGCACATTGTCCTGACTTTCCGCAAGGCGAGTATCATAGCTTTGCCTTGAAAGCCGAGAAAACATACAGGGTACTGACACCGCAGTAGCGGTTCCGCATGAGGTCACATCGTTGAAACTTACCGCGCCTACGTCGTTCATAATGGGCGTGGTGTTTCTGCTATAGCCGTTACTGGCAAAATTGTCTGCCCTTGCTGTTTCTCCGACAACCAGTACAGTCGTGGAAGGCAAAGCATTATTTCTTTTTGTTAAAGAAGGGGTCTTGTCGAGTACCTTGTAAGGCAGTGGCGGATAAAAATAGGTGTCTCTGAGGTATTTATAGCCTGAATTGTAGAATGCATAGGGGATAATATACTTGGCCAAATCCTTATTATTTCTGCCCACCGCAGCATAGTCTTTATAAAGGCCAGCAGCGATAACGATTATTCCAACCACTGCTAATACGTTGAGCTTAAGTAAGTGCTTGACTCTAGATACTAATTTTCCATTAATTTCCTGATTAAAGACGGCAACAACGGGCACCAATCCTAACAAGAATAAAAAGAGTAAAAGCGTTGAGTTTAGATAGGCAAATGCTTCACCAGAATTGGTCTCTATCACATTTTGAATCATACTCTTATCAAATATCACGCCGTAAGCGACCGTACCGTATAGAAGAAGCGAACTGACTAATAGTGTTACCGCCAAGGTCAATCTTGGCAGAAAAATAGCGCCTAATAGGCTAAGGGCAATGATATTTAAAAAGGTAAGTAACAAAGGAACAGACAGGAAGAATATCCATTGACTCACTGTGGCTGGCTGAACGGCGCTATAGACATTTGATATAAAAGGAAAGTTGAAAACCAGCGTTATTAAGACTGATGCTATAGACACAAATTTGGCTAACGAAGGGGTTAAATTTAATGAACGTGGAAATTTCAAAGTCAGTTCTCTTGCTTACTACTTGCAGCACAAGATAACTTTCAAAACTTAAATAAAGCTTAAGCAAAACTTTGGATTTGTCATAAGGGGAAAATTTTGTCTAGAACTAAAAGCCCATCGTTATTCCCCATGTGAAAACACATGCCGATAAAATGCGTTATTGCTTGCTATAAAACGACATGACGTACACTGCCACGCTGCGAATTTCTAACGTTGTTTGAAACAAATACGTGCAATCGGTTATTGCCTGCGTTTAGTAGCAATACCGGTTCTTGTAAAAGCGCAGTCGTCTGTGTAGGATGTTGCCGCTCATTTCCTTATATCATTGAATTTCTGGAATAATCATCGGTGAATAATCATCAGTACATCAGGCAGTACACCATATACGCATTAATCGCGTTGTTATTTGCTTGCGTATCTGGACTTCAACACGATTATAAGCCAGTCACGTTTAAGCATCATTTTGATGCGTCTATTTCAGAATATTCATTTGAATTTGATACTGAGGAAAGTGCACCGGAAGAGCCCGCCCCGCCGCAAAACGTTGTGCTGGATTATGGGTTGGATTCCTTCACTGACACCACGAAGCCGCGTCCACGCTGGCATTTCAAAACATCCCTCAACTACGCTACGCCGTTAACCCGAGCGCCGCCTATTGCTTAGTTTTTTAGTTCCAGCAACGACTTGCTGAACTAAAAAACACGTTAATTCGATTTTCCTAACAACGCGCCAGCCCTTTTTGCTGGATGTTTTTGCGCGCTTAATTTTCAGCACTGAATTTTATTGCTGAACGCGCGCTAGTGGCGTGCTGCCTTTTTACAAGGCACGTCACGATTAGCCTTTTATTACGAATTTACATTATGAGCAAAAAAGCACTTCTTGCAGTAAGCATTGTTTCCGCACTTTTAGGTGGTTGTGGACATGAAGAACATGCTGCGCATCACGAAAAACTTCAATTCAACGTTACTCATCCTATCGTACAAGACACAACGCTGGTAAAAGAGTACGTCAGTCAGATACGTGCCATTCAACATATTGAAGTTAGAGCTATGGAAAAAGGCTATCTTCAATCGACCTTTGTTGATGAAGGGCAAACGGTAGAACGTGGTCAGCCCATGTTTAAAATAATGCCGAACGTGTATGAAGCTGAACTACACCGCGCTGAAGCTGAGGCTAAAGCGGTCGAGATGGAGTACAAAAATACCAAGTCGCTTGTTGAACAAAACATTGTTTCTCCTAACGAACTTGCCGTCATTGAAGCGCAGCTTCAAAAAGCACAGGCTGAAGTTGAACTGGCGAAGACCCACCTAGCGTTTACTGACGTTAAAGCGCCGTTCACTGGCAAAATGGATCGACTGGAAGCTCGAACGGGAAGTTTGCTTGATGAGGGTGAACTGCTCACCACATTGTCTGATATCAGCACCATGTGGGTGTATTTCAATGTACCTGAATCTGAGTATTTGAAATACGCGCAAAACAACCCGTCAAACAAACAAACGCCAGTACGATTAAAGCTTGCCGATGGCAGTATTTACGAGCACCAAGGCGTGATAGATGCTATTGAAGCCGATTTTGATAATCACACCGGTACCATCGAAATGCGCGCTTCTTTCCCTAATCCAGATCAGCTGCTAAGACATGGGCAGACCGGTAATGTCATGGTGGATATTGCCTATCCGGATGCTCTAGTTATTCCTCAGAAAGCCACATTCGAAATTCTCGATCAAAGCTTTGTGTACGTACTGGATAGCGAGAACAAGTTAGCAACGCGCCACATTAATATCGCAGCAGAGCTCCCTAACATCTATCTGGTGTCTGACGGCTTAGCGCCGAGTGACACTATTTTGATTGAAGGGCTGAGAAGAGTCTCTAATGGCGATGAGATAGAGCCTGAACTCATTTCAGCCAGCGAAACATTAGCTGAACTGTCACTGCACGCAGAATAAGGGGGCGCTATGTTTGGAGTTTTCATTAAACGTCCAGTGATGGCCATTATGCTATCGCTGATGATCATATTTTTAGGTGTGCTATCGGTTTTTAGCCTACCCACGTCACAGTTTCCCGATATTGCGCCTCCGCGGGTGCTTATTTCTCTGGCATATCCCGGTTCAAGTGCTGATGTACTGGTAAAATCATCGCTGGTGACCATTGAGCGTTCAATCAACGGCGTACTGGGCATGAAATACATTGTCTCGGATGCGACCAGCGCGGGTGAAGCTACTATTCAAGTTATCTTCGATTTAGATGTGGACCCGAATCAGGCGCTAATTAATGTGAAAACGCGGCTTGACCAGATCATGAACCGGCTGCCCCAGCTCGTACAGTTAGAAGGGGTGGTACTAGAGCGGGTTCAGCCTAGCATGTTGATGTACATAAACGTTTATAGCACGGACGAAACTGCGGACGAAAAGTTTCTGTACAACTATTCCAATATCAACCTTATCCCTGAAATACAGCGGGTAAACGGGATTGCCAGTGCAAAAATATTGGGAAGCCGTCAGTACGCCATGCGAATTTGGCTAAAGCCTGATCGCATGCGTGCCTACAATGTTTCTGTTGATGAGATCATGGAGTCGATAGACGAGCAAAGCTTAATTGGACGCCCGGGACGACTTGGCAGAAGCTCTGGCATTACTGCTCAGTCCAAAGAATACGTGCTTATTTACGAAGGGCGCTACGACGAGCCTGAAGAATATAAAAATATCATTATTCGCGCCGACTCCGACGGTCGCTTACTCAAATTAGGTGATATTGCCGATGTTGAGTTAAGTAGTGAATTCTTCGATATTTATTCAAACAAAGACGGATATCCTTCAGCTGCCATAGTACTTAAGCAGAACTACGGAAGCAGTGCCAACGAAGTGATTTCTCAGGTGAAAGCCACCATGGCTGAACTAGAAAAAACGTTTCCAGAAGGCATGAAATACGAAATTAACTACGACGTGTCTAAGTTTCTAGATGCCTCTATAGAGCAGGTGCTGCATACCCTGTTTGAAGCCTTTATTTTGGTTTCCTTGGTGGTGTTTATTTTCCTGGGAGACTGGCGCTCAACACTGATCCCGCTTCTTGCTGTGCCGGTTTCACTGGTGGGAACGTTTTTCTGTATGCAGGCCACAGGAGTGAACATAAACCTTATTACCCTGTTCGCTCTGGTGCTGGCTATAGGGATTGTGGTGGACAACGCTATTGTTATCGTAGAGGCGGTTCACGCAAAAATGGAAGAGAGCAGTAGCTTAACCCCCTATATGGCGACCCAACAAGTATTGGGTGAAATGGGGGGAGCTATTATCGCAATTACATTAGTAATGACGGCAGTTTTCGTGCCTCTTATCTTTATGACGGGACCGGTGGGTGTCTTCTATCGCCAATTCTCCATTACCATGGCATCGTCAATTATCATCTCGTGTATTGTAGCGCTTTCATTAACCCCAGTGCTGTGTGCAATGTTGCTTAAAAACCCTCATTTACACACAAGAAAAGCAACGCCATTAAGCAAGTTTATTGATGGATTTAACCATTATTTTAATAAGTTAACCGGCCGTTATACAGGCATTATCAAAGCTATCGTTACCCGCCGCAGTGTGACGGTTGTTCTGCTTGCGGGCTTTATGGTAAGTACTTTTGGTGTTAATCAGGCATTGCCTACGGGCTTTATTCCCGGTGAAGACCAAGGGCAGATCTACGCCATCATTCAAACGCCGCCAGGTAGTACTCTTGAAGCGACGAATACCGTAGCGCGAGAGTTGCAAAGCCTAGCGCTAGAGGTTGAAGGTGTCTCTTCGGTGTCCTCGCTTGCTGGCTACGAAATTCTTACGGAAGGTCGAGGTTCAAACGCGGGTACCTGCTTGATTAACCTTAAAGACTGGGCTAATCGCGAACAGTCGGTACGTGACATTATTGAAGAACTGGAAGCTAAAACACACCACTTAGGTGCAGTTATTGAGTATTTCGAACCACCTGTGGTGCCGGGTTATGGCGCGTCGTCGGGGTTATCATTCCGCTTGCTCGATAAAACTAACACTACCGACTACCAAGAGTTTGACCAAATCAATAAAGCCTTCATGGAAGAGCTCGGTAAACGCGATGAGCTAAAAGGTTTATTCACGTTTTATGCTGCCGATTACCCTCAATACAAAATTGAGATAGATAACCAAGCTGCAATGCAGAAAGGAGTATCTATAGGCGCTGCCATGGAGAATTTGAATATTCTTATCGGTAGTACTTACGAGCAAGGTTTCACGCGTTTTAATAATTTCTTCAAAGTGTACACACAAAGTGCACCGGAATATCGCCGCTATCCCAGCGATTTATTGGATTACTATGTGAAAAATGAAGAGGGTGAAATGGTGCCTTACTCGGCCTTCATGAAGCTGATTAAAACCCAAGGCCCTAATGAAATTACGCGCTACAACCTTTATACCTCGGCAGCTATTCGGGCAGAGCCTGCAGCAGGGTATACCTCGGCGCAAGCGATAAAAGCAGTGGAGGAAGTAGCAGCTGCAACCTTGCCAAAAGGATACGACATTGGTTGGGAAGGCCTGTCATTTGACGAGGCGAAACGAGGCAATGAGGCCATAATTATCTTTGCCGTAGTATTGTTGTTTGTCTATATCGTGCTGGCATCACAATACGAAAGTCTGCTTCTACCTTTTGCGGTTATTCTTTCACTACCTACCGGTATTCTCGGCTCATTCCTGTTTCTAAAAGGTATGGGGCTGGCCAATGACGTTTACGCGCAGCTTGGTTTAGTAATGCTGGTTGGTTTACTCGGTAAAAATGCCGTGCTTATTGTGGAATACGCAGTGCAAAAAAATCAGCAGGGCTTGTCCATTGCTGACGCGGCAGTTGACGCGGCCAAACAGCGCTTCCGTCCAATCTTAATGACATCATTTTCGTTTGTAGCAGGGCTAATTCCGCTTGTTATTGCAACGGGGGCAGGCGCAGTGGGAAATAGAACTATTGGTGCTTCTGCCTTAGGCGGTACCTTGTTCGGCACTATTTTTGGTGTGCTGGTTATTCCTGGGCTTTACTACTTGTTCGCTAAATTTGAAGAAGGTAAGTCATTAATCAAAAACGAAGATCATGTCCCCCTTACTGAAACTTACCACTATAACGATGAGGTGCTAAGCGATGACAAATAAAAAGCGATTTACCTATAAGCCGCTGTGGTTAGCGCTGAGTAGTGCGTTGTTAGTACAGGCATGTGCCATCCCTACTATTGAAACGCGAAACCCTAATCTAGATTTGCCGGAGCAGTTTAACGCGAAAGTTTCGCAAGTGGATAATCAGGCTGGTCAAGGGGCTAACGAGAGTACGCAAGCAAACATTAAATGGAGCGAGTGGTTTAACGACCCGACGCTTTCTGCGCTGGTGGAGACTGCGGTTAAGAACAACCAAGAGGTGTCTATATTAATTCAACGCATTAATAGGGCGTCTAATGAAGTGTATGCACGGGAAGGGGAATATTTGCCTCGCGTCTCTGCGGGGGTAGCCGCTGAAACCGAAAAGGTCGGCGAATATACCCGGGAAGGCGCAGTAGAAGAACAGTTAAATATCAAGGAGGATAAAGACTTTCCCGACCCGCTGGCAAACGTAAAGCTAGGCCTTAATGCATCGTGGGAAATTGACGTTTGGCATAAGCTGAGAGATGCGTCCAAAGTAGCTTCACTCGAATACTTGGCGTCGGTAGAAAGTAAGAACTTTTTCGTCACCCAGTTAGTCTCTGAAGTTGCGCGTACTTACTATGAATTGCTGGCGTTAGATAACAAGCTAGAGAACCTTGACTCAACCATTTCGCTACAGCGCAATGTTATTCACACTATCAATGCGTTGAAAGAATACGGACGGGCGTCATCGCTACCTGTTGCGCGCTTTAACGCTGAAGTGAAGAAAAACGAGAGTGAGCGTTACTTGATTGAGCAGGAAATTCTTGAAAAAGAGAATACGCTCAATCTGTTGTTGGGGCGCACGCTACAGCCTATTAAAAGGGATAGTGCGGTATTACTTAATGCTGAGATTATCAGCCCGCAGGCAGGTGTTCCTTCTGAACTTTTAGACAACCGCCCCGATATTAAACAAGCTGCACTCACGCTCCAGGCGGCAGCGTTAAATATCGATGTGGCGAAAGCCAATTTCTACCCTTCTTTTGAGTTAAAAGCAGGGATAGGCTTATCGGCGTTTGAGAGTCGCTACTTGTTTAACGTGCCTGAGTCATTGGCATATTCATTATCTGGCGATGTTCTTGCGCCATTAATAAATCGCAGAGCGATTGAAGCGGTTTACCAAAATGCCAGCGCCGAACAAATTGAAGCGGCTTATGAATATGAACTGACTGTTTTAACGGCGGTAGCTGAAGTCACCAACAGTTTATCGAAGCTCGATAATTTACAGAAAAGTGCTGAAGCAAGGCGTCATCAAATTGCTTCACTGGAACAGTCGATTGATATTGCCAATAGGCTTTTCTCTTCCGCTCATGGTGAATATTTAGAAGTGCTGCTTGCACAGCGAGAAGCACTTGAAGCGCGTAGTGAGTTTATAGAAACCCGTCAGCAGCAAATGGCCGCACTGGTCGATTTGTATCAGGCTTTGGGAGGCGGATGGCAGTCTTAAAATAACAAGGAGAGCATGAGCTCTCCTTTTTGCTTTTTGCCTTTATCTGAATATTGAGGCGAACAATGACCTTGCTTGAAGGGGGCAAAACGCCACTGAGTACTCACTTTTTCCGTGTAAAGTCAAAACGGGTAAAGAAGTGCACGGCGTTATCCCGATTAAAGTCATAACCTTTACGCTTCAGCTCTGTTAAAGCATCGTCTACACAATCGTAAAAGCCAAAGGGGACCTCAGCCGTGTCATAACATTGAGAAATCTGGTGTTTGGTTGTAAGCATAATATCGGTATCTAATATCACCACGGCAAGAAATGAAAGGCCGCGGGTTTTTCTTACGCGGGTTTGCTTTACAAAAATATCAAAGGTAGAGGGGGGCATAAGGCTTTCACCATAGAGGCAGCTTAATTGTGCCCATTTGCTACCTTGCTTGAACGTTGAAATGTCGGACGACATCTTTACCACGCCATTTCGCATGGTCTCGTCATTCCAAGGGCCTCGCGCTGAGAACATCAGCAACTGACCGGTTACGCCACATTCAAACTCGCCGTGCGGATTATTCATCGGGTTATACCTTCAAGCCTTAAATAAAATTTAGCACCTTGCCGCTAAGATGCAACGAACTATTCAACGATTTGCAATGCGTCTCTCAATTGCGCTTAATCGCTTGAACAATGTCGCTCGACACGCCCTGCTTTTTATTGGCTAAACTTATTTTGTAGTATGGAAATGTAAAACGCATCACGTCAATGTGAACACCCTATAAAAAGAACGGAAAAAAAACGAATAAACTAAGGTGAGATATGTCTTTTATTAGAAATCATAGGTACCCGCCTAAGAGCACAAGGCAGGCGATATGGGCTGTACTATTTAGCCTAGGCACGTTAACCCAGCCTGCGACCGTATTGGCAAACACGGAAGAACAATCTGCTGCTATCGACAGCAACCACTTTTTTCAATCGGAAGATATTTTTAATTTGGAATATGTGAGCGAAGTTCAGGTATCCCCAAACGGCAAATATATTGCTTATGTGCGCAGGTCGAATGACATTATGTCAGACAGTAGTCGAGCTAACGTCTGGCTAGCGTCGGTTGATGGAAAATCGCACCGTCCCTTACTTTCATCGAAAAAGAGTTACTATTCTATTCGCTGGTCACCAGACGGCAGCCGTTTGGCCTACCTTTCTAACGAAGAAGGTAAACCTCAACTGTATGTGCGCTGGATGGATACGGGTCAAACGGCGCTCGTTACAAATGTCACCGCTAGCCCTAACAACATCACCTGGTCGCCAGACGGTAAATATATTGCGTTTACTATGAGCGTGGACGCCAAAGAAAAGCCACTAGACGTTAAGATGCCTAAAAAGCCTGACGGCGCAAAATGGTCTCCTAACTTTCAATATATCACCAAGGCTCGCTATCAAGCTGATGGACGCGGGATTCTTGAACCCGCTTACACCCATATTTTTATTGTTCCCGCTGACGGAGGCACAGCACGACAGCTCACTGCAGACAACTATCACCACAATGGGCAATTAAGCTTCTCTCCGGATGGCGATAAAATCTATTTCTCTGCCAACCGCAGTGACAACTGGGAATATGAGCCTGTAGAGGGCGATATCTTTTCTGTGGATATGATGGGAAATATCGAGCAACTTACAAACGACAAAGGTCTAGAATCATCGCCTGTCGTATCGCCTGACGGAAAGCATATAGCTTTCGCTCGTCGCGATGACGAAAAAGTGATGTACAAAAATAGCTATTTGTACGTGATGAAAAGTGATGGTACTGATGCTCAAAACTTAACGAAAGACATTGATAACTCGGTCTCTAACTTTCACTGGAAAGATAATAAGCACGTATATTTCCAGCAATCTGTTCGCGGTCTAGCGCAGGTAGACGTGGTATCGCTGTCGGGGAATGTGAAGACGGTTGCTAAGGGACTTGGCGGCACCACGTTAGGGCGACCTTATGTGTTTGGCACTTATCACGCCGTCGGCGATGTCGTGGCTTACACGAAGGGACAGACCGATCGCCCAGCGGATTTATTTGTGACAACGCGAAAAGAGAAGCAGTTAACAGCGCTGAATGAAGACGTTTTAGGCCATAAGCAGCTTGGTGAAGTGAAAGAGATTATTTATCAATCGTCTATTGATGGTGAAGAGATCCAAGGTTGGTACATTCTGCCACCAAACTATGACAGCTCGAAAACCTACCCGCTCATTTTGGAAATTCACGGTGGGCCGAATCTTGCCTATGGCCCGGTATTCACCGCTGAACTTCAGCGCATGGCAGCTGAGGGTTATGTGGTGTTTTACGATAATCATAGAGGCAGTACAGGTTATGGCGAACGCTTTGCCTTGCTCCTGCAAGGAAAGTACAGCTCGGAATATGACTTTTCAGATCACATGTCCGGGGTCGATGCACTGATTGAAAAAGGCATTGCTGACCCTGAACGCTTGTTTATCACCGGGGGTTCTGCGGGTGGAATTGCGTCAGCCTATGCGATTGGTCTTACTGATCGGTTCAAGGCCGCCGTGGTGGCTAAACCGGTTATTAACTGGTTATCGAAAGTGCTGACCGCCGATTCGGGCCTATATCAAATTCCTTTCCAATTTCCGGGGATGCCTTGGGATAACGTAGAGCATTACTGGAAGCGCTCGCCGCTATCGCTAGTAGGAAACGTAACTACTCCTACCATGTTGATTACGGGGGTGGAAGATAAGCGTACACCTATGTCTGAAACGGAGCAGTTCTATCAAGCGTTAAAACTACAAAAGGTTGATAGCGTGCTGGTAAAAGTGCCTGGGTCGCCCCATGGTATTGCTTCTAAGCCTTCCAGAATGATTGGTAAAGTTGAAAATATCTTGGCGTGGTTTAAAAAATACGACACCGCGCAGTCACAAAGTACGCAAGCTGAAACTCAATAATTAGTATGTTGGGGCTAGGGCGCCGATTCAATCGGTTCTAGGCCCCATTTACTTAGTATTCGCGCATACTCACCATTCGCTTTTAAGAGAGAAAGCGCGTTTTTAAGCGCGTTCACTTTGTCTTGCTCAGTCTTAAGACCTGTTGCAACGAAAAGATCGGCACCTAATGCTTCAATGACATATTCGCTTATTGCGTCGTTAGGGTTAAGCCCAGCGTCACTGATTTCATACTTTCCCGTGTCAAAGTTGGAGAGTGCAAAATCGATGCGTCCCTTATAAAGAAGTTTCCACAGTTGTGCAGGCTCAACGACCAAAGCAAGGTTTTTATTCTCTTCAAAACCTTCTTGCTGCAAAAAGGAAGCTGAACCATAGCCGCGTATTGAGCCCACTCTAAAGTGCTTTGCATCTTCTAAGGAAGTGACATGTGCCGTCTCTCTCCGCTTTAAGCGAACGAGCGAGGCCTGAATATGATTGACTGAAGAAAGCCACTCAAATTCATTCTCTCTATCTGGTGTTTTTAATAAAGATAAGAGTACCCGATCAGGATTCTCACGTGTTTCCCGCACTGCTCGCGCCCAAGGCATGTGTTCTAACGAACTTCTGAATGGCAGCAGAGGTTCTAGCGCATTTGCGAGGTCCACGTTGACGCCCTGTGCTTTACCATTTTCATCAATCCAATAGTAGGGCGGTGTAACCTCGCTTAGAAAGTAGACATGATCAGGCGATGCGAAAGCGGACGGAACTACAACCAGCAATAAATATATCCAGACACGACGAAACATAACTACTTTTAGGAACCTATACAAACAACGCTATTTGCTGATTTAGATAAGATAGAACGTAAAAGCAGTATACCTATGTTAAACCAGTCCGCATAGATAATTACCCAATCAGCAAGACTCAAAATGTTCGCGATCGTGGCGTGTTACCGCGGGTATAGTGGTCCTACATCAAGGTGGCACAACAAAGAGTACGGACATTTTAAACTCGCCCATCTGGGTGGGCAATTATCTAAGCGGCTTGATATTTTTAGCAAATACTACTGATATTTGCCTATAACAAGAACAGGTTGAGTTTTTGATAGACGATGTTTGTTTATTCTACCGTGGGATGTAATTGCGTAATGTCAGGCACAATAGTGAGTTTTAAATCCAGTGCTTTCCAGTAGTGGCTTTCTCTGAGCAGGTCTGCAGAAATAATGGGCTTTTCATCCAACCAGCCGTCAGGAAGGGTAATAGTAAGTTCGCTCTTTTCTACCTGGACAATAAGGTCAGGTACAAACCCTTCTTGGCGCTTAATGTTCAGCAGCACGCCTAAACGTAGTAAGGCTATTAAATGTTTTACCGATTGCTCATCGAAAAGATTAAACGTGGGAAGTTCACTGGTGCGAATTTTTTTTCTATGGAATCGTACTAGTGTGGCTAGCAGTAGTTGTTGTTCTTGCGTAAACCCTGGCATGTCCACATTACCAAGAATATAAGCGCTGTGTTTTTGTATACCGCGAGAGTTAATTTGCATGCCGACTTCATGAAGTAAAGCTGCCCAGCCAAGCATGTTTTTGAAGTCACGGCCTGTAAGTTTCCAAGCCTTTTCAACTTCGTTAAAAAGTAAAAGCGTTGTGTTAAGCACCATGGTGGCTTGGGTGGTGTCTACATCATAGCGCGTTGCCAAGCTACTGGCCGTTCTGCCGCGAATATCAGCATGGTGTAACTCATCTTCCATTTGATAAAGTACGCCTTCACGTAAGGCAGCAGGAGAGTATACCAACCCCTCAATTTCCAGCGCTTTAAATACGGCAATGAGAATAGCGAGTCCGCCAGCGATAACTACGCGGCGATCTTCACTTAAATCTGGGAAACTTAACTTGTCTACATGCCCGGCGCTGACAAACTGCTTCATTAAATTGCGCAGGCTTTTCAGCGTGACAGGAATATCGTGTCCGTTAGAACGGTCTTGCTGACAAAGGGTGAAGAGGGAACGAATGGTACCTGACGTACCGATACACTGAACCCAGCCCAGTTTGCGATATTTATTATCAATCAATTCAAGTTCTTGTTGAGCCGCAGTGATGGCGCGATCAAATGCTTTAGCCTTAAGTTCTCCGTTTGGGAAAAAGCGTTTGGTATAGCTAACGCAACCCATTTGGAGACTACGACAAAGCAGCGGTGTGAACCCTTCACCGATAACAAACTCAGTTGAACCACCACCTATATCTATAACCAGCTGCTGACCATCCGCGTGGTTAGTGTGTGCCACACCTGAGTAGATAAGACGGGCTTCTTCTACGCCCGAAATCACCTCAATGGGATAGGGAAGAATGCTTTTTGCGGCGCTGATAAAATCCCGTGCATTACGCGCTTTACGCAGAGTGTGCGTAGCAACAATTCGCACAGAGTCAGGCTCAAAGCCTTTAAGACTCTCTGCTACGACCTTTAGCATGGCAAGGCCGCGCTCCATTGCCTCATCAGACAAAATATCGTCATCGTTAAGGCCTTCGGCCAAGCGCACTTTTTGTTTAACTCTATGCAGAATCTGCACAGACCCGGCAACTATGCGAGCAACAACTAGGTGAAAACTGTTAGAGCCAATATCTAAGGCTGCGACTTTATTGACTTCGCGGGTTTCCACGTCATTAAAAACTGATTCGTGCTGGGTCATGTACTGATTTTCTATCCTACAAAGTGTCTTCTAGCTTTTTCAAATAGTCGTAAATCTCTATTTGTGAGCGAATTTTTTTACGATTACCCCTGCGAACGTACTTGTTGCTCTGATCCTTGTCAATCACTCGTGCCTTTAAGGTGTCTTTAAATTGTAGTTCCATGATATCAACAATGCGCTGTTGAAGGCCCTTATCATAAACAGGGCAGCCTACTTCAATGCGGTTATCCATATTACGGGTCATCCAGTCGGCCGATGATATGTAGACTTTTCTTTCGCCGCCACCTTCAAAAATCATTACGCGAGGGTGTTCAAGGAACCTATCCACAATTGAGATAATTTGGATATTTTCACTTATGCCTTTTATTCCCGGGTTTAGTGAACACATACCGCGTACAATACCGCGGATTTTAACCCCAGCCTGGCTTGCGCGATACAAATCGTCGATAAGCTCTTTATCAACCAGGTTGTTAATTTTGAACGTAATTTGCGCCCTCTGACCTTGGTTCAAATGCTGAATTTCTTGGCGAATAAGCGACTGAATTTTCGTTCTGGCATTCAGTGGCGATATTTGAAGATGCTGGAACTTGTAACGTCGGTAAGGATATTGAATAAGGTCGAACACCGCGACGCCTTCATCAGCCAGCTCTTGATTGCGGGTAAATAGGCTGTAATCAGTATAAATTTTTGCGGTTTTTTCGTTAAAGTTACCTGTACCGAAATGCGCATAGTTCACCATGCTGCCCCGTTCTTCACGGGTCACAATACACAGTTTAGAGTGGATTTTAAGGGTGGGCACACCAAGTACCACCCGTATACCCGCATCGGTCATGCGCTTAGACCATTCAATGTTTGCCTCTTCGTCAAACCGAGCGCGAAGTTCTACTACAACCGTTACTTTTTTGCCGTTGTCTACTGCGTCAATTAATGAGTTCACAATGCGCGAATTACTGGCAACACGGTAAATATTGATGCGTATGGTTTTAACATTCGGGTCGAAGGCCGCCTGACGCAAAAATTCTGTAAAGTGCAGGAAACGGTGGTACGGGTAATACAACAGGATGTCTCGCGCGGTTATGGCATCGAAAACGGTGTTGTATTTCGAGAAGGCTTTGCTGTCGATAGCAGGCAGTGGCGTATGTTCTAGATATTCTCGACCCACATTAGGGAAGCCGATAAAGTCTTTGAAGTTACGGTAGTGCCCTGCAGCGTGCATGGTATCTAGCTTCGTAATCTTAAGGCGCTTGCGAAGGTCAGATTTCATGTCTTCTGGCATGTCGGTGTCGTAAATAACACGAACAGGTTCAGCAATTAAGCGCTGCTTCATACTTTCCGACATTTTTTCAACGAAGCTCTCGTCGATTTCTTCGTTAATGGAATATTCGGCATCACGCGTCATTTTAAATGAAAACGCTTCAATTTCATCGAACTTCACAAAACCGCGGAATATATCTTCAATACATAGCTGTATCATGTCATCGAGCATAATAATGCTCTTTTTCTTCTTACTCTTTTGCGGCGGTATTAGCATAAAACGCGACATTTCAGTCGTCGGTACCTGAATTACAGCGAATCTCGGGTTGCGTTCATTTCTTCTCAGCGCAACATACAAATATACCGACGTGCCGTTCAGCCGACTGAGTAAGTCAGTTTTTTTATCAATTAAAATAGGGGCAATGTGGCGAAGCGCCTTGTTCACGAAAAAATTGCGAACCCACTGCTTTTGATAATCGTCTAAGTCGTCTTTTCTCAGAATATGAATGTTGTATCGGGCAAGCGCTTTAACCACTTCTTTATGAATTTGGTCAAACTTTTCAGAAAGCTGTACCACCTTTTTCTGAATTTGGGCCATCAAGTCGATCTGGCGTTCGGCCTCTTCTTCGTTTCCATCATTTTGCGCGATAGTTATCTGGCGCTTCACGTCGGCCGCGCGAACGCGATAGAATTCATCAAGGTTGTTAGAATAAATGCCAAGAAACCGAATTCGTTCTATAACAGGGTTGTTTTTATCCGCGGCTTCCTGAAGCACCCGTTCATTAAATGCAAGCCAGCTTAATTCTTTGGGATAATATAAAACGTCGTTATCCATAATGTCTCAATTTGCGTTCATAAAAATGGTCAAAGACTGCCATCAGTCGGTGACACTACTGTGACAGAACGTACCTAGTGTGAGAAGTTCAGGCACGTTGCGGTGGTTCCGTCACCTTATCAATACATTGTATTTTGGTATTAATCACGATAAAGCGAATAACAACTGATTGGGCGCACTAGCGCTTTGCCGTGATGTCTACGACTAAGTCATTCGCCAGCGATTCTAATGCATCTTGCAAAGCGCCATCATCAAAATCTTCAGGAACAGCAATTTCTGCTTTGGCTTTGAAAATGAGACTTCCCCAATTTGGCGCGCTTTCACAATGTGAAGCGAAGGTTAGAATATTCAAGTTAAATTGGTTAAGCACAGATGTGAGCTCCTGAACGATACCTGTTTTATCGTTCCCCATCACATCAACTGTTAATTTTGTGCTGTTGTTATTCTGTTCGCTTGTAACGGCAACTGATTGGACGGATAAATCGGTAATGGCATCGAGTGCATCAATTAAGCTTTGCTTATTTTCGTCTGTTACATGCACTTCTACAAAGCCAGTAAACATACCCGCCATATGCGCGAAACTTGATCCCTGCCAGTTGCCTTCATGTTTGTAAATGCACTTAGCGAGTGTATCTACTAAACCAGGCTTGTCTTTACCCATAATACTTATAACCAATGATTGCATGTGGTGCTCCTTATTGGACCGGTAGAGAAAAACTTTTGATCGTCTTTCTATTGGGTAATACCATAGGCGCCGAGTAAGTTGCGCGAAGGTAATGCTATAAACTTTCACTTGCTATTAGCATAACAAAACTTACACTGCTCACCAGTGCAATTTAGGGTTATTCTTCTGAAAAAAGAAGAATTTCGAAAATAAGAATGACTAAACAATCGCATGACTCTCGACAGCAATAGCATGAACAAGAAACGCCAGCGCAGCGACAAGCAAGCACGCTATATTGTGTCTGGCTTCGGCGGCCTTGTTTTGTTGACGCTCGTTATTCTTATTACTCACCTCATCATTCAAGCTTTGCCGCTAGCTTATCGTCCTAGCTTAAACTTCATTGCTACATACACAATCCCTGAAGATGAACGCATTGTTAGCGCTGGCGATTTCCTTAACAGCCAGCCCTTGCTCGTCCAAGAGCAAGACTGTCGTTTAAGCTTGAAACAACTTGATGAGAACGTATTAGTAAGTATTCACGACTATATTCGCCCATGTGAATACGTGTTGTCTGCACACACTGATCGGGGAGAAAACTACATCGTAGATGTTTCTCCAAATGCACAAGTGAGGGTGTTGCCGGTTAGATCTTTCATCATTGACGATAAAGAGGCCGTAAATACGTTAGCACGGACTGCCCAAACAGGACCTGCCAGTATAATGAGCTTTTCCCTTCCCAAAGAGGAATGGAGTGAGCGTGAGGAGTGGGACTTTACGTTATCTTCTAAGTGGGCGGTGGTATCCATTTCTCGTGGGAATAGTGTTTTCGTTCGATGGATCAATCGTCAACAGCCAACCACTTTTATTGATAAACGATTTAATAACGTTGCGCGTACGGTCTTGTTGCCTGGTAGTGAAAGCGTGCTTCTTCAGTTCGACGAAATGCTATTTATCAACAGGCTACGTGATGATGATACGACATTACTTCCCGTTGTAGGGGTTGAAGCGTTGACGTTAGATGAGCAGGCTCTGTTCCCCCTCGCAAAAGGGCGGACATTCTTTTTAATGAACCGCAAATCGGAAACCCTTACTCGTTGGGTTTTCAGTAAGAGTGAAAACGGCCTTACCTTTGAACAGACCTACCACATTTCGTTGCCTGGCGAGAGTGTGATAGACGTTGCTGAGCATGCCAGCATCAACTTGGTGGCGGTGTTAACCAATAAACAAAGATTACTGCTCATTAATCGTGTTTCTGGTGATGTGGTATCAGAGCAAAAGCTTGATAATTCGGCCGCGGATATAATCTGGTATGGCAACAAGCTTTATGGTTTTTCTGACAATACAGTGTCAGTGTGGAAAGGGAAAAATTTAAGCGGCATTACGACCTGGGCCTCGCTGTTTGAGCCTCAGCATTACGAAGGATACGAAAGTGAAGGAACAGTATGGCAAACCACCAGTGCATCTGACTATCAAGAGGCAAAATTCAGTTTAACACCGCTTTTGATTGGTAGTATTAAAGCCTCTCTACTGGCACTAATTATTGCGATTCCTGTCGCGATTGGCGCAGCGATTTATACGGCTTTTTTTGCGAAAAGTCGCTTGCGAAATTTGCTCAAGCCGGCAATAGAATTATTAGAAGCAATTCCCAGCGTACTTATCGGCTTTATCGCTGCCATTTGGCTGTCACCTAAAGCGGAGCAATTTCTCTTTTCCTTTGCCTTCTTTCTTATTGTTATCCCTTTTGTGCTAATTGCTGTTGCTCTCGTGCAGCGCCAGGTAGCGAACTATCTTCCTAAGCGACTCAGGCACGGTGCTGAATTACTCTTTGCTCTTGGTGGCGTGTTTGTGCTTGGGGTCATCAGTGTGGAGTTCGCGCCGTCTATAGTTTTTTCATTGATTGGCGTTGAAGGCTTCTCCGTATTAGCTGCTGAGTCGGATAGCCCAATTGGCAAAACCACTATCGTGGTGGCATTGGCGTTGGGAGTGGCGATATCGCCCAGTATATATTCACTCGCTGAAGATGCTATCAACGGGGTTCCGATGGACCTAAAACATGCCTCATTTGCCCTTGGTGCCACCCGATTGCAAACCCTTTTGCACGTTGTTTTACATGTTGCTTTACCCGGTATTGTTGCAGCAATCATGTTGGGGTTTGGCCGGGCATTTGGCGAAACCATGATAGTACTTATGGTAACGGGGAATACTCCCATATCAAGCTGGGGATTAATTGAAGGTTTGCGGGCACTTACTGCTAATTTGGCAATCGAACTTCCAGAGGCTGAAGTCACCTCTGCCCATTATCAAATTCTGTTTTTTACGGCCTGTATCCTGTTTCTTTTCACCTTTATGGTCAACACAATCGCAGAACTTCTACGACAGCGACTCAGGAGCAGACAACATTATGCTTAGTCGCCAATCATTTGGCTTGAACGCAGTTCAGCGCCAGTCTCTCGTTATCAGTTTAACGGCCTTTTTTACGAGTCTGCTTCTGATTGCGTTGGTGAGTGTACTCGTTCTTATTGGAGTAAGAGGTATGGCTTACTTTTGGCCAGAACCTATTTACATGGTAACGGGAAAACAGATCGATGGAGAAAGGTTCTCTGTGTTCGCCAATATTTTTGATGAACCATCAAACGAGGACATTAGACTTCATTATTCCGACAGCCTGCATCCTTATGGCTCACAAAAGCAACTAGTGAACGAGCAGGTCGTCAGCGTTAACCTCGCAACACAGAGCGCCGAGATCAAATTTCGAGATGGAAGAAGAGTCCTTGCCGTTCCCAAGCATATTATCGTACCTGCTATGTCCCCTCAGGGGCTTGAGAATATCAACGCCATAATCGATGAAGTGGCGCAGATCACCACGCAAATCGAAGCACTCAATACGCAAAAGTTAGCCCCTATCCATGAGGCACTTGCACAGTTTGATAAGCGAAATGTTGTTGCAGATGCGCCGGCTAGAGAAAAGCTGGTTGCGTCTTTTAAAGAATATCAGACACGCATAGAGGCATTAGAGAGAACGCGAGCAGAGTACAAGTTGTTGGTGAATTTTGCTGATCAATCGCCCTTTATTATTCCCATTTCAAATATTCAGGATGTGGACTTTGTCAGTCGGCTAAGTACGTTTGAAAAGTGGAAAGTCGTGTTTTCTGAAGTCGGTGTGTTTCTCGTAGACTCCCCAAAACAGGCCAACACATCAGGCGGCGTATTCCCAGCTTTGTTCGGAACCGTGCTCATGGTGTTCTTGATGACGATTATTGTGACTCCCTTTGGTGTATTGGCTGCAATATACTTGAGTGAATACGCGCCCCATTCCGCCATGACGACTATTATACGGGTAAGCGTGAGTAACATGGCGGGTGTCCCTTCCATTGTTTACGGCGTATTTGGACTCGGTTTCTTTGTTTATACCTTGGGTGGCAGTATTGACGAATTGCTATTTAGTGAGTCACTTCCGTCGCCTACGATGGGGAGTCCGGGTATCTTTTGGGCCGCGCTAACGATGGCTATCTTAACGTTACCTGTGGTGATTGTGGCAACGGAGGAAGGATTGCGACGGGTGCCAGAGGGATTAAGAACCGGAAGTTATGCGTTAGGCGCAACCAAAATAGAAACCATCGTTCGCACCGTTTTACCCATTGCATCGCCTGGTATTATGACGGGCGTCATACTCGCTATTGCCAGGGCCGCCGGTGAAGTTGCTCCCCTCATGTTAGTGGGTGCCGTGAAGTTTGCCCCCGCTTTGCCAATAGATGGTGAATTTCCCTATTTGCATCTTGATAGGCAATTTATGCACCTTGGGGTTCTCATCTATGATGGCGCTTTTCATAGCCAGACTGATGGTAAAAGTGCAAGTATGATGTTTGCCGCCTGTTTATTGTTACTCATAGTGGTGTTCATTTTGAACATTTTGGCTGTTTTACTCAGAGCTCGTTTGCGCAAACGCTATCTCGCAGGATAATTATAGGTTTTAGTAGCATGTTGAAGTTGTTTGAAAACAATACACTGAACGTCAATGACATAGGCGATAAGGACACTGCTGTAGAGGTGAAGAATCTCAACCTGTGGTTTGGCAATAAGCATGTGTTAAACGACATCAGCATGCGTATTCCTAAAAACAAAATTACGGCTCTCATTGGCCAGAGCGGGTGTGGCAAATCCACCCTTATCAGCTGTTTCAACCGTCTGAACGATTTATATGACGGCTGTAAGTACAATGGTGAGATTATTATTGATGGTAGAAATATCAATAGTCGAAAAATCAACGTTTCTCGTCTAAGGACGAATGTGGGTATGGTGTTTCAGCGTCCTAATCCGTTTCCAATGAGCATTTATGAAAATGTGTGTTACGGATTAAAGCTGCAAGGAATAAAAGTGCGTCGGCACCTTGACGACGCCGTAGAGAGTGCGCTCAAACAGGCGGCGCTTTGGGATGAAGTAAAAGATCGCTTGTTTGAGTCAGCCCATGTTTTATCTGGCGGTCAGCAGCAGCGTTTAGTCATTGCAAGAGCATTAGCCCTCAAGCCTAATATTCTGCTACTCGATGAGCCCACTTCGGCACTCGACCCACTTACTACGCTGTTTATTGAAGAACTCATGGATTCGCTAAAAAAACAGTGCACCATCATTATTGTGACGCACAACATGCAGCAAGCGTCACGTGTGAGCGACTATACCGCCTTTTTTCATCAGGGCAGATTAATAGAATATGCAGACAGTGATACGCTATTCACCATGCCTGAAAAGAAACAAACAGAAGACTATATCACCGGGCGCTATGGCTAGCCTTATTACTTATGTGTCCAACGAATCTTTGGTGCTGCACGTTGCGAGCAGGGGTAGTGCTGTGTCGAATCAAGGGTTAAGGCGTTAGGAGAGATTATCATGCGACAAGTAGCATTAAATACTCATATATCAGGGACCTTCAATATTGAGTTGGAGAACTTACGTAACTCGGTATTGACCATGGGAGGCGAGGTTGAGCAGCAGCTCGTGGATACACTGAAGGCCGTTAAGCATAATCATGCAGCATTGGCCGAGAAAGTGGTATTAAACGATTTGAAAATCAACTCCATGGAAATTCAAATTGATGAAGAGTGCTTGCGTATTATTGCGAAGCGCCATCCTACCGCCAGTGATCTGCGTTTAATTATGACGATTTCCAAAGCCATTACCGATATTGAGCGCATGGGCGATGAAATTGAGCGCATTGCAAAACTCGTTACCCGCAACAAACTGCCTAGCTCAGATACTATCAAGAGCAGTATGCTGGTCATTGGCGAGAGAGTGGCTGCGATGATGCGTGGTACATTTGATGCGTTTGCACGCCAAGACGAAGCTGCGGCACTCGATGTATATGAACAAGATAATCGTATTGATAGCGAATATAAAAAGCTGCTTTCTTATACCACATCAGAAATGCAGAAAAGTACGGAAGATATGCAGGATTGGCTGGATGTTTTATGGGCGATGCGTTCGCTAGAGCGAATAGGTGATAGATGTAAAAACGTCTGTGAATATGTTGTTTACTTAACTCGCGGAACAGATGTACGGCACACGCCGCTAGAAAATATGCAGCAGAAGTTAGAAGATTTGACGTAAACTTGTCCAAATGGTCAGTGTGTCGTTGCGTCTATATGACCTTGTGCGCGTGTTTGAGAAATTCATTTGTCATAAAACTGAAATATTTGGTGGTTTTATCATCGTATTCAAACATTTCCACATACTTTTATCGTTTTTCCGTGATTTTCACTATGGCTTCTAAGATGATTACGTTATCATGCGCCGCAGCCAAGAACAGATCGTGCAAAATTTAATCGAACCTTATGATCAAACACAATTTGTCTTTAACTTCTTTCTCTCGCCCGTTGGGTGAAGAGAATATGCTATTTATTCAAGTAGCATCCAGCCTAAATCGCGTTTAGACCGGGAGCGATTATCCGTGGAATTTTTTGAAAGTTATGGCCTAATTCTTATTATTCTTGCCGCTGGCGTTGGATTCGTCATGGCATGGGGTATTGGAGCAAATGACGTTGCTAACGCAATGGGCACGTCAGTAGGTTCTAAAGCTTTAACAATTAAACAAGCCATTATCATTGCAATGATATTTGAGTTTGCTGGCGCCTACCTAGCGGGTGGCGAAGTAACATCTACTATTCGAAAAGGGATTATCGATTCAACCTATTTCATAGATATCCCCGAATACTTAGTATTGGGTATGATCTCATCACTTCTTGCTGCCGGTATTTGGCTTGCAGTTGCATCTTGGTTGGGGTGGCCTGTTTCTACAACTCACTCGATAATTGGGGCTATCATCGGCTTCACAGCAACAGGCGTGAGTATGGACGCTGTAGCGTGGGATAAAGTAGGGGGTATTGTAGGAAGTTGGGTGGTCACACCGGCTATCTCAGGGGTTATTGCCTACCTTATTTTCATGAGTGCGCACAAGTTAATATTCCAAACCGCCTCACCGTTTATGAATGCGAAACGCTATGTGCCGTTTTATATGGCATTAGCGGGCTTCGTTATGTCGCTCGTTACAATCAAAAAAGGCCTTAAACATGTTGGCTTAGAGCTTAGCGCAGTTAACGGGTATCTATTGGCGGTCGCTATTGCTGTAGCCTTAGGGGTTATGGGTAAATGGTTTATTGGACGCATGAGATTCAGCGGTTCTGAAGATGCCGACCTTCAGGCAGCGAATGTCGAGAAAGTCTTTGCGCTTCTTATGGTGGTAACAGCGTGTTGTATGGCATTTGCCCATGGCTCGAATGATGTTGCTAACGCAATAGGACCTTTGGCTGCCGTAGTGAGTGTTGTTACTAGCGGCGGTGAAATTAACTCAAGCACAACCCTTGCACCTTGGATCCTTCCTCTCGGCGGATTAGGTATTGTTGCCGGTCTTGCGTTATTTGGTCATCGCGTTATCAAGACGATAGGTCAGGGTATAACGCACTTAACGCCAAGCCGCGGTTTCGCTGCTGAACTGGCTGCTGCCTGCACGGTAGTGATTGCATCGGGAACCGGTTTACCTATCTCAACAACGCAAACACTGGTGGGCGCGGTATTGGGTGTGGGCTTAGCGCGAGGGGTGTCTGCTCTCAATCTGGGTATCGTAAGAAATATCGTTGTGTCGTGGATTGTTACCCTACCAGCAGGTGCAATTTTATCGATTATTTTCTTCTATATTCTTAAAGCGTCTTTTGGCGTCGCGTAAATAATCGCTATGCTTGTGAACAGTTAGCACTAAAAAGCCGCATTAAGATGCGGCTTTTTGTTTTGTGTCTAACGTTAATCTGCTGTGATAGGGCTCTCGAAGCCTCTTGGTTTTACGCCAACCACTGCACATTTTATCTGGTGAATAGTCTCTTCAGCGGTACTGCCCATGATATATCCCGGTACGCCTAACCTCGATACGGTACCCATCACAATGATGTCAGTATCAAGTGATGTAGTCGTAGCGGCAATTTCTCTTCTTGGATAACCGTGAACAATATGTTTTTGAGGTTTCAAATATTCCCAAACATTATCATCGAGTTCCTTTGATAATTCCTCTAGTAATCTCTCTAACTCGTCTTCGCGTTCGGTATGTATTTTGGCAAGATCCGTTTCCATTCTGTCGTTGTCTACAGTAATAAAACCGTCTCTTGCTATATTTTCAGGTACAGCATCGAATACATGAACGATATGCAGTTGAGCGAACTCAAGTAGTGCTATCTGCGCGGCATGTTGCAATATATCTCTATTCAAGTCCCGTCTGATAGATACCTCATGCGCCGGATAGTGATAATTTAAATCAAGCGCCGCTACGACATTTTTATATTGGCTACGAGGCTTGTGATTGATAATCCATACAGGACAGGGGCACTTGTTGAAAAGGCGCATATCTAGGCTGCCAAACAGCTTATCTAAAAAACTCTCTTCAGCTCTTTTTATCACCAAATCAATACCGTTTTGAAGCACATAGCGTACAACATCAATTAATGGCTGGCCTACCGTAACTGCGGTTGAGATATCGTACTGTTCACCCCAATTTTCAGCTTGTTCTTTTAGCCAGTGTTTAGCTTGCGTTTCCATAGATTGCTGAGAATCAATGTATGAAAACGACTCCATTACCATGCTGGCATTCGGGGGTAAGGCCTCTAGGGAAAGCATTATGGTGAGTGAGGCTTGATGTGCTTTGGCGATATGAAGTGCTTGTGCGACCGTGTCATCTTGTCGATGAGCATCGCTTAACACACATAAAATATTCTTATAATGTCCTTTCATATTGCCCTCAACTAGTGCTTGTTTTATGGGTGAAAATATAAGAGTGCGCTGATGCTGCTAGTATGAAATGGCGAGTGCTAGCAAAACGCTAACTTAATCCTAACGCTACTTATGAACGCTTTCCAGCAAAGAGGTAAAGATTTATTGAAAGTGTCTTAATCAGTTGTCGCTGAAGTGATTGATATCGCTACAGCCCCGCTTATACACGATAAGTCTTGTTGATAGCTAGGCTGTTTATAATCTTTATGTTAGATTAAACCCATATCTTTTAATCCATTTAAAGAATAGAGAGAAGCCGATGAAGTGGCCAAATTTAAAGCATTTACATTATTTAGTAACGCTTTATCAGGAGCAACATTTTCACCGGGCTGCCCAACGTTGTAATGTCAGCCAGTCAACGCTAAGCACGGCCATTCAAAATCTAGAAGAGCATTTTGGAAGTCAATTACTAGAACGTGAGCATAAGACGTTCGTTTTTACCTCATTAGGTTTAGATATTGTTGAGCGCAGCAAGGTGTTACTGCAGGAAGCCGGCGAGCTCGTTGAGTACGCTCAGAACGCGGGTAATTGGCAGCGAGGAACGCTTAAACTAGGCGTCATTCCTACTATTGCTCCCTTTCTTTTCGAAAGCATGATGGGCGCATTTTCTGCCTTTCTTCCCGACATCAATTTAGAAATGCAGGAAGACACCACAGAGAAGTTGCTTCAGCAGTTAACGGATGGAAGGCTTGATTTATTAATTTTAGCGCTTCCTATGGAAACGCCAGGCTGTAAGCAAATGGTGCTAGGGCACGACCCCTTTCATTTAATCGCGCACAAAGACATGGCGGCGCAGTTGCCCAACCCTGTCGACATTTCAGGCCTACCTAAAAAAAGTATATTTTTGCTTCAGCAGGAGCATTGTATGACGGGGCATGCTGTGAGCGCGTGTAACCTCCAGCACAGCGACCAAATAAGCAGTGTTGCAGCAAGTAGCTTGCATACCCTGGTTCAGCTAGCAAACAGCAAAATGGGCTACACCTTTTTGCCAGAGCTCGCTATCAACCAGTCTATTCTTGAACACACAAACCTGAAGAGCTTCCCGGCTGAAGACCAAGGTTTTAGAGAGATAGGGCTGGTTTGGCGTTCAGGCACGACTCGCATGCAGTTGTTCCGCCGCATAGGCGAGATCATCTCACCACTGCTACCAATCCCAACGCTGAAGTAGCGACGATTTTAACTCTCGCTGAGTGGGTAATTATCTATGCGGACTGGTATAAAGCACACATTATATTTTAGGCGCAACATGGCCTAATTCTGCGGCCCATGTAAGTTCTGACCGCAGTAAGTTATTCGCGGCACTTGCCCCAAAGCTATGTAGTGCACTATACGCACTATTTGATGGAACTCGGCAGTAGTGACAAAGTGCGTAGAACAGCAGGCTACAGCGATGTTGAGAGCCGTCGCAGTGCAAATATATCTTTGCTCCCTCGCTTAACATCTGAGAGAGTTCGTGAAGGTATTGATGAAGGTGCACATCGTCTGTAGGGGATTCAGACGAGGGGTGCATAAAAGGTACCCACAGCCATTCTAAGCCTGCGGCCATCGCGCTGTCACGAATAACGGGTGCTTTTTCTTCACTGGTCTGCACGGTAGCAATGTGGGTTACTCCCAGCGACTTTAAACGTTCGAAATCACGGTCTACTGGTTTTTTTCCCAAGCATATTTGACCCGCTCGCAGGGAGAACCACGCCATATTAGGTGTTGCTGTTGTGCCACCTTCCTTTTTCTCAGCGTTTTGCGTGGTTTTTTCCATAGGCTCTTGCTCGGATCTTTGCATAGGTTTTTATAAAGCGTCTTGTATCGTTTCTCGTGCAGGCTTTGCGAAGGTTTCGCATAGCTGCGTTATTTCAAACCCATCGTTAAACGACATAATAATAAATTGAAAAATAATGGCAGCTACACCCGCCAATAACGAATAGATGCCAAATTGCGTGGGTATATTTTACCTTCTTAGCCACGTAAAAGCACACACCTATGCTAAAACACAGCCCGCCCGCTACCAATAACCACAACCCCGCACCTGGAAGCGCTAAGTAAAGAGGATAAATAAGACCCAGTGCGATCCAACCCATTAGCAAATAGGTCATAACAGACACTTTCGGAAAGCGATGCTGGGCAATAAGTTTAAATGCCACGCCACCCATAGCTAAACTCCAAATAATAGCGGTCATAGTAATCCCTAACACTCCGCCAATGGAAACAAGTAGCAAAGGTGTGTAAGTACCCGCTATCAGTAAATATATTGCACTATGGTCAAATAGCTTAAGCCATCCCTTCGCTTTTTGATGAGAAATGGCGTGATACAGGGTGGAACTTAAGAACACCAGTATGAGTGTGGAGCCATAAATAGCCGCGGTGGTTAACGCAAGCTTATCTTCCGCACGGTACAGCATAAAAATTAACCCTACGATAGCGGCAATACAGCCGATGCCGTGAGTAATACTGTTTAGCCATTCTTCTAAAACGGAGTAAGCTTTGGCAGAAATCGTTTTTGTTTGTTGCTTCACTTCTGTCATCACGTCTCCTGTTTTGTTATCAATAGTAATATGCAGGCCTCTTATTTTTCGATTCGCATATCTGTGACAATTATAGCGCACACTTGTTCGCTCAATGTGGAAATAATAGCAGAAAATTACAGCTAGTGTGATGACATTGAGATTACATTGCTATGCTATAAATCTGCATTTGCGAAGCAGCCACCGAGCTTGTCGAGAAGCATCTTTAGCGTTCGGCTTTCTTCCGTGCTCATACCATTGAGTTTACACAACATTTGTGCGGGTACGTCTTCTGCGAGTTGTTTCTTTTCTTTACCCACTTTAGTGAGCTTCACCCTTTTCACGCGTTTGTCGGTTTCATCCTTTGTCACCTTTAAAAATCTCTTGTCCTCGAGCTTTTTGAGAATGAGTGACATGGCGCCACCGTCTATTGCCGTTCTCTCTAACAGCTCGGCAATAGTGATATCGTCGGTCTCCCAAAGCGCCATCAAAGTCACATATTGAGGGTAAGTGATATCGAGAGCTTTAAGCAGCGGGCGGTAAGCACGGGTAAATGCGTTCGATAACGTATAAAAACGGTGGCAAAGCTGGTTTTCTAACTTCAAAAATTCTGACACGTAGTCTTACCCCTTTAAATCGCACTGTTTAATCTTCTTGATATTTTGCATACAAAATACTTGAACCGCAAGGTCACTTGGTGTTAATTTATTTTGCATGCAAAGTATTTGTTCGAAAAAGTCAAAGAGGAGAGTAATTATGCATAAGCTTCAACAAGTCGTTTATACCGGAAGTGCAACCGCAACTGGTGGCCGTGAAGGCACGGCAAAGTCAAGTGATGGTAAACTAAATCTAAAACTGTCTACACCCAAAGAACTGGGTGGCGCGGGCGGAGAAGGGACTAATCCTGAACAATTGTTCGCAGCAGGCTATTCGGCATGTTTTATCGGTGCACTTAAGCACGTGGCCGCATCCCAAAAGATTAAGCTGGCCGACGACATCAATGTAACGGGCGACGTGGCAATCGGTCCTATCGAGCAAGGCTTTGCTGTTGCGGTAAAACTCACCGTAGATTTAGGTGATATGGATAAAGCACAAGCGCAAAGCTTAGTAGATACTGCGCATCAGGTGTGTCCGTATTCAAACGCAACCCGCGGTAACGTTGAAGTAGATATAACCTTAGCCTAATCATACGGCAGTCTTTTCACTGGATATGCTCGCAATAGCGGGCATACCAGTTCTGCCGCTTCTTGAAAGTGCCACTCCCGCTTTATCGCGACGCTGACGTCTATTCAATATCGAATTAAAATATCACTACTTGCAACGTTGTTTTTGAAACGTTGCGTTTTCAAAATATCGCATTTTCGAAATGTAGCGCAGTTACAACGCAGCTCTTCGAAATAGAGTCGCCAGTCATATGAGGGCTTGATACACTGAAAACGTATCAATCATCCTTTAGGAAGTTATATGAAAAAATACGGATTACTGGCTACGTTCGTTTGTGCGCCTGTGCTGTTCGCGTGCAGTGATAATAGCCATGTAGACACAGCAAAGGCAGACCTAGATCACACCGTCAGCGAAGGCTCGGGTTCAAGTACTCAAACGCAACATGCTCGGGTAGAAAAACACGTTGATACAGGGATTGCGTCTGGCGTAGACTATCACTCTTTTGCCAACCCAAATGAAGTTCGGGTTACGCATTTAAGCTTAAACCTAACCGCAAATTTCGAGACTAAACAGCTTGTTGGCGACGTAACTCTTGATGTTGAGCGCGCAAAGCCTGGCAACAACACCCTAGTATTGGATACAAGAGCGTTAAACATTCAAAGTGTTAGCGTAGAGGGAGAGAGTGTTCCTTTTGAAATGGGCCAGACAGACCCTGATTTAGGTACGCCTCTTACTATTACGTTACCTAGCGCTGCAAGTTCGGTAACGGTTGCGTATTCAACCTCACCCGAGGCTTCAGGCGTGCAATGGTTAACGCCTGCACAAACAGCAGGTAAACAGCATCCGTTTCTATTTACGCAAGCACAGGCTGTACACGCACGAAGCTTCATTCCGCTTCAAGATTCTCCGCAAGTACGGGTAACCTACGACGCCACAATAAAAACACCTGAAGCCCTGCTGGCGGTGATGAGTGCGTCGAACGACCCCACTACCGAGCGTGACGGCGAATATGAATTCACTATGCCACAGCCAATCCCGTCGTATCTTATTGCGTTGGCCATCGGTGATTTGGAATTTAAAGCCATGGGTAAGCGCACAGGTGTTTACGCTGAGCCTGCGCTCCTTGAAAGTGCCGCGAAAGAATTTGAAGATACTGAAGCGATGTTAGAGGTAACAGAAGAAACTTACGGACCCTACCAATGGGATCGTTACGACCTGCTCATTTTACCGCCGTCGTTCCCGTTTGGAGGTATGGAAAACCCTCGCTTGTCGTTTATAACGCCAACGGTGATTGCCGGTGATAAAAGCTTGGTTTCTTTGATTGCCCATGAACTTGCGCACAGTTGGTCAGGTAACACGGTGACCAATGCTACCTGGCGGGATCTCTGGTTGAACGAAGGTTTCACAACGTATTTAACATACCGAATTATGGAAATGATCTACGGCCATGATCGTTTCAAAAAAGAAGCCGTGTTGGGATACCAAGATTTGGAGAACGATGTCGCAGCCCTAGAACAGAATGACGAGATTCTGGCCATCGATCTTCGTGGGCGTAACCCTGATGATGTTTTTTCGAATATTCCATACGAAAAAGGGGCACTGTTCTTACGTGAAATTGAACAAAAGATTGGCCGTGAAAACTTTGATGCGTTCTTAATGCAGTACTTTAAAGATTTTGCTTTCAAGAGCATTACCACCGATACATTTATTGCCTATTTAAATGACACGTTAATACAACAATACCCTGACAAGCTGGACGCGAATCGCATTCACGCGTGGATTTTTGAGCCAGGCATTCCAGAGGGCGCACCTCAGCCAGAATCTGACGCCTTCACTAAAATCGATGATACGCGAAACGCTTGGCTTTCTGGCGACGTGAAAGCGGCGGATATTGAAACAGCCCAGTGGACAGTGCACGAGTGGCTATATTTCCTCAACAACATGCCTGACTCGTTAACTAAAGCACAGCTTTCTGAGCTTGACTCTGCGTTCTCACTGACGTCGACTAAAAACAACGAAATAGCGCACAGCTGGTTGATGATCGCAGTTGAAAATAACTATCAGCCTGCCTTCGACCGTTTGTATAGCTATTTAGTGTCGATAGGGCGCAACAAGCTAGTGAAACCGCTTTATCGTGAACTATCAAAAACGCCTGAGGGCAAAGCGTTCGCAAAGCGTGCGTTTGAAGAAGCGAAACCGGGTTATCACCCGCTTACCGTGAAAGCAAACGAAGGCTATGTAAATTAAGTGTTTGTGCTCGCACGCTGTCAATGCAGTGCGAAACACTCTTTCAGTTGATTCAGAGGTGCTAAAACGTCCGCATTTTTATTCGGCATGGTTAGCACAGCACGAAAACAAAAAGCAGCGCAATTGCGCTGCTTTTCGTTGCCGATTTTTAAAGCGTTACTTTTTCTGGGCTAATACGGAAAAAGCGATAGGTGCCATTTGCTTCTTAAAGTCTTCCAGGGCGTTTAAAGGTAACTCAACGTCTATTTTTACGCTGCTTCCATAGTTGCAGTTCGCAATGTTACCTTGAGCTTGCTCCACCAAATGACGTACAAACTGCTCGTGTTTGAAATCGATGTCGATGCGTAACGGTTCCAACTTAATTTCTTGCCTTACTTCAAGCGCGTCAATCGCTTGCTGAGCGGCAGCCGAGTAAGCCCTGACCAAACCACCAGCTCCTAATTTAATGCCGCCAAAATACCGAGTGACAATGATCATAATGTCGCCGATATCTTTGTGCTGGAGTACATTTAATATGGGTTTTCCGGCTGTGCCGCTTGGCTCGCCGTCGTCAGCCATCGCTGCACTAATAGGCGAATTAGGGTTTCCGAAAACATAAGCCCAGCAGTGGTGACGCGCATCGGGGTACTGTTGTTTAACGCTATCTAAAAGTGCCATTGCACTTTCACGAGAGTTCGCAAAACCGGCACAAGCAATGAATTTGCTTTTTTTAATTTCGTACAGGGTTTCAACCTGTTTAGCGGGAACGGGATAAGTCATCTGCGCATTGTAAGCGAAGATAATTTTTTATTTAAGCTTAATTAGGGCATGTTTGAAGGGAGTCGCTCTTGCGGCTTATCCATTGGGCTTAATTCCGCTCAGAATGGTTGTGTTTTTCCTACACTAGGGTAACTATTTGCACTAAATAAAATTAAAAAACATATAAGACCACTTAATGCCACTAGAACGATTTATTCCTTTTCGCAAACGCGACGTCATTTCCCTGTGTGAAAATTTGCTCGCGCATGAGTCGGCAAGCTTTCGTGCTTTTTCAACCTTGCTAGTGAATCGTATTCACTACCAGTACCACGAGCAACTGGAAACGCTGAAAAATAGCTATAGTCATTTTGACCCCAATAAAGATACGCGTGATTTACAGCCTTCAAGTGAAGCAATTCGAAAACAAAGCCAAAAAGCATTCTCAAACGAATTTGCTAATCTTCTTAATGCAGCCAATTTCGAGAAAGTTACCAATGAAGATTTAGAAGCCGCGCTCAATGAAGAATCGCTTTTCAAAGTCCGTCTTGAAGTCAGTTTTGACGATTTCGAAAACGTCGTTTTTTATCGACGAGGTGAGTCAGTAAAAACAGAAACGGTGCGCACCTTCTTTGGATTACGAAAAAAGCAGGTGTCGTTTACCAACTACGACAAAGTGGCGGTGTATATCACCTTTAAAGATGAAGCCTACTTTAAAGAGAAAGGGCAAACGCCAGTTACCTTTAAACCAGGTTCTACCATAGTTAAGCTTTTTCAAAATGTACCTAAAGCCGACCTTGAAATGCTGTTTCCCAACAGCGAGGTGAAAATGCGTCCGCTAGATAAGCTAATTATTAGCGCTTCCGCTGCAATAGGCGGCACGGTGGTGCTAGTGACGAAGTTAGGCGCTTCGTTGTTACTTATGGCGTCTTTTCTTGCTTTTTGGCTTGGCTTTAAAGACGACGAAGTGGAGTTGACGAAGCAAAGCCTAATAACGTTTGGCATTGGCATGGGGGTGTTTGGCAGCTTTATCTTTAAGGAATGGACAAAGTTTAAAAACAGAAAAATCCGCTTCATGAAAGCCTTGTCCGACAACCTGTATTTTAAGAATTTGGATAATAACGCAGGCGTATTTCATACACTTATTGATGCAGCAGAGGAAGAAGACTGTAAAGAAGCACTATTAGCTTATACATTTTTGTTTACATGCAGCGAAGCACATTCTGGAGGTAGTGCTGCATTTAGGACTATGCGTTCAGAGCCTGAAATTGCTACAGGCGGAATGACATTAGCAACGCTGGATAGTGTGATAGAAACGTACTTTTTAGAAGAGTTTGACTGTGCTCTCGATTTTGACGTTACCGATGCCATTGATAAATTAGTGGACATGGAGTTAGTTGAACAGAACGGCGACGTGTTCGTTGCTCGACCGCTTGAAGATGCTGTAAAGATACTCGATGACTACTGGGACAATATTTATCAGCCTGTTTGACCGGCACTGATAAAATGATAAGTCCGGCTTATACGGCCATTTCCAACTAAAAGTCTGTTAGTGTGTAAACGAGGTTATTAGAGTAGATTTTGTTCTCGAAGGTAAGTCAGTGGGCAGAGGTGCGTGCAATGCACTCAAACCATTGTCATAAAAGCACAAAATCTCTATAGTTGTTAAAAGGCGCGTTGATCAACATCGACGCTCCATAGCAGCAGCGCCACTGCGCCGAATGCGTTTCTCTATCTCCAATGCAACAAGCCTGGTTCACTTCTACATGAAAATATTGCATACATCTGACTGGCACTTAGGTCAGAGTTTTTTTACGAAAAGCCGCAAAAACGAACATGCCGCCTTCCTCAAATGGCTGCTTCAACAAGTAGAAGCGCATCAAGTAGATGCGATTATTGTCGCGGGTGATGTGTTCGACACGGGCACGCCGCCTAGCTATGCCAGAGAGCTCTACCATGCGTTTATCGGTGAGCTTCAGGGGATGCAGTGTACATTGGTGGTGCTGGGTGGAAATCACGATTCAGTGTCGGTATTGAACGAAAGTAAGGCGCTACTGAAATACTTAAACAGCCACGTAATTGCCAGTACATACGGCGAATTAAGTGAACAAGTCATTACGCTTAACGATCGCAAGGGGCAGCCCAGTGCCGTACTGTGTGCTGTTCCGTTTATTCGCCCACGTGATGTGCTAATCAGTGAAGCAGGGCAAAGCGCCACTGACAAGCGCCAAGCACTGGGCGAGGCGATAAAGCAGCATTATGGGGCGCTTTATAATGAAGCCCTGTCATTGCGCATCGCAATGGAAGAAAAACGAATAAAAGAGGGCAGTGAAAATAACGCTGCCATTCCTATTATTGCTACAGGGCACTTAACTGCTTTAGGTGTGAGTCAGTCAGAAAGTGTGCGTGATATTTACATTGGCACCCTTGAAGGCTTTGACGCTAAAGGGTTTCCGCCCGCCGATTACATTGCACTGGGGCATATTCACAGGCCACAGAAAGTGGCTAAAACAGAGCACATACGCTACTCAGGCTCGCCCATACCGCTAAGTTTTGATGAACTAAACACACAAAAGCAAGTGGTGTTGGTTACGTTTGGCTCTGAAAGCACAACGCCAACTATCTCAACGCTTCCAATACCGCGCTTTCAGGCCATGGAAGTAATAAAAGGCGATTTACAAGCGATTGAGGCGGCCATTAATGAAAGCGAGGCCATCGCGTTAGCTTCTCACACAGATGATGCCGTTAGCGAATTGGATGAAGTAGATAAAGCCCTTAGCGAAGCGGATAACGCCGTTAGCGCGACGGATAACGCCATGACTCCTAAAGACCCCGTGTGGTTATGCATTGAGGTTGAAACAGAAGACTACCTGACTGATTTGCAGCAGCGTATTCAGGGCTTGTTAGAGGGTAAAAACGCTGAAATTTTACAGTTGAAACGCAAGCGTAAGCGGACGGTAAATAGCTTAACGGAAAAGCAAAACGTCCAGCTTAGCGAACTGTCTGTAAACGATGTATTTGAAGCGCGTTTGGCACTGGAGAGCATAGAAGATAGTTCAACAAGTGAGTCGGCACCAAGTGAGTCGGTACCAATTGAGCCGGCACAAGAAACCCTGCTAGATGACGACCAAAGCGCCGGAGAAACGGAAGAAGCAGGTTCAGAGAAAAGCGCTTCGCGCATAAACCGAATACGGCAGCTGTTTAATGAAGCGCTAGAGCGGGTGCATACCAATGATGAAGAGGCTGAAGTATCAGTGGAAGCATCATTGGCAAATACTACAGAAAACAAAGGCGAGTAATACAATGAGAATATTGACCTTACGCCTTAAAAACCTAAACGCCTTAAAAGGGGAGTGGAAGATAGATTTCACCCAGTCGCCGTTTATCGACAATGGCCTGTTTGCCATTACTGGCCCAACTGGGGCGGGTAAAACCACGCTGCTTGATGCCATATGTTTAGCGCTTTATCACCAAACCCCTCGCTTGGGGCCAATTTCAACGTCGAACAACGACATCATGACCCGCGGCACGGCGGAGTGTTTGGCAGAGGTTGAGTTTGATATTAAGGGGAAAGCATATCGCGCGTTTTGGAGTATGCGTCGCGCCAGAGGGAAAGTTGACGGTAACCTTCAAAGTGCCGATGTTGAGCTTGCCGATGTTGAAAGCGGCAAGGTATTGGCTACCCAAGTTAGACCGAAAAGTGAAGAGATTGAAAAGCTGACTGGCCTTAACTTTGCCCGTTTCACTAAGTCTATGATGTTGTCGCAAGGGGATTTTGCTGCGTTTTTAAATGCCAACGAGGCCGACCGTGCCGAGCTGCTTGAAGAACTTACTGGCACTGAAATTTACGGGCAGGTATCACAGGCGGTACATCAGCAATTTAGCGATGCTAAGCAAAAGAAAAAAGAATTCGCGATAAAGCTAGAGGGCGTAACTTTGCTAAGCGACGAGCAAATCACTCAGCTTGAAGATGAGCAGGCCCGAGTTAAGGAGCAAGTCGCGGCGTTTAACCAAACGCTTATTGAACTCCAAGAGCAACAACAGTGGCAACGCGCGTTTGACTCCAATCAGAAGGCGATGAAAGAAGCCAGTGACGCACAGCAGGGCGCGAATAATGCCATCAATGAGGCTAAACAAGAGCTTGATCTTCTCACCCAGAGTGAACCTGCTGAAAAGCTTCGCCTGCCATTTTTACAAAGAAACGGGCTTCAGCAAGATGTAACCCGTTATAAAGAAAAACTTGAAGAGAAGGCGGCTAAGCTGCCTGACTTAAAAACGCAAAAGGCACAACTTAGTTCAGAAGTAACCCATGCAGAACAAGCACTAGCGCATACAAAGCAACAAAGCAGTGAGCTTGAAAAGCGCATAAATGAGCAGGTGGTTCCGCTAGATAACCAAATAGCGCAGCTCACTACTGAACAGCAAAAAGCAAACGAAAGCGCGGCAAATTTAAGGCAGTCAATAAACGCGTTAACGCTAAAGCGCACAGAAATCGAAAACGCCTCGGCAGATAACAAGACAAAGCTTGGTGAACTGGAAGCTTACTTAAGTGAACACCACTCACTTAGCGGCATGGCAGAATTTATCAGTGGCTGGAGTGAAACGGCGCGCCATATTGAACATGATCAGAAGCAATTAGAAACACTGACACAAAGCGTAAAGAATGATCGTCAGGCGCTTTCATCCCTAGATGGAGCTATTGCAAAAACAAATGAGTCGTTAAACGCGTTAACGCAAACCTTCGATGCTAAAAATGCACACGTCGCTACATGCGAGAAGGCGCTTTATGCCGCGCTATCTGACAAGCTAACTGATACCAATAGTGCTGTAAGCAAAGCGGGTCTTCAGCAAGAGCGCGAAAGCAAGCTTCATCACTGGGATAACGTGGTACAGATAGGGCATATTCAACAGCAATATTTGACACTAAAACAAGACAAGGTGTCGCTGAGTGCACAGAAAGAAGACTTGTCGAAACAATTAGCGCAGCAGCAATCTGACCGACAAGCCTTAGTTGACGCTTATAAGCAAACTCGTAGTAATTTAAAAGACATAGAGGCGCTTATTGCCTTAGATGCTGAAGTGGCGCACCTGCGCGCGCAGTTAAAAAGTGGCGAGCCATGCCCTGTTTGTGGGGCAAACGAACACACCACGTCCAGCGTGGAAATTGATGTGCCTGAGACTATTCAAAAGCGAGATAGCTTAAAGCAGCAGTTAGATGATATTGAGCAGCAGGGGGCGCGGGCAAAAGAAAGCGTGACGCAGACTGAATTCACCCTTGCTCAGGTTGATAAGCAGCTAGAACAGGCAAGCGGGCAACGAGATACGCTGTTAGAAAAGTGGCAGCAGATTTCAAGCGTACTTAGCGCTGATATACCGAGCTTTGAACAGGTCGACATTAATACCTCACAAAGCGTCGCTCAATTTACCCAGCAGTTTAAAACTCGTCTTGATGATATTAGTGCCCAATTAACGCGTTTAGAAGAGTGCGAGCATGCTCTAAATGCTGCACTGCAGGCTAAAAATGAAGCGCAACAGGCGTTACAAACCAAACAGTCAGAGCGTGCAGTTTCTCTTCAGCAGCGCGAAACCTTAGAAAAGCAATGCATCGAACGCAATGCAGAGTTAGAAAGCAAAACTAAAGGAATTAACGATAGTATTGTAGCGCTCAGCGAGACCATGACGGCGCAGGGTGCTGACATTCACAACCTGTCAATTGATGGAATTACCAAGTGGTTAAATGAAAAAGCCGAAGCGCTTAAAATCTATAAACACAATTATCAACTGCACGCCAAACTAAAAGATGAGTTGCAAGAGGTGAGTAGCTCCTTACTTGTGCTTAATCGCGATATCGAAAGCGCTGAGCATCAGCTTGAGGGTGTATCCGAAGAGCTTGTGCAGCTAGATATTAGCCTAAAAGCGCTGGGAGACTCGCGCAAAACCGTATTCCCAGAAGGCAATATCGCAGACGCAAGGAGTAGGGCAAGGGCTGCTCAAGAGCAAGCTGAGCGAAACGTGAGTGAATGTAAATCTCGCCTGCAACAAACGGACACTATATTGTCTCGTTTAGAAGCGGAAATTGCCCAGCTTCATGAGCAAATGCGCGAAAAAGAGCAGACACTGACAGAGGCAACAGAGCACTTTAACCGTCAGTTGGCGAGCAGCCCTTTTGCCGATGAGCAAGCGTTTAGCAATGCGCTCTTAGACGAAGAAACCCGCAATGCGTTACTTGAACTGCAAAAGCGATTAACACAGCAAAAGCAACAGGCAGACCTAAAGCTAGAAAACGCGCTAGCCGCTCAACAATCGCTACAAACCTATGCGAAAGCAGCGCAGTGGCAGCGTGAGTTAGAAGAACACGGTGCACAGTGGATAGACATAGAAATTACACAGCAAGCCGAGCAGCGTGACACGCTGTTATCTTCTTTAGGGCAAATTGAACAGCAGCTAAGCGCAAACAATCAAGCCCGTGAAAAGCAACAGCAGCTTGTGAACGAGATGGCCACGTTTGAGGCCTATTACGATGATATTACCTACCTGCACTCATTGATTGGTTCAGCAAGCGGCGACAAATTCAGACGCTTTGCTCAAGGGCTTACTCTGGACAACTTAGTGCAGCTTGCTAATCAGCAGCTTGATAAATTACACGGTCGCTATCAGCTTATTCGAAAAGAAAATGAAGGGTTGAGTTTAAGTGTATTAGACACTTGGCAAGGGGACGTAGTGCGAGATACTAAAACTCTGTCTGGCGGAGAAAGTTTCTTAGTGAGTCTTGCACTGGCTCTCGCTTTATCAGACTTGGTCAGTCACAAGACCAGTATTGATTCGCTATTTTTGGATGAAGGCTTTGGTACCCTTGATGCTGAAACTTTGGATGTGGCCCTTGATGCATTAGATAACTTAAATGCCAGCGGAAAAATGATTGGTGTAATAAGCCATATTGAAGCCATGAAGGAGCGTATTCCTACTCAGCTAAAAGTAATTAAACGCAACGGCGTAGGTCTTAGCGCGTTAGAAAAGGCGTATGCGGTTTCAAGTTAAATGGGGATGTATTGGGAAGTGAGGGAGCGGCGTACGGGAATTATTGCTCACTTCCGGTAAATTGTGCTTGTCCAAAATATTGCAAAATGTTTTTAAAATCAGCCTTATACAACTTAAAGCTACAATCACCACTTATCAACTATTAGTTATCAGAAACAACACAAAGTACAGTTTACTACACAAAATTTTGTTCGATAATACAGATGCCTGCAATGATGCAGGATTATATAAAACGAATTTAATATGAAATGCGAGGAACTCACACAGAGTGAACTTGAATATGTCTCGGGCGGATTTAGAAATTTTATGATTGGCTACTTGGTATCAAAGGCAATGGATAGTTATGTTGATTAGGTACAGGGTGGCGCCGGTGGGTGGAAAGTTGAATACAACGGCACAGGTTATGATGACCCACTGCTTTAAACAGACAGATAGAGTTACTTAAATGAAAGACGTGCCTCTCTTGAATAAAGTCATTTATTTTGGGTTTCTTCTGCTAGGCACGTACCTATGCAGCAAAATGCTCCAACTTATAATTCTGTATTTTCTTAACCAACCATTTTTCATTAATCCCATGTCTATTACTCAGTCAGATGAATTTACATCTTCCATTAAGACCTCACTTATCCTACTTGATTTTATTAGCTTTGCTCTTTGTTATTTTGCGTTGAGTAAGTGCTGCATTTTATCTAGAAACAACTGAGAAACTGACAATATAGAAAGCAATATATAGCAAGGTAATCCTAAATACGTTCCGATTCCCTTGTGCCCCTTAGTTCAATAAAAATATCACCTCGCCTGAATGGGGTAGGCTCAATCGTTTCGGCCACACAGCAATGCGGTAACTGACCGAGGCCGCTTGCAAGGGCAATAAACTAGCTTCATCATCCATGGGAAAATCGAGATACCTATTGTTCATATCACGCTAGATAAGCTACGCCTTCTCTAAGTAGACCGCAATGCGGTGGCTGATACTGTCAACTACCCATTCCACATCGATATGACTTGGCGCTTTGACGCGCTTGAACTTGGTTTTACCTCTCTCTTCTGTTAACGCTATTTTGGCAGCATCATCGCGAGTCCACGCATCCGTGTAGTCACCCCATGCAGGGTAACTCATCTGCTTCCTAGGGTTGTCCGATGGTGCAGCGTGCACTGAACCTATTAAACTTAAGCCTATGGCCAAAGTCGTTGAACATGTCAAAAACGTTTTTTTTAAAGTCATTTAAACCATCCTGTATTTTCTATTAAAAAAGATAGTCATCCTCGGTCTATCTGTTTTCAATTGAGCATGTGGTATGCCAAGTATGGTTTTTTGTTTTTTATCTATATGATTATTAGTGATTATTTATTCTTTTGGTAAGTTTGTAGAGCTAGAGTTGATGCTAAGGTTGAAGTTATATGGCAACAGTTATAAGTAAGTAATTCGCGTTAATGGTAATCTTTTCTTAATCGATTAAGCTTCTGCATGTGTTTAAAGTAATGCCTAATAAGCTGACTTCAATGCATTTTTTTTACTTTCGATTATAAATACGGTTAGTGTGATATCTTGCTGAAGAAAAGTGTCGCAGTTGAGCATCATTTTTCAGGAAAGCATTATATTTACTTACAAGTCATTTCACGTAAATACTATCAAGATCATGGTTTTATGATACTTTATCGTTATTAAAAGTAGATATGGACGTCATATTTAGTGAAACGATTTGCGATATTCCCTCTTTTTGCCTCTTTCTGTTCTTTTGGTAGTACCTTTCAATGTGAAAGTGAGTTTGAATGGTTAAAGAGCACGTTTGAAAACAACGATGCCGGTTTTAAATATAGCGTCGAGAAAAAAGGGCAGGATCTTTATTCCGCCCACAATAATGCCGTCTTGGCTCGGGTACAAAGCGCGAAGAACGAAGCGCAATGCCAAACTGTCCTTAGCGACTGGCTTACGTTTTTTCGCAAAGGGCATGTTGGTCTTGTACTAAATACGAATGGTACAGAGGAAACGGTACGCGAATCGGTAGTGCATGATTTCGACTTATCGGCATTTAAACAATATTTAAAAAGCAAACGTGACGAAACTCTTGAAGGGATTTGGCAATTCTCAAGCTATACGGTTGCGTTAAAAAAAGAAGGTAAAGTCCATAAAGCTTATATCGTTGAAAGTACTAATCCTTCATGGAAGGCAGGACAAGTAAAGTTCATCCTTAACGACCCTACAGACAGCAATACTGCAAACGTGACGTTTTTTATGGGCGATCACTCCGCCCGACAAATCGATACCATGACACTCTTGGGTAACAATGAAGTGGTGTTGGGCAATAGCTTTATCGTTATGTCGCGACAGGAACCGCGACAAGAATCATCGCCTGAAATAAAACGCTATGTTCGCCTACTAAGTACAAAGGCTCCGCTATTCGAAAAAATTTCAGAGAACACAGTATTAGTTCGCATACCGTCTTTCGACCATGCCTTCAAAAAAGACATCGACGCCGTTATCGCTAAGCACCTAGACACAATTTTAAAAACTGAAAATCTCATTATCGACATCCGAGGAAACGGTGGTGGTAGTGACGTAAGCTATGCGTCTTTACTCCCTATTTTATACACCAATCCTATTCGCACTGTAGGCATGGAATACTTATCCAGCGAGCTTAACAACTCTAGAATGCTTGGCTTTTTGCAAAACCCTCATTTTAGTGAAGAAGAAAAGCAGTGGGCCAAAGACGGGTACAACATTCTTCAGCAACACATCGGCAGCTACATCAATATTGATGACGACGTAACGGTCGAGACATTCGATAAAATTGAACCCTTGCCGAAGAGTATTGGCGTACTCGTTGATTCAAGTAATGGCAGTACCGCAGAACAGTTTTTGCTGGCGGCTAAACAAAGCAAGAAAGTAAAGTTGTTTGGGCAAACCACCGCAGGTGTACTTGATATCTCAAACATGTATCAAACTGATTCGCCGAGCGGTATTTTTACCTTGCATTACAGTTTAAGCAAAAGTTTGCGTATTCCCCACATGGCCATCGATGGGGTAGGCATTCAGCCAGACTACTATATTGATAGTGAACTCCCTCTTTACAAGTGGACGTCTTACACGCAAAAGATACTTGAAGGCATGTAAACCCTCATAAACGGCAAGCATACGGTTATTTGCGAGTAACTAAGACTAAACAGGTTCATTTGTGTAACGTTATCCTTTATGGTGCGTCGTCAAAATAATAATGGACCAACATTTATGGACTCAACGTCACGCCCAAGTTTGTTTCAGCGCTACATGAATGGCAGTTTGGTACTGCAAATTATCATCGGTATCGTATGTGGAATTGCGATAGCGAGTTTTTCACCTTCAACTGCTCAATCGGCAGGGTTGTTGGGGAATTTATTTGTAAAAGCCCTTAAAGCGATTGCGCCTTTGTTAGTGTTTGTTTTGGTCATGGCGTCAATTGCCAATCATAAGCAAAACGAGCAAACCTTCATCAAACCTGTTTTGATGCTGTACCTCGTAGGTACGTTACTGGCATCGCTCACCGCCGTGTTAGCAAGCTTCGCTTTTCCTACAAGCTTAAGTTTAGTGACCTCAGACATTAGCCAAGCTGCACCGAAAGGGGTATCGGAAGTCCTCACTACGTTGCTTTATAACATGGTGGATAACCCGGTGAACGCGCTAGTTAACGGAAACTATATTGGTATTCTTACCTGGGCTGTAGGCCTAGGTTTAGGCCTTCGTCATGCTAGCGAGGCAACGAAAGCACTACTTCAAAATATGGCTGATAGCGTAACAACCGTGGTGGGTTTTGTTATTAAGCTCGCGCCATTCGGTATTTTCGGCTTGGTAGCCAATACCATTGCCACAACGGGCTTTGAAGCATTGCTTGGCTATTCCCATTTATTAACGGTACTCATTGGCGCAATGCTATTTATCGCACTTGTGACCAACCCTTTATTAGTATTTTTGGCGACCAAAAAGAACCCTTACCCCTTGGTGTTTAAATGCCTGAAAGAAAGTGGCATTACGGCGTTTTTCACCCGTAGCTCTGCGGCGAATATTCCGGTAAACATGGCGCTGTGTAAACGCTTAAAGCTTGATGAAGACACCTATTCGGTATCTATTCCGTTAGGCGCGACCATTAATATGGCAGGAGCTGCGATTACTATTACAGTGCTGACACTCGCCGCGGTGAATACCTTAGGTATTTCAGTAGACTTCCCAACGGCTGTATTGTTAAGCGTTATCGCTGCGGTATCAGCATGCGGAAGTTCAGGTGTTGCAGGTGGTTCGCTACTGCTTATTCCGCTTGCCTGTAGCCTGTTTAATATACCCAATGAAGTCGCTATGCAGGTGGTTGCGGTGGGCTTTATTGTTGGCGTACTGCAAGACTCTGCTGAAACAGCATTAAATAGCTCCACCGACGTATTGTTTACCGCCGCTGCGTGTGAAAGGGCAGGCGGCCAGTAAACATAAAAGCGTCAAACATAAAAGCGTTAAACAGTTCAAGTGTGAGAACTTACAGCATCTACCGCTTCAAAAATTAGCCGTGCAGCCAGCTTTGCTGTGCGGCTATCAATATCATAATTGGGGTTCATTTCCGCAATGTCACACAATCTCCATTGATACCCGTAAGTACTTTGGTGCTGTGCTAAAAAGTGCAGCGTGTTGATAACAAGTGTGGGAGATATTCCCAGCGCACTGGGCGCGCTAACGCCAGGTGCTTGTGCTGCTGGAAATGCATCTAAACATACAGTGACGTAAAGCTCATCGATGTCTTTTAGCATCGGAGATAGCAGCTCATCTATTCGCTGCATACACAGCGATTCATCATTTAACGCCACGTCGCTTAAATAACGGGTCTTGGACGTATTGGCAAAGTTAAACAGTGCTGGTGTATTGGCCGCTTTCGATACGCCCAAACAAGCATAATAAAAAGGTGTGTCGTGTAACTGGCAGTGCTCATACACTTGCCTGAACGGCGTACCTGAACTGGTGTTTGGTGAAGGCTTTCTCAGGTCAAAATGGGCGTCGAAATTAATAATACCAATGTGTGCGCTTTCGGGCTTAGCATTGAAAATGCCTTGATAGCTACCCCATGCAATTTCATGTCCCCCTCCCAGCCCAATGACTAATCCATCATTTTGCTTGAGCGCATAGCAAATGGCGTCAGCATATTGTGTTTGTGCCTGGGCTAAGTTCTCGTTAGCGGTAACATTCCCTAAATCAGCCAATGCTGCGCTTGGCCAGTGCCAGGGTAAGTTTGCCAGTGCCTGGCGAATAGCGTTTGGACCAGCAGCTGCACCCACGCGGCCTTTGTTAAATGCCACACCTAAATCACTTTCAAAACCAACAAGGGTAACGGAGTTGGCTAATGAATTATCTTCGCCCACTTCAAGTTCGTTAACTTTTTGATGCCAACGTAGGCCCTCAATGCCGTCTTCACTGTCGATTCTGCCTTGCCACTTAAACATGTTTACCTTCCTTAAACACCGCAACGGGGCGGTGGCCATTAATACAATAGGCGAGCTCAGCCGGTGTTTCGATATCCCATAGTGTTAAGTCAGCTAGCTTGCCTGTGTCTATGACGCCTCTATCTTGAAGTCCGAGTGCGCTCGCAGCATGTGCTGTGGCACCGCGCAGTGCTTCTTCTGGCGTAAGTTGAAACAGCACACACCCCATATTTATCGCGGTAAGTATAGAAGCTAAAGGCGAACTGCCAGGGTTAAAGTCTGTCGCTATTGCCATAGGTACGTTGTGTGCCCTAAGGGCGTCTACAGGTGGCTTTTGTACTTCATTTAAGTAATAAAATGCGCCCGGCAGCAGTACGGCAACGGTGCCATTTTGGGCAAGTAAAGGGATATCACTGTCAGCTAAGTACTCAATATGATCGACAGAGAGTGCGCCGTATTTCGCCGCAAGAACCGCGCCCTTGCTGTCGCTTAGCTGCTCTACATGGGCTTTAATGGGCAAACCATATTGCTGTGCGCAGTTAAACACTCGTTCTATTTGAGACGTTGAAAAGCCGATGGTCTCACAAAATACATCAACGGCGTCAGCCAAGTTTAGTGAGGCAATATGAGGAAGGGCCTCGTCGCAAATAAAATCGATATACTTATCAGGCGCATCATTAAATTCATTGGGCAGAGCGTGGGCACCTAAATAAGTGGTTTGAATACTCACGGGAAGGTGCTGTTCAAGAGATTTGGCCACGCGTAGCATGCGTACCTCAGTATCTAAATCCAAGCCGTACCCTGACTTAACTTCAATGGTAGTCACCCCCTCTTCGCACAGTCGCTTTGCGCGTTTTATCGCAGTGTTAAGCAGGGTGTGTTCGTCAGCTCGGCGTGTTTTTTCAACAGTCCCTTTAATGCCACCGCCGCGCTGTGCGATGTCTACATAACTTGCGCCCTGTAATCGCATTTCAAATTCTTCGGCGCGGTTGCCGCCGTACACCAAATGGGTATGACAATCGACAAAACCTGGCAATAACCATGGAAGTTTAAGTGGCTCGGCCTCAGTTTGTGGAATTAGGGTGGTGGCATCTATTACGCTATGGGCTTGCTCAAACACGTCATTAAGTGATGCGTCGCGAGAGATGAATGCTGCTATGTTGCCGTCTTTTATTGCAATAGCGGTGGTCGCTAATTCACCGTAGGGAAAGCCGTTGTCTTGCATAGACGCAATGCGAACGTTGTAAATAAGCGTGTCGTACTGATAATCCATAACGTGTTTCACCCTCAGTCACTTTTATCCAAATTTCATTAAACTGATGTCATAGCGCTTTTTGCGCTGTTTTCCGCAAATAGTGTTTAGCAATGCATAAATTTTGAATTCAGTGTACTTGTGCATACTTGTATATACAAGTATGCTGTTAGCATATTATTAACAATTTAGTTGTGAATGACCACGATATGCAACCTCGATACAGGGTAATTAAAGCGGCGATTTTGGATGCCATTGAAGACGGTGAGATGAAACCTGGCAGTCAGGTGCCTTCAGAAAACCAACTGGCGCAGCAACACGGCGTTAGCCGGATGACCGCACGACGGGCGCTAAGTGAAATGGTAGACGAGGGCATTTTAATGCGCAGTCAGGGGATCGGCACTTTTGTGTCTGACAGCCGACCGATGAGTTCTATGCTTGAGATTAAAAGTATTCGCGATGAAATAGAGCAGCGGGGACATCGTTATACCAACGAAATTTTGGTATTGGAAACGGCGCCAGCCAGCAATGCAATTGCTCAGCGACTTGCTATTGATGTGGGCAAGCCTGTATTCCACAGCATTATTGTGCACTGCGAGAATAACTTGCCTGTTCAATATGAAGACAGATGGGTTAATCCAATGTGGGTTGAAGACTACTTAGATAAAGATTTTAAAGCGCAAACTGCGAACTTTTATTTGAATCAGGTCGCGCCCCTCTCTCAGGCTGATCACAGTGTTGAAGCTGTGGTGGTTGAAAAAGATATAGCACAAGCGTTGTTGATTAAACCCAAAGAACCTTGCTTGAAAATCACTAGGCGTACGTTCTCTCGGGGAGCGTTAGCTAGCGGAGCAAACAACAGCGACCGTTCGCTCATCACTAAATCAACACTGAATTCAAACGCAGTGGTGAGTCACGCAGTGCTTTATCACCCAGGCAGTCGTTATCGCCTGGGTGGACATTTAGAGTTCTAAGTGTATATGCGCCGAAGGTCCTTATCATCAAGGCGCCTTCTGTAAAAAAATCTGACTTCCTATAAAAATAATATGTTGGCGAAGTTCAACGCCCAGGAGAAGTTTATGAAACGCCTCGACCCTACAAGAGAGATTCGTGCCCCTAGAGGCAGTACGCTCAATACAAAAAGCTGGCAAACTGAAGCGCCTCTGCGCATGTTAATGAATAACTTAGACCCCGAAGTGGCAGAGCATCCGCAAAATTTGGTGGTGTATGGCGGCATTGGACGCGCGGCCCGTGATTGGGCGTCTTACGATAAAATTGTTGAAGTGCTCAAGCGCTTAAATACGGACGAAACCTTACTCATTCAGTCAGGCAAGCCGGTTGGGGTATTCCCCACCCACGAAAATGCCCCCCGTGTGCTCATTGCTAACTCGAACCTCGTGCCGCACTGGGCAAATTGGGAGCATTTTAATGCTCTGGATAAAGAAGGTTTGATGATGTACGGGCAAATGACAGCGGGGTCGTGGATTTACATTGGCTCACAAGGCATCGTTCAAGGTACTTATGAAACCTTTATTAGCGTGGCGAAAACGCATTTTGAAGGCAGTGCTGAGGGCCGCTGGATCCTCACTGGGGGTCTTGGAGGCATGGGGGGCGCTCAGCCTCTCGCCGCGACAATGGCAGGTTTCTCCATGATCGCTGTGGAAGTCGATGAAACTCGCATAGACTTCAGAATTCGCACAGGTTATTTAGATAAGAAAGCACATTCATTAGAGGAGGCAATGTGCCTTTTACGCGAAGCCAAACAAGACGGTAAGCCCATATCCATAGGCTTACTTGGCAATGCTGCTGACGTATTTCCCGATATGCTAGAAAAAGGCATTATTCCTGATGTGGTGACCGACCAAACCAGCGCGCACGATCCACTAAATGGTTATCTACCGGTTGGGTGGACATTGGACCAAGCAGAAGCACAACGTAAAAAAGATGAAGCGTGCGTTATTAAAAAAGCAAAGCAGTCAATGGCATTGCAAGTTAAAGCCATGCTTGGTTTTCAACAAGCGGGCGCAGCCACACTTGATTACGGCAACAACATCAGACAAATGGCATTGGAAGAGGGCATTGAACATGCCTTTGACTTTCCGGGTTTTGTACCCGCCTATATTCGACCGCTTTTCTGCCAGGGCATAGGCCCTTTTAGATGGGCTGCGTTATCGGGCGATCCAGAAGATATCTATAAAACTGACGCCAAGGTTAAAGAGCTCATCCCCGACAACCCACATCTACACAACTGGTTAGATATGGCCAAAGCACGTATTCAGTTTCAAGGCCTTCCCGCGCGTATTTGCTGGGTGGGTTTGGGTGAACGGCAAAAGTTGGGTTTGGCCTTCAACGAAATGGTCCGCAGCGGTGAGCTCAGCGCGCCTGTCGTGATTGGTCGTGATCATCTCGACTCTGGCTCGGTAGCTTCACCCAATAGAGAAACTGAGGCCATGCTTGATGGCTCTGACGCCGTATCGGATTGGCCATTACTTAACGCACTCTTGAACACCGCTGGTGGCGCGACTTGGGTGAGTTTGCATCATGGTGGCGGTGTAGGCATGGGATTTAGCCAACATTCGGGCGTCGTGATTGTTTGTGACGGTACCGATGAAGCGGCACAGCGTATTGCTCGAGTCCTTCACAACGACCCTGCCACAGGCGTGATGCGTCATGCGGACGCGGGTTACGATATAGCGAAAGACTGTGCCGCAAAGCATAGTCTTGACCTCCCTATGGTCAATGGCGCGTCTAATACTCCAAGGGCGGACGACACAGATTCAGGCCATGGCTCAAATGAACGCTCGGGCGGGGAGGCGTAACCATGTCGTACTCGTCTTTTTTCACTGAGCAAGAGGGCGTTAAAACGCTAACGCTTGTCCCTGGCACATTGACCTTAGATCAATTAAGAGAAGTGCATCGAAGTCATATTCATTTGACGCTAGATGACAGTGCTGCACCTGCTATAAACGCCGCCGAAGAGGTAGTATTGAACGTTATAAAAGAAAACCGAACGGTGTATGGCATCAATACGGGTTTTGGGCTTTTAGCTAACACGCGCATTAATGTTGACGAATTAGAACTACTACAACGCAGTATTGTATTATCGCATGCGGCGGGCACAGGCGATTTTATGCAAGAAGACACGGTCCGCCTGCTTATGCTGCTGAAAATTAACTCGTTAGCTCGGGGCTTTTCAGGGATCCGATTAAGCGTAATAGAGGCCCTCATTACCTTGTTTAACGCACAGGTGTATCCTGCCATTCCGGAAAAAGGGTCGGTAGGAGCCAGCGGAGATTTAGCGCCGTTAGCACATATGAGTGTGGTACTTTTAGGTGAAGGAGAGGCCTTTTATAAAGGAGAGCGAATTAGTGCAGCCAAAGCTTTAGAAATAGCCGGTATGCAGCCTATTGCACTGGCGCCTAAAGAGGGGCTAGCGCTGCTAAATGGTACGCAAGCATCGACAGCCTTTGCACTTCAGGGGCTGTTTTACACTGAAAATGCGCTTCATAGTGCTATAGGTATTGGCGCACTCACTGTGGACGCTGCGCTGGGCTCTAGAGTGCCTTTTGACGCGCGCATTCATGAAGTGCGCGGTCACAAAAGTCAGTGCGACGTAGCGACGGCGTTTAGAACGTTGCTGGCGACATCAGAGATAGGACAGTCTCACCAACGATGTGAAAAAGTACAAGACCCCTATTCATTGCGCTGTCAGCCGCAGGTGATGGGGGCGTGTTTACAACAAATGCGCTATGCCCAAGAAATCTTAGTGGTTGAAGCCAATGGGGTTAGCGACAACCCGCTGGTCTTTGTCGAAAGTGATAGCGATGGTAACACGGCAACAGGCGATATTTTATCTGGCGGAAATTTTCATGCAGAAACAGTGGCGATGGCAGCAGATATGTTGGCCATTGCCCTGTCTGAAATTGGTGCGCTGTCAGAGCGCAGAATGTCGCTTATGATTGATACTCACTTAAGCGGCTTACCGCCGTTTCTCGTTGAAAACGGAGGGGTGAATTCAGGTTTTATGATTGCGCAGGTTACCTGTGCGGCACTTGCGAGTGAAAATAAAACCCTTGCACACCCGGCATCTATTGATTCGTTACCTACGTCTGCGAACCAAGAAGACCATGTCTCTATGGCCACCTTTGCTGCACGGCGTTTGAGGGATATCTTTGACAACGTGGCAGGTATTTTGGCCATTGAGTGGCTAGCGGCCTGTCAGGGGTTAGATTTTAGGAAACCGCTAAAGACCAGCGATAAGCTGCAGGTTCTTACTGATTTACTGCGCCATCAAGTGCCTTTTTACGACAAAGATCGCTATTTCGCGCCGGATATCGAAAAAGCAAAGCAGCTAATTAAGCAGCACGCCTTAATGGATAAAACACAGCTAAACCTGTTAGGCTAAGATGATCAAAGGCTCGGTAATTCGAGTAGATATATAGCAGATCATGATCAACACAGAGGTAGTAATGGTATGAAAAAAAATGGACGTTGGACAAGCTCGCAAGAGGCGCATACCTCTGTGGCGAGTCATTTTAGAGACAGCGCTTCTATGAACGGTACTTTTATTAATGGGACTGTCCTGAAAAGCATCGTGTTGGGGTTGTTTGTCACATCGATGATGACTTTGGCGGGCTGTAGCGACAGCGAGGTTGGTGACGTATCTCTAGGGCTGTTTACCACAAAAGACATCAAAATTGATGCGCTTCAAGATCCAATTGTAACTGGCGTTACCTGCCATATTTCGAGTATTGAAGCGAACCTTGATTTGTCGGACCCATCAGACAGTTCAATTGCATGCAGACAAACCGGGCCTATCACGGCTGAGATGTTAGAGGCCATTGATAAATCAGACTCAGGGGAAGTGATTTTCAAAAAATCTAAGAGCGTGTTTTTCAAAAACATGAAGCTTAGAAGAATTTATGATGCCGACTCAAAAACGCTGATTTATCTCTCTTACAGTACCAAAGAAACGTCTGGCAGTTATAAACATAGCTTGTCAACCGTACCACTATGGGAAACGCTCGCGTTTAAAAAGCCTGCATATTACCAATAGGCAAATAACTCACGTGCCCTCAAAGTAAAGTGAGGGCATTTTTATAAGAGAGCATAGGTTTGTTGTGGCTATGCGTCGAGCTCTTCAAGCATAGGGCCTAACATCTATTATTCTTCGTATCTATCTGATGGTGTTTAAGCGTGAACCAAAACGTCAGAAAAAACGGGTATAGACCAGCATTGCACTGAGTGCTGTATCATCGTCTGTTAGCGGGCTATCGCTGATGCTATCGTCAAAAAAAGTTGCGCCAACCTCTAAACGGGTCATGCCGCCTAAAAACTGACGGGTAGAAACGGCTACACGAACTTCGGTGTTAAGTGCGCTGTCACCTCGATATGTACTTCGAAACGCAGTGGCTTCTTCGGGGCGTACCCCGTAATAATAGTCGACATAGTTACTGTCTTGATAGTTCACACCCACCGACGGCTCAATCATGAAATTATCTATTCTAAACTGCTTACCGACTCGTGCAGAGGCTTGATAGCCGTCAAACTTGCTGAGTACATCAGCATTCGTTGACAGTGAATAAACCCAGCTACCAGTGTTGTAATTAAGTGCGATACCGGCCGCGTAGCTGAAGTCTCTGTCGTCCATACCGGCAAACACTGCGCTATCATCTTCTTCATAACCTGCAAATACAGGCACAAGTTGAGCGTCGAGGGTAAAGCCTTGTTCACGATAGAGTTCATAGCCTATGAAAGGCCCATAAACCCGCAATTTTTCCCCGGTGTAGCCAATAATAGGAATAGGTACAATGCGATTGTCAAAGTCGGTGTAGACGTCTTGCGATGCGGCTATACCAAAGCCCCACATCCAGCCCTGAGGTTGCTGAGCGGCAGAAGGTTGCTGTGCTGAAGCCATCGCTGAAAAGATTAAGGGTGCCGTTAAGCTAGTTACTTTTATACGCTTTCGAAATGTCATAACTAATTTCCTTTTTACTCACATTACAGCGTAGGCGTAAGGTTCGATCACAATTTATTGCAAAGCCTTTCTATCTAGAGGTTTTACGCAAAAGGGATAGGTATAAGGGCGTGCCTATTTTGGGTTTTTATCTGCTTGCCCTCAACGTTTTTATCGTTTTGAAACAAAGCAAAAAAGAAACGTAATGCACGTTGTTTTAATTAAAAACTTATGCGATTTTAACGTGCTGCTAGCTCAAAAGCGCATTTCTGAATTCGTCGAAATGGCCGTGGGGCTTAACGGCCAAAATGTAAAAAAAGACAACTAAAAAGTGCGAAAGGCACAAAGGAATAAAGATGAAATCGCTGTTTAAGTTACTTAACTTATTTATTTTGGCACTCTTGGCTACAGGATGTGCATCAACCTATGTCCCACCGACAACGGGTTACAAAGCACCTGAAAAAAGTAAAATTGGCGTTCTAATAGTCGCTAAAGACAATCCAAGCCATACCCATGTTGGTACGACAATTTTTAATAATTTCAGCAAAGAGTATAGCTACGAATGGCAGTTTAAAGAGACGATATTTAATCTTTTCGAAGAAAAAATAGAGAAGGGAACCTCTTACGATGTTGTAGATATCTCAACCCTCATTTCTGAAAACGATACGCTTAACTTTGTTGATGTGGTTAACAAGGAATGGGTATTCAATGAAAAGAGCACGAGCACCCGTGAAAAACTCACTGCAGAAGGCATAACGGCTGTCATTATCATTAAAGAGTCACCCACTCTGGCAGCAATGGAGTGCGGGATGTATGGTTGTTCAGAGCACTATAGCCAAGGTTATGGGCTTTTTACGAGAAGTTTTTTAGGGCTAGATAACTACATGGCGTCTGCCAGCTTTATGATATCTATAGAAACGATTGACAAGCCAGTGGACATCACACGACTAGAAAATATCAAAGAAACACAGACTTACTTAGCCAAGAATAAACCACTTGATAACTTTGCTGATCCCGTTGATTTTGAAAATATAACTGAAGAAGAGTTAGCGCCAGTTAAGGCTGCACTCGTCGAGTACTTTGATAATCTTGCGGGAATGACACGACAGTTCTTGATAGGAAGTGAAAGTACCTCACGTCAATAAATGCATAGGTTTAATTAGGGTGAAGACAAAGCCTTAATACGTAAACTAAAGGGGCGATAATCGCCCCTTTTTTGTTAGTTAAGCGTTTTCTTTATGCGCCAAGAATTCTTCGTAGGTTCCGTCAAAATGATTAAGTTGCTTATCTTTAATTTCGATAATCTGAGTAGCCAGTGATGAAACAAACTCACGGTCGTGGCTGACAAAAATTACCGTACCATCAAATTTATAAAGGGCATTATTCAACGCTTCAATAGATTCCATGTCCATGTGGTTAGTAGGCTCATCCATCACTAACACGTTAATGTCTTCAAGCATTAATTTGCCGAACAATAAACGGTTCTTTTCACCACCAGAGCAAACCTGAACGCGCTTGTTAAAGTCGTCAGAAGTAAATAATAAACGGCCTAGCATACCTTTAATTTGCAGATCATCGTGCTTTGGACTGCGCCACTGGCTCATCCACTCGAACATGGTAATGTCTTCTGCAAAGTACTTAGCGTTGTCCTGCGGAATATAGCCGATAGCAGCATTTTCTGCCCATTTGTAGCTTCCTGAGGTTGGCTCAATGTCGTTAACTAAACATTTTAGTAGTGTAGTTTTTCCTGCGCCGTTCTCACCAATAATGGCCAAACGCTGACCGGCTTCTAAGAGCAAGTTAGCATTGTCGAATAAAGGAAGATCTGGATAGCTATGGCCTAACCCTTCAAGCGTAATGGCAAGTCTATGAAGCTTTTTGTGTTGTTTAAATACAATATATGGCTTACGACGGCTAGACGCTTTTACCTCAGCTAACTCAATCTTCTCAAGACGGCGGGCACGCGAGGTCGCTTGTTTCGCTTTTGATGCGTTGGCGGAGAAGCGCGCAACGAAGCTTTGTAATTCTTCAATTTCTGCCGACTTTTTCGCGTTTTCTGCGTGAAGCTGCTCTTGAACTAGCATTGCGGCTTCAATGTAGTCATCGTAATTACCCGGATAAACACGGAGCTCACCGTAGTCGATATCGGCCATGTGCGTGCACACTGAGTTTAGAAAGTGCCTGTCGTGCGAGATAATCAGCATGGTCGACTTCCGCTTATTAAGTTCTTCCGCCAGCCAGCTGATGGTATAGATATCCAAGTTGTTAGTTGGTTCGTCTAGAAGCAAAATGTCGGGCTCGGCAAAGAGGGCCTGCGCTAAAAGCACGCGTACTTTTTTGCCTGGTGCCACTTCTTTCATCAAACCAAAATGATAACTTTCGTCTATGCCTGCGGAATTTAATATATCGCCTGCACGGGCTTCGGCGGTGTAACCATCCATCTCGGCGAACTGGGTTTCAAGGTCTGCTACACGCATACCGTCTTCCTCGCTCATATCCGGTTTGCTGTAGATAGCGTCACGCTCTTGCTTGACTTCCCAAAGCTCGCGGTCACCCATAATGACCGTATCAACAACGCTAAACTCTTCAAATGCAAATTGGTCCTGACTCAAAATGCCCAGCTTAGTACCGGGCGACATGGAGACGTTACCGGAAGATGGCGTAAGTTTACCGCTCAGAATTTTCATAAACGTAGACTTGCCACAACCGTTTGCGCCAATCAGGCCGTATCGGTTGCCATTGCCGAACTTCGCGGAGATATTTTCAAATAATGGCTTAGAGCCAAACTGCATTGTAATGTTTGCGGTGGTAATCAAAACTGGTATCCAGGGGTAAAACGATGAGAAGAGATAGTAGTGAACGTTGACGTTACTTCACTAATATATAAAAGCGCGCGCACTATAAGGAATTGAGGACTACATGTCGAGGGAATTTTGAACAGTTTTTAGTTTGTATCGCAATAGGAGATACCAACCTCTGCCTTCAGTTAAACACGCACATAAAACTTAAATAGGAAAATAATTCCCTAATGTAAAAATTTTACCTATTGTTTGTATGAGCGGGGTTAAGTTTGTTCGATAAGATTGCAATATCAACGAGCGATAACGTTATGAAAGCAAAACCTCAATGCCGCTATCTATGTGTACTTTAGAGGAGGGGCAGTAAATGGAGGATCAGCTTTATGCGTTACGGCCCTAAATTTGCTAACCATTCTACTTGAAATAATGCCGCAGTTCGCGAAAGCGTCTGTAACGTCAGTGCGAAGTTTTATGGAATCAAATGTTAGCGGACGCCAAACAGGCTAGATAACGCAATGAAAAATAAAACTGTGCATTTTAAAGAGGAAAACATATGAAGTACTTGAAAAAAATCGCAATTGGTTGCTTTTCGGCAACGGTTTTAATGTCTGGTAGTGTGCATGCAGAAGCCATAAGTTCAGATTCCGTCATGCAAACCCAAGTTGCTCAATACAATAAAACGCAGCTTATCAATATGGTTAATCGTGCAGATGTGCAAAGCAAACTAGTGAGCTTAGGTGTTGATAGCAATGACGCAATTGCAAGAATCAATGCGATGACAGACAGCGAAATTGCTCAGCTAAATAACGAAATAAACCAGGCGCCAGCGGGTGGTATCGTTGGTGCGGTATTGACGGTACTCGCCATTATCGCCATTTTAGACTTAGTTGGTGTTACCGATGTTTACCCGTTCATTCGCCCGGTTAACAGTTAATCGAATGGTCAGTATCATTAAAAAAGCCTGCTATTTAGCAGGCTTTTCACTTTTAATTGCATTGACTGGATGCCAGTCTACTCCACAAGCCGACCAGTTACGAAAAGAAGGGCTTGCGTCTTTGCCCTCATCCCACACTATTAGTTCGGTGCCTTTTTTTCCACAAGAGCAATTTTACTGCGGGCCTACCACGCTATCTGAAGTGTTCGGGTATTACGGAGAAAGCATTTCTCCAGAAGAAATTGCACCTAAGTTGTTTATTCCCAATAAGGAAGGAAGTTTGCAGCTAGAAATGGTTGCAGCTACTCGTCAGTATGGCTTCTTACCCTATACCGAGCGCGGGACAATTTCTTCCTTACTGCAGTTCGTTAAAGACGATATACCCGTAATCGTATTTCAAAACTTATCTATTCAGCTCCTACCCCAGTGGCACTACGCCGTGGTTATCGGGTTCGATAGCGACAAGGGCACCGTAAAGTTGCACACGGGGTTAACGCCAAATCATGAAATGTCGCTCGAGTTGTTTGAGAGAACATGGGGAAGAGGTAATTACTGGTACTTGGCGCCAGTTCCCCCAGAAAAAACATCATCGCAAATGGATCCTTTCGGTTACGTGAGCGCTGCATATGACATGTTGAAAGTTGGCGATAAACAGCAAGCACTCGCTTTTTTAGAAACGGCCTCGCAGCGATGGCCAGATTATTGGTTAAGCTACTTTTTAACTGCAAACTACTATCTCAAACTTGATAGCGGTGAGGCCGTGCGATGGTTTGAAAAAGGTTATGTGGCGGGCAAAACACAAAATGCTTATGTTCATAACTATGTAATAGCGTTGAGGAAAAATGGTGAAAACTCAAAAGCGGAAGAGGTTCTACAGCAAGGGTTATTGCTATTCCCAAATAATGATAAATTGATGTCGCTGAAACAATCGTAAAACATCTATGAGGTCAAACCACCCAACTCTTATTCTCAGTTTGATAAGACAAAATTTGGTCTACACTTAGTAACAAAGTAGTAGATTAAACTTAAGCTATGCAGAGAAATCTAAGCAAGTCTTTTATCGAATATAAAAACGGGATTGTAGCAATAGAACTAAGAGGTGTTTTTAATCAGCAAAGTGCTGAAGATTATCAAAAGGCCCTTTTCTGTTTGGTAATGAAGCTAAACTATGCGCCATTCGCGTTGCTTGCGGATATTAGTCGCGTTGAAGGTGCAACGCCGGAAGCATTCGATATTGTAAAAAGCATTATTAATCGTCTGCCTGAGTTCGGTTTAGTTGCAAAAGCATATGTGTATAGAGGGCCTGTTATTAAAGGCATGATGTTTCAGCGAATTCCTGAGCTAGAGCAACTGGAATATTCTTTTTTTACTGATATCGAGGTTGCCTCAGATTGGCTTACGAAAGAATACCAGCGACATATTAGTTCTCACTCCTGAAGAACAATTGGTGTAAGTTTTGCGTAATCATTAGTTTATAAAAAGCAAAACACCACAACAGGAGCCGTCACCATTGGATAGTTTAAGCATTTTCAACAACGAGCAAGCAGTTGCCATACTGTGGCTTGTTGGCGTCGTTATCGTGCTTTTCACCATCAAGCGACTCATATTGGTGCGTTTGAAAGCAAAAGCGCATTCGGAAACCAGCAGCATGTCCGATATTTATCGGGTATTAGTGTTGTCTTTGAACGCCCCTTTGAACCTTCTAATTCTCATCATTTTTGCTCAGTTAGCGAAAAGTATTATCGCGGTTTTTGGTATTGAAAGCGAAGCACCTATCAAAGCACTCAATACGGCAATAGATGCCGGATTGATAATCACGCTAGTGCTGTTTTTTGAGCGGTTTGTTACTTATTCTCTGAAACGCTATCGTGACCAGTCAACCTTAGTAAAAAACACCAGTGCTATTGCCGGAGGGGCTGTACGAGCGGTATTTGCCGTGTTGGCTATTCTTATTATATTGAGCACCATGGGTGTTTCAGTAACGCCCGTTGTGGCATCGCTGGGCATTACTTCGCTTGCTGTGGCGCTAGCGCTCCAGCCCACCCTAGAAAACTTCTTCTCAGGTATCCAACTGGTCATGGATAAACCTATCAGAATTGGGGATTTCATTGAACTAGATTCAGGTGAACAAGGGTTCGTTGAAAAGATTGGCTGGCGTTCAACATGGGTCAGAATGCTGCCTAATAACATAGTGATAATGCCCAATAGTAAGTTGTCTAACTCAAAACTTATCAATTATTACTATCCTGAGCGCGAACTTTCGGTACCTGTTGAAGTGGGCGTCCATTACAGCTCTGATTTAGACCATGTTGAAAAAGTGTGTTTAGACGTGGCGAATGACATTTTAAAACACCACGAATACGGTGTTGAGTCTTATCAACCCTTCGTGTTGTTTCACACGTTCGATAATTCGAGTATTAACCTGACCGTAATGCTGAGAACGCGAGAATACTTTAACCGTTTTTTTATAAAGAGCGCGTTTATAAAAATGCTAAAAAAGCGATTTGATGAAGAGGGTATTGTCATACCATTCCCAATTACTGCGCTTAATATTGACCAAGAATGCGTGGCGAAGGTATTTCCGGCAGGCCAGGAACACATGAAGCCAAAAGAGTGAAGACACGCGTTAGTCTTAGAATATCCCCTCCCGATGCCAGCTAATACCAGTCCGCCATAAAAAAAGCCACGTTAAAGAACGTGGCTTGAACATTGTGACGCTATCTTATTGCTCGCGTTTTAGAACGTGTAACGCGCAGATACACCTAGCAAATCTACATCATCTGCAATGACATAGGTCGCGCCGAATGAAAACTGCGGAGTAAAAAAGTAGTCAGCGCCAATTTCAAAGGCGGTATCATCTTCTTCGATATCGATGTAGCGAATGGCACCACGTAGCTCGAATTGCTCTGAAAGCATGGAACGAATACCCGCAGTTATGCCATAGCCGTTATCGTCTGCCTCAGCAGAGGCGAAGCCCGCATCCAGATCAACATCAACATATTCGTAGGTTAATTCACCAAAAAAGTCAGTTTTTGCAGTTAAACCATAGCGATATCCAACACCTGCAGAGATGTAGTCAAGTTCACCGTCAACGCCATACTCGTCTTCACTTAGTTGGCCGTAACGACCGGTAAGATATACATTGTCGTTAATAGATTTAAAGCCTTGAATTTGAAAGCCTGTCGGCTCGAAGTCACCCGCCTCTTCAATGTCTGCTTGTATATATCCAGCTTTGACGAAGTCGTAAGAAGGCGAAGCTGCGAAAGCATTTAGAGAAAGCGCGCCAATGATACTGGCGAGAATAGTACGTTTCATTGTTTCTAATATCCTTTTAACAATTACCGCTTCCAACCACTTTTGGAAGCCTCAACATTATGGGGATGGTTTTAGAAAATCAAATAGGGGGAATGGATCATTGCTTATGCTTTGAGCTTGGTAAGTTAATGCTTAAATTTAACCGTATTGAGTCGTTAATGCCGAGGCGTGTTGTTGTGTTTTTTATACAACAAACAAGTGAATAGACTCGTTAAGCTTAATGCGAATGTGACATAGCTAAAGGATACGACAGGATCCATCGTTAAAATAGTAACCGCATAAGCGCCAATGGCAGCGCCAGCTAAATGAAAAAAGCCTGTCAATGCCGCTAAAAAACCTGCAGACGTTTCAGAGAAGCCAAGCAGAATTGTGACGCTACATGGCATGGCTATGCCAATGAAAAAGAAAGCTGCGTAACTAAACCCCAAGGTTGTAACCAACCCATCAAGGTTCAGCCCTGCCACAAGCAACAAAAATATCAGCGATAGCATAAAAATGCACAGGCTGGAAAATTTGAATTTTCGTAATGCGGGAATGGCAACTAGGCGAATATTTATCAAGCTGCCCAGTACAAAAGAGAAGGTCGCGAACAGCGAACATATCGAGAACATCGTTTTACTTAAGCCAAACTGCTCCATTACCATAGAAGGTGCAGCCGTAATAAAGCTAAACACGATGCCGTAAAGAAATCCGCTTGCCATACCTATAAACAAAATGTTCATCATTGATGTTTTAATAAGACCGAGCGTCTCACTTAAAACATTGATTGAAGTTGCTGGCGTATACTTTTCTACTGCGGTCAGGATTGATGAGAGCAGCAGCAAGGCGATAACCCCCATCATCAGAACAACATGAAAAATGGCGATGGTACCAAAAGACTCGCCAATTAATGTTCCCATCATTGGGGCCACTGCAGGGGCAATTGCGAATGCGATATTGGTTAATGAGAGTGAAATATTAAGCTGTTTTTCAGTAAATATTTGTCTTGATAAACCTCGAGAAACAGACACGCCAACACCGCCGCCGAGACCTTGTATGATGCGGCCAAAAAGGAAGGTTGATTCAGTGTCTGCGAGTATGATCATGACGGTACCAAGACAGAATGCCAAAATCCCGCACAGTAAAAGCTTTTGCTTATTGATATAATCGCAAACAATACCCGATACGAGCTGTGAAATAGAGAAAGCAACAAGAAAAATCGCTACGCTCTGCTCTACAACCTCAACGTGGCTGTTGTACATTTTCGCTAAGTCGTAAAAGAACGGACTGTAAATGTTTGTCGATACTTGGCCCAGAATAGACAAGATGGTGAAGGTAACCGTCAAAAAAAAGAACGTATTGGAAGACATTTGCGACTGCATGGTATTACTAACCAGTAAATATAGGGAGGCGGCTGGTGTAAATGCTACATATTTGATGTGACAGTTTTAATAAAAGGCTTTCGATGTAATCACCATCTAGGCTAAAGCGCTTAAAGTTATAATCGCGTCTAGAAGTCACTAAGCGTGTTGGTTTGTCAGTTCGTGTATCTATAGTGATACCATGCGATTGATTAGGGGGCTCATCCAACTTACCCTTGTCACCAGACTGCTCAATGAATTCCCCCTCTTTGTTATATTGAACAACAAAAGTTGCTCCGTAAGCATATACCTCACATATCACCGTTTGTCGCAATGACTTTTCTTTAAGGAAATACATATCCGGGTCTGAGAATATGCCTTCAGTCGCTGTTTTTTAAGTTATTCATTTTAATTTGGCGGTCGCGCTCGACAATAATGTACTAAGTTTGCTCTAGCTCAACACATATCTCCTTCACGCTTGGTATAAACAATACTGTTTAAAAAAAGTACTAAAAATAGCCTGCAAGGGCGGCCTTTTGCTTGACTTAGAAATAGCAAAAGCATATACCCAACAAGGGGGCTTTATAAGAGCGCGCTTGCGTCTGCCCCGTCAATGCTTTACTCATAACAATATTTTTTTCGATGATATGGTAGCGAATAACTTGACGATTATACGACTTGTGATGCTAATGCTGTTGCTCATGACGACGGGTAACACAGTTGCAAACGAAGCACGTATTGCCACGTTAATAGCGCAGCTAACCGACTTGGCACCAAGCGATAAGGCGCAGTTACCATTATTGCTGGAACTTGCAGACATCTACTTGTATCAAGACCCAGCTTTGTCAGAGCAATATGCTAAGCAGGCATTGCCCTTTAGCGTTCATGAAAAAGACGACTACAGTAGGGCGAGAGCGTTTCGTCTTCTGGGTATGTCGAGTATGTATCAAGGCAAAAACAGCGAAGCATTTAGTTATTTAACGCAGGCGCTGAGCGCCGCACAAGTAACAGACGACGCGCATATGCTGTCTCTTTGTTCTCGCTCAATAGGCGTGTATTACGAGCTTGTGGTCGATTTTGATAACGCGGTTAAATATTACATTGAAGCTATTAAACACGCGCGCTTAAGTGACAACGCAGCCGATCTTGCCATGGTGTATAACAACTTGGGTAATGTACTGAATTCCCAGGGCGACTACGATGACGCGGCGGATTATTTTAAACAAGCGGCAAGTATTCACCAAGGTCTTGGCAATACTGATATGGCAATGAATGCCACAGTCGGGCTAGGCACCACTTTCTTAAACTCACAGCAATATGAGCAGGCGCTCAATATCTTTAAAGCGGTGCTAGAAAACGACGAATTTATCTACGATTTTACTTACAGCGAAGCCAGCGTAAATGTAGCGCACGTTTACCAGGCGTTGGGTAAACACGATCTTGCAGTAAAGATGTATCGCCATGTTATAGAAGATGAGCGCGGAGGCTCTTATCCACAGGCGTTAGCATCGGCATACCTTGGTTTAGCCAAGCTTTACACTTCGCTTGAACGCTTTGATGAAGCATTGGCCTTATATCGCAGCGGCATCGTTAAGGTGAAAAACAAAACTTCGGTAGAAAGTGAAATTGCACTTTATGAAAGCTTGGCGCTTCTTGAACTTAAACTGGGTAACTATGAAGATGCTGCGAACACGCAGGCTGAGTACATAGCGCGCAGAAATGCCATTCAGCCGGTAACACAAGCGGGCATTATTAAAAAGCTGGAAACCCAGTTAAAGACCGAGCGAGAACTTATTCAGCTGCAAGAAGACTTGCTGCAACGCGAGCGAGAAGCCAAGCACTCAACGCTATTCCTGTTTACGTCCATTGTCATTTCACTTTTCTGCTTGGTGCTTTTCTTGGCGCTAAGACTGAGGCAGCAGAAGTTACTCAGACTTGAGCAAACCAATGAGACCCTGCTTGTGGCTTCTGAAACTGATCCACTTACCCAGGTGGGTAATCGGCGTTTTCTCGACAGGAAGTTAAGCGTACTGCGCGAAACCTCGATGGAAATGGCGTTTTTACTATTGGATATTGACCATTTCAAAATCCTCAATGACAACTACGGTCACGATGTGGGCGATGACGTATTAGTGCGGCTGGCAAATATGCTCAAAGCATTAAGCCGCAAAGACGACGTGCTAGCGCGTATTGGAGGCGAAGAGTTTGTTATCTTGCTACCCAATACCGATAAAGGCGCAGCAATGACTATTGCTGAGCGGATTAGGCACAAAGCAGAAGATAGCGTGTTTAAGACGAAGGCTCGCGTTACTGTGAGTATTGGCGTTGCCGTAGGAAATACTCAAAGTGCTTGTTATGACGAGCTTTACAAACAAGCCGATATTGCGCTTTATCAAGCCAAAGCGGATGGACGAAATAGCGTGCGTGTCTTTTCTTAATCTATTTCGCGCATCGTTTATTGCTAAAGTAAAAAATACTATTACGTGTTGAAAAAAGGTATTTTAGTCAACCAATAAAGATCCCAATAACAATACCTTGGCTGCCTGAACTATTCACACTGGTATTATGGTTAATGTTCAGCTAACCACTCGCTCAAACGAGTTTGAGGTTTACCAACTAGGCGTTCGGTAGTTTCAGGTGAGCCTACTTCGGTAGTTGTTTCAAAATATTCAAATACAGGAATGATATCTTTTAATTGCTTGTTTTTTGTTAGCCATGCAATTGTTTTGAGCAACCAAAAAGGTGCATTGTTGACTTTCTTGATTTGTGGATGCTTTACTTTAACGTATTGGGATAGAGCTTCATTAATGGTTAGCGCTTGCGGTCCATATACACTTAGCTCTTGGTTGTAAGTTTCAGGTTTTTCGTAGGCATTAACTAAAACGTTGGCAAAATCTTTTGAAGCAATCCACCTTAGTTTGTTTGGTTGTTTCCCAATAACATTCGCTTTACCGTCTTGAATCATTAGCGACAAGGATTCCATAAACCAAGTGGGGCGTAAAATTAGGTAGTCGAAACCACTCTCTTTGAGAGCTTGCTCACAGCGATACTTCGCATCAATAAAAGACAACTTGTGAGTATTTTCCTCGCATACTGTGGCTCCACTGACAAAACTGATCAGTTTAATATTGCCATTACTTCTAGCAGCCGAGATTATTCGCGTCAGTGCTGCGTACTCATCTAATTGCGAAAGCGTAATATGGATGGCATCGCATCCATCTATTGCTAAGGATAATTCTTTATCATTAAATACATCGGCTTTGCAGGTTTCAATTTGCATGTATTTTTGCGCGTCAATATTTCGAGAAACAAGTTTCAAAGCAAAACGGTGTTTTGTGAATGCTTTTATTGTTTCTTGGGCTACCAATCCACTAGCACCTAAGATACACACTTTATTAATTGTTGTAGATGTCATTACATTAACCCGTTGTTACCGTTTTCATCATACTTTGGCATGAGATTGCGCTTTACGAGTGACAATGATAGCGATGGTCAATATCGCTAATACAATTGCTGGAATAGCTTTATCAAAGGTTTCGTAAGCTATATGAAAGTACGTAGCCCCTAGCATAATGATGAATAAACCCGCGCTGGCTAGCGCACTAGTGCGGCGTATCCATAGACCAATTGCTCCAGCCAGTTCACATGTACCAATAAAGTAGCCGAACCATACTGGTAAACCCATTATTGCAAAAGATGCGTGCACCATTTCGACCCCCGCCAGTTTCGCTATGCCAGCGGCTGCAAAAGCTAAGCTTGCCAGCACAAGACAAACGTACATTATTATCATTTTTAATTTACTCACATGTTTCTCCATTTTTGTTTAAAACTACTGTGTTGGTGTGAATAATAAGGATGATTTTTCATAAATAATATTTAATGTTTCTTTGTTTGTTATAAACTTTTTCTTTTCTTGTTGGGGCGGGTAATGAAACTTGAACAATTGATAATGTTTCAATCGGTGGCCGAATTAGGCTCCTTGCGTGAGGCAAGCAAACGCTTACACAAAACTCAACCCGCTGTCAGTCAAGGCATAAAACAATTGGAGTCTATTTTAGGTGTTGAGTTGTTCAGCCGCTCCGGCTATCGCCTGGTATTAACTGAACATGGGAAAGCCTTGTATCAGCATGCGTTAAGAGTATTAAATGAAGCTAAAGCCATGCGCAATATGGCCAAACATATCAGTTCTGGCAATGAATTGAGTATCACGTTGGCTATAGAAGCATCTTTTGACCTACGTGGAATATTACCCTTGTTTTCTGATGCGCAGCGGCAGTTTCCTGACACTCAAATTATTTTAAAACAAGAGCACTTAAGTGGCGCCATACAGGCGCTGAATGAAAATCGAGCAAACTTATGTTTATCTCCAGTCACCTCAGAAGTAAGACAAAATACTCAGCTTGAAATGCACTATTTAAGCTCTGGATGTTTGATAAACGTAGCTTCTAAGCTTCTACTCAATCGGCATCCAAATCTTTCATTGGCAGCACAGCTTATCAACGAATACCAAATAGTAGTTCAAGACTCTGGCACCCAATCTAAAAATAAACGCTGGGGAGTTCAGGATGGCCAAAGATGTTGGTATGTTAATGACTTTGCAACAAAAAAAATGTTAATAGAATCAGGCATGGGCTGGGGGCGACTTCCTCAACATTTGGTGCAAGAGAGCATTGATAAAGGACTTCTTGTAGAGCTTGACCTAGAAGATATTGATATCAAAATCACCTTTGACTTTTACTTGATCAAAAATAAAGACACGATATTAGGACCCGTAGCGCAAACACTATGGGATAAGTTCAAAGCCTATACTTTTAACACAGCTTCGTTGAGTTATTGAGAAAATGCGTAACGATCGTTTCGCCATCGAAATGCAAACAACAGATAACACAAGAAATGTCGGTTT
>NZ_BLIG01000006.1 GCF_009811415.1 Alteromonas sp. KUL106 | reverse complement strand
AGAAACTTTGAGAATTATCGAATAAGAGTGATGACCCATTGTGCTATGCCGGTTACCGGATGGGATGGTGTTATCAACAGAGTGAGATGAATGCTGATCCCCCGTTTATGGGGTAGAGCCGAGAATTATTTTTACTGGGGTCTAGAAGGGAGATGGTGGCCCCACCCTGACTTGAACAGGGGACCTGCCGATTATGAGACTCAAACCGAGCGTTTACCGATAGTTACTTTATTTACCTGATAATTACTTATTGTTTCATATAAATCAGTAGGTTATTGAGGTTTTGTTATCTCTGTTGCTTAATTTTTTAAGCAATTCAGCGCATTAGATTTTGCGCTCAAAGTAGCACAGAGGTAGCACAGCATGTCATCTACAAAATTCAGATTTACAGAACAGGCCATCGAGAAACTATCGGGTTCAGACAAACGCGCTCGATATTACGACGCTCAAATGCCAGGCTTAATCATTGATGTTCTTCCATCAAATAAGAAGACGTTTCGGGTTTATAAGAAGCTTCCTGGCACACAAAAGCCTTTGTCGGTTACTATCGGCTCTTTTCCATCCATTTCCGTAGAGCAAGCTCGTAAACAAGCCAGGAAGGCCATGGCAGACATCGCTGATGGAATGAACCCAAATGATAGCAAACGTCACTTCAGGGCCGCCTCAGTCACGTTAGAAACAGTTTACGAGAGCTATAAACATTCCAGAAAGCTTAAAGAAACTACGTTACGTGGCTACGAGCAGGTGATGGACTGTTATTTTGATGATTGGGCAAAGAAGCGTTTGGCTGACCTCACAGAAACCCGTATCTATCGTCGGCACTGCGAACTGACTAAGCGCAGCCCTGCACAGGCCGATCTTGCCATGCGGACATTAAGGGCGCTCTTTAATTTCGCAAGAGCTGAGTATAAATCCTCAGATGGAAGAACGTTGTTTCCTCATAACCCTGTTACTATTTTGTCGGAGAAACGTTGCTGGAACAACGTAGCCCGCAAGCAGACTAGACTTCGCCCCTCACAGTTAAAGCCATTCCTTACAGTAGTTACTGAGATGCGTGATGAAGCCATGGTTCTCCGCCAAGACTTTACTGCAACGGTGTGTGATTTTGTCGAGTTCATGGCGTTTACAGGGCTGCGCAAAACGGAGTTGCTTGAGTTGGAATGGAAAAATGTATTTTTGGACGACCAGTTATTCTGCTTAGACGATACAAAGAATGGTCAGGGGCTGGAACTGCCAATCACTAAACCGCTCGAGGAAATCCTTAAAAGAAGGGCTGAGTACCGCGTTTCCGGCTTTGTGTTTGGTGCTGACAACCATCATGGCAGGGTGGTGGAGCCGAAGAAAATTATTAAACAAATGAACGAACGGGCGGATGTTTCTTTTACACTTCATGATCTTCGCCGCACATTCTGTTCGGTTGCGGAAACAATAGGGGTCGGGACTTATACGCTGAAGCGGCTACTTAACCACAAAACCAGTCGCAGTGATGTTACAGCGGGGTATACAGTGCTTACAGCAGAAGAGTTAAGAGAACCAGCAGAAAAAATTTGTCAGAGGATTTCTGAATACGCTGGATTTGAATTGGATATTGCTGATAAATCTATGGAGATACTAACTAAGCAACTAAAAAGTTTGACCAAGGAGCAGCGACTCGAGCTTATGTCTGTGTTGATCGGGTGATTTGCCTTTATACTTAAACTTCCAGTTACATAGCGAAAGCCAAAGTAGTAACGGTACAACCCGCTACAGAATCTTCAGTTGCCCTATGCTGAATTGATATAAATGACAGTGCTCAAACTACAGCGTCTACATGGTCCTGAACACTTTCGATGCAGAACAGCTGATTAAGAGAAACCCTGTAGCCGACTCGACACCTGCAAGCATTCGTAAATGTCCTGTTGGTTCAATACTACCAAGACCCAGCGTAGTAATTGTTGTCAGCGAAAAATAAAAAATATCGATAGACGTAGCAGGTTGTTTAAAGCCTCCAAGTCCAAGGTAAAACCCGACCTCATACGCCAGTGAAAAAATGATAGCGAGCAGGAGCTGGCTTGAAATGGCAATAAACACCACCGCCTGTGTTTTTGCCCAGGTTTTTTCAAGTTTCCCGCAAACGTAGTCGGCTATTACCGAGATATTAAGTAGATGAATTGTTATGCTCATTAAAAGTACAGCAGCGCTGATAATTATCGCTAAAAGCATTGTGGTTCCTTCACTGGTATGGATCTTGACTAATCATACTATTAATTCCTTATCACCGCTGTGATGGGAGGATATTACACAAATTAGTTTTTTCTTAAGTAAGGATTACAAATGAAATACACAAAATTTGCTGCAATGATCATCACATCAACTATTGCGATGTTCATTATGATGTATCTGAACACGTACGCAGTTTCGCATGTATGGTTCAGTGAAACGCGAACCTATATGGCGCTTTATATGGGGGCGGGTATGGCAATCATCATGCTGGCTTTCATGCTGGGTATGTACAATAACAAAAAGCTGAATGTGGCCATTTTCATTCTGGCAGCAGTGCTCTTCGCGGTTAGTCTGTACCTCGTTCGTTCCCAAAGCACGGTGTCTGACTCGGCTTATATGAAAGCGATGATCCCACACCATTCCATTGCCATTCTTACCAGCGAGCGCTCGAAAATTGAGGACGTGCGCGTGCGTGAACTGGCAGACGGAATTATCAAAGCGCAGCGAAAAGAAATTAAAGAGATGGAGTGGCTGATTAACGATATTTCTGAAAACGGAAAGGTGACGAATCAGGCTGACGCCGCGCAGCGACCTATCCCAGAGTTCGAAGGCAGACTGAATCAAGGAGAGTAAAATGAGTAAGACAGCTATCCTGTATCGAATGGTGACTGACGAACATATTTGTCCTTATGGATTACGATCGAAAGATTTGCTGGAGCGTGAGGGGTTCTCAGTAGAAGATCATCACCTCACCTCGCGTGAGGAGACGGATAAGTTTAAACAGAAACATGACGTCGAAACGACACCGCAAACGTTCATCAATGATGAGCGGATTGGCGGGTATGATGACCTCAGAGACTACTTCGATAAAGGCGAAGCTGGCCAGACGGGGACCACGTACACACCCGTTATCGCTATTTTTTCTGTTGCTGCACTGTTGTCCCTGGCGTTTCAGTTTGTTGTCTCAGGTGAGTTCGTATCAATAAGAACCCTGATGCTGTTTATTGCTTTCTCTATGACGCTTCTTGCGGTTCAAAAGCTTAAAGATTTGTACAGCTTTACAAACTCTTTTATCACCTATGACCTCTTGGCGATGAAATGGTTACGTTATGGCTATATTTACCCGTTTATCGAGGCTTACGCAGGTATTGGCATGGTTGCGCAGCTGCCCGCTCTCGTCGTAGCACCGTTCTCTTTGTTCATCGGAACGGTTGGTGCGATATCCGTGTTTAAAGCGGTTTACATCGATAAGCGTGAGCTTAAATGTGCCTGTGTAGGGGGTGATAGCAATGTACCACTGGGGTTTGTGTCGCTGTCTGAAAACCTGTTTATGATTGCAGGCGCGTTGATCATGTTGCTTATGTAAGTCGTGCAGACTTTCCCAGTCGCCTCTGGACTGGCGTACAGAGGGGGCCGGGAATAGCCACAGGCTTCAGGCAGTCATTTACTTACTTTGCCGTTGACCAATGCAAGTGTGCGATTTTCCACTTGCCTTCATGTTTTGTCAGAACCGCCGTTTCATACGAGCGATATGTTTTGCCCGACTCAGTGGTATTTTCAGTTACCGACAGTGATGTAGCGGAATCGCCATACTCGGTTACAGTGTGCTCAAGGAGTTTTGAAGACAAGCTGCTGACATATTTCATATCTGACAACATGTGGTGGGATGCGTATTCCTGTGCGCTTCGTTCGATACCACCCCCCTCAACAATCATGACATTTTCTACCAGTAATGATTTTGCAACGACGTTGTCCTGCTCCTTTAACGCCTTATGAAACGACATTATTACCTGACCCGGTGCAGTCTCGCTGCCAGATAGTTTAGACTCGTGTTCCCCGGCTTCGTTGCCATGAGCCAAAAGGGTTGGTGAGACGGCAGTCAAGATAAATGCCACTAACAGTTCCCGCATTTTTATTCTCCTAATTAAACTGGGGGCCCACAACACTGGTTAATACCGAGGTGATTAACAGCAGCGCAAAGGCTAAAAGTATTTCAATATTAATAGAGCGTTTCAGTTGTGCTTTGTCGCCTGCATTCTGCATAGCCGGAACCAGAATAAAGCGGTGTCGTGCTGCCAGTAACAGTAATAAGCCGACAATCAGCAATTTACTCAGAAAGATAAGGCCATATTGTGACTGGATCAGATCCTCTGGTGACGTAAACAGGGAGTACGCCATATAAATACCGAGCAGGGCTAAGATAGTAACCAGGTAACCGGCAATCCTGCCAAAGTCAGTCATTATTGTTTTTGTGTCTTCTGCGCTGAAGTGCTGACATACCATTTTCAACGGTAATAAAGCGCCAAACCACCAACCCATAATGGCAATATGCGTCGCCAGTATCAGCTTATCGGTGAGGCCTTTTTCTGCAATGTGACCAATGAGCGTGAAGCTGTAAAGGCCATAAATTATAATGGCAGTCATTATTGCTCGTACGGCAAGCAATGGTATTAGCTTCATTAAAGCCCCAAGCAGTAGGGCTATCGCAATTGCAGACATCAGCATTCTGGCCAGCGCCACATCACCCACCGGCGAGTCCCACATCACTTCAAGCATGATGGGATCAAACGCCCCTTGCAAGCCGCTTTCAGAAAACGCGCCGGTCTTGGCAAAAAACCATGCCGCAGAGGCAAAAAGTGAGAGCACCAGCACAGGAGCCAGATGGTAAACGACATGTTTGCGAAAAGCCCGATTCTCAGCGGGCTTGTGCATTAAAAAAGCAAAACCAACAATGCTCGCAAAGCCAAAATAGAAAATGGCTTTAGAAACAACGATGGATGTGTTCCAAAGAATCAACTCCATGGGGTTAGCTTAGTGCACCATAAAAGAGAACGACGCTTTCATTTTATGGCCATCTCCGCCCATCGCTATCCACTCAACCGTATAGGTATCGGGCTTTAAGTCTTTCAATTGCCAGGTGTAAGCAGCCTGCTTCTCAGCGGTTGGCCTGAAATCAAAATTGACCTCACCGGTTTCATTTCCCGTGATGCTGACTTTCATTAGCCGCAATGGCTTGGAATAGGTTAACGTTAGTTGTTCAGGGGAGTTCATCAACATTGCATTGTCTGATGGTGAACTGCTTTCCAGCTTAACGTCACCGTGTGCAATCGCGCCTGCACTGAACATGAATAGTACGGCGAACCCAAGATTAATGATGTTTCGCATTTTTACCTCTTTTGTAACTATTGGGCTCTACGCCACTTTGGTGTGGACTGAAAGTAAGTGGGGAGCACGAGTATCCACACGTTACCAAGAGCCTGTAACTCAAACCGCGTCAATGATACGCAAATTTGATGGTTATTTCTTGCTTTTATAATGGAGGCTGTCCGTCGCCTTAATTGGCTAACATATACATTTATAATGTAGATGTGTGGGATTTTTTATCGCTGATATTAAAGGCGTCGATTACGTAGTTGAATGGCTATTTCCGTAAGTGTTGAAATTCGCTGTCGATTAGGATCGATCTATTTTTTGGGTCGCACGTATATTAAATAAAATTCATGTAAGCGTTGAAGGCTCAAAAATCCGCGCCTATACTTTACGGTGCAGCGTTAAGTTACGCGTTAAAAATCAAGGGAAAAGGTTCACTACCCATGAGTATTAAGGTTCTTATCACGTGCATTGTTATATCTCTGGCCGCACTAGTGCTGCCGGTAAGTGCGTGTGATGTAGAATCAAGTCAACAGACAGTAGCAACGGTGGAAACGTTAATAAAAAACGCAAGTTCTGTTGATAATCATTCCATCGAGTTAGTAAACAATCCGCAAACAAAGAAAACAGCACATATGCACTCGTTGCTCAAGAGTAATTCGGATTGCTGTGAGGACGGTTGCCAGTGCTTTATGGCAAATTGTCATCATGGGTCAATGTCGGTTTGCTTTTCACAAAGCGAAATGGCATTTAACTATGTCGAGCAATATGCTGTTATTGCTCTAGCTGTCCCGGTAAGTATTTATCCCCCCCCGTATCGACCACCGATAGCCTGACTTTCGAGTTTCGAATCAAGATGTTTTTCCCAGGTTGACGTTATTCAGCCTGAACACATTCATTTTTAAAGGCTAACTTTATGAGTAATTCATTTAACGACGGTCGTCGCAGATTCGTTCTGGGCGCTATGACTGCGAGTGCCGCGGCGGCCCTGACTAAGGTCAGCCCGCTTTGGGCAGCGCCTGCAGGGCGTCATTTCAAAGATCAGGTACTAACAGATGATATTAAAAATCTGACAATTTCTGAGGCCAATTTAGCAATAGGATCACAAACGGGTTTACCCATTACCATTAATGGTCAGATGCCAGGCCCGCTAATAAGGCTAAAAGAAGGGCATCGTGCTCAACTTTATGTTACCAACCGACTTGAGCAGGATACGTCGATTCACTGGCACGGCATTATTTTGCCCGCGGGTATGGATGGTGTACCAGGCGTTTCGTTCGCCGGGATAAAGCCAGGTCAGACATTCAATTATTCGTTTGATGTAGAGCAAAACGGAACATATTGGTATCACAGTCATTCCGGTCTTCAGGAGCAACGAGGGCATCTTGGACCACTCATCGTTGAGCCTGCCGATGGAGACTTCGGCGCTGACCGGGAACATACCATCATTCTTAATGACTGGACCTTTTCTGATCCACACGATGTGATGAGAAAACTGAAAGTGGCTGAGGGGTATTACAACTACCAAAAGCGGACCATCTTTGACACATTAGACGATGTCGAGAAAAAAGGGCTTGCTAAGACATGGAAGGAGCGCGCCATGTGGGGCGAAATGCGAATGAGCCCTCGAGATATAGCAGATGTGACAGGCAGCACTTATACCTACCTGATGAATGGCCGCACTCCAGAGGACAACTGGCAGGCATTATTCAATGTGGGTGAGAAGGTGCGCTTGCGGATTATCAACGGATCTGCAATGACCTACTTTGATTTCCGCATCCCAGGATTAGAAATGACGGTTGTTGCTGCTGACGGTCAGCCGGTTAAGCCGGTCAACGTGGATGAATTCCGCATTGCAGTAGCTGAAACGTACGATGTCATTGTCCAGCCAAAAGAACGAAAGGCTTATACCTTCTTTGCTGAGAGTTTTGACAGAAGCGGCTATGCCCGTGGCACGCTCACTCCATCAATAGGCATGACTGCTGCTATTCCTCCGCAACGAACTATCACGGAGCGCGGCATGGCAGCAATGGGCATGGACATGTCAGGCATGGACGGTATGAACATGCAAAAATCAGGAGGCATGAAAAAAGGAAAGGCTTCTTCAGAAATGGAAATGAAGAAAATGGCCCAGCATGGCGAGCACACGATGCATAGCAACATGATGCAGGGGGATATGAAGTCCAAACGCGTGCTGCCCATAGAGAAAATAGACATTGTCCATGATGACGATGGTCACGGACCAGGGGCCGCTATGATCGCGCAAAATCCGCAACCGCGTTTAGATGAGCCGGGGATTGGATTAGAAGATAGTCCGCATCGCGTGTTGGTTTACGCTGATCTGGTAGGAGAGCATTCATGGCCTGATGAGCGGGAGCCTGAGCGCCAAATCGAGCTTCATTTAACCGGGAACATGGAAAGGTACATGTGGTCGTTCGATGGTAAAAAGTTCAGTGAGGTAGACGGGTATGTCCGTTTTAATTACGGAGAACGGCTTCGTCTGATTCTGGTGAACGATACCATGATGGACCATCCCATTCATTTACATGGTATGTGGATGGAACTGGAAAATGGCCAGTATCCAAGACCGCGGAAGCATACTATCAGCCTCAAACCCGGTGAGAAAGTATCGTTGCAGATTAGCGCAGATGCACCCGGAGAATGGGCTTTTCATTGTCACCTGCTTTATCACATGGAAGCAGGGATGTTTCGTGTTGTTCAGGTTGCATAGGAGGTGATTATGAAAAAGGTATTAATAACCGCGATCATTGCTTTTGCCTTAGGTTTTAATAATACGGGAATGGCACAGTCAAAAGACAGCTGGCCGTCACCTATTCCGAATGAAAACTTTGGTCAGGTAATGTTTGATCGGCTCGAATATACGCGAACTGATGAGCAACAAAACCGCGCAGTATGGGACATGCAGGCTTGGTACGGCGGCGATTATCATCGTGCTATTTTTAAAAGTGAGGGTGAAAATACTCAAAATGATGGTATGCCCACCGATCTGGAGCGCGCGGAAATTCTTTATGGCTATCTGGTCTCTGCCTTCTGGTCCGTGCAGGTTGGACTTGGTACCAAAGGCGAACTGTCATCAGATGCTGATATGGAAAACTATGCGGTGATCAGTTACCAGGGACTCGCTCCCTATTGGTTTGAAATGGAAAATTCACTGCGTATTAACGAAGACGGTGACATGCAGTTCATCAATGAGACCGAGTATGACTGGCAGTTAAGTCAGGTTTCCTATCTGCAGCCGCGCTTGGAAGTGGTTGCTAACCTCACAGACTCGGAAAAGTATAACCGTCAAAGCGGATTGAGTAACATTCGTATCGGTTTGCGATATCGCCATGAGATAATGAGGGAGGTAGCGCCTTATGTCGGCATTTATTACAGCAAAGCCTTAGGCAATACCGCCGATGCGTTAGAAGCAGACGGCGAGTCCACCAGTGAAACTGGCGTAGTGTTAGGGGCCAGGATCTGGTTTTAAGAATTCTGCTCAAGATGAGAAATAACCGGCAAGCCAGTGCCGGTTATCTCTACGCGTAAAACCTTCAAATACCGATTTTACTGGCCAATGTTTTCATGTTCGCAGCAAGCCACTACTGCGACTGTTTTGGCTCAGATGACAAAAAGGGATAAGCAACATGAGTGATCACGAGCATTCAAACAATAAAGACTCGTTAAGTCTTTGGGGCGCGGTGTCAATGGGAACCGGTGTGATGATTGGCGCAGGTATATTTGCCTTAACCGGCCAAATTGCTGAGCTGGCTGGCACATGGTTTCCTTTTGCATTTCTGGTAGCGGCAATAATTGCAGGCTTTAGCTCATACAGTTACGTCAAAATGGCACAGAAATACCCTTCCGCAGGCGGTATCGCCATGTTCTTAAAAAAAGCTTATGGCAGAGGCCTGATGACCGGAGCCTGCGCATTGCTGATGTTTTTTTCCATGGTTATCAATGAAAGTCTGGTTGCCCGTACTTTTGGCACTTATGTTCTACAGCTGTTCGACACCCAGGGCGCTGAGTGGCTCATTCCAGCTCTTGGGGTAAGTCTTCTTATTGTTGCGTTCATTGTCAATATTCTCAGCAATCAATTCATTCAGACACTTTCGTTTATTATGGCTTTTATCAAAATAGCCGGGCTGGCGATTTTGGCAATAGGCGGGCTGTGGGCAACTGGTTTGTCGTTTGAGAGTGTTTCAGCTCACCCCCAGGAAACCAGCGCAACCGGATTTTTAGGGGCAGTAGCACTGGGTATTTTGGGCTACAAAGGCTTCACAACAATCACAAACAGCGGCGGAGAGCTAAAACAACCGGAAAAAAATGTAGGAAGGGCCATCATCATTTCTATTTCGATCTGTGTGGTACTTTATGTTTTTGTGGCGGTCGCAGTAGGAGCAAACCTGTCAATTGACGAAATAATACAGGCTAAAGACTACTCTCTTGCTGAAGCATCACGACCTGCCTTCGGCCAGTATGGCGCATGGTTTACTATAGCTTTTGCGATTATTGCCACCTCTTCCGGTGTCGTTGCCAGCATATTTGCAGTTTCCCGTATGCTATCGATGCTTACTTCAATGCAGCTTGTACCTCACCGTCACTTTTCGTTACCAGGAGATTTAAGGAGGCACTCCCTAATTTATACACTGGTAATCGCGATATTTCTGACCATATTCTTCGATTTAAGCCGTATAGCTTCGATTGGCGTAGTTTTTTACATCGTAATGGATATTTTTATCCATTGGGGCGTGTTTAAACATTTGCGAGAAGACGTGCACGCTAAGGCCTGGATCCTGGTAAGTGCGATTGTTCTCGATTTCGTTGTCCTTTTGGCGTTTTTGTGGGTGAAAGCAAAGTCAGATATCTTCATAGTTTGGGTTTCTGTTGTCGGACTTCTTATTGTATTTGCGGCTGAGAAATGGTTTCTAAAACTGCACGTATATGAAGACGATGACAAAAATTACAACTGATGTGAGTTATTGGGTTTTTATGACCCACAACCAATGGAAGATACAACCGTCAAAGCGGGTTTAGTAACGGTCTAAACGGCGTGTACTGCAGTCATGAAAAATCAAGGAAAATAACCGGCATGAGGTTGCCGGCTATTTTTAGTACGGCAATGTCTAACCATCACGTTGCTGGTGTAATGTTTTCATAATCGTAGCAAACTCCTGCTGCTGTTTTGGCTCAGCTGACTGCCTACAGCCCTTTTTATCCGCGCTGTACTGATTGAGGAATTGCACAGCTTTTTGCAGTCCGTTTTCTGTATTGCTCGTTATCATAGTGCCTCACTGTTTACTTAAAAGTTAACTCGAGCAAATACTGTTCCAGACCTAAGCTTGTGAAAAACTGCGCATTAGTTCCATCATAAATCCCGAAGCTGCATATTGTAAATTTTGGCAATAAGCCAACCCAATATACCAGCCAGAAAAGCCCAAAGAACGCCTCCTATCAATACACCCAATACCGACATGTGCCAGCCCATGGCCTGCCAGTCAGTGTGTAACATTTTGCCTGTCATATCAGACATCATGTTCGGCAATGCAACAACGAATAAGGAACAAATAATCCAAATAAGGGCAAACGCTGCTGCACAAGCGAAGGCAAATGCATTTTCTTGAATTTTCATCATCTTTCTCCTTTGTTGGGGCTCCCCCTGAGTTGATTCTGAGAGTACGCATTGCGTTCTTTTTACTTTTTATGAGAACCCGGTGGCACTTTGTGGCAACTCCAGGGTTTGTGCGTCGAATTTTCTTTTATATTTTGATCGACAAATTGATAGTAGCCTTCTTTCGTGTGCGTCCACCAATCGTTGTGAAGGTCGGCACCGTGTCTTCGAATGACTTCTTCAATACCATCCAGATTTACATGTGTCGCATCATATGCCAGGTGAATAACGCCTTCTTTGATGTTGTAACTCACCTCATCAATGCCAAAGAGCTTGTCAATCTCTTCAATTAGGGCATCGCAATTTGCCTCATTGACATTGCTGAGCCGTAAATTCCGAACGACTAAATTTGCTTCTCTGACACCGACTCTGTGGTCTAAATCACTCATATCTTTCTCCTCGGTGTTAATTTGAATGTTTCTGAGATTCGGGTGAATGGCCTCCATCCATTTTCGACATCATCATTTCCATCATCTTAAGATGCCTTTCTGCCATATCGATTTGGTTTTGCATGGGTTGCCCTTCCATTTTTTCGTGCATCATATGCATCATTCCCATCATGGATTGCATGTGTTTTTTCATCATTTCACGCTGCTTGCCGGGATCCTTTTCTTCTTTGATAGCGTTAACTTCTTCCTTCATCGACTTTATTTTTGCATTCATCATATGCATATCTTGGCCACGCATATGCATTCCCGTTTGCATCTCTGGCTTGTCTGAGCCCTTACGCTCATGCTCTTCCATTTGTTGAGCTTGCGATGTTGCAGCCATTACTAATGTGGTTGAAAAAATGATTGATTTAGTGAGTTTTTTCATGGTTTTCACCTTTTAATTTAAGGTTGAGGTTTGGGATCCAGCCAGGTGTCGTGTTGATATAGCTCACATACTCTTCGCCAAATTCAGCAATAGCCAGAGCTTCTTCACGCTTTGCCAGTTTTACATACACAACAACTAAAATTGGAAACATGACCAGTGTGGGAATGGTCGGCCATTGCAACAAAAAACCGAACATGATCAGTATGAAGGCTAAATATTGAGGGTGGCGACACCGCGCATACCATCCAGTCTTAGCTAAGTGATGGTTCTTCTGAGCGTGGTGCAGCACATTCCATGCTGAGGACAAGATAAAGAATCCTGCAACAATAAATACCATACTGGCGATATGAAACGGGTCCCAGTGGGCGTCGCCTTTAAAACCAAAGAAAGTATGCAACAGATGTCCGTTTTCGTGCGCAAAAAAGTTTACTTCCGGATAGGTTTCAGCAAGCCATCCTGACAAGAAATAAATAGTGAGTGGGAAACCATACATTTCGGTAAACAGGGCTACAATAAACGCAGAAAATACCCCCAAACTTCGCCAGTCGGTGGAAGATTTTGGCTTCACAAAACTGAATGCAAAAAAGATAAAAATAGCTGAGTTCAGTATCACCATTGACCATAATCCATAATCATATGTGTCATTCATCTCGGTTGTCCTTTTTAAGTGATTCCTTTCGGCCTTCCTCCAACCCCTGAATGTATCCATCACGATAAGCCGCGTTGTTATCACTCAATTCCTGAAAACTTTTCTGCTTGTTATCACTGCCCTGAGAATGTTCGTGGACGTGACCATGTTTACCGTGGCTACTGTGCATGAAGATATGCATGAGTGGGCATAGCAATAAAATCAAATAGGGGAGAAACTGAAGGACATGGTGACCATGTTCAAAAATTAAAAAATAAGTAACGGCAGCGATCATCGCTAATGCTGCCCACCCTGTAGGTGTTGACCAAAATCTGGGATGACTGTTTTTCATCGCTCCTCCTATACCACCGTAAGAACGCCGCGATACATCTGCATCTGGCAGTGAAAGGTATGTTCACCCTGTGGGACGTTTTCGAGGTGTATTGGTGTTACCTCATTAAGCGTTAGTTGCTCACTGATATCTAATGAAGGGATCAGCAGTACCTCGGAGCAGGGAGACTCATCTTTGCGCAAAAACTTCAGCGTAACCGGTTGGTTTGCGCTTACCTGAATTGAGGCAGGAGAGTACACGCCATTTTTTACTTCTATGAGTACTTCATTGCTGTCAGTGACTGTCTGATCGGGCTTGTACAACCAAAACCACCAAATAATCAGTGCGATAATTGCAAGTCCTACAATATTTATCATCATCATAAGATTTCTCCTTAGTGGTCTTTTGCTTTGAACAGGCGTAGCCGGTTCGCATTCGATACTACCGTCAACGAAGAAAATGCCATGGCCGCACCGGCAATAACCGGGCTTAACAGCACACCGAAAAAGGGATAGAGCACGCCAGCTGCGAAAGGTATACCTGCAACGTTGTAGATAAAGGCACCAAACAAGTTTTGCTTAATGTTGCGCAACGTGGCCTTACTGACCGCTATAGCATCTGCTAGACCATGCAACGAGCCGCGCATTAACGTGATATCGGCACTTTCTATGGCAACGTCTGTCCCTGTACCAATGGCAAAGCCTACATCAGCCAGGGCAAGAGCCGGAGCATCATTAATGCCATCGCCCGTCATACCAACAACGTCGCCCTGCCACTGTAACTCCTGTACTTTGTTGGCTTTATCTTCGGGCAATACCTCAGCAAAAAATTCGCTTATTGCCGCCTTCTTTGCCACGGCAGCAGCCGTTTCTTTATTATCCCCCGTTAACATGATGACCCGGATACCACTGGCCTGAAGGCGCTTAATGGCAGCGACAGAGTCAGGTTTTATCGGGTCGGCAACCGCTATAATGGCAGCGAGCTGTCCATCGACAGCAAAATACATTGGCGTTTTGGCTTCTTTGGCCAGTGCTTGTGCTTTTTCTGAATAATTACCAATGTCCACCCCTTTTGTTGCCATAAGCTTGCTGTTACCAAACAGTAAGGCCTTTCCTTCACAACGCCCTTCAACCCCCATTCCGGTAATCGCGTTAAACCCTTCGGTTTTAAGCAACTCAATGTCCTGGTCGTGGGCACTTTCTACAATCGCCATTGCCAACGGATGCTCTGATCCGTCTTCAAGGCTGGCTGCCAACTGCAATACGGATTTTTCGTTACTGGCATTGGCCACAACAATGTCAGTGACTTTCGGTGTACCTTCCGTAATGGTGCCGGTTTTATCCAGTACCATGGCAGTGATCTTTGATGCCGTTTGTAACGCTTCGCCGTTGCGAATGAGCACGCCAGCTTCCGCGGCCTTTCCCACGCCTACCATGACTGACATCGGGGTAGCTAAACCTAGCGCACAGGGGCAGGCAATGATTAATACGGTGGTGGCTGAAACGATAGCAAATGCCAGTGCGGGCTCAGGTCCAAAATTTAGCCATGCCAACGCACTGAGCACCGAAATGATCATGACCACAGGCACAAAGTAAGCGGATATCACGTCGGCTAAGCGCCCAATGGGCGGCTTTGAATTTTGTGCCCGTTTAACCATTGAAATAATTTGCGCCAGCGCGGTGTCTTTGCCGACGCGTGTTGCTTTGAACAGAATCATCCCAGACTTGTTGAGAGTCCCTGCAACGACTTCATCGTCCTGTTCTTTTTCTACCGGCATGGGTTCACCGGTAAGCATGGACTCGTCGATTGACGTGTGGCCTTCGACAACCACACCATCTACGGGCACTTTCTCTCCGGGCCTGACCTTAATGACATCGTTCAGAAGCACTTGCTCGATAGCGATCTGGACCTCTTTATTGTCTCGAATGACCGTGGCGGTTTTCGCCTGTAATCCAATCAAACGTTTAATTGCCTCTGAGGTTTTTCCTCGCGCTTTCAGCTCCAACGCAAGCCCCAAATCTATTAACCCGATGATCATGGCAGTGGCTTCGAAATAAACATGCCTTGCCATTAATGGAAAAACGTCAGGAACAAACACTACCAGCATGGAATAGATCCAGGCTGTGCCGGTACCCAGTGCAATTAGCGTGTCCATATTGGCTGAATGGTTCTTTAGGCTGTTCCACGCTCCAACATAGAAATGCTTGCCTGAAAAATACATAACTCCAAGAGTCAGTAATCCGACAACAAGCCACGCGCCACGCTGGAACGTTGTTTTTACTGTCATTTCCCCGATTAGGAGACCGTAAATCATAAGTGGAATGCCCAGTGACAAAGCAATCACGGTGTCTCTGATCAGCTTTTTATAATATGCCCAGTCAGCGGCCTCTTTGTCTTCTAGCGCGTCGCTGCCAGGCGAGTCGTTAAGGGCTTTGGCATTATACCCAGCAGATTCAATGGCGTTGATCAGGGCTTCTGTCTCGGCTGTGCCTGAAACCAGTACGGTCCGGTCTGCAAAGTTCATTTCAGCACGTTCAACGCCGTGCGTATTTTTTAGCGCCGTTTCTATTTTGCCAACGCAACTTGCACAGCCTGCACCTTCAATTATTAACTGTTGTTCGGTAGTGGGTTTATTCATCTTACGCCTCCCCGATACCAGAGCTATTAACGTTTTCAATCAGATGACATACCATATGGGAGGTAGGCGCTTTGTCTTCCATTACGTCCCACTGCTTCAGAGCGCGTTTCATTCTTTTTCTCAGTTGCAACATTTCCTGAAATTGTTTTTCAGTTTCATCTAACCGCGTTTTAATAAGCTTGCGTACCAGCGCACAGGCGCTCTTTCCATGATCCGCCTCTTGTAAGATCTGCTTGATATCTTTGACGGAAAAGCCCAGTTGTCTGGCACTCAGAATGAACCGAAGCCTTGACTGATCGCTGTTTGAATAGAACTTATAACCATTGTCCGATTTGCCGGGTGTTACCAGCCCCAAGCGCGTGTAATAACGCACAGTATCGGCGGTTGTCGCTAGTGACGTGGCAATTTCATTAACTGTCATATTTGCTCCGCAGTTATTTAAAATGGGTAATCTCAATGTATAGCGTAAACCTGTGTCTTACTCACAGGTCAAGACTTGCTGATTACCCGACGCGAAAAAGTGCGCTATTGGCTGTGCCAGTAGCTCATATTTGCGGCTTTCAGGCGCAACGATGCCGTGGTTAACAACTAATTGGAGGGTGGTATGGTGGGACTGAAAAGCCAGTAGCAAGTGACTGAGCTTCTGTGCTTATCGAAGAAAAGGAAAACGCCTTCTCGAACCAAATGTCATTAACAATAGGGCTGAGTGCGAAGAAGTGAAAGCCCGTATACAAACCCTCACAACACGAACATTGGTCAGGATCACACATTTCACATTGAGAAACACAATGTTTGCAGTCTGTCTCGAGATGCTGTGTATGTTGATGTGGCATAAGGCTCTTTTCGGGGGGAGTATGTGGCTGATTGGCTTGAATTTTGAGAGAGCCACCATCGTTGCACTCACTAGTATGAGCACCAGACTGCCCATGGGGCACTAGTAGCATAAAAATGACAAAGATTCCTAACCAACGGTGTTTGGTAAACATGAGCCCTCCCTGATTATTAATCATAGTCTGAGTTGAGGGGACATGTGCTGATTTAGATCAATAGAAAGACAAAATTGAAAAATTACATTGAGAGAGTAGTATGATTTTACCATACACGTTAAAACGGCTGCTTAATCACAAAACAAGCAGAAGTGATGTTACTGCTGGCTACACCGTGCTAACAGCAGAAGAGCTAAGGGAACCTGCAGATAGAATCTGTCAGAGGTTATTGGAGTGCGCAGGCGTAAAGTCAACCGATAAAGATAACGCCATTGATGACTTGACGAGGAAATTTGCGAGTTTGTCTAAATCGCATAGGCTTGAATTAATGTCAGCATTACTGGCCTAGTGTATATCTCACAATTAAAATTGGGGGGCCATTACTGAAGTGAAAAGTCGTTTCATAGTGGCTACACCGCCCATTTTTTAAAATACTTAATTGGTATTAATCAGCATCCCGGCATTCTTCGCTGGTTAGCTCAATTTCAATAGTGGTATGCGATAACTCAAACCCTTGTAGCGCGTTGGATACACTTTCTTTTAGTTCGAGGTATTCAGCTTTCGATTCAAATTGGCTAACGACGTGAACCGTAGCGACATGATGCTCTCCATCTAATGACCAGATATGCAGGTGATGCAGATCGCTCACAGCATCAAGTTCAAGCAGTTTATCAGTCACGTTTTGTAAAAGGTCGTTGTCTGGTGACGCCTGAAAAAACAGTTTTACGGTGCTGATGAGGTTTCGGATAACGTTGAACAGAATGAAAAGCGTAAATCCGATGGAAAGAACAGGATCCAGAACGGGCCAGTCTTTGAACTGCATAACAATAGCGACAATGAGTACCGCTACCCAACCTAAAACGTCTTCCAGCAAGTGCCAGTTCAGAACTTTTTCATTCAGCGATTTACCACCTTGTAATTTATAAGCGGCGAAGCCGTTGACCAGTACGCCAAGAATAGCCAGTGCAATCATGCCTCCTGTTTCTGGCATCTCTGGATTACTCAGCCGTGGCACTGCTTCATAAAGGATCCAGGCAGAACCAACGATTAAAACAATGCCGTTTATCAGCGCCCCAAGTAAACTCAGCCGACGATAGCCATAGGTAAACTCTTTCGTCGCGCTTTTAGTGCCGAGGTTATTCAAAAGCCACGCACTGCCAATTGACAATGTGTCACCAAAGTCATGCACGGCATCCGCCATAATAGCGGTACTGTTTGTTAACCATCCTCCGAGAAACTCAATAATAGTGAAGCCGAAATTGAGGAAAAAAGCCCAGCCAATTTTTTCTGAGCTATGGGAATGTGAGTGCGCCATACATACTCCTGTTGTGCCCTGGTTTTATCCAGGGCATTGCTGTTTTACTGTTTATCCGCTTTCCTGTGCACCAGTTGGTATAAGGTTGGGAGCACGAACAGTGTAAGTAAAGTCGATGAGATAATGCCGCCGATAACCACCGTCGCGAGCGGCCGTTGAACCTCAGCACCGGTGCCTGTGTTAAGTGCCATGGGCACAAAGCCAAGACTTGCTACCAGGGCAGTCATCAAAACGGGTCGCAGTCTGACTATTGCCCCCTCGATGACAGCGGTGTACAGATCGCCTTTCTCAAACCACAGCTGCCTGATAAATGCGAGCATCACTAAACCATTTAATACGGCAACGCCTGACAATGCGATAAACCCGACACCGGCAGAAATAGAAAGAGGCATACCCCGTACCCACAGCGCAAGTACACCCCCAGTTAGTGCCAGCGGCACACCGGTGAAGATGATTAGAGCATCCTTTAGAGAACCAAATGCAAGAATCAGAATGCCGACGATGAGAGCCAGCGTCACCGGGACCACCCAAGACAATCTTTTGCTTGCCGATTCTAACTGCTCGAACGTTCCGCCATATTCCAGCCAGTAGCCATCCTCAAGTTCCAGTTCAGTCTGCAATGTAGCCTGCAACTCTGCGACAAAACTACCTAGATCACGCCCGCGAACGTTGGTTGTAACGACCACGCGACGTTTGCCGTTTTCCCGACTGATTTGCGCTGGCGCGGGTTTGACTTCTAAGGAGGCCACCTCCTGTAAGGGAACATAGCCATTGGGAGTAGGGACTGGCAGTATCTCCAGCTTTTGAATATCACGTCGAAGTTGCTCCGGTAAGCGAATTACCAGTTTAAAGCGCCGGTCTCCCTCATAGATTAAGCCTGCCTGCTGACCACCAATACTGGTCGAAACCAGAGACTGAATGTCATCGATGTTCAGGCCATAGCGCGCCATCACTTCCCGTTTGGGAATGACAGATAGCATAGGCAGACCCGCTACCTGCTCAACGCGAGTATCTGCTGCGCCAGGCATGCCTTTCGTCAGTGATGCAACTGAATTTGCTGATGCCAGTAATGTATCCAGGTCATCACCAAATACTTTAATCGCAACGTCGGCTCTGACACCTGAAATTAACTCGTTAAAGCGCATCTGGATAGGCTGCGTAAACTCGTAGTTATTGCCCGGCAGCGCAGTGACTGCTTTCTCAAGCTCTTTAATGAGCTGTGATTTGGGCTTATCCGGAGTGGGCCACTCAGAGCGGGGCTTGAGCATGACAAAGGTGTCAGCGACATTAGGTGGCATAGGGTCGGTGGCCACCTCTGGCGTCCCTACTTTGGCATACACCTTGTCAACTTCTTCAAAGTCGATAATGGTTTTTTCAAGCAGTTCCTGCATTTCAACAGACTGCTCCAACCCCGTGCCTGTAATGCGCAATGCATGCAGTGCGATATCCCCCTCGTCCAGCTGTGGTATGAACTCAGAGCCCAATGTAGAGGCAAGCCACGCACAAAACACAACGAGCCCCAGCGCGCCTGCCAAAATAAGCGATTTGAACTTAAGCACCCATTCAAGTGCAGGTCGATAGATAGTTTTCGCCCCGCGGATAAAAATGCTCTCTTTTTCGCTGATTTTTCCGCGCATAAATACCGCGATCGCAGCAGGCACAACAGTGAGTGATAACACCATCGCACAAAGTAGTGCGATTACCACGGTTGTTGCCATGGGGTGAAACATTTTTCCCTCTACGCCAGAAAGGGTAAATATAGGTAAGTACACGGCTGTGATGATACCCACGCCAAACAAGCTGGGGCGAATAACTTCTATAGTGGCGTCTTTAACCTCCTGTAAGCGTGCTTTAAGCGCCAGTAAGCCACCTTGTTGTTTTTGCGCTTCTGAGAGCCTGCGAATACAGTTCTCCACGATGATGACAGCGCCGTCCACAATCAAACCAAAGTCCAGCGCGCCGAGACTCATCAGGTTGGCAGAGACGCCCCGCTGAACCATGCCGGTAATAGTCATCATCATCGAGATTGGGATAACAGCCGCCGTAATGAGGGCGGCACGGATGTTTCCTAACAGCAAAAACAGGATAACGATAACCAGCAATGCGCCTTCCAGAAGGTTTTTTTGTACAGTCTGGATGGCTTTGTCTACCAGCGTCGTGCGGTTGTATACCACCTCTGCCTTAACCCATTCAGGCAATGATGTTTGTATTTGCTGAAATTTATCATTGGTGAGCGATGCAACTTCACGAGAGTTTTCCCCTACCAGCATCATCACGGTGCCCATGACGGTTTCTTTGCCGTTTCGGGTTGCTGCCCCTGTGCGCAGCTCTTTTCCCAGTCCCACGTCGGCGACATCCTTGACTAAAACCGGCACGGAACCCTTACGTCCGACAACAACATTTCTGATGTCCTCAATGGTTTTTAGCTGTCCCGGTGAACGGACTAATAACTGTTCGCCATTGTTTTCTATATACCCGGCTCCAGCATTGTCATTGTTGCTTACCAACGCTTTGCGGATATCTGACATAGTCACACCCATTTCCAGCATCTTCGCTGGATGTGGCATCACATGATACTGCTTGTCGTACCCCCCTATGGTATTCACCTCCACCACGCCCTTAACCTGAGCCAGTTGTGGTTTGATTATCCAGTCCTGAACTTCACGAAGTGCCATAGGCGTAACGGGCGAGCCGTCCAGCATCTTTGCGCCGTCTTTAGCCTCCAGCGTGTAAACGAAGATTTCACCCAGGCCTGTTGCAATCGGTCCCATCTCAGGTTCAAGCCCCGGCGGCAGAACACTTTTCAGCGTTGCCAACCGCTCATCGATAAGATTCCGCGCAAAATAAATGTCAGTTCCTTCTTCAAATACCACTGTGATCTGAGAAAGTCCGTAACGTGAAATAGAGCGCGTATAGGACAAATTGGGCAGACCATATAACGCCGTTTCAACCGGAAAGGTGATCCGCTGCTCAGCTTCAAGTGGCGAATAACCAGGTGCTTCCGTGTTTATCTGAACCTGAACATTAGTAATATCCGGCACCGCATCTATCGGTAGCCGCTGATAACTCCAAATGCCGATGCCTATGATGACGAGCACCAGGGTTAACAGCAGGTAACGCCGCTCGACTGAGAGGCGAACAATATTATCTATCATTTTCTCCCCCCATTAGTGCGCGTGAGATGCGCCGGATTTTTGTATATCCGCTTTGATTAAGTAGCTGTTGTCGACAACATACCTTTGTCCGGCAGATAGTCCGGCGACGACTTCGGAAAAGTTGTCGTCCTGCAATCCTAAGGTTACAGGTGTTGCCTGATAAGCATTGCCTTCATTCAGGAACACAACCGGCTTATTGTTCAGGGTTTGAATGGCCCGATTTTCTATTTTTACCGGCACCGATTTTTGTTGTGAGTCGACAATGCCTGTGACTAAATCGCCGGGAGAGAGTAGGCCGTCCTTGTTCACCACTTTTACCAGTGCTAGCTGGTAGGGTTGCCCTTCGTGAGAAGGAACAATGCTGGTAATCGTGCTCTCGAGTTGACGACCATTTGCGATAATGTGAACTGATTTACCTTCAGCAACCTGACCACGCTGAGCTGGAAACACCTTTAATTCCGCCCAAAGCACTGAGGTATCAACAATCGTAAAAAGCGGTGTTGTGCTGGTAAGCTCTCCGATATTCAGGTTGCGCGATACGACAACGCCATTGATTGGCGCTTTTACATCGTAAGACTGGAGGCTGTCATTTGACTGCACCTGCGCTATTGCCTCTCCGGCTTTCACAGTCTGGCCAATATCAGTAAAGAGCTGCTCAACAATTCCCGTAAACCGGGCGTGAACCTCGGCACGCTGTTGTGGCGGTATAGTCAACTGACCATAAACCTCGGTGTGCTTTTTTATTTCACCGCCCGTAGCAACGTTTGTGGTTACGCCAGCCTGACTGGAATACGCATCATCTATCTCAGTTCGGGCTTCGTGCTTCTCCCAATCCCACGAAAAGCTATTTTCTCCCAGTGAGAGTGCAATATTCGCGAGAAATGAGTGCGGCTCAGCGATAAAACTTGTGGACCTGAGCCCATTTTCATAGCTTTCAAAATAGATGATGTCCTGACGTCCTCCCATACGATTGAGCGTGACGTTAAGCGCGTCAGGTGGCAGCGGCTGGGAGCGATCAGCCCTTTCGGCCAGTAAATATGCTCCCTCTTTCGTATCCTGAATGTGTAATGTCAACGATACGCTGCTATTGGTAAATGTTTTCGATTCAGCCGCGTGGGATTGTTTACCACTTGCTGCGGCATTGGCATCCGTCAGACACAGTAGTAGTGAGATAATAACTAATAGTCTATTCATGGTTATTCCGGAATTCTTGAGTAGGAGAAGCCTGACCGGATACTCCGGTCCACTGTTCAACGAGTGACTGGTTCACTAACGCGCTTTCGCTCAATTCGATGACCTTTGCACGTGCCCGTATCAACGCATCTCTGGATGCAATCCAATCCTGGTAGCTGTATGCCCCTCGCTGGTAACCTTCGAGCGCGAGCGTGGTAGCTGTTTCAAGGTCGGGCAAAACGGTGTCGTTGATATGCTTTACAGCATCAATGGTGAAATTGAGATATTGCTGTGCTTTAAACAGTAATGCTTTTATCTCAAGTATCTGACTGTCTCTGGCAATTACCGCGGCTTCTTTTTTCGCCAGGGCAGCCTGAGTAGCGCCTTGGTTTCTTTGTTCGGCAAAAAGCGGCATGGAAACAGCAGCAACAACAGACGTATCCTGAACTGCCTGAGAGCGCCGTACACCTATGCGCCATGAAATATCAGCACTGGCATTACTTTCTACCAGCTTTTGTTCAGCTTCTTTCACACTGATAGCTTGGGTGAGTCGTTCCACATTTGCTGATTCAAGAAACTGTTGATAAACAGCGGAATACTGCCGTTTTGCGGGAAGGGTACTGAGTGAACCCGATACTTTATCGATTGCCTCAGCATCTCCCTGCCAAAATAGTGCAAGTGACTGCTTGGCAATAGCCAGAGACGTTTCAGCGGATGCTTTGTCGACTTTGGCTTGATTAAGTGCGGCTCTGGCGCGTAGAAATTCAGCTTTATTGGTTGCGCCTTTCTCAACGCGCTGTTTAACGATAGATAAGGCCTCATCAGCGAGAGAAACAGACGTTTCCGCCAATGTCAGCCGCTCTTTAGCTGCGAGTGTTTTTACATAGTGCCGGGTTAGTTCGCTTAACAGTTTGAGCGAAGCAACATAGCGCTCTGACTGTAACAGGGATAAATTGGCGTCAACTAAGGATACCCTTGCATCGAGCTTTCCTCCCATCTCGAAAACAGAGGAGAGTGAGACCGTCAGCTCAGCATCACTAATGCCTGATGCATCTCCTGAACCGAGCAGGTTTTCTGCTTCAACGCCAACGTGATAAGCCGGAGTGAGATTAGCCAGCGTTCTATCTGCCTCGGTAGCAGTGAGCAGCGACTGATATCGCTGTAAATCCGGGTGTTGCCGCAATGTCAGTCGTGCCGCTTGTTCGAGCGTTATCGTTTTGCTTATTGCAGTGGGTGATATGAATAGCAACACACTACTCACGATCACAGTGCACATACGCCTGCGCGCATGCGAAATAAAAGAGTTCATATTGTAAATCCTGGTCAGTAACTAAATAGATAAAAAATGACTAGGATTCAGGCTCTGGGAGGACGGTCGATACCAGGTTGTAAGTGAGAGGGAGGGAAAGGACGATATGCAGCTAGTGCCATCTCGCCAAATTTACCTAAATGGCTATCAGTATTTTTAAATAATACGATATGGGTAAAATGCCCGTGACAGGAGCAGCAATGGTCACAGTTGTCTGTACCTGCGTTGTCTGCAGCATCTTTATCTGGCTGGCAAACACTGGAGTCCTGAACACACAGTTCATGGTGTGATTCTGAGGCGCTTTCAAAGAAGCTATCAAAAGCAAACGCATCTGATGCAAACAAAAACAACTGTGCAAACAGCATCAGGGCGGTAATCACCACCTTGCTGTTTTTTGTGTTGTTTTGATGCAATTTCATTGCGTTCCTCGTTCTATCGGCTGCAATAACCTATTAGCTTTAGCGCCAAAGATCAAGTGGAGGCGCAAGTCATATTGAATTTTGTGGACATTACAACAAAGTTTTATGCACAAAATAAGTACGTTCAGTAATAGATAAATAAATAAAAACTAAAAGATAACTAATAGCGCCCCTCTACAGCCCAAGCATATTAAGGGCTTCACAGAAGATAGAACTTTTTTGATACACAAACAAAACTTTTTTCGTACGTTGATAAATCGATTTCAAACCTTTCTCGTACACGAACAGCACTTTTTTCGTACACACGGCGAACTCATTTCGTACACAGCGACACCCGCACGTACAGGCCTTGCCCAATTACCCAATTTGAAGGATGTCATGAAGCCAGTTGTAGTGGTTGAACCGCAGTTTTTCCGCTTCTGAAGGCTATTCCTTTTTCCTTTACCTTAATAGAGCATGTTGGTAGGCAGTAGATCACGTGCCTGAGAGCCTTGATGACTTTAGCTTTAAATTCGTACAGGTTCTTGCATTTACTTCTTTGGCTATGAAATACAGCTTCCAGAATTGCCCAAGGAATGAAATTACTTTCATTATTGCCCTCTTTATTCATAGAGTAAGCTTTCATATTTAAAAACAGATACAAATCGATTCCTAGTGGCGATCTCCGCTGAAAAAGTAATTGAAGTGCTCTAGAGTCTACAGGCATGGATTTTTTCACATCACTAATTGAGAAAGGTTTGGTTGTTCCTTTCGTATACATTTCTGCTGCCGTAAACCGCTCTTCGTTGGAGATCTTCATATCGAGGGCTGAGCGGAAACTAGAATAGAAGCTTGTCAACTGGCTAGATCCACTTTGCTCTCTTCCCACAACATCGAAAAATGCTTGTCGTTGAGACTTTTTAAGTTCTTCCTCAATTACTTCTTCGATTCCCGTTGTCTTCTCAAGTTTTGTGAATTGAGTTTGCCAGTAACAAATACTCATTCGCCCAAATGTGCCACCTGGAATACCGCTTTCGCATTCCAACTTTAAAGTTCGCCTGGCGTTTTCTTTTTCAGCCCATGTTATCGGTATGGTTTGCTTTTGGTGCAAAGGTAGTAGTACCGGATCAATAAGCACTGTCGGGTAGTACGCTATATATTTTTTGGGGACATCTTCGCAAAAAGATAACTCCCGGATTAGTTCGCTTGCGGATTTCATTAGCTATTTACATCCTATACGCAAACTAACCGCTTGTTTTCTGACTATCTATCCAATTGTCAAAATCTTTGGAAGGAAAGAGTAACTTCCCATTCATTTTTATGTATGGGGGGACGGGGTTTTGCTCACCATATACGCGGTTTCTGTATATGCGATTGTATATGGTTCTTTTACTTGAGCGGAGTATGGCCGCTACCTCTTCTAATAAATAGAAGTCAGGCTTTGGTTTTAAGTGTCGGTTCATCACAGTAGTTACCTCTGTTCACTGGTAATGTTCAATGCTTACCGATGAAACTACAACGCAATGAGCAACGGGGTGGTCGAAAAACTAGGGTGACTTTAAGGGGGTTTTTCTGTTTTTAGGAAAAAGCGACATTAAGCTGCCAATTTGAGGCGTAGCTTTGATTAAAAAATAAACTGTGAATTTGGCATGCCAAATTCAAAAATGGAAAAGTCAGGCCTGAACAGCGGCTTTAATGCTGTTTATTCACCTTTAGATGAAATAAACACGCAAAGAAAATGACAACGCCTAGAATTAATGCGCAGCCAGCAAGTAAAGGTCCCATAGTTAGATTCTCCCAGCTTTAATTGCATCAAAAAGATCGTGCTTAAGTTTGTCATAGCGTCGGGTAGCTCGAATAGCCAAAACCATCAATACCCAAACCTGAAACCATTCATATGCTGTCATGTCAGCCTCTTACTGATTTAGTGCCTGTTTTTTCATTAGTCAAAAAAAGACCGCTCAAAATTAGGCATGCCTAATTTCTATAGATAGGTATCGTAAAGCTCGCCTCGCGCCTGAGCGTCCTCAGCCTCTTCACGAGTCATGTGCTCACCATCAGCGATAACATTTCCCATACCATCATCCAGCTTATCCAATTGTTCATTTCCTTTGCTGTCTGTTCCATCACTGCCAAAAAAGGCGCTTACGATGAATAAAGCGACAACCGCTAAAATCCCTAAAAAACCTTCGAATCCCATTTTTACCTCCACGCTCAATTTGGCATGCCAAATTGATGGCTAAGTATTCCTTAGTATCTAGGTGCTATTAAAGCTAAGAAAATCTTAGTTTTCAATAGCAGATGTCGTACACCAATTGAAAGCAAATGATGGTTCGCCGTTCCCAATACGGTTAAAACAGGCAAGAACAAGGGTAGGTCTATCCCAAAAGCAATTAGGGATACAGGCAGGGATGGACAACTTCGTAGCGTCTGCGCGCATGAACCAGTACGAGCGCGGTGTTCATACACCAGACTTTAAAACGGTGCTGTCCTTAAGTGCAGTGCTGAACGTGCCCACTGCATTTCTGTTTTGTGTAGAAGATGATTTAGCTGAAGCGATATTGGAGTTTCATCAAAACAGACAATAGCGAAGTATCGTGACCCCAATAATAAGCCTTTTCATGTTTTTCTATATTTCCGTCTTATTTGCCTGATTGCCTCGTAAATTTTGCTAAGAACCCACCCGTAAAACAGAGGCATCATGAGCAATATCCCTCTCTTTTATTCGGGCGCTCCGCCGCCCGCTATGTCGAAGTCGAAAAATCGCCTTCAACATAGCGGGCGTCTGGGTTCTGGTGCTTACACGCAGAATTTTATTTGCAGATTGCATCCTGATTTATATGCAGGTAATCTTTAAACCACTAGCCCGTTCGGGCAACGAAAAAAGTCGGCGCTCTCCAGCTGCCGTTTCCACGTAGTGAGGCACCCTCACGTCCTTCTATATATGTCATGCCGCGCCGCATTTTTGGCGTTCAAGTTCGGCGCTTAGTTGCTGCCGTTTCTATCTATTTTGATTTTTAAATCCCAGGCGAGATCGGTCCGAGCCTTGCGTTATGCGCTAAACAGGGGCGAATAGGCTTAAGTGTCGCTGAGCTGATTACAGCCAGTTAATCTTACAACCTAAGGAATGACATAATGTTTAATGAAGTACATGAAGTGTCTCAGCTCAAAGCCGAGACCCGACTAATCGCCAGAAAGCGGCATAAGCCGTCGAAGCTAGACAAGTACAGTGTTCACTTACGTAAACTCTATGAAGAGGGCGCAAGTAAAGCGGAGCTTCAGCGCTGGCTTGTTCGTAGAGGTGTTGTAGTAAACTGGACCACGGTGAAACGTTGGCTGAACAGAAATGCCTAAGTTCGCCAAAGCAGAAACGCAGGCAGAAAATGTCGTTAAAGGGCTGACAAAAGCAAGAATTATCAAGTCATATGGTACAGCCCGTAATTACGAACAAGCTCTTAAGACTGTAGCCAAGTGGACAAAGGAAAACAAAGTAAACGGGCTTCAGTCACTGACACCAGACGTTGCCAGGTATTACCTTGAATACCGAGCGGAAGCTGTAGGGAAGAAAGCTCTTGATATGGAGCGCCAAGCCATTCAGGCAATGATGCAAATGAATGGAAAACTTCCCCCTAAAACAACCTTATATCGTGTAAAGTCAGAGCTGGACGAAATTAAAAGGTCCAGAGCCTACACATCGGCACAGGCTCAAGCAGTATCCGAACATCAAAGTGAAACGCATCAACTTTCCACCCAAATTGCGTATGCTGCCGGATTAAGAGCACATGAGCTCCTAACGCTTGCCAGAGCAGAAGAACGAAATCCTGACAAACGTCCCGCGTTACACTCAAAATGGGTTGGGCGGGAAGGTCAACTGTACACGGTTCAAGGGAAAGGCGGGTTGGTACGCCACGTACTAATTCCTAACGACCTGGTCGAACAGCTCGAACAGCGCCGATTTAGTAATCCAGTGACCGTCAAAGACCGAAAAATTAATTATCTCCAACGTTATGATATTGGGGCAGGGAAGCGATGGTCCGACTCCTTTAGCAAAGCATCAAAACGCACTCTCTTTTTCTCTACTGGTGCCCATGGCCTGCGACATAGCTATGCGCAAGAGCGTATGAGCGAATTAATCGCGATAGGATTTAAGCGAGCTGTTGCTCTGGAAACTGTTTCACAAGAGATGGGTCACTTCAGGCCTGAGATTACGGAAGTGTATTTGAGGTAGCTCCAAATGATTCATGCGGCATATTAATCTTCATTCTATTAGAGAGAGGAATTGAGCCAAAACTATTGGATGAATTTTGAGAGCTGCCCTGTTTGGGCGGAATAGACAGACTTTAAAGACTCGTGCAGTATAAATAAGGTGTGTATAGCGCTGCTAAGCATGGCTAACTTTCGAGGAAGAGAAATGTCTATAAATGGATTTACCGAAAAACAATTTGTATCAATTCTTAAGTCTCAGCTGTCCGTGAGAGCGCCAATAAAGTCAATTGAAAGGTTAGTTGGGCGAGACAAAGAACTAGAGCTTATTGCTGAAGCACTTTATGACGATGGTGGTCATGTATTCATTTACGGAGACAGAGGCGTCGGGAAGTCATCATTAGCCGCAACTGTAGCCTCTAAGTATCAATCAAAAGACAATGAGCCAATCCAAATTCCCTGTGGAAGAAATACCTTATTTTTCCAAACAATTGGAGAAATTGCAGAGCGCATTTTGAGAAGAGCAGGGGCTTCTAGCTCGACAGAAATAGAGCATAATTTCAGTATTAAAGTTTATAAACTCAAGATCAAAGATAAGTCTAAGGAAATTAAAATTCCTAAAATAGACTCAATGTTTAAAGCTGTTGATTTACTTGAAGAAATTCTAAATATACATTCTAGTGAACCAGTGATTGTAATCGACGAATTCGACCAAATTCAAAAACAAGAAGAGCGAGCTAACTTCGCGCACTTCATAAAAGACCTCGGAGATAGAGGCGTAAATGTAAAATTTATTTTTACTGGTGTAGCTTCATCGCTCTACCATTTGCTAGGTGACCATGAATCAAGCTTTAGGCAGCTTTTCACCTTGAAACTAGATCGCCTTTATTGGTCATATCGTGAAGAAATAACACTTAACGCAGTTAAGGCTTTCGGTCTTAAAGTAAACGAAGAAATCGTCCACTCAATCGCAAAAATAAGCAATGGATTTCCATATTTCGTTCACTTATTGACACAAAATTTACTATGGGCTGCTTTTAAGGATCGAGAACTTGTTAAGGTTATTTCTGACCACCATTACAAAGAGGCTATAAATAGGTCGATAGTGGGAATTTCTGGCAGGCTTCAACTTCCCTATGAAAAAGCCACTCTAGACAAGTCGCACGACTATCTATTGGCTCTGTGGGCTACAGCCGACTCTGAGGACTTCATTAGATATTCAGATAACATTTTTAAGTCTTATTTAAGAATTAACGAAGAAATCTTTGGGGCTTCTCCTGAAGGGAATGAAAAGCCGATGAACCAGAAGGAATTTAATAAAATTCTAGCTAAGTTTAAAACAAAGAGCTATGGCGAAGTTTTGGAACAGGTTGAAGGTAGAAGGGGGCTATTTTCATATAAGGAAAACTTACTGCGGGGCTATGTTGCATTAAAAGCTATGGATGCGGGAGTAGAGCTGAAGGGAGATGAACCTGACCAGCCAAAAATCTCTAGTGCAATGGCACGAGAAAAATTCTCCGGTAAGTTTGGTTTCAAATCGGCCTATCCTGGCGACCCAGCTTCAAAAATAAAATTCAGAAATGAGTAGTGACAGAGCATCAACCTATTTCTGGCAAAATGAATAGATTCAGCTTTAATGGGGTAGAGCCGTTTTATATCACTAACCTAAAGTGCATGGTATGCTAGCAAGTAGCACAGAGGTAGCACCAACCAAATCAGGTTAGTAATAACTATCGTCGAAGAGTAGGAAAAATGGTGGCCCCACCCTGACTTGAACAGGGGACCTGCCGATTATGAGTCGGATGCTCTAACCAACTGAGCTATAGGGCCATATTGAAGTGCGTTGTTATTGTTTTAGGTATCAATAACAAACGAGCGCAAGTATAAGCAGTTTTAATTACCTTGTCACGCCTAGGTTATAGGTTTGTGATTTGTTTGCTTTATTTTTGTTCACTCTGCGCCTCAAATTAAACAGTGAGTTCACTTTATTGCGAGTAATAATGGTATTCTGCAACAAAGTGCATGGCGTCGTTGTCGATACTCTATATGCGGTCACGCATCAAACGAATTGGCATGCACCACCTTAACCACTAGATTAAGCGGTCTTCTTTACCAATTACCAAACAATCACAGGAAGTATTTAATCAGATGAAAAAGTCTTGTCGCGCGCCTGGTATGTATTCTTTATTTATAGCTGCGCTTGTTATGCTAGCTGGATGCGATGTTATCAACTGGAAAGGAAGGGAGCCTGGTGAAATTCCCTTTAAATTAGTCGGTGTGGATACCGGCGCTTGTCCAATGATCATGAGTATAGGGCAACAGCGCTGGAATGTAGATTATTTTGGTTTTTACCTTAGCAAGCCTGAGCTTCGCATTGACGGGAGGTGGCAGCGGGTCAAGTTTAAGCAAACGCAGTGGCAGACGCCGAATGAAGCCTTGTTAAAGTTTCATAATAAATGCGTCAACCCCGATGATGCTAACAGCAAAATAGTTTTGGATGTGTCTGAGGAACTACTAATGTTGTCAACTAACCTCCGTTTTACTATGGGGCTACCTTTTGATGTCAATCACGCAAATCCATCCACTCAGCCATCGCCATTAAACGATAGTTCGATGGTCTTAAATCAGCGTGACGGCCACATGTTTCTGAAACTCGACGTTTCCAAAAGTGGAGACGCAACACATAAATGGTCTTATCATTTGGGAAGCGCTGGCTGTGACGCAGAAACGGAAAGTACCCCTCCAGAAAGCACGTGTGCATTTACAAATCGCGTGGAGTTCATACTGCCAATGACACAGCTTGATACCGATTTGGACCTAGAAGTTTCTGTGTCTAATATCGTCGCGCAGGTCGAAATCAACGAGGCGCCAAGTTGTGTTTCTGCGTCTTCTGAAATTACTCCATGTGACAAGCTAATCCAGAATTTGGTGCACAGACCATGGATAAAGTGGCAATAGGAATTTATGGTCATTGGATTTACTGGAAAACATGCGAAGGGCGACAAATAGCCGTTTATTGCTGCCTATGAGTAGTTTATACTCCGAAAATACATCTAAAAATGCCTATGTGTTGATTATTAACTTCGTGGTAGTCTTTAGCACTTACAAAATACGTTAATAATAAAAATTCAGGTACAAAGTCGCGGAGACGAAAATGACTGAAAAACCTTTTATTACAAGTGGTCGAAATACCATTATTCATAAAATCAGAAAGCTTGACCTATTGGTGACGAATGGAGACGATAACCCTCCAATTATAGTGACTTATAAAGGCATCAAGCAGTATGAAGGTAAGATTCCAGACAACAAGCGCGAAGCCAAAGCGATGGACATGGAATTGGTAGATGTTACCACTAGCGAAGTCTTCGGCGATGAAAAGACCTTGGTTTTTGTACAAACATTGAATGGCAAAGAATACAAGATAGACTACTCAAAGGTGGGCACGAGTATGTTTATCAAAATTCACCAAGACAGTATTTTTTAATATGAATGTTGCGTCACGCACACGTGTTGTTTGCGTGACAACGGGGGCGGGCTGCCCCCAGTTTATCTTCCCTCAAATAGCTCGTCACTATTCGATATATCCATTCAATTAAGTCCTAGTTTTATATTCTTATAAATATTGAATGAAATTGCGTTCGTACTAAGAACCTGTACAGCCCATTCCCCCCAATATCTCAATCACGCCTTAATGCTTTTCGATCCCATATTGCAGAGAATGTTGCAAAGTGTGTGTTAAGTTCGACTAATAGCTGTTTAGACCGTTAGTTAAACCTTCACTTTTGTGCGCTTGTCGCAACGTCTCAAATAGCGGTACTTTACCGCTTTTATCGCGTGATACGCATAAAGTTTCACTAGGGTAATAATGCGGAGGCAAAAAGAGGTCGTCACCGCGTTACCGAATATTATCAGAGGAACTTGTTATGTTTATGTCACGCCGTGTTACCCAACTTGCTTTACTTGGAATGACTTTGTCATTAGCTGCTACTACAGCCAGCGCTGCTTCTATCCCTAAAGAGCTAGAGAAAGACCTAATTTCGGTTTGCGAAGCAGTGAAAAGTGATAAACGTTTGAAGCTGCGCCGCGCTGTGAAAGCCACCGGTCTTGATATTAAAACCCTGCACGCGGGGCTGGTGTGTAATGGGCAAGATATGCTTTCTTTTGCAGTTACGCATGGTGCTGCTGTCAACGCGCAGCACATTGCTCGCAGAGTCAATGCAAGCCCAGGTGTTTTAACAGCAAAACGTTAATTGATGATAGTTAACCCTGACCATTGGGCTGCGTAAAGCGTAGCCCTTTTTTAGAGGTTTAGTTGCGTTCACTTTTCATTTTATGACGTTTGTGATCGTTGAGAATATAAGCAATCACCACGAGTACTGTTCGCACCGAAAGGGACCGCACATGATCGCACTGGTATTTTTACAATCTCTTTCTCTGCAAAGCGCGCTTTGTGAAATATTGGAAAAACAGGCCGTGTTTAGCCATGTTTATCGCGCAGATTCAGCAGGTCATTGTCTTGCGTTAGCTGAAAAGCATCCGCATTCCATCGGGTTTTACTCGGTTTCACCATCAAGTAGAAATCTGGCATCAAGATATTGGTTAGCCGTAGGCAGTCGCGACGAAGAGGCTTTGTTAGCCTTTTTTCATAATGCGTCGGGCTTCGTGAAAACGCCATTAGAAGAGACACAGGTTTTACGCGCAATTGAGTGCGTAAAAACGAAGTACTATTTTGACAAGCGAGATTTTCAATTCTCTACGCTTATACAGGGCTTATGTAAACAGTATGGTGTATCTGAACTCGCACTGTTGGCAAATTTACGACGGCAACTTTACAAAAATGCACCGCCATGTGTAATTGGGCTCCGCACTGATAACGGGTGGTTGTGCTTAAATCCAGATGATATTAAATGGATTGAAGCTGCGGGTGATTACATGTGTGTTCACACCTTGTCGGAACGCTATATTGTTCGTACCACGCTTTGTGATTTGCTGAAACGATTAGAAGGGCGGTATTTCAAGCGATGTAGTCGGTCTGTAGCCGTTAATGCTAAGCATGTGGCCCATATTGAACAAAAGTTAAGCCAGCAGCAGGTTGTTATGCAAAGTGGAGAAGCGTTTAAAATTACTGACAAATATTATTATCAGCTTTGGCATGAAGAAAGAGGAGAATATGAGTTGCCTTAATTGTCTGCCCGTTGATATACGACCATGGTACTGCTAGCGATTAAATACGCTTCTGGCTAAACTAAAACGCTGAATGCTGCAGGAAAGTCATGATAGGGAGAATGTGTGCAAAATGTGAAAGATGTCTTCATAGGAGCAGCGTCCGTTTTTGCGGCGTATTACCTCGGCCTTCTCATTGTTTCCGCCACATCCCTTTTTATTCCTGGCCCCCTGCTAGGGCTTTTTATTCTGCTAGGCGCCTTATTTTGTTTACCTCAGCTTGAATCTTGTGTGGCACGGGCAGTCACCGTTCCTTTGAAGCATATGTCCTTACTCTTTGTTCCTGCTGTATTAGGCGTAAGCGCATATTGGGGAGATATAAAGAGTAACGCATTGGCGATCATAATTGCTATTGTCATTACTACTTCATTTAGCTTGGGCATCACAGCGTGGTTCTCTCAGCGACTTTTTAATTCTAAAAAGACCAAAGCTATCGCTAATACTAAAAGCAACGGCCATTTAGATGATTGAAGCATTTAACCGCGCAATGAGCCTATCAGGTGTGTTTTGGCTGAGTATTTCTCTAATCAGCTACCTGATAGCACTGTGGGCAAATAAAAAGTGCAAGGGTCATCCGGCGGCACACCCAATAATTGTCACCGCGCTACTTATTTCTCTTGGGCTTTACTTGTCTAATACGCAAGTATCGGAATATCAACGCGCTGCGTCATTACTACATTGGTTACTAGGGCCAATAACGGTTGCGCTCGCATTGCCTATTTATCGTCAATGGCAAAAATTAAGGCACTTCGGGTGGCGTTTGTTTGCAAGTATTCTTTTAGGTGGAGTGCTTGCACCTGTTTCGGCGTGGTTAACGCTTTTTGTATTTGATACGCCCAGCGCTATACAATTTACTATGCTTGCCAAATCGATTACCACGCCCTTAGCGATGGAGTCTAGCGCGCAGATAGGTGGCATTCCTGCGTTAGCTGCGGTCTTTGTTATAGTGACAGGGATCGTGGGCGCCGTAATGGCTTCAGTAACGTTTTCCTTGTTCAATGTTGAAAGCCGCCAAGCACAAGGAATTGCGCTAGGAACCGTAGCGCATGCTGTTGGCACTGCAAAGGCTATCCAAATGGGTGAAGATGTCGCTGCGATGGCAACTTTGGGCCTATGTGTGAACGGCATTTTTACCGCGTTAGCGCTACCTGTCGTGTTTGGCTTATTCATTTAAAAGAAAACAGGTGCAAGTGTCTGAAGCTTTCAATGAATCGAGCAAGGCGCATCTTGCAGGTAAACATGCTCTAGATGTTGTAAAACTGGCTGGCAATATTCTCCAAAAGTGCTATTTCTTAGTGAGGTGTTTCGTATCACTATATGCATTGGGCTAATCGTATAAACATAGCGACGATCATGTCGGACGAACTAAGCGTCAATTCGATACTTTAGTTCAAGGCTATATTGCCGATATAGTGTGAATTGCGACAAAATGCCGGCGTCTGCTGGCTTCAAAAGCTAGGTGGTAAAAGAACTTAATGTTTTCTGTACTGGTTTGTGATGACTCGTTAGTTGCGCGAAAGCAAGTGGCAAAATGCCTTCCTCAAGATTGGGATGTTGCCGTGCATTTTGCGAAGAATGGGGATGAAGCCCTAAAGGCGCTCGCTGATGGGAAGGGCGATCTTTTGTTGCTCGACCTCAATATGCCTGTTCTTGACGGTTATGGCACGCTCGAAGGCATAAGGAAGCAAGGGTTAAAAACAAAAGTAATCGTGGTATCAGGCGATATTCAGCCAGAAGCTCACGAGCGTGTTACATCCCTTGGCGCGTTGGACTTTATTAGAAAGCCAGTCGACCCCAAAACATTAGCAGAAGTTTTAAACAAATATAATATTCTTCACAATGAGCAAGAACCGCAGTTAGAAGTATCTCCCTTAGATCCTGATATAAGAGATTGCTATCAAGAAATTACCAATATAGCCATGGGGCAGGCTGGTGATCATCTCGCTCGCACCATGAATGTATTTGTTGAACTCCCCATTCCCAATGTAAATCTCATTGAGGTTTCAGAGCTCCATATGATGCTCTCAGATATTGAAAGCCATGAGCAGGTGACCGCTGTTTGCCAAGGCTTTTTGGGGCCAGGGGTTAGTGGTGAAGCCTTGTGCATTCTGAGCGATTCGAGTTTTGATGATGTAGCAAAGATACTCAACGTTGAGGGCGAAGTTGATGATCAGCTTCAGCTAGAGCTGTTGATGGATGCCGCAAGCATACTTATTGGAACTTGTTTAACGGGCTTGGCAAACCAAATGGATATTAATTTTAGCCAAGGCCACCCCATCGTGTTGGGACAACACCGGGCTATTACCGAAATTATTGCCATGAACCAAATTAAGTGGAAGCGTACGCTTGCAATAGAATTAAGTTATGGCTTGGAAGGATACAATGTGCAGTGTGATTTAATACTGCTGTTTACTGAAGAATCGATGAAAATGATGAATTCTAAACTTGCCCACTTGTTGGAGGATTTCTGATGAGCCAACATTTAGATGAGTTGCTAGAGTTTCATTGGATGATGGATATGCTTCAGACTGTTGATGTAGGTATCGTCGTTCTGGATAGGGACTTTACTGTTAAGGTGTGGAATGGCTTTATGGAAAGTCACAGCGGCCTTCTACCCAGCGAAGTAAGAGATAAATCCTTATTTTCGTTATTCCCCTCTATTAAGCAAGATTGGTTTGTTAAAAAAGCTAAGCCGGTCTTCGACTTAAAAACGCGCGCTTTCATGACATGGGAGCAACGCCCCTATTTATTCAAGTTTCCAAATTATCGGCCGATTACAGGTAGCGAGTCGTTCATGTATCAAAATCTCACGCTTTCTCCTCTGACCTCCGCGACGGGCAAAGTAGATTATATCAGCATGATGATTTACGACATGACGGATGTAGCGGTCGGTAAGAAGCAGCTCGAGGCATTACAAGTGACAATGTCAGAGGCGCAAGAGGCGAAAAAAAGCTTCTCATAACCGCGGCAAACTGTTCGCTTTAGCGACAAACGGCTAATCAGCGATACAACCTACATCAAGTTTTTACCAGACACTGTGTTTTTCTCATCCTACGGTGCTATGGGAGTATGTATGCAATTTAACGTGTTTTCAGTTTCAGATAAGTGTTTTCGCGCTTTCGGTCGAGGGCTAATTTGTCTCGCGGGAATATTTATTCTGGCTGCTTGCGGCGGTGGCGGTGACGGCGATAATGCTAATGGCGGCAGCGGCAACCTTGTTGTTAACGCTGGTCCAGACGCTACAGTGACCGAGGGCGCTACGTATGCATTAAGCGCGCAAGTTAGCGGCGGTGACGGAACATACACTTATAATTGGACCGCTTCTCCTTCTCTTTCGATTACGCACGACGATACCAGTTCTTCCTCGGCGAGCTTTGTTGCACCTCGAGTAAATAGCGCAACGCAATACACGGTGACTGTTTCTGTGAATGACCAAAGCGGTAATACGGCAAGTGACTTTACCGTAATAACGGTGGCGCCTGTAAATATTCCGCCGCAAGCGAATATTACTACTCCCCATCAAAACGGCCTGCCTGCGGGAACGTTTCCAGGCGGCGTTGAGGTTATCTTAGATGGCACTGAGAGCCGAGATCCAGATGGCACAGATGAGGCGGTAGCAGAATATAGATGGTCTCAAACGGCAGGCGTTAATGTTATTACAGGTGTTGAAACAAATCTTCCAACCCTCACTATCGTGACGCCAATAGCAAACGAAGAGCAGTTGCTCTCTTTCCAGCTTGAGGTGACAGATTCTGAAGGCGCAGTCGATTCCCAAACGGTAACTATCAATGTGCAGTCTGAAACGGATACGCTACCCGTGGTGAGCGCTGGCGTTTCTCAAGGGGTGTTTAGCGGTGAAATAGTCATACTTGAAGGGGAAGCAAGCACGACTATACCAAGCGCTATGCCTCTTACTTATTTGTGGGAAAGAAGTAGCAACGTGACTGCTGGCAACGACGGTACAGCAAATCGTCCTATTGACGACAGCGATGCGCTTTCTACGTTTGCCATAGCACCTGCTGTGACAAGTTCTACAGTGGTTGCCTATACGTTGACGGTAACTGACGCCAATGGAAACAGTGTAGAAGATACAATAAACGTCCAAGTTCGACCCCTTCCAACGCCATTGATTAATGATACCGGTTTTTTACAGCAAGCGACGAACAATGCATTAACACAAGCACAGCAAAATGATTTTCCTGGCCAGGATGGACAAAGAGGCGCTGATGTTATTGAGCAAAATGGCCTTATTGAAAAAGCCGGGCGCGGCAAAGCGGGCTTTGATTTTACTCGCTTAAACGCCAATGGTGATGAGCAGGATGCTGACGCTGATTCTTGGTCATGTGTCCGTGACAATGTGACGGGATTAGTATGGGAAGTGAAGACTGATGACGGTACGTTTCAAGACAAAGATTTTACTTACTCGTGGTTTAGCGAAGAGGTAAATGGCGGGTTCGAAGGTGATGAAGCAGGCGCTAATGGCACATGCTTACTGACGAACTGTAATACATCAGCCTATGTTCAAGCAGTAAATGCTCAAGGATTGTGTGGCTTTTATGATTGGCGCTTACCTACTCACCATGAACTTTTCTCATTAATGCATTTAGGTATCGCTGCTGATGTTGCGATAGATGAAGACTACTTCCCTAATACAGGTGAAGTATCTACGGTACCTTTGTGGTACTGGACATCAGTACCTAGTGCTGATGGTGTAAATAGTGACGATGCACAAAATGCGTGGGCCTTAGACTTCGATTCAGGCGTTGACAACTTTCTCAATAAATCAACAGCTGGCCGGGTGCGTCTAGTCAGGGCAGGGAGATAGTGATGAATACACAAATGAAAGATAAAACGCGTATAAATAAAGTATTGTCGTCGATGCAAACGCTATTGATTGCAACACTGCTAACTTCAACATCAATGGCAACCTTTGCGCAAGAGTGCTTATCTGACGGTCTGGAAACAACGCCTAACGACAACTTTGAGGCAGTCACTACAAGTAGTTTACTGGATACCACTACCGATTTGGTGTGGAGACGCTGTGCAGAAGGGCAGACCTGGAATGGCTCGACGTGCAGTGGAGAAGCGGTGAAGTATACGTGGCAGCAAGCGCTCAAGTTAGCCCATGAAGCCAGTAATGAGGATTTACTTGGGTGGCGATTGCCTAATGTAAAGGAATTAGCAACACTCACAGAGCGAGACTGTGTCCGCCCAGCAATTAATAGCTCCTTGTTCCCCTCCACGCCTCCAGATGATTTTTGGACATCGACGCCATCGGCAGATGATCCTGACCGCGCGTGGGTTGTGGCATTTTTTAACGCGAGTCATTCTATAAAAGAAAAAAACCGATTTATTTATGTACGTTTGGTTCGAACCTTCACCAACGAATAAATTCAGCACATTGTTAACTATCTCAACTTAGTCTTTCGTCTAGTATCTAGGGTCAAGACTTTCTATCAATGAAGCACGCTTTATAATGCGTGCTTTTTGGTTTTAGGCTACACACTTTTTGAGTGTCAAATGACGGCTGTGTTAGTTGTGAAGCCTATATGGTCCTTCAAGGTTGATGTTCTCGACATGTTCAACCTGATTTTTAGCACGTTAGACTCATGATGGCTTTTTATTTCTGAGGAAGCTAGCCACAATGTTGTTATGAAAATGATATCGCGCCTAAAGGCTATTCTATTCACAATTTGTTTATTCGCTGGACACAGCTCATCGGCGCAAGCCGAATATACCTGCAATATCGATTTTGCGTATGGTATTGCTGTCAATGACGAGCAACTTCGCGTTATGGATAAGACCCGTACTGTGGTCCAAATTAACGATCGGAATCAGTTGTTTATAGGCGGGCGTTGGCAAACATTGAATGAACAAGAGCGTCAATGGCTCGAAGAATACGCATCGGGACTGCATTACGTAGTACCGAAAATGATTATTTTGGCGACTGAAGGCGTTGATCTTGCCATTGACACGATTGAACATGTGTATTTGGGGCTGGTTGGCAGTGACCACGATAGCTATGAACGTTTAAACGCTGCTATGAAGCGCGTTCAGAACCGCGTAAAAGATAAATTCAGGCACGCCAGTAATCACTATTTCATCGGCCCCGGATCCCTTGAGAGTGTTGATGAGTTTGTTGACAGTGAAATAGAAGCCCAACTTGAAGAGGCGATTTCAACGTCAGTGGGCGGCATACTTTCAGCCATCAGCGGTATTAATACCGGAAGTGGCGAGGTCAATCAGGAAAAGGTGGCCGAAATTACACGTCAACTCAATAATGTGGGCGAAGGGCTAGATGTGGGCGATAAGGCCACAACCTTGCGTAAAAAGGCAGAGTGGTTTTGTGAAAAGCTTAAACGTTTAGACATAGCAGAAGAAAATCTTCGTGCAAGTGTTCCTGCTTTTAAACCTTACAATATCATAACTCTGCATGAAAAAAGTGATAACTAAATATCGATCAAGTTAGCGTTACTTGACCGGTTGTTTGACGGACGTAATTAAAAGCCTGCGAGAGCAGGCTTTTTTGATTTGGGTTGGAATTATACCAATCCGCATAGATAATTGCCCACTCAGAAGGTGCTGGCAAGTTTCCTAGCGAAGCGTGGGAATGCAGGAATGGCTGTTCCCTTTCAAATTCCCAGAATGAAGCTAGGAAGCTTGCCAGACCTTCCCGAAGGGCGAGTTTAAAATGTCCGTACTCTTTGTTGCGTCACCTTGATGTAGAACCATTATACCTGCGGTAACACGCCGCGATTACGAACATTTAACTCTCGCTGAGTGGGTAATTATCTATGCGGACTGGTATTAGATGAGCTTCTTTAAACGAAACACGACAGTAGTGAGTTAAGGTATCGACGTCCTTTCTCGGTAACTTGCCAGTGGGTGTCTGAAATAGACAGTAGCCCCTTGTCGTGAGCATCAGATAGCGAACGCTTAACATCATCCGTTAACTCAGTTCCTGTGAAGTCACTAAAATCACTTATCGGGCAAGGCTCGACTAAACGGAATCGGTTCATAAAGAATTCAAACGGCAGGTCATCGTTACTGACTAACGTTTGAGTATCTAAATACGGGCGGCTTATTTCCATATAGCCCCTTGGATGCTTCACTTTTACGGTGCGATGAATAGTACCGTTAGGGGCATCAGTAATCTTTCCATGAGCTCCACAGCCAATGCCCAAGTAGTCGCCAAAGCGCCAATAATTGAGATTATGACGGCACTGGTGGCCTGCTTTTGCATAGCCTGAAATCTCGTACTGATGATAGCCTGCACGCTCTAATAAGCTATGGCCTTGTTCCTGTATTTCCCACAGAATATCGTCGTCTGGCAGCTCTGGTGGTTTTGAGTAAAAAGGCGTGTTTGGCTCGATAGTAAGCTGGTACCACGACAGGTGATAGGGATCGAGCTCAATACCTTGCTTCAAATCTGCTATGGCATTCTCTACGCTTTGTTCAGGTAGGCCATGCATGAGATCTAAATTAAACGTGGGTAGCCCAGCACTGTGTGCCTGCTTAACCGCATTTTCAGCTTGGCTCCCATTATGAATACGACCCAGTACTTTTAAATGCTTAGGCTGAAAGCTTTGAATGCCCACCGATATTCGGTTTACGCCTGCCTGATAAAAGCCTGCAAACTTACCTGCCTCAACGGTACCTGGGTTGGCTTCCATGGTTATTTCAGCAGTGTCACTAACGTTAACCCGCTGTTTAACGCCGTTTAAGATGTCTGCCATGGCCTCGCTTGAAAACAAACTTGGCGTGCCACCGCCTATAAAGATTGTCTCAACAGGGCGGTCGCCAATACGTTTGGCATCAATGGCTAAATCGTCCAGCAGGTGCGCCACATATTCTTTCTCGGGTAAATCAGATTTGAGCCCGTGAGAGTTAAAATCACAGTACGGACACTTTTGAACACACCAAGGAATGTGGATATAAAGGCTAAGCGGTGGATTACGCAAAAGTCGCTCTCATATTATCAAGCAAAATCGCTAAGGCGTTGCCGCGATGGCTAATGCGGTTCTTTTCGGCTTTGTCTAATTCTGCAGCAGTGCAGCCGTGAGTTGGCACGTGAAATACGGGGTCGTAACCAAAACCGTCGTTACCAGAACGAGCGGTTAAAATTTCACCTTGCCACTTACCTTGGCTAACTAACGGTACTGGGTCGTCGGCATGACGCATAAATACTAAAGTACAGAAGAAATGCGCTTTGCGCTGCGTCTCGCCGTTAAGGGCGGCTAGTAGCTTGTCGATATTGGTATCGTCTGTTGCATCAGCGCCAGCATAGCGGGCTGAATAAATACCGGGCGCACCGCCAAGGGCATCAACCACTAAGCCTGAGTCGTCAGCAATAGCGGGCAGGCCTGTTACTTGTGCCGCATGACGGGCTTTAATAATGGCATTTTCAACGAACGTCGTACCGGTTTCTGGTACATCAGATACACCTAATTCTTTTTGCGCCACAACATCTACACCGTAATCTGCAAACAAGGATGCAAACTCGCGCACTTTGCCCTGGTTACCTGTGGCTAAAACAATTTTTTCTGGGAATTTCAATGTGCCAGACTCCTCGTTTTTTCTTTGCTCCTGAAATAAACTCGAATACATTCATTGGGTTACTTTAGGTTATTCAGGCCGAAGGTTGGGAGTGGTTTGAGCAAACCCTCTGCCGCAGGAATGCGGCAGCGGAGCGCACATGGATGTGTTTACCGCGTGTTTGCGAAAGCCACTCCCAACCTTCGGCCATCGCATCACTCACCCTCTACGTGCTCGAGTTTTACTTTTTCTTCTTAGGCTTAGCTTTTGCCTTGGCTTTGTCTTTGGCCTTCACTTTTTTCTTTTTGGGGCCAATCTTAGGCGTTTTGTTTTTAGGGCGTAGCTCGTCAATAACGCGAGCCTTGAGTGCCTCGCCCATGTAACGTGCAACTTTGGCCACCATGTCAAAATCGTGGGCCTCTACCAACGATATTGCGGTACCTTTAGCGCCAGCACGACCGGTTCTGCCAATGCGGTGTACATACACGTCGGCTTTGCGCGGCATATCAAAGTTAATTACATGGCTTACGTTTGGTACGTCAATACCACGTGCAGCAACGTCAGTGGCAAGTAAGATAGGTACTTCACCACTTTTGAAACGGGCTAGCGCTGCAATGCGTTTGTCTTGTGGCATTTCGCCCTGCAACCAGCATACTGGAATATCTTTCGAGGCTAAGAAGTCTTTTAGCATTTGTAGGCGTTCGCGGGTTTTCACAAACACAACCGCTGACGTCGTCGTTTCTTGCTTCAAAATATTCACTAGCAGAGCTTGCTTGTGGTTCATGTCGTCAGCTAGGTGATACCACTGATGAATTTTGTTTTTCTCTTTGCGCGAAGGGTTCGCTTCAATTACTTCAGGATTGTTAAGAATGTCATGAGCAAAGGTTTTCACGCCTTTGCCTTCTAATGTGGCAGAGAACAGTAGGTTCTGTTTGCGCCAGCGCGCTTCAGCTGCAATTTGGTTAACTACCGTTGAGAAACCCATATCCAACATGCGGTCAGCTTCATCAAGGATCAAGCACTCAATGTCGCGGCAATCTGCGGCTTCTTTTTCGATGTGCTCAAGCAAACGGCCTGGTGTAGCTACAAGAATATCGAGATTCTTGCTTAACGTTTCTTTATCGGTACCGTAGTTAATGCCGCCGGTTATTACGCCGCAGACAATTTGCGTATGTTTAGTAATGGCAACGGCTTGCTCGTGAACCTGTAACGCGAGCTCACGGGTAGGTGTTAATATTAGAATACGTGTTGCACCGGGTTGTCTGCGCGGATAGTCGAGCAAAAACTGACATGCAGATAACAAAAACGCCGCTGTTTTGCCTGTGCCCGTTGGTGCAGATGCTAAGATATCTCGCCCATCCAACGCATGCGGGATAACGAGTTCTTGTATGCTAGTTGGGGTTTCAAACCCCATATCAGCAACTGCATGACACAGTGCTTCGTCTAATTCGAGTTCTTCGAAAGTCATAGTATAAAAAACGCTCTAAATGAATGGGGCATATTGTAGCATTGCTGCATCAAAACATAGAGAAAAACTGGCGTTAAATTAGCACACCGCAGATAAATGGGTGTTATGACGCCAACGGGGCGGTGCTGTTAGCGATTAGACTCCCTTAGTTTGCGTTAAGCGAGTCAATTGCGGCAAGTTTTGCTTGGTTTAACGCGTCTTTTATTTCGGGGCCTTTAACCCCTGTGGCAATGATGTCTTGTACGTTGACCTGATTGGCAGCTGCCAATGCATCTTGGATGCGCTTCTGTTGAGGCGACCACTTTACGCCCTTGTTGTGAGCATAAGGCGCAAAAGCGCTAAGCAATAATGTGAAACGTTCCTCTCTTCGCCATGCATCACAGCCATTGAATAAGGAGAGTAAGTCGGTGGGCGAGTTCTGCGTGTTTAACAGAAAATCCTTAAACTTGCAGGCAAGAATAACAATCTCACTGAGTTGATTCTGCACTTTGAGACGGCCGCATAGGCGTTTCGCTTCCTCCTCACCAAGATGAGAGAGTAGGGCAGTGAATCGTGTTATCAGTCTAGCGGTTTCTGAATCAGTATTTTTAACGAGGTGTTTACTTGCAGCCTTTTCTAGCTCTACCGCCGTTTTTAGCGTGGCCAAAGCAGTATCTAAATTATCTTCAAGCTCAGCAAACCAGTCATTCAGGCCATGGGCTTGGTTTAAGACAGTGAAAAACACATGCGGTGTTTTTTCCAAAAGGCTACGCTTCGTTTCTTGCCATACGCGCTCTGCGCTTAGCGAGCTTAATTCACCGCTTTCGGCCATGGATTGCATAAGCGCCATGGTTTCATTGGCGATAGTAAACCCTAAATAAGCGTAGCGGGTGGCGAAGCGAGCAACGCGAAATACCCGTAAAGGGTCCTCACTAAAGGCTTCAGATACGTGGCGAAGAAGGCGGTTTTCTAAGTCGTTTTTGCCACCATAGGGATCGATAAGATTTCCACGATTGTCTTGCGCTATGGCGTTAACGGTGAGGTCCCTGCGTAACAAATCTTCTTCTAGCGTGACAGAGCTTGAGGCATCGCACACAAAACCTGTGTAACCTTTTCCTGACTTACGCTCTGTGCGTGCAAGTGCGTATTCTTCTTGTGTCTTGGGGTGTAAAAAAACAGGGAAGTCTTTACCTACTTGAGTAAAACCTTGGTTAAGCATTTCTTTTGGTGTTGCGCCCACCACCACATAGTCGCGTTCTACAACTTTTCTGTTTAATAGTGCGTCACGTACTGCGCCACCAACGAGATATACCTGCATGCTATTCCAATAAGTTTTTAGTCAATTTTTTAGTCAATAATGGTAAGGGCGTATTGGCCTCAGATGTATTAAAACGGTCCACACGTCCTAGCTAGTGAACGCGCAGTATACCAATGTTACAAATAAAAATCGTAGCCACATCGTTATACGCTTTCACTTCAAGGTTGCGTCTGGTAGTTTAATCGCTGTCAAAAATCAAAACAGATAGGCGCTTCAGCAACCATGTATTTGAACTACTTTGGGTTAAACGACAATCCTTTTTCGATTGCGCCCAATCCCGACTATTTGTATATGAGTCCAAGACACAAAGAGGCATTAGCCCATTTGACCTTTGGCCTCAGGGAAAGTGGCGGTTTTGTGATGCTCACAGGCGAAGTGGGCACAGGTAAAACAACCGTTTCACGAAAGCTATTGCAGCAACTGCCCGATAATACCCAAGTAGCCATGATCTTGAACCCAACATTGTCTGCGCTTGAACTACTGGCAACGGTTTGTGACGAACTCGGACTGTCGTACACGCCAGAGAAAGCAAGTCTAAAATATTTTACCGATCTTATTCTGTCAAAGCTGGCAGAGAATCATCAGTCTGGTATTAATACGGTTTTGATGGTCGACGAAGCACAGCATTTGATGCCAGAAGTCTTAGAACAGCTTCGCTTGTTAACCAACCTTGAGACGAATAGAGAAAAACTGTTGAAGGTGGTGTTGATTGGTCAGCCTGAATTGCAGCAGTTGTTAAAGCGAAACGAATTACGCCAACTTGCCCAGCGCATAACCGCTCGTTATCACCTGCTGCCCTTAACGGCACCGGAAGTCAGTGCATACATTGCCCATCGCCTGAGCGTGGCTGAAGGCGACATCAGTATTTTCAGTAAGTCTACGTTACGGGCAGTACATCAAATTACTGGTGGCATTCCCAGAGTGATTAATTTGCTGTGCGATCGGGCATTAACCTTATCTTTTACTAAGCAACATGCGGTTGTGCAAAAGCCTATCTTCTTAGCCGCGGCGGAGCAAATTCTGGGGGAAGATGTTGTCAGTCAGCGGGTGCAAAGCCAGCGAAAATGGTATTTGGCATCAGCATTTGTGCTGGCTATTCTTTTGGGCTACGGGTTAGGGAGTTTGTATGTCTAATATCGTTGCCATTGAACATTTAATGCCTGGCATGGTGATTGTTCAAATCACGAAGCAGAATGGGCCGGTAAAAATTAGAAAGTCCGGTTTAGTGACAAGCGATGCTATGGTGCAGGGCCTGTCTGAAATGGGCGTGCAGGAGGTAGAAATAGACCCTGAGCAAACCGTGGAAATCGCACCTGCTGTCACGCACCACAGAACGCAAACCCAAGCGTTACTTCGCGGAGAGCACGACACGACCGCTAAGTTTGATAAGTCGCTCAACGAACAATTCAATCGAAGTTTATTTTTACCCACGGTCGAAGGGCTACCATCGGCATGGATGCTTTATGCAAAACAGTTCGCTGCATATGCTGTTGTTGTCCTAGGCGGTTTGTGTATTGGCTTTTCTGCTGCGACGACTGAGCGTTGGTGGCCATTATTAGCATCAAAGCACGTTACGTTTACTGATAACACGAGTAAAAATACTGATAAGAGCGACACAATTACACCGGCCACTGACCGCGCTGCGGCACAAGAAGGGGAAAGCGAGAAAGCGTTGTCGGGTAATGCAAGTAATGCCGGTGACGCAGACCGTCTAGCCAGTCAGAATACAGGACAAGAAAATAGCGGGAAAGAAGTGGTGGGCGCACAAACGGAAGGCCTGCAAAACAACAAGTCAGCGAGCGCTAATCAACAATATACCGCGAGCGCGGGCTATGGTGCGGTGAACAACCAAACGAGTAATCAGAACACCGAGGCTCAGGCCACAGGCAATGCCTTAAACAGCGGCAACGGTAAAACCGAACAGACGGCTGAACAACAAGTCACGCCTCAGAATTATGAAGGGAGGGTGCTTAATGAAAGCGCTTCTCAATCAGATGTTTCTGTTTCTCCAGAGCTAATGGCTCGCTTTAACGCGGCTGTTGAAGCTTTGGATACCAAAGCGCAGGATAACGCACAACCAAGAGAAAACACCGTAACAGTAAGAGACGATATTCCTCGTGTCGATCAGCTACCAGTCCGCTTATTGACTAGGCTTCCATCGATGAACTTTAGTGCACATATGTATGCGTCTCGCCCCGCTGATAGGTGGGTGAGGGTCAATGGGCGTCAGCTAGGCGAAGGTGATTGGATTGCCGATAGGGTGCAAATTGTAAATATTGAAGCACAGCGTGTGGTGCTTGCGTTCGAAGATGAACTATTTACTATGGCTGCATTAACAGATTGGTAGCTGCAAATAGCTAACAGCTAAACCATATAAGAAAGGCCCTTAATGCAGGGCCTTTTTTTGTGATATTCGTCTGCCTAAAGCGGCATTTGATTGATAAACACATCTTTAAAAAACTTAGGTAAATTCAAATTGAATTCTTCGGGGCGAACACCCGATACAATCTCGTCGTCGTATAAGCTCAAATCAATGCGCTTAACTTCATTGAAGTGTTGAGATGTAACACTGTAAAACGTCATTACATGAGGGCTTACCGGATCTTTAGGATTTATCTTGCTTACAATACCTAGCTTGCCGCTTTTAAGTCTTACCAACGAGCCAACCGGATGTACACCAATACACTGAATGAATTGTTTGACCAATTCTTGATCTAAATTTTCGGTTGCGGTTAAACGTTTAAGCGCTTGGGTTGGGGTAATACTTTCTTTATGAGAACGGTTAGACGTCATTGCGTCGTAGGCATCGACAATAGCGACAATACGGGCGTATTCAGAAATTTCATCGCCGACTAGGCCTCTTGGGTAGCCGCTTCCATCGATGCGCTCATGATGTTCTTCAATGATCCGTAGCGACAAGTCAGAAATGTCACCACATTGTTCAACTAAGTCAGCACCAATTTGCACGTGCGTCTTCATCACTTCCCAGTCGCTTTGTGAGAACTCACCCTTATTATTGCGGATTTCATCAGGAAGCGATGACATGCCAATATCCATTAACAAGGCACCTAAACTCACTTGTTCTGTGGTCTCTCTATCATAGCCAAGAAATTCACAGAATATACCGCTTAGGACACTACAGTTGATGCTGTGTTCAAGAAGATATTGGTCCGTGTTTTTAATCATCGTTAGACAGCTAAGCGCATCTTTGTTGTCAAAAACACTCTCGATGAGGCTATGCGAAAGCGACTCCATCGGAGACAAATCTTTTACTGCGCCATTTTTCAAAGACTTTAAAAAGCTACTTTGTATTGCAAGCGCGTTGTCATAAAGATCGTTAGCTTCATTGATAGCATCGCGCCCCATTGGTTTAGGCGCAGGTTTAGGCACTTCCGTGTTAGCCGTTTCTTCTGGAACGTTTTCTATTTTTTTGTGCTTGGATTTAGAGAGGTCGACCTCTACCTTTAAAATGCCTTTGGCTTTTAAACTGTCGATGATGGCTTGCGTTTTGACAATGCCTTTAGAGCGCATTTTAAGCGAGCCAGTCTGTTCAAGTACTTGATTGACGTACATTCCCGGCTGCAATTCATCAATAGGCACCTGTTCTAGCATTATCTCTCCTGTGAGGCTTATTACTGCCAAAGCTAACAACTACAATCGGTTTAAATAGTACGTTATTTCGATAAAAAAAGTGAGAGCTTTCCATATCTTCAATGTAAATAATAGTGAATGTGAGCTTTTGTTCCACAGTAAATTGATTTAGCAATCAAAATCTAAAGGTTTAAAACCAAAGAGAGCGCTGATGCAGCGCTCTCTCATTATGTTGCTTTATAAAAAACTGAAATTTGCTTCTATAACCATGCAGGTTGTTTGTCTTCAAACGCCTCTATGGCACTCGTCAATTCCAATGTTTGGCCAATGGCATCTAACCCTTTAATCAAGTTATTTTTGTGATGCTCTGCAATATCAAAGCTAAAGCTAGTTTCGTCAAAGCTTACAGTTTGAGCGGGTAAGTCTACGGTTATGTTAACCGTAGGATTAGCTTTTACCGCAGCAAACAGTGCATCCATTTGCGCGCTAGATAACGCCACTGGTACTAACTGGTTGTTAATGCAGTTTCCGTAAAAAATGTCGGCAAAGCTGGTGGCAATAACCGTTTTAAAACCAAAGTCGGCAAGTGCCCACGGCGCGTGTTCACGGCTTGAACCACAACCAAAGTTTTCGCGAGCCAGTAGGATACTTGCGCCTTTATGTTCAGGCTTATTCAGCGCGAACGCTGGGTTTGGCTCTTTCTCTTCTAAATCCAAATAACGCCAGTCGTGAAACAAATGCTTGCCGTAGCCCGCGCGCGTTACACCCGTAAGAAATTGCTTTGGAATGATTTGGTCAGTATCGACATTGGCCTGATCGAGCGGCGCAGCAATGCCTGTGTGTTGTGTAAAACCTTGTTCAGACATACCTTACTCCTGATAATCTCTAACGTCAGCAAAGCGACCAGTAATCGCTGCAGCGGCGGCCATTGCAGGGCTTACTAAGTGAGTACGCGCTCCGCGGCCTTGACGGCCCTCAAAGTTACGGTTACTGGTAGAAGCACATCTATCGCCTGCTACTAGTTTATCGTCATTCATACCTAGGCACATTGAGCAGCCCGGCAAACGCCACTCAAAGCCAGCATCAATAAAGATTTTATCGAGGCCTTCTTCCTCAGCTTGACGTTTGACCGCACCTGAGCCGGGTACGACGATGGCAGTCACAGAATCAGCGACTTTACCTCGTTTGGCAATTTGCGCAGCTGCGCGCATATCTTCAATACGTCCGTTGGTACATGAGCCGATAAATACGTGGTTAACTGCAACGTCGGCAAGTTTTTCGCCTGGTTTCAAGCCCATATAAGCTAATGCTTTTACTGCACTTTCTTTTTCAATTGGATCGCTGAAATCTTCTGGCGCTGGAACTGGCGTATTCACACCGATAACCTGACCTGGGTTTGTGCCCCATGTAACTTGAGGCGCGATATCTGCGGCTTCAAGTTCAACCACAGTGTCAAAGGTGGCACCTTCTTCGGTATAAAGGGTTTTCCAGTATGCGACAGCATCGTCCCAGTTTTGACCTTTAGGCGCGTATTCGCGGCCTTCAAGATAAGCAAACGTTTTCTCATCTGGTGCAACAAGGCCCGCTTTCGCACCGGCTTCGATGCTCATATTACATACGGTCATGCGCTCTTCCATGCTTAAACCGCGGATAGCTTCTCCAGCGTACTCGATAACGTGACCAGTAGCGCCCGCATGGCCAATTTTACCAATGATGGCAAGAATGATGTCTTTCGCGGTAATACCCACAGGAAGCTTGCCATTGACTTTTATTAGCATGCTCTTTGCGCGACTTTGTTTCAACGTTTGCGTTGCCAGTACGTGCTCAACCTGAGACGTACCAATTCCAAACGCTAACGCACCGAATGCACCATGTGTGGCCGTATGTGAATCACCGCACACTACAGTCATGCCAGGTTGAATAAGCCCCAGTTCAGGGCCCATTACATGAACAATGCCTTGCTTTTGGTGACCCACTGGAAACAATTGAATGCCGTGTTCTTCACAGTTTGTTGCCAACGTTTGTAGCTGTAAAGCGTTATCTGGACCACACGCATCAATGGCCAGCGAGCGTGTTGATATGCTGTGATCCATGGTGCCAACAGTGCGGTCAGGACGACGTACTTTACGGCCTTTCTCATTAAGGCCAGCGAACGCCTGCGGCGACGTCACTTCATGAATGAGGTGGCGATCGATATAAATTAAGCTGTCTTCACCGATTTGGTCAATAATGTGGGCCTGCCACACTTTGTCATATAAGGTCTTGGCCATGGGGTCTTTTTACTCCTGCGCCATTAATTGTTTAACGATTTCATCGCCTACTTGGGATGTGCTTGCCGCTTGGCTACGTTTGTCAGATGGAAGCAATTCGCCTGTAAGTACACCTGCTTCTAATGTTGCTACCACGGCTTTTTCAATTGCGTCAGCAGCATCGTTCAAGTTCATACTAAAACGCAGCATCATGGCGGCTGATAAAACCTGTGCGATCGGATTAGCAACGCCTTGGCCAGCGATATCAGGGGCCGAGCCGCCTGCTGGCTCATAAAGACCAAAGCCTTCTTCGTTCATACTTGCCGACGGCAACAAGCCCATAGAGCCCGTCATCATGGCACACTCATCAGATACGATATCGCCGAACAGGTTTGAACACAGCATAACGTCGAACTGTGCCGGGTTTTTCATGATTTGCATGGTGGCATTGTCGATATAGATGTGATCGAGCTCTACATCTGGATAGTCTTTTGCTACTTCTTCTGCAATTTCACGCCATAAACGGCTGGTTACCAAGACGTTGGCTTTGTCGACTGAGGTAACTTTACCGCGACGCTTTTGCGCTGCCTCGAACGCTGCAATAGCAATGCGGCGAATTTCGCGTTTGCTATAGCGCATAGTGTCGTAAGCGAATTCTTCTTCACCTTCACCTTCACGGCCTTTTGGCTGACCAAAATAAATGCCGCTAGTAAGTTCGCGCACTACTAAAACGTCAACGCCGGACTTGGCAATATCTTCTCGAAGGGGAGACAAGCTTTCAAGGCCAGGATAAATGCGAGCTGGGCGTAAGTTGCTGAACAGATCAAAATGGCTGCGAAGTGTCAGCAGTGCGGCGCGCTCGGGGCGCTGCTCTAGTGGCAAGGTGTCCCACTTTGGGCCGCCGATGCTGCCAAATAAAATCGCGTCGGCTTGTTCGCAACCCAACAAGGTTTTTGAGGGCAGGGCTTCACCTTCAGTATCAATGGCGTAGCCACCTACAGGGTATGCAGTGCGGTTTAGGGTGACGTTAAACTTTTTTTCAACAGCATCTAAAACCTTATTGGCTTCCTGCATAACTTCTGGGCCGATACCGTCTCCGGCTAATACGGCAATTGAATACTGGCTCATTTATACTCCTGCAACGCGTTCTTGTTGATTTTTCTGCTGATCAATTTGATCGGCCAAATAAGTGTTGTTTAATACGAAGATCAGTGCTTTAACACCGGCTTCGACAATGTCGGTAGCGAGGCCAATTCCGTGGAAACGGCGGCCTTTGTAGGTTGCGATAACGCTAACTTGCGCCAAGGCGTCGGCACCTTCACCTTTTGAATCTAGCTTGAAGTCCACAACTTCTAAATCTTCGTGACCTAGTATAGACATAATCGCCTTATAAGCTGCATCTACCGGCCCATTTCCGATGCTTGATTGAGTAATTTCTTCAGTACCCACCTTCATTTTAACGGTAGCACTTGGAATAATTTCTCGTCCTGAATTCGCTTGAAGATAAAGTAGCTGGAAATGAGCTTGATCATGCTTCTGTTTGTCGAAGAACAACAAGGCTTCAAGGTCATAGTCGTATACTTGGCCTTTCTTATCCGCTAACTTCAAGAAGGCGTCATACACCGCTTCTAAATCATAATCTTCTGTTTTATAGCCAAGTTCGGTTAGGCGATGCTTTATTACATGACGACCAGAGCGTGATGTTAGATTAAGGTTGTTTTTGTTAATACCCACGCTTTCTGGGGTCATGATTTCATAGGTATTTTGTGCTTTTAATACACCGTCTTGGTGAATACCTGATGAGTGGCTGAATGCATTTGCGCCCACAATCGCTTTGTTGGCCTGCACAGGCATATTGCAAAGCTGACTGACAAGCTTTGATGTGCGTGAAATTTCCGTAGAATTGATGTTTGTTTCGAAACCCAACATGTTCTTGCGGGTTTGTAATATCATGGCAATTTCTTCTAGTGACGCATTACCGGCACGTTCTCCGATACCGTTAATGGTACACTCGACCTGTCTTGCACCTTGCTCAACCGCCGCTAATGAATTTGCTACGGCTAACCCTAAGTCGTTATGACAATGTACGGAGATTGTCGCTTTGTCTATGTTGGGAACACGGTTAAACAATTGTTGGATAATACCGCCGAACTCAGTCGGTGTGGTATAGCCTACGGTATCGGGGATGTTAACGGTCGTCGCACCAGCACTGATTGCTGCTTCTACCATACGGCATAAATAATCTATGTGGGTGCGACCTGCGTCTTCACATGAAAACTCCACGTCATCTGTATATTGTCTTGCGTGTTTTACCGCTTTGACTGCCATCTCAACAATTTCGTCTTGTGACTTGCGAAGTTTGGCGCCCACGTGAATTTCAGACGTTGCAATAAAGGTGTGAATTCTAAACTGCTCTGCAACGCTCAAAGCTTGTCCGCATGCGTCAATGTCTCCAGGTAATGCGCGAGACAGCCCACAAACAGTGGCGTTTTTAACTTCTTTCGCGATCATTTGTACAGAGCGAAAGTCACCCGGCGACGATACAGGAAAGCCCGCTTCGATAATGTCTACGCCTAACCGTTCGAGCGCCAGCGCGATCTGTAATTTCTCTTTGGCACTTAGGCTTGCAGGTAAGGCCTGCTCACCGTCTCGCAATGTGGTATCAAAGATCTTCACTTGATTTGTCATGACGCTCTCTCAGTTGAATAGTTAAAAAAAAACCCGTGCTCGGCACGGGTTTTTGTAAATTTAAATCGCTGGTCGCAATCTACCCGTGCAGTCTGGCTGCCATAAGGAGTAGAGATAGAAGAAAACGAGTACGCATTTGCTATTGTTTCTTTGCTGACCAAGTTGATAGCGACAATGTACCCATGTGGCATGAAGAGGTCAACCATTGATTACAATAATGACTATATTTTTCGTGTATAAATGCTTTCTTTTGATTATTTAGGATGCTCATCCTAACAGTCTTAGTGTGAGGTCAACGTAGTCAGTAATATCACTCATTCAGAAGGGGGCTTAGTTTGAATGTCTGATGTTGATTAGGATGTTTGTACTAAATTTGACTATAAAGACGGAAGGGAGTTTGTGGCTTTTTATGCGTTTTTATTAGCTTTTTATTCTTGTGGCGACATTGTTACCTACTAAGCAGCGTAAAGTTTTTCCAGTTAATTTGAGTAGATAAGCGCATTTCACGAAGGGACAAAGCGCGTGGAGTACGCTTGGATTTATAGCTCCATGCGTGTCCACTGCATGCAGCGGTCATTATCGCCTTTGAAGGACGCAATAGTATTTTGTTTTGAACTGACAGTGCCGCGCTCGCTTCGAAATCATCGCGTAGTGTCGTTGAGTGAATGCATTCCCCCGAGTTGGCAAACCACCCGTTTTTGTTCAGATGAAGCTGGGTGTTGTCTTGATTTACCATATCAATTGAATCAAGCTCAATGTGTGAGCCTTCCATATTTAAAATCAAAACAGGTACAACTAGGCCATACCTAGCGTTTTTCCTATACCACTGTTCTCGCTTTTCTACATCGTCCAAATGATTAATACCGGGGCACTTTGCAGATTGCTTGGCATACCAACTTCCATTATGGGTATCCGTTTTTAGGGGGGATGGATTATTTGAGCTGCTGTTATTTATCATGTATCGAGCAATAGCTTTCACGTGATAGGGAAGCCCGCCCATTCGACGCTTAAGTAATGAAAGGTTCTTGATGTTACTGTGCGCAAGAGAAATAACCTCCCTTTCATACAAGGCGGTGCATATTTCATTGAACAGCGGATGGCTTCCGCCGAGTTCACCTGCTTCACCGAAAAAGCCAGCTTGAGAATGGGAGAGTTTGTCGCCTACAGCCATTGGGGGTGTCGAATACTTATCTGTCGTTCTTTAACCCTAGCAAGATTAATCGTTTGATGCTACTCAGATCGAAAAGTAGACACAAAAAAGCCGCTTCATAAAGCGGCTTTTCATCATTTTAACAGGCGCTAATTATTGACCTTTGATTTCGCTACGGCCTTTGTAAACTGCAGCGTCACCTAGTGCTTCTTCAATACGAAGTAACTGGTTGTACTTAGCAACGCGGTCTGAACGGCATAGTGAACCCGTCTTGATTTGACCGGCCGCTGTACCTACTGCAAGGTCAGCAATAGTGGCATCTTCAGTCTCACCAGAACGGTGAGAGATAACCGCTGTAAAGCCCGCATCTTTCGCCATCTTAATAGCGTTAAGGGTTTCAGTCAGTGAACCGATTTGGTTGAACTTGATAAGGATTGAGTTACCAATGCCGTTATCAATACCGCGCTTAAGAATCTTAGTGTTAGTTACAAACAAGTCGTCACCAACAAGCTGTACTTTGTCACCGATTTTCTTAGTTAGGCTTGCCCAGCCGTCCCAGTCGCTCTCATCTAGGCCGTCTTCAATAGACACAATTGGGTACTGTGAAGAAAGGTCAGCAAGATAGTCGCCAAACGCTTCTGAATCGAAGCTCTTGTCTTCGCCAGAAAGTACGTATTTACCTTCTTTGTAGAATTCAGACGCCGCGCAGTCTAGTGCAAGGGTAATGTCTTCATTCATTTTATAACCCGCGTTTTCAACGGCTTCTACGATAACCGCTAGTGCTTCAGCGTTAGAGCTTAAGTTAGGGGCGAAACCACCTTCGTCGCCAACTGCCGTGTTAAGACCTTTAGCAGAAAGTACTTTCTTAAGTGCGTGGAAGATTTCTGCACCCATACGTAGTGCTTCTTTAAAGCTCTTCGCGCCAACTGGCTGTACCATGAACTCTTGAATGTCTACGTTGTTGTCAGCGTGCTCACCACCGTTGATGATGTTCATCATAGGTACCGGCATTGAGTATTGACCAGACGTGCCGTTTAGGTCTGCAATGTGCTCGTAAAGTGCTACGCCTTTCTCTGCTGCCGCTGCTTTCGCTACTGCAAGTGAAACCGCTAGAATTGCGTTCGCGCCAAGGGTTTCTTTATTTTCTGTGCCATCAAGGTCAATCATGATGCCGTCAACATCAGCTTGCGCTAGTGCGTCTTTGCCAATAAGTGCTGGCGCGATAGTATCGTTAACTGCTGCAACCGCCTTTGTTACGCCTTTACCTAGATAACGAGACTTGTCGCCGTCGCGCAGTTCTAGTGCTTCGCGGCTACCAGTAGAGGCACCAGAGGGTGCTGCAGCACGGCCCATAACGCCAGACTCTAGATATACATCTGCTTCTACTGTTGGATTACCACGAGAATCTAAGATCTCGCGTCCGATAATGCGACTAATTTTCGCCATGTTTTTTCCTCAACAATTGAATGGGGCGCAACGGGAGAGAGCGCCCCTTTTATTAGAAATTAGTGATTTTCTTTCTGGTATTTTCCTGCCGCAGCAACGAAACCAGTGAATAATGGGTGTCCATCCCGAGGAGTTGATGTGAACTCAGGGTGGAATTGGCCCGCAATGAACCAAGGATGATCAGGGATTTCCACCACTTCTACAAGTCGCTTGTCAGTGGACAAACCACTTACCTTCAACCCTGCCGCTTCAATTTGATCACGCAAGTTGTTGTTTACTTCGTAACGGTGACGGTGACGCTCGTATATTTCAACATCGCCGTACATCTCGTGAACTTTTGTACCTTCGATAAGGTGACATAGCTGGCTGCCAAGGCGCATTGTGCCGCCAAGGTCTGAGTTTTCAGTACGGGTTTCGGTGGTACCCGCTGCGTCTAACCATTCAGTGATAAGGCCAACGACTGGGTAAGGTGTTTCGGGGTCGAACTCAGTACTGTTTGCGTTTTCCATACCAGCAACGTTACGCGCATATTCAATAAGCGCTACCTGCATACCCAAACAAATACCGAGGTAAGGAACCTTGTTTTCACGCGCATAACGTGCGGCGGCAATTTTCCCTTCAATGCCGCGCTCTCCAAAACCGCCAGGTACTAAGATAGCATCTAACTGCTCTAGAATTTGGGTTCCTTTGCTTTCCACATCTTGGGAATCAATGTGGTGGATATTGACCGTTAGACGGTTTTTGAGCCCTGCGTGCTTAAGTGCTTCATTTACCGACTTATAAGCGTCAGGTAGCTCAACATACTTGCCTACCATGCCGATGTTAACTTCAGCGGTAGGGTTCGACTCGGCGTAAAGTACTTGTTCCCACTCAGATAAGTCGGCTTCTTCACACTCAAGACCAAAGCGGTCAACTACAAGCTGATCCATACCTTGTGCTTTAAGTGCAGCAGGAATGCGGTAAATGCTGTCTACGTCTTTCAAAGAAATAACGGCTTTGTCGGCAACGTTTGTGAATAGAGCGATTTTAGAGCGCTCACTGGCCGGCAGTGCACCTACCGAACGACAAACAAGGATGTCTGGTTGAATACCAATAGAGCGAAGCTCTTTTACTGAGTGCTGCGTAGGCTTAGTTTTTACTTCACCTGACGCTGGCATGTAAGGCACCAACGTTAAGTGCATGAACATCGCGCGTTCACGACCTACTTCTGTACCAAGCTGACGAATAGCTTCTAGGAAAGGTTGTGACTCGATGTCACCTACCGTTCCGCCCACTTCAACAATAGCCACATCATGACCTTCAGCACCTTCAATTACACGACGCTTAATTTCATTCGTAATATGAGGAATAACCTGTATGGTTGCGCCAAGGTAATCTCCGCGACGCTCGCGCTTAAGCACTTCTTCATATACACGACCGGTAGTGAAGTTGTTGCGCTTAGTCATGCGGGTGCGAATAAAACGCTCGTAATGACCTAAATCAAGGTCGGTCTCAGCGCCGTCATCGGTAACAAATACTTCACCATGCTGAATAGGGCTCATTGTGCCAGGATCGACGTTGATATAAGGGTCGAGCTTTAACATGGTAACGGTGAGACCGCGAGCTTCCAGAATTGCGGCTAACGATGCTGCAGCAATACCTTTACCTAGCGATGAAACTACACCACCGGTGACGAAAATATAATTTGTCATGCGAAACCTAGAACGTTTGGGTTGTATGATAAATATAGGCTGAGTTTAGAACAAAACCAGCTACACTTTGGACGGGGCGATAGTATACGCAAAATCATGTGGGCAGACAATCAATTTGCCCACATGATGCACAATTTTAAGATTGGCTTAAACGCTTGAGCGTGTAAATAAGGTCAAGAGCTTGACGCGGTGACAACTCATCCGGTGATAAGTTTTCAAGAGCCTCTATCACAGGATGTGGTTTATCAGGGAATAGCATTTCGGCTTGGCCTTGGGATTTAGACGCTAAACGTGTCGACGCACTAGCTTGGTTAGCGTTCCCTAGCGGGCTGTTTGGGGTACTTGGTTTACCGCTAGATTCCCCAATCTCGCCTTCATCGCTGATCATAATATGTGACGATTCTAATACCGCGAGTTTCTGTTGCGCTGCTTTGATGACGGCTTTTGGTACGCCAGCAAGCTGGGCTACCTGTAAACCAAAGCTTTTGCTTGCTGCGCCCTCCGATACGGTGTGCATAAAACGTATGGTATCTTCAAATTCCATTGCATCTAGATGGACGTTAACGACCCCAGTTTGCGTTTCTGGTAGCTCAGTCAGTTCGAAGTAATGTGTAGCAAAAAGCGTATAAGCATTCAGCTGCTTTGCCAAGTAACTCGCACAGGCCCATGCGAGTGACAAGCCGTCGTATGTGCTGGTGCCACGACCAATTTCATCCATTAACACCAATGAATTCTCAGTGGCATTATTGAGAATGTTTGCTGTTTCTGTCATCTCTACCATGAAGGTAGAGCGACCAGATGCCAAATCGTCTGATGCACCAATTCGCGTGAAGATACGATCAAGTTTTCCGATGTGGGCATTTTCCGCAGGGACAAAACTACCAATGCAGGCCAACAAAGCAATAAGGGCAGTTTGACGCATGTAGGTCGACTTACCCCCCATGTTTGGACCGGTAATAATCAGCATGCGACGCTCAGTGTCTAGCTGAAGTGGGTTAGCAATGAAAGGGTCTTTCATTACGTTCTCAACCACAGGGTGGCGACCGGCATCATAAGTCAGCGCACATTCTTGGCTCAAGTGAGGTCGATACCAATCAAGGGACACAGCACGCTCAGCAAAGCAGCACAGCACGTCAAGCTTGGCAAGCGCCGCTGCGGTTTCTATTAAATTGTTTAGGTGTGGTGCAAAGTTGTCGAACAAGGCTTCATAGAGCTGCTTTTCAAGGGCGAGCGCAGCGCCTTGGCTGCTCAATACTTTATCCTCATGCTCTTTAAGTTCTGGTGTTATGTAACGTTCAGTGTTTTTAAGGGTTTGTCTTCGAATATATTCTGCAGGTGCTAAGGCACTGTTCGCTCGGCTAATTTCAATAAAGAACCCGTGAACTCTGTTATAACCCACTTTAAGCGTAGAAATTCCCGTGCGTTCGCGCTCACGTTGCTCCATGGCATCTAAATAGTCGGTGGCACCTTGTGATAGTTTGCGAAGCTCATCAAGCTCGGCGTTGTAGCCTTCGGCAATTACGCCGCCATCCCGTATTACCACGGGCGGATTATCGATAATGGCATTGTTTAGCAGGGCTTGAAGTTCAGGGTAAGTGCCAATAGTTTCGCTGATACTTCTGATTTGCCCTGTATCGAACCGAGCGAGGGCATTTTGTAAGTCAGGCAGTGCATTAAACGCATTTTTTAGGCGAGCAAAGTCGCGAGGGCGCGCAGAGCGAAGGGCTAAGCGGGCCATAATACGTTCAATATCACCAATGTGCTTTAGCCCAGTGCGAATATCTTCAGGGTCATCGTTAATAAAGGTTTCAACAGCATCTAAGCGGCTGTGCAGTTCATGTTGATCGGTCAAAGGCGAGTGAATAACCCGCTGTAGCATACGACTGCCCATGGCCGTAGTGGTGGTATCCATCACGCTAAACAGCGTATTTTCCTGCCCGCCCGACAAATTATGGGTAAGTTCTAGGTTCCTGCGGGTGGCGGCATCAAGCTGCACGCGGCTGTCTTGCTGTTCCGTCTGGATGCGGCGGATGTGCGGCAGAGCCGTGCGCTGGGTATCTTTTACATATTGTAAAACGCAACCCGCCGCGCCTAAACCTTTCGTGATGCCTTGTATACCAAAGCCGTCTAATGTTTTCGTTTCAAACTGAGCGTTTAACTGCTCTGTGGCGGTATCAATGTCGAATTCCCATTCAGGACGGCGTCTAAGACCTTTGCGTTTCTCAACCAGCGTTAAGCTTTCAAACCCTTCTGGGTAAAGCAGTTCAGCTGGGTTAATGCGCTGAATTTCAGCGAGCAAGCTTTCATCGCTGTCGCATTCAAACACAACAAAGCGACCGCTTGTAACATCTAAGGTTGCCAGTCCATAGTGCATACTGTGACCGCAAACAGCAGCGAGAATATTGTCGCGACGTTCTTCTAACAGCGCTTCGTCAGTGACCGTACCGGGTGTAACAATGCGCTGTACTGCCCGGTCTACAGGCCCTTTACTAGTGGCTGGGTCGCCTACCTGTTCGCAAATGGCCACTGACTCGCCCATTTTTACTAAGCGCGATAGGTAGCTTTCAACCGCATGATAAGGCACGCCTGCCATAGGAATAGGCTCACCGCCGGATTTACCCCTTGCCGTTAATGAAATATCCAATAGTTCTGCAGCTTTTTTGGCATCGTCGTAAAACAACTCATAAAAGTCGCCCATGCGATAAAACAGTAGAATATTCGGATGCTGCGCCTTAATAGTCAGGTATTGGCGCATCATAGGAGTATGTGATTCCAAAAAATGCCTCTGCGAATTTGTTGCTGGGTTTAATGCCTGTTGAGGAGAATAAATGATAAACTCACGCCCACTAAGATCAAGCGAAGATCTGACAAAGCACAACAGGTGTATTTAGGTATTTCCAAATGAGCACAACATTTTCAACTGATTCGACAGCAAACGCCACCCCTTTAATACTTGATAGCGCATTATCTGCCCAAGTTCAGGTATTGGGCGACGCACTAAGGGAAAAAGGCTGGACTGTGTCGAGCGCTGAGTCGTGTACAGGTGGTGGAATAGCGTTTGCCTTTACCAGTGTAGCTGGCAGTTCTGATTGGTTTAACCAGTCTTGGGTGACGTACTCTAATGACGCAAAGCAAAGCATACTGGGCGTAACAGAGCAGACGCTAAACGAGTACGGCGCGGTGTCGAAACAAACAGTAAAGGAAATGGCGGATGGCGTGCGCGGCAACAGTGGTGCGCAACTTGTCGTCACGGTCAGTGGTATTGCAGGTCCCGGTGGTGGCAGCGAAGAAAAGCCGGTGGGCACTGTGTGGTTTGGTTTTCTTTGTGGCGAGGCGTCAGAACAAATCAAGCAAGTGTTTAGTGGTAATAGGGATGAAGTGCGCCAGCATGCTATCACCTTCGCCATCACCCACTTGATTAAAATGTTGAGTGAAAATTAAAAACACGGGTTGAAACTGTATGCTTGTACAGTATAGAATGTGATCATTATTTGATACCTTCATGCCCAGAAAGCAAAGTTGGCAATGAAAGCATCGAAAGAAAATTTAACCGCAAATCCTAGAGGATATATACGTGGACGATAACAAATCAAAAGCTTTAACCGCCGCAGTTGGCCAAATTGAAAAGCAATTTGGTAAAGGCGCTATCATGCGTTTAGGCGACAACCAAGCAATGGATATTGAAGCGATTTCTACTGGCTCACTCACCATTGATATCGCTCTAGGAATAGGCGGTCTTCCGTGTGGACGTGTAGTAGAAATTTATGGTCCTGAATCATCAGGTAAAACCACATTAACACTTCAAGTTATCGCTGAAGCTCAGAAGAAAGGTAAAACCTGTGCGTTCGTTGATGCTGAGCATGCGCTCGACCCAGTATACGCAGAGAAGCTTGGCGTTAATATCGATGAATTGTTGGTATCTCAGCCGGACACAGGTGAACAAGCGCTAGAAATTTGCGACATGCTAGTACGCTCAGGTGCGGTAGATGTGGTTATTGTTGACTCGGTTGCTGCACTTACACCTAAAGCTGAAATTGAAGGTGACATGGGAGATTCTCACGTAGGTCTTCAGGCACGTCTAATGTCACAAGCGTTGCGTAAGCTTACTGGTAATATTAAACGCTCGAATACACTGTGCATCTTCATTAACCAGATTCGTATGAAGATTGGTGTAATGTTTGGTAACCCAGAAACTACAACTGGTGGTAACGCACTTAAGTTCTACTCTTCTGTTCGTCTAGACATTCGCCGCATTGGTGCGGTTAAAGAAGGCGATGAGGTAGTTGGTAACGAAACTCGCGTGAAAGTTGTTAAGAACAAAGTTGCACCTCCGTTTAAACAAGCTGAATTTATGATCCGCTACGGCGAAGGTATCAGCAAAGAAGCTGAGCTTATTGACCTTGGTGTTAAGCAAAAGCTAGTTGATAAAGCGGGTGCTTGGTACAGCTACAAGGGCGACCGCATTGGTCAAGGTAAAGCGAACGTCATGAAGTTCTTGAAAGAGAACCCAGAGATAGCTAACGAGATTGAAACAAAGATCCGCCAAGAGCTACTGCTGTCTAAGACAGTGAAAGCAGAAGAGCCGGTATCTCAGCATGAAGACGATGTGCTTCCTGAGTAAATCGAACGCTTAATCGTAGATTGAAAACCCACCGCTAGGTGGGTTTTTTTATGGCTTCGCTGCAGAGTAAATTGAGAAATATTTACTAACACTTAATGTACGGTTGAAACTTGTACAACAAATAAAAACAAGGAATGCTGTAATAAATATCTGCATGTAAAGACTACTAGGATGTGTTGGTTAACGCTGTATATTAAAAAACCACACGCGCAAAAATGAATAAGGCAAAATTGTCAGCGATAGCAAGCCTACAACAATAATGAACAGTATTGACTGTCCACACGTGAGAAGAGGGAAGGGAAATGATTGAAATATCAGGCCTTGCTAAGCGTTTTGAGGTGGAAAACCCAAAAAAGCTTAGTGAACAAGAAAAAAAGGACCCGCGATTAAAAGGGCGCTATTTCCAATCGGTAAGGGATGTGTCGTTTACTTGCGAAAAAGGGCAAGTGCTTGGTTTACTGGGTCCAAACGGAGCTGGAAAAACAACCACACTTCGCATGCTTTCAACCGCGCTTAAACCTGATAGCGGGAAAGTCATTATTGGTGGTGAGGATGTGCTTTCCAACCCCAATATTGCCCGTAAGAAAATTGGCTTTTTATCTAGCTCAACGGGCCTTTATGGCCGTTTAAGTGGCCGGGAAAATATTAGCTACTTCGGTGAGTTACACGGTATTCCGAAAAATGTGATAAACGCGCGTATTGAAGAATTAGCTGACTTACTCGATATGCAAACCTTCCTTGATAGACGGGCCGAAAACTTCTCGTCAGGAATGAAGCAAAAAGTCTCTATTGCCCGCGCTGTTATACACGAGCCTGAACTCGTGGTACTTGATGAACCGACTACCGGCCTTGATATTATGGCAACGAGTACTGTGATGGAATTCATTCAACGCCTTAAAGATAAAGGTACCCCGGTTATTTTCTCTACTCACCATCTTGATGAGGTGCAAACCCTTTGCGACAAGGTGACCGTGATTAACCAAGGTGAAACGGTATTTAACGACTCGCTTGCTGCCTTTAGTGCTTTGTCTGGTAATGACGAAGCTGGCGGGCAAATGCACAAGAGCTTCCTAAAAACACTATCAATGGATCCTGAGGAGATGAGTAATGTGGTTAATCTTTAAAAAGGAATTCAAAGAGCTTTTACGGGATAAGAAAACCATCATATTTATGATTGGTTTACCGCTTTTGTTATTCCCAGCTATTTTCGGTGTTGCGTTCTTTTTCATGAGTTCAGCGGCGGATAAAGCTGAAAATAAAGTACTGAAATACGCGATAGTTGGTGAAGCTTATGCACCTGCAATTGTACAGTCTTTTAACGACGCACCAGACAAGTTCGAATCGGTTGCTATTGGTGATGAGACTGACTATGCCAAACTCATCAAGAATGAAACGTTAGATTTTGTCTTGGTTATTCCCAAAACCTTTGATAGCGACGTTTTGCGTTCAGGTCAGCATAAAATTGAGCTTTATCTAAACGATGCGGGTCTTAATAAGGTGATGGGGCGTGTATCCGACATCATTGATGAATATACCGATGCTTTTCAACAGACCGCTTTTGCGCAGCTTAATCTAGATGAAACTCAGCAAGAGGCTCTGTTAAAGCCAATCAAAATAGAAAAGCAAAATGTCGCCGATGAACGTGAAGTGTGGGGTGAACGCTTAGGCGGTATGCTGCCATACTTTATTTTTATCTTGTGCCTTCAAGGTGCCATGGCCCCAGCGGCTGACTTAGGTGCCGGTGAGAAGGAGCGTGGTACATTAGAAACGCTACTTATATCGCCGATGGACCGTCATAAGCTGGTACTGGGTAAATTCTTTACTATCGCTACTGCGGGCATAATAACTGCGCTTATTACCGTTTCTTCCATGGCCATATGGGGGCTGGTGTTGTCACAAGGCATGGCCGTTGAGTTCGTGGTTAAGATCATGTCGATGATTGGTCTTGTAGACTTCTTGCTGATCTTCTTGATGTTGGTGCCGGTGGTGGCAGTGTTCGCCGCTATTCTGCTGTCACTATCAATTTATGCTCGCTCGTTTAAAGAAGCGCAAAGCTATATGGGGTCACTAATTATGGTGGTTATTTTCCCTGTAATTATCGCCATGATGCCTGGTGTAGAGCTTAAAGGCGGCTGGGTTTGGGTACCGCTGACTAACGTTGCTTTGGCGATGAAAGAGCTGTTCAAAGGTACCATGGACTATTTTGCGCTCTTTGGCATATTTACGTCTACTGCAGTGATTGCAACCGGACTGATTTTCTTCTGTATCCACTGGTTTAACAAAGAAAAGGTGCTGTTTAGATAGGAATAATCCTCATCACGCTACACTTCAAAGTCGATACGCTTGATAATTCCCTCCCAACCGGGAGGGATTTTTCCTTGAAGTACATAAGAATAGGCGAGCAACTCGGCAATCACATAATAAAGCGATTCAGGGATATCTTGCCCCACATCAAGGGTAGCGAGAACTTCGCTTAAATAAGGGTCTTCGTGGATCAATATGCCGGTCTCTTCCGCCATAGCAATGATGGCTTCCGCTAAATCTCCATAGCCTTTCGCCACCACTTTCGGCGTGTTCTTCTTATCGCCCCCGTCATATTTGAGGCCAATAGCGCGCTTTGTTTTTTGTGAATCAGTCATAAATTCCTCATCTACACCCTGGTTTCAAAGATCTGATGAGGGCGTGAGCTTAATGACTCCGGTATGTGTCCCCGTTGGTAACTGGTATTTTCAACAACGAGTCCGAGGGAAGTAAGACGTTTATGTAGATACGGTAGGGTATCGCCAATACGCCTAAGTACTTCATCGTTCGATGCATATAAGTCTAAAGTAATGGTGGTCTTATCAATTTTAGATTTTGCCAACACTTGTCCGCTGTCACCAATGTCTAGCTTCATCGTAATATTCCAAAGAGAACGCTGGCCTGCTTGTGTGTGCTTATTGTTCTGCCCACCTTGCTCTCGTTTAATCAAGAGCTCTGGCGGACTGTGGTGCTGTGAAAGCGATGGCAAAATGTAATAGAAACTATCTTGTCCTTGAATACGGCTTTCCACATTAGCAATTTTGTTTTGCTGGTGGCTACTTAACAGTGTTTTAAGTTGAGAAAGCAGCTGTTGTCGGCTGTCTAGCTGGTGCATGTCTTGGCTAACGCGACTTGGTTGAGCCGTTACCCCCATGTTCGCTAACGTTTTTGACACGATAGAGTCGGGCGCGTCTATTTGCGCTTTTAAGCTAGGCTGACGCTGTATAGCGCGACCTGCTAGCGCCAATTGAACCAAGGCGACCAGCCCTTGAACAAAACTAGAAGGGTTCACGGGCGAGGTTAAGTTTATTGGTGTAGTGACCAGCGCTTGTGTGGATATAAGCTGCTGCAAGCGCTGTGACAATCCTTGTTCATTCATATCGAACGCTAGTTTCTTCGTTCCACTTTTTAAATCGTCGATAGCGCCTAAACTCTCGCCAGCTACGCTCTCATTTGTTTTTGAGCCTGCTGTATTGGCATGACTATCTGAAACCACTGGTGGTGTCTCTGCGCTTTTACCTTGTGTAGCCGCGAGTTGCGCAGCGATGTTGCTCAGTAAGCTATTTGATAAGCCTTTGGCTTGTGTGCTTAACGCCTGTGCGAGAGAGGCAAGGGACACAAGAGAGGGCTTACTCCCACTGTCTTTTCTTGCCATGCCATCAATGTCTGCTGAAACAGCGTCTTTCCCTTCAGTCAACATAGCTTTTGCCGATGCTATCAGTTGTTCATTGGATGGCTTGGGAGGGCCAATAAATTCCCTGCTGGATACCTTGGTTTGAGAAGGCTTCGCGTTGAGTGCATCAAGGCCTTTTAGGTGCTGCAAAATTTTATCAAAATGCTGGGATTCATTTGCCTTAAAAGCTGCGCTGCCGAGAGGTGATTTTTCATTCTCCACAATAGCTACGAGTTGATTTAATGCTTGGTTTGTACTGCCTGTTTGGCTCAGTAATACGCGAGAAAGTGCAGTGATTGCATTGTGAACATCGGTGCCTTTAAGCGATGTGGGAATGTCAGTTTTAACGTTTGATAAAGAAGACGAGGGTAAGCTAGCGCTATTGCCAGCGATTGCTTCGGGCCCTTTCGCTGCCGCCTTTGGTAATTGTGAAAGGTTAAGTTTACTAACCTGCTCCTGCGTCAAAGTTGGAGCTGAAAGGGAAGGAGTCTTACTCTGAGGTACATCAATTTGTAACACTGCGCTTTGTTGTGATGTGCGAATCGAGAGCTTGTTGTCGGTGAGGGTCAACGCAGAAAGCACTTTTAACGCGTTAGTGTCGGCACCAGAAGCTTTTAGCAACGCATTAAGTTGTGGCGGGTTACTCAAGTTATGCTCAACAGCTACGCCGCCTTGCTTAAGTGCGCTGGAAATGAGCTGTTGTTGTAAGTTGGTACTTACATTTTTATGGGTGATGATGGCAACGTTTTGGTTGTAGGTGCCTGGGCCAGCGCCTCTGTTGGACAAACCTTGAGAGATTTGCAGCGCGATTCCACCGTTGCTAGCTCGGCTTAGTCCTATAACGACCTGCTGACCGACCAGCTTTTGAAGCGCTGCTTTAGCCGTGCTATCCAGCTTTTCAGTGTTTATGTCCGTAAGGGGAACAGCCTCGTTTTTAGCCGTGGTGAGCAAGAGTTGCCCAAAGTTTTCACTCTTTGTAGAAATAGAAAGTTGGCCTTTAAGCGTAACGGCGGCGTTATTTGCAGCCAGAGCTTGTGCCACGGCTTTCAGTAATTCAGCTTTATCGGGCGCTGACAATGACACGCCTTGTTGAGACAAGCGTGTAGAAAGCAGCACTGCAGAGTGAGCGCTAATCTGACTTTGAGAAGCATTTTGAACATTTTTTGCTTCTGGGCCTGAGAATTGGCCGGGGGAGGTAGGTAAAAGTGCAAGCTGTGCATTATTAATTGCTTGGTTAGAAAGCTTAGCGCTAACTTCTGCGGGTAAGACAACGTTAAGTACTTGAGCTGCTGACGATACCTTATTTGGTGCAACCGTTATTGATAGCACTCGTTCAGGCAAGCGTTCAACTATGACTTTCGCGGCATTATCTAAGGTGGCAGCCTGCGACAGCGCAGCGTTGGCAATAGCAGGAGAAGTACTTCTGCTCGTCCCTTGAGTAGCGGTATCAACGTTTCCTGGTGACGATAAAGATGTTGGCGAAGTCGAGCCCGTTGACTGATTCAGAGCCGCTGCCAATAGTGATGATAATGGTGTTGTCATAATTGAGATATCGGCACAGTCGCGCTTTTCCTTACTTATTTGAGTATAGCAAATTTGACTATAGCAAAGTGCTTTGAGGCTGTTTCATCATTTATAAGTGCTCATCGATAACGTACAGCGAAACCATTCGTTCTTAAGGCAGATGAACAATTCATCTTTGCGCTGAAAGACAACCCAACCTTGCTCTACGGGCTCTTTGGAAAAATGCCTTTGTCTTTGAAGTAAATCATATTTAATTGGAATTCGCGACTGCGAAAAAGCGTTCATGTGGTAGACTAGCGCCATTTTTTAAAACCTCTTTTTTAGGTTGGAGTAGCCAAGTAGTGTTAGAGGCGTGCGGATTAACGTGCAGCAAACGAGATAGAACCCTTTTTGAGGGGCTTTCACTGGTTGTTAATACTGGTGAGTTGCTGTACTTGCGCGGCCCTAACGGTGCAGGAAAAACCAGCTTACTTCGCATATTAACTGGGCTGAGTGCACCTGATTCGGGCGCCGTTTTATATAACGGTGTAAACATTTCCGAAGACAAGACCGGCTATTATCGCGATCTTTTTTATTTAGGCCATAAGAGTGGTACAAACGGCAGCCTTTCAGCCTTGGATAACTTATCGTTTTGGTTAGCCCAACACAGTATATCGGTACAAGAAAATACGCTGTATGACGTCTTGGCAAAAGTAGGGTTAGTTGGGCTTGAAGATGTGCCTGTTAGGTATTTGTCGGCAGGTCAACAGCGTCGTGTGGCGCTATCAAGACTATGGCTTAAGCCAGCAAAGGTGTGGATATTAGACGAACCGTTTACAGCGCTTGATGTAAAAGGGGTTCACTTACTTGAAACAAGTATGAAAGAGCACGTTAGTCGCGGTGGTCTTATTATTACCACTTCGCATCAACCACTGTCAGAAACCGCAGGGGAACACCGCGTATTTGACCTGGAGTACCGTTTTTAATGTCACTTTACCAAGGTGTTTTTAAACGCGACATGCACATTGCGTTCAAGCAAAAAGCGGAACTGGTGCAGCCACTAATGTTTTTACTCATGGTGGTGACCTTATTCCCCTTAGGCGTCAGCCCGTCTCCCGACACCCTTCAGCGCATTGGGCCAGGGGTAATATGGATTGCGGCAATTTTATCATCGCTCATGGCGATGGAAAGGCTGTTTCGCGATGACTTCCAAGACGGGTCGCTAGAGCAGTACGTGTTATCTGGTATGCCATTATCAGCGGTGAGTGCAGTAAAAGTGGCTGCCCATTGGCTGGTTAGCTTTGTACCATTATTGCTGTTGTCTCCGCTACTAGCCATGTTTTTAAATTTAACGGTCGATATGTATATCGCGCTCGTCTTAACATTGTTGCTGGGAACGCCATTACTTTCTTTAATTGGCGCTATCGCGGTAGGGCTTACCGTTGGATTACAAAAGGGCGGGGTGCTATTGGCATTGCTACTTATCCCTGTCTTTATTCCGTTACTGATATTTGCCACGTCGGCTGTGGATTCTGCCGCACTGCAATTACCTTATCATGCGCAACTTGCTATTATTGCCGCCATGCTTTTATTGGCTGCGGCATTGGCACCGTTTGCCATCGCGTATTCTTTAAAAGTGAGTCAAAACTAATGTGGAAGTGGTTACACCCCTACGCTAAAACAGAGCGCGCATATCAGCTTTGTTCAACTTTACAGCCTTGGTTTTGGGTTGGTGCTTTTGTGTGTTTGAGCGTAGGCACTGTATGGGGCCTGGCCTTTGCGCCTCAAGATTATCAGCAAGGTGATTCATTTAGAATTATCTATATTCATGTGCCTAGCGCCATTTTGTCCATGGGCACTTATGTCGCTATGGCGATTGCAGCCCTGGTGGGTATGGTGTGGCAGTGGCGTACCGCTTATATGAGCATGATTGCTATGGCGCCGATTGGCGCAGTCATGACCTTCATTGCGCTCTTTACCGGTGCCGCCTGGGGGAAACCCATGTGGGGCGCTTGGTGGGTGTGGGATGCACGCCTGACCTCTGAGCTTATTCTGCTTTTCTTGTACATGGGCGTGATTGCGCTTTACGGTGCTTTTGAAGACAAACAGCAGGCGGGTAAAGCCGCAGGCGTAATGGCGCTGGTGGGCGTAGTAAATATTCCTATTATTCACTACTCGGTAGAATGGTGGAACACGTTACATCAAGGCGCGACCATTAGTAAATTCGATAATCCTTCGATTGCGCCTGAAATGCTGTGGCCACTGTTAATTAACTTGCTGGGTTTCGCGTTTTTTATTGGCGCGGTAACGACAGTGCGTTTACGTAATGAGATTGTGCTTAGAGAGATGCATAGACCTTGGGTACAAGTGTTGGCGACAAAACAAGTATCAAAGCAACAGTCTGGTGATGCGATTAACGCCAGTGTAAAAGAGGGCAGTTAAGATGCAGTTTGAGTCCTTTACTGAATTTTTAAATATGGGTGGCTATGCATTTTATGTATGGCTGTCGTTTGGCGTAACTTTTGTAGCAATGGCCATGATTGCCATTCAGAGTTTTATTAAACACCGCAACCTCATGAAGCAGGTGGTAGTGGAACAAGAGCGCAAAGCGCGGATTAAAAAAGCGCGACTGCAACAGCAAGGCAGCATGTAGTGTTAATGCGAAAAGTGAACTTAGTATTCATTTGCGTTTTTATCGTTTATTAGTTTTTTCGAAGTGAGAGTTGCATGAACCCGAGACGAAAGCAGCGACTAGCCGTAGTGGGAATTATCGGTTTTTTAATAGTAAGTGCAATTGGATTGATGCTTTACGCCTTAAACGACAGTATCGACCTTTTTTATACGCCAAGCGAGATCATTGAAGGTAAAAATGGGCAAAAGCCACAGGTGGGACAGCGTCTTCGCATAGGCGGCATGGTAGTGCCTGGTAGTGTAAAACGGGATCAGGAAAGCTTAGCGGTAAGCTTTGACCTTATCGATACCGGTCCAACGGTTACCGTAACATATACGGGTATCCTGCCTGATTTGTTCCGAGAAGGGCAGGGGATCGTGGCAACTGGAGTACTTACTGGAACGAGCAACATTAAGGCACAGGAAGTACTAGCGAAGCATGATGAAGAATACATGCCGCCTGAGCTTGCTGAGAAAATGAAGGGCATTAAGCACGTTAAACCTGAAAATATGCCTGCTTATGAGTCGTCTAACGGCAGCGGAGGCAACTAACTTATGGTGCCAGAGATTGGAAATATTGCGCTAACTCTTGCGCTAGTGCTGTCTATCTTATTGGCGGTTTACCCGTTATGGGGGGCGCACCGTCAGCACGAGGCGTTAATGGCAACTGCCAAACCTTTGGCAATTGGCTTATTTACTTTCACGCTTATTGCATACGTCTGTCTAACCTATGCCTTTGTGACCGACGACTTCAGTGTGGCCTACGTTGCACAGCACTCGAATAGCCGACTGCCTATTTATTATAAAATTACCGCTGTGTGGGGCGGCCACGAAGGCTCATTCCTATTGTGGGTACTGATGCTGTCGGTATGGACTGTAGCTGTGGCTATATTCAGCAAGGGTATTCCTCTTGCTATGGTTGCAAGAGTGCTGTCGGTGTTGGGAATGGTGGGCATCGGTTTTTACTTATTCATGCTGCTTACCTCAAACCCGTTTAACAGCATGCTGCCGTTTTTTCCAGTGGACGGAAGGGATCTTAACCCGCTGCTGCAGGATTTTGGCATGATCATCCACCCGCCGATGCTTTACATGGGTTATGTAGGTTTTGCTGTAGCCTTTGCTTTTGCTATATCGGCATTGATTTCAGGCCAGTTGGATTCGACCTGGGCACGCTGGTCAAGGCCTTGGGTTATCTCTGCCTGGGCGTTTTTGACGGTGGGTATTGCGCTGGGCAGCTGGTGGGCATACTACGAACTTGGCTGGGGCGGCTGGTGGTTCTGGGATCCCGTAGAGAACGCTTCTTTTATGCCTTGGCTGGTAGGCACAGCCCTTATGCACTCCCTAGCTGTGACTGAAAAGCGCAAGGCGTTTAAGTCGTGGACAGTGCTGCTTGCCATCGCTGCATTTAGTTTAAGTTTATTGGGTACCTTTTTAGTTCGCTCAGGCGTTATCGTTTCAGTGCACTCATTTGCAAGCGATCCTACCCGAGGCTTATTTATACTGGGCATATTGATTGTACTTAGTGGCTTTGGCCTACTGCTTTACGCTATGCGTGCTGCTTCACTTAAAAGCCCAGGCCGCTATCAAGCGTTTTCCCGCGAAGTGCTGTTAATGGGCAATAATGTCTTTTTGTGCGCAGCAACACTGGTTGTATTGTTGGGTACACTACTGCCTCTCGTACACAAAGAGTTAGGCCTCGGCAGTATTTCGGTAGGCGCCCCCTTCTTCAACCAAATGTTCACGTTATTGATAGTACCCTTTGTATTGATGCTAGGGCTTGGTCCACTGACACGCTGGAAACAGCAAAAAGCCAGTGAATTACAAAAACAGCTATTGGTCGCTGGAGGGATTGCGCTTAGTGCAGGTGTACTGGTGAACTTTGCCTACGACGAACCAACCTATATGGGAATGCTGGGCATGGTGTTGGTGTTTTGGATCCTCGTGACAACAGTGCAAGAAGTAATGCAGCGTTTAGCGGCTATGCCATCAACTAACACTGATAACGCAACAGTACTAGCTAAGCTTCGCAAGCTTACGCCAAGTCACTGGGGCATGGTGCTTGGCCATGTAGGTTTTGCTATTTGCATTATCGGTATTACGCTGGTTTCAAATTACGAAATGGAGCGCGATGTGCGCATGGACATCGGCGATACCGTTTCTCTAGGCGGCTATGACTTTAATTTTAAAGATGTCGTTAAGGTTCAAGGTCCGAATTTTCAAGCAGACAGAGGCGTGTTTGATATTTATCAAAATGGTGAATTGATTGCGCACTTGGAGCCAGAGAAGCGCTTGTATATCGTGCAGCGTATGCCAATGACAGAAGCGGCTATTCATTCGAATTTAGCAAGAGACTTATTTATCGCCATGGGCGAGCCTTTAGACAATGGTGCATGGGCCATCCGTATTTACATAAAGCCCTTTGTTGTTTGGCTATGGGCGGGCGCAGTGGTTATGGCCATAGGCGGTATCTTCTCTATAAGCGACAAACGTTACCGTATGGCTAAAGTGAAGAAGATAAAACGTGTATTTGGTGGTAGAGGCGAAGACGGCGCAGTGCAATCTCACGGTCAAGTATCAGCTACCTCAAATACGTCAGTGAAAGGAGGCGCATAATGAAAAAAGCACCACTTGTTGCCATTCCATTAGTGTTATTTTCTTTGCTGGTTATTTTCCTGTTTAAAGGGCTTTTTTCTGATCCCAGAGAGCTAGATTCTCAGGTACAAGACAAAACGTTACCCGCATTCTCACTGCCAGACCTAATGCAGCCTGAGGTGACCTATACACCTGAAGATTTAAAGGGCAAGGTCACCATATTAAATGTATGGGGTGTATGGTGTGTGACCTGCGCTGTTGAAATGCCGTATCTTACTCAGCTAAAAAATGAGCAAAACGTCCACATTGTGGGTTTGTATTTTGATCAGGACTTAGACCCAGACTTTGGTACTAAAACACTAAGCCGTGTTCAGCAAGAAGTTACCGATATGCTCAGCCGTTATGGTAATCCCTATGCCTATAACATTTTTGATGTGTATCGGGATACCTCCCTCGACCTTGGGGTAACGGGGGCGCCAGAGCACTTTGTCATCGACGCTGAAGGCATTATTCGCATGCATCACATAGGCGATATAAACGAACGCGTGTGGAACTCGAAAGTTGGCCCGCTTTATAACAAACTGGTGGCAGAAGCGTCTGGTAAAACAGGTTATGACAAAAAGGTAGATGTGGATGCAGTGATGGCCTCAGAGCCTACATTGTCGAACACGCTTAATGAAAAGAATATTCAAAGCACTGCAATTGCACAGGGAGGGGAATAATTATGTTATCAGAAACTTCCTCCCACAGTCTCGCGAGTTTGAAAGCCATTGTCTTAAGCGTTTTAGCACTGCTGTTTGTGCTTAGCGCTTTTTCGGTAAGTGCGGCTGAAGATAAGTTCTCTTTCGATACGCCAGCTCAGCGTGAAAGCTTTTTAAAGCTTACCGCCGAATTACGCTGTCCTATGTGCCAAAACCAGAATATTGCTGATAGCGATGCCATGATTGCTCATGATATGCGTCGAAAAGTGTACGCCCTATTAAAACAAGGTAAAACCGAGCAGGAAGTGATTGATTTTATGAAGTCGCGCTATGGCGATTTTGTGCACTATCAACCGCCAGTTACAGCCGCGACCTTGTGGCTCTGGGCCGGCCCCGTATTATTTATTTTTATAGCCTTAATTGTGATAGTTCGCCGCAAATCGGTAACGCCACCAGAAGATATGGCTGCAAAGTTAGCTAAAGCAGATGAAATGTTGGAGCGAGAAAAAGAATGAGTTGGTCTGAGTTTTATATTATTGTTTCAGGCTTAATCACGCTTGTTCTTTTAATTGTCGCTTTCCCATGGTTGCGAAATAAAAATCACGCCAAGCAAGACAGTTTAAGCAATACGCAAATTGTTAAGCAGCGTCTTACCGAGCTTGACCGAGAAGTACAGGAAGGGCTTATTAGCGAACATGACAAGCGCCAAGCGGTTGATGAATTAAAGTTAGCGTTAGTCGATGAAAGTGCTTTTCAGTCGCATAAGACGGGCAATGCGATATTACCTCTTTTAATGGGTGGTGTTCTGGCCCTTGCGTGTGGGGTGATTGTTTATTGGCAAGTGAATCAAATGGATGGCGTAGTTAGAGCGAGTCAGGCCGTTGAGGCTTTGCCAGAGCTGAGCCAGCAGTTGGCCAGCGGTAACGCTAACCAGTTAACACAACAAGATATTGCCAACCTTGCGCTGGCTATCCGCCAGCGTCTTCGCGTAGAACCTGAAGACGATACAGGCTGGATGTACTTTGGCCGATTGATGCTAAGCATAGGTCAAGAAGTGCAGGCCATTGAAGCTATTGATAAAGCGGTAAGTCTTGCACCGTCTAATTCAGCCAATCGCATTACGCTTGCTCAAGCCTTGATGACGACTGGGGATGTAAGTAACCTGGAACGTGCGCAATCTATCTTACTGGGCTTGCTTAACGATAATCCAGAGAATGACAATCTTGCGCTGATGATGGCAGTGGTCTCTGCTCAACTCGGTGATCTTGAGAATACCCAACGTTTCTATCAGCAAGTCGAAGGTAAACTACCCGCTGACAGCGATATGGCGCAGCGTTTAGTTGCCCGTATAAAAGAGCTTAAAGGGAATACCAATGAAATGACTGCGCTTCAAAATACGCGTGCTGAACCTGGGGATGTGCCAACAGCTCAAAATGATAACAGTGAAGCACAGACAGGTTTTAATGTTACTGTGAATTTATCTGACGACGCCAAAGCAAAAGCGTCTAAAGAGGGCTTTTTAATTGTATTCGCACAAGATGCAAACTCTGACAACAAAATGCCTGCAGCGGTCGTTAAGCTGCCTATAAATGACTTTCCCGTTTCTGTAGCATTAACTACAAAGAACGCTATGATGCCGCAATTTACACTAGCAACACTGACAGATGTTGTGGTTACCGCACGATTATCTAAAGACGGTAATGTGGCTGTTTCACAGGGAGAATGGCAGGGCAGTGTCAATGCTAGCGTTACTGCCGAAGAAATCTCTGAATTAAGCGTAATTATTAATAAGGAATTATAAGTATGGATTTGTCTAAATCACTCGCCATTGGGTTCATTATTGCCGCAAGTGTTCTTGGTGGCTGCGCGAGTAATGACGTGCAAAATCAAGCGCAGGCGCAGTCTCAGGGGACAAGTTCAGCTGTAGTAGATTCATCAGACCCTCGCGACCCGTTTGAACCGGTTAACCGCGAAGTCTGGGATTTTAACTGGAACGTGTTAGATGCCTATATTTTGCGACCTATAACGGTGACCTACGTAACGGTTATGCCTCAGCCAGCGCGCACCGGTATTGTGAATATAACGGATAACCTGCAAGAGCCTGCTAACTTTTTAAACAACCTGTTTCAAGGCAAGGTGGATGACGGCCTGGACAGCTTAGCTCGTTTCTTGATTAACACCACAGTGGGACTCGTTGGCACCTTCGATGTTGCATCAAAAATAGGTATTGAACGGAAACGCGAGCAATTTGGTGAAACCCTTGCCGTATGGGGCTTAGAAACTGGCCCCTTCTTAATGCTGCCTTTTTTAGGTCCAAGTGACCCGCGAAGCTTCACCGGAGATTATGTTGACGGTTTCGCGTTTCCAATGTCTTTGCTTGAAGGTTCAGTAAATTTAGCCCGCATCGGTATTTCTATACTTGAAGCAAGGGCACAGCTTCTTGATCAAGAAGCGCAACTAGAGCAGTCAGTTGATGATTATGCGTTTGTGAAAAATGCATACTTTGAAAACTTAGCGTTCCGCGTTACCGACGGCAAAAGCGGCGACAAAGCAATTGATGATGAGCAGCTAGACGACTTTGCTGATTTTGAAGCTATGCTGGAAGGTAGCGACTTTGAAAGCTATGAAGAGGCATCGGAAGAAGCTGCTGATGAGTCAACCGAGTTAGAAGATATGCCTATTGAAGAGGGTGACTCGGCTGAAGACAAAAAGGCCTCTGAGTTACAAGAAAAAGACGCTAAGTCGAAAAAGGGTAAGAAGCAATAAGTCTTGGAAAACTTAAGGCTGGTATTCCTTTTATTTTCAATACGCCCAGCTGGAGCGTAAACCAAGCCCAGCAGTTCTTGGAACTAAAAAAGCCATGCTTAATAGCATGGCTTATTTGTTCTATAGCTTGGAATTTGTCCAACAGTGAGGTCAACAGGAGCAGCTAGTCTTTTGGATAGCCCATCGGGTTTTGTGACTGCCAGTTCCACGTATCTGCACACATGTCCTCTAGGCCTTTTTCAGCATGCCAATTGAGTTCAGTAGCCGCTTTAGTCGGGTCGGCGTAACAGGCTGCCACATCACCGCTTCTGCGGGGTGCAATTTTGTAAGGCACCGTTTTACCCGAGCCTTTTTCGAAAGCCGTGATCATTTCGATGACTGAATAGCCTTGACCTGTACCTAAGTTGTATTTATCCAAACCCATGTTGAGGTCCAGACGATCGAGCGCTTTTAAATGACCGTTAGCAAGATCGACCACATGAATATAGTCACGAACGCCAGTACCATCAACGGTATCGTAGTCGTCACCGAATACGCTAAGCTGCTCCAGTTTACCGGTCGCTACCTGAGAGATATAAGGCATTAGGTTGTTCGGAATACCGTTAGGATCTTCGCCGATTTGACCAGACTCATGGGCGCCAACAGGGTTGAAGTAGCGAAGTAATACAATGTTCCACTCGTTGTCCGAAACGTAGAGATCGCTAAGCATATGCTCAACCATCAGCTTCGACATACCGTAAGGATTAGTCGGTTGCCCTGTTGCCATATCTTCGCGTAGTGGTAGCGAGGCTGGATCGCCGTAAACCGTAGCAGATGAGCTAAACACGATATTCTTTACGTTGTGCTTCTGCATCGCTTTGCATAGCGTAAGCGTGCCGTACACGTTGTTTTCATAGTAAGAAAGTGGCTTTTGCACAGATTCGCCAACGGCCTTCAAGCCAGCAAAATGAATAACGGCATAAATGTTATGCTCGCTGAATATGTCATCTAACACGGCAGTATCGCGAATGTCACCCTGCACAAAAGTAACGGTTTTGCCTGTTAACGCTTCTACGCGACGCAGTGATTCAGCACTTGCGTTAACAAGGTTATCGAGTACAACTACCCCGTAGTTCTGTTCAAGTAACTGTAGAACGGTGTGGCTACCTATATAGCCAGCGCCACCAGTGACTAAGATGGTCTTCATGCATTCTCCTTGCTAGACGGTTGCGCGATATATTTAGCGCAAATGGAATATTGAATAGGTTTAATAACCAATGGATAAACTAAAAATACCACAAAAGCCCACAGTAACGAGGTCCAATTTGACGCGGTTTGCAGAATAAATGCGAAGACGGGAATAATGACGAGTAGCTTTAAAACATTCAACAGGGTCTTCTCTGGCACAGAAAGCCGCTTTGCTGCCTGATCGAGCAATTTAACACGCTCTGTCAATGGAAGACCTTGTAAGGCAGGAATGTCTCTTGTAGAAAAATAAAATTTCATAGGTTTACTCAACGCCCTTAATACGAAACCCTTAATAAAAAAACCGCCGGAACATTACGTTGCGGCGGTTATTGTAGGGTAATTGGTCAGCACTTAAAACATACTGACAAGAAATTACGCCTTTTCTTCGATGCCTGCCTTTTCCCAGAAGCGAGATTTAAAACTCATCAAGCCAATCACAATAGCAATGGCAATACTGAATAGAGCAATTTGTAGGTATAGATCAGGCATTTGCTCTACGTTTTCAGGGTCGAAGTTACCTGAAAGTAAGCCAGCAATAATGTTACCGATAGAGTAGGTAAGAACAAATACCCCCATCATTTGTCCGGCAAAACGCTTAGGCGACAGTTTGCTAACTGCGCTTAACGCAACCGGGCTTAGGCAAAGCTCACCAACCGTGTGCAAGAAGTAAGTGGTAACGAGCCACATAGGTGCCACTTTAAGGCCTTGTGCGGCGTATTGCGACGCCATAAACATTACCAAGAAACCCGATGCCATGATAACGATACCCACGGCACACTTGATGGTGTAAGACGGGTCAATCATTCGCTTAGCAAGGTTTATCCAAAGTGCAGCAAAGAACGGTGACAAGATGATGATAAATAGCGAGTTTGAAAGCTGGAACCATACCGTTGGGATTGCGTCCATTCCAAACCATGACGTAAGCAGCGAGCCACTTTCTAGTACGCGGTCGGTGTAGTTTTGAGCGAATAGGTTTAGTGAAGAGCCTGCTTGCTCAAAACCAGACCAGAAGCACGCTGATGCAACACACACTAAGAACAGTGCCCACATGCGCTTCTTCTCGTTATCGCTTAGGTGTCCTTTGAAATAGATAAAACCAAAGTAAAGGAAGAAGATGGCGGTAAATACCACGGCAACTTGTTGAGCAAGCGCGACGGGTTCGATAACAATGGTGCCTAAGTGTGCGAGAACGATCACAACGACAGCGAGTGCGATGACGGCGTATACACCCATCCATGCACGCTGCTTAGCGGCACCTTCATAAGGGTTGGCGGGTGCAACAGACTCAGCTGATAGTGAACGATTGCTAAAATAATATTGAATTAGACCAATCGCCATACCGATGGCTGCAGCGCCAAACGCATAGTGCCAGCCCCAGTTTTCCTGCAAATAACCAGTAACAAGATAGGCGATAAGAGAACCGATGTTAATGCCCATGTAATAGAGAGCATAACCGCTGTCGCGGCGGCCGTCGTCATCACCATACTGTTGACCAACCATGGCAGAGATATTGGGCTTAAGTAAGCCAGTACCTGAAGCAACCAGTATAAGGCCGACGAAAAAGAGATTCTGTAAGTCTATGGCAAGTACTACGTGACCGGCAAAGATAATGATACCGCCGTACCATACGGCTTTCTTACCGCCAATTAAACGGTCAGCTAACCAGCCACCGGGTAGACCTAAAAAGTATACCGCACCCGTGTAAAGACCGTAGATAGCGCCAGCCGTTGCAACGGTAAAACCCAAACCTTGAGTTTGTAAGCTTGCTGTCATGAAAAGAACAAGTAGCGCGCGCATACCGTAATAACTCATGCGCTCCCACATTTCTGTAAAGAATAGCGTTCTCAGGCCCCCTGGATGGCCAAAAAAGCTAGTATCGTTAGATGGTTTCATAATTTTATTTTAATTCCATATTGCTTATGGTTGTTATTGTAGAGCACTTATAGATTTGGCTCTTTGATAGTCGTCCGTAATGCGGATAGCTTCTTATACTAGAGCTTGCTTAAAGACACAAGATTTGGGCGATAAACTTCATTAAAGCGGTGTCAATCGGCTAAGTCTTAGACTGCTTAGCCGATTGAACTCGTAATGAACTTGCGATATGCGGCGCTACAGTTCGCGGATAGTAGCAACAATAATTCTCACAATACCGTAGATAAGCAGCAGCGAGACGCCGAATAAAACAAGGTTATACACCACTGTAGGATAGGCATTGTCATCTGGAAGAGTAGGCGATTCCACTGTCACTAAATGTTGAAGTTTTTGATAGGCTTCAACTCTGGCGTTTTCAAGCGTAATCAACGACGAAGAATACGCTTGAATGGCCAATTGCAATTGGACTTGAAGGTTACTATATCTCGCCATAAGTTCGCTGACAGATAACGCTTCACTTTCCCCTTCGGCAGTGCTTATACGCTCTTTTTGTTTCTCAACTTCTTTTTGAAGTGCAGCAATGTCTCGCTTAATATTGATAATTTCTGGAGCAGCATCTGACATCATGGTCGACATTGTGCTTAACTCGGCCTTCTTTTGGGCAAGCGTCGCCTGAAGAGAAAACGCAATTTGCTGAAAAGCTGCCCCCTCAGCCGAAGGGTCTAGAACATTGTACTTAGATTGAAAGCTTAAAATTTCGGTTTTTGCTTGTTGAAGCTTTTGCTCAACAATTTCGTGTTCACCTTTTGCGAAGGTAAGCTTCGACTTCGCTAAGTCATTGTTGATGTTATTGATGAACTCTTCCGCTTTGTCCACGATAGCCTGGTTTATTATTTTCGCGTACTCAGCATCGAACGCTCTGGTACGCAAACTAATAACTGTAGACGCAGAGTCCACGCTTACTTCGATATGATCGAGATAAAATTGATAAAAATCTTCCTGTTTATGAGACGATGAAAGGCCGCTGAATAAATCGGCTTTGTCCGACATGTAGTGATCGCGAAGTCCTATGGTTTCATCTAGATACTTAATCATATCTGCTGATTGAATGTAGGCTTCTACTAACTGACTCTCAGTACCACCTGAGCCCCCTGAAACGCCTGCTGCCATAAGAAGCGATGATGGATCGAAGCTGCTGCCGCCATCGCTCGATTTAACGATTAACTGACTTTTACTTTCATATTGCGGTGCCGCCCATACAACGAGATACAAGGCATACAAAACCCAAGGTAGAACGAGGATAATTGTTTTATGCTTGCTGAGAAGGGCATTGAGCTGTGTAAGAGATTTTTCCACTGTGATTTGAACCTATTTAAGTGATTTCTTATTGTCTGCATCCTGCGTGTAAACGTCGATGCCTTCTTCGAGATCGTGATAATACTTGAGTTTGCCGTCGTCAATGATGACAGCAGATGTACAAAATTCCCGGATTTGGTCAAGCTCATGGCTAACCATGATCACGCCCGCCTCCTCACTTTTTTCTTTAAGTGATAAACGCGCCTTTTTTCTAAATAACGGGTCGCCCACGGATGTTGCTTCGTCGATAAGATAGATATCAAAGTTGATATTCATACAGCAAGCAAACACCAATTTTGCGCGCATTCCTGAAGAATATGTGCGCACGGGAAGGTCAAAACGTTTACCTAACTCAGCAAATTCTTGAACTTTTTCTTCGTATTCTGGGAGTGACTTGACGTTATTGATTCTTCCTACAAAACGCGTATTTTCGCGTCCGGTCATCTGCGGATGTACCCCTGTTTGAAGTGCTACAGGCCAAGACATGGATTTGTTAGTTAAAACACGCCCTCTATCAGGGTATTCACTTTTTGCAAGCATCCTAAAAAGGGTGGATTTACCCGCACCGTTTTTACCTAAAATCGCGACGTTGTTTTCCGTAGGAAAATCAAAATTCAAATTCTTGAAGATATATTGCGGCCCCATTTTGCTGGGGTAGCTCTTGGTTAAATTCTCTATTTTTATCATCGAGATAGCACCTTCTTCCAGGTGATGTGGTACATCGAGAGGCTTAAGAATAGGAATACGATCGTTATTTCAATAACAAAATTTAACGATACCCCTTTAGTGCCATAAGATTCAAAACACGCGTAACGAGCGAGTTCATTAAAGTGGACTAAGGGGTTCCATGTTAAGTAAGGCCAGTATTCTTCGGGTAAATCTTGCAAGCTGAAAAATACGCACGAAATAAACATTAATGGGCGAGTGAGCATTGATTTGATTTTATCGACTTCAGGCACAAATGCCGCGGCGATGGCGAATATCATCCCGATAGAAATGGAAAATACCCACAACAGAAGAAACAAAAATATCAACAATAGAGGGTCATTTACCGTAAATGTTTCGCCCATTAAATACAACGCGAGACTTAGCAAAGCGACGACGACAACCTTTACAGAAAACTCAAGAAAGCCGGCTGTAAGTATTGCGGAAATAGGTTGTACTTGCCTAAACGCATATAGGGGCTTATTTCTGCGGACAGAGGTGGAGACAGATTGTAGGCAGGTAGTAAGAGACTGAAGACCCACCATACCAATCATCATAAACAAAAAGAGGGGAATGGAATGAATGTCATCACCACTTATCAGCCCTCGTAAATACGATAGTGCAAATATAAACGCAAAAGGCTCTAGAAATGCCCATCCCAAGCCAAACTTATCGTTAAATTTACTTTGAAGCTCTCGCATGAAAAGCGCGAAAATCACGCCTCTCCATGCGTAAAGCTGGTCTTTAAATGTTACCATGCTTAATTAGTAGCTGCGTTAGTGGCAACAGCAATTTGAAATACAATCTGGGTAATGTCCTTAACTGCTTGTAGAAGCTTCGTGTCGATCGCTGGTAGTACAATAATCTGATCACCGGGCTCTAGCTTATTGTCGTTACTAGATAGAAACGAATCGTTAAGGCTAGTAAAGGTAACGTTACCGTTTTTACGAACAATCAAGATACGATCATCTTCAGCACGCTCGGTAAAGCCTCCGGCCCATGCGACGTAATCTTCTGTTGTTGCATCAGGATTGAATACCACAGACTGTGGAAGCAGCACTTCACCGCCCACATGAACAAGGTCCGTCACTTCAGGAATGACAATAGTATCGTTAGGCTCTAGGAGAATATTTGCAATCTCACCATTTTCTGAAACAACGACTCTGCCTTGAGGCTCAACTTGGCGAGCACGAGCAATAAAATCAGCAACAAGCTGCGCTTCTTGTGCACGAATTGCGCCTTCTCCCGTTGAACTAATCGGAGCGGTATACATGCTTCGCTCAAGGCGTCGTAACCCCTCTTCAATGATCTCTTTTTGCTTCATTGCCACACTTTCTCTCAAAATATAAATATTCTGCGTGTCTGAAAGGGTGGTGTCAGCTTCAATATGATCGAGCACGTCTATCAGTCTTGCCCCTTTATCAACCATTATCTGTGAGGCGCCAGCGAAGGCACCCGCTACATTAATGCGATAAATCTGTGGCTCGTGGTCGGCAATGTATTCCACCGTATCGCCAGCGCTTAGCTCAAGTGAGGCGAATTCCTCAACACTTAAATACCGTGCGAACTGCTTATTATTGCGAATACCTGAAACAGAGGCATGAGAGGCAAATTCTCCGGGACGCGCGAAATAGTTGACTACATCGCCGTTGAGTTCTTCATTTAAAAACTCAAAAGTGAAGCTATTGCGTGCGCCAGTTTCAACAACAATAGTGTTGCCAATAGGGTGCACTAAAATGGTATCTCCATCTTTGAACGAAATTTCAGGTAACTTTCCGTTTCTGAAAAATGCATATAAGTCCGCTGAAGCGACAACTTTTCCGTTTCTTACGATATCTATCTGTCTAAAACTACCGCGCTGAAAATCAATGCCTCCGGCACGCTTCAAATAATACAATACGCTGTCTGAAGCAAGGCCTGCATACTGACCAGGTCTTAAAACAGGTCCTGAAACGTAAAGAGAAACAGGTGTTGACGTGAGTAAGTTTACATAAACATTGACATCGTTTGTGTAGACTTGTCTGATTTTTGCCGTGACGGTCTGATTTACGCTACCCGCCGGCGTGTTAGCTATGCGGACAGGGCCGATATTTGGAATGAATATATTTCCTTGATTATCAACCGTCACCACATCAGAAAAATTAACGGCACCCCAAAGCCAAATAGAAATTTTATCTCCAGGCGCGATCAGGTAATTATCGTTCAACCCTGAACTGCGTTCAGACTCGAAACCACCTATGAACAAATTGGCAGCAAACGGAGGGTTTTCCATCGGTGCTTGTGCCGGAAAAACGGTATCAATCGTTGGTTCACCCGGAAGTGTGACGCCATTTCTTGGTTGGGTTGAAAACTGGCCCATGGCATTAGATGCGCTGGTCGCTCCGGGTAGGGTTCTTTGGGCCGAAATGCTTAGCGGCGAGACTGATTGTGCCGATGGTCCATTTTGGGTTTGCTGGGCTCTTTCTCTAAGTTGCTGTAATTGCTCTACACTTTGTGCAAATGAACTACCTATCGATAGACTGCAAATACATGCAGTAAAAGCGACGAAAGAAAATCTTTTCATTAATGTATTGATGTCCATGAACTTCATTAACTTATTCACCTTGCGCATTAGCAGAAGCAACCAGCGGGGCAATGACTCTCCACTGTCCATCGCGTTGGCATGTTGTTACTTTTTTCTGAGCGGTAGAAGCGCTGGTTTCACCTTCCTGTAAAGAAAAGCGAATACAATTATTGCCTGTTGCCGAAACGTAATGTTTAACCGCTGTATATTCACGCCCGTCAAAGCGTATTGAAAACGATTCTTTTGTATCAAAATATATATTGGCTTTTGGAATATTTATTGCAAGCTCTTTGTCTGGTGCCAGTGAGTAGGCGAGCGAAGAATGCACCAAGGGTATGTCAGCTTTGGTGACCGTGGGCGTGTTTGTACACCCGGCACCGCTCACTACTATTGCGAACGGCAAAATAAAACGTGTGAATTGTTTGAACATTAGCTTTCATATCCATATAGCAATTTCGCGCTAGAATAACATAAGTTTTAAAAAAAGCATGTTTGCTGTCTCAAATGCTGCATCGTTTACAGCATCGAAACGCACTTATTGGTTAGGGAAAGTAGAAGTGAGAACATAATCCCTCGAGGAGGTGTTGAAGCTGAACATTTGGATAAGGTAGCAAATATCGATGCCAAAATGTGTTTTCGTGGCACACACAATGCATCTTGGGATTTTGAATCTTAAAAAAAGGGATTTGTAAGGTTATTTTTTATGATTATGGTGGTTACACAAACAAATGTTTTATATCATTACAGGTGTTCCAATCTACATACTAATAAAAACGCCCTCGTCGCACTGGAAGAAATGGAAGTTGTCGTAAAATGGAAGCAAGGTTTAAGTTTTTAATGAAGTTTTTAAATGCACTTACCTGTAGGAAAACAAACTATGTTTTTTGGGTCAGTGACGAGAGGTCGTGTCTTTTATGCTAACGTACTTGCAGTTCGTTCCACTGTTCACTGCATTTTTTGTTGCGCTCATTCTTTTAGTGGTGATGACGCCATTGGCACATCAATTCGGCTTAGTCGACCAACCTTCCGCACGTAAACGTCATGCAGGTATCGTCCCCCTTACTGGAGGTGTCGCGATCTTTATGGCCGTGTTGGTTGCGAGCGTTGCCACCGATGTTTGGATGAAAAATAACCCACTGTTTTTCACTGCTTCCGCGTTTATTGTTTTACTCGGTATGTTAGACGACCGCTTTGATCTGAGTGCAAAAGGCCGTCTTATGTGTCAGTTTGGCGTCGCCGCTATCATGGCCTGGAGTGCACAAAACTATATAACATCATTAGGTAATATTTTTGGTACGGGAGACGTACTACTCGGACTTGGTGGCTACTTCTTCACCATTGTATGTGTCGTTGGCGTTATCAACGCGTTTAACATGATAGACGGCATTGATGGCCTAGCGGGGGGCATGAGTTTAGTCATTCTGCTTACGGTCTCTGGCTTTCTGATTTTTACGGGTAATGGCGCGTCTATTATGGAGCCATTGATCATTGTTGCCGCTATTGTTCCATTCCTTGCTTTTAACCTCAGTTGGAAAGGTTTCAGGGGGAATAAGATATTCATGGGCGATGCGGGGAGCATGTTTGTTGGACTAACAATTGTTTGGTTGCTCGTGGACCATACTCAGGGAGAAACGGCAGCGTTTAGACCCATAACGGCTGTATGGTTGGTGGGACTACCCCTGATGGACATGGCTGCAATAATGTATCGGCGGGCGCGTAAGGGGCAATCTATGCTTAGACCTGACCGCCAACATCTCCATAATATATTTATGCGCGCTGGGCTAAGCAGCAGAAAATCACTGGTCGCCATCTTACTTTTAGGGGCCTGTTACTGCCTTATCGGTATTCTCGGTGAAGTTTATCAAGTACCAGAAGCGATAATGTTTTGGAGCTTTATAGGTTTGTTGGTTATCTATAGTCTTATTATCCAGCATATCTGGAGCGTACTTCGTTTTGTTAAGCGCCTAAAATCTTAGATACGTAAAACCGTAGCCGTCTGGATAAAATCTCTGTAACATATTGTCAATTAAAAGCGCATTTTCTGGCGCTTTTATTTTATTCGTTACATATTTCGCTGGTAAAAATACTTGATAAATCAATTCACTATTCTGCATAACAAAAATAAAAAACAGCACATTGAGTCGATTGTGGCCATGGCGGTGTATCAAGCTGATAACGCAAAATGGATTAGTGAAGCGGTAGATAGCATTTTAACGCAAACGTATACCGATTTTTTGTTTGTCATCGTTGTGGATGGGCCCGTTCCGCAACTTATTACCGATGCGCTAAGTAAAGCGGCAGAGAGCGACGAGCGAGTCGTTATTGCGCAAAATAGCCACAATATTGGTCTTGCGAGCAGCATGAACTCTGTTATCGACTTTGCCATGCAGTTTAACCCTTCTTTCTTAGTCAGAATGGATGCCGATGATATTTCCGAAGATCATCGCTTGCTACGCCAAATTACTTATCTTAAAAAACACAGTAATATAGCTATTTTAGGGTCAGCGCTTACCGAAATTAATGAAAGTGGTGATAAAGTAGGAGCACGGGTAATGCCCGCTTCCCACAGACAGATAGTGCGCATTTTACCGCGTCGCTGTTCGCTTAATCATCCTACTGTAGTTATCCGCTTTAACGTCTTTACAGACGGTCATCGCTATGATGGAGAGCTGCGTAATACTCAAGACTATTTTCTTTGGATAACGCTGGCGTCAAAGGGTTACATATTCAGAAATTTAAAAGATAGACTGCTCAAATTCAGGCGAGTCAATAATTTTTATAAGCGTCGTGGTTTAAGTAAATCACTCAACGAGTTTAAAGCCCGCTTGTACGCGATTACCAAGCTTCGGCAGTTTTCGCCCTACAATTTTTTGTATGCCTGCGGCGTACTGTCATTGCGCCTGATGCCGGGTAAAGTGGTCAAACTGGCCTACAAACTAGACAGGCACTTATTAGAAAGGTTTGGTAAACATTGAGCACCGGTGTTGTCATCGTATTGTTTAACCCAGATGTTGAACACATCACTGGGCTCGTCGATGCTTTCTCTGGGGCAGAGTGGAATGTAGTGCTGGTTGATAACTCTTCCATGCGCACGGAAGGCCTTGCTAGTACTCATGTAAAGTACTTTCATTTTGCAGATAATATTGGAATCGCACAGGCTCAAAACGTTGGTCTGAAAGCCCTTTTTGAAAACGGGGTCGAGCATGCCTTTTTACTCGATCAGGATAGCTTGTTTTCTCCTAGCATTGCTCGAGAATTGTTAGCACAGTTCCAGGAACTCGAAAAATCCTGTCCAATTGCAGCAATAGGCCCCTCTATTCATTGCCAGTTTTCCGGTTGTGTTGAACAAGGCGTATTGCAGAAAGGCAAGCAAGTTTCTGATTCACTGAAAGAAGTTAAGCAAATAATAGCGTCAGGTATGCTTGTTTCTCATCATGCTTTTAAAAGAGTGGGGGAAAAAGAGAGTGCACTTTTTATCGATGGTGTGGACCATGAATGGTGCTGGCGAGCAAGAGCGAAGGGGATGAAAATCTACCAATCTCTTAGTGCCTGTATGCCTCATCGACAAGGTGACGACCGAATAAGGGTATGTGGTGTTACTTTTAAGCAAGGAGCACCTGTTCGACTTTACTATCAGTTTCGCAATGTACTTATATTAGCGCGTCGATCCTATGTACCTCTCTATTGGAAACTTCGTCATGTTTGTGCAATACCCGTTCGGTATCTTGTTAATCGGTATTGTTTTGAGCAAGGCAAAGATAGAGGGCGCTTCATGCGCTCAGGACTTAAAGATGGCGTTGTTTATCGCACTGGCGCCTTGCATGCAAAAAAAAGCGACAGTAGTGAACAGTAGAAGCGTTGGTTAAAAGCAACAATTTGGGCAAATTCTGCTGCTGAAGTACAATTTTATCTCTTGCACGCTTTCACTAAATTGGTGCATTAGATATCATTTATCCCAATAATGGTGCTTTGGCACAAGTATTAGAGCGTTTTTGCCCACTCTTAATACATGAGTGCTCTAAAACGGTAATTGGAACATCGATTGCATTATATTGAATTATTCAAATGCATTAGTGCAAACACGTTTTTTGCTTGAGATGACACTACAGTGATGAAGTGCCGTCTTAAGCGCGAAATTAGGATTTTAAAAAAGGATATTAACTTATGAGTCAGGTAAAAAAAGCGGTAATCCCTGTAGCGGGCCTCGGAACGCGAATGCTTCCAGCAACAAAAGCAATTCCTAAAGAAATGCTTCCAGTGGTGGATAAGCCGTTAATTCAATATGTAGTGAGTGAATGTGTTGCTGCAGGACTTAAAGAAATTATTCTTGTTACACACGCAAGTAAGAACAGTATTGAAAACCACTTTGATACCTCTTTTGAACTAGAAGCTACATTGGAAAAACGCGTAAAACGTCAGCTTTTAGAAGAAGTTCAGTCAATTTGTCCGAAAGACGTGACGATTATGCATATTCGTCAAGGTGTGGCGAATGGTTTAGGGCACGCAGTGCTTTGCGCGCGTCCGTTAATTGGTGACGCGCCTTTTGCTGTAGTTTTGCCTGACGTTATTATTGACGATGCAGCGAGTAATCCGAAAAAGGATAACCTTGCAGACATGGTTGCTAAGTTTAATACCAGCCGCGTCAGTCAGGTAATGGTAGAACAAGTACCAGAAGAAGATATTTCTAAGTTTGGTATCGCAGACCTTGACGGCGCTGCAATAACGCAGGGCCAGTCTGCGAAGATCCACAAGATGGTAGAAAAACCACCGCTTGATGAAGCTCCGTCTGATCTCGCGGTTGTAGGAAGATATGTACTCTCTGAGAAGATTTGGGATCTATTAGAGTTCACCCCTCCAGGTGCTGGCGGTGAAGTACAGCTAACTGATGCCATTGACGCACTTATGAAGCTTGAACAAGTGGATGCTTACTACATGAAAGGTAAGAGCCATGACTGCGGAAGCAAACTAGGTTATATGAAAGCTAACGTTGAGTATGCACTGCGTCACCCCGCACTAGGCGATGAATTTAAAGAATACCTCGCATCTATTATGAAATAAGCGAGAAAGAAATTCGAAGTAGCTACAGCTTCTTAAGAAAAATGCGCCTTAACGGCGCATTTTTTGTTTTAAGCCCGCAGGCAGTTAACCCGCGTGAGCGGCGCTATTTTACCTGCACATAGTCCTTTATTTTACTCAACATCTTTTCGCCAATGCCTTTGACTTGAGTGAGTTGAGCAACCTCAAGAAATGGACCTACTTCTTCGCGATATTTGATTATCGCTTGCGCTTTCGATTGTCCTACGCCCGGTAGCGTTAAAAGTTGATCAACGGTAGCCGAGTTTAAATCAATACGTTGCTGAAAACTTGCAGATTCGTTGCCACTACGCCGTTCTCCACTCATTTCTTGAGCTTGAACTGCCGGAGCTTGAATGGCGAGAGCCGATAGTACGAGTAAACCTGAAATTAACTTTTTCATCATCTTTCCTTGTATGCGTTGCAATAAACACTTTGGCTGCGAATAACAGTGTGTTTTAGCTGTTTGGTATGTGATTTGTGTACCCTAAGCGCGCCGACTTTGTAACGTTTATACATTGCTGAACTTTGCGTATTCGTACAGCATTTCTACTTGCCTTGGGACAGGTAGATTACAAGGCTCAGTTCACTGAAGAGGTACAATTGAGATAATAAATGTGAATGAAGAAAGGGATAGTCCAGTTTTAGTACAGTTTTAAAGGCACCGAATGTTAAAACAAAAAAAAACGGGTCAATAAACCCGTTTTTCTCGTGTTATTTGAAGCAAAATAGCTTATAGACGATCTAGAAGTGCCTGCGTGAACTCGATAGTCCCAGCTTCACCACCAAGGTCGCGAGTAGTGCGATCACCTGATTCAATAACGTCTCTCAATGCTGTGCGAATCTTCTCAGCTTTGTCACCCATGTTTAGGTACTCGAGCATTTGTGCTGCAGCTAGAATAACGGATGTTGGGTTCGCTAGGTTTTTACCCGCGATGTCAGGTGCAGAACCATGAACGGCCTCAAAAATTGCACAGTCTTCACCGATATTCGCACCTGGTGCCATTCCAAGACCACCAACAAGACCAGCGCAAAGGTCTGATAATATGTCACCGAACAGATTGGTAGTGACAATAACGTCGAATTGGTGAGGATTCATAACAAGCTGCATACAGCAGTTGTCAACAATCATCTCAGCCGATTCGATGTCTGGATAACGTTCACCAACTTCACGTGCCACTTTAAGGAAAAGACCTGACGTTGACTTAAGGATGTTGGCTTTGTGTACTGCTGTTACTTTTTTGCGGCCTTCACGACGAGCGAGTTCATAAGCAAACGTTACGATTTTTTCAGCGCCGTCACGGGTGATCTTACTCATTGCTTCAGCTTCGTTACCGTCTTCCGATACAACTTGACCAAGACCTGAGTACATACCTTGTGTATTTTCACGAACGGTAATGATATCAATGTCTTCGTAGCGGGCTTTAGTGCCTTTAAAAGAGATAACTGGACGAAGGTTCGCATAAAGTTTGAACTGCTTACGAAGGCTAACATTGATAGAGGTAAAGCCTTCACCTACAGGTGTAGTGAGTGGGCCTTTAAGTGCAACCTTGTTCTTTGCGATTAAATCAAGTGTTTCTTGAGGAAGAAGCTCGCCATGTTCTTCCAGTGCGACTAAACCAGCGTCGGCATAGTCATAGGCAAAGTCACAGCCAACCTTATCTAAAATTTTTGTGGTTGCATCGATAATGTCCGGGCCTATGCCGTCACCGCGAATGACTGTAATACGTTGCTGAGTCATGTGGAGGGATCCTCTGGTAATTCTGTTGTCAAAATCGTTAGGTTTGTTTAGTCTTTTGGCGCTTAAAAGGCCAAATTCTGCCTGCTCGTTTATTATAATGGAATTTGTAGGGAAAAACGGTTAAGCACTGCAAAAGTTGCTGTATTTTATACGATAGCCGGCACAAGTTATAGCCATTCGTAAAGATAAATTTGAAACCATTCACCATTGAGCGCGTTGCTCAAAGCGCTGGAACATTTTCAGCCTAAACAGAAAGAGGGCAAAAGAGTAAGTGTGCGTTAGCATCCAACGCCCTTAATACCTCGTCTTCATCTAGACTTAATACATTCAATATTGATTTTACTTCGATATTTTTTAGTAAAGCGTAGAAATCGTGAGTGAGTAGGCAGGCTTTTGATAAGGTAAATGCAAGCAGAATAATTGCTTGTTCTTTTTGCAATGATTTAGGCACATCGCTAGTTGGCTTATTGCACTGATGTATGATAGCTCGCCACGTTGAGCTCTGATGCCAGCTTCCCGCGAGTTCAGACGCGATTGCAAGCCAAGGGATGTTTGATTTTACTTTGAATGCGCTGTTAACCGTTACGCTTTTTGTTCTATCGACCGGAAGTGAATGAGCCACTTTAAAGCCCGGCAAAGTAAAAAGTGGCGAGCAAACAAACGTCATGCTCAAGGCTGCTGACTGAGGTGAAAATTTTGAATTCACTACTTGGGCAAAGTGGCTGGCAAATGAGCATGCAAGTAGCGTGATTTGTTTACACATATCCAAGAGCGGAAATTGATTTTGCGTCAACCTTTCTAACAAGGCGAATTGCATGAGCATATCGCCAACACGCTCAATGCCGTACGTCAACACCGCCTGTTTTATACTTTTTACAGGAAGTTGTAGCCGATTGTCCTGACTAGCGGTATAGATTAAAAACTGATTGAAAGTGGGCACTTGCTCAATTTTATCGCACAGCGAGGGGATATCTACCTCAGTCTTTTGTAAGGAATCTATAATTCCTAGCAATGCTTTGGGCGGATGTTGTATTGCGAAGGTTGAAGGCAAAAAAGCATTGCCTCCCTGACTCAACCTCGCCTTAGCGGTGTCGGAGTAAAGCGCAATAAAATGGTTAAATGGAATCGATAATTTGACAGGACGATTAATAGATGAGAACGGGATCCATTTGCCATCAACATCTTCGCTGCTTAGTGAAAACACAAAACCATGGCTCTGCTGTATATCAATCATCGCGCCCGGAATTCCGTTTGCGTACACTTTTGACCCCGGTAAAGGCCGTTCAAATAAGGATAAAAGAGGCGAGAGATAATGCCTGTGATGAACAGGAAATCGAGGAGCAAGCATTGCAAAAAGCGTATGGTATTCCGTTTTACTCGGCTTATAGGCAAATGCACCGGCAAGCAAGCAGAGACGCTGGGCAATATTAAGCCTGCTATCTGCAATGTAGTTTATTCGTTTTTCAGATTGGAACGCTTTCTGTAATCGAAGGGTGTCCAACCAAATAATGAGATTGTGCTGTCGTAAAAATCGAACAACCTCGGCGATGTTTTTATTCTCTTTCCCATTATCACATAACCACATAGTTGCGAGCATTGACGCAATAATATGCTGGAGATAATGGTCATTAAAACGGCACAGCTTTCCAAATAATGCGACGAGTAAAAGTTGTTGTGTGTCCTTGGGAAGGTCGTTTTCTAAATGAAGAACAGCAGCGGCAATGGCCGGATTTTCGTTAACCAAAGCAAGAATTCGTTTTGCGCCTTTCAACCAATGGTTAATTCGCTCTTCAACACTAAGCGTAGCATGGCCTTGATTTGCAAGCCGCTTAAGCATGGAAATGATATTGGTCACTCCCCATCCTTTTAACTTTTTTGGTAACTGGAATAGGCTCCTTCGCCCCAGGCAATTAACTTGTCATTTTCAAACAGCAATGGTGTACATTCATCTTGGGTGGTCAAGCCATCAGCACGTACATGCTGCGTTCGGAAGAACATGACCTGAATGGCAGTTGAACCCTGACGTTTGGCCTCTGTTATATCTGGAGAACCCAATAGTGCGAGAACTTCTTCTCGAGTACTTCCTAATTTTAGTTTAGTAATTTGAACCCGGTTGTATTCTTCACGATCCTTCCAATCCATGTTTTCTGGCTTATCAGGGTAGAAAGCGATAACCATAAAAACAAACACCGCATAAAGTGCGACGCCAGCTAAAATTAGACGAATAACCTTGGTATTCATGACCGTTACTTCTCAATCCTTTGTTCTAGAATTAACCCACAGATAGGAATGCAATCTAGAACTTATCGACCTTTTATTTGGCACAAAGACGGACAAACCTTGATGCAAAGAGGTTTGAAGTGCTTCATACAATTAACTTAATCACTTTTTTTGCCAGTGTACCGCAAAATGCGTGCGAAACATAAGTGGTAATCGTAAGCAAATACGTCATATAAAACGTATTTCTAACTCATGTCCTTGATAACATAACAAGGTTTATACGCACTGCCGGGTAATTTCATACGGTGTTGTTTAACGAAAGACTCTAATAGCACATCCACCCTTTTCATGAGGGCACTGTCACCGGTGAGTTCAAAAGGTCCATGCTTTTTAATCTGAGCGATGCCCTCTGCCTTCACGTTCCCGGCGACTATACCGGAAAATACTTTGCGTAAATTGGCGGCAAGCTCACTTTTATTTTGATCAAGGTGAAGTTCGAGGGCTGACATACTTTCATGGGTCGGGATAAAAGGCTGTTGAAAATCATGCTCAATTTTTAATGACCAATTAAAACTAAATGCATCTCCCATTGCCCCTCTAAATTTTTTAACCTTTTCAAGTCCTCGATTTAACGTACGGGCTACTTCTTCAGGGTCGTCGACAATGATTTGATACTTTGACTGTGCTTCTGCACCTAACGTCGCCCCAATAAATTCGTCAATTGCCTCAAAATATTCCTCACTGCCCGCCGGCCCGGTTAATATGAATGGAAAGGGTTGTTGGGCATTACGTTCGTTCATTAAAATGCCAAGAAGATAAAGCAGTTCTTCTGCGGTACCAACCCCTCCGGGAAAGACGATAATGCCATGACCCAGTCGAACAAACGCTTCTAATCGTTTCTCGATATCAGGCATGATGATTAATTCATTCACAATAGCATTTGGGGGCTCGGCTGCAATAATACTCGGTTCAGAGATACCAATGTAGCGTCCAGCTTTATGACGCTGTTTTGCGTGGCCTATTGTCGCTCCTTTCATCGGTCCTTTCATGGCGCCCGGGCCACATCCCGTGCAAATATTCATATCGCGAAGACCGAGTTGATAGCCTACTTCCTTTGTATATTTGTATTCTGTTTGATTGATGGAGTGGCCGCCCCAGCAAACAATGGTATTAACGCCGTCGTTGCCCTCAAGTGCTTGGGCATGACGTAGCATGTCAAATAGCATATCCGTAATTTCACTGCCTTCGGCAGGGGCCGATTGATGAAGAAAGGCGTATTTATTCCCCATGTAAAGCAAATCGCGAAGCACCGCAAATAAGTGCTCATGGACGCCGCGAACTAACTCACCATCGACAAAAGCCACTTCAGGGGGATTGATTAACTCAATTTTCACCCCTCGCTCACGACGTATCAGTTTAATCTCGAAGTTTTCGAAAGGGGCAAATAGGGCTTCAAAGTTATCTTCGTCAACGCCGCTATTCAACACGGCTAAACAGCAATTTCTGAACATGTCGAAAAGCTCGCTATTTGCTGCATCTTGAAGACGAGCGACCTCGGCCTGCGATAACTGGCTCATCCAGCCAACGGGGTTGAGCTGTACCTTTTTCATACGTCTATGTCCTATTAATCTGTACTTAGGTCAGTGACAACGAGATTGCGGCCATTGCGTTTTGCTCTATAAAGATAATCATCGGCGCGCTCAAAAACAGATTCGGTAGTATCGTTTTCACTAAAACATGTGGCGCCAAATGAGGCGGTAATCTTTACTTTTTCTTGTTTAAACTTAAATGGCATCGCTGCAAGTTTAGTTCGGATTTCGTTAAGTTTTTTATCAACATCTTGTATCGAGGTTTCTGGTAGCAACATTACAAACTCTTCTCCCCCCCATCTTGCGATAAACTCATCTTCTGACAGGTGTTGTTTGAGGAACTTGCTAACCACTTGCAATGTTTTATCGCCGGCGGCGTGTCCAAACCTATCATTTATAGATTTGAAGAAATCGATATCGACCACCGCCACTGCTAACGTGCCTCCTTGTGCTTTAAAATTGCTATATGCAGCTTCAAGACGCTCATTGTACGCTTGTCTGTTGGGGAGACGAGTCAGTGCGTCCGTTCGACTCTGCATGGCTTGTTCGGCAATCTTCTTTTTATACACACTGGTCTGCTGCTGCAGTGTTTCAATACGCGACTGCATGGAAAAGAGCAGGGTCAACAATCTTTCTTGACTCTGCTGATCATTATTCTGCTGCTCGCTAAGCGTGGTTACGAGTTCGTTTACACAATGTTGAGTTTGCTCTTTCAATCGCTCGAAAGACTCGCTTTCAGATACCGCCTCTTCAATATGGCTAATGTGGCGAATAATTTTTTCATTGCCGGCACGCCGTTGTTCAAACTGAGATTGACTATTTTCTATGGTGCTTTTGACATCGCTACTCACTTCGCCAAGTGAACGATGGAGGCTCTGAATAACTTTACCCGTCAAACTTGCTTCAGACATCGCGTCTTGCACTATCATTCGTAAAATGACGACGCAGCTTTTGAGTAGTTGGTCTTCGTCCATACCCTCATCAAGTCTTTGTTTGATATCATTTAGCTGCTGATCGTCAGGCTTCTTTTGTGCATACGAGGCGATTAAATGATTGAGTTCGACCAGAATCGAGCGGTAGTGTGGGCTATGGTCTTTTAGTGAACGGGCTTCCCCGGTGTCGCTTGTCTTTTCATCGTTTTCAGACGACGCTACAGGCGACAAACCCACCATTTCTTTATTGAGTGCGATGCGATGCAATGCAATAGCTTTCGCATATAATTTGTAGATACTAAAAATGTCGGTTACAGGCTGATTGAGCTTAATCAGTTCCTGCGTGGTGAGCGCTTTGAGTTCGCTATCTTCAAAGACGATTTTTTGTAGTTGTTTCATCGCGTCTTCTAATGATGAAATCGTATCTACACTGTATTTCCGTAGTGTTATCTCTTGATGTTGAAGAGATTTGTTCAACTTGTCGATACTTACTGCGGCTAGGGTAAAATTAGGCGTACCCGAAAGATGCCCTCTTAAAATTTTAAGTTCGGTATCTATCTTATCGGAAAAGCCCTCGTAAAAAGCAGAGAGCTTCACAATAAACTGACAAAGAAGCGTGTTATTTTGTTTTAGGGATTGTAATTGTTTTGCTTCCATACTCTCGTCTTTATTCTCATTCGCTTAAAAGCGGAATTTTAGCTAATCTGACAATGCTTAACTTCACCGCTATTTCTACTGACGCGCTTGACGATGATTGGAATAGGGCGTTTCATAATTTGAGCGGAAGGGGTTTATATCTAACCCACCTCTTCGCGTATATCTCGCACACACGGTTAATTTTTCAGGGCTGCACTCACGCATAATGTCGCTATATATTCGTTCAACACATTGTTCATGGAACTCGTTATGCTGTCTGAAACTAATCAAATATTTTAAAAGCCCTTCGTGCGCTATTGCTTTCCCTTCATATCTAATTTGAATACTAGCCCAGTCTGGTTGACTTGTTATTAAACAATTAGATTTAAGTAAGTGCGAAACAAGTGTCTCTTTCACGTCTTTGCGATGTTCATCCACATTCAAATATTGTGAGTTGGGGGAATATTCTTCAATAGCTATATCTAACTCGTCCAACAAAATACCTTCAAATTCTTTAAACTTAAGGCTGTCAAATTGCTGTGGCAATATTAAATTTACCTCTACAGGCTGACCTGCACATGCAGATAGGTCACTCTGCAATACTTTTTTTACTTCATCAGCAGAGGCAAACTTAGTTTGATTGAAGCTGTTCAAATATAGTTTGAAGGATTTCGATTCAATTAAGTTTTCCGAGGTGATTGGAACAAAGCACTCTAAAATTGCAATGCAAGGCTTGCCTTTTAAGTTAAGCCACGAGAGTTCATAGCCTGTCCAAGTATCGATACCGTCAAATGGAAGTTCCTTATCAACGAGATGCAAAGTGTCACGGCTTAGACTGCGTGGTACCCCCTGCAGTAAACTCGGATTATATTCAAATTCGTAGTCAACCTCTTTACCCAAAGAAAGGTTATCAGGTGCAGAGATAATAATTTTTTTAGGTGAGTTGTCAGTCGACATAAGACCCTTTTATGTTTCTATCAGGAGGCGTAGTAAACACGCTCTAAACCATGTGGACTAGAGCGGCGAAGCTCAACGCCCTTAGTATTGACTTAACTATTTAGTAGTATAGTGTACCCCAAAAATACGCAGGTAACGTCACAATGGCTCTAACAATTTCAGAACAATTACATAAATTTGTATCATCTTATGTCGAAGAAGCGAAAAGCGAAGGGCTCAAAATTGTTTTTGATAGTGATTGGCCATCGCCTTGTTATGAAGAAACTGCCAAGGATGGTGAATGGGTAAAGTGGACACCAAAAGGACAAGCGCCGAAGCTCTCTTTCGATAATGTGGAGGAAGCGCTGTCTTTACAGCTTCATCCAGATTACTGTACTTATTTTACGTCCTACTTTAGTGACAACCTCAAGGCAAAAGCGCCTCAGGGTAATTGCGAACTGCTTCAGGTATTTAACCACGAAGACTTTGCGCGACTTCAGCAAAACCTCATTGGTCATTTATTGATGAAAGAGCGACTCAAGCAAGCGCCTACCTTATTTTTTGGACTTACCGATGAGGAAGATTTTATTCTAACCCTAGTTAACGATAGTGGCGAAGTTGCACTTGAACAGGTGGGGAAAGAACCTGCCCAAATTCTTGCGCCTTCACTCGCTGCGTTTTTAGCGCAGCTTACGCCTATTCCACACTAGGGGCTGTTGACCTTTGCTATTTTATGTCGCTTAAGAGCTTCTGTAGAACCTGCTTGAGCTCGGCTACCTCTTTTTCCAAGGTATCAATGCGCTCATAAAGATCGCCACGACTCAACGGCAAATCAACGTTTCTTTTCTCTGAACCATTATCTCTCTGTTTATCTATGGAAGGTTTGTGAGCGTTAAAGCGCTTTACGGCTTCAATGGCTTCGGTTACTGACACTTTAAACGGTGCTTTCGCTCGCAAAATCCCAACGGAAAGTGGCTTGCCTTCCTTGTGGATTTGAAGGCACAACGCGTGCAGCTGTTGTAAATTTGAGTTGTTCATGATGAAAAAAACGATATGTTGAAATTAGGTATAGTTTAGCTCGTTCAAATGGTGAATTTAACCAAATTGTTAATTATTTCACTAATTTTAAAAGTTGCTGTATCGTGCGTTTCCTATAAAAAGCAATATATATCAATTGGTTATTATTTTGGCCTTATTCTTGTTTACCTTGCTTATCAATCAATTTGGGCAGGCTAAGTCTGTGTCGAACTATTGTCGATAAATAGAGGAACTGCTGTCGAATCAAGCCGTAATCTCGAACGTTCATAAAAATACCATCAGATACATTAATTAATAAATACATAAAGTTAAGGAACACACATGAAAACACTATTTCTTTCTGCTGCTCTTGCCTCTTCACTTCTTCTGTCAGGCTGTGTTGTATCAGTCGGCGGCGGTTCAGATAGTCACTACAGTGCTGATTGGGAAGATAGAGAGTTCAATAATCGCAAACACATAGCTAATCTAGAGAAAGGGACAAGCTATGAGAGTGTATTGAGAAAAATGGGAGTTGCAGATTTTAATGAGCTGTTCGAGAAACAGGATGGCACTTATCGCGTACTTTACTACCGTACGCAGAAAACTATGGGTGATGGTATTACAACAAAAGATGAATGCACGCCGCTCGTATTTAGAGATGGTAATCTTGTCGGTTGGGGAGACAGTGCGTACAGTTTGATGCATTAATCGTCCTTTTACATCGCATATGTTGACGTTTACTCAATACTTTAAATGTTAATAAAAGGTTAACATTCTCGGGGTTTTCGCGTAGGGTAAAGTTTGAACAGTTGAAATGTCTGATTAAGACTGCATCTTCGGATCGAAATCACGCATATCACTGTATTGGTTAGATGCAGCCTAAAAACTTTGCGTTTGAGGAGCCCCGATGAACAACAATGCGATAGACGGTGCGTTAGCCCCGCTTCAAAATACAGTTAAAGCGATATATCTAACGGTTGACGATCTCAAGGTTGCCGCCTCTATTCTTTACAATGCTTATGTCGATGACCCTCTTTTTGTTGATATTTTTCAAGCTGAGAAAGAGGGCTATGAAAGTCGCCTTCGCTCTGCTATTCGTGAGGAGTTAAACGCCTTTTGGGTAGCAGAGCAGCCCATGATTGGTCTTTTTGATGAAGAGCGATTAATAGCGGTTGCCTGTTTAACGGCTCCAGACGCAGCATTTGGTTCCGGCAGATATTGGCACTGGCGGCTGAGAATGTTGTTGACCGCCGGCTTATTTGGTACCAAACAGATGCTTGAGAAAGAAGAAAAAGTCAGGTCGCTCGTACCTGCAGACAATTTTCACATGCTCAGTTTTATTGCAGTCCATCCCGATTATCAACATCATGGTCTTGGCCATATACTACTCGGCGCTATAGACAGTGTCGTTGAAGAGGATGAAAAGAGTGAGGGGATATCGGTTTTTGTTACGATAGATAAACACCGTTCATTCTTTAATGATGATAATTATAACGTCGTCGGTCAGTTGAGCCTTTCACATGTAAATGGCGATGTCATGTTTCGTCGAAAGTGATGCTTTTTAAATTACTATTGTTTGATTTTTACACCATTCTAACCCTCCCCATCTTATCAACGTTAAATTTATGACAGAGTTTGTAGGATATGTCTTACAAACTCTGTGCGTGATCTTACCTAAATTTATCAATCTAAAATTATACGAAAGTATAAAGTCTATGATTTTAAAAGAATTTTCTTAATTTAGCCAAAAGTAGTAAAAAAAACTTCTTAAAATTACTGTAATTCAACATGGCAGTAATATTTGGAAGGGATACTATGAACATGTCACAAGGAAACACGACGAGTCACGGATTGAACAAGGAAATCATGTAGGGAAAGAGGTAGGACAACTTACGGAAGAGAATCTCACAGGGCAGTGAGTCGAAGGAAAAGGAACGCAGAAGGGAACTGCATTAATAGGGATATTGAAAAGGATAAAGGACGTTTTGTGTGATAGGACATCACGACAGGATGTAGCAAAGGGTTAGGAATAACGGTGGCAAGGAGCCAACGGCAAGGAAAAGCCTTTTCAGGATTGATGATTTTGCATGGACGAGCAAACCAAGGACGAAAAGAGGGACATGCTGAAGGAATAGCATAGTTGTAGCAGGATGTGCAGCTTAAAAGGGAATGAAGGAAGGGAAGGTCAGCGGAGCCTGACAAGGACAGCCTTAGGACGAGGAACACTGCATGTAGGATGTGCAGTTTAAATGGAGCAAAGGAAAGGGACCTGCGCATGGAAGTGTAGCTCGCACAGGAAGTCGCGAGAGTAGATGGAAAGGGGCGTATACGGATTTTAATCGGGAAGATTTTAGTCGCAAGGGATCGCGGAGAAGGATACTCAAAATTCCAGGAAAAAGGGGAGCCGTCAGGTTCCCCTTTTTTTTGATTCTTGCTCTAGTACCAAAAGGATGAGCTGTTTACCCGTCAAGCAAGCGCACAGCCAAATAGCGAAATATCTATACCCTATGCGGTGGTACCTCAGTGCGTATCACGCTTACACCTATCAACTCAACTTCGCCGGTATATCGGTCCTCGCCATTGCTTGAAAATTCGAAGTTGAATAAGCTGTGCCAGTCTGGTTTCCCGTATTTGAAGGAAAATCGTGTTTTGGCTCTAGCTATACTTAACAACTGTAAACCATGTGTTTCGCAGTATTGCGACAGATACGCGTTCGTTCGCTCGGAAATAGCTCGAATTCGCCAAAATTGATAGCCTGCAAACCCGATCACCATCCACACCACTAACTCAAGTAAGGTCATCTATTTTCTCGCTTGTTCAAACAATTGCTGAAATGCATTGCTGAGAATGTTTGAGTTTGCTTTTGAATGCAAGAGCGTGAGTACTTGTCTGCGCAATTTCGGGATTTGCACTAAATCTGAGAAAAAGCCCGCAAATAAGGCGCCTTGATGATCGTCTTTTTCGTCAACTTTTGCCGCCTGTTCTAAAAAGGCGCTAAGCAGCAAAGGTTCCATTTGCTCGAAATGACGGGCTGCGATAACGCTTAAAATATCTAATCTTAATGACTTGTCGCTTTTTAATAGACTAAGCAACTTAGTATTTATCGTTAAGTTAAAGGTGCCTTCTGAGGTGCCTCTAAGCGCAGCTAGGTTGATGTCGTCTCGACAATCTATTTCGTTCAGGTATGCCGCTAACAAACCTTCAGACAAAGAAACGCTCTCACTCATTTCCATTAAGGAATTCAAAAAAACATCCGAGTAAAGCGAAGTATTGGTTTCAATCGCATGCTCTAGAGCATCTCGTCTTGGGTGCATGCTTAAGCGATATACAAAATCGGCCACGTTTTGCATCGAGATCTGCTGCCAGTCGACAAGTTGTGGTGCTTGGATATATGCCTCAACTTTTTGCGCCTCTTCACTTAAGGGTTGGTTTAACGTGCGTTTAACCAATGCATTAAACTGAGCGAGTTGTGATTGATTCGGGACAAACGAATAAGGGTTATCAGGCAAAGTTTGCGCGTTTTTCGTATCCTCAGCGACAGATTGTCCTAGAGCATCAACAATAATCTCTAAAAAATGATTTTTCGCCGCGGCAATCACTAAACCTTGTTCATCAAGTGGCAATTTAACAAACCAAATATAGTGTTGTGTAGAGGCATTTTTGCTCCAAAAAACGACGCCAAACCACGCATGCTGCTGGCGTGGGAAGGGCGCATAAGCGCTACCATTCTCTATCTCTAGAAAGGTTTGGCTATCTGTGGGTACAAGCCGGCGGCCGAGATCAAAAATTTGATATTCAGTGCCTGCGTGTAACAAAAACTCACTGATAGAATTAATACTGTTCGCGCTCATAAGTCGTTCCAAAATACTGCTCAAATCAAAATTCGTTACGGTATATTCGCACTTTTAAGATACCGCCGACAAAGAGAGTTAATGGTATCACAGCTAAACATTTTCAACGATAAGCCACATTGACTTATGTTGACCTTAAGCCCCTGATATACTGCGCGCCTTAAATTGAAGCGTTTTTGTATTGCGGAGAAGTTGTGAACATAACGAATAGCGCCTGTCACATTGCCTTGAGTAAAGCACTGCTACAATTAGAAATTGATATGCAACAAGACGGTATCTGGCCTGGCGCAAAACCGAGTGAACAAGACCTCAAAAATGCTATGGAAAGTGCGGTTCCTTTTGCGGTCGACTGTTTAGCGTTTGAGAGCTGGTTGGCTTTTATTTTTATTCCAAAAATGCGCATTTTGTTGACGCAGGAAAAGCCTTTGCCGCCTATGCAAATTACGCCTGCAGCACAAATATACCTATCATCGGCGAATCATCGCACCCTGTCTCAGCTACAAAGAATTGATAACATTGCCAATGGAGACATTGGGTGAGCAAACCCAATGCACTATGCAGAACGATTTTAAAAAGGCAAATTAACTGTGCATTCAGATGAGCAAATAATAGGAAAGGCAAACGTTGGTGAAGAAGGCAGTGTTAATGCTCTTCATTTACCCGTGTTGTACCAAGATGAGCACATTATCGCAATTGAGAAGCCGCCGGGCCTATTAGTACACAGGAGCCCCATTGATAGACATGAAACTGTGTTCGCCGTGCAGACACTGAGAGACCAAATTGGCCGCCATGTGTTTCCTGCCCATCGTCTGGACAGACCTACATCTGGGGTGTTGGTATTCAGTTTTAGCTCTGAAATAGCAGCAAAGCTGGGGCAGCAAATGATGGACAAACAGGTTGTAAAAACGTATCACGCCCTTGTTCGCGGTTTTGTGCATCACACCGGGTATATCGATTACGCCCTAAAATACCGCTATGATAAAATTGCAGATAAACATAAACGCCCTCAGCAGGCTCCACAGCCCGCATCAACAATGTATCAAGCAGTAGCAAAATTCGAAGTACCGGAACCTGTGGGCAAATATCAAAGTGCACGTTATTCGTTGGTTAAGCTTTCACCGAGTACCGGACGGAAACATCAACTTCGTAGACATATGGTGCATATCCGTCACCCCATTATTGGTGACACAACCCATGGGGATGGCAAACAAAATAAATTCGCCAAGCAGCACTTTAATTTTAATAATTTGGCCTTAAGTTGTACAACCATGGGTTTTAGTCATCCTGTTACAGGCAAGTGGACAACAATTAATTCAGATATGCACAGTGAAATGCGACAATTGCTTGAGAGGCTTACGCCGTACAGCGTTTAGCTTGATAAAATAGAGAGTATTTGCGCCTGTCGACTAGGGCGACGATTATTGGTTAAGAGGTAAAAATGGCAACATTGAAAATTATTGCGGGTACCGTATATGGCAACGCGCAACACGTAGCTGAGCAGGTGGAAGAAAACTTAGCTGAGCAGGGGGTGGATTGCTCATTAGAAAGCGACCCGTCGGTTGCGGATTTTACTGATGCGGACGCACTTTTGATTATCACCTCTACGACAGGCCAAGGCGATGTTCCACCGAACCTTGAGTTTGTATTTTCTGATTTGAAAGACGAATCACCTATGTTAGCCGGCAAGCCATTCGCTGTGGCAGCGCTTGGCGATAGTAGCTATGGTGAAAGCTTCTGTGGCGCTGGCAAACAGTTTCAGGCGCTACTTACAGAGCTTCAAGGTAACGCGGTTGCCGATATGCTAGAAGTTGACGCTATTGAAACTCTAGAGCCGGAAAAAGATGTTGTAGAGTGGGTTAACAGCATTAAAGATAAGCTGTTGGCGTAAGCGTCAAAAATACAGTGTGGATTACAAATAAAAAGAGGCGCTCGTGCGCCTCTTTTAATATGTATTTATCTATGCGGACTGGAGTTTACTACAAGACGTGGGGCGTCAGCGCCACATGCGCTAACAAGCCCGCTTGTTGAACGCCTTATTCCACGCCGCGAAGTAGCGCGTTGATACCTACTTTGGCGCGGGTCTTCGCATCTACTTTCTTCACGATAATAGCGGCGTAAAGGCTGTATTTACCATCGGCACTTGGCAGGTTACCCGCTACTACTACCGAGCCTGCTGGTACACGACCGTAGTGAATTTCACCGGTTTCGCGGTCGTAAATGCGCGTGCTTTGACCGATGTAAACGCCCATCGAAATAACGGAACCTTCTTCAACAATCACGCCTTCTACGATTTCAGAACGCGCGCCGATAAAACAGTTGTCTTCAATGATAGTAGGGTTTGCTTGAAGCGGCTCTAATACGCCACCAATGCCCACGCCACCTGAAAGGTGAACATTCTTGCCTATTTGCGCACAAGAGCCTACGGTCGCCCATGTGTCAACCATGGTGCCCTCGTCAACAAATGCTCCAATGTTTACGTAAGAAGGCATAACAACTGCGTTCTTCCCTACGAAGGTACCCGTGCGTACCGCTGCTGGCGGAACAATACGCGCGCCGTCTGCCGCAAACTGCTCTGCCGTATAGTTGGTGTACTTCAGTGGTACTTTGTCATAAAACTTGCTTTCAGCGCCTTCAATGACATCGTTGTTGTGAAGACGGAAGAAAAGTAGAACAGCTTTTTTCAGCCATTGATGTACTACCCACTCGCCGGCAATCTTTTCTGCAACACGGCCTTTACCGCTGTTAAGCAGGTCGATAGCTTGTGCTACTGCATCTCTTACTTCATCAGGTGCAGATGAAGGGCTAATGTTGTCGCGATTTTCGAAGGCGTCTTCAATAATGGCTTTCAATTCATTCATGGTATTGTGATATCTTCAAGTTGGTCGAGTTTAAACAGGATCCGCTTTTTGAGGTTTACCTGTTGTTCTTGGGTTAATGCTTTGCCAGCGTCATTGCTGACGATAAAAATATCTTCAGCTCGCTCGCCAATAGTGGCGATTTTCGCAAGCTTTAGCGTCATATTAGTATCAACGAATGCGTGCCCAATTTTAGCTAAAATGCCCGGAGCGTCCAGGGCTTCTAACTCAATAAGCGTGGCTTCGTCGTTGATACTGAAAAAACGAACCTTGGTTGGGACGTCTAATTGTTTCATTTGCCGAGGTAATTTGCGCTTGTTTTCGTGCGAACGTCCCGGCTTTTCAAGTTGTGCAGAAATGGCATTTTCAATAGATGAAATACGAGACTCAGAACTTATACGGCTGCCATCATTTTCAAGAATTATCATACTATCAAATACATAGCCGTCTCTGGTCACAGTGACGTGGGCGTCGTGAATCGAACAGTTGCGACTGTCTAATACAGAAGCGACCTGGGCAAATAAGGCTTTTCTATCTTTCCCATAGACAAACACTTCAGTACCACCTTTTGCACTGTTATCGTTTGCCTTAACCAACAGTCCGTCGTGTTCCGGTGTAAGCCATTCATTCTGCGCTTTTATAATTTCATCGGTATGCCATGCAATTTGTGTAGGCTTGAAGCGAACAAAATAGTCGTCATCAAGTCTTGCCCAGAGCGCATCAATGGCAATGGGATCTATTGCGCGTTCTTGAAGAATCTGTCGTGCTTGGTGTTTGTGAGTCGTTACGCGTTCATTAAGCGTCACTTGGCACTGCAATCCATTGTCCAATGCCTTTTGCGTCATCAAATACAGTTCACGGAGAAGCGACGCTTTCCAGTCGTTCCAGAGGTTGTCATTGGTTGCACGAATATCGGCAAGTGTTAGCGTGTAGAGTAGATTGAGATGATTGTGACTTCTCACCGCACTGGCGAATTCGCTGATAACATCAGGATCGTAGATGTCCCGACGTTGTGCCACTACCGACATAAGTAAATGATTTTCAACTAACCAAGCGATCATTTCTGCGTCTTCGGCAGGCACATTGTGCTGCTCACAAAATTTCGCTACATCTTGAGCACCAAGCGTAGAGTGATCGCCGTTTCTGCCTTTGGCTATATCGTGGAAAATTGCCGCGATATAAAGCACCTCGGGTTTATCAAGGTTTCTGCAAATTCTGCCGCATCGCGGAAAATCTTTATTCTCTTTTGAGAAAAAGTAGTTTACGTGCTTAACCAAGCGATGTGTGTGTTCATCGACTGTGTAAGCATGGAATAGGTCAAACTGCATCATGCCTACAATGGTATCCCATTCAGGAAGATAAGCTTGTAAAATACCGTATTGATGCATGACGTCCCATGCAAAGTCAAAAAACTCTGGCTGTTTCATTAAGCGCATGAATTTTTCGCGACACAGGGGGCGCTCTACATAGTATTCAGCTTCAAAAGCGCGATGAGCGTTGCGCAGCAGCCGAATACAGATAGTACTGAGCCCCTGTACTTCCGGCGTGTTAGCTACCAAATGCAGAAAATCTAAAATTGCCTCAGGGGACGCAAATACGGTTTCGTGTCGTGGCGAAATCATATTATCGAGCAGCTCAAAATCTTCGTTTATGATCACGCTTTTCTGAACACTTTGATTCAGCATGTCATATTTGAAGCGTTGAAGCAGCATTTGGTTGAGTTCTGAAACACGGGCTACTGTGCGAAAGAAATCTCGCATCATTTTTTCTACTGAGGATTTACCCTCTTCGCCATACCCCATCATTTTGGCAACATCAGGTTGGTAATCGAAAAGTAATCGGTTTTCACTTCTGCCGGCAATTAAGTGCAGTGCACAACGCATTTTCCAAAGATGCATGCGACACGCGATGAGTTCACTGTGCTCCTGCTCGGTAAAATAACCGTGGCCGACTAAGTTCCAGCCGTCGTATTCTTTGAAATGCTTTTTGGCTACCCAGCCAATGGATTGGATATCGCGAAGGCAGCCCGGATTTTCCTTGATGTTAGGTTCAAGGTTGTAGGCAGTACCGTTAAATTTTGCATGACGTTTTTTCTGCTCATCATATTTCGCAGAAAAGAACGCTTTGCTCGACCATGAGTTTCGACCGTTAACCTCATCCCATAGTTTTTCAAATGTGGTTTCGCTGCCGCAAAGGAAACGGCTCTCAACTAAGTTGGTCGCGATAGTAATATCGTCTTTAGCTAATTTAACGGTTTCTTTAATTGTTCGAACGGACTGACCTACGTCTAGTTTAATATCCCACAAAAGGGTAATAAATTGGCCAATCTTTTCTTGGACTTCAGGTTTTAGTTTCTTTCTACTGACAATGAGTAAATCGATGTCAGAGTGAGGTTGCAAATGCCCCCGGCCATAACCACCAACCGCGCAAAGCGATAATTCGTCGACGGTATCTAAACCATAGAGTTGCCAAAGGTGACAAAGTAGTGCATCGACAAATTGCGCTCGGCCGGTAACAAGCTGATTGACCGGTGTAGTATCGAAGGACTTTGTAATCCAGACATAACTGGCTTCCACACACGACTTAATCGTGGGGATTTCATCAACAGAGCTTATAGTGTCGATATTCTTTATCAGTGATTGCAGCGTCAAAATACACCTTCGAAATAGACTTCTTTTTAGACGCTATGAACAATAACATGAATTGATGGTGGTGCGCAGTAGCAAATTCATGCATAAGTTAGGTTAAATTGTGAATATTTATGGTTTTTTGTTATAGGTGTGTAGCGTCTTCAAAATGTTCCTACTCTTTGTTGTGTCACCTTGATGTAGAACGACTATACCTTCGGTGACACGCCGCGATTACGAACATTTTAACTCCCGCTGAGTGGGTAATTATCTATGCGGACTGGTATAACCGTAAAATTTTTAACGAAGGGCAGGGTGGGTAAAAAGAAAACGGCTGCAGATTTTGCAGCCGTTTTAGTGGAAATCCTTATTATTGCAATTGATAGACGTCGCCTTTGATATTGGCTTAGACTACCCGTGAGAGATGACGCGTTCTAAGGTTTCTTCTTCACGAAGCGTAAGTATTTCAACTCCAGTTTCTGTAACCAACAGGGTATGTTCCCACTGAGCACTTAAACTTCTGTCTTTAGTCACCACAGTCCATTGGTCTGGCAGCACTTTTGAATAGCGCTTACCTGCATTTACCATAGGCTCGATGGTAAAGCACATGCCCGGCTCTAATACATCACCCGTACCTGGCTTACCGTAGTGAACAATTTGTGGCTCTTCGTGGAAACTCGCACCAATACCGTGGCCGCAGTATTCACGAACTATTGAATAGTTATGCGCTTCTGCGTGGGTTTGGCAAATATGACCGATATCGCCAAGGCGCATGCCCGGCTTCACTTGCTCTATTGCTTTATATAAGCATTCTTGGGTAACGCGAATTAGGCGCTCTGCAAGAATCGAAGGCTTACCTACCACGAACATTTTCGATGTATCACCATGATAGCCATCTTTGATGACCGTAACGTCGATATTGATGATGTCACCGTCTTTCAGTTTCTTGTCAGAAGGAATGCCATGACAAATGCAGTGGTTTACAGACGTACAGATAGACTTTGGAAAAGGCGGGTGGCCGTAGTTTAAAGGCGCGGGTACCGCTTTTTGCTCGTTTACGATGTAATCGTGGCAAATAGTATTTAGCTCATCAGTGGTGACGCCTTTCTTTACATAGGGCCCTATCATAGTAAGCACTTCGGCTGCCAGTTTACCGGCTACGCGCATTTTTTCGATTTCTTCTGGGGTTTTGATAATAGCTGTCACAGCGCCTCTCAAATCGTTTGAAACTAGTTGTATGAAGAATTTTGATTACTTACGAAGTATAACACTATTCAGGTCATTCTTAGTAAGGTTATGATATTGCTTGTTTTTATTTGCTAAAGTCAGCGATATAAAGCGTGTCTGTTAATGGGAATACACTTTCCTTGACCCAAATGTTTCAAATTGTCGCTTTTTACCCCCAAAACTTGAGGCTCAGGTGGGATTGTGGTATAAAGCGCGCGCCCTGACGGAAAGCTCATTTTGCTACGTGCATTTGGCACCGTTTTAGAGGGTAAATTTATTTTATTAAAACACACATATACCGACACTTCGTATCGGGGTGTTCAGTTCAACTTAGGTTGGTCTGAATCGATACAAGGGGTATATGGAGGCCTAACCCCAAGAGGAAAATAAAATGGCTAATGTTTCTATGCGTGACATGCTGAAAGCCGGTGTGCATTTCGGTCACCAAACTCGTTACTGGAACCCAAAGATGAAGCCTTTCATCTTCGGTGCTCGTAATAAAGTTCATATCATCAACCTTGAAAAAACGGTTCCACTTTTCAACAACGCACTTAACTACCTTTCAGGTGTTGCGTCTAAGAAAGGTAAAATCCTTTTCGTTGGTACTAAGCGCGCCGCTGGCGAAGCAGTTAAAGATGCTGCTCTTAAGTGCGACCAGTACTACGTAAACAAGCGTTGGTTAGGTGGTATGTTGACTAACTGGAAAACAGTACGTCAGTCAATCAAGCGTCTTAAAGAACTTGAGCAGCAAAGCCAAGACGGTACGTTTGATAAGCTAACTAAGAAAGAAGCACTTATGCTTCAGCGCGAAATGGACAAGCTTGAAAACAGCCTTGGCGGTATCAAAGACATGGGCGGTCTTCCAGACGCAATCTTTGTTATCGACGCAGATCACGAGCACATTGCTGTAACAGAAGCGCGTAACTTAGGTATTCCTGTTGTTGGTGTTGTTGATACTAACTCTAACCCAGACGGTGTTGATTACATCATCCCTGGTAACGACGATGCTATCCGCGCTATCCAACTTTACTTGGATGCTGCTGCAAACGCTATCAACTCAGGTCGCGAAAGCAACCTTGAAGTACAAGCTGAGCAAGACGACTTCGTAGAAGCAGCAGAGTAATTCTGATTGCCTACTGTCATATCCCGATAATATGGCAGTATTACAATACGAAACGTATTGAGAGGGGCGGCATCGCCCCTTTTACCTAACGAATTTATATTTAATGCTGAGGAATTGAAAAATGGCAGTGACTGCAGCACTAGTTAAAGAACTGCGCGAACGTACTGGCGCAGGTATGCTGGATTGTAAAAAAGCCCTGGTTGAAACGGATGGTGACATTGAGTTAGCCATTGAAAATATGCGTAAATCAGGCCAAGCGAAAGCGGCTAAGAAAGCAGGTCGTATCGCAGCTGAAGGTGTTATCCTTACTAAAGTTGAAGGTGGTCGCGCGACCATGCTTGAACTAAACTGTGAAACTGACTTCGTTGCTCGCGACGAAGGTTTCCTTAAGTTTGGTAACGAGCTTCTAGAAGTAGCAGCAGCTAATAACATCAACGACATTGAAGCGCTTAACGACGCAGACATGAACGGCGTTAAAGTTAGCGAAGCGCGTGATGCACTTGTTGCTAAAATCGGCGAAAACATCTCTCCTCGTCGCGTTATCAACGTTGAAGGCGATACGCTAGGCGCTTACATCCACGGCGGCCGTATTGGTGTTATCTCTATTCTTACTGGCGGTGACGAAGAGCTAGCGAAAGACGTTGCAATGCACGTTGCAGCTGCAAGCCCGCAGTTCGTTAAGCCTGAAAACGTTCCAGCAGAAGTTGTTGAGAAAGAGAAAGAAATCCAAATCGAAATCGCTATCCAGTCTGGTAAGCCAGCTGATATCGCTGAGAAAATGGTTGCAGGCCGCATGAAAAAGTTCACTGGCGAAGTGAGCTTGACTGGTCAGCCTTTCGTTAAAGATCCTTCGATCTCTGTTGCTGAGCTTCTTAAGAACAACAGTGCAGACGTAATCAACTTCGTACGTTTCGAAGTGGGTGAAGGTATCGAGAAGAAGACTGAAGACTTCGCTGCTGAAGTAGCTGCTCAAATGGCTGCTGCTAAGAAATAATTGAGTGTTTATCTTTTGCATTAAGCAATAGTTAGATAAACTACAAAGCACCTCTTAGGAGGTGCTTTTTTATAGCTGAACGTCTTTAGTGTTGCCAACACAACACGTTAATGTGAAGCTAGGCGAAATGGGTACGCGCCTGCCAGAATAACGAAAGCGATTTGTCCTATGTTTTTTGCGTATAATACGTTGAAATGCATAGGACAAAACGGGTTTACGAGGACAATTCAAACTATGAGTATCACACCAAAATCAGCATACCGACGCATTTTGCTAAAGCTTAGTGGTGAAGCCCTAATGGGGGCGGAAGGCTTTGGCATAGACCCTAAAGTGCTAGATAGAATGGCACAAGAAATTAAAGAGCTGGTTGAACTTGGTGTTCAAGTTGGTCTTGTTATCGGTGGTGGTAACTTGTTCCGTGGCGAGGGCTTAGCTAAGGCGGGAATGAACCGCGTTGTTGGCGACCACATGGGCATGTTAGCTACCGTAATGAATGGCCTTGCCATGCGCGATGCGCTTCATCGTGCATTTGTCAACGCTCGTATGATGTCAGCTATCCCGCTAAACGGTGTGTGTGATGCATACAATTGGGCAGAGGCCATTAGTCTTCTCAAGTCAGGCCGCGTTGTTATCTTCTCTGCCGGTACAGGCAATCCTTTCTTTACCACCGATTCAGCGGCCTGCTTACGCGGTATCGAAATTGAAGCTGATGCAGTGTTAAAAGCCACTAAAGTCGATGGTGTGTACAGTGATGATCCGGTGAAAAACCCAGAAGCAACGCTTTATGACGAACTGACTTACCAAGAAGTCTTAGAAAAAGAGCTTAAAGTGATGGACTTGTCAGCGTTTACACTAGCGCGGGATCACAGCTTGCCAATTCGCGTATTCAACATGAATAAGCCTGGTTGCCTAAAACGTGTTGTGATGGGTGAAAAAGAAGGTACTGTTATTCGCCACGCTGACAACGATTAATTAAGAACAATAGGATACAAATCGTGATTGATGAAATTGAATTAGATGCGCAAGAGCGCATGGAAAAAAGCCTAACTGCGCTTAAAAGCCAATTCAGCAAAATTCGTACAGGCCGTGCGCACCCAAGCCTTTTAGACGGCATCATGGTACCTTATTACGGTGTAGACACACCGCTCAAGCAAGTGGCAAATGTTGTGGCTGAAGACAGCCGAACACTCGCGCTAACTGTGTTTGATAAAAGCGCTATTCAGGCGGTGGAAAAAGCGATTATGCAGTCGGACTTGGGCTTAAACCCAATGAGCGCCGGTGGTTCAATTCGCATTCCTTTACCTCCGCTTACTGAAGAGCGTCGTAAAGACCTAATTCGCGTTGTTCGCAACGAAGCAGAAGGCGGCCGTGTCGCTATTCGTAACATTCGACGTGATGCCAACGGTGATGTGAAGGATCTTCTTAAAGAAAAAGAGATCAGCGAAGACGAGAGCCGTGCAGCGGAAGAAAACATTCAATCAATTACTAACGAGTTCATTAAGAAAGTTGACAGCATGCTTGCTGACAAAGAAAAAGAATTAATGGAAGTATAAGTAAGTATTATGATTGGAAAGCGTTTAAGCGCAGCCAAATCGACGAAAGCTGAGGTGCCAGCAGTAGCTGCTGGCCCGAAGCATGTGGCTATCATTATGGATGGTAACGGTCGATGGGCGCAGAAGAAAGGGAAAATTCGTACCTTTGGACACAAAGCCGGCGTCGAGTCTGTGCGTTCTGTCGTGCGCTTTGCGCGTCAAAATAGCATTGAATCACTAACGCTGTTTGCGTTTTCAAGTGAAAACTGGAAACGTCCTGAGGAAGAAGTCAGTGTCTTAATGGACTTGTTTAATCTTGTCCTTAATAGTGAAGCAAAGCGATTACATAAAAATGGTGTACGCTTGCAGGTCATTGGTGACGTTGAGGCGTTTGATGCCAAGCTGGTTGAAAAAATCCGAAAAGCTGAAGCGATGACCCAAGACAATAAAGACTTAGTGTTAAACATTGCCGCAAATTACGGCGGTCGATGGGACATAGTTAATGCTGCTAAACAGCTTGCAGCGCAAGTGAAAAGCGGTGAAATTGACGTAGAAAGCATCTCTGAAGACGCATTTAGTGCGCACATCTCTACTGCTAACCTTCCTGAGTTAGATCTTCTTATTCGCACCGGTGGTGAGCATCGCATCAGCAACTTTTTGCTATGGCAATGTGCGTATGCTGAACTGTATTTCACTGATGTTCTATGGCCCGATTTCAATGAAGACGTGTTTCAATTAGCCGTAGACGATTTCAATGTTCGCCAACGTCGATTTGGTCTTACAGGTGAACAGGTAGTCACAGCCAATGGTTAACACCATGCAGGCAATTATCAGGCTAGCCCTGGTAACTAAAGCCAAGGGCAAATTATGCTAAAACAACGAATAATAACTGCATTAATCCTCGCGCCATTGGCGCTCTACGCTATTCTTTTCCTTCCCATTTTTTGGTTCGAAATAGCCATAGCCTGTGTCGTTGGCATTGGTGCTTACGAATGGGCAAATATGTCTGGCGTATGTGAGCGTCCTAAAAAGCTCATTTATATGGCGAGTGCATTTGCTATATGCATTGCGCTATCGTTTATTGTTGATGCCAGCATGATTTGGTACCAAGGTCAGCTTCATGGCTTGTACCGCGGTATACTAACAATTGCCGTATTGTGGTGGGTAGCCTCTTTGTTTATGGTGCTTGCCTATCCTAAATACGCGAAATTCTGGAAAGACAGCCGAAGCGTTAGGACCTTGTTTGGTGCGCTCACTTTGATTCCCACTTGGGTTGCCGTGGTTGCCCTTCGCACGAGTCTTCATGATGTTGATCCCTTCTACGGCGCATCTCTGATTTTCTATGTACTGGGTATTGTATGGGCGGCAGATATCGGTGCCTTTTTTGTCGGGGTAAAATTTGGACGCCACAAGCTAAGACCTAATGTGTCGCCAGGTAAAAGTTTAGAAGGCTTATTAGGTGGTATTGCGGCTTCATTTGCTATTATTGCGTTTGCGGCTCTTCACTATCAGGTAGAGCCATCACGTATTTGGCTTCACCTTGCTATAGGCGGGATCACGGTGGCTGTTTCAGCCTTAGGCGACCTCAACGAAAGCATGCTCAAGCGCTGCGCTGGCATCAAGGACAGTGGTAAAATCCTTCCTGGTCACGGCGGTGTACTTGATAGAATAGATAGCCTTACTGCGGCATTCCCCGTATTTGCGTTTTGCTATGTAACCTGGATGGCGTAATGCAAACAGTAACAGTGTTAGGGGCCACTGGCTCCATAGGTTGTAATACACTTGATGTTATAAACCGTCACCCTGAAAAATACCGCGTTTTTGCTATAACCGGCAATTCTCAGCTCGATTTGCTAATGGAACAAGCCAAAAAGTGCGCGCCCCGTTACGTGGTAGTGGCTGATGATGCTCTATACCAGACTGCGTGTGAAATGGCGTCACAATACCATGTTGACGCTGAAATATTAGCAGGTAGTCAGGCCCTTGAAGACGTGTCGAGTGCGCCTGAAGTTGATGCCGTAATGGCTGCGATTGTGGGGGCTGCAGGTCTTTTACCGACACTCGCGGCGGTAAAAGCAGGCAAGCGAGTGTTGCTTGCAAATAAAGAAGCGTTGGTCATGTCTGGCGCGCTATTTATCGAGGCGGCAAATCAAAGCGGTGCTGAAATTCTCCCCATCGATAGTGAACACAATGCCATATTCCAGTGCTTACCTCACGATTATGAATACGGTAACTTTGCGGCTTCTGGCATTCGTAAAATTCTGTTAACCGGTTCCGGCGGTCCCTTTAGAGAAAGGGCGCTTGATAGCTTCTCGTCAATTACTATTGATGAAGCGAGCACTCACCCTAACTGGTCGATGGGCAGAAAAATTACTATCGACTCGGCGACGATGATGAACAAGGGGCTGGAGTTCATTGAAGCTTGTTGGCTGTTTGGCGCTGGTGCTGATGATATTGATGTGGTTATTCATCCGCAAAGTATCATTCACTCGATGGTGCAATATATCGATGGATCGGTGATCGCACAAATGGGCAACCCTGACATGCGTACACCTATAGCTTATGGTTTGGCGCACCCCGAACGCATTGACGCGGGAGTAACCCCTCTCGATTTTTCAGATATTGCAAACTTCAGTTTTCAAACCCCCTGCTTTGAACGTTACCCTAATTTAAAACTGGCTATTGATGCCTGTAAAGAAGGGCAATGTGCAACAACGAGGATGAATGCTGCCAACGAAGTTGCTGTTGAAGCCTTTTTACAAGGAAAGATTCAGTTTTCCAACATAGCGCAAGTGAACGACGCCACGCTCAACGCCATGCCAAATGTATCTGTGAGTTCTATACAGCAAATACTAGAGCAAGACAGCTTGGCAAGAGCAAAAGCTGACGAGATTATTCGAGGTAAATTTCAGTGCTAGCATTTTTATGGAGCCTAGGTGCATTTATTGTCGCCTTGGGTATATTGGTTGCGGTTCACGAATGGGGTCACTTTTATGTGGCTCGTAAATGCGGTGTACAGGTAGAGCGCTTTTCTATAGGTTTCGGGAAGCCCATTTGGCGTAAGTTAAGCAAGTCCGGCACCGAATATGTCATTGCCATGATCCCACTGGGTGGATACGTTCGCATGCTTGATGGCCGTATTGACGATGTTCCGCCTGAATTAGCCGATAAAGCCTTTAATAATAAACCTGTTTTACAGCGAATGGCGGTTATTGCAGCGGGTCCTGGGGTTAACTTTATCTTTGCATTTTTCGCTTTGTGGTTAATGTACTTAGTGGGACTGGATACGGTTAAGCCTGTGGTCAAAAGCGTCGAGCCAAACAGTATCGCTGCTATCGCAGGTGTTGAATCTGGCGATGAAATTATTAAAGTTGGCGACAGAGTTACGCCCGATTGGGAAGCGGTAAATCTAGAAATTGTTTCAAATATTGGTGGGGAAAAAGCCAGAGTTACGGTTAAAAATTCAGCTAACGTTGAAAAAGAACTGAGTTTTACACTGAATTCTTGGAACTTTGACCCAGATAGCGAGTCTCCTTTAAGCAGCTTAGGACTGACACCTTACCGTCCAGATGCAACGTTAACTGTTGGGTTTGTTGGTGAAGGCAGCGCAGCGCAGCAGGCAGGATTAAAACCTGGTGATGAGTTAATCGCACTAAATGGGAATAAGCTGCAATCGTGGGAACGATTAGTGGATGTGATTGTAGAAAGCCCAGGAGAGCAAATATTGCTCGACATAGAAAGGGATGGACAACCAATCACGTTAAATGCCACGATAGCGCGCCGCGATACACCACAAGGGCAGAGTGGGTATCTAGGTGTGAGCCCAACATTTGAGCCTTGGCCAGAAGGGTATGTGTTTACACATCAATATGGCATGATAGAGGCTATTGGGAAGGCGCTAGATAAAACGTGGCGCCTAATGACACTGAGTGTCGAAATGATAGGAAAGCTCATCACTGGCGACGTGTCGGTGAAAAATTTGAGCGGTCCTATCTCAATTGCTCAAGGTGCGGGAACAAGTGCTGGGTATGGACTTGCGTACTTCTTGAGTTTTCTTGCCTTAATAAGCGTAAATTTAGGCATTATAAATTTATTACCCTTGCCCATGCTTGACGGTGGTCACCTCATGTTTTTTATTGTGGAGTGGATCACAGGCAAACCTGTGCCTGAAGCCGTGCAGGAATGGGGTTACAGAATAGGTGGCGTGCTTCTGTTTATGATAATGGGTATCGCAATATTTAACGATATCGCTCGCATAACCTGATGGAAATCAGGAAGTACAAAACAGCTAATACAAAACGCGGCCAGGAAAAGAAAAATAGATGAAGTTAAAACAGTTAGTAGCAGCCGGAGCCATTCTTTCCAGTGCTAGCTTTGCCAATGCTGCAGCGCAAGACAGTGAGTTTGTCGTTGAGGACATTCGCGTTGAAGGTTTGCAACGTGTTGCACTGGGTGCAGCATTAACCTACTTGCCTGTTCAAGTAGGCGATGAGCTTAATACATTTAGGGTAACGCAGCTTATTCGCTCGTTATATTCTTCTACTCACTTTGAAAACGTAGCTATTCTTCGCGATGGCAATACGCTGGTTGTTCGTGTTGCAGAGCGTCCAACGATCAGTAATATCATTTTTGAAGGCAACGATGATATTAAAGATGAGCAGCTTCAAGAAAGTTTGGACGGTAACGGTGTTCGCATCGGTGAGCCGCTCGACAAGACCGTATTGACCTCTATTGAGAACGGCCTGAAAGACTTTTTTTACAGCATTGGTAAGTATAACGCTGATGTGACGGCTATCATTACGCCTTTACCGCGCAATCGTGTAGATTTGAAACTTTTGTTTGAAGAAGGCGACGCCGCCAAAATCGAACAAATAAATATTGTGGGCAACGAGCTGTTTTCAGACGAAGAACTGATGGAAGCGTTTGAACTACAATACGACACGCCTTGGTGGGACTTCTTGTCTGAAACGCGCTATCAACAGCAAACATTGCAGGGCGATATGGAAACGCTGCGTAATCACTATCTAAACCGTGGTTACTTGCGCTTTAACGTTGACTCAACTCAAGTATCAATGACTCCTGAAAAGTCAGGCATATATATTGCCATGAACGTGACAGAAGGTGAGCAGTACACCATCTCTGAAGTGGAGTTGGTGGGTGATGTGCTTGGCCATGAAGAATACATTGAACGTGTTTTACCGTTGACCCCTGGTGAGCTTTACAATCAAGCCGAAGTCACATACACGGAAGAGTTTATTAGTAAGTATCTAGGTCGTTTTGGCTATGCTTACCCAACAGTAACTACGGTTCCTGAAATTAATGACGAAGACAAAACAGTTAAATTGACCCTGTCAGTTGACCCGGGTAAGCGTATTTACGTGAACCGAATCATATTTAACGGTAACGTAGTAACGGCGGATAGTGTATTACGACAAAACGTTAATCAAATGGAAGGCACGTGGCTGTCTAACAACTTGTTAGAGTCGTCAAAAGGTCAGCTTTCTCGGCTCACCTATATGGAAGAGGTTGAGTTTGAAACTGTCCGAATTCCGGGGTCTGAAGATAAAGTCGATGTTAACTTCACCGTTAAAGAGCAGCCATCAGGCTCGTTTAATGCGGGTATAGGCTACGGCGATAGAACACGATTGAGTCTCCAGGCGGGTATCCAACAAGATAACTTCCTTGGTACAGGTAAACGTATAGGACTCAATTTAAATACCACAGCATTCCAACAATCGATTCAAGCGACTTACAATGACCCGTTTTTCACCATTGACGGCATTAGCTTAGGTGGCTCAATAGGTTATAGCGAGTTTGATGGTTCTGACTTTAATGTTATCCAGTATAATTCTAAACGTTATTCTTTAGGGGCTAATATTGGCTATCCTATCAACGAGTTCAATAGGATTAACTTTGGTTTAACGTACAGTGATGTCGAATTGTTTAACCGCGGGTTCTTTGAACAAACAGAGTTGTTTTATAACCAGTTTACGAATGGCGCTGACCCAGATGCGGCAATAAAATACAGCAGCTTGTTGGCAAGTGTAAGTTGGAGTCGTTCGACGCTCAACAGAGGGCTTTTCCCTACAGCTGGCTCATCACAAAGAGCCTCATTTAGTATCACGACCCCCAACTCTGATGTTAACTACTTCAAATCGGTATTTGATGGTAAGTGGTATTTCCCCCTTTCTCGTGATCAGCGATGGTCTCTGCTAACACGCATTCGCTTCGGATACGGTAATGGTTATGGTGATATTAATGGAAACGAACAAGTGCTTCCGTTTACCGAAAACTTTACCGCTGGTGGCGCAGACTCATTACGTGGTTTTGAGAATAATACGGTAGGTCCCCGAGGCGTGAATGTGGGCAACGCTGGCAATATCGTTGGGCCAGATGGCGAAGTATTCCCAGGGGATCCTGCGGATGCATTGCTGACTTGGTCTCGACAAAGCTTAGGGGGGAATGCAATGGCCCTCGGCGGTGTAGAACTGATTGTTCCTACGCCTTTCGTAGAGGCCGACATGGATAACTCTGTTCGCACAAGTTTGTTTGTGGATGTGGGTAACGTATGGGATACTGAATTCGATTTTGACAGATATAGTCAGTTTCAGGTCAATCCGAGTCAACGTTTTGGTCAAGAGCTATTGGACTATTCTGATTGGAGTCTGTATCGTAGCTCAGCAGGTGTATCGGTTCAGTGGATTTCACCAATGGGGCCAATGGTTTTCAGCTTCTCAAAAATAATCCAAGAACGTGAGGGTGACGACGCGAGGTTCTTCACTTTCAATATCGGTCAAACTTTCTAAAATATTAAAGCGAGCGCGTATTAGTTGCGCTCTATAACAAGATTTACAAAAGGAGTTCCCTTTGAAACAGTTGGTAAAACATATCGTTGCAGGAGCAATGTTAGGTAGCGCTTTAGTAAGTACGTCTGTGATGGCTGAACAAAAGGTAGCTGTCGTAGATGTTCAAGGTATTTTCCAAGCAATGCCTCAAGCGGCTGAAATACAAAACGCGATTCAGGCTGAATTTAAAGATCAGCTTGAAGAAGTGAATCAGCTTCAGCGCGACGGTCAATTCTATGCCGAGCGTCTTCAACGTGATGCCGCGACAATGAGCGATACCGAGAAAAAAGAACTAGAACAAAAAATCTTGTCTGTTCGTGAAGAGTTGTCAAAAAAAGGTCAGCCTCTTCAGCAAAACATCCAACGCCGCAGCAACGAAGAGCGCAACAAGCTGCTTGGTCTTATCAAGCAAGCTATTGACTCAGTAGCAGCTAAGCAAGGTTATGACCTAGTGCTGAATTCTGGCGCAGTTGCGTTTGCAAAAGAAGAGCACGATTTATCTGAGCAGGTACTTCAGCAGGTTAGCAAAGCTAACTAATCGACTGGCTAAAATCGTTGATATAATTATCAGACCAATTTCCGAAAGGTGTTGGTCTGATTTGTTTTTTACGCTTAACAGCGTATGGTTGCCGCCGTTTTCAGTTTTTACGGCGAGTTTGACCAAATACCAATCAATTACGCGCATTGGTATAAAGCAGTTGTAGGTCATGCTTGTATACAGGAGAAAGTTTTTGGCCAATTCACTCAATACCATCGAAATTCAGGAAATTCTGGAATTACTTCCACATAGGTATCCATTTTTACTTGTTGATCGTGTAACAGACTATGTTCTGGGTGAGTCTGTAAAGGCTTATAAAAATATAACCATTAATGAGCCTTGTTTTACGGGGCATTTCCCAGGTCAGCCAATCTTTCCAGGCGTACTTATCTTAGAGGCCATGGCGCAAGCCGCAGGTGTTTTAGGATTTAAGACCATGGGCAATAATGATAAGTTATACTTGTATGCTGGAATTGATAACGCGCGCTTTAAGCGCCCTGTCGTTCCAGGAGATAAGCTTGAATTTGACGTTGCTTTAGTTAAAGAGCGCAGAGGGATTTGGAAATTTAAAGGTACGGCAAGTGTCGATGGTGACATTGCTTGTTGTGCAGAGTTTATGTGTGCGATGAGAGAGATAGCGTAACGTGATCCATCCTACTGCGGTAATTTCAGAAAGTGCAACGATAGGTGAGAACGTCACCATTGGTCCATTTTGCGTGGTTGACGATAATGTCACCATAGGTGATGGGTGTATTCTGAAATCACATGTGGTGGTACGCGGCCCAACGCGTATCGGTAAAAACAATAAGTTTTATCAGTTTTCTTCAATCGGCGAAGACTGCCAAGATAAAAAGTATGCAGGTGAGCCAACCGAGCTTGTCATCGGCGATGATAACGAATTCCGTGAAGGTGTTACTGTTCATAGAGGTACTATCCAGGACAACAGTATTACTATCATCGGTTCTCGTGGTCTATTTATGGCTAATGCGCATATTGCTCACGACTGCGTATTGGGTGATGACATTATTATCGCGAACAATGTCGCAGTCGCGGGTCATGTTCATATCGACGATTTCGTGATTGTTGGCGGTGCTACAGGCATTCATCAATTTTGTAAAATTGGCGCTCACGCTTTCTTAGGTGCAGGCGGCATTATCCTGAGAGATGTCCCTCCTTTTGTCATGGTAAGCGGCCAGAAGAATATTCCCCAAGGTATAAACTCTGAGGGCCTGAAGCGCAGAGGTTTTGCGAAAGAAGAAGTGTTAGAAATAAAGCGCGCTTATAAAACAATTTATCGCGAAGGTAACACAGTAGACGAAGCCATTGAAAAACTTGCCGAGTCCGCTGATAAGTTCGATGGTGTAGCGTTAATGGTCAAGTTCCTCCAGGACGCTAAGCGAGGCATTATCCGCTAATTATGTCTAAGCCAATTCGTATCGGCATGGTTGCCGGAGAACCCTCTGGTGACGTTCTCGCCGCCGGAATGGTTGCAGAGTTAAAACGCCAACACCCCGATGCTATTATCGAAGGTATTGGCGGTCCAAACATGATAAACGCAGGTTTCCATAGCCTGTTTGATATGGAAACGCTGTCGGTTATGGGGCTTGTTGAAGTCCTTTCCCATTTGCCTGCCATCTTGAAAGTAAAGAAACAGCTTCTTACTCACTTTGAGCAAAATCCGCCGGATATTTTTGTTGGTATTGATGCCCCGGATTTTAATTTACGTGTTGAAAAAACGCTTAAAGCGCGCGGCGTTAAAACCATTCATTACGTTAGCCCTACTGTTTGGGCGTGGCGCGAAAAGCGAATTCATAAAATTGCTAAGGCTGCTAACCGCGTATTAGGTTTGTTCCCCTTCGAGCAGCAGGTTTACGATAAATACCATGTTCCCTACACGTTTGTGGGGCACACAATGGCTGACGCTATCGCGATTGAGCCCGACCAAAATGCGGCACGCCAAGAATTAGGTGTAGCTAGTAGTGCTTCCGTATTGGCTGTACTTCCCGGTTCGCGCCGTGGCGAAGTAGATACGCTTCTTCCTGTATTTCTAGATACCATAGAAGCTATTCATGCCAAACGCAGTGATATTCAATTTCTTATTCCCGCTGCTAATGCGCATCGTCTGGCGCAAATAAAAGCACTATTGGCTGATGCCAATAACGCTGAAGCGCGTCTACCCATTAAAGTAACGCAAGGGACATCTCGAGATGCCATGATAGCAAGTGATGTTATTTTGCTTGCCTCTGGTACAGCGACGTTGGAAGCCATGCTGTGTAAGCGCCCCATGGTTGCAGCGTATAAATTGGCACCGCTTACCTACAAAATCATGCAGCGCTTATACAAAGCACCATTCTTCACTTTGCCTAACCTATTAGCGAATGAAGCGATTATTCCAGAATTACTTCAAGAAGAGGTTAATGCAGAGAATATGAGCAATCAGTTACTTAACTTATTCGAAAGTGATAATTCAGCCCTTATTGCCCGTTTCACCGACCTCCACCATACGCTAAAATGCAATGCTGATAAAACAGCAGCAAAAGCTGTCGTGGAGGAATTGTTTGCATAAGTTAATTGCCGGTGTTGATGAAGTAGGGCGCGGACCACTAGTGGGTGATGTTGTCACCGCCGCAGTCATTCTTGACCCTGAGAATCCTATAGAGGGGCTTACGGATTCTAAAAAGCTAAGCGAGAAAAAGCGCGTAGCACTTGCCCAAGAAATTCGTGAAAAAGCATTGTATTGGAATATTGGCAGAGCCAGCCCAGAAGAGATCGATAAGCTAAACATTCTTCATGCGACAATGTTGGCTATGATTCGGGCGGTAGAGGGTTTGCCGGTCATGCCTGACTTTGTTCGTGTGGATGGGAACCGCGTGCCCGCTTGGAATTTTGAGTCTGAAGCCGTGGTAAAAGGCGATAACCTTCACGCTGAAATTTCAGCTGCCTCCATCATCGCTAAGGTAGAGCGCGATAACGACATGCTCTCACTGCATGAAGCTTACCCGCAATATAATTTTGCAGGGCATAAAGGTTATCCGACCAAGGCGCATTTTGAAGCCATTGCAGAATATGGCATCTTAGACTGCTATCGTAAAAGCTTTAAACCTGTTAAAGCGTTACTTGAAGAGAAATAACGTCATGCCATCGCCATTTATTCATTTACGTGTTCACAGCGATTATTCGATGATGGACGGCTTAAATAAAGTAAAGCCGATATTAGGGAAAGTTGCCGAGTTAGGGATGCCGGCGGTGGCCATCACCGACCAAATGAATATGTGTGGTTTGGTAAAATTTTATTCTGAAGCACATAATTTGGGTATTAAGCCCATTATCGGCACAGATTTCTGGGTAACCAATGACACGTTTGGTGATGAGCCATTCAGGCTTACGTTGCTGGCGATGAATAATGAGGGATATAAGAATATTACGGTTCTTATATCTAAAGCTTATCTTCGCGGACATTTGGCTCATCGCGCTGTGATTGATCAAGAGTGGCTTGTCGAACACAGCGAAGGGGTTATCGTTCTTTCCGGTGCCCAGCATGGCGACGTAGGCGTAGGCTTAACAAAGAACAATGCAAAACTTTTAGACAGTGCAGTTGAATTTTATCAAACCCACTTCCCTGACCGCTTCTATCTTGAGTTGATCAGAACAGGGAGACAGGGGGAAGAAGATTACCTACACCGCGCCGTTGAGCTTGCTTCTCAGCGTGGTTTGCCTGTGGTTGCTACTAATGAAGTATGCTTTATAGACCAAGAAGGGTTCGACGCACACGAAATCAGGGTGTGCATTCACGATGGTTACACGCTAGATGATAACCGCCGCCCTAAACGCTATAGCGACCAGCAGTACCTACGTACCGCCGAGGAAATGGTCGAATTATTTAGTGATATTCCAGAGGCAATAGAGAATACGGTTGAAATTGCTAAGCGCTGTAATGTTACCGTACGCTTAAACGAATACTTCTTGCCGCAATTTCCAACCGGCGGTATGACCACAGAAGACTTCCTGGTCAAAGTGTCTGAAGAAGGGTTGGAAGAACGTCTAGAATTTCTTTTCCCCGATGAGGAAGAGCGCAAAGCGAAACGGCCAGAATACGATGACCGACTTCGCATCGAGCTTGAAGTGATCAACCAAATGGGGTTCCCGGGTTACTTCCTGATCGTAATGGAATTTATTCAGTGGAGTAAGGATAACGGAATTCCGGTAGGGCCTGGGCGTGGTTCAGGTGCAGGTTCATTGGTAGCGTATGCGCTTAAAATTACTGACCTCGACCCGCTGGAGTTTGACTTACTCTTCGAACGGTTCTTGAACCCTGAGCGTGTTTCCATGCCCGACTTCGACGTCGATTTCTGTATGGATAGACGAGATGAGGTAATCGACCACGTTGCTGAGCTTTACGGGCGTCAGGCGGTATCACAGATCATTACCTTCGGTACTATGGCGGCGAAAGCGGTAGTGCGCGACGTGGGCCGGGTGCTTGGCCACCCATACGGCTTTGTAGATAGGATCTCAAAGCTTATCCCACCTGATCCAGGCATGACGCTAGAGAAGGCGTTCAAAGCTGAGCCACAGCTGCCGGAAGTTTATGAAAGCGATGAGGAGGTAAAAGACCTTATCGATATGGCGCGCATTCTTGAAGGGGTTACCCGAAATGCCGGTAAACACGCCGGTGGTGTTGTTATTGCGCCAACCACAATTACAGATTTCTCGCCTTTGTATTGTGATGACGAAGGTAAAAACCCCGTAACACAATTCGACAAAAACGATGTTGAAACGGCGGGGTTAGTAAAATTCGACTTCTTGGGTCTTCGTACACTGACTATTATTCAGTGGGCAATCGATATGATCAAAGAAGGAAAGAACGTTGATGTGGATATCAGCGCTATTCCTCTTGAAGATCCTAAGAGTTTTAGAACCCTTCAAAACGCCGAGACAACTGCGGTATTCCAGCTGGAATCTCGCGGTATGAAAGAACTAATTAAGCGCCTTAAACCTGACTGCTTCGAAGATATTATCGCACTGGTGGCCCTTTTCCGTCCGGGCCCGCTGCAATCAGGTATGGTAGATAACTTTATTGACCGAAAGCACGGACGTGAAGAAATTTCCTACCCCGATGCAGAATATCAGCACGAGTGCTTGAAAGAAATTCTAGAGCCTACCTATGGCATTATCTTGTACCAGGAACAGGTAATGCAGATAGCCCAGGAAATGGCGGGCTACTCACTGGGCGGCGCTGACTTGCTACGTCGTGCGATGGGTAAGAAAAAGCCAGAAGAGATGGCAAAGCAGCGCGGAACGTTCGCTGAAGGTGCTAAGGGTAATAATATTGACCCAGACTTAGCGATGAAAATTTTCGACTTAGTAGAAAAGTTTGCCGGTTACGGGTTTAACAAATCTCACTCCGCAGCTTACGCGTTGGTGTCTTATCAAACCCTTTGGTTGAAAGTCCATTATCCTGCGGAATTCATGGCTGCGGTAATGTCGGCGGATATGGATAATACCGATAAAATCGTAACCCTCGTCGACGAATGCGAGCGCATGGGCATTGAAATACTGCCGCCAGATTTGAATGTGGGTAAATACAAATTTACGGTCGATAGTAAAGGCCGTATCGTCTATGGAATTGGCGCTATCAAAGGCGTTGGTGAAGGCCCAATTGAAGCCATTATTGAAGCGCGCGAAAACCAAGGCGCGTTTAAAGATTTATTCGATTTTTGCGCGAAAGTGGATATTAAACGGGTTAATAAGCGCGTGCTGGAAAAGCTGGTTCTCGCAGGTGCGATGGACAATCTAGGGCCGCATCGTGCTGCGTTAATGGCATCACTTCCCGATGCGCTTGCCGCCGCAGGGCAGCACGCCAAAGCGGAATCGTTTGGTCAGTCAGACATGTTCGGACTTTTAACCACAGAACCAGACGAAGTTAAACAAGCCTTTGCTGATGTGCCAGAGTGGCCAGAAAAGGTATGGCTGGAGGGCGAGAAAGATACGCTCGGTTTATACTTGACCGGTCATCCTATCAATCAATACGCCGAGGAACTCCGATACTATACCGACGGTAGGTTAGTTGATTTAAAACCGACGAATAAAGATCAGATGGCCAGCGCGGTAGGTTTGGTGCTAGGCGTCCGTGTTATGACAAATAAGCGAGGGCGTCGTTGGGCGATAGTGACACTGGATGACAAGAGTGCCAGAATAGACGCGCGTTTCTTTCCAGATATGTACGAACAGTTCGAAAGTGTGTTAGAAACTGACAGAATATTGCTAATAAAGGGACAGGTCAGCTTTGATGATTTCTCTGGGGGCAATACAATCACTGCCCGTGATGTAATGGACATTGTTCAGGCACGAGAGAAAAACGCGAGAGCGCTGGCACTTAATATTGACACCCAGTTGCTTGAACCCAAGAAATTAAGTCAGATGCAATCTATCCTGCAGGCATTTAATGGTGGAAGTTGTCCTGTTCAGTTAGCGGTAACGCATCCGGACGCTGAAGTAACGCTGGCGTGTGGTGCCAAATGGTATGTTACCCCTGAAGACCAACTTTTACACGATCTCAAACAATGTTTGGGAGACAAAGCCGTTTCAATTCTCTACCATTAAGGGTAAGAGTTCGTTAGATTGGACATCTCGCGTTTGCATAGACGAGCGTAGTACGAATAGGACATGAAATGAGTATACAGTTTTTGGACTTTGAACAGCCAATAGCCGAATTAGAAGCAAAAATTGAAGAGCTAAGGTTGGTAAATCAAGGCGGTGAGTTCGATGTTGGTATCGAAGAAGAAATTAATAAGCTTCGCGGAAAAAGTGCGGAGCTAACTAAAAAAATCTTCTCTGACCTTGGTGCGTGGCAAGTGTCGCAACTCGCCCGTCATCCAATGCGTCCATATACGCTTGATTACATTCCGCGTATTTTTACCGAATTCGACGAGCTTGCTGGCGACCGTGCATTTGCAAATGACAAAGCTATTGTAGGCGGACCGGCTTTGTTAGATGAACAGCCAGTGATGATTATCGGTCATCAAAAAGGCCGAGACACTAACGAAAAGATCAAGCGTAACTTCGGGATGCCTAAACCAGAAGGTTACCGCAAAGCATTGCGTCTTATGAAAATGGCAGAGCGCTTTAACATGCCTATCATCACGTTTATTGACACGCCAGGGGCCTACCCGGGTGTGGGTGCAGAAGAGCGTGGTCAAAGTGAAGCGATTGCAAAGAACTTGTTTGAAATGGCTGAGCTTACCGTTCCTATTGTCTGTACAGTCATTGGTGAAGGTGGATCAGGCGGCGCCTTGGCGATTGGTGTTGGCGATCGCGTTAACATGCTTCAGTATTCTACCTACTCGGTTATTTCGCCAGAAGGTTGTGCGTCTATTTTGTGGAAAAGCGCAGAAAAAGCGCCATTAGCTGCAGAAGCTATGGGCGTAAGTGCCCCACAAATTAAAGAACTAGGCCTAATCAACAGTATTGTTGAAGAGCCGCTAGGTGGTGCCCATCGCGATCATAACGGTATGGCAGCTAACCTAAAAGCGGTCATCAAGCAACAGTTGAACCAGCTTAAAGAGCTAGATAAGACCAAACTGATGGAAGAGCGCTATCAGCGCTTGATGTCTTTCGGTTACTGTTAAGCTCTCTAGCCTCTGCGCTCAGACAGTCGCGGTCGTCTAGATATTATTAATATCAAGGGGTTGTTTACCACAGGTAATCAACCCCTTGGCTTTTTTATACAATGAAAATTAAGAGGCATGCCGATAAGTGTCCCGTCAAATTTCTTCAGTTAGCGAACATATTGTCAATCGGGTAGAGCGCCTTCTCAGCGACGCTGACTTTTCTCTTCAAACGCCTTTAGTCGTTGCGTATAGCGGCGGAGTCGATTCGTCTGTTTTGCTAAATGCTATTGTTGGGTATCGCGAGAGGTTTGACGCGCCTATTCACGCTGTGCACGTGCATCATGGCTTAAGCGAGAATGCTGACAATTGGGCACGCCATTGTGAATTACAATGCCGCCTAGAAGATGTACAGTTTCACCTGCATCGCGTAGACGTTGATACTGGTGCACGCAAAAGCCTTGAAGCGGAAGCGCGGAAAGTTAGATACAACGCACTACTTGATGTTTGCAAGCAAATAGGGGGGGTATTGCTGTTAGGCCAGCACGCAGAGGATCAGCTTGAAACCGTGTTATTGCAGCTGAAACGAGGAGCGGGCCCACAGGGATTGGCGGGGATGGGTGAGATGCAGTATCGCGGCAAAACCCTCATCATGCGTCCAATGTTGGCATTGGAGAAAGCTGACATCATCACCTATGCAGAAGAGGAAATGCTGCAGTGGGTAGAAGATGAGTCTAACCAGCAAAATAGTTTTGATAGAAATTTTTTAAGAAACGAGATTATTCCACACCTTGTAGCGCGTTGGCCTCAACTAGCTAAAACGGTAGGCCGCAGCGCGGCCCTATGCGCAGAACAAAGCGCGCTGGTAAGTGAGTCAGCACAATCCTATTATGAAGATTGTAAACGCACGGCGCTAAGGTTGAATGGGCAAAAACTCGGCGCACTATCAAGGCCTTGGCAGGCTTTGGTTATACGAGCATGGTTTACCGAACAACGTCAGCTTTCGCCATCTAAAGCACAGGCCGAACAGGTACTGTCAATGTTAAAGGCGAAGCATGACGCAACGCCTGAAGTAAACTTTAAGTGGGGAAGGGTGATTCGGTTTGACGGAGACCTATACTGGGTGGCACATGCAGCGCACGAACCTGACGTCAGCGGTACGTTATCGCTCAATACGCCAAATCATCTGCCATGGTTAAACGGGTCGATAAGCGTGTCTTTGACTGAGCCAAAAGAAGATGACAAGGTAACGTTTCAAACCAATGCTCGTGACCTGCGCATTAAGCCCGAGCATGGGAGCGTGTCTAAACTATTAAAAGAATGGTTTAAAGTGTGGCGTGTTCCCCGTTGGGAGAGAAATGGGGTGCCGGTTATATACTTAAATGAAAAACCTGTCGCACTAATTGTGGAGGGAAGCTGTGTTTACTTGCAACCTAGAGAGCCGGGTTTTGATGTATCGTTTAAGCCTGATTAGGTTATGTTAGTGACCATTTCAGTCTATTTCAGCCCAAAAAGCGGCAGTGTTTTGCCTCTTCTGAGATGCGTAAACTACGCCGCTTGGTAGCTGTTTTTACCCGAATTTTTCACGCGATATAAAGCATTATCTGCTCTGTCAAAAATACTGCTTATTGTGTCACCATCCCTGTAGATAGCACCGCCTAAACTCGTTGATACGGCTAAGCCTGCCAGATAGGAAGAGCTGTTTATGCTTGATTGGATACGTTGAGCCGCACAGGCTAGCTGTAACTGAGTTTGGCAATCTAGCAAACAGCAAAACTCATCGCCGCCATAGCGAAATGCTTCGTCTTCGTCCCGTAACACTTTTGAGAAGTGTGATGCTACGTGCACAAGCACCTTGTCTCCTTCACCATGCCCGAAATTGTCGTTGACGTATTTAAAGTTGTCTAAATCTATTACGAGCAGAGCAAACGGCTCATCATGCCGTTGCGCCCAGCCTAGCTGCCTTGTCATAGACTGCTCAAAACCTGCTCGATTGCCTAAGCCTGTCAATGTATCTCGTGTCGCCATTTGCTGCACACGCATAAATGAGAGAGCGTGTTTAACCTGTTTTCCAAATAAATCATGAAGTTGGAACAGTGCTTCGCGTTGCGATAACGATAAGGGTGAACTAATGTAATAGTAGACATGGGCTTGCTCACCATTAATAGTACTGGCACCTTTTAAAGGTAAATCAATCAGCGTTGAGGATACTTTTGCGTTGCCATAAACCCAGCGAGAGTCAAAATCGGATAAGCTAAACCCGATGACAGGCAGCAACATATTAATCTGCTGGAAATAAACACCGCCTAACTCTTGGAGTTCAAGAGTAGTAAGGAGTTGTGAGACAAAACCCGCTAATTCACTCGATGTGAGTGCGTTAGCAGTACTCTCAGCAGGATAAAAACTGTTATGTTGTGTGCTATCGTAGACTGACGTAGAGAAATCCACAGTTATGCCCCTATACAAAATGCGTTGATATGCAAAGAAACAAGCGTCAAAGTCCTGACGTTTCTGTGGCCTAGCTTTCAATGTTGAAAGATTTATGGCGGTCACAATGGCAAAACTTGCCAAATCTGCATTTGTACTAAGGGTTTTTGCAAAACAAATGCCAAAAAAGAGTGAAAATACTTTTTTGTTTTAAACTTGCTGGCGTTAATTAAATACGTCGTTTTCTGATACCAGATATTTTGTGTTGAACGTAATATTTGCACCTTCTTCATCGGCAAGGCAGAGAGTAGACTCTCGACACAAGGCGGCACAAATCTTAAAAGCCTACGCGCAGAAGAACGATAAGAGTTATGGAGGTAATGTGGGAACAAGTTTTTTAAATGTTGTGATACTGATGTTCATATCGGTATGCGCCGTCGCACTATTTAAACGTGTTCATCTTCCTCCTATTTTGGCTTATCTTTTTGCTGGTATAATCGCTGGACCTCAGATCCTGTCGGTTTTTGCGCATCCAGAGGAGATGCACCTGCTCGCAGAGGTAGGGATCGTTTTTCTACTTTTTTCTTTGGGACTTGAGTTCTCCTTGCCTAAATTGCTCGCCATGCGTTCATTGGTATTTGGCGTCGGGTTCGGGCAAATGCTTTTCACCACCGCGGTGTTTACCTGTGTTCCCCTGTTTTTCGGTATCTCCATTAGTGCATCAATAATCATAGGCGGAACGCTCGCGCTCAGCTCTACCGCAATTGTTATCAAACAAGCTACTGAGATGGGGATCCTCAACAACCGTCGTACACAGCTTGCAGTCAGTATTCTACTCTTTCAAGATCTAGCGGTAGTGCCGTTTCTAATCGCTATTCCACTTTTAGCGCAAACCGGCGAGGTCAGTATTGCACTTGCATTAGGCGAAGCATTGCTTAAAGGCGTTTTTGTGATCGCATTTTTAATGTCAGTGGGTAAGTGGTTACTTCCTTGGGTGTTCAGAGAGGTCGCGAGAACAAGGACCGACGAGTTGTTTGTTCTTACAACTATTTTCATTGCGTTGTTGGCAGGTGGGCTTACCTATTATTTTGGGCTATCTATGGCCTTGGGCGCGTTTTTAGCTGGGATGATGCTCGGGGAGAGTCAGTATAAATATCAGCTTGAAGCTGACATACGCCCTTTTAGAGACATACTCATGGGACTGTTCTTTGTTACGGTAGGAATGCAGTTAGAGTTGACGGTACTCTGGGACAGCTTGTTTGAAATTGTTTTCGGCGTATTTGCACTTATGATAACAAAAGTAGTGCTAGTGAGGGTTGCCTCATTGTTGGTGAAAACAGACGCTATCGATGGATGGTCTGCAGGCGTTAAGCTTTGTCAAATAGGTGAGTTTAGTTTTGTCATTGCAGCACTTGCTACCACGCATGGTGTGCTTACGTCGGAGCAATCATCCCTAATCGTGTGTATGGGCGTTATCAGCATGGCACTGACCCCTTGGCTAATGAACAATAGCGTTACAATAGCTAAGCGCATTGTTAACAACGACATCGCTTTTGATGATGATGTGAGCAGCAACGCAGGCGCTCAATTAACCAACCATGTGGTTATATGTGGGTTTGGTCGCGTAGGACAATCAGTGGCGAGAATGCTGAAAATGGAAGGTATTCATTTTGTTGCCATCGATATGGACCCCGTGCGTGTGCACGAAAGCCGAAACGCAGGTGAACCCGTTATTTTCGGAGACGCTAGTCAAAAAGATATTCTGTTCAATACCAATATAGAAAGCGCTAAACTTGTATTGGTTACCTTCGACCAAGTGGACAAAGCGAAGCAAGTTATCACGCAAACAAGAAGCATTACCGAAACGACGGATGTTATGGTGAGGACGAAGCGAGATTATCAGCTCGACAGTCTGTATAACGCTGGCGCTAATCAAGTTGTTCCTGAACTGCAGGAGGGGAGCTTAATGTTAGTCTCTCAAGTCTTGCATTATGCTGGTGTTCCCATGTCACGTATTTTGAAGCGGGTGCGGGCAGAGAGAAAAGGACGCTACGATCACATGCACGGCTTTTATCCTGGAGAAACGACAGAAATTACTTATGGTACGGAAGATAAGTTGGAGTTTATTCACGCTGTGGTGCTGTCAGAGCACGCATCATGTATAGGAAAAGCGATAAAAGATATCGATTTCTCGAGAATGCGTGTGGCCATTAAAGGGTTGAGACGAGATGGTAACGAAGTAAAAGACCCGGACAAAGATGCCATTTTACAAGCCCACGACGTGCTGGTTATTGCAGGTAAACCTAGGCGTGTAGAGAGGGCAGAACGCAAACTGTTAGAAGGTAGCTAGCGCGCAGTAATGTTCTGACGCGCTGATAAAAGAGCAAGCAGGGGGTAGCCTATGCTACGCGATCTTTTTCCAAGTCCGCAAATTGCTTTTTTAAATCATAACGCTCATCGGTGACGATCTTTTCTAGTACTGAAACCCGTTCTTTTAACTCGGCTATTTCAGCTTTGTAAGCGTCAGCCTCCTTATTGTTTAACTTTCTTTTGCTTTTATCTTTTGCACTGTCGACAATACTGACAAGTGCCCAAGCACAAATAGCTACTATTGCAATCGCGGTCATATCCACGGTGATATCCCTCATAAACGGCGTTAAAACAGTGTAGGTGAAAATATGTTCATTTGTCTAATTCACACTCAAATTTAGTCAATTTGATTTCACTACATATTAGCAACTTGCTGCTAGGCTTTGAACATTATAAAGGTCATTTCTCCACATTTTTGCTAAAAAATGTAACCAGTTAATTCCTTCACCTCAGCAGTGTTATAATGAAAGTTAGCAAGTACATTGCCAAGTGACAAAAGTCATTACTTTTTAAAGTGTTAAGGTATTTTTAAAGCCAAATTAAAAATAGCGGTTAACCAATTTCACCAACTTAAATAGCAAATCTGACGAATGAATGACCAAAATAGTAACTCTCTCTCAGCAGACCTGGCCCAAGAACCGGGGCGGGCAGGTAATCAGAAACAAGATTTACCGGGTGAAACAGAGAGATTGAGTGAAACAGAGAGATTGCGTGAAACTGAGCGATTAGTATCGATAAAGATTGACAATAGTCCGTCTCAGGAGGTTGATGGTGTTCACGTTAAGAAAACCCTCGAAGACAATGGTAGAACGCTAACAAATGAAGAGATTACGCAAGACATCCACTGGATGAAGCATGCTTTAATGCTTGCCGATAAGGCTGAGTCAATAGGTGAGGTGCCAGTTGGGGCTTGTGTAGTATTAAACGGTGAGATCATCGGAGAAGGGTATAATACACCTATCACAGACAATGATCCTTCCGCCCATGCTGAGCTCCGCGCTGTAAAAGAGGCTGCCTCACACGTTCAAAATTACCGTTTAATTGATGCTACCTTGTACGTGACATTAGAACCTTGTTCAATGTGCGCTGGCATGTTGGTGCATGCTCGCGTTAAGCGCGTCGTGTTTGGCGCAAAAGATGCGAAAACGGGAGCAGCGGGCTCGGTGATGAATTTACTTCATCATCCAGCGCTAAACCATCAGGTTGAAATAGTGTCGGGAGTACTCGCTGAAGATTGTGCTAGTAAATTGTCTAACTTTTTTCGCAAACGAAGGCAGGAGATTAAGGCCGCTAAAAAAGCCAAAAAATGCAAAGAGGGTGGCGAGTCCTGTTAGTTGACTCTTAATATTTTTAAATCTCTAGATTGAAAGCTCTGCGGGCAGCACATTGCGCCGCCCAATGGATTAACTCGGTGTGCGAGTCAACTGAGTGAACATGTCACTGGTCACAAAAAGCTTACGTCGTTGAAGTACTTTTTGATGACATCGTTTAAGCATAAGTCTACGTCTATTGTTATTTTTCAATTTTATTCCTTTTTTCATAAAACGATTTTTTTTCATTTTTTCTCCTTTCCCTTATACCTCACTAGTAACGACTGTCAGTCGTTTTAAGATTGCATATTTTTTGTCGCATGTTGTTTTTTGAGAAAGTGAGTTAGTGTTGTCTAACGCTTTCCTAGGGTAGTCAATAAAGATGACATCGAAATGACAGTTTTCAAGAGGAGGGAGCCGTAGTACGACGTTAAATTTTTCCTTGTTCGTCTAACCATACTAAGCTGTCGTAATAGCGGCGAATATTTTCAACATATTGCAACGCTTCATCGCCTCTAGCATAGCCATATCGGGTAGTGCGGTAATATTTCTTTTGCCTTAATTGGGGCAAGCGGCGCTTTACGTCCACCCATAGATCAGGATTTCCACCCTGTCGCTCAGTAAGCACTCGTGCATCTTCTAAATGTCCCATGCCAATATTATACGAAGCCATGGCCATCCAAGTTCGATCAGGCTCGCTTATGCGTGCGGGGATCCTATTTAACAAGCTGGCGAAATAACGAGAACCCCCGCGAATGCTTTGTTCAGGGTCAGTTCTGTCATCAACGTTCCAATCGCTAGCAGTATCTAGGGTTAGCATCATTAGTCCACGTACTCCCGTTCGTGAAATAGCATCACTATCCCAGTGGCTTTCTTGGTAACTCATTGCTGCTAACAGTCGCCAGTCAAGGTCGCCAGCATATTTCTGAAACAGCGGTTTATACCGGGCCAGTGTGGTTTCGGCCGCATCGTTAAATGCACGACTGTCTACGTAATCAAACTGCCTAATATGGCCAAAATATTTATCTTCTAATACCGTAAACCAGCCAGATTGATGGACGGTACCAAAATATTCAATTAGTGCGGCTTTTACAGAGTCGTCCTGATGCAACGGCAACGCCCATGCCATTGGCATGTCTTCGTCAAGGGTTTTCGCCACGGCTAAATTGGGATAGCGTCTGCGCTGAAGCGCCAGTCGGTTGCTGTCTGCAACCGTGTACGCTATGTCGCCATTGGCAACTTGTTGCAACAGTTCTTCAGAGTCTGAATCTTCAGTTGTAATAAGTTGAGTTTTTGTTTCGACGCTTTCGTCATCACTGACTTTGTCGCCCAAACTTTCTAACAAGCGCGACAGTAGATGGGCTTGGCTGCTACCTGCGACTGCAATAATTGGGGCATCAAGCTCTAATAGATCTCTGGGTCTCGACATCCCAGCTTGAAACACAAGTTCTTGTTGAACGTGTTGATAAGCAGGTCCATAAGCAAAGCGTTTTTTCAGTGAAGGGCTAACTGCATCGCCAGTTGCAACAATGTCCAGGTTACCTTCCTCTAATTGTTCCAGCATGACTTCGTAGCTGTAAAAAGGGTAAAGGTCGAGAGTTACGCCAAGGAAATCGGCGAATCCAGCCAGCAATTCATATTCAAAACCCTGTGGACCCTCAGCGCCATTGTAAAATGTGCCTGCACCATAAACTGTTCCTACGCGGATCGACTCCCTTTCCAATAATGAAGACAGAGCGGTGGGAACCGAAGGAACGCCACAACTCATCACAGCAATCGATAATATGAATATTAATTGTAGTTTTAATCGCTTTTTATAGTCTGGTGACTGCATAGACCTTTACTTGTTGTCGTTAAACCGTCTAAGTTTAAAAAAAAGTTCATGTAAGTGCGTTATGAGGTTACTTACTATCCATTATTACTTTATAATCCGCGCCGAAATACTCATCAATCTAAGAGGCAACGCGTCGCATTGGTGGTCGTTGTTTCTAACAAACCAGGTAAATCAATATGTTGGTCCTACGAGGCGCTCCTGCACTATCAGAGTTTAACCAAACTAAACTGATTGCAAAGCTGGGTCAATCCGGCGTTAGGGTAAAAAACCTATATAGCGAATACGTTCACCTAGTCGATTCCCAAGGTGACTTATCTAAGCAGCAAATAGACATTCTTGAAAAGCTGCTCACTTACGGCCCCGCGAGGCAGGCACAAACACCATCTGGAACTCTCTTCCTCATCACACCTCGCCCTGGCACTATTTCTCCCTGGTCTTCTAAAGCCACCGATATCGCTCACAACTGTAGTTTAAAAAATATCAATCGCATAGAGCGCGGTTGTGCTTTTTATATAGAAACAGAAGCAGGCACAGAACTAAGCGAAGAAGACTTTGCGCTAGTTGCGAGCTTTTTGCACGACAGAATGACAGAGTCAGTATTTACAAAAACGGATGATGCGGCGGTACTGTTTGCGCACACCGAAGCGAATTCATTTACCAGCGTCGATGTATTAGGTGAAGGTAAGGACGCGTTAGTAAATGCAAATGTGTCGTTAGGCTTAGCGTTAGCCGATGATGAGATTGACTACCTTTTTGATAGTTTTACAAAGCTGGGAAGAAACCCAACTGACGTAGAACTCTATATGTTTGCCCAAGCAAACTCAGAACACTGCCGCCACAAAATCTTTAACGCTAGTTGGACCATTGACGGCGTAGAGCAAGAAAAGTCGCTCTTTAAGATGATCAAAAACACGTTTGAATTGTTGCCAGATCACGTGTATTCAGCCTACAAAGACAATGCAGCGGTAATGGAAGGCTGGCAAGCAGGGCGCTTCTTCCCGAACCCCCAGTCACATCAATACGAATACCATCATGAGAATATCGACATTTTGATGAAGGTAGAAACCCATAACCACCCAACGGCAATTTCACCTTTCCCAGGTGCGGCAACAGGCTCTGGTGGTGAAATCCGTGATGAAGGGGCTACTGGTCGTGGTTCAAAACCTAAAGCGGGTCTGGTTGGTTTTACCGTATCTAACTTGCGCATACCTGGTGCTGAGCAGCCGTGGGAATTCGAATACGGCAAGCCCCAGCGTATTGTGAGCGCCCTTGATATTATGCTTGAAGGCCCATTAGGTGGCGCTGCGTTTAACAACGAATTTGGTCGTCCTGCGCTACTGGGGTATTTCCGTACTTTTGAGCAGGAAGTAAATAGCTTCAACGGTGTTGAAGTACGCGGCTATCACAAACCCATAATGCTCGCTGGTGGTTTAGGTAATATTCGTCGTGAGCATATTGAAAAAGGCGAAATCACCGTAGGCGCTAAGCTTATAGTACTTGGCGGCCCTGCGATGAACATTGGCCTTGGCGGCGGTGCAGCGTCATCAATGGCATCTGGTCAGTCAAACGAAGACTTAGACTTTGCATCAGTACAACGTGACAACCCTGAAATGGAGCGTCGCTGCCAGGAAGTGATTGATGCATGTTGGCAGTTAGGGGATGACAACCCTATTCAATTTATCCACGACGTGGGCGCAGGTGGCCTTTCAAATGCACTGCCTGAGTTGGTCAATGACGGTGGCCGTGGCGGCAACTTTGAACTTAGAAAAGTATTGTCTGATGAGCCTGGTATGACACCGCTGGAGCTATGGTGTAACGAATCCCAAGAGCGCTATGTTTTATCTGTCGCGCCAGAAAACATGCCGGTTTTTGAAGCGATTTGTGCCCGCGAACGTGCGCCGTTTGCTGTGGTTGGTGAAGCCACTGCCGAGCAGCACCTAAACTTGAACGACAGTCAGTTTGATAATAAACCTATCGATATGCCCCTTGATGTACTTTTAGGCAAGCCGCCTAAAATGCACCGCGAAGTAAGCTCGACCAAGGTTAGCTCGCCAGCACTGGACGAGTCAGGCATCACCTTAAGTGAAGCGGCAAACCGTATTTTATCATTACCCACAGTGGCTGAGAAAACCTTCCTCATCACCATTGGCGATCGCTCGGTTACTGGCCTTGTAAGTCGCGATCAAATGGTGGGGCCATGGCAGGTACCTGTGGCAGATGTGGCGGTAACAGCAACCGCGTATGACACCTACCACGGTGAGGCAATGTCGATGGGTGAACGTACGCCTGTGGCGCTTCTATCACACGGTGCGTCGGCACGTCTTGCTGTGGGCGAAGCGTTAACCAACATTGCCGCAGCAAACATCGGCGATATTAAGCGCATTAAACTGTCTGCAAACTGGATGGCAGCAGCCGGACACCCCGGTGAAGATGCGGGTCTTTATGAAGCGGTTAAAGCGGTAGGTGAGGAGCTTTGCCCAGAGCTAGGCCTAACCATTCCTGTGGGTAAAGACTCTATGTCGATGAAAACGGCATGGAATGAAAACGGTGAAGATAAAGCGGTGACTTCTCCGCTATCGCTCGTTATTTCTGCTTTCGGTGCAGTCAAAGATATTCGCAAAACGGTCACGCCTCAGCTTCGCACAGATAAAGGTGCGAGCCGTTTGTTACTGCTTGACTTAGGTGAAGGTAAAAATCGCTTGGGCGCTAGCTGCTTAGCGCAAGTTTATGCCCAGCTTGGTGATAGCCCTGCCGATGTGGTTTCTGCTACCCGCCTTAAAGCCTTCTTTGATGCAATGCAGGCACTTATCGAAAAAGGTTTGGTATGTGCTTATCATGACCGTTCAGATGGTGGCTTGTTTACTACTGTGGCTGAAATGGCTTTTGCGGGTAAAACTGGCGTAAGCGTTGACCTTGATAGCCTTAAAGGCAATGACATTGCAGTACTATTCAATGAAGAATTGGGTGGCGTTATCCAAGTACTCGAAAGCGATATGGATGCAGTTAATGCCGTGCTGAGTGAATTCGGTTTAACTGAATTGACTCACGATATCGGTACGCTTAACAGCACAGACATGATTGAGTTCAGTCGCGATGGCGTAGCTGTACTTGCTGATAGCCGCGTATCAATGCGTACAACGTGGGCACAAACCACGTTTGAAATGCAGAAACTTCGTGATAACCCTGAGTGTGCAGAGCAGGAGCATGCAGCCAAGCAAGATGCAGCAGACCCAGGTTTACACGCTGCGTTGACTTATGATGTCAACGAAGACATTGCAGCGCCCTATATTGCCAAAGGTGCTAAGCCGAAAGTGGCGATATTAAGAGAGCAAGGCGTAAACTCTCACCTTGAAATGGCGGCGGCATTCAATCGCGCTGGCTTCGATGCCATAGATGTTCACATGAGTGACGTCTTGGCCGGTCGCATTACCCTCGAGCAATTTGCTGGTCTTGCTGCTTGTGGTGGTTTCTCGTATGGTGACGTATTGGGCGCAGGTGAAGGTTGGGCGAAATCTATATTGTTTAACAGTATGGCGCGCGATCAGTTTGAAGGCTTCTTTAATCGCAACGATACATTCAGTTTAGGCGTATGTAACGGTTGTCAGATGCTATCAAACTTAAAATCACTGATTCCTGGTACTGAGCACTGGCCACACTTTGTTACGAACCAGTCGGCGCGTTTTGAAGCTCGTGTTGCAATGGTGGAAGTGATGGAGTCTACGTCAGTACTGCTTGACGGTATGGCAGGCTCTCGTATGCCTATTGCTGTGTCACACGGTGAAGGTCAGGCTGAATTTGCCAATGACAACGCGCTATCACAAGTTGGCGCACAAGTGGCGATGCGTTACGTAGACAACTATGGCAAGCCAACCATGCGATACCCAGCAAATCCGAACGGTTCACCGCAAGGGATCACTGGCCTCACTTCACTAGATGGGCGAAGCACTATCATGATGCCGCACCCCGAACGTGTATTCAGAGCCGTTGCAAATTCGTGGCGTCCAGACGATTGGCAAGAAGACGGTGCGTGGATGCGTATCTTCAGAAACGCCCGTAAATTTGTTGGCTAAAAAATAGCATTCTTGATTAAACAGGGGGGAGACCCCCAGTTTAATTACTATAAAAATACTGTTTAATAAATGCGCATACCTTAAATAGGCGTCAAACCTCTGTCAAAGTGTCAAAAATCTGATTTTTGCCCTTGTCATCAGTTTGTCACTGATCTATTGTAGTGCAGGCAAGGAATGCAATTAGGTTACAGGAGTTGAGTTAGGGTTGTACCGGTGATTAGCATTTGCTTACTGGTTTTAATAATAAGAGACGACCAATGAATCGTTCTTCAAAAGGGTTTGGCTTAACCGGAGTAGCTGTAGCTGTAGTGCTGATGTTCGTAACTGCTGTTTTTAGCACATCTGCGAAGTCTGCCGAAGCTCCAACAACGCTAAGTGTGCTGTCTTCAGTTAAGTAGTCTGAAAGAAAAATTCTAACGCCCGTATCAAGTCGCTTGATACGGGCGTTAATCATTGAAGCCTGAGGAATAAGCTCTCACAAACGGCAACTTACGCAAAAAGCGCACGAGATCAGGCGGCGTCTATCATACGTGCCTCTCACTCTATCCTTTCTTATTTTTCTCTCTATTGATCAGCTTTTGATGAGGATGTTTTTTCAGTAATACATAAGTGGCGCCAAACCCGCCGTGCATAGGTTGTGCTGTATGGTAGGCAATCACTTCATCGAGTTCACGTAGCCAATGATTAACGTAGCTTTTCTTTAATGCTGGAAAGGGCTTACTATTTTCCCCCGTCCCATGCTTAATGAGCAGAGCGCGAACTCCTCGTTCATGGCTGGATTTAATCGTGGTATAAATTAGCTCTCGGCTTTGCTCCAAGGTCTTTCCAGCAAGTGTTACGTTGGTCTCTAACGGGTATTTGCCAAGACGAAGTTTTTTAAACACGCCGTCTTGAATGCCGGGCTGCTGAAAATGTATAAACTCATCCGGCGGCACAGGCTTAACACCTTCCATACTCAATGGATTAGCGAGCTTCTCACGCACGCTCATTTGCCTTGCGGCACGTTTTTGTTTCTCTGCGAGGGCTTTTTCAGGGTCGTGTAATAAAGCTTTATCATCTGAAGCGATAGGTTTTACATCCTGCATTTCTGCAAAGAAAGAATCGATATCGTCGTTTTGAAATTGGCTCACTTTAATTCCCCGCACTGGATACTACATTGTTACTTATACGTTATTTTGTGCCCAATGGTCTATTGCTAAGCATGCTTACTGAAAAACGAACGGCAAAGAATAACTAGGCTCAAGACCGGTGGTCTTTACAAGGTGGGGATTAATTTGGAAATTTCATCGTTTAGAAGATGGCGCCAGGTTCTGATAATGCCTCAATAGCAATCCATTCTTCTTCAGTAAAGCCTGAATCATTCGCGCTTTCATTATTATTGTCAGTGTCTTCGAAAGGGGAAAAATCGAACGTCATTATGCTCTCCTGTTTTAAACAGTATTACTTATTTCGATTAAATTACAATCAAAGCTGAAGGAATAAACACATTCAAAAGAAAAGAAATGTATCGCTACCTTTACTTAATTTTTGTTTTGGTGAGCAAGAATGGCGTCCCCAGCTGGAATCGAACCAACATCTAAGCCTTAGGAGGGCCTTGTTTTATCCATTAAACTATGGGGACCTAATGCATTGATTTCTATTATACGTAGTTCGATGAAATACGAAACCTTCATATTTATCAATGGGGTGCGGTGGTTTTATTACACTGCATTACATCACTACGCCCTCCCATTTTCCCTTTGATTTTAAATAGAAAGCCCCCGTAAATAACGAGGGCTTTAAACTGAGCCCGCGACAGACTAAATATCTGTTGGTGGAAGTTTGTCGATCGCAGTTTTCAGTACTTCAGACTCCGTCGTGGAAGCAATTGTAACATCACTACTGCTTTCTTTTGAGGTATCGCTAACGATTCCGTTGGAAACATCAGGTGATGTGCTCTCACTGCCTGAATCAGTTGATGTAGGTTCTGTTGAAGGAAGAATTAAATCCTCTGGCGGAAGATCTATATCTACAACATCAACGGTTATCTCTGTCACCGGACCACCTGATACAATATCGTCTTCTTCGGGCAGGATAATAGTATCCTCTGGTATGGTTCCTGAAGTAATCGGTTCCGGAGTCGAACTTTCAGGGGTAGAAACATCAGGCGAAAGCGGACTCGAACCGTCGAGTGGCGTGTTAGGTAAAGGTCCGCCAATATCAACGGTATCAAGCATAGTGCCCGTCAAGTCAATGGTATCTCCACCACCGAAACTATCGCCAACAGTGGTACCAAGTGTGCTGATCTCCTCTTCAGGTAGCGTAATGATATCTGGCGTGGTCTCTATAGGTTCTGGACTCGCTAACGGCTCGGTTATCGCTGAAGGCTCTGTTCTCATAAGCGGTGCAGTGGGCTCGTTTTCTGGTGTTACCAGTCTAGTTTCAGCGTTCAGGTCGACTGTTTGAAGCGTTTGCCCTGTTAGGTCAATCACGTCAGGTGCAGTAGGCTCGTCAGTTACCACTGTGCCATTGCTATCTGACGCACTTACAGGCTCAGATAAACTGCCTGTCACCACATCAGGAACACCTTCACCGGATGCCGTCACAAAGACATTAAATTCTGCTTGCTCGACAGTACCGTCTGGATAAGCGATACGATAAGTAAAGGTATCCGTTAAAGTCCCACCAAAAACGGCTAGCGTGTTGTCTGGGGTATAGGTGTATGCCCCCGTCTCATCAACTTGTAGCGTACCGTATTCACCAATTAATGTAATGCCACCCGTTGGGTCTTGGAACGTTGTTCCGTCAGTAGAAACCGTGACGTCGTACGTTGGGCCAAACAGCACATCGTTTTCAAACAGGTTGCCGGTGGCCGTTTGTACGCTACTGACTTCAAACTGATCAAGATAGTTAACAGTAGAGGATAGATCCACACTAATACTGCCTGCTACCCCAAGCCCCGTGGTGCCATTCATTGATAGCCGATACAATCCTTCAGTAAGTCCGTTGACGGTAAGTACGGTATCGCCATCAATACCTAATAAGCTAACGAGCTCGCCGTTTGGGAACACTCGGTAAGGTTCCCACGATCCGTTTTCGAATTTTTCTACTGTTACAGTAAGACTCGAAACCAGTGATAACAGGCTGCCGTTATCGACGTTTAATGTGATATCTTGAGTGGTATTTGCAGTTACCGCAAAGGTACTGCTGGTATCACTAAAGCTACCTCCAAGCCCTAGCAAATAGCTATGTGAAAGCGCATCTATGTCACTTGGACCGGCTTCAGATACAAAGTCATAGGTTAATTCAGCACGGGCCGAGTCTGCCGATATCCCTTGCCCTGACAAATTAAAATTAAGGTTGGCAGTAGAGGTATTCGTGCCGTCTGAAATGGTATAGCTAAAGCTATCCGTGTTGCCTAAGCCGTCGCGCACGCCGTTGGCTACATAGGTGTAGCTACCGTCTTCAAATATAGTTAAATCGCCATAGTCACCTGAAATAGTAATGCCCGACAAGTCAGTACCTAATACGGTGACCGACTCCCCATTGGTATGGGTAACTTGCGTAACCACACCGCCTTCAGCAATGCTATCTGCCACATCACCTGCATTAGCAGCATCAATGACATTTCCTGACGTTGTAGTGCTGCCCTCAAACGCGTATTCAGTAAGTGTTGAAGTCACATCGGTAGATTGTAATAAAGTAAGTGTATTACTTAGCAATGCCGCTGCTACAGCGTCTAATGCTGCATCTGCCAATGCCCCTAACCCCAATAGATTCAAGCCTGTAGTAATGGTACTCACTAAATCGCCGGCACCTATCGTGTCTGCGGTGCTCAACGCTGGCTCTAGGATAAGGTTTCGTACTATCGTACCTAAACCTAGACCATTGAGAACACTCGCGTTGGAACCGTTTAGTGCATCTTCAACAGCAGTAAGTACCACTTCCTGGTTTTCCTCTCCAAGAACGACGCCGCTATTTCCTAACTCAGTTAACGTAATTGAGCTGTCATTATTTTGATCAAACAGCGCTTCAAGCGTGCTTTCATCGTTGCGAACAACCACTGTGTAGCTACCAGATGGTAGCCCTGAAAATGTCGCAATAAGGGTATCGTCACCGGTGAGGCCAATGAGGTTTACACCTGCTACATCACCTATTAAAGGGTTATCTGGTGTCATGGCCGTGGCAACCACATTGCCATCTGCATCAACAATGTCCACTCGGTATGAATCAGCAACAGCGACCAGTGCAGTCTGGCTGACTTCTACAACCACTTCTCCAAAGAAACCAGCATCAACAGTAAGTGTAGTACTTGCTGTTGGCGAGCCCGCTGCTGGCGAGCCCTCTGCTAAGCCGATTACTTGTAGATCACTGTCGGTAATAGGGGCATTCACAATGGCCGTCTGCGCACCCAGCTCCATATCATTATTATCTGTCTGTGCGACCACAGGCGGGAAGTCGCTGCCAGAAATGGTAATGGTAAGTGCCGCAATATCAGAGGTTTCACCATCGGATAAGGTGTAGTTAAACACTTCACTTTGTCCAATTGCACTGCGGTCGCCGTCGGCTGTATAGGTGTATGTACCGTCTGCAGCAATTTCTAGTATGCCATAGTTGCCTTGAATGGTGACGGTGCCTGTAGCTGGAACAGCAACACTATCACCAGAAGCATTCGTGACCAATGTCACTTGAGCACCGTCTAAAATGGTGTCAGTGCCCACACCACTTAAGTCACCGTCAATTAGGTTGCCTTGGGCCACTAAATCACCTGTGTAGGTGTATTCGGTTAATGTGGTGGTGATGTCAGTGTCTTGCAATAGGGTTAACGTATTGCTGAGCAATGCATCGGCAAGAACATCGGCCACAGCGTCGAGGAGGCCTGTGATACCAAGCGCGTTTATTGGCGTAGTTAGTAGACCAACCAGCTGACCTGCGCCAATTACAGTAGTTGTATCAAGCAGACCTTCAAGGATCCCTCTAACTTGCGTGCCAACGGTTCCGGGCAAGACGACATTTAAAATTCCACCGTTTAACGTTGTTTCAACGAAATTAAGAACTTCCGTTTGGTTATCAGGCCCAAGCACGACACCTGCTGTCCCTAGTTCATCAAGGTCAACGTCGTTACTGTTGTCATTGTCTAATAAATCTTCCAGTATATTTTCATCATTGCGGACCACCACGCTGTAGGTGCCAGCGTCAAGGCCTGCTAACGAGAACGAAATAGTCTCATCGCCAGTAACATTGAAAATGTCTAGACCACCGACATCGGCAAGTTGTGAGTCTGCGCTTACCCCTTGATAAACAAGCTGGCCGCTCTCGTCATACACCTCAACAATGTAGGCATCGGCAACAGCAACCAGTGCTATTTGGTCAACCTCTACTAATACTTCACCTACATGGTTAGGGGAAACGGTAAAGGAAGCACTTGCGTCTACACCACCTGTAGACTCTGCTAAGCCAATCACCTGCACGTCGCTAGTGGTTTCCGGTGGATTTACAGTAACCACGGGTTCGCCCATATCAACGGTGTTGCCGTCGTTTATAGCATCGAGAGCCTGCACTACAACATTCTGGCTTGCTGTGCTCGCCGAGTTACCTGCTTCGTCGGTGACTGTTGCCACCACCGCGTAGGTACCCGCTGGTAGCGTAGTGCCCGTTAAATCAAGGCTCCAGTTACCGCTGCCATCAATAGTAAGTTCGGGGTCAGTGCCAAAGGTATAGGACGTACCATCAACGGTAACGGTTAGGGTGGTATTGTCACCAAGGTCCACCGTTCCATTGAAGATAAGTGTGCTATCGCTAGTAATAAAGTCTCCAGCCACGCCAGAGTCGTTTGAAATACTATCGAACGTTACTGTCTGCCCGTTATTGTTTCCATCGATACTGGTATCGATGACAACTGTACCTGTAGCTGAGTCAGAATTACCCACAGCATCCGTAGCGGTAACAGTTGCGGTATAAGT
>NZ_BLIG01000005.1 GCF_009811415.1 Alteromonas sp. KUL106 | reverse complement strand
ATACCAATCCGCATAGATAATTGCCCACTCAGAAGCTTGCCAGACCTTCCCGAAGGGCGAGTTTAAAATGTCCGTACTCTTTGTTGTGTCACCTTGATGTAGAACCACTATACCTGCGGTAACACGCCGCGATTACGAACATTTTAACTCTCGCTGAGTGGGTAATTATCTATGCGGACTGGTATAAGTTACTCACACGATCTTACGCAAAAGAATAGCGCTGGATCATTGTAGTTGGTAATAATTATCATTTGCGTGATGGTGGTTCGCTCCAACAGTCGACGTGCCTTTGCGCTAAGCTTTTCCAGACCATGAGCACAAAACGTTGCTATCGGTTGAATGCTTCGCCAATAAAAAGAGTGATCGAATTACGCTTGCGAGATTAAAAATAGACATTCAGGCGTTAAATCTTCATTTTTCCACGGGTTTGTAGCTTTGAGCGCCGTTTTCAGGATAGTGAGTAACGCGCTTGCAAACCGTTTCATCGACACAAGGATACGAGTAATGACTGCAACACGCACAGAACGAGACAGCATGGGAGAACTTCAAGTTCCTGAAAATGCACTTTACGGTGCGCAAACACAGCGTGCTATTGAAAACTTTCCTGTAAGTGGTCAGCGAATGCCTGAAGCCTTTATACGTGCATTGGTAACTGTAAAAAAAGCGGCGGCTTTGGCAAATATGAAGCTTGAGGCACTAAATAATGACCGCGGACAAGCCATCGTCAAAGCATGTGACGAATTACTGTCTCTTGACGATATTGTGCAGCATTTTCCTGTCGATATCTTTCAAACCGGCTCAGGTACTAGCACCAATATGAATGCAAATGAGGTCATTGCGCGAGTGGCTTCGCGTTACTCAAATGAAGCAGTGCACCCCAATGACCATGTTAACTATGGTCAAAGTTCTAACGACGTTATACCTACCACCATTCATGTCAGTGCTGCCATGGCCCTGACAAAAAAGCTATTACCGGCCCTTGAAGGCTTAATCACCATTATCGAGGTGAAAGCAGAATCGGTAGCCCAGTACTGCAAGACAGGACGCACTCATCTAATGGACGCCATGCCGGTGGGGATGGACCAGAGTTTATTCGCGTGGGCTGCACAGCTTAAGCAGCAAGTAAACACATTGCGCTCACTACAACCCGCCATTCAAACCCTTGCACAAGGTGGTACCGCGGTAGGCACAGGTGTGAATGCTCACCCTGAATTTGCAGCTACGTTTTCCGACAGTTTACATAGGCTTACCGATATAGAGTTTACCCCTGCAGATAATTTTTTTGCGCTTATCAGTTCTCAAGACACCGCGGTTACATTGTCTGGAGCAACCAAGAGTCTCGCGGTCACTCTGATGAAAATAGCGAACGATCTGCGATGGATGAATTCGGGACCATTAGCGGGGCTTGGTGAAATTGCCTTGCCTGCGTTGCAGCCAGGCTCATCAATCATGCCAGGCAAGGTAAACCCGGTCATTCCTGAAGCCGTAGCGATGGCCTCAGCGCAAGTTATCGGTAATGACGCGGCTATTACTGTGGGGGGGCAGTCGGGTAATTTCGAACTCAATGTTATGCTGCCAATGATTGCCAATAATTTGTTGTCCAGTTTGTCGCTAATGACCAACAGCGCCACCCTTATTGGCGAGCAAGCCATTAAGGGGTTCACGGTCAATCAGGATAAAATCGAGTCATCGCTCTACCGAAATCCTGTGCTCGTGACCGCGCTCAACCCAGTGATAGGTTATGCCAAAGCGGCTGAAATAGCCAAAGCGGCGTATAAAGAAAATAAACCCGTGATTGATGTGGCGGAGGCGATGACTGATATCCCCAGGAATGAGCTGGAATCTATACTTGACCCCAAAAAACTGACCCGTCCATAAATGCTAACACTCAAAAAACGCGTGAAGAAAAGTGCGGTTTTAAACCGCACTTTTTTTGTAGATACATGGGCCCTGACGGCAATGCAATCGTTAGGTGAATGTTCCGTGACGTAAATTACTTGCCTATTGGCATAATCTTGGCCTATTCAGCGTTTAAAAGACTATGACAGTTGCTGTATATGCTAGGTTTTTTTGATACAGTGCTGCATTGGAATCATTTGAATCGCTGCGTAAGACAGCGACAAACTATTGCGCTAATAGGTTTTGCTCATACCAAGGTAAAAAGTACCACAGTAATAAGCAATGCCTTTTCGGGAAGAAAAAATGACAGAGACTTGCTTTCGCATGAAGGGCACTACGCTCACCAGTATTGTGTTAGAAGTAATAGATTTTGAACCAGATAGCTTTGAAGCTCAGCTATCACAAAAAATTGCGAGTGCACCGCAGTTTTTCACCCGTTCTTCACTGATATTGCACTTAATAAAACCCTTGTCAGCCACTGAATTTGAACTGCTTGTTGCGCTGTGTCGTCGTTTGCAGCTGCAACCTATGGCGGTAAAAGGGGAAGTGGCTGAATTAAAACCGACAATCAATGATTTAGGTTTAGCAGATGTCAGTCAAAGTAAGTTCACCGACAGTGTACTTCGTTCGCAAAATCCGTCTCAGCAAGCTGCTGGGAACAGCGACAATAGGAGCGAAAATAGTGGTGCCGAACCGGAATCTCAATCCCGCGAACACGGTACAAATACGTCAGCAGACAATGAATTATCCTCATCAAGGGCAACGCCTATAAAAGCGGCAGTTAAACCAGCCAAAGTCGTCAATCGTCCCGTGCGTTCAGGTCAGCAAGTGTATGCTGAAGGCAGTGACTTAGTGGTAACCGCGTCGGTCAGCGAAGGGGCAGAATTACTTGCCGATGGCAACATACATGTTTACGGCACACTTCGCGGCCGCGCTTTAGCGGGTGTTAAGGGCAATACGGGCGCCCGTGTATTTTGCCAGTCGTTAGACGCAGAACTTATTTCGATTGCAGGGCAATTCATTATGCACGACACCGTAAAAGGTGAATGCTGGAAGAAACCTGCACAAATATACTTAGAAGAAGAAACATTACGTATAGAGCCTTTGGCTTAATGCTTTGTACGCAATATTAGGAAAGAATAGATGACAAAGATTATTGTAGTAACCTCGGGGAAAGGTGGTGTAGGCAAAACTACATCAAGTGCAGCAATAAGTACGGGGCTTGCGTTAGCAGGTCATAAAACAGTCGTTATAGACTTCGATGTGGGTTTGCGAAACCTTGATCTCATCATGGGCTGTGAACGTCGCGTTGTTTATGATTTTGTAAATGTTATCAATAAAGAAGCGTCACTTAAGCAAGCGTTAATTAAAGATAAGCGTACGGAGAATTTATTCATTCTTCCTGCATCGCAAACCCGCGATAAAGATGCTCTTACAGTGGATGGCGTTCAAGCAGTGCTTGATGAACTGAAAAAAGATTTTGAATTTATCATCTGTGACTCGCCTGCAGGTATTGAGCAGGGCGCACAGATGGCATTGTATTTTGCCGATGAAGCTATTGTGGTGACTAATCCAGAAGTATCGTCAGTAAGAGATTCAGATCGCATTTTAGGCATTCTTCAAAGTAAGTCGATGCGCGCAGAAAAGGGCGAATCTGTAAAAGAGCATTTGCTGTTAACACGCTATAACCCAACCCGCGTTGAGAGTGCTGAAATGTTGAGTGTGGCTGACGTTGAAGAAATTTTGGCTATTCCGCTATTGGGCGTAATACCAGAATCTGAAGCGGTGCTAAAGGCATCGAACCAAGGTCAACCCGTTATTCTTGACGAAGACGCCAATGCAGGACAAGCTTATGCTGACGCTGTCAAACGGCTGCTAGGCGAAACTGTTCCTCATCGTTTCCTAGAAGCAGAGAAGAAAGGGTTCTTCAAGCGTCTGCTAGGAGGTAAGTAATGGGAATTTTCGACCTGCTCAAAAAGAAGCAAAAGCCGAGCACTGCGGCAGTAGCCAAAGAGCGGTTACAAATTATTGTCGCGCATGAACGCAAGAGGCGAACAGAGCCTGACTACTTGCCAATGATGCAACAAGAAATCATTCAGGTTATCCGCAAGTATGTGAAAATTGCAGACGACCAGGTGTCGGTTCAGCTAGACAATAACGACGACTGTAGCGTGCTTGAATTGAATGTCACGCTGCCAGACAACCATAACTAGGGCGTGTTGACCTTTTCTGTACGAATTTT
>NZ_BLIG01000004.1 GCF_009811415.1 Alteromonas sp. KUL106 | reverse complement strand
CAAACAGTCGCCTTGCCTAAATGGCGCACAAACTGCTGCAAAAGTGCACAGCAAAGATCAACACGCCCTAGATAGGAGCCACAAAATAAATTGTGGCTTTATACCGAAGAACCTAATTGCTCATTAGGTCTTCGTCTACATCGAGTTGTTTGGAAGCCAGTGCTATCAAACGCTCGTCCAGTGGAGGCGGAGAAATATCAACGCCTTCGCTTAATTTCGCTACAATGGTGTCAAGCACGTTGACTCTCGCTTGCCATTTATATTCCCCGTTGATTACATGCCACGGCGCGAAGCGCGTGTGGGTTCTAGCTAGCATCTCGTTTATTGCCCCAACGTACTCTTTTCTCATTTTGCGATTGTGTAAATCTTCTTCGGTTAACTTCCAGCGTTTAAATGGATTGTGAAGCCGTTCCTCAAACCGCTCTCGTTGCTCTTTCGCTGAAATGTGCATAAAGAGTTTGATAATGCGCACTCCACTATCACTGAGCGTCTTTTCAAAGGCATTAATCTCTTCGAATCCCCGTTCCCACGTACTTTCATCGATAAGGTTGTCTACCCTTTCAACAAGTACTCTCCCGTAATGAGATCGGTCAAATATTTTAAGGGTGCCCGGAGACGGTATTTGTAACCAGAAGCGATAGAGAAAATGTTTGTCTTGGTCATCTTTGGCAGGCTTCGTTGCGGGGAAGACACTTATGCCTCTGGGATCTAACTTTTCGGTTATGCGCCTTATTGCGCCGCCTTTACCCGAAGCGTCCCAGCCTTCAAAAACAATCAGCGCGCGCTTTTTCTGATGGTAATAGGATTGCTGAACGTGAAAAAGTCGCTCTTGTTGTTGAATTAACGCGTCTTTGTATTCTGCTTTTTCCGCAAAGCGAGACTGTCCGAATTCGTCAAAAAGGACTGGAGGAGGGGAAAGCAACAGGGGGTTATCGTGTTCATTCATAAAACGCGCCTTGAGTAGAGTTAGCCGATGTTCAGAGCGTTGAGCAGACGCTCTGTATACCCTCAGTGTTAACTACTTGGCTTAATTTTTCTATTTTAACGTGTTATTTGCTGAAGCCTTGATGGCGGGCTTACCTTGAATCGTTAAGTTTTGCCCCAATAATTGCTTACTCTCCGCAAGTATTAGATAATTGTGGGCATGCATAACGTGTGAAAGCACGAAGTTAATTTAGAGGTGGGTATGTCTGTAGAAACGGCGTTGCCGATAGAGTTTTCTGACGCTGCAGCAGCGAAAGTGAAAGCCCTTGTTTCGGAAGAAGAAAATCCTGATTTGAAATTACGCGTATACGTAACAGGTGGTGGATGTTCAGGTTTTCAGTACGGTTTTACGTTTGATGAAAAAGTGAATGAAGGTGATATGACCATCGAAAAAGACACAGTGACGATGGTGGTTGATCCAATGAGCCTGCAATATCTTGTTGGTGGCGTTGTTGATTATGTCGATGGCTTAGAAGGCTCTCGCTTTTTAGTGCAAAACCCTAATGCCACGACAACCTGTGGCTGTGGTGCAAGTTTCAGCGTCTAAACCTTTCCTTTGTGGCGTCGACGTTTTTTCCACGCTCTGAAGATGAGTTTTACATGTCGAAGACCCTGATTGAGCCACCATGGTTTCGTCAGTCAAAGCGATAGGCATACATCGCATAATATTGTATGCCTGTCGGTTGTTTTGTTTATAACACTTCCTATCACCTTCCATTTCCGTCTACACTCAGTTCATTCAATGACTACGTTTTAGGACTGCGTTATGAAACTGTATGGCTCAACCACTTCTCCCTACGTGCGCCGTATACGCATTGTATTATTCTCTACTGAGCATGAATTTTTAAACCTTCAAATATTTTCAGGTGAAGACCGCGAATTACTTGCTTCGCGAAACCCAACGCTGAAAGTGCCTTGCCTTGAAGATGACGGGCAAATGATTTTCGATTCTCGCATTATCTACAATTATCTTGCTGACAAGCTAGATCATGAGGGTTTGACGTGGGAAGAAGAAAATCAATTAACCTTGATAGACGCGGCAAACGATTCGTTTGTACAACTAATGCTACTCAAGCGTTCAGACGTCGATATTAGCCAGGACAAAATGTACTTCAGGCTGCAAAATGAGCGGATTGAAGCAGTGCTTTCAGCGTTAGTCGATCAGCTTGATGCTGGAGGCTTCAGCGGATGGACATACCCTGAAATTTGTTTGTACACCATGGTCGACTGGGTGCTATTTCGTGAGTTACACAGTATGAAGGCGTTCCCAGAACTCTTAGAGTTTCACGAAAAGCACCACGATCGCATCGAGGTGACGTCTACCGATCCTCGCAGTTAACGCGCAAAGCATAGACCAAAAGTAAAAAGGGCAATTGGATAATTAATAGCCCTTCGCGAAGTCGAGCTGATATTTTAGGGGTAAGTGCTCTAAATAGCGCGCAGCGTTTTCTAAGAAAACACGTGCTATATCACCTGGCTGAGATTCCGCTGCCGTATGGGCTGTTACCGTCACGTTGGGATGACGCCAAAAGCGGTGAGATGAAGGTAAGGGTTCATGACGAAAAACGTCCAGCACCGCGTGAGCGAAGGTTCCTCTGTCTAATGCATTTAATAGCGCATCGTCGTCTACTGCACTTCCACGTCCCGCATTAATAAATACGCTGTGGGGTTTCAATGCGTTAAAAAATTCATCAGAGAGTAAGTTTTGTGTTGTGGGTGTATCTGGCATTAAATTAACGACGTGATCACACGCACTAGAAAACGCCTTAATGTCGCTGGGGGTATAGACGCATTCAGCGCCCTCTACCTGATTGCCGCTGCGTGTTAAACCAATTACTGTCATACCAAACGCATGTGCTACTGGAATTAAGGCTTGGCCGATACTGCCAAGCCCTACAATACCAAGGGTTTGTCCATTGAGTGGTAATCGAGGTGAGGCTTGCCACCTAGGCGCTGTTGCCCGTTGATTTTCTTCAAAGGCCTTCGTATTTCTAGCGTGTTGAAGCAGATAAGCGAAGACGTATTCACGCATAAGCTTGCCGAAAACACCTTTCAACCCTGTAAGGATATAATCTGTCTTACCTGCATTTAAAAGCGGCGCATTACCCGCCCACGTTGATTGACACCACGTCAGCGCCGAGCATTTGTCGATAATGATTGATGCCAAGTCTGGGTCGGAAAGTAGTACGGATACATTCTCGGTATCAACGTCATCAGGTTGAGAAGTAACTTGGTCTATGGCGATCAAAGGTTGATTGTTCGTTCCCTTTAATGTGTTGCTTTCTGCAATGCTTTTGTGTAATTCCTCGGCAATTTCACTAGCCTCATCACTTAATATTGTCAGTTTGATCATCTTTGAAGCCCTTACAGCTGTTCGCTTAACACGGGTTAAGTAAACATTTCTTTCCTTTAGGTACAACTAAAATAATGGTGCACCTTGTTCTAAAAATGTGATTTAAGTTTTACATTTTTGTAAATAGAGTCGGTGTGATGTCAATTGCACTTGATGTTAATTCGCAACGGAATCGCAATTACGGAATCGCTATGCAGTCAAAAAATAACGACCAAAACTCACTTTCAACTCAAATTGATGTGAAACACGCCAAAGTGCTATCGCCTAAGCGAAATACAACCCAAGCTGAAACCACACAGGCTTTGGTGGATGAACAGCTATCTCACTTTGGTATCGATGCCACCAGCGATTATGGTAGAGCTCTCGCTAGTACTGCACATCATCTCTACGGTGCACAAGCAAGCGTAATGCAATTGTGGGACATTACCAGTAATACGCTGCAAGAACTCGACAAAGAAGACAGAGTTGCGTATTTCAACGCCAAAAAGTTTCTATCTTTTCAAATTGCAAAAATATTAGACACACTACAAAATCCTTTTCGTGCAACCTATCAAAGCTTATCAAGTGGTAATGGCTCGCAGGGCCACTACCCGTTGTTCGATAATGTCACCGCGCTTTTCTCAGCAACGCCAGTAGTGGTTAGAACCGCAACATATGTGTATGCCTGCACGGAATGGGTTGATGACGCGTTTCAAGGCAAAGAATTTACCCACCAAATTTACTCGCGCTTGTTAAACCCCACGAATATTTCCCTTGCCAACGCTATCGTTGATATGGAAGCAGGGCCTTATGCTGCAGACTACCTCGCGTGGAACTTTAATTCGGGCATGGCGGCAATCGACGCGTGTTTGTCAAATGTGCTGAGCCATGGTGATGTGTTGATTGTTTCAAGAAACGTTTACGGTGGCGTTTATCAGTTGCTCCATGATTATTTCGCCCGCAGCAACCGTATGGATATCCAAATTGCATGGTTTGACGGTTATGACGCGCAAAGCTTTGCCATATTTATGGAAAAAACCAAAGCTGAGCATGCATCTCGCCTAAGTAGTGGTGCAAAAATGCATGTGTATTTAGAGTCCCCTTGTAATCCACACGGGTACGTATTAGATGTCCCTGGAATTTGTGAGCTTGCACATGCGCAAAATGCGTTAGTTATGCTGGACTCTACACTGGCTACGCCTGTTCTTCATCAACCGTTACAGCATAAAAATAAAGCAGCCCGACCTGATTACGTGATCCATAGCTATACCAAAGACTTGTGTGGTAGCGGTGCAACTACCGCGGGTGTGGTTATCGGTGAAGGGCACCGTATGTTTCAACCAAAAGGAAGTTCAGCTAATGGTGTTGATTGGTCTGAAACGATGTTTTGGGATGTGTACTACATTAAAGGTGCGTTCTTAGATTCAGAAAAAGCGTTTGACGTACTAAACGGTATGAAGACGCTTGAGCAGCGAATGATGACTAAGGTGATCAATACGCAAGTTTTTACCGCATTTCTAAATGCTCACGATAAAATCCGCGTGAACTGCCACGCGCTGCCTGAGCACAGTAATGCCGGATTGCGGGAAAAACAGCACACCCATGGCTGGCCCTGTACTTTATTTACGGTTGACATGGCGCCGGCAAACTTGCCGCGCGATGTGTTTGTGCGCTTCTTCGATGCCCTTGAACCTGCGTTTAGCCATCAAGTGAGCATTGGACAAAACAACACGATTATTTTGTGTCCTGCGCTGACGTCACATTCAGAGCTTAGTGCTGCGGAACAGAAAAAGGCGGGCATTGAACTTACTACAATGCGCATAGCGATGGGAACTGACAACGTTAAGCAGTTGATAGCGCATTTCATGCTGGCCGCCAAACATTTTATAGAGCCTCATGTGCCTGGTTTCTGCGAAAAGTTTATGGCGAACGCCGATATAGATAACCTATATTTGTCGGTAAGCGAACGGGTAAGTTCACAGCATTTTGGCAGTAAAGCTAGCATGGATTCATTAATGAAAGGTGCGTAGACAGATTTTTAGCTCAAGAAGTTGCATTAGGTTGTCGATATAAATAGTTGAAGATGTTCTCCTTCTCCTGGGCCTTTTTACGCGGGCCTGGGACTTTTTGTTTGTAGCAAAAGTGAACGTGCTATCACTCTTAATTTATAAAAATCGCTAAGGTGGCTTTATGCATGAGTTTAAAATTGATGTAACCCTAGATGCATCATTGCCCTTTATTTTTGCGGCATTTCACGAACCCGAGTACCTGTCAGAATGGTTTGCGCCAGGCGACTGTTTTGTCACTCAAGTGATGAGTGACTTCAGAGAAGGTGGGCGTTATCGCATTAAAATGATGGACCCTAGCGGCGTTGAAATGTCGCTGACTGGAGAGTACGTCAGAATCTTAGCCAATGAACAGCTATCATTTTCTTGGGCATGGGAAGACAATCTAGAGGCTTCTTTAATCACAACAGTTGATATCCATTTTGAAAAAACTGAGGACGATAACGTTAGATTAACGCTTATTCAGCAAGGTTTTGTGAATAAGCAGGAATGTGACCAGCATCACTACGCCTGGATGTCGTGTTTAGAAAAATTATCGGTATTATCGGTTAAGAAAAAGTCGTTCAATTGACCTTGCGTTAGCCCATCCGTACTCTTTGTTGTGTCACCTTGATGTAGAACCACTATACCTGCGGTAACACGCCGCGATTACGAACATTTTAACTCTCGCTGAGTGGGTAATTATCTATGCGGACTGGTATTAGATATCGAACGTAAACAGGCAGAGCAGAATGCTCTGCCTCTCATTTCATGCCTATGTAAGGGACGTCATGGCCTCTTTTCCGCTTGTTTCCCGGTAAGTTTCATAGTCGTTGTACCCTTCTTTTCCACCACCATACCACGAAGATGGGTCGTCAAATGACGTTAACGGATAGTTGTTTTTGAAACGAGTGGGAAGGTCTGGGTTCGTGATCCATGGTCTGCCAAAGGCAATCATGTCACCGTCACCGTCAGCTAAACGTTTTTCTGCTTCTTCTTTTGTGTAGCCACAATTACCGATGAGCATCCCGTCATAAAGTGCTCTAAACTCAGCCAGAGTCATAGCCTCACCTCGTTCGTGGAATCCAAAGGCCAAGCCATCCATAACGTGTAAATAGCCTATCTTTAATTTATTTAGCTGCTGAGCTACATAGGTATAGGTTTCGCGGTAATCATCAGCGCCCATATCGTTAAATACCCCGTTAGGTGATAACCTAACGCCAACATACTCGTTCGACCATACGCTTAATACAGCGCTCATTACCTCGCTTAAAAAGCGATAGCGATTCTCTAAATTACCACCATAATTGTCATTTCGTTGATTGCTGCGGCTGTCTAAAAATTGATTAATTAGGTAGCCATTGGCAGCATGCACCTCAACCCCGTCAAACCCGGCCGCTTTCGCGTTTATGGCCGCTTTTTTAAAGTCATCAACGGTGCGCTTAATGTCGTCATACGTCATTGCTTTTGGCACTTCGTAAGGCTTTTTCCCTTTGGGCGTATGAATTTCATCACCCTCAATCTTTATTGCAGAGGCAGATAGAGGAAGTTCACCGTTGTGGAAATCACTGTGTGATGCACGCCCCGTATGCCATAGCTGTAAGATGATTTTTCCGCCAGCTTGATGAACACGGTCTACGACGGAACGCCAGCCTTCTACCATTTCGTCAGTATAAATTCCTGGAGTATCAATCCATCCAATTCCTTCCTCTGATATTGCCGTTGCTTCAGTGATGATAAGGCCTGCGTCAGCGCGCGCCACATAGTGATCGCCCATGATTTTGTTGGGGATGCGATCGGCCCCGGCGCGTCCTCGCGTCATGGGAGCCAACACCATACGATTTTGAAGCGTATTACCTGCCCAATCAAACTTGCTGAAAAGTACTGAATCTGTCATTCGGTGTCCTTAATTTAACGAGATATTGCTGTAAGGCTTCACGAGTAAGTCGAGCGCCTTACATTTAGGATAAAAGTGAATACAGAAATACAGAGTACTTGGATTGATCAATCAGCAAATTGGGACGAGTCAAGCAGGTAACTTTCAATGTCAAAAAAGCGGCATTAAAAAAAGCGCGTCATGCGACGCGCTAAAGGAGAGGTTGCACAGTGGCATTTCTGCCGAGATGCTGTGACAACATTTATAAAACATTATTACAAAAGCAAAGCCGCAAGATTTACGTCGAACCTAAGACCCAATACTATTGAATCGTCAAGGGCGCTGACTCTATCGCGCTGTGCAAACTGGTCAGGGTTTATAATGTAATGAACATTTGGTTGAATTCGAACGTGTTCATTTAATTGATAGCCATAGCTTAACTCCAACATAGTTTGGCTGCTTGCAGGCGTTCCAACGCCACCGTTAATGGCTCTTAATATACGTTGGTCCTCTAGCGCTTCGTCGGTGTACTGTTGACGGGTATATACGAAGCCAATCGTATCATCAGGACGTGATGCAAGTGTGCCACGCAGCACAAAACCGGCTTTTATAAAGTAATCTTCAATCAATTCACCCGATGTCCCCGTTAGCACGGCACCGAATAAGGTGAGCCCTTCTTTCGTCAAAGGGTTGGGGCGGGTTACTGTTTGCTCGAAGCGAGCGAATATACCCGAACGCCCGTTTCTAATGGCATAGTCATTACCAGACTGGGCTGCATAATTGCCTTCAGCATCAAACACAGGGTCGGTGTAGTCCGCACCATCGTACCAACCGCCAATTTCATACCGCCTAGGTAGTTCATCGTTATCCCAAGTGGTTTGATAACCCAGCGTGAAGGGAACCACTACACCTGTGGCTTCATTCGTTGCCCAATCAAATCCATGGTCGCCAAGGTCTTGATGGCTCGTATTATCCTCATACACTCCCGTGTGGAAATAGGTTGTTGATGAAAGCCAATATTTAGCGTGGCCGCCCCAACTTGATACCGGCCACCATGTAAAATTACTGGTTCTAAATACAAAGGTTGGGTTGCCGCATGCTGCATTGGTTTGAAAGTACTGACATAGCTCCGAACCTAAAAAGCTGATATTGGCCACGGTACGGCCGCCTTCCAGCTCTAAGTCTCCATCCAGAAACGTCGAAGCAATGGTAAAGCGAGCAAGTCGAGTATTCTGCCCACCAAATATTTCCTGCACAGAAGTGCTATTGCCGATGTAATGCTCCGCTAAGTTTTTGCCATGTCGATTTGTCATCGCGATGTGAACTTTAGTGTCTTCCCAGTCGAGAAGTGCGTTTAAATCTAACTCTCCACCCACAAAAAGCTGTCCTGCGTACGCTGTGCCTCTGCGCTCACCGCCCTCAACGTTCGTCGCTGATTCGCCAGTATAGCTAGCTTGGAAATCGAAAGCGTCTTGCCATGTACTTGGTGACGCTGTGCAGACAGCAGAAAACATGAGCATACTCGCCACCACCGTTACCGATGAACGAGTCGATAGCTTTTTAAAGATGTCGGGCGGTGTAGATTTATCCATCATTTTTCTCTCAGTTTAAAATAGGTGGTCGATCCAGACTATTGCTTACTTGTCACTGACGATACACACGTGTTTTTTGCTAACCCATTGTTAAAGATGGACAAAGTTGATGGTCCGAAAGCAACAGTTCGTTAACATATGCGGTGTGTGAAACGGAATCTATCTAACTATCTCTATTAAATCAACCTTGTTTATTTAAATATTTTTCTGAATTTGTTTTGTTTTGGTTAAAATATTGGAAGGTTTTTGAGGGCGAAGGCTGGTGTCTTCTTGGGTGAAATGATTAGCATCTTCAATTATTAAATATATGAAATATAATGATTTTTGATTTTTGTTGGATTGCTGTAGCGAAGTGGTTACTGGAACTTGTTAATAACCTGCTTAACCTTAAGTCTAACTTTTTACCTTTTTATAATTAAATAAACTAAATTGATTTATTGACAGTGGAGTATCGCAATGATTAAATCGCTTAACTAATTATTTACAAGTTAAAAGCGAGAGGCCGTTTATATGAAGAACAACGCCCCTTTGGTTTCCAAAGACACATTGCTTCCTTTTGTATTATTAACAATTTGCTTCGCTGCATGGGGCGTCGCTGCCAACATGACTGACCCTCTGGTGAAAGTGTTTAGCAAAATATTCACCATGTCCTCTTTGCAATCTGCACTCGTTCAGTTTGCCTATTATGGTGCGTATTTTTGCTTAGCGATTCCTGCTGCGTTTATAAACAAACGCTTTTCTTATAAGACAGGTGTGCTAACTGGGCTGGGATGTGCTGCTGCGGGAGCCTTTTTGTTTTATCCTGCTAGTCAAACTATGACCTACGGCTTCTTCTTGGCGGCTCTTTTCGTGTTAGCTGGTGGATTGTCCATTCTTGAAACCTCCGCCAACCCTTACGTTATGGCTATGGGCTGTGAAAAAAGTGCGACCCGCAGACTTAACTTGGCTCAGGCATTTAACCCTGTAGGCACAAACTTAGGGGTTTTTCTCGCTGCGACACTTATTCTACCGAACTTAAATCAAGCCACGGCAGAGGAGCGGGCAGCGATGTCAGTGGGCGAACTTAAATCGGTAATTGGTGCTGAACTCGATGCGGTCATGCTGCCTTATGTAGGCATGGCATGCGTGTTGGTGTTGGTATGGGTAGCGATAGCCCTTATTAAAGCGCCGATTCAAGAGTCGGTAGAGTCTAGTGTGGAAGACGTCAAACTAGGTGCTTCGCTAAAACGTTTAGCAGCGAATAAACACTACCGTTTCGGTGTCTTGGCTCAGTTCTTCAACGTTGGAGCACAGACCTGCGTTTGGACGTTTACCATCCAATATGCGATGAAAGCAATGGGCGGTAACGAAGTGAGTGGTGGCGAAATATTGCAATACAGCATGATTGTATTCCTTATCTCGCGTTTTGTGATGACGTGGGTAATGCAGTACCTTTATCCTGCAAGACTGCTTATGATCATGTCGCTAGTTGCGATGGCGCTATGTATTTTTATGACGCAGTCACCTAATTTAGCCGGCGTTATTGCGTTAGTATCGATTTCAGCATGCTTATCGTTAATGTTCCCCACTATTTACGGTATCGCGCTAGAGGGTTTAGGAGAGGACACCAAACTTGGCGCAGCCGGCCTTGTTATGGCAATTCTTGGAGGGGCGATTATGCCACTTTTCCAAGCTGCCCTTATTGATAGTGCAGGCGTTGTTATTTCTTATATTGTCCCTGCCGTATGCTTTCTCGTTGTAGCGGGTTATGGTTATTTCGACATGCGTGCCAAGAGAGGGTGTGTTGAAACAAAAAGTCGTGTAGACGCCAAAGCGCTTAAAGAAATGGATATGGGTATCGCTAAATAATACCCCTGTTAAGATTTAATAAGGGCCAGTGAAAAAATCGTTGGCCCTTATTTTGTTTATAACGCATGTTATATTTCTTATTTTCTTAAACGGTAGGGACCTTCGATGAGTCGTTTTTTTACGCTTTTTTAAATAGTGCGCCAAGCACAGCAGGCCTAGAGGCTCCCGTGACAGCAGGCACATTCCCTTTAATATCATTCATATACGCATGGGCAAACCACGCAAACGCAGCTCCCTCGACGTGTTGTGGGTGGATACCGAGTATGTGGCTGTCTACAACCTTATAATCGTTCAAGGCACTGCTCAAATACGTCATTAAGGCTTGATTAAATGCACCTCCGCCGCACACAATGACGTCACTTAATTCACCATTTTTATTTTCATGGGGTAAATGTCGTTTTATATCTTGAGCGATGGTTTCGCCAGTTAAAGCAAGTAATGTCGCTTGCACATCTTGTGGCGCTAAATTATTGCTAAACTCTTCGCCATCCAGCCCAGCAAAAGACGGGAAAATGTCTGCCAGTGTGTTGCTCAACCAGTCGATGTTAAAATACTCTCTGCCGGTGCTTTTGGGGGCAGAAAGTTTAAAGTAGTCGTCGAGCAGAAGTTGCTTAAGCAGACCAGAATGCGTGGAGCCTGACGCGGCCCATGCGCCATTTTTATCGAAGCTTTCGTTTAAATGAAGGCTTATCCATTCGTCCATCAATCTGTTGCCCGGCCCTGTATCGAACCCTTTGGGCGGCACGCCATCTTGCTTAGGTGCAAGCAGTGAAATGTTTGCAATACCACCAATATTAACCAGTGCACGGTGTCTATCATCGCTGGCAAATACTGCATTGTGAAAAGCGGGAACCAAGGGAGCACCTTGCCCTCCCAAGGCAATATCTTTGCGCCTGAAATCACCGATGACATCAATGCCCGTGCGCACCGCAATGGTATTCGGGTCGCCTATTTGACACGTGAAGCCACGAACGGAGGACTTTGCAAAATGCGCTGACAGTACATCAGCATTTGGATGGTGACGCACGGTTTGACCATGCGAACCAATAGCCACAATGTCTGAAGGACATAAATTGTTTTGCTCGAGCAGCTCTAATGTAACCGTCGCGAAGGTTTCGGCCACCAGTCTGTCAGCAATTGCCAAACTATTAAGTTCATCAGGGCCTTCACAACAAAGCGCATTAAGCGCAGCAAGTAATTCGGCAGAATAGGGTGTTGAATGAGCAGCGAGAGTAGTAAAAGAGGTTTGCGTGATGTCGCACAGGACGGCGTCTACGCCGTCCATGCTAGTGCCTGACATCAGGCCTATATATTTTGCCATAGCGCTACTATTTCATAGCAAGCATAATACGCTTGTTGTTATTAAGCTGCTGCTGGCGTAATTCTGCTATCTCCATAAACCGTTCTCGTTCTTCCTTAGCAATGGGTAGGGCCTTCGGGAGTTCTACAGTACGAGGGTTTCGGTGAACACCATCTACCAAGAACTCATAGTGCAGGTGAGCGCCGGTGACCATACCCGAACTGCCAAGGTAGCCCACAGTTTGACCCTGTTTAACGGTGTCTCCCAATTTCACCGCACGTTTCTTAAAGTGAAGATATTTGGTGGTGTATTTTTCACCGTGCTGAATAAAAACATGATGGCCGTTATATTTATCGTAGCCTGCTTTAATCACTTTGCCATCACCCGCAGCCATAATCGGTGTGCCGACGGCTGCCACATAGTCTGTGCCTCGATGCGCTTTCCAGCGCTTTTGCACAGGGTGAAAACGCGCTTTAGTGAAGTCGGAGCTAACATACCTAAAGTTAACCGGCGCACGTAAAAAGCTCTTACGCATACTCCGGCCTTCTGGCGTATAATAAGTGCCATCTTCGTGAAGAATAGCGCTAAAATGTTCGCCTTGGTTAGTAAACTCAGCCGCAACAATATCGCCGTAACCAACGAACTCGCCATCAATGTATTGCTCTTCAAACACGACATTAAAGGTGTCACCCGAGCGAATTTCCATCGCAAAGTCGATATCCCAGCCGAATATCCCGGCAAGATTCATTATTTGATTGCTCGTTAAACCTGCATCACTTGCGGCATTCCAAAAGCTAGAGTGAATTTCACCTTGTGCGAAGTTATAGCGAATGTCCACATCACGCTTCTCGATCTCGGCTGTAAGCGCACTGTTCTCATCTGACGATTCTGGTCGCACAAACAAAGTATCAGTTGAAGAAAGCTTGTACTTCAACTCACCAAAACTGCCGTCTTTATTCGTCTTAAACGATAGCTCATCGCCAGGAAGCAACGTAACGAGTGTTTTGGCTAGTTCACCCGCTTTCGTGACGTTATAAACGTCACGAGAGGTAAACCCTGCACGCTTGAAAAGCTTCGCCAGTGTATCGCCGCTACGTACTTTATAAGTTTGCCACGAAGATTCTTCTTCACCAGAAAACACCGTGGTTGATGGGGTAATGTGAAGCTCTACAGGATAACGAACCCCTGCATCCAAAATGTGCGCCTCTTGATGACGACTGGCTTCTACCGGCTCACTTGGCAAAAGGATAAGACCACCCAGAAACAGGCTAGCAATGGCTAACCCTGTTCTGTGCTGTTTCGGTAATTTTTTAAATAAATTGAGCGCTTTTGACGCGTCTAATTTCTTTCTCATACTACTGCCCACCTGAGAAGTGTTATGTGCACATCACTATTTCACATATGTTGCTTAAAAATGCAACTTTTCTCATTATATTGTTAGCGCAAATTGTTACACCCAATAGCTCTTATCGTCGAGATTATCTCTTGAGCCCACGTTAATTCAGTACTCTGATTTCACGTTAAAAGCTGTTGGGTTTAACAACATGACTGTTTGTAATCCGTTTTTTGACGCGCAAACCTTTTAATGGTTCCGTTGTACGCGTAAAATGCCCGCCAATATTGAATATACAGTTTTTTTAAAGAGTGTGACGTACAAATGAACGATTGGCAAACAGCGCTAGCTGAGATTAAACGGGGGGTTGATGAAATACTCCCCGAAGAGGATTTAATTGAAAAACTAAAATCCGGCAAAACCCTCACCATCAAAGCGGGTTTTGATCCAACTGCGCCTGATCTGCATCTTGGTCACACCGTGTTGATCAACAAGCTGCGTACATTCCAGCAGCTAGGCCACAACGTTGTTTTTCTTATTGGTGATTTTACTGGCCTTATTGGCGATCCTACAGGTAAAAATGTAACACGCAAGCCTTTAAGCAAAGAACAGGTATTAGAGAACGCAAAAACGTATCAAGAACAAGTGTTCAAGATCCTTGATGAAGATAAAACAGAAATACGTTTTAACTCAGAATGGATGGACAAACTTGGTGCTGCTGGCATGATCAAACTTGCGGCAAGTCAGACTGTTGCGCGTATGTTAGAGCGGGATGACTTTAAAAAACGTTATAACAATGGCCAACCTATCGCTATTCATGAGTTCCTGTACCCGTTGGTGCAAGGTTGGGATTCGGTGGCTCTTGAATCTGACGTTGAATTGGGGGGAACCGATCAGCGCTTTAACTTACTTATGGGTCGTGAGCTTCAGAAAGAGCAAGGCCAAAAGCAACAATCTATCGTCATGGTGCCGCTGCTTGAAGGCTTAGACGGCGTTCAGAAGATGTCTAAGTCTTTGAATAACTACATTGGAATTACAGACGCACCAAACGACATGTTCGGTAAAGTAATGTCTATTTCTGATGATTTGATGTGGCGTTACTATGACTTGTTAAGCTTCCGTCCGATAGAAGAGATTGCAGAGCTTAAAACCCGCGTCGCTAACGGTGAAAACCCACGTGATATCAAAATCATGCTGGCGAAAGAAATTATTGCACGCTTCCATGACGATGCAGCGGCAGAAGGCGCGCATCAGGACTTTATTCAACGTTTCCAGAAAAATGCTATTCCTGACGACATGCCTGAGCTTGAAATTGCGTTGAGCGATGAGGGTATTGCCATTGGTAATTTGTTGAAAGAAGCTAACCTTGTAGGTTCGACTTCAGATGCTATGCGCATGATTAAGCAAGGCGCAGTTAAAATTAACGGCGATAAAGTGGAAGATACCCGTCTAGTGATTACCGAAAAAGGTGAAAACGTGTATCAGGTGGGTAAACGCAAGTTTGCGCGTATTACGCTAGCCTAATGTTTTTCTGATAGTTTTTGAAAGCCCGCTTAGTTAAGCGGGCTTTTTTTTGCCAGAAACATAAGTACTAGAGGAAAGTAGGGCGATTATTTTTTTAGAAGGCCCTAATTACTCATACGAAGTTGAGCTTCAAGCCAAATTAAACAGTGGGGATATTGGATTTTACGTTTATAAGTAATTGTCGCTAAAATTTTTTTTATTTTTCTTACTTTTTTTTGAAAAAGTTTGTCAGGTTTTTGTCATCGCTATCGTCTATAGGGGAAAAGTTAAACAATAAACCCGACTGTACGACGAGCAAATCACGCGTTTCAGTCTGGAACGAAACAACAGTGACACTCAATACTAACGTTTACGCAATGCAAAAGGATAATGTGATGACAACCGTAACTTCAACTCGCGCAATACATCAACAAGCAAACAAGAGCCTTCCGGCAAAAGAAGCGCTAACATGGCTGAAAGAGGGCTGGCAGCTCTTTGCAAAGGCACCTTTTAAATTATTAGGACTTTCATTTTTGACGTTACTCACTGCTGGCCTTATTCAGGCGTTGGCCGGCCCTGTTGGTTTAGGGATATCTAAATGGGTGAGCCCGCTTTTAGCGACCATCATGTGGTTGGCTATCGCTAATTTAGCAGTGAAAGGAAAGGTAAGCTTATGGGGAGGGAAGATGCGTTCATGGGCGAATATCGCACTGTGGAGTTTAACCGGGCCCGTTATAGCGTGGATTCAATTTCAAATTGGCGATATGTTAATGGGGGCGCAGTCGATGGCGGCGTTAGCTAGCGGTACTATAGTAGACGTGCCTGCGTGGAAAGTTGGACTTATGATGGGCTCAGCGTCACCAATAAACCTATTACTTCTATTTGTACCTATGCTAATTATTTTGCAGAATCGTTCTATCGTAGCGTCTTTTAAACACAGCATTGTTGCCGTAATAGACGCTTATAAGCCTATGTTAGTAATAGGTGTCATGATTTTCTTAAGTGTTGCACTTGCACCCTATACCTTTGCTTTGTCGGGATTAGTGCTTGGCCCTATTGTCTCATGCGCATGCTTCGTTGCTTATCAGAGATTGTTTCGATAACCAACAAAGAGCGTACCTAAACTGCTCGTTTAAAGCGTGGAATTAAAAAGAATAAAAATGGAAATGCAGTGAAAGACACCATTCAAATAGAAAAACTGCTTAGTGAATACGCGCCGCTTATGGCGCGTATTGCAGCTACGTTCGAAGCTAATAAGTCACTTCAAGACGAGCTTATACAAGAGATGTCATTAGCTGTGTGGCGCGCATTTGACGGCACATCAGAGAGTCGAGAACGTGGTTTTCGAGGTGAGGCGAGTGTGAAAACGTTCGTGGCAAAAGTTGCGCACAACAAGGCGGTGGATCACGTGATTAAAGAGCAGAGACGTCAAGAGTTTGCCCATGACGGAGAATTTGATAGCTCTCATACGATAAGCGCTAGCTCATCTCGGGAAGCGATATTACAAGAGAATGCGATGGATCTCATGACAGGTTTACGCCAGCTAGAAATAAAGTACAGACAAGTACTGGCTCTGATGTTAGAGGGGTTCAGTCAGCTAGAAATAGCCAACATGTTAGGTATAAATGAGAGCGCTGTCGCTAAACGTGCAAGTCGCGCTCGCCAGCAATTGACACAGATAATGGAGCAAAAGCCATGAGCGACAGTGAGTCAGCCATGAGCGGCAATAAATCAGCCATGAGCGACAATAAATCAGCCTTGAGCGACAACACATCTGACGTGAACGATAATAATTTCAATATGAATGAATTAGATAAGCAATTAGCCCAATGGCAGAGTGCATATAAAGATGCAACTCCCTCAGTGGATACAGATGTATTGATTAAAGATACCAAGAACGCGAGATTCAAATTAAAGCTAAAAGGCGCCGTCGATTTAGTACTTGGGCTCGCGGTTTCAGTATGGTGTTTAACGCTGGTGTTGTTTGAGCCACTCTCTACCTACCAATTTTTACTCTTCTTGGTGCTTACGCCCATCCCAGTTACGTTTGGGGTGTGGGGATACCTAGTAAGACAAAGGCAGTGGAAAGTCCAGACACTAGATGTGCAATCGATGCTTTCGTTTAAACAAAACCAGCTAAAGCAGCAATTACACTATTGGAAAATTAGCTTTTATGGATGTCTAGCCTTGTGGTGCGGGTTGCTGGCGCTAGCGGTTTTCAACGTATTGATGTACAACGCCTATATGCTGTGGTCGACACAGTTACTGGTAAACAGCGTGATTGTGTTTATCGTTTACCGTCGATACAAAAAACTAGCCGACGATTTGCCATTAGCGCTGACGAAAATAGACGATATGAAATAGCAGAACCTTTAGCTTGAGGTTTACAATTCCAGCATAGGTACGAAGCCCCCATAAATCAGACGCTTACCGTCGAACGGCATGGGGTTTTCGCTGTTATTCATCCTAGGATCTTCCATTACTTTTTGCCACGCCGTATCGCGTACTTCTTTTGAAGGCCAAAATGCAATGGAGAACACCACGGTTTCATTTTCTTTAGCTTTGACGGCGAGAGGAAAAGACGTGACTTCGCCATCGGGCACGTCGTCCCCCCAAGCTTCGAGTATTTTAGTCGCTCCATACTCTTTAAAAATGTCGCCGGCGAGTTTGGCGTGCTCAATGTACAACGCTTTATTTTCAGTGGGAACAGCTACAGCAAAGGCATCGATATATGACATGAGATGGCTCCGTCAAAGAGTAGAAGTATAAAGTAGCTTAAATTATAGTCAGCATGCAACAGCTTAATACCAATCCGCTTTGCCCTAATTGATAAACGGGGCTAACGCTCTGCGACTTTTGCCCACTGGTACAAGCCACGCAATGCGAGCCTTCTTGCTTTCGCAAACGGATACGTTTTCAGTGGCGAACGATAAAGTGGAAGAGAGAGGTCGACGTCACCATTCCCCATCATTTGCTGAGCGAGTCGATGTCCGGCAAACGCGGCGAAAGAAACGCCGGAGCCGCAATACCCCATAGCATAACCAGTCTGGCTGGCGTTGTTTCCAGTCATCATATTGTCGACGAAAATGCGCGGCATGCTGTCTAGCGATACACTTACCCAACCGCTCCAGAAATAATCCATAGCAATACCGCTAAGTGCTGGAAAACTTTTCACCATAGCGCGATATAATCGCTGTTTCTGTGAAGCATTATCAGAATCTTTACCTGTTACGGCGCCACGACCGCCAAATAATAATCGACCATCAGGTAATACTCGGTAGTAGTACTTCATCATTCGGGTATCCATAAAGCTCATCGGTGCCGTTAGGCCCGACGCTGTGCGCTGTTCGTTACTCAATGGTGCGGTGACAAAAATGCTCGACTGAACAGGGAATTGCTTATTATCTACACTTTTATGAAAGCGTTTAGGCGTATACGCATTAGTGGCAATGAGCATATGTTTGGCCGAAACTGATCCGCTTGGGGTCGTGACAACATAGCCTTTTTTGTGTTTTTCAATATCAACTGCAGGAGAGTCGTAGAATAGGGCTGCTCCACGTTCTTTGGCAATTCTTGCATATTCACTGACTAATTTTAATGGGTTCAAGCATGCACCTTTGAGCTCGACGCCACCGTAAGCCCCTTTGATACCGAAGCGCGTGGTGATATTTTTTTGACTAAGTGGGGTGCTTGGTACGTTGAACCGTGACGCTAGGTGTTTTGCACTGGCACATAGCATGTCGGCTTGCTTTGGGGTGTGAGCGAGTTTTAGATAGGGGCCTTCCACTAAGTCAACGTGCATAGCAAAATCTGTAATACGCTGCTTTAGCAGATTGACCGCCCCCTCGAATTCACCCTGCATTCCCTTAGCGATGGCATGACCCCACTTATCTTCTATTGCGCTTAAGGACAGGCGTCCGCTTCCAGAGAGAATAAAGCCGCCGTTGCGCCCAGCGCAGCCAAAACCCAGTGAATTTGCATCAAGCAGTGTGACGTGTTGACCAGCTTCAGCGAGCGTTATAGCAGCAGACAGCCCGGTATACCCCCCTCCAATAATGACATAATCCGAACTCATCTTTTTACTTAATGGCGGCAGCATCACAGGTTTATGCGTGGCTTGCCAATAGCTTTTTGCAGTAGGAAGAGAGGGGGAAACACCGTGAGAAATGAGAGGGTCGTATGCCATAAGTTATAAATATTATAAAGCCGTCATTAAGGCCTAAAATTCGAGAAGCATCTCAGCACCTTCACATTCGCAATATTCTGCGCAAACAGGGCAATCATAGCCTTCGTAAATAGACGCATAGCGCCACTTATTAGCGTGCTTTTTAATTAGTTGGCCCCCGTTTTTCGTGAAGTACTTAAATGCACTATTGCCAGGACTGGCCAGCCAGATGTGCGCTAACCCCGCATCAGCGCCTTGTAACTTTGCAGCGTCAATCGACTTACGCAGTAAATGACTTCCAATGCCTTGACCTTGCATAGCTGGGTCAACGGTGTTGCACTTGAAGTAGCATATATTCTCTGCTGTTGCTGGCCATAATGACGGGGTACACCATTCATCGGTTTGCCATTGTTTGTGAGCAAACGTCAGTCGAAAGCCAACCACGCTATTTTGATTAAGCGCTATCCAGCTTGCGTTGATATCGTCTACAAAGCTTTTTGTATAATAATCGGATAGCAGCGCGTTGGTGAGGTAATTGTCGCCATGCACCTTGTTCCCAAGTGCAATGACACCAGCAAAATGTTCGGGCGCGAGTGGTGCGTAGTTAATATCAAATCGCGCCATTACTGATTGGTGCGTGTCGCGAGACTTCATGATTTCTCTCTACTTGGCGTATGCTTTATTCCGTCCAAATGAACATCCAACGCCTCGACCGAGATGAGTATTTCTCTTACTGACATCCACAGTGAGTAAAGCAGTGAAACCAGGCTCGCCGCGAAGACCCAATTACCTACTTGCTGGTATGTGAGATAAATGGCGAGCATCGAAACAACACAAAGAAAGAAACTGCCTACGCCCGCTATTTGCATACGTTTTATAAGTTGAATACGCAAACGCAGGTTTTTAATTTGAGCTTGGGTATTGTCATCGCGCTCTTCTTTTGAAAAATTTCTAATTATCGTTGCGAGCGTTAAAAAGCGATTGGTATAGGCCAATAGCAACAATGAAATTGCTGGAAACAACATAGCTGGGGTAGCGATATCTATTTTCATAAGGGTTTATACAATCGATGAATACAGTGAGTGTATCACACGCTATTATTTAGACACAGCGCGTGGCGTAGTTGGTGGCAAGCGCTTTAGAGAGCATGAAGCAGTGATAAAAAAGTCATTGAATAACCTGGCTGACTCGGTACTCTAGGCCCGATGAATCTACATTCTATCGACTGTCATGCCTGCAGCACTCCAGCCTAACATATCACCTTCCAAGTGCATTACTTCAGAAAAATCGAGGTCTTCGAGCACTTTCATAGCAAGCTTTGCTCTTCGGCCTGAGCGGCAATAAATAATGATTGGCTTATTTTTGTGACCTTCTAACTCACTAAGATAGTCGTTAATATTCTCGTGAGGCATATTGACCGCGCCTGGAATATGGCCTTCTGCAAACTCTTGAGGAGAACGCACGTCAATAAGCAGCCAATCTTTATTGGCGACGCGTTCAATGAGATAAGGTGACGCCGCTACAGAGGCTTGTGAGGTCGCCTTTGCCGTGCACTGAAGCGACACAAAAAGTGCAATACTGACAATCACTAGAAAACCTGCAACCGCTATTCGCATGCTAGAGAAACTCTCACCTTCATTCCAATTTTAGACTTAAGTATAACGCTTATGCGTATTAGTTTATACCTTCGCACAGCGATTTTAGTTCATTAAGTAAACGCAGCGAAAAGCGACTCGTTACGTCAGGATTGACAACCAGCAAAGGCGCATCCAAGAAATGTCTATGCGTATCCCAAAAGACTTCAAGGTCTTGATGCGTATTTTTTGATGCGGCAACCAGTGCTTGAGGTTGTCGCATTAAGACATCTTTCAAAGATACTTGTGGATAGTCGACAGGACTATCGTGAAAAACCGTTTGCGCGCCGCATACATTTAGCAATTTATTTGGCCATGCGTTGGGGCCAATAGACATAAGCGGCGATGTCCACGAATAGTAGAATACTTGTGTAGGTTGGGCACTGGCGTATGTTGTTTTAAGGTCGTTGAGCTCTTCAATAAACCAACCCGTTAACGCGGTGGCGCGTTCACTTGTTCCAGTCAGTTTGCCAAGTTTGTTTAATTCTCGCGCGATATCTTCCACTTCTTCGACTTTACTTGTAAAAACGGCAATTCCCATAGAGGTAAGTTTTTGAATATCTTGCGGTTTGTTACCTCCATCCCAAGCAAGGACCAAATCTGGCTCAAGGGCAACAATTGCAGCGATATCGGCTCCCTGAAAATCAGCGACGCGACGTATCGTTTTAGCTTTCTCTGGAAAGTCACTGTAATCGCTTACGCCCACCAGGTTGTCACCGAGCCCTAAACTAAAGGCCCATTCAGTTAAATGAGGGGCTAAGCTAACAATTTTCAAAGAAGAGATAGATATTAGTTTTGTCTCATCACCCTTGGCAGTGATTGCTTTCTCGGCATGTAAGCCCGCACTGACCAGCGATGCTAACAACAACAGGGAAATAACGTAAAAACGCGATTTATTCCTAAACATTAATTTTTATCGTCCATTCATGGTCGGAAACTAAACAGGAGCTGCCATCAACAAGGCGAGCGATGCTAAGGATGCTATGGCTACCATTGCGTAAGAAATTGTAGATTTGGCTGCAATCATGTTTGAGTATTTTACATTATGTTCGCCCCCAACCCGGGGATAGCGATACTTTTTGTTCGCGTAGATAGCGGGCCCGCCAAGCTTTATGTCGAGCACGCCGCCCAATAGCGCGAGCAATAGTGATGTTTTATCCTTCAATGGAGAACGTTTTATGGCAGTAAAGCCCTTAATAGGGTGACTGATAAGAAGGGTTATCAATCCTCCAAGCAATGCAGGTGGAAAAGTCAGAATATAAACGAGCTTTCTCACAGGCCGTGCAAAATAAACCATACGTGGCGTGCGGTAATGCCATTGCCACGACGTAAGTAACAGTAAACGATAAATAAGCGCACCTATAGGGCCTGTAACCACGTAATAGAAAATAACCCCGCAATATAAATACAAAAACTTCAGCCACAGCGATTCTATAGCGGCTTTGGCAATGCCAATATCTGACAGTGAATCACATTGCCTTGCCGTCATTGTTTTCACCATCTCTCTTGCAAGGGACTTTTTATTTCTCCCCACACTTGCTAGCACTTTTTTGTATTGCTGACGCTGATAGCCAAAATCTAGCAGTGCAATAAGAATGAGGGCTTCAAAGAAAATAGGGTACTGCGCCATATAGACCAAAATGGCAATACAGATAACGAGCGGGGCAAGCAGGACCAGTGCGGCAAGTGAACCTGAAATGTAGTGCTGACTTGGCCCATAGTCACGAGACGGAACGACTTTACGCCCCATCTGTTGAACAAGGTAGCGCATGAGTGTGAGTGGATGAGTACTTTGGGGCCAGCGCCATAATACGTCGACAGCAATGGCCAACCAAAGTACCAATAGCGACTGATACTGCGGGTCGCTAAGTATCTTTGTCATCTTACTTTGCGAGGTCTTTGATCATCGCCATAACAAGCTGTGCTGAGTTCTTGGCCGCAGTGTCTAGATACTCTTTAAAGCTGACAGAGGACGTCTTCCCTGCAATATCAGATAGTGAGCGAATGACAAGAAATGGTGTGCTGAGCATGTGGCAGGTTTGGCCAATGGCGGCGCCTTCCATTTCAACCGCTTTCATATCTGGGAACTTTTCACGTAGTTCTGCGACAGCTTCATCGCTGCCAATAAATGCATCGCCAGTGCAAATAAGGCCGGTTGTTGATTGAAGTGACGTGATTGTCGCCGCCGCAGCGTGGGCCGCTTCAATTAGCGTGGTATCACAACGAAAATCTTCAGGCATACCCGCACACTGGCCTAGCTTATAACCAAAGTGAGTAAGGTCTGCATCATGATGGATGACATGGCTCGCAATAACCAAATCGCCAATATTGAGTGACTGATCAAAACCACCTGCTGATCCGGTATTGACTACTGCATCAGGTGCATACTGTTCAATAAGCACAGTGGTAGCAAGGGCGGCTGCAACTTTACCAATACCACATTTCACCAACACCACGTCCATACCGTTAAGTGTGCCTTCATAAAATGTAAGGTGATTCCACTGGGTTTCGTTTACATCGCAAAGTGACGCTTTGAGAAGCGCAACTTCTTCGTCCATTGCACCTAAAATACCAATTTTTTTCATAACTATACCGACGGTGTTGAGGGAATTTAACGGGCTAATTGTATAAGGAAATAATAAAAACTGATAGAAAAATGCCTCTGTTACCGCTATTTGAGAGTAAGAAAATAGCAGTGTAACAAAGGCAAGGGGAAGTAAAACGCGTAAGACTATGCGGCAGCTGGTCGGCTTGAACGAATCGGGCGAGTTGGACGCTTCGTCGGTTCAGGGTTGTGCGTTGGTAATTGGGCCATTTTCTGCTGTAGACGACGATATGGGATGAGCTTGCTTTCCAAACATTCGCGAATATCGTCAACGGTATAGCCTGATTTCACTTTAATTCTAGCGTGGGGAAGTCCCGCTGCGTCTAGCGCCCCTGTGACAAACCAATCCTTTTGGGTTTTATACCCTTCTTTACCCTGGCTGTGGACAAGATCGATAGCCATGACCGGGCTCATGTCGTGTTTATTTACTAGAACGAAATCGAGCTGACGGGCAGATGCTCTGCTCAAAGCTTGACTTGCCGTTTTTTTGTTGGCTGATTGGCGAATAGCAATTAGGTCGTTGAGACGCACGCGGCACACAATTCTAAATTCTTTTCCCACCGCCTGCTCAATCAGATTCAAGAAAGTATGCTCCACAGGTGTAAATAACTGTGGCTTCCGTCTAAAAGGAAAAGCGACGCCGCCATCTGACAATTTTATGGCACCTAGCGCAACGACAATAAGTAACATCATTAGAATAATCGCCAATTCCATCGTAACCCTCGCAAATATCAAAAATAAGAGTCCATGACTGTTGAGCTATCTTTAGCGGTTTAGTTTATGCAGATATGCAGAGAAAACTAGTTCGCTATTTCTAGCATCGCTGGTGTCAGAAAAATGACGCCAGGTGTTGTCACAGTGTTGTTATTAATGATTTTGCAAGCTAGATGCCAACATGAGTACGTTTTACGAGTAGGGGTTATTTATCGTTGGATGTGACCAAAATATCGACTTGAGAACCTGTCTTATCAGGGCTCACGATCACTCTGATGGCTTTGTCTTTAGAGGAAAGTAGCGTACGACCATTTATTGGAGAGTGGGCTTTTAACACGGGATGTGCTGTTTGATAAAGCTCGACCATAGCCTCAGGAGCAGCAGGTGAATGATACACCATGACCGCAGTCAAAGGTTCGTCAAATGCTTGGCATTGACGAGCATCGTGAGAAATTTTCACCTGCTGAAACTCTGAAGGACAAGATACGATGCTGGGTTTATCAGTGAGCTTGCCATTTGAAGCAGCCTCAACTGAAACGGTATCAGCATAAGATAAGCCACTTGTGCCTAATAATAGGGTCAGATACATGGCGCGTCTTTTGACGTATAAGTTCTTCATAAATAGGCTCGTGATCAATTCCGTTTTTTATTTGACTTACGAATACTAGAACCGTTGTCTTCGTACATCAACTAAACCTTGGTCTATTAACGTATGCCATCAACGTTTTTCGTATAAAGCCTGAGTTTTTACTACGTATATTCATTGTGGGTAAGGCGTGGTCAACAAGTGATACAAAATCTGTGTGCCGCTGTAAAAGTTGCCAATCCGCAGGTTTTCATTGGGTGCGTGCTGGTTATTATCAGCATTGACTAATGGAATGAGGATCACAGGTTTCTTTAAGCTTGTTACAAGGGGAGCCGTAGGCACTGTTCCGCCCATTAGCGGGATAAGTATCGCATTTTCACCCCTGGCCGATTCGAGTGCCTCTTTTGCCCATAGACCAACCGGTGCATCAAGCTGCGTTTGCAAGGCCGCGGTCCCTTTCGTTGTCTGGATTCGAATAAGTTTATCGTGTTTTAACCGTAATTCTGGTGAAGGCACTTCATCAACAATATGGTACCCCTTCGATTTTATGAAGTTTCTTAGAAGGTCAATCTGTCGAGACGAATGCGCCTCTTTTGTTGTTCGTATATCCAAAGAGGCGGTGGCTTCAGCAGGAATAATGGTTCTAACCGCTTTTGTACTTGCCGCGCTTAATCCATTAATGTTCAGAGAAGGGAGGCTAATAGCTTCATAGTAATTGTCACCAACTGATTCCGGTTTAGCAACGCCAAGGCGAGTGAGAAGTGCATCTTCGTCGAGGGGAATCGTGTGAAGTACTTGTGTCTCGGCTGCTGATAACGGTGCGTCACCATAGTACCGAGGTATGGTGACTTGGCCCTTATCATTCTTCATACTTGCTAAAAGAGATGAAAGCATAAAAGCAGGGTTTTGAATGAAGTTACCGAAGTGGCCGCTGTGACTGTCTGATATAGGCCCATAAACCGTCAGTTTGACAAGAGTAGCCCCACGATGTCCAAAAACTACGGTAGGAGCATTAGAAGGATGCATTGGCCCGTCTAACATTACTACTGCATCGGTAGAAAGAAGGTCTTTATTCTTTTCAATAACCTCAGCGAGTGAAGGAGAGCCTCCTTCTTCATTTGAATCTAAAAGCACCTTTACATTAATTGAAGGAGTAATTTGATTTACCGATAGTGTGTGAAGCGCTGAGAGCAGCATCATAATGGGCGCTTTATCATCAGACGCAGAGCGCGCGAATATGCGCCAATTGGGGTCATACTGATTTTTTAACAGCGACAGAGGCTTTTCCACCCACTTACCATCTTCTTCTACTTTGAGTACTGGCTGCCATGGGCTTTTCTGGTCCCAAAGTTCTGCATTAACCGGTTGGCCATCCATATGCGCATAAAAGAGAATAGTGGGTGCATCCTTACCCGCAAACGCGTATTCAGCATAGACCATAGGCATACCCTCATTATCGAGAAGCTGTGTTTTTATGCCATATTCACCGTATTTCTCAGCCGTCCACTCTGCGACCTTTTGAATATCTGAGGCTGACTGCGTGGCGACATTGGGTAACGTGAGATACGTTAAATAGTCATTGAAAACCACCGCTGCTGCCGTATCAGTAAGCGGTTTATTGTCGCTTGCTTTTGAAGAGTAAGAAAAAGAAAGTAAAACGAATCCGTAAATGAGTAGCGAACGCATGCTCATGATATTGCCTCTTCAGTCGATGTTTTTTGTTATCTTAAAGCGTATCTCTTTATGTTTAAAACAAAAAAGCTCGATAGTAGAACTACCGAGCTTTTCTTTAGTGGGCATTTTAGCGCGACTTAAACGCCAATATAATCCATGATGCCTTCGGCAGCTTTGCGGCCTTCGTCGATAGCGGTAACAACCAAGTCACTGCCGCGTACCATATCGCCACCGGCAAATACTTGAGGATGGGACGTTTGGAAGGCAAATTTACCCGCTGAAGGGGCGCGTACGCGTCCTTTTTCATCAAGCATAATGCCGAAGTCACCAAACCATGGTGCAGGGCTAGGCTGGAAGCCAAAAGCGATAATAACCGCGTCTGCTTCAAGTACGTGCTCTGAACCTTCCACTTCAACAGGGCGACGGCGTCCATTAGCATCCGGTGGCCCCATTTCGGTTTTAACCAGCTTAACGCCACAGGCTTTACCGTTTTCATCTACTGCGATGTCAAGCGGCTGAAGATTGAACTTAAATTCAACCCCTTCCTCTTTTGCGTTCACAACTTCGCGACGCGAGCCCGGCATGCTTTCTTCGTCACGACGATATGCACAGGTTACTTGTGCTGCGCCTTGACGAATAGATGTCCGTACGCAGTCCATTGTCGTATCACCACCACCGAGCACAACAACCCGTTTGCCTTTCATATCAATGAAATCAGCAGGGTCTTTTTCAAGGCCCATTACGCGGTTCGTGTTAGCGATGAGGAACGGCAGCGCCTCGTAAACACCATCAACATGTTCGTTGTCAAAACCGCCTTGCATCGACTTGTACGTACCCATTCCTAGGAAAACAGCATCATACTTATCAAGCAAGTCTTGGAACTGGATGTCTTTACCGATTTCAGTGTTAAGTACAAATTCAACCCCCATTTCAGTAAAGATCTGGCGGCGCAGTTTGATCACGTCTTTCTCTAGTTTGAAAGAAGGGATACCAAACGTGAGTAGGCCACCAATTTCTTCGTACTTGTCGTAAACAACAGGTTTAACACCGTTACGTACTAGAATGTCTGCACATGCTAGTCCAGCAGGGCCTGCGCCTACAATCGCCACTTTTTTGTCGGTCCATACTACGTCAGACATATCTGGGCGCCAGCCCATTTTGAATGCCGTATCAGTAATGTACTTTTCAATACTACCGATGGTGACCGCGCCAAAGTCGTCATTTAATGTACATGCACCTTCACACAGTCTGTCCTGAGGACAAACGCGACCACACACTTCTGGTAAGCTATTGGTTTTATGTGAAAGTTCTGCGGCTTCTAAAATTCGACCTTCATTCGCCAAGCTCAACCATTGAGGAATGTAGTTGTGCACAGGGCACTTCCATTCGCAATAGGGGTTACCGCAGTCCAAGCAGCGGTCTGCTTGGCCTTCGGTTTGAGATTGGGTTAGCGGTTGATAGATTTCCGCAAATTCGTGTTTACGCACAACGATCGGCTTCTTCGGCGGATCGATACGTTCAACATCGACAAATTGATATACGTTCTTTGCCATAAACTAAATCCTCCTACTGAGCCTGAATGCGTAATTCAGCACTTGAACGACTGATGTGACCAAGCAAGTTTTTCACATCACTGGTTTTTGGCTTAATAAGCTTGAAGCGCTTCAACGTTGCGGCGAAATCAGTCAGTAGCGACAACGAATGCTCACTGCCTGTCTCTTCATAATGTTGATTAATTAAGCCACGTAAGTGTTCAGCAAGAATGGCTTTGTCTTCAATAGACATTACGTCGACTAGTTCAGCATTAACGCGGTTATCCAAGTCGTCGCCATCATCCATAAGATAAGCAAAACCACCTGTCATACCGGCACCAAAGTTAACGCCAACCGGTCCAAGTACGGCCACGATACCACCTGTCATGTATTCACAGCCGTTATCGCCAATGCCTTCAACCACTGCAATAGCGCCGGAGTTACGTACACCAAAGCGCTCACCCGCACGACCAGCAGCAAACAGTTTGCCGCCTGTTGCGCCGTACAGACACGTATTACCCATAATGGCGCTGTCGTGTGCGTCGAACGAGATATTTCGAGGTGGGTAAATAACAAGTTTACCGCCTGTCATACCTTTACCAACGTAATCGTTAGCATCACCCTCAAGGTGCATGTGCAGACCACCAGCGTTCCAAACGCCGAAGCTCTGACCCGCTGTACCGGTTAGCTCGACTTTAATTGGTGTATCTTCAAAGTCATGGTTACCGTGATGCTTGGCAATTTCACCGGAAAGCAACGCGCCCACAGAACGGTCAGTGTTGCGGATAGGGTATTTAAGCGTAATCGATTTGCCGTCAACAACCGCCTGTTGCCCATCTTTAAGCATCTGCGCGTTCAACTCGCCTTTATCAACAGGCGCGTTTGTGGTCTGCGAACAGAACAGGCGCGTGTGTTCACCCGCTTTAGGCTGCGCTAGCAACGGAGACAAATCTAAACGGTTTTGCTTAGCGGTTATGCCGTCTAAAACTTTAAGTAGCTCTGTACGACCAACCAAGTCGTCGAACTTTGCTACACCCATAGATGCCATAATTTCACGCACTTCCTGAGCAATGAACTTGAAGTAGTTCATTACCATGTCAGGCAATCCGATAAAGTGGTCGTCACGCAGTTTTTGATCCTGCGTTGCAACACCGGTCGCACAGTTGTTTAAGTGACAAATACGTAAGTATTTGCAGCCTAAGGCAACCATCGGGCCTGTACCGAAACCAAAGCTTTCCGCACCTAAAATACCGGCTTTAACCACATCGAGTCCGGTTTTCAGACCACCGTCGGTTTGAACGCGTACTTTATGACGCAAGCCGTTCTCAATAAGCGCTTGTTGCGTTTCAGACAAACCAAGCTCGAACGGACTACCTGCATACTTAACGGATGTTAATGGGCTTGCACCTGTACCGCCGTCATAACCTGAAACGGTGATAAGGTCGGCATAGGCTTTTGCTACACCTGTGGCAATAGTGCCAACACCCGGTTCAGATACCAGTTTTACTGATATAAGCGCCGTTGGATTCACCTGTTTCAAATCGAAAATTAGCTGTGCTAAATCTTCAATCGAATAAATGTCGTGGTGCGGAGGTGGTGAAATAAGGGTTACACCCGGCACAGAAAAACGAAGCTGTGCGATGTATTTATTTACTTTGTCACCAGGAAGCTGACCGCCTTCACCTGGTTTTGCGCCTTGCGCCACTTTAATTTGAATAACGTTAGCGTTAACCAAATAGTGAGGCGTAACACCAAAGCGTCCTGATGCAACCTGCTTAATTTTTGAGTTCTTCTCTGTACCGAAGCGTGAAGGGTGTTCGCCACCTTCGCCAGAGTTTGACTGACCGCCTAGGCGGTTCATTGCAATCGCCAGCGCTTCGTGCGCTTCTGGGCTCAGTGCACCAATTGACATCGCAGCAGTATCAAAGCGCGGGAATAAGCTCTCTGGCGCTTCTACTTCGCTAATATCAATAGGATCGCAATTAGGATTAATGGCTAGCAAATCGCGAATGTGCGCAGGCGCACGCTCATTAACTAGCTTTGCGTAGTGCTGGTAATCTTCGTACTTACCTGACACTACTGCTTTTTGTAGCGTGCTTACAACATCTGGGTTGTATGCGTGGTATTCGCCACCGTGCACATACTTAAGCAAGCCGCCGTGATCAACAGACTTGCGCTTAAGCCATGCAATGCGGTTAAGGTTTATCAGATCTTGATGGAAATCATCGAAGCCCGCGCCTTGAATACGCGAAGTTACACCTTTAAAGCACAACTTCATGACTTCATTGTTGATGCCCACGGCCTCAAATAGCTTAGAACTGCGATAACTGGCAACAGTACTGATACCCATTTTCGACATGATCTTATACAAGCCTTTATTGATACCTTTACGGTAGTTCAATGTGGCCTGCATAGGAGATATGTCTAGCTCGCCTTTTTCGCAAAGCTGCTCGATAGTTTCGTACGCAAGGAATGGATATACCGCGGTAGCGCCTAAACCAATTAACACTGCGAAGTGATGAGGGTCACGGGCGCTGGCTGTTTCAACAACAACGTTAGCGTCGCATCGCAATGATTTTTCAACTAGGCGGCGCTGAACCGCGCCAACGGCCATCGCAGCAGGGATCACTAAACGGCTTTGCTTAATGTTTCTGTCAGACAGAATAACAAACGCAGCACGTTTATTTTTAACCAGCATTTCAACTTCATTACATACACGCTCAATGGCTTTTTTCAGGCCTTCTTGCGGCGCATATTGAAGCTCTACAACTTCTGAATAGTAATTGTCTGGGTTAAATTCACGCAGCTGTTTGAGATCGGTATACATCAATATTGGCGAGTCGAACAATACGCGGTCAGCATAACCCGAGGTTTCGCTGAATACGTTTTGCTCACGGCCAATACAGGTTGCCAACGACATAACGTGGTTTTCACGTAATGGGTCGATAGGCGGGTTAGTAACCTGAGCAAACTGCTGACGGAAGTAATCGTAAACAGTACGCTGACGTGATGACATAACCGCCATTGGCGTATCATCACCCATAGAACCAACGGCTTCTTGACCGTCTTTTGCGAGTACTTTTACAACCTGTTGAATCTCTTCATAGCTGTATGCGTGCAGCTTGTGATACACCGCCATGGCGTCGTCATCAAACACGCGCTTACCAATTAATGAGGCATCAAGCTGTTCAATGGGAGTAAGTCGACGAATGTGTTTATCTAACCACTCTTTGTAAGGATGGCGAGTTTTAAGGTCGTCATCAATTTCCGTAGAGCGCCAAATCTTGCCCGTATAGGTATCTACAGCAAGCATTTCACCCGGGCCTACGCGGCCTTTTTCAACAACGTCGGCTTGCTCGTAATCCCAAATACCCACTTCAGAAGCAAGGGTAATAAAACCATTCTTAGTAATAACGTAACGAGCAGGACGTAAACCATTTCTATCTAGGTTACAGGCCACGTGGCGACCGTTGGTTAAAACGATACCGGCTGGGCCGTCCCAAGGTTCCATGTGCATTGAGTTAAACTCGTAGAATGCACGAAGGTCGTCGTCCATAGTTTTGTTGTTTTGATACGCTGGCGGAACAAGCAAACGCATGGCGCGGAATAAATCCATACCACCTGCTAAGAAGAGCTCTAGCATGTTATCCAGTGACGATGAATCTGAACCTTCGGTGTTAACAAAAGGCGCAGCGTCTTTCAAGTCAGGAATAAGCGGCGTTGAAAATTTAGCAGCACGTGCCATCGCCCAGTCGCGGTTACCTTTAATGGTATTTATTTCGCCATTGTGCGCAAGGAAACGGAAGGGTTGGGCAAGCGGCCAGCGCGGCAACGTATTTGTTGAGAAACGTTGGTGGAAAACGCAAATTGCGCTTTGCATACGCTCATCGGCAAGATCGTGATAAAAAGCAGGTAAGTCTTTCGGCATTACCAAGCCTTTATATATAGTCACAAGGCCTGACAAACATGCCACGTAAAAATCTGGATCTTTCTCAAGGCGCTTTTCAGCGCGACGACGGATCATGTACAAGCGACGTTCTAGGTCGCGTTTTCTCCAGCCCGCAGGCGCATTCACAAACACTTGTTCAATTTGTGGAACGCCCGTAAGCGCGAGTTCACCCAGCACTGAGCGGTCGACAGGCACTTCGCGCCAACCCACTACTGAGAGTGTCTCTTTTTCAAGTTCTTCATTAAGTACTTCGCGCGCGGCCTGCGCAAGCACTGGGTCCTGACTCAAGAAAATCATGCCCACGCCGTATTTTTTGCTGAGTTTCCAGCCATTTTCTTCGGCGATTGCATGGAAGAACGCATCCGGTTTCTGTAGTAATAAACCACAGCCGTCACCGGTTTTCCCGTCGGCGGCAATACCGCCACGATGCTGCATACGGTCAAGACCGTGAATAGCAGTTGTTACCAATTCGTGACTGGCTTCCCCATGAGTGTGAGCGATTAAGCCAAACCCACAGTTGTCCCGGGAATCATTGGGATTATATAAACTCATCTCTTAACTCCTTCAACCTTTTGACTGGGCAAGGTATGCGTTGCGTGTAGATGCGCCTAGGATTGCGTATCACAACATTATTAGACGTCTTTTGAACCTGCTAGCATTATTGCTGACAGTATGCGCCTTTCTAGTCGTTATTTATTATTAGAGGATTACCAGTCGTTTCCGCATTTTTATGCATTATTGCGTAGCGGGCCGTACAAAATACCCACATTGAAAACTAAAATCAAACGCTAAAATTGCTCGGCCCGTTAGCTTTTAGTATAAATATAATTAAATTTTTTAATTTCAATAACTTATAATTTGTTATTTAGGTTTGTAACAAAAATGTTATAAGGCTGGAAAATCAAATACCTCCCCTCAAATAAACGATAATAATTTTCATTAACAAATGAGAGGTGAATAAATATGCTTTTTAGTTGTTATTTTATGTTGTCAATGCCGGTTTGGGCTGTATTTTTATTAAATTGTAAACTTTTGGTTCCGAAAACATAAGGACTTTGCTATGTTGGTTAAAAAGTGAGCTTGTGAGGGGTGGGACACCGCGTACCGCAGTGAAAGATTGGTCGGCATTACACGCTTAACTAGCCAGCATTTGTCGCTTAAGTGATGGGCAAAGAAGGAAAGTTTGTCTGCACAGCGCCGAATATTATCAATAACGGAATGTTGAACAATGACCCAACTAACACTACCTCAATTTTCATTCAAGCTTAGAGATCATTATCTCATTGGCGAGAATGTGAGCTTCAAGGCGTCTCCAAATACATCTGGCCTGTTTAGCGCCAATGGCCCTGATACCATCGTCATTCATTTCACTGCCGGGAGCAGTTTGCACTCGTCGGTCGACGTTCTCACTAATGCTGATAGCGGTGTTTCAGCTCATTTCGCAATTGGCCGAAGCGGCGATATTGTGCAAATGTTGCCTACAAATCGAATAGCGTGGCACGCTGGCGAGAGCGTTTACGCCGGTAGACGTGGTTTAAATCGTTATTCGATAGGCATTGAATTGGATAATGCTGGTCAATTAAAGGCTAAAGAGGATGGACTTTTCGAAAGTTGGTTTGGCAGCACCTACGATGAAAGCGAAGTTATCGCTGCACGACACCCTCATCAATCCTTTAAGGGCTATTGGCACAAATATACCGATATTCAGATTGCGGCAACGATGAGTCTCTGTCGCTTACTGTGTGAGCATTATCCAATTTCTACTGTGGTAGGTCATGACGAAATAGCCCCTTCGCGAAAAGTTGACCCTGGTCCGGCATTTCCAATGGAGGAGCTCAGAAAGTCGTTGGCGCAAAGTACTGAAAAAAAAGAATCACACTCTGATAAAAGCAGTGAACGCGGGTTGCACACACAAATACGCGATAAAGTTATAGATGTCACGTCTAGTCAAAAGCGTCACGTCGCTAATGTCAGCGCTAATTCATTGAATGTGCGAACAGGGCCTAGCATTTTATCTCCCTTGGTCGAACCTGCCTTGTACAAGGGGGAAGTATTAAATGTGTTGGAGAAGCGGGGTGAATGGGCAAAAGTTTCCTTTACAAAAACAGGGTGGGTTAATACGCACTACATTAATGAGATTTCCGTAAGGTTACCGTTAAAACGGTAAGCCATGTCACCTTGAAATAGAGTCACTCTACCTGCGGTAATATGCCGTGATGACGAAGATTTTAAATCTCGCTAAGTGGGTAATTATCTACGCGGACTGGTATAACACATTCCCGAAGTGGTGAAAGCCTGATAGGATAATGGCAAAGTAAGCTTCAATTAGACGTACATGCATTCAGATTCACCCAACGACTCTTGGGCAATTCGTTTTGCTCAATTTGTGCAGCGTTTTGGCACACTAAAGCTCAGCATTTTATTTGTTGTTCTTTCACTTGTTTTCACTCTTGGCGGCTCCTATGTCATTCGAGTGAGCATGGGGAGTCAGGTCCAGCCTGATGATTTTATTAGCGCAGTTGTCCTCACTATGCTTTCAGCGCCTTGGGTGTTGTATTTCTTTAGTGAGTTAATTAAGCAGCTAGAAAACTCACGAACTAACTTAAAAGAAGTGGTGAGTCAGCTAGAAAGTTTGCGAGAAGAGGATGTGTTTCTGAACCGAGAGCTTCAGAGCAATATCAGACAGCTAAATCATGAGATAGAGCAGCGAAAGCAAGCACAAGAAGAGCGAGAAGCTCTGTTTAAAGATTTAGAGAAAGAAATTCAAGATAAATCAGAACAAGAAGCACAAGCGCGCCGTCTTTCTACACTGCTTCGTTCAATTATCGACGCCTCCCCAGATCTCATTTATTACCGTAATGAAGAAGGACGCTTTGCCGGTTGCAATCGCATCGCCGAACTTATGACGGGGAAAACAGAACAAGAACTGTTGGGGCTAACCCCTAAAGATGTTTATGAAGAAGAGCTTGCTCGTCAAATTGTTGCCAGCGACCATGAAGTATTAGAGACCAACGCAAGCATTACAGAAGAATTGTGGCTTCGCTTTGCTGACGGTCGCAGACGCTACTTTGAAATGAAGCGCGTGCCATTCTTCGACAAAGAAGGCAACCGCTTGGGCTTATTATCTTTTGGTCGAGATATGACCGAGCGTAAACAAGCTGAAAATGCCGCTGCGAAGGCCAGTACGGATAAAACCCGCTTTATTGCCACTATCAGTCATGAGCTTCGCACTCCATTAAACGGTATTGTTGGCTTGAGCCGCATGTTGCGCGATACCGAGCTAAGTGATGAGCAATTTAGCTGGGTCAGTACTATTTACGCCAGCGCGATTACACTGGGCAATATTTTTAACGATATTATCGATCTGGATAAGCTGGACAGAGATAAGCTTGAGTTAAGCCTCAAGACCATTTCACTTAAGGACTTTACCGAAGAACTGAGCAGTATTATTCGCCTGCTAGCAGGAGATAAGCAGCTTAATTTCAAAACAAAGATTAACGAACCGCTGCCACGTCTTGTTGAAATAGACGGAACACGCCTTCGACAGATCTTGTGGAACATCTTGTTTAACGCCGTGAAGTTTACGCAAAAAGGCCATGTGAGCTTATCTGTTTCTGCAACAAAGCCCGATGGAGATAAGGCTTACGTTACCTTCGTTATAGAAGACACAGGGGTAGGTATTCCAGAAAGCGAAATCGACAAAATTTTTGCGATGTACTACCAGGTTGACCATCCTGACCATCAGTCTGCTACCGGAACAGGAATTGGTCTTGCGATTTGCAAGCAAATGGTTGACTTGATGAAGGGGGAAATCCACGTTTCTAGCCAAGTGGGTAAAGGGACGCGTTTTGAAATTGTGCTACCGGTGCAAATTTCTAACAGCCCGATGAAAGTAGCCCAACTTGAAGTGACCGGTCTCAATATCTTGTTGGTAGAGGATATTGAACTCAATGTCATGGTGGCAAAAGCTTTACTCGAAAAGCTTGGCCAGAAAGTTGACGTTGCCATGACCGGGCAAGAGGCTATAGATAAAGCACGAGCCACGCAATACGATTTGATACTGTTGGATATACAGCTTCCTGACATGACAGGGTTTGACGTAGCAAGTACGTTAATCGAAGAAGATTTAGTTATGCAGACGCCTATTGTTGCGCTCACTGCGAATGTCATCAAGAAACGCGACGAGTATCTTGAAAACGGTATGGATGACGTCATTGCCAAGCCGATTAAAAAATCTCGGGTTATTGAGGTCTTCAACGAGCTGTTCCATGCACCTCCTGCACCGTTAGAAATTGACGGTGAAGTAGAGCGTCCTGAGCCCAATAAAACATTAAGTAACATTTTAGATATGGACTTGTTGCAAATGTTAGTGGATACCATAGGGGATGAGATGGTGCGCGCTAGCGTTAAAGTATTCCAAGAAAAAATGCCGGAATACATGGAAATACTGCAGTTAAGCTTAAGTGCGGACGAAAAGTCGGAAGTGTGCTCGCAGGCACACAAGATCAAAGGAGCCGCAGGCTCTGTTGGTTTGGCCCGTGTACAGCGTATAGCGAATCAAATTCAACAAGGCGATCATCCTACTTGGTGGGAAAATGTGCATGATTGGGTAGAAGAGCTGCAAATGGCTGTACAGCACGACATGAAAGCATTGCACGATTGGCTGAACGAACAGCAAGTTGACGATTAAGCTGCGCGACGCGCCTTCAATTAATTGACGTAAAAAGAGGGCTTGCCCTCTTTTTTGTTATGTAAAGTCAGCTTTATTATTGATAATGCATCCCACTGCGCTGACTAATTCAGTGGTAAAAGGAATGATTATTATGACAACTTCCTCACAACAAGAGACGGTTTTTTCGAATAATCAGCTTAGCATTGATGAGATACCTGTACTTAAAACATTAACCTTACTGCCTATATCCAAGAAGTATCGCGCGCTGAATGTCTTTTCAATAGGGATGGTAGCGTTGGTATTAACAGGTATAGCGACAGGACTGAGGTTCCAACGTTTCTGGTCGTTACCGGAGAACTTGGTTCTTGCTTACCCTTATGTGGTCGCAGGTGTCGTCGCTATCGGCGGAGTGTGGGCTCTGTACCACTTTTTTGCTGATGTACGCATATTCTACGCAATTCGAGAGCAAGACATTAGCAAACAATCTGGGTTAATTTTTAGGAAGCTTTCTTGTCAGCCTATCTTGCGGGTTCAGCACGTTGAAGTGAATCGCGGTCCTTTAGACAGGTGGGCAGGTCTTGCATCACTTCAGGTCTTTTCTGCAGGAGGCGAAATGCATACCTTTGAAATCCCTGGGTTAAGCCTAGAGAGAGCGGAGCAGCTGCGAGAGTTCATTCTCGCTCACAAAGATATAGGTGCCCGCTAGTGACTGCGCCTGAAACATCTTCAAATCTAGCGTCTCATTCTGGCGAGTCGCACGGGCTAAAAGACGATGCTTCGATCCAGTCTCAAGGTTCAGAAGCGGGCCTGGCTGAGCCAAAGCTTAACGTGGAAACAGGCGGTGATTGGCAGCGTCTCTCACTTATTTCAATTTTGTACTTTACCATTCGCAATATTACCAATGCGGCGCAAGGTCTTGTCTATGCCATCCCGGCCGTGGCCATTTCGTTCAACATTTGGGATAACTTGTTTTCCTTAGAAGTGCTAATTGGCGTTGCTGTCTTGATTTTGTCTACAAGTAGCAGCGGCGTAATCAGTTATTTAATGTACAAGTTTCGCGTGCACAATCAACACGTCGAGATTCATCATGGTGTGTTTCAGCGCCGCTATACCAACCTGCCGTTGTGGCGTATTCAAAACGTTAAGATAGAAAGACCATTTTACTATCGGCCCTTCGGCTACGCGCTCGTGGTGCTTGATACAGCAGGAAGCGGGAAAGAAGAGGCCAAAATAGTAGCGGTACCAGAAGCCTATGCTGAAGCCTTGAAGAAGCAAGTGTTGTACGAAAAAGCGCAGTATGACGAGGATGAATTGGAAGAGCCCAATGGTGTTAACCTATCTAACGGGCCGGGTTCGTCTTTACCCTTACGGGATACGGGCGTTAGAGCGCCAGATTACACACATGCAAATGAAGAGGTGTTAAATCGTCGCTCGGTGAAAGATATTATTATTCACGGTATCACCAACAATCGCGTGTGGATCATCTTAGGTGTCGCTGCGCCTTTCTACGACGATGTCTTCGGTATAGTGTCGAAATGGTTAGCAGATAAGGGCTTGCAGCTTAATCAAATCGTAGGCGAGCAAACGGTAGCATGGTGGCAGTTTGGACTCTACGCGTTTGTAATTTTAATGATGATCATGGCGCTGGTGGCATTGCTTAGTGTGGGCGGTGCGCTTTTCACGTTCTACGGTTATACGTTATCACGAGCGGGAGACCGCTATATACGGCGCAGCGGTTTGCTCAATAAGCTGGAAGTGAGCATGCGTGCATCACGCATTCAAATGATCACGGCAAAACAAGACTGGCTGGATAAATTACTAAAGCGGGTAAATGTGTATTTTGAGCAGAACTCAACCGCAGGGCAGCAAATACAAGAGTTGATGTCACCAAATAAACTCATTGTGCCATCAGTAACCGAATATGAAGCCTTTGCGCTTAGCCAGGAAGTGATGCCGGGATGTGATTTACGCACTCAGCACTACCAAACCATCAGCAAGCGCTTTATTCGGTTTTGGCTGCTCATCGCCTGGACGGCTCCGCTTCTTGGGGTATTTATTGTAGGCGCTGTCACTGCTCATGTAGACATTATGATTGGCGCAGCCACGATGTTTATTCTGGTAGCGCTTCTTCTGACGCTCAGATGGTGGCGCTGGGGGATCGCCTTCGATACTAAGTACGTGTACATAAGACGAGGTAGAATAGGTGTGGACTATCAGTGTTTTGAGCCCTATAAAGCGCAACAAGTTATTATTAAACAAAGTGTTTTCATGAAGCGTAAAAAGCTGGCCACTATAAAATTTGTATTGGCTTCAGGTGCGGTGACCGTGCCGTTTTTACCAGAAGAGTATGTTTACCAACTGGCTGATCGTGTGTTATTCGAAGTGGAGTCAACCAGAAGGTCTTGGATGTAAAGTTCATTGTTTATATCAGTCCGCACACATAGTCACCCACTCAGCGAGGCAATTATCAATGAGGATTAATGGTATTCTTTGTGCAAAAAGCGCGCAATTGTGTAAAGGTAGGGGGTAAATTGCACAAAATTGCGTTTATATGGATATTTTTGATTACTGCGTTATTGCGATCTACCTCATTACCCTACTCATCATCGGCTTCAGTTTGCGTGGTCAGCAGTCAAAAAGAGACTATTTTTTAGCAGGAAGGAGCTTGGGGTGGAAACCGTTGCTCCTTTCAATTATGGCAACACAACTGTCAGCCGTGAGTTTTATCTCTGCTCCGGCTTTTGTCGGGTTTCGCGAGGGAGGAGGCTTAATTTGGCTTTCCTATGAACTGGCGGTTCCGCTAGCTATGCTTCTACTCATTACTACTGTTTTACCCACGTTGTACCGAAGTGGCGTAGTAAGCATATATGATTATCTTGAGCGGCGTTTTTCCACCTCAACACGGATATTCATCAGTTTGGTATTTCAGTTTAGCCGAGCGTTTGCTACGGGAATAATGGTGTATGCATTGTCGATTATCTTACGGGGAACCATGCAGATTTCAACAACGCAGGCAATCATGCTTATTGGTGTCATTACCGTTTTGTACTCATTACAAGGTGGCATGAAAGCCGTTGTTTATGGTGACGCTGTGCAGATGGTCGTTATTGTTATAGGTACTGCAATCTGTATTGCTTTTGGGCTTGATGCTTTAGGTGGATGGGACGCCTTTATGCAGTTACTTCCCAGTGAACGTGTTTCCACCATAAACTTTTCATCTATGGGCTTTGATGGCGATGGTTTTGGCTTTTTTCCCATGGTGCTGGGAGGCGTGATCCTTTATGCCTCCTACTACGGTTGTGATCAATCTGAGGCGCAGCGGGCGTTGTCAGCTAAATCTGAAAGCGACCTAAAAAAGATGATGCTAGCCAATGGCATTTTTAGGTTTCCAATCACTTTACTGTATTGTTTAGCAGGATTAGTAGTTGGAACGTTAGCATTTAACGATGCCAATTTGCTATCTAAAATTCCCAAAGACAACCCAGACTGGCTTATGCCGATTTTCATTCTTAACTATTTACCTAATGGGCTAATTGGTTTACTTGTAGTGGCTATTCTTGCTGCCGCTATGTCTTCGCTAAGCTCGGCTATTAATTCTCTTGCCGCTGTCTCACTTGAAGACTATTTTAAACTTACTCGACGGCGAGCAAAGCCTCGAGGCTATCTCAGATCTGCAAAGTTCGCAGGGCTGATATGGGGCGCGATTATCTTACTGCTCTCCCTCAATGCTGGTAACATAGCGCCGACGGTAATTGAGGCAGTGAATAAGGTAGGATCAGTCTTTTTTGGTCCAGTACTGGCTGTGTTTTTACTCGGAATATTGACGAGAAAAGTTAATGCCAATCATGTCAATATTGCGCTCTTGTGCGGTGTTTTTACTAATTTAACATTCGCATTTTTTGTCGAGGATGTATTTTGGTTTTGGTGGAATGTAACGGGGTTTCTAGGCACAGTGATACCGGCGATTATTCTCTCTTTACTTGCGCCTAACAACGAAATGAGTACGGGCACCGTCGCAAATGGAGAGAAGGGGCGTTTTATAATCGACAAGTCTATTGTCACCTTGTTAATAGGATATTTTTTCTTGCTGATGTTTATTTGCTACCTGATACCAAATTGGCTGCAATAATAACACAGAGATATCAGGCATGAGCCGCTTCAGCGACGGCGTCTCGAAGTATAATTTGGTCTTTACCCGCATTTTTCGCTTTGTACAAACGGGCGTCTGCAACTTCAAGCTGAGACTCTAAGGACTCGTGTTCTTCGGTACACACGCCAATACTGCATGTGACATTGAATTTATGACAAGTAAACTCGGTCTGTCGTACTGCATCCATAAATGTAGCGAGAGCGGAAAGGTAAACTTTTGGTGGTCTTACCGACACTACAGTGAATTCTTCACCTCCATAGCGAACAATGAGGTCGTCAGGAAAATGGTCTTTTAGAAGTGCAGCGAATTCCTGCAGCAGCATGTCGCCGGTTTTGTGGCCATAGGTGTCATTAACACCTTTAAAGTTGTCGGCATCTATCATGGAGACGATGACGTTTGCCTTGGCGTCATTACTTGCAAATAACTCCTCAGCTTTTTCATAAAGGAAACGGCGATTATAGACTCGGGTAAGCGGATCTAAATTGGCCGAGTCGCGAATAGTTTGAATCATTTCCTGTGATTCAAGGTTTTGCATAATGCGACAATAGAATTCTTCATGATAGAAGGGTTTTGAAAGGAAGTCGTTCGCTCCACTTTTTATAAACTTGGAGGTAAGGACGCTATCGCCGGTGGCAGAAAGTCCAATAAAGACTAAGTCCTGCATGCGCTTTTCATGGCGAATAGCCTTAATCAGTTCATACCCATCCATATTCGGCATTCGATGGTCAGCAATCACCATTTTAATATCGCGGTGGTTATTGAGCTCGGCGAGGGCCTCTAAACCGTCGTTTGCCTCGTGTACTTGAAACTTAAATTTGCGAAGCAAAGAACAGATATGATTACGGCTGGTGATAGAGTCTTCAACAACAAGCACTTTCGTAGTCAGGTTCTTTCTTAGACGGTCTACTAACTTAGACACTTGCAGGTAAGAATAGCGAGACTCTTTGGTAATGTAGTCCAATACGCCCTGATCAAGGAGTTGCGAGCGGGTAAACTCATCGAAGTTACCAGTTAATACGATAGTTGGGACATTGTATGAAAGCGCCAATTCAACACTTTCGCCATGCGGCGCATCGGGAAGATTTAAATCAACGATTGCTGCTAGATATTCGGTACCGCTTGCAAGTGCATTTTTGGCCTCAGCCAAATCTTCGCAAAGATCACATGTAAAGTATGGGTTTTCCTCAATAAGCTTATTGACGATCTTACGGACAGTAACGCTGTCCTCTACTACAAGAACTTTATACATGTGAACTTCTCTTTCTACTTGTCTTATACCAATCCGCATAGATAATTGCCGGCTCAGAAGGTGCTGGCAAGTTTCCTAGCGAAGCGTGGGAATGCAGGAATGGCTGTTCCCTTTAATTCCCAGAATGAAGCTAGGAAGCTTGCCAGACCTTCCCGTAGGTCGAGTTTAAAATGTCCGTACTCTTTGTTGTGTCACTTTGATGTGGCACCACTATACCTGCGGTAACACGCCGCGATTACGCACATTTTAAGTCTCGCTGAGTGGGTAATTATCTATGCGGACTGGTATTATAATAATACTCAACAATGACAGAAAAAGCCCTCTCATAGAGGGCCTTTCATACGAATGTCTAATTTGTGACGCTTAATTTATGACAATAGGGGCGAGACGGCTGTAATTAACTTTGTTCAACCGGAACGCGGACGACACCTTCCATAAGAACACGCGCGCTTCTGCTCATCACCGCTTGCTTAATTTGCCATTTGTTATCTTCAAACGTCGCTTTTGCTCCTACTCGAAGTGTTCCTGATGGATGTCCAAAGGTAACCGACTCTCTATCAACACCGCCTGCCGCCAAGTTTACGAGCGTACCTGGAATTGCCGCCGCGGCTGCAATAGCTACCGCAGCCGTACCCATCATGGCGTGATGCAGTTTGCCCATAGACAGTGCGCGAACCAATACATCAATGTCTGAGCCCAAAATGTCTTTTCCGCTTGACGCTTTATAGCCTTTGGGAGGAGCGACAAACGCAACCTTTGGTGTGTGCTGCCTGTTTGCAGCTTCACCCACATCGTTAATGAGGCCCATTTGAACAGCGCCGTGTGCACGAATGGCTTCAAACTTTGCAAGTGCATCGGCATCACTATTGATGTCATCCTGCAGTTCAGTACCTGTATATCCGATGTCTTCAGCGTTGATGAAGATAGTGGGGATCCCCGCGTTAATCATGGTCGCTTGCAGTGAGCCTACGCCGGGGACTTCCAGTGTGTCGATTAAGCGTCCGGTAGGGAAAATGGCCCCTTCACCATCAGCGGGGTCAACAAATGCCACCTCCACTTCCGCTGCAGGGAAGGTAACGCCGTCTAGTTCAAAGTCGCCAGTTTCCTGTACTTCGCCATGGGTCATTGGCACCTTGGCGATAATGGCTTTGTCGATATTGGCTTGCCAGATATTGACGGTGGCAACACCATTTTCTGGAATTTTGCTTGTATCTACTAACCCATTGCTAATGGCGAACGCACCTACGGCTGCGGTCAGGTTTCCGCAGTTACCGCTCCAGTCTACAAAAGGTTTGTCGATAGCAACTTGCCCAAATAAATAATCGACATCGTAACCTTCACGTTCACTTTTACTCAAAATCACGGTTTTACTGGTACTTGAAGTCGCACCGCCCATACCGTCAGTTTGTTTACCGTATGGATCGGGGCTTCCAATCACGCGCAGCAGCAATGCATCACGCGCCGGTCCCGGCTTTTGCGCTGCTTCTGGCAAATCGGTTAAGTTAAAAAACACACCTTTACTGGTACCGCCACGCATGTAGGTAGCCGGTACTCGAAGTTGTGGCGCATACTTTGTCATGTTTTTTCCCTCAGCTAGCTTCAGCTTCCAAGAAGTCCTTGGCGAAGCGCTGTAATACGCCGCCTGCGCTGTAAATAGAGACTTCTTCTGCGGTGTCTAAGCGACAGGTTACCGGCACTTCGAGCTGCTCACCGTTTTGACGGTTTACTACTAGCGTAAGCGTTGCTCCCGGTGACGGTTCGCCGCTAACGTCGTACGTTTCTGTACCGTCTAGCTCTAACGTTTTACGGGTAGTGCCCGGTTTAAACTCAAGCGGTAATACGCCCATGCCAATAAGGTTAGTGCGGTGAATACGCTCGAAACCTTCTGCCACAATGACTTCAACACCGGCAAGACGTACGCCTTTAGCTGCCCAGTCGCGTGATGAACCTTGACCGTAATCAGCGCCTGCAACAATGATCAGTGGTTGTCTGCGGTTCATGTAGGTTTCAATAGCTTCCCACATGCGCATAACTTGGCCCTCAGGCTCAACGCGGGCAAGAGACCCTTGTTTCACTTCACCGTTTTCTAGCACCATCTCGTTGAACACTTTCGGGTTCGCAAGGGTAGCGCGCTGAGCGGTTAAGTGGTCACCACGGTGTGTGGCGTACGAGTTAAAGTCTTCTTCAGGTAAGCCCATTTTATGAAGATATTCACCCGCTGCACTGCTGGCTAAAATAGCGTTTGAAGGCGACAAGTGATCGGTAGTGATGTTGTCACCTAAAATTGCCAGCGGACGCATACCTTTCATGGTGCGCTCGGCATCCATTGCGCCTTCCCAATAGGGCGGGCGACGAATGTAGGTGCTCATTTCACGCCAGTCATAAAGCGGGTTAATGTCTTTGCCATAGTCAACGCTTAAGTCGAACATAGGCTCATACACTTTTCTGAAATGCTCTGGCTTCACTGACTTCGCTACAATAGCATCAATTTCTTCGTCGCTTGGCCAGATGTCTTTAAGCGTTACTGGGTTGCCGTCTTTGTCAGTACCTAAAACGTCTTTTTCAATATCAAAGCGAATGGTACCGGCAATAGCGTACGCCACTACTAGCGGCGGCGATGCCAAGAACGCTTGTTTAGCATAAGGGTGAATACGGCCGTCGAAGTTACGGTTACCCGACAATACTGCTGTAGAGTAAAGGTCGCGGTCGATGATTTCTTGTTGAATTTTAGGGTCTAGCGCACCGCTCATACCGTTACAAGTCGTACACGCAAACGCCACAACGCCAAAGCCTAAATCTTCCAACTCGCTCATTAAATTGGCTTCTTCAAGGTACAACTTAACGGCTTTAGAACCTGGTGCTAGTGAGCTTTTTACCCACGGCTTGCGAGTTAAACCACGCGCGTTGGCATTGCGTGCAAGCAGGCCTGCCGCTATAACATTGCGTGGGTTAGATGTATTGGTACAGCTGGTGATAGCGGCGATAATAACTGCGCCATCAGGCATTTTGCCTTCTTCTTCATCCCACTTCGCAGCAATGCCGCGACTTTGTAAGTCGCTGGTAGGTAAACGTGCGTGTGGGTTAGAAGGGCCAGCCATATTGCGGCCTACAGCAGAAAGGTCGAACGTTAGCACGCGCTCGTATTCGGCAGTGGCTAAATCATCTGCCCACAAACCAGTGTGCTTGGCATATTGTTCAACCAATGCAATTTGCTTTTCTTCACGCCCTGTCAGGCGCAAGTAATCAATGGTTTGCTGGTCAATGTAGAACATGGCTGCAGTGGCGCCGTATTCCGGTGTCATGTTCGAAATAGTAGCACGGTCGCCTAGCGTAAGATGCGATGCACCTTCGCCGTAGAATTCCAAATACGCTGATACCACACGCTCTTTACGCAAGAACTCTGTTAGTGCTAATACAATGTCGGTTGCGGTAATGCCTGGCTGTGGTTTACCGGTAAGTTCAACACCTACGATGTCAGGCAAACGCATGTAAGACGCACGGCCCAGCATAACGCTTTCCGCTTCAAGGCCGCCAACGCCTACGGCAATTACACCAAGCGCATCAACATGTGGCGTGTGGCTGTCGGTACCTACTAGTGTGTCAGGGAAGGCTACGCCATCACGTGCTTGAATAACGGGTGACATACGCTCCAAGTTGATTTGGTGCATAATGCCGTTACCCGGCGGGATAACATCTACGTTTTTAAACGCGGTTTTTGTCCAGTTGATAAAGTGAAAACGGTCGTCGTTACGTCTGTCTTCAATCGCACGGTTTTTCTCAAATGCGTCTTTTTCAAAACCAGCATGTTCAACAGCTAAGGAGTGATCAACAATCAGCTGCGTTGGCACAACTGGGTTGACTTTCGCCGGATCGCCGCCTTTTGCTGCAATAGCATCGCGAAGACCTGCCAAGTCGACAAGTGCTGTTTGCCCCAAGATATCGTGACACACTACGCGAGCAGGGAACCACGGAAAATCTAAGTCGCGCTTGCGATATATAAGCTGTTTAAGGGAATCGGTTAGCATTTCAGGGGCGCATTTGCGCACCAAGTTTTCAGCTAATACACGCGACGTATAAGGCAGCTTGGCGTAGGCGCCAGGCTCAATAGCATCTACCGCTTCACGGGTATCGAAAAAATCGATACCCGCGTTTGGAAGCGGTTTACGGTAATCAATATTCATAAAACCCCAACCCTAAGCGCGTTCGCTAATAGCAGGCACCGGACGTAGTTCTTCGCCTGTGTATTCTGCTGATGGACGAATAATACGGTTGTCAGCGCGCTGTTCCATAACGTGTGCCGCCCAACCCGTAAGACGAGACATTACGAAAATTGGTGTAAACAGCGGCGTAGGAATTCCCATAAAGTTGTACGCAGACGCGTGGAAGAAATCGGCGTTACAGAAAAGCTTCTTCTCGCGCCACATCACTTCTTCACAGCGAACTGATACAGGGTAAAGCACGTCGTCGCCCACATCGGCAGCTAGCTTTTCAGACCATTGCTTAATGATCTCATTACGCGGGTCAGACTCAGAGTAAATTGCGTGACCAAAGCCCATGATCTTCTCTTTGCGCTCAAGCATGCCCATCATTTTTTCTTCAGCATCATCAGGTGAAGTGAAGCCTTCAATCATTTCCATGGCTGCTTCGTTAGCACCACCGTGAAGTGGACCACGCAGTGAACCGATAGCACCGGTTACACAAGAATGCATATCAGATAAGGTTGAAGCACAAACACGTGCCGTGAAGGTCGACGCGTTAAATTCATGCTCTGCATACAGAATTAGCGATACATGCATGACTTGTTCGTGCAGCTCACGTGGCTTTTCGCCATGAAGCATATGTAGGAAGTGACCACCAATTGAGTCGTCATCGGTTTCGACATCTACGCGCACGCCGTCGTGCGAGAAGCGATACCAATAGCAGATAATACTTGGGAAACAGGCCAACATGCGGTCTGTCACGTCTTGCTGCTGGTCGAAGCTGGTTTCCATTTCAAGGTTACCTAGCATTGAGCAACCCGTGCGAAGTACGTCCATTGGGTGGGCATTTTTTGGAATGCGCTCTAGCACTTCTTTCAATGCTGTTGGAAGGCCACGCATGCCGCGAAGTTTAGTTTTATAAGCGTCTAGCTCAGACTGGTTAGGTAGCTTGCCCTTTAGAATAAGGTACGCTACTTCTTCAAATTGACAGTTTTGCGCTAAGTCTTTTACGTCGTAACCGCGATACGTTAAACCAGAACCTGATTTACCTACGGTTGATAATGCTGTTTTACCTGCAACTTGGCCGCGTAAACCCGCGCCACTTAACTGTTTAGCCATCTTGTTGTCTCCGGTCTTGTGTAATTTGTAAGGTACTTTAAAAATTGTTCAAAAATAAAAAATGAGTGACTCAGCTTCGAGTGGGG
>NZ_BLIG01000003.1 GCF_009811415.1 Alteromonas sp. KUL106 | reverse complement strand
CCCCACTCGCTCACAGCTGTGTCGTATTAATTCTAATTTTTGCCTTGGGCGAATAGGGCGTCTAGCTTTTGCTCGTATTCGTGGTAGCCAAGATAATCGTACAATTCCATACGTGTTTGCATGCTGTCGATAACGGCTTTTTGGTCACCGTTTTCAAGTATAGATTTGTACACCATTTCTGCTGCTTTATTCATGGCGCGGAATGCACTTAGTGGGTAGAGCACCATGTCGGCACCCCATTCGCCAAGCTCTTCTTTGTTCCATAGTTCGGTTTTGCCGAACTCAGTAATGTTGGCAAGAATAGGTACGTCTAATGCGTCTGAGAATGCGCGATAGTGCTCTTCAGTTTGAACTGCTTCTGCGAATATACCGTCAGCACCCGCTGCAACGTAGGCCTTTGCGCGCTCAATGGCTTTTTCTAAGCCTTCTTGTGCGAATGCATCGGTGCGGGCCATGATGAAAAAGTCTGGGTCGGTTCTGGCATCAACCGCGGCTTTAATGCGGTCTACCATTTCTTCAGTGCTTACAATTTCTTTGTTAGGACGGTGACCACAGCGTTTTTGCGCAACCTGGTCTTCCATATGCACCGCTGCAGCACCGGCTTTTTCCATATCGCGAATGGTTTTGGCAATGTTGAACGCACCGCCCCAACCTGTGTCGATGTCTACCATTAGCGGTAGATCACACGCGCTGGTGATTCGCTGCACATCTGCAATTACATCATTTAGTGATGTCATGCCTAAGTCAGGTAAGCCATAAGATGCGTTGGCAACGCCGCCACCTGAAAGATAAATGGCTTGGTGGCCAATGGCCTTTGCCATCATGGCGCTATAGGCGTTAATAGTGCCTACAATTTGTAGAGGTTTATTATTCTCTAACGCGGTTCTGAATTTCTTTCCTGCACTCATGATAATCACTCGCTTATTTGAAAGTAGGGTAGAGGTAAATTAGGGTTGAAGAAGGCTTTAAAGGGGTTAACCATGGTTAAGCTTCTTCTCGATATTATTTTTTGAATAAAGAATATGACGACGCATGAGCATTTCCGCCAGTTCTTCGTCACGATTAGCAATGGCATTTACTATGTGCCGGTGTTCGTCAAACGCAGTACTTACGCGCGGGCCGGCCATACCTAATTGCACGCGGTACATGCGCACAAGATGGTAAAGTCCATCTATTAAAACACTTATTAAATGATCATTTTTACTGCCAGTTACAATTCGGTAGTGAAAGTCTACATCGCCTGCTTCTTGGTAATAGCTGTGGCCGTCTTTTACTTTGTCGAAATGGCTGTCTAGCAACGCCTGCATATCGGCAATCTCATCATCGCTCATGTAGCGGGCGGCGAGTCGCGCAGCCATGCCTTCTAGCGCCTCACGGACTTGATAGAGCTGGATTAAGCCTTCTGGTGAGAGCGCAACCACGCGCGCACCCACGTTGGCCTTGCGCTCTACCAAGTGACAGGTAGCTAGGCGGTTAATGGCTTCTCGAATGACGGCGCGACTCACTTCATATTTTGTCGACAATTCCATTTCGCTGAGCTTGCTGCCGGCGGGAATGACGCCCTCAACAATATCCTTCCTCAACTTAAAGAAAGTGCGGTCGGCGTTGGTTATGGCATGTTCGCTTTTTACTAACACTGTATGTGGTCTTTGCTTATTTAATGTCGACAATATATGGCTATTTCGTCGTTTTTTCAACCTTGATATAGATATATTGTCGACAAAAAGGGTGAGATGTTAGTCGTATAGCCAGATGTAAAAGCATAGTTGGCCGGCAGTGGAATGGATTTAATATCTAAATATTCACCCGTATAAACTTGTGTTAAGTCTTGAAGGTCAAAATAGTGTGGTTATTTTTATCGGTGCTGATCGAAGCAGAAATATGATTCATCGCTAGCGGAACGGTATCAGTGTTTGTACGGAGATGTATGGGATTGAAGAACAATGTGTTGTTTAAAGTTTGTCCGTTTGGTCTAGATTTTAATTGCTTGACTTGTATGCGTCGAGTAAAGAGGTATGGCCAGATATGACAATGATATTAAAGTTATTTTGTGGTTTTTGTCGACACATCTTATTTAAATGTTCATTTAACCAATTAGTCTGATTTTGAAGTTTTATTTTAATAAAATTGCAATATTTTGCTTTGCAAGATCCTAATCTAACGGTAACATATCGTTCCAGTCTTCAAGCCTAAATTCTTCTTGCGAATCTCAGAGGGCTGGAAAAGTATTTACGACTTTTAAAGCAGCGTTTTATTGAAAGTAAGTTTGTAATGTTTTATTGCGACTTACTTTTTTATTGCCTGCAATCCAGTATTAGCACAAGGTAATGTGCGCCTCTTAGGTCAGTGAGTTTAGTCTTTCAAAGTTCCGAAGAAGAACTTGAAGCCGCCTAAAACAACAAATTTACACCTAACACTCACGCAAAAGGGGTTATACCATGAAAACTAATACTGACGTGTCTAAGGCACTCGCCAGTAAGCTTTCACCTGTCGCACTTGCAGTAGCGATGACCGTTCCAGTTTTTTCAAACATAGCTGTCGCTCAGGAAGCCGAAGCAACAGAAGAACAAAAGTTTGAAGCCATTACCGTTACCGCAACAAAACGCCCTCAAGTCATTTATGAAGTGCCAATCGCGATCAGTGCTTTTGATGGCGATAAACTAGCAGAACAAGGTATTACAGACTTAACAGACGTTGGTAAATTCGTTCCAAACCTAAACGTTACTGGTTTCTCTGCCGGTCACACATCTTCTGTAAATCCATTTATTCGTGGTATCGGTCTTCAAGATCACCTTATCACGACTGATCCAGGCGTAAGCGTTTACGTTGATGGTGTATACCTAGGCCGCCAAGTTGGTCAAAACTGGAGCCTAAATAACATCGAGCGTATCGAAGTACTTCGCGGTCCACAAGGTACGCTTTACGGTCGTAACTCAATTGGTGGTGCCATTAACATCATTACCAAAGAGCCAGACCAAGGCGACGTCACTAAAGTAAATACTGAATTTGGTACGCGTGGCCGTGTTAAAGCCGACCTTTTTGTGAACCATGGTTTATCTGATGAACTTGCGTTCAACATGAACTTATCTTTCAACAAGCGCGATGGCCTTGGCGAGTTCATCAACGTGCCAAACGCTGAATATGATGTGGGCGAGACCGAAGACATCTCTGGTCGTGTATCTGTAAAATGGGAGCCATCTAACGACTTCCGTATGGTATTAACTGCAGATGCGAACAACGGTGATGGCGGTCTTCGTCCGTATACCGTGCTAATTGACGAAGTAGGTTCTGCACGTTACTTCGGTGGCGGCAACGGTCTAGGTGTAGAGCTACGTAACTCTGACGTTATCCCTGAAGGTTTTGACCGTTACGACAACGCAACAGGCACAGAAGCAGTAACAAGCGTATCAAACGAAGCGCGTGGCCTTTCATTGACTACTGAGTGGGACATCAACGAAGATTACACAGCAAAAGTAGTAGCAAGCCAGCGTACATCTAAGTACAAAGCAGGCCTTGATGATGACGGTACGGTTTTCTCTCTTGACCAATTCCCAGAGCGCGGTGAAGCAGATCAAACCTCTGTTGAATTCCAGCTTAACGGTTACATTAACGAATACACAGACTTCGTAGCAGGTCTTTATTACTTCAACGAAGAAGGTAGCAACCGCCAAGGTGACGACTCTAACTTCGACGGTGGTCCGAACCTTTTAGCACTCGATCAAGAAACCACGTCAAAAGCCGCCTATGTGAACGTTCGTCATGACATTAATGATGAATTAAGCGTTTCTGGTGGTCTTCGTTACACGAAAGATGAAAAAGACGCGTCTGCAAACGTATTCGGTCCATTAGGCACTATCTTTGATTCAAACGACTGGGACGAAGTAACTTGGGAACTTGCGACAAACTATACGTTTGAAAATGGCATGACAGGTTACGCCACTATTCAGTCGGGTTATCAGTCTGGACAATACCCAGCCCGCCCTTACTGTCTAATCGGCCAGTTCTTTGGTGCAGGTGGTTTTGATGATATCGATGCAGCGCAAGCAGCAGTCCGTGCAAACAACTGTTTCACAGCATCTGACAACATCACTGCAACTAACTACGAAGTCGGTATTAAAGGTCGTGTGAACGATTACTTTGACATTAGTGTTGCTGTATTTAACACCGAGTTTGAAGATCTTCCTTACCAAGTAAGCCGTGTAAGCGAAGGTGGTTTTGACACCGCAAACCTTGTCGTTGAACAAACCTCTCGCGGTATTGAAGCCGATGCAACGTTCAGCTACGGAAACTTCAGCATGATGACCAGCATCGGTTACATGGACGTAGATGTTGAAGAGCAAGCTGGTTTTAACCCAGTCGCGCCGCTTACGCCTGACCTTACACTAGCAATTGGACCGCAATATACTTTCGAGCTTGATGGCGGTGATTCAATTCGCGTGCGTGCTGACTACTCGTATCGTTCAGAAATGTATGGTGAGCCAACGTCTGCGCCAGAGCGTATGACCGAGCTTGATAGCCGTGAACTAGTGAACTTTGATATTGCGTATACGCCAGCGGATGACGCTTACACAGTCGCGCTTTATGGTCGTAACATCTTTGATGAGCGTTACGACAACGCACGCTTGAATACAGGTGACTACATCCTGCAAATTCTAAGCAACGATGCTAGCGAGTTTGGTGTTAGATTCTCAACTGAATTCTAATAGCTACAACGAGTTATGATTGTAAAAGCCAGTCTGAAGACTGGCTTTTTTTTGCTTATTTTTTCTTGTTTTATCTTCATTATTAGCATAGTTTTAAAGCTGTTCCATCAACACACCATAAATAGCTATGCGTCCTAGAGCACTTACTCGCTTCATTTTGATAATAGCAACATCATTACTTTTCAGTTGTACACACACTGTGTATCTACCTGACGATGAAGAGAGTAATATCACAAAGGCTGAGAGAGTCACGACGGCTAAACCTGAGTTCGGCAATCAATGTCGCTATAGTGGCGGCGGCGAATACGGTGTTTGCCCAACGTCAAATGGGGAAATGGTTGGGACATCGTGTTCTTGCCCTACACCCTCAGGGCAGATCATGGGAACAGTGTCGAAGTATTAGAGGCACGATTAATCTCAAAGGCCGTTAGATCATACGGAGATGAAGTGTGGGTTTATTTACTAATTTTAAAAAATCGCGGTTAGAAAAAAAGTTCAAGAAAAACGAATGGGTAATCATTCAGCCTGTTCCATTCGACCAATTTGAACAACTTATTGTCGAACATGTGGACAATGGTTGGGAAATTGAAGATGACTATGAACGACTCGCCGAATCTACGGCCAAATGGCAGTGTGAATTGCGCAAAGGGACGAGTATCTTAACCTGCGTGTGGACGACGAAGGATTTTGGTCGAATATACGGACCTTCTCGAGTAGTCAATGGGCTAGCTGAAAAATTAAAGGTGAAAGCTTCTGCTACGATCGCACAGCCGTGGTTTTGAAATATGCCAGCGCGGAACCTTAATATTGTGGCGGATAAAGCGGAGAGTCCACACCAAATCTAATGCGCGGCGATAGCAACTATCACGGTACAAATACCTAATAAAGCCCCAAATTCCGTTTGCCTGTTATAAAAAAAATCCCATATTTTTCATTGGGTTTTATTCTCTGTATTGTTTTAGCATGTATTGTTGTTGGGTCTGCAGAACACTTCGCGTGATATCTGTGCGCTATTCTGTTTTTGTTGCAAAAATGTCGGTCGCTATGGAGGGATTTATATATAGATGCGGGTTTATGCGATGCTTCTATAAACGGTGAAAACGACCCTATCAATTAAATCCGTGATAGGGCCGTTGGTACGAACTCTTGTCTATTAGTAGAATTCGGCTCTTAGTCGAAGACCAAACGTACGCGGCGGGTTATATATTACGTGTGTAAGACCGCGGTTGTTAACATTTGAATTCGCGATGAATTGCTCATCAGTTACATTGCGAATAAAGAACGATAGCGACCAATCTGCTTCGCTAGACGTCAGCGTAGCGTCTAAGTCTAACGTTACATAAGAGTCGGCGTCCGTAGCATCTACAAAGAGGAAGTTTGTTGCTTGCTCTGAACGATGCGATGCTTGCGCAGTTAACGACAAGTTATATTCGTTGATTTCAACATTATGATTTATTGCTAAATCTGCACCGAAATCTGGGGAATACAACAAGCTTTGACCAGAACAGTCGTAGCTTTCAAGGCCATCAGCAACGCCCGTCGAGGTACAACCAAAGCGACCTTGACCTGGGTCAGACACAAGGGTCAATGAATCATACGTTGCATCTAAGAATTGAGCATTACCGCTGATTGTGGTGTCACGACCCACTCTCCAAATCATATCCACATCTAAACCTTGAATTGTCGCATCACCGTTAGCGATAGGGAACGAGGATGCACCGTTTAAGGTTGTAAAATAGGTAACCTGCTGACCATCATATTTCCAATGAAACGCTTCTAAATTGAGCTGTAGCGTGTTGTCGAAGAAGCGGTTCTTTGAACCAAAAGTAAACGCATCAATATATTCTGGGTCGTATGTTGGTGCCGCAATAGATAAGTCTACACCTCCAGCGCGGTATCCAGTTTCGAACGTAGCATAAAGTAGACTGTCTTCAGCAATGTCATATTCAACACCTATGCGATAGGTTGTTTCACTGTAGTCGAGATCTGACTCTATATAACCTTCACCGACGTTGACGATAGCGCCAATTTGAGGAGTAATCCCACCAGGGATAGTCAGGTTGTAGAATGGAGGAGGCCCCATTCCTGGTACTGTTGCAACTGAACCCGGTGCCATTAGCCCTTCATTGACGAAGAATGCAATAAACTCATCGCGGTCTGACGTAACGGGGTGAGCAGGCATCGCACCAGACGCACATCCGTTAGCGAAACTATCAGGCGGTGTCAGGAAGTTGCCAGTAAAGGGGGCTCCGCCACAGAAAGTGACGAATGTATCGCTGATGCCCTCAGCATACTTCTTATCTTCTGTATAGCGCAGACCTACATTCAGTCTGAAGGTCTCTGAAAAGTCATAGGTTCCTTGACCAAAAATAGCCCAAGAGTCACCGCCATTTTCATAATTCTGAATGGGCGACGCATAGTTCTGTGAAAACACCCCACTGGTTTGAATTTCTTCATCGAAATAGAATGCGCCTAAAATAGCATTGAGCGGTCCATCAAAGTCGGTACTGAAACGCGCTTCAACACTTGACTGTTCATTTTGTTCACTTGTTTTTGCTGGGGCAAAACCTGGGCCAACAAAGGTGTAGTCCTGATCTGATTCTCGATAAGACGGGATGACGGTTAGTGTTCCTGCCTCTGTCGTGTAATTTAATTCGGCCATGAAACCGGTAAATGAAATATCTTGTCCTAAATCGTCTGCATTAAGCGGTTTATAGAATGCAAACGATGGCGTATGTAGTACGCTCGTACGAATGGCATTTGCTTCATCAGTCGTAGGTCCTGTAAATGCGCCTAAACCTGATGGAATGAACTCGGTCAAATTGCCTGGGGCATTGCTAAATGAGCCAATCAAATCGCCACCAGGTCCAATCGCCGTGTTTTCAGAGTAGTCGAAAGCGAATCGAATGTTAAAGTCTTCGGTAGGCTCATATAACAGTTGAGCGCGTAGAGAAAGATTGTCGGCATCGTTCGTACCATCGTCTGAGTAGCCATCTCGTTGCAGTGAGCTAACTGATAGTCTTAGTGCTGCATAGTCGCCAATTGGTGCATTATATGCGCCTTGGAAACCTAATCTTGAATAGTTGCCCACTTCTAATTGGGCATAACCTGACGTTTCAAGAAGCTGCGGTTTCACAGGGATATAGTTCACTACACCACCTGTTGCATTGCGACCGTAGAGTGTGCCTTGGGGGCCTTTGAGCACTTCAACCCGCTCTAGATCGAACAGTGCTTGACCGGCTGCACCGCTCGAGCGACCTAAGTAAACCCCATCGACGTTTTGAGCGACAGCAGCATCAGTTAGCGGGTTTACTGTCAATGCACCAACGCCTCGAACAAAGATACTTGTCAAAGGTCCACCGCCAGCGCTGATCCCTAAAGCCGGAGAAAGTCTTCCTAGGTCTTGACCTGATTCGAGTCCTTGACGAGTTAATGACTTCTGGTCAACAGCCAGCATCGGTACTGCAGCTTCTTGCAAAGACTGAGATTTTCGCTGAGCAGTAACCATAATTAGCTCAATGCCATTAGTCTCGTCAGCTTTTTCTTCTTGGTTTGCAGTCTCTTGTGCTACAGCTTGAAGCGAAAGTGCTGAAAATGCCAGAAGCGGAAAATAGAGGGACAGCTTTTTTATTTTCATATGAAGTTCCAGTAACTATGTGTTGTGCCAAACCTTTGAAAAAGGAGTTAAGTAAAGACGGCGGTTTCGGTGTTAACAGTGCGAACATTTTTAACCATTAAGCATCACTTAACTTACATTTGTTTAACATAGGCTACTTGAGCGAAGAGAAAAAATTTAATTTACAGATATGAACTATCTCTTTTGTAGATACTTCGGGGGGATTATATATAAAAATTCGTTAGATAGAGAAGGTGTTGCGTATTTTGATCATGCCCCATGTAAACAACCACAGACTTGCAGAAGTACAAATCAGCCTTGGCAGTTGAGCTGGTTGTCACCACTAGAAGTAGTTAAAGGTCGCTAATTTCGGTTAGCAAATGAATAGTACGCTAATAAAGTGGCGCTAAAGTAGTATAAAAGGGGCGATTCAAAGAGCATCCACTGCTGAGCTTAATGAAGATGAGGTTGGCATGGTTACATTCATTCTTTTCCGTCTTTTGCAAACGGATTAAACGCATCAACGAGTTTTACGTTCTCATTCAATTTGGTCAGAACATCAATCGTAACATCTAGATCTTTTTTACTGATCCCACTTAATAACAATCGTTCTCTCTCAAGCGCGATGGGAATGATTTGGTCGTGCAAACGATGTCCCTCTGCGGTTAATTGCAACAACGAGGAACGGGCATCTTCAGGGTCTTGCTTTAAGGTCACATAGTCCTCTTCAACAAGCTGCTTTACTGCTCGGCTTATTGCCGCTTTATCCAGGCCAATAACCTGACAAATTCGGTTCGCTGTTATATCAGACTCCACTTTTAGCATAGCGAGTACACGCCATTCTATGATGCCAATAGCGAAATTTTTTCGATAACACTTAGATGCGCCGCTAGATAATTTATTCGATAAAAAGTTCACTAGCGCGGGTATGTATCGTTGAAGATCTAATTGTCTTTTTTCAGTTTTCATTTGGCTTTAATACGTGCTGAAGAGAGCGCTGTCGGCTAATTGTGGATTGAGAGTCTATGCGATCTTAAACGGATTATAAACATTCAAGTGTGCATGTATTCAAATGTTGAAAAGTTATCAAGCTTGAAATACCGCTGTTAATTTAACGTTAAACATTGTTGACATGTCAACTATATTGTGGAGAATGAGGACATCTTTTGGCGATTACATGAGCGATTTATGTTTGAAGTTATCGTAAAACGTAAAATTGAAGAAACACACAAAATAATGAGTTTTGAGCTTGAAAGCGCGAGTGGGCAGGCGCTTCCTCCGTTTGAGGCTGGTAGTCATATCGATGTGAAAGTCGGTGAAGGGCTCATTCGCCAGTATTCTTTAATCAGTCATGAGCAATCGGATAAATTTTACAAAATAGCGGTATTGAGAGATGCGGCTTCCCGTGGCGGTTCTGTCGCCATGCATGACGATGTTAATGTCGGTCAGACTATTTCTATAAGTGAACCTAGAAACTTGTTTTCTTTGGACAGCACTTGTCAAAGGGCACTACTTTTTGCGGGTGGAATCGGTATTACGCCAATTATGTCGATGGCCGTTGAATTGTATCGAAATAATAAAGCGTTCGAGCTGCATTACTACACTCGCAGTAAAGAAGACACCGCTTTCTATGAGCAACTCAGTTCATGTGAATTTGCGTCAAATGTGTTCTTTCATTTCGATGGTGAAGAGAAAGCCGCGGATAAAATCATAGGACCTGCAGATAAAAACGCTCACCTTTATACGTGTGGACCAGCGGGTTTTATGGACTACATTTTTGATAGCGCGAGATTCAATGGCTGGGACGAAGCGCACCTGCATAAAGAGAACTTTAAAGCGGAACCTATTGCAGATAGCGCAGAGGATAGACCTTTTAAACTCATTCTTTCCCGAACGGGAATCGAACTCGACGTTGCTGTTGACCAAACTGCTCTGGACGCTATTGACGATGCCGGGATTGAGATCGACATGTCCTGCGAGATGGGCGTATGTGGAACATGTATTACACGCGTGCTAGAGGGGCAACCAGATCACAGAGACAGTGTGTTGACCGCTGCTCAAAAAGCGCAGAACGACGTATTTACGCCTTGTTGTTCTAGAGCAAAAAGCGACACCTTAATAATCGACCTCTAAGAAAGGCGTTTACGAACGGAGCATTTATGATTACTGATAATTCAATTGATACACCAAAGCAACGCAGTCCTTTTCCTCTAGATATGTGGTATCTGGCGGCTTTTAGTAAAGAGCTCAAAGACAAGCCGTTAGCACGAACACTGCTGAACCAACCTGTTGTGTTATACCGTGATTTGAATGGGGATGTTAACGCGCTTCAAGATAGGTGTTGCCATCGTCAATTGCCGTTGTCTATGGGAACGATCGAAGAAGGCGGCTTGCGGTGTGGATATCATGGTTTGCTTTTCGACGGTAAGGGAAAGTGTCTGGAAGTACCTGGGCAGCCAAAAGTGCCGCGCAAAGCGAAAGTCACACCTTATTTCGTGAAAGAGCAAGATGAATTAGTATGGATTTGGTTCGGCGCAGAAGAAGGGTCAGAGCCAGATGTAGCGCCTCCACGCTATGAATATCACAATGATCCTAAATACGTGTATGGTGGCGACGTCTATCACTACAACGCACCTTATCAACTCATACATGACAATTTGCTGGATTTAAGTCATCTAGGCTATGTTCACTTGAGGACTATTGGCGGTGATGCGAAAACGCATATGAACGCTCAAATGGACGTAGAATCAGAGGGCGACCAAGTAACAATAAAGCGCTATATGCCGAATTCGACGCCACCGCCAACTTATGTCGCAGCCTATCCGTTTAAGGGAAAAATTGATCGTTGGCAAGAGATTGAATTTTGTCCATCTCATATAAAAATTTGGACGGGCGGAATTGATGCAAATAGTGGCTCGGTAACTGACCCAAATAGGGAAGGTTTCCACATGCGAGGTTTGCATTGTATCACGCCGGAAACCGATGATACTTCCCACTACTTCTGGACAATAGCGACTAACCCGGTGACTGATATCGAAGAGGTAAAGCAAAAGGTTGTCGAGCAAACTCGTTTAACGTTTGATGAAGACAAAGTGGTAATAGAGGCGCAATTTAAAACGATGAAGCGCTTTAAAGGTCAGCCTATGATTGATATACACGTTGATGCTGGTGCCAACCACGCCAGACGTATTATATCAACGCTATGTGAGTAGGCGTCGGTTTTTCCAAACAGATAGTTGTTAACCAATAAACGCTTCTGGTGGAAAGTCCATCAGAAGCGTTTTCACTTCTAAGCGGGTAAGCGCGCTTGACCTAAAAGTCAAACAAAGCGTAGCGATTAAACGGCTCTATCTCAGCGGCTAGCTTGGGTTAAAAGGCGCGGCACAATCCACAATGTGCTGTCTTAACCAACGATGAACCGGATCGTTGTCGAGGGTTGGGGGCCACATCATGCTTTCCCTTAGCGGTGGAACATCAAAGGGGAGCTTGACGATTTTTACTAATTTTTCTTTCGCGTGAGCTTCAACGAATAGCTTTGGCAAAATCGCTATGCGGTTGGTGTTTATAAGGCTGTATAAAATGGTTGAAAAGTCGTTAGTGATAATCTCTACCTTTCTATTGGCTTCCATTTTATCAAATAACCACTTTTCTATACTCAGCATACTTGTTTTAGCTATACCTACTGAAACGTGACCAAATGAAGCATATTGTTCTTCCGTAAGCATGCCGTGTATGCGGTCATTATTAATATCCGCTACACACACCATTTCATCCTGTATCAATGGCTGATTAGGATAGTTGTCTACCATTACGGATTCGGGCGCTACCATTAGGTCAGCACCACCTTTGGCCAAAATGCTGACGTCATGCGCAAAAGGCGAGAGAAATTCAAAGGTAACTTTAGGGGCGATCACTGCAAGCCGAGCCAGCATATGCCTCAGCAATGATTGAATGATGTAGTCGGATGCAATGATTTTGAAATGGCGCTCACTCTCTTCAGGATTACTGGTTTTTCTGCCAATAATTGAGCCTCTTATCGTTGCTAAGACGCCTGCCACTGGGCCCTGTAGTTCCAGTGCGAATGGCGTTGGTTGCATTTTTTTACCCACTTGAACTAAAAGGTCGTCTTCGAAATAGGCACGGAGCCTTGACAGCACACCGCTGGTTGCCGACTGAGACAAATGAAGTCTTTCCGCACTGCGCGTAATGTTTTTTTCCTGCAATAAAATGTCTAAGGCAACTAACAAATTCAAATCAAGTTGTTCAAATCTCATGACGATTCTCGCTATAGCACGCACATAAATGCAAACCGACACTCCTGCGATTGGTGCGTTCTACTATCTGTTTTTCTGATGGTTGCTATCTAAACATTCAATTTTTTGGATTGCAAATAAAACATTAACATTAATATTACATTTTATTTTGGTTTATCTGCCATTAACAAGTTTATGGTTTCTTTCATATGAAGTTAGCGACGTTAAAAACGACACATCCTGATGGCAAGTTAGTCCTTGTGTCTAGTACAAGCAGCGAATGCCTTGATGTTACCGACATCGCGCCGACCATGCAGTATGCCCTGGAAAATTGGGGAAGTGTCGAGAGCGAATTGGCCGAGAAATATCAACGTCTAGCTGAAGGTAAAGTAACCGAGACTGAGCCATTTGACGGAGAAAAAGCGGATGCCCCTTTACCTAGGGCATGGCAATGGCTGGATGGTTCCTTATTCCTTAATCATGGCCATCTTATGCAAAAGGCTTTTCACCTAGATCCCATTGAAGATGCAGACAAATACCCGTTGGTATACCAAGGCGCAGGCAATCATTTTTTGAGCGGTAGTGACGACATAACCGTTGCCGACCTTAAGCACGGTATCGATTTTGAGGGTGAGTTTGGCGTTATCGTCGATGATATTGCAATGGGAAGTACGCCTGAGCAGTGTTTATCGAAAATCAGATTGGTGGTGTTACTTAACGACATTAGCTATCGCGCGTTAGGTCCCAGAGAGATGAAAACCGGCTTTGGTTTTGTATTAGCGAAAGGCGCAACGGCGTTTGCACCGATAGCATTAACGCCAGACGAACTCGGTGACCACTGGCGCAATGGCCGTGTTTGTTTACCGTTACAGGTAAGTCGAAATGGCAACGTATTTGGGACGCCTCACGGCGAAGAGATGCACTTTGGATTTCACGAACTCATCGCCCATGTTGCGCAAACAAGACCCATTGCTGCCGGAACTGTTTTTGGTTCTGGCACGGTTTCAAATGCAGACCCAAGTAGGGGACAAGCCTGTATTTCGGAGCTTCGGGCAAAAGAAATGATTATAAGTGGGGCGCCACAGACGCCCTTCATGGCAGAAGACGAGGTAGTCAGCATGAATGTCTTTGATGAACAAGGGCAGAGTTTATTCGGTGCTATTAACCAGCGTGTAAAAGTGAGTAAAGCGAATGTTTAATCCACGACACTACAACATTATCGATTTGTCAGTCACGTTAGATAACAACCCTTACACCGATCCACCGCCATTACTGCCGAAAATAGAATACACGGACCATCAGGAAGGTTGGCCTGAGATGGGGGCAATGTTCCCAGGTTTACAAAAAGATCAGCTGCCTGGCGATGAGGCATGGGCAGCAGAGCGTTTGAATATCACTACGCATAGTGGAACACACATGGATGCACCTTGGCACTATGCGTCGACTACCGACGGTGGTAAGCCCGCTTATGGCATTGACGAACTTCCCCTTGAATGGTGTTTTCAGCCCGGTGTTAAGCTCGATTTCAGAGACTTTCCAGATGGCTACGTTATTACCGCAGCGGATGTTGAAAAAGAACTCGCACGCATCAATCACACCCTTGAACCATTGGATATTGTTGTTGTGAACACACGGGCTGGAGCGCTTTTCGGTCAACCCGGCTATTTGGAGGCGGGCGTAGGCATTGGAAGAGAGGCGACGCTTTATTTACTAGAGAAAGGCGTAAAGGTAGTGGGCACTGACGCGTGGAGTTGGGATGCGCCTTTTAAGTACACCCGTGAGCGATTTGCTGAATCTGGTGACCCATCCATTATTTGGGAAGGTCATAAAGCGGGAAGAGACATTGGCTACGGGCAGATGGAGAAGCTAAGTAACTTAGAGGCGCTGCCCGCCAACGGATTTTTAATCTCGTGTTTCCCTTACAAAATAAAGCGGGCTTCTGCAGGTTTCGTTCGCGCCGTGGCGCTCTTGCCAAAATAAAACGGTATTAACACTTACCGTTAATACTCACTCTGATTTTAAGAGGTAAAAAATATGTTTAAGTACTTTCCAACTAATTACGTTTGGAATCTTTCGGTCGATTTAGCCATTGAAATGGGCGCGCGAATTGGCGAAATAGAGGAAATGTGTGCACCATTAAAAGAAGCCGCGAAACAGCCTGATAAAGAAGGTGTTCAGGCGTTTAGAGACACCTGGGCCAAAATGGCAGATAAGCTTTGTGTACTTGCTGAAGAAGACGAAGCAGCAGGACGTCTGTTATCAGCGGGAGAAAAATACAACCGTGCCGCATCCTATTTGATAACGTGTGAACGCTTGCAAGCCCATAAAGCACCGGGTCGCTTAGAGCTGTATAAACGCGAACTCGACTTGTTCCAAAAGGCGATTACCTTAGGTAAAGAAAACTGCGAAAGAGTAGAGATCCCTTACGAGGGTAAACACCTTAGCGCACTTTACGTAAAGGCTGAAAATGTTGATGGCCCGGCACCCATTCTTATCCAAGTCAACGGCCTAGACTCTACCAAAGAAATGAAATACCGCGTTGGTCTGCCAGCATGGCTTGCCAAACGCGGTGTGTCGTCCTTAGTTGTCGATCAGCCCGGCACCGGTGAAGCACTTCGATTGCAAGGTCTACATGCACGTTATGACAGCGAACATTGGGCGAGCCCTATTGTTGACTATTTAGAAAGTCGCGACGATGTAGACAGTAAACGCATCGGTATGGAAGGCGTATCGCTGGGTGGATATTTCTGTCCACGAGCCGTCGCAAATGAACCACGTCTCGCACTTGGTGTGTGCTGGGGAGCCAACCATGATTGGCGCGACGTACAGAAACGCCGCTTAGAAAAAGAAGGTGACTTCCCTGTCCCTCACTACTGGGCGCACGTTCAGTGGGTGTGGGGAGCGAAAGACATGGATGAATTCATGGAAATCGCTGAAAACGTGCACCTTGATGGTCAGGTTGAGAAAATTAAGGTGCCTTTCCTTGTTACTCACGGCTCGAAAGACTCTCAAATTCCACTCAAATGGGCTGAACGTACTTATGAGCAGCTTGTAAATAGCCCGAAACGTGAACTTAAAGTATTTACCGAACGTGAAGGCGGCGTGCAGCATTCGAGTTTCGATAACAGTATCAATGCAGGCCAATACATTGCGGACTGGGTAGCTGAAACATTTAACGCACGCACGGCATAAACGGAGAACACAATGAATATAATTGGACCAGACAAATTAATCTTTGGCGTTGATGACGTTGAAGCATGTCGTCAGTTTGCACGTGATTACGGTTTAGCTGAGCAAGGCGAGCACAGTTTTGTTGCGTTAGACGGCACAGGTATTGAAGTGCGTAGTAGAGACGACGAGTCGTTACCCGCGGCGTTGGCGTCAGGCTCTATGTTACGAAAAACGGTTTACGGTGTTGCTGATCAAGCCACACTTGACCAAATCAAGGCAGAACTTGAAACCGATCGCGACGTAAAGGTACTTGAAGATGGCAGCATCGAGCTGCTTGACGATTTGGGTTTTGTGCTAGGTTTTCAAGTCACCGTGCGTAAAGCCGTCGACCTTGCAGCAGAGCGCGTTAACTCGGTTGCACAGTGTAACCGTGGTATTAACCACGTTGGCGTGTCTAAAGATCATAAGCCGAGCATTCAAACTTTATCGCACGTTGTGTACTTTGTGCCAGATCCCGTGAAAGCAGAGGCCTTTTACGAGAAGCGTTTAGGCTTTGTAACCACCGACCGTTTTACCGGTGTAGGCCCTTTTATGCGTCCGGCAGGGACACAAGATCACCACACTCTATTCTTCATCGGCACGCCACCACATATGCAAGGTTGTGAACACTTTACGTTCCATTTATCTGGCCCGACTGATGTGATGCAGGCCGGCACCAATATGGTGAATAAGGGTTACCAAAGTTTTTGGGGACCGGGTAGACACCTCTTTGGTTCGAATTGGTTTTGGTATTTCAAAAGCCCCTTTGGCTGCAACATGGAGTTCGATGCTGATATGGACCAGCATGATGACAGCTGGACGGGTCGCGAAGCAATGATGGGCCCTGATAACTCTCAGGCGTTCTTACTGCAATACCGCGAAAAGTGGGCGCCGGCAGGTGGTCCACCACCGAAAGCATAGAATGAACAAGATACATTTGGGCGCCGTTAGCGACTTTAATGACGGTGAAGCGAAAGGCTTCGATATAAATAACGTCGGAGCCGACACTTTCTTTGTAGTACGAAAAGGCAATGAGATGTTTGCTTATGTCGATATTTGCCCGCACTACAACGACACGTCTTTGCCGTGGAAGCGCCATATGTATTTGGACAATCAATCTCAACACATCGTCTGTGCAGCGCATGGTGCGCTATTTGACATAGAGGATGGTTATTGTTTGCAAGGCCCTTGTTTGGGCCAAACGTTAAGAAAAGTGCCAATAGAAGTGTCGGCAGACAACGATATTTGGATACGTCTTACGACTATTGAGGAGTTCAACTTATGAGCCCAAATCTAAGTAATATTCTAATCATCGGTGGCGGTTTCTCCGGCATGACAGCAGCCATCCAGTTAAGTAAGCTCAACTACAATATCGACTTAGTCGAAATTGACCCTAATTGGCGTACGGACGGGGCGGGAATTAGTATAGGCGGTGCTACATTAAGGGCCTTTGACACGATAGGCATTCTTGACGAGTTCTTAGAAAAAGGCAACGCTCACAATGGTTTGGATGTACATGCTCCTCACGGTTTGCATCTTGCTCATGTACCTACGCCGCCGATGAGCGATAAAATCCCTGGTTCTGCTGCTATTATGCGACCAGAACTCGCGAAGATTCTCGCGAAGAAAACCCGTGAATCTAATGTAAACATTCGCTTAGGTTGCACATTCGAAAACATTGTTCACAAAGAAGACACAGTAGACGTTACGTTTACAGACGGTACCACCAAAACTTACGATTTGGTTATTGGTGCAGACGGCGTGAATTCGAAAGTGCGCAAAGCCGTATTCCCGGAAGCTGCTGAGCCTAAATATGTTGGGCAGGGAGTATGGCGGGCAGTGTTGCCCCGTTTGCCTGAAATTAACAATACACATATGTGGGTAGGCCCTCGTTTAAAAGTGGGCGTAAATCCCATGTCTAAAGACGATATGTATCTGTTTTTAACAGAGGACAAAGAAGTCAAACAGCGTGAAGAAAAGAGTGAGTATGTCACCCGTCTGAAAGACCTCATGATGAATTTTAGTGCGCCGGCCGTTCAGCAACTCGCTGGTATGCTAAACAACGATTCACTCATTGATTTTCGCGCGCTAGATAATTTGCTGGTTCCCTTGCCATGGTTTAAGAACCGTGTAGTCATGATAGGCGATACCGTTCATGCGACGACACCGCATTTAGCATCAGGTGCGTGCATTGGTATTGAAGACGCTATAGTGCTTGCTGAAGAGCTGGCTCAGCATGACGATGTAACTGTTGCCTTGGAAGCTTATCAAAACCGTCGATGGGAACGTTGCAAAATGGTTGTAGAAAACTCTGGTCGTTTAGCGCAAATTGAGATTGAGGGTGGCGACAAGGAAGAGCACACCAACATTATGCGAGAAAGCATGATAGCGTTGGCGAAGCCGATTTAATAAAGCCGTTATTTAGTAACGCTAAATAAACAACATTCCTCCCTAAACCTTACTTTTGAAACGTTCGTGGTAATGAAGTACTACGAACGTTTTTTTATGTGCTCTATATACGTTCACCATTCACCATTCACCGTTCCTCGTTCACTACTTCTCATTCAAAATTGAAGTTAATTACGTAATGTAGCGCTAGTTGAAATATACAGTGACACACCAGCGTAGACGTTTTCTATGGATGTCCATTCAAGGTATCCATTCGAGATGCCCTTTCGAGGTGCCATAGCCCGGTGATGCTTACGTGCTTCAAACACAAACTCAAACACAAACAACCACCAACAAACTTATGGTGCGCCACGAAGCGGTTATCCGAAGCAGTTACAACAGCTACTTCAAGGTATTTGCGTTTAAAGAAACCGGCTTTATATGACTCAACGTTATTGTTAAGCGATGGTGCGAATTCAGCGGTGGAAGGAAGGTCGATTAGGGCAAGAGCAGGCAAAGAAAAGGGAGGAAAGGTGACCCTTTTCCTCCCTTCACCCAGGGAAATTTGAACGTGAGTTAATCACTCACTAAACTGCTAGCGCCTTTAATTTTCGTTAACGCAAATACCAGTCCAGCGGCACAGAAGCCTGCCATAAGCATTAACACAGTCTCCAGACCACCCAAGTTCGCTTGCAATGCAGCAATCGCAATGGGCGCAGAAAACTGACCTAAAAAGAATGCACCTGTCCATAGACCTGTGCCTCGCCCTCTTACATTTTCTGGAAGTTCTTTCAACACCCAATTGAGCATGGTGGGTAAGAGTAAACCAGAGCCGAAACATGTAATAATGGCGCCTGCGCTGGTGACCAACAAACTGATTGATAGCGACGCTAGTAAATAGCCAATAGCTGCCAACCCTAAACCAAGTGATATGAGCTTAGGTGCTGACGCCCCTTTAAAGCGGCGAAATGACATCGAACCCGCCGCTACGCCAATATTAACTGCTGCGCCAATGCCACCGATAATTGCGGGAGAAACCGCGCTGGTCAAAGCCAGTATTTCACCAAGCTTAACAATAACGGTGTAAAAAACGATGCCGACAAAGAGCGTGATTAAAAGCAAAGGTAAGATACGCGCCCAAGGTAATGGTAAAGCGGAATTTTCTTCTTGCGCCCGTTGAGACGGTTCAAACAATAAAATTGCGGAAAAAAGCGCGATAGGTAAGGCGACTAAATACAGTAAAAATGGTCCGCGTGAACCTAAGAATTCACCAAGTAAGCCGCCAACGGCAATTAATGCAATGGCACTTAAACTCACGGTAGCGATTTGAATAGACACCCAACGCTGTCTTTGTTTGCCGGTAAAGTAATCTGCGATCAGCGCTGTTGCGACAGTCATAATGGCTGCTTCAGCAATGCCAAGTACCACTCTCGCGGCAATGATTTGAAACAGGTTTTGCAAGAAAAACGGCACTACTCCGATAATGGCATAAATCACAAGTGATGATATCAATACGGGCTTTCTACCGAATTTATCCGAAATCCATCCTGCAAAAGGTGAAAATATAGCCACACAAAGCGCGGGGATGGTCATAGCGATAGGCACGAGGAATTGTGATCCCTGTACCTCACCAAACTCTTCTAATAACAGAGGCAATACTGGTACTAAAGAGATGATAGCCATCGCCGGCATAATTGACGCTAGTATTAGGATGATACCGTGTTTGGTCGACGCCAAACTGGCGGGTGCCTCATTAACAGGGGAGTGAATTACGTTGCTATTCATTCTGCAGATTTCCATTTGGTGGTGTTAATAGCGAAGTTAGGAAACGTCAGAGTGAAGTATTGACCTTATATACCGAAGCGCCTAACGTTTACTTGCTATTAACACCTATAATAATACTTATTAAAGATATTCTAACATCTGGTATGCAGGTGATAGTGGATTTATCTGATTTAATGTATCGACCAAACTGATAGGTTGGCATGGAATCATGAATTAACCGGCTTCTAATACGCCGTATTTCAAACCTCATCTCCACCCATTCTCTACTCGCGGGTAGTGGTTTGCTAAATAAGTGTAAACTTTATGTATCTGTATTATTAATGTAATGTATCTGAAAAATCGAATTGCTCAATGGTTATCCTGATAATAGGCTAGTGCTCTCGGTTAGTAGATGTTTCCTTCTCAGTTGAAAATAGGTGAAGAAGCAAACGCCATAACGAATTAATGAATACTAGATGGTCTATATCTTAAAAAGCAGCTATTCATTGCTTTACTGCTTTTATCTTCGAAGGTGAGCATTTGGTAAATTTACAGGAGCAGTAACATATGTTGAAACGCAGCGTCAAAACCATGGCTTTGGTTGTTCTTTCAAGTCTCTTTATTTCTTCACAAGGTTGTGCCAACGAATCTAAAGATGAATGGATCACGCTTGGTACTATGGCCGGCCCTATTCCTAATGCTGTTAACTCACAACCCGCTAATGCCATGATTGTTAATGGTAATACCTATGTTGTTGATGCTGGCGACGGCACAGCAGGGCAACTCGCCAAGGCTGGTCTAAGTCTAAAAGGGGTTAAAGCGGTTTTCATAAGCCATTTGCATTTTGATCACACAGGCGGTCTTCCGGCAATATTAGGACTGCGTTGGCAAACCAATACGTTCAGCGATTTAACTGTTTACGGTCCACCTGGAACGAAAGCCACTGTGGAGGGTATCTTTCAATTCATGCGTATAGGCACTGAAGGTGGTTATGGTGTTCCCGGTCAGGTGGGTAAACCGGCAAATACCAATGTTCACGTTGTAGAACTGGGCGACGGCGACACAGTTACGAATGATGATTTTTCAGTCACGGCTATAAGAAACACGCACTACAGCTGGCCAGAGAATAGCGAAGAGTGGAAGAAGTACATTGCACTTTCCTACAAGTTTGATGTTGACGGAGCCTCAGTTGTTTATACTGGCGATACGGGTGAAAGTAAGGCCCTTATAGCGTTGGCAAAGAATGCAGATTTGTTGGTCAGTGAAATGATGGATATCGACCACACAATTGACCTTGTCGTTAAAGCCAACCCTAATATGCCTGAACAGGTTGCCTTAGGCATGCGGAAACACTTATCTAACCACCATGTTACCCCGCAACAAGTGGGCGAGATGGCAACGCAAGCCAATGTTAAAAAGCTGGTTGTCACCCATATGTCTCCCGCTTTACTTAAGCCAGAGCATTATGAGAAGTACACAAGTGCAGTGGCAGAGCACTACGACGGCGATGTAACACTGGCTAAGGACTTAGACAGATTTCCAATCGGTAAATAACCGCGTACCTTCAACCATAACGAATGCCGCCCATGTTGTATCAAAAGCAATATGGGCGGCTTTTTTTAACGTCTCATTATTCCTTAAAAGCCAACGTTAGCTATTTTTCTGCGACACCCACTGGTCGAAAACGGCTATCGTATCTAGACAAGCTATGTTATCGAGACAAGCTATGTTATCAAAACAGGCTATATCATCGAGACACGCTATTTTATCTGGACAAGCTTATGTTATCGAGACACGCTATATTATCGAGAAATATTCTTTGGCTTAAATAATAGTCCTTCGCTTTCGAGTATTTTGCTGGCTTCGTTATCTCTGGCTATTGCACGTTGCACTGCGGGGCGTTGCTCCATACGTCTGGCGTGGTCGCAGTAATTAGGGAACTTGTCGACATGATACCCCGCGCCTTCAACGCGCCAAAAACACCAGTATAAGTACGCATCCATAGCCGACCATTCATCACCATACCACCACTGCTTTTCATCTAGTCGTTTATCGATAAGACCAAAAAACTCGTCCATGGCGTTAATGGCAATATCTTGAACCGTTCTAGCATTGTCTTCACCGGCAAAAAAGCTGGGCATTCTGATACGGGTAACGAGTGGGTGTAGCGTTGATGAGCAAAAGCACAGGTCGGCAAGCTGTTTTGCTTGTTCCATGGCGTTTTGTGCTTTTGGAAGTAATTTGCCATGCACTTGGTTTAAGAATGAAATAATAGCTACATTTTCACTAAGCGCTTGGTCTCCATAAATCAGTGCCGGCACCTTTCCCGTTGGATTCTTCTGTTTGAATGCTGGAGATTTGTGCTCGCCTTTCATAAAGCGAACCACTTCAGTCTTAAAGCTGAGTTCCAACTCTTCCAGCACAATACTGGTGACTTTGGCGCAACTTCCAGGGGACATGTAGAGAACGATATCAGTCATTATATTTTTCCGTTAAACACATATTTCATCTTGTATATGCAAGACATGGGAAAAAAAGCATAACTAAACTGTGCTTGTGTCACTAGTCGATGATTTTCATGGTAGCTATCTGTAAATCCGATAAAACAATTGCTGTGAAGTAACGCGAGCAAGAAGGTTAAGAATGCTAATTGCGACGATAAACAAAAATGTTAAATGCTGATAAACCGGCAAGATTCTTATCAAGAATGACAGGGACGCTTTTCTATATCAAAAAATCTTTTTCAATGATTCGCAAAAACGCTTTTTGAACCTCAGTGGGTTGCCAGTTTTTGCGAACCGTTAGGCCTATTTCACGTCTGCTTTCGTGAATAATCGCTGGGCAAACGGCGAGCAACCCGCAAGAAACTTCGACCTCTACCTGCTTGGCAGGCAGTAAAGACGCCCGTTCACTGTTTAGCAAAATACCCCTGATAGCAGCAAGAGCGCTGCATTCAATGATGTCTTTGGGGGCCTCGAGTCCTCGGCTTTTGAATATATCGTCAAACACTTGTCTTGATGGTACCCCTTTGCTCGGCACCACCCATTTTAACTGTTCAAGTGTGTTATCGGTTAGTTGTTTTACATCGGCAAGGGGATGGCCCGCTTTCACAACGAGACTTAAAGGGTCGTCAAACAACTTGTGCTGAGTGATGTCAGCGTGAGGGGCTGGATGGCGAAGTGCGCCCACAATGACATCTAAGTGACCATTTAATAGCGCATTAAGTTGTTCATCGTAAGGCCCATCAACAATAGTCGTGCGTGCTAAAGGGTATCTTTCAAGAAGTTTCAGAACGGATTTTGGCACAATAGCGGCGGTTGATAGCGGCAAGCTGCCTATTTTTATTGTTCCATCCATACGCCCGTCGGCTTCTGCCAACTCTTCTAGCCCCTGGTGTATTTCAGCAATAAAAAGGTTAGCAAAACGCCTAAGTTGACGTGCTCGCCATGTAGGCTCTACACCTGTGGGAGAGCGGTGAAATAAAGATTGTTCGCACAGGTTTTCTAAATTTTTAATAGATTTATGCAGCGTGGGCTGACTCAGCCCTAATCGTGCGGCAGCAATGGTATAGCTATGGGACTCTGCTACTTTAACAAATGCATTTAACTGTCTACTGGTAATCGACCTCACAAAGGATTGACGCTTGCGTTTGTCGGTTGCATAAAGCGTGGATGCAAATTCAAATAAGTAGTCAAAAGCCCTATTTGCCCGCGTCAAAAAGCGATTGCCTACAGGCGTAGCAAACATCCCCGTGCTCGAACGACTGAACAGTTGTTGTCCCAGTTCGTTTTCGAGTTTATTAATACCTTGCGTAAGCGCAGACTGCGACAGGTGCATTTGCTCAGCGGCTGCTGTTAACGTGCCCTTGTTGTTGATTTCGATAGCGCTAAGTAGATGTCTCAGGTTTAACTGCATAAACGCGTCTTGGTATGTTTTTTTAGCATTATAGAAAAAACTAATGGCTTGTGTCACTTTTCTAAACGGTTTGTTTCGTAAATTTGTTGCAGACTGACTGTAGAACAATTGCGAGGAGCTTTTATGCCAATTTGTGTGACAGATATCCCAAGACCATCACAAGACATTGTGAAGCAGTATCAAGGCGCTGAAGTGGCCACTGTCCACGAGGCACAGGGAAGGAAAGGGCTGTTGGCTGAATATATGCGCCCTATATATCGTCCTGCCAAAATTGCCGGCCCTGCGGTTACCTGCGAGGTGGCGCCAGGGGACAACTGGATGATTCATGTTGCTGTCGAACAATGTCAGCCAGGTGATGTTTTAGTGGTTAAACCAACAAGCCCGTGTATTGATGGTTATTTTGGCGATCTGTTGGCGACCTCATTAAAAGCAAGAGGTGTATTGGGGCTAATTATTGACGGTGGTGTAAGAGACATTGCAACACTGACAGAAATGCAGTTTCCCGTGTGGTCAAAAGCCGTTTTTGCTCAGGGTACGGTGAAAGAAACGATTGCCAATGTGAATGTGCCAGTAACCTGTGCAGGCGCCTACATCTGCCCAGGCGATCTCATTGTTGCTGATGACGACGGTGTTGTTGTGGTTGCACGAAATGAAACGGAAACCGTGTTAGAAAAAATGAACGCCCGCATTGCGAATGAAGATGCAAAACGTGTTCGTTTTGAAAATGGAGAGCTAGGCCTTGATGTCTATAACTTTCGAGAAAGGCTCGCTGCAAAAGGGCTTCGCTACGTAAAATACGACGAGCAAAATTAAATGCTGACCTCAGTTCCTTGTTACCTAATGCGAGGCGGTACATCTAAGGGGTTATATTTTCTCAAAGATGACTTGCCTTACGATGTAGAAGCGCGAAATGCACTATTGCTAAAGCTTATGGGCTCGCCCGATGCGCGTCAAATTGATGGTTTAGGCGGTGCACATCCATTAACCAGTAAAGTGGCAATTGTGAGTCGTTCTTCCCGTGAAAACACGGATGTTGACTACTTATTTTTGCAGGTCACTGTGGATAAGGCCCAGGTGAGTGATGCGCAAAATTGCGGCAACATTTTAGCGGGCGTAGGCCCCTTTGCTATAGAAAAAGGTCTAGTGCAGGTTGAGACATTAGATGCTTACGCAGATGTTCGTATCCATATGGTTAACACCGGTTCAGATGCTGTAGCGCGAGTACAGTTATCCGAAGGAAAAGTTAACTATCAGGGCAACGCTACCATTGACGGCGTGCCTTCAGCCAGTGCCCCTGTGCTTATCAACTTCTTAGACATCGCCGGCTCTAGCTGCGGTGCGCTCTTCCCAACGGGCAATGCGGTTGACACCATATTAGGTGTGGAAGTGACCTGCATCGACAACGGCATGCCTGTTGTGTTGCTCAATGCGCAAGACTTTGGACTCAGCGGTAACGAATTGCCCAATGAACTAGAAAGTAACACCGCGCTTTGCAAGCACATAGAGTCAATAAGATTACAGGCTGGACAAATGATGAATTTAGGTGACGTATCAAAGAAAACCGTTCCTAAAATGAGTCTGGTGTCTCGCCCCAATGCGGGTGGATTAATCAACACGCGTACCTTTATTCCCCATCGAGTGCACGACGCAATCGGCGTGCTAGGCTCGGTGAGTGTAGCAACGGCGTGTGTGTTACAGGGCACGGTAGCAAACACGCTTCTTCAACAGTCATTCGGTGACGGAACTGTCGTTGTTGACGTTGAGCATCCTACGGGGCAATTCAGTGTTGAGATGGATATTACGCATAGCACGAGTTTGTCTGAATTTGTTGTAAACCGAGCAGCGCTATTGCGAACCGCTCGTTTACTTATGCGCGGTGAAGCATTTGCTGACTGCGAGTAAGCGTTTACTCAGTTAACCAGGAATATTTATGATTATTGATTGTCATGGCCACTACACCACAGCCCCTGAGCCGCTTCAACTTTTTAGGGAAGCGCAGATTGAAGCTTACAAAACGGGCAAAGCGCTTCCGGAAGTCCCTTTCATAAGCGATGATCAAATTCGAGAGAGCATTGAAAAAAATCAGTTAAAGCTGTTAGAGGCGAGAGGGCTTGATATGACTATCTTCTCTCCTCGTGCCTCGGCAATGGCCCATCATATTGGTGATGAAGCAGTGTCGAAACAGTGGACTCGAGCTTGTAACGACTTAATCCACCGCGTGGTAGAGTTATACCCTAAAAAATTCATTGGTGTGTGCCAGCTACCTCAATCGGTTGGGGTTCCTATTGAAAATTCTATTGAGGAACTTGAGCGTTGCGTAAAAGAACTCGGATTCGTTGGTTGTAATCTCAACCCCGATCCTTCAGGAGGCCATTGGAATTCTGCGCCACTGACTGACAAAAGCTGGTATCCCTTCTACGAGAAAATGGTTGAGTTAGATGTGCCGGCAATGATCCACGTGTCGGGCTCGTGCAACCCTAATTTTCACGCAACGGGCGCGCACTATATGAATGCCGACACCACTGCGTTTATGCAATTTTTGCAGGGCAACTTATTTAAAGACTTCCCTGATTTACGATTTATTATTCCACATGGCGGTGGTGCCGTGCCTTATCACTGGGGGCGTTATCGCGGTTTAGCCGATATGTTAAAACAGCCACCACTGAATGAGCATGTCATGAAAAATGTTTACTTCGATACATGTGTTTATCACCAGCCTGGTATCGATTTGTTGTTCGATGTGATTGATATCAAAAATATTCTGTTTGGCTCAGAGATGATTGGCGCCGTTCGCGGTATCGACCCACAAACAGGCTATTATTTCGATGATACCAAACGCTATGTTGATGCCCTTGATTTATCTGAATCTGATAAAAGAAAAGTGTACAGTGAAAACGCGCGACGGGTTTACCCAGGTTTAGACAAACGCTTAAAGAGTTTAGGATTATGAGTCAGTTTACAAAAGACGCCGATTGGCTGGATTGGCATCCTGCGCCACGCAAGCCATCTTTCGTTGTTCCCGACGGTGCCGTGGATGCTCATTGCCATGTTTTTGGGCCGGGCGACCAATTCCCTTTTGCTCCTCAGCGTAAATATACGCCTTGTGATGCATCAAAAGACCAGCTTTGGGCATTGCGAGACCATTTAGGTTTTAGCCGCAATGTCATTGTTCAAGCGACGTGCCACGGGGCTGATAATCGCGCTTTGGTAGATGCACTCAATGCTTCTGGCGATATGGCAAGAGGCGTTGCAACCATAACGCAGGATATCACCGACGAGGAATTGCGTGAATTACACAATGCCGGGGTGCGCGGTGTCAGATTCAACTTCGTTAAACGCCTGGTTGATGCATTGCCGTTTGATTCTCTGGAAGCCATAGCCAATCGTATTAAAGATTTAGGTTGGCATATTGTTATTTATTTTGAAGCACAAGATTTGCCTGAACTGTATGACTTTTTCACCCGCCTGCCCACAACCGTCGTTGTCGACCACATGGGGCGTCCCGATGTCAGTAAGCCGGTAGACGGCGAAGACTTCGGCCTGTTTTTAAAGTTGCTTTCAGAAAATGAAAACTTCTGGTCTAAGGTAAGCTGTCCTGAGCGACTGTCGCTGCTAGGCCCTTCAGAAGACTACCGCGATGTTGTTCCTTTTGCGCGCAAAGTTGTGGAAAGCTTCCCTGATAGAGTGTTGTGGGGTACTGACTGGCCGCATCCGAATATGAAGAATCACATGCCTGATGATGGGCAACTCGTGGATGTTATTCCGCATATCGCGGTAACTGAAGAACTGCAGCACAAGCTATTGGTGGCGAACCCAATGCGCCTATATTGGAGCGACTAAGGAAATACTATGTCTTTAGATAAACCCTACAAAAATATACCCGGTACCACCATTTTTGATGCCGAAATGGCAAGCAAAGGCTTCCATTTAAATCAATTTTGCATGTCGTTAATGAAAGCGCCTAACCGTGAAAAGTTTAAAGCCGATGAGCGCGCCTACCTTGACGAGTGGCCAATGACGGAAGAGCAAAAACAAGCGGTACTAGCAAGAGATTACAACGCAATGATGAAGACAGGCGGCAATATCTATTTTCTCGCCAAAATTTTTTCCAGCGATGGGCTTAGTTTTCAGTTTGCTGCCGCCACCATGACCGGCATGAGCCAGCAAGATTACGCACAAATGATGCTTGATGGTGGGCGTAACGTTAACAGCCCATTGAATTTGGAGGGCGCTGAAAATGGCCAAAATTAGTGCAGGAATAGCAACGTCTCACGTACCCGCGATAGGCGCAGCAATCGATAATAAAAAAACGACGGAGGCCTACTGGCAGCCAGTTTTTGAAGGCTATGAATACGTTAAACAATGGGTTAAAGAGCAAAAGCCTGATGTGGTGGTTTTGGTATACAACGATCACGCCAGTGCATTCGACGCGAATTTTGTGCCCACCTTTGCCATCGCCACCGGTGAAGAGTTTAAGCCCGCGGATGAGGGTTGGGGTCCACGCCCTGTGCCGAGCGTAAAAGGCCATCCGGCCCTTGCCTCGCACATTGCGCACTCTGTCATTCAAGATGATTTTGACCTTACTGTTGTAAACACCATGGACGTTGACCACGGGCTTACGGTGCCGCTTTCATTGGTGTTCGGTGAACCAGAGAATTGGCCTTGCAAAGTCATTCCTATTGCTGTGAACGTGGTGCTTTATCCGGTGCCATCGGGTAACCGCTGTTACCAGCTAGGAAAAGCGATTCGCAAAGCCGTCGAGAGCTTTGATGAAGACTTAAATGTCCAGATTTGGGGCACGGGCGGCATGAGTCATCAGCTGCAAGGGCCGCGTGCGGGCTTAATTAATAAAGAATTTGATAATGCCTTTTTAGATAAAATTGTTGATGACGCCGATGAGCTCGCCAAGCTTGAACATCTTAAGTATGTGGAGCAAGCCGGCTCTGAGGGTATTGAACTGGTGATGTGGCTAGTGATGAGAGGCGCTTTAAATAAAAACGTTGAGCTTAAAAAGCGTTTTTATCACGTTCCTGCGTCTAATACGGCAGTAGGTCATCTTGTGTTAGAGAATGTTGAGGAAGAGGGATAAGTATGAAAGTTATCGTAGCTGGCCCCGGTGCCTTTGGTATAAAGCACTTAGACGGCATAAAAAATATCGATGATGTAGAGGTTGTCGGTCTGGTTGGGCGAAGACTTGAAAATACACAAGCGGTAGCCAATGAATACGGCATTCCAAATGTGTTCACCAGCTTAGATGAAGCACTTAAGCTAGAGGCTGACGCGGTTATTTTGTGTACCCCTACACAACAACATGCTGCGCAATCGATTCAGTGCATGAAAGCGGGTAAACATGTGCAGGTGGAAATTCCATTAAGTGACAGTTGGAAAGACGCTCAAGCCGTGCTTGATGTGCAAAAAGAGACCGGCCTTACTTGTATGGTAGGCCATACGCGCCGCTTCAATCCTTCACATCAATGGATAAATAAGCGTATTAACAAAGGTGAGTTGAACATTCAGCAAATGGACGTTCAAACGTATTTCTTTCGCCGCAAAAACATTAACGCGAAGGGAGAGGCCCGTTCGTGGACCGATCACCTGCTATGGCACCACGCTGCTCACACCGTAGATCTGTTTGCCTATCAAGCGGGTAGCAAGATAGTGAAAGCAAACGCTATCCAAGGGCCTATTCACCCAGAGTTGGGGATAGCACTGGATATGTCTATTCAGCTTCAGGCTGAAAACGGTGCTATTTGTACGCTGTCTTTGTCTTTTAACAACGATGGCCCGTTAGGGACATTCTTCCGTTACATATGCGACAATGGCACCTATATCGCGCGCTATGACGACTTGGTTAACGGTAAAGAAGAACCCATTGATGTATCGAATGTCGACGTATCAATGAATGGTATTGAACTTCAGGATCGCGAGTTTTTTGCTGCCATTAAAGAAGGCCGTGAGCCTAATTCGAGTGTGGCGCAAGTACTAAACTGCTATCAGGTTTTACATCAACTTGAACAGCAGTTAGAAAGCTAACGTTTATTCGTACGTTATTTCTTACAAGAACCGGCAAAAAGTAAAACACTGAAAAAGAGGAGTGAATATGGAAAACCGTAAATTAGCGGGCTGTGAGATACCCGCCATTGGATTAGGTTGTATGAACTTAAGCCATGCCTACGGTACTCCTCCTTCAGAAGCCGAGTCCATTGCGCTATTACACAGCGCATTAGACTTAGGCGTTACTCACCTTGATACCGCAGCGCTATACGGGTTTGGAAAAAATGAGCAGTTGCTAGGAAAAGCGCTTAAAGGTAAGCGTCAGAATGTGTTTTTAGCCAGTAAATGCGGCATGACAGGCGTGGATGGTAAACGTGTTATTGACGGCAGGCCACAAACGCTAAGAGCGACCATTGAGCAGTCGCTGCGTCATTTACAGACCGATGTACTAGACCTTTATTATCTGCATCGCTGGGACCGCTCGGTGCCTATTGAAGAGAGCGTTGGAGCGCTTTCGCGTATGGTAGAAGAGGGTAAAATAAAGGCAATTGGTTTGTCTGAGGTTTCCGCCACTACTATTCAAAAAGCCCACGAGGTTCATGCTATAGCGGCAGTTCAATCAGAGTATTCGCTGTGGAGCAGAAATGTTGAAATTGCGGTTTTAGACAAATGTCGTGAGCTTGATATTGCGCTGGTTGCCTTTTCACCCCTTGCGCGCGGTTTTCTCTCGGGAGATATTACTGATAGTGGTGCCTTTACCGATGGCGATATTCGAAAGGGGATGCCGCGTTTCCAAGCCGAGCATTTGCCGACTAATTATCAATTACTGAGTGTGATAGATGAGATGGCCAATGAGCTTCAATGTACTAAAGCGCAAGTGGCGCTTGCATGGGTACTGCAGCAGCACGAATGCATACATGCTATTCCAGGCACAACAAATCTTAGCCATTTAAAGGATAATGTGGCAGCGCAAAAAATAAGGCTAAGTGCTAGCCAGTTGCAAGTGTTAGCCGATAGTTTCGCACCGCAAAAAATCAGCGGGCCAAGATACCCACAGGCGACACAGCTAGAAATTGATACTGAAGAGTTTTAAGTGCTAAGGCGCGCA
>NZ_BLIG01000002.1 GCF_009811415.1 Alteromonas sp. KUL106 | reverse complement strand
GGCGCTTAGCACATGATTCCGCTTCATGCAGTTGAGATGCTAACGTTACCGAGGAGCCTATCATTAAGTCCATCTTACTTAGTCTGAATATTTTAGAATCATCATGCTTGTTAGCAAACGTAAGAAAGTTTTCTCCTTCTTGAAAGCCCATTTTTTTGTGGTTTCGTAGATGTCTCCTCATGCAATACCTACTGCGTAGTATTTTATTGACTCTGCATTAGTCTTTTCTACTTTTCAGACGGTAAAAGCCCACGTTGCTAGAGTCTATGGGTCCTATCCAAATAAAGCCGTCTTCATGGTTTGGCGTTAGAGCAATAGTAAGCACTCCGCGGTTTTGTTCTGTAGATGTAATCTTAAATGCACGTTCCCAATGCAGGAGATCTAACGTGCAGCTCACTTGTGCGATATTATAAGCACGTGATAAAAGTTCAGCGTTAATACCAACAACATTGTCTCGACTACCAAAATTATAGGGCGGGAAATTTTCAGTGAGCAAAGTTAGTTCAGACGCAGTCGACGCCAAACAAAACAACAGTAGTATTGAAGCAGATAGATTTTTCATTATACACGGCTGTTTTAGTACGATTGAGTAAGTGCACAAGAACAATACTAATAGCGCATCGAGTTATAAGTTCTTTCAACCAAAAGTGCTATTGTTAATTAGCCTGCTAAAACCATTAATTGGGTGATAGGGCTGTCATGGGACAAAGTCATACATTTAACCGCAAACGCGTCTAATCCTCTAGTTATCGCGTTGTTCTTTAAGATCGCGGTTTTGTCGATGGTTTTCAGGCACCGCGACTAACTCGTCTTCTATTAATTGGCAACTCGCGTCAATGGGGCCGTCTCTTCTTGATTCGAACGTTATCGCATCGCCTTCTGATTTGTTAGCACAAGCCTCTTTTGCTTCACGAGGTGGCCCTTTTCTGCGGTCATCTTGAGCGTGGCTTAGCGCGTTCAATATAATCGTCATCAATATTACCGTAGAAACTCGCCAGATTATTTTACGTAACTGAATTTGCATGGATTAATCCTTAGTAGTGAAAGCCGAGATCAACGCTGTGAGTGTAAAGATTAAATGTGCAGAAATAGTGCGGTCAATGTGGAGAAGTGCCGTAGTTGCAGATGAGACGGTGATAAAGCCGTTAAAACTACTTATACTGACGGTAATGAACATATCAAAAAAACTATTTCTGTCGTTTCTGGGACTTACTACGTTGGTTTTGTTTGCGACACTGTCACTTGCGCGTTGGGGGTTCGACCAAGGCTTCGCCGACTTCATTAATGCAATGGAAAAACAACGACTGGAAGGGGTAGCCGCTAACCTCCGCGATATTTATGAAAAGTATGATGAGGACTGGTTGCGCGCTCCCCCTTTCGAAATAGTTCGGCTGTTGAGTCGCTCTGATGATGGCTTACGAAATCCTCCACCTCATCAGCGCAGAGGTCAAGCGCCATTACATGCGCCACCTAGACAAACAGCAGCTCCCGCGTTTGATAAAGAATTGGAGCGATTTAATCGGCCTTCACACGCACTCGTTCACACTACATTACTTGATACGGAACATACGTTACTCTTCAATGCACCGTTTCCTAGTTTTACGTCAAATAAAAGTACCACGATTACAGACGTCGTTATTGAATTTAACTCGCAACCCATCGGCATTTTGCGCAGTTACCATTCAAAGCTCGATGACTCACATATCGCTGGTGAGTTTTCTCAGCAACAATTAATATGGAGTGCTAGTGTCGGCGGAGGTTGTTTAGTACTTGCTATTCTATTGGCATATTTTCTTTCAAAATTACTGTTAGATCCGATTCAAACGGTTTTGCAAAGTGTTGCAAAACTGCGTTTCGGAGACTACGACCTTAACCTGACCCATCACCGTAAAGACGAGTTAGGTCAGTTGATGACGGACATAGAATCATTGTCGCAAACCTTAAAAAGCACTAAGCGTGCAAAAAGCAGGTGGATTGCCGATATTTCTCATGAACTAAGAACGCCATTAACCGTTCTTGTCGGCGAAATTGATCTAATCAAAACAGGTGTACGTCCTTTCGACCAAAAGAATTTAAGTTCGTTAGAAGACGAGGTAAATAGATTAACCCGTCTGGTCGAAGATCTTTATCAATTGTCGGTGTCAGATACAGGGGCACTTCGATATCAAATGACGTATATCGATGTAATTCCTTTATTAGAAACTGTTGTGGCGAAGAAAGCACTAGAATTTGCCAATAAAGATATTTCGCTGAGTATAAGTAACCTAATCAAAAGAGCGAAAAATGTCGGCGTCAGTATTTATGCGGATCAGCAACGAATAGAGCAGTTGTTTTTGAATCTATTGAACAACAGTCTCCAGTATACCGATTCTAGTGGAGCATTGCGTATCCAACTTGAAGTGCGCAGTGATACTCTTATCATCACTTTTTCTGACTCGGCACCTACCGTTTCTGAAGAAGAATGCGAACAAATATTTAAACCATTGCAGCGTCAAGATGCCGCGCGCACTAGATTTAATAGCGGGGCGGGGCTTGGGCTTGCCATTTGCAGAAATATCGTACATGCCCATCATGGAACAATCTGCGCTACCCCCAGTGTTCTAGGCGGTATTTCTATCACTGTCTCATTACCGATAAAAGGAAGCAGGATGTGAATCAACAACATGTTTTTATCGTTGAAGATGAGCCCAAAATCGCTCAAATCCTTGTCGATAACTTGTCTTTAGCAAATTTTAAAACCTCTGTGTTACATGATGGAGGGCAAGCGTTGGAAAGCATATTGGGCGAGCAACCTGACTTTGTGATTTTGGATGTAATGTTGCCAAACAAGGATGGCCTTCAGATATGTAAAGCACTTCGAGAGGTTTCACAGGTGCCCATCCTCATGCTTACAGCCAAAATAGAAGAAATTGATCGTTTAATGGGGTTAGGGTTTGGTGCAGATGACTATGTCTGTAAGCCATTTTCAGCCAGAGAGGTAGTAGCTCGAGTGGAAGGTATCCTGCGCCGTACATCAATGCATCACAACACTGCTGCTCCTAATGTAATTACGTACAAAAATATAGCGCTGAACATCGAAAATTTCAGTTGCGTTCGAGATGGGCACTTCATTGACCTCACCCCAGTGGAATTTAGACTGCTCGGCGCCATGCTTCAATATCCAGGCAAGGTATTCGACCGCACTATGCTAATGACAAAATGCTACACCGATGATCGCATTGTTAGCCATCGAACGGTTGACAGTCATATGAAAAACTTACGTGCTAAACTTAACTTAGACAACCAAGAATCTTGTCTGCATTCAGTTTATGGTATTGGCTACAAAGTAGAGTGAAATAAAGGGAGTGGTCTATACCAACCCCCGTTTGTAAAAATACGATTAAGCTTTGATGACAACAGGTAAGGCTATCGAGGATTATTCTTTCAATAGTAGGTTAATGTCGTTCCAAAGGTGCTGAATAGACGTTTTGTTCAATCCGTTGTAAACACCGCGAATATGTCTATTTTTATCAATCAGCAATAAGTTTTCTGTATGTAAAAAGTCTTCGTTTTCCATATATTCGCCAATATCTTCATTGGCAAAATAATCTTCTCTTGCCAACTGATAGATATCGCCCCTATCGCCTGTCACTAAATGCCACTTACCGTCAATAATGTCATGTTCTTCTGCATATTTTTTTAACACGTCGACCGTGTCTGTTTCGGGCTGGATTGAATAAGAAATGATGCTTACTTGTTCATTGTCTTCAAAGAAGTCTTGTACTTTGAATATGCTTGAACGCATCTTCGGGCAAATACCCGGACATGTTGTGAAAAAGAAATTAGCGACATACACCTTATCTTCGAATGTTGCGTTAGTTACTGTTTCACCAGCTTGGTTAGTGAATGAAAAGTCAGATACTCGGTGAAAGTTGTGAGCCTCAACGCTGCTGGGAACTAACCAATAAGGCGTAAATTCAGCACTTTTGTAAAAAGGTAAGGTTACTTTAGCTCCTGCGCGCTCTTGTGCCTGTGAGGCGAAAGTAAGTGCCGTTATACAGAGCAACAGGGCAGGTTTGGTAACACTATAAAATAAGTTCTTCATTATCTAATCCAAAGCATAGGTTGGCTTTTTTCATACCGAATATTCGGCCATTTACGTTTTCATAATTCACATACAGCTTGCCATTAGTTCTCCAAGCTTGTTGTAATCCGACTTCCATGCCATCGATATAATTCATGCGTTTAAACTTTTCACCTGACACGTACCATTGTCTTGCCAATCCCTGAATTTTTCCTTTTTCATACATAGCGATTGCGCGTAAATTACCATTTGCCCACACGCTAATATGTGGTCCGTGAAGTTTTCCCTTTTCGTAGTAAGCAATAAACCCTAACATCCCGTTTGGATACCATTGCTTGCTTTCGCCATGCTTAATGCCATTCTCATAGCGAGATTTGCTTTTTAACTGGAGGGAGCCATCGACGCTTTGCGGCGGATAATATTCGACAATATGGCCTGTAAAAAGCGTCTGCTCGTAAAACTTTAAACCTGTTCTCTTACTCGTAGTGATATTGCTTTTGGGTACCACTAACACATCGTTTTGAGATAGTAGTGTCAGCCTCTCAACACAGAAAATGGAAGCGAAAATCAATACCCCCCCCAGTATTGTTATTCCCAATAGAACACATTTACTGAACTGCACTTGGCGTGCCTTGATAATCGCCGGGAAACAAAATGTAATAAGCGTTCAGGTACAGATCATTTTGGACATGATAGTGATAAGTCGGCTCTGCATGATGTTGCGTTATTTCGACATGACCTCCAGAGGTATCTAAATCCGTTGGATACGTTCCCGTTGAATTACACTTTCGCCCAAATAAGAAGAAACCATCAGCAATAACACCTATTAGGTTCTCATCATCATCCGAAATGGCCAATGGCTCTAAATGATAATGATAACTCTGTGGTCCAGTATGAGCGCCGTTATAATCTAAGCCTTCAATAGCTGAATCGAGCGCTCGACCTGCGCCTTCCTCATCGTTGTATATCGGCGCACCGCTCACCGCTATGCCAATTGGACCAAGTCCTGTCGCAGTAGGATTAGTTGCCTTGTCAGGTATACCTGGCACTATTAACGTGAAAGTGCCAACAAAATCATCAATGTGTCCCGGCACCAATCTGTCTAATGTGGTTACAACAGGTGCTATATACAGGGGGTGGTCTGGTGACCAATAGGGTGAAGTGTGGTCAGGTAAACCAGTTGACTCAATAATGATATTTGCACCATCAATTACTGTCGTCACGCTGTCTGAATTAAACATTAAATATGCATCGGGCAACATAGCAAGCGGTGTTCCGTCTGAAGTTGATTCATCGACGGGTGAATCATCTATTGGTACAACTTCATTACTCGTTTCAGCGTCGCCTCCTCCACAAGCCGTTACGAAAAAAGCGCTTAATACGGCTAAACTTGCAAGCTTATAGAATGTATTCATCAAGGTTTGACCTTCAAAAGGTGAGTCACTATTGAAACAACCCACTTATGTCTAAATTGTGGACTAACTTTATAAAAACAATGTGCAGAATGTGTGCAGAAAATAAGGAAAGACGATAGATAATCTTGGCGTTAACGGCCACTATTCTTAACCCCGTTACAATAGAGATGCCAGAAAATGAAAAATTCTGGTCTGAGGTAAGCTGCACTGAGCGACTGTCGCTGCTAGGCCCCTCACAAGACTACCGCGATGTTGTTCCCTTTGCGCGCAACGTTGTTGAAAGTTATCCCTGAGAGGGTGTTGTGGGGTACAGACTGGCCGCATCCGAATAAGAATAACTACATGCATGATGATGGGCAACGCGTGGATATTTTTCCGCATATTGCGGCAACGGAAGAGCTTCAGTGTACCAAAGCGCAAGTGGCGCTTGCATGGGTACTGCAGCAGCACGAATGCATACATGCTATTCCAGGCACGACAAATCTTAGCCATTTAAAGGATAATGTGGCAGCGCAAAAAATAAGGCTAAGTGCTAGCCAGTTACAAACGTTAGCCGATAGTTTTGCACCGCAAAAAATCAGCGGGCCTCGATACCCGCAGGCGACACAGCTAGAAATTGATACTGAAGAGTTTTAAGTGCTAAGGCGCG
>NZ_BLIG01000001.1 GCF_009811415.1 Alteromonas sp. KUL106 | reverse complement strand
CGCGCTTAGCACTTAAATCCGCTACCTTTGTGCTACAACCATCCCTTTTGTTTTGCAATCCGCGCAGCATCCACGCGATTAGTTGCTTCTAGTTTTGAGATAGCTTCCGATAAATAATTACGTACTGTGCCTTCAGAAAGAAATAGCTGCTCTGCGATGGCCCGCGTTTTTAGGCCATCTGAGGCAAGTTTAAGGGCTGACATTTCTTTTTGCGTCAATGGATTTTTATCGTCAAGGGCCATGATAGCAAGTTCGGGTGAAATTACCTTGTCGCCGGCTGATACCTTGTGAATGGCATCAATTAAATAGTCACTGTCAGATTCTTTTAAAATGAACCCTTTAACCCCTAAACTCAATGCGCGTTTGATATAGCCCGGTTTGGAAAATGTAGTCATTAGAACCACGTTGGTACGAAGACTTTGTTTTGTAACGTGAGCGGCTACATCTAGCCCTGACACCAGCGGCATTTCAATATCGCTTAAAATAATATGTGGAGCAGGGTTATTGTCCAAATATTCAATCGCTTCCTGTCCATTACTGCATTTACCAATAATGGTGAGATCGTCTTCTAGTGACAGGAGCATGGCAATGGCATCTCGGACCAGCGACTGATCTTCAACAATCAAAATGGTCGTTGTCGCTTTTGAACTCATAGGGGGTCCTTAATCGAAAAGGCTTCTTCCGCATTAAGCTGCACACTGACAGTAAAGTTAGGAGTGAAGGAAAACCTCACATCTGCATCTATTGATGCTGCACGCTCTCTAATTCCCACTAATCCGTTCCCTTCTTTAATCGATGCACTGTTCTCAATAACGCCATGATCTTTATAGGTCATCTTTATGGTTCGCCCCTCAGCTTCAAGACCAAGCGACACAGCGTTTCCGTTTGAATGACGCAATGTGTTTGTAGTCAGCTCTTTGATAATAAGCGCAAGCTGACTTTCTTGTTTTGGGTTTAAACGTGCCTCTGCCAAACCACTGATATCGGCAGTCACGTGAACGCCGTTTTCTTCTAGCAGTGCCTTGTCTTTTGCGATTTCATCGCGAAGAGAAAGTTGTTTTATATCTGACACCGCTTGGCGAATGTCGCTTAACAAGGTTTGAGAAAGCTTCGCCAGTGCTTTTACTTCGCGATGCGCGTCTTCAATTTTATCTTTACTAATAAGTTTATCGGCCAGCTGTGCTTTTAATGAAATAGAGCTGAGCGCGTGACCTGCCACATCGTGCAAGTCTCTGCCTATTCGCTCCCGTTCTGCAATCGCAGACAGTACGCGTAGCGCTTCGGCTTGCTGGCTTTCTTTTAGATTGTGGATCGTTTCTTTACGTTCCATAACACCGAATCCGAACAGCACTAAGCTATTGAGCAACGATGCGCTTAAAAGAAAATAGGCGTTATTAAATACGGTAATGTGCAGTGAGACGAGTACCAACATCATCACGCCTATACTTATTAAGCCTGTCTTTAGCGAATTGTAATATCCTACGATAAACGCAATGAAGCCGATAATGGTTGCGCCACCGGGGTTTTGAAAACTGCAGGCTACAGAAAGCAAAAACATGAGTAGCAAATAGGTAGGCAGTGTTTTAACCGGCTCGTTTATAGCTCTGACATAAAGAGTGACAAAGCCAAGGTATCCCAAGGTTTGAAATATCCATACCTCGACGGGAAGAGGGCGAGAAATAATCAGAGGAACAAAGAAAAACAGCGAAAAAAATAAGCTTCCATGGGACCAGCGTTTTTTGCGGCCGCTTCCCAAAAGCGGCATAACTGGCGCGTTATTTCTTTCATTCCCCTGGGCTGTGGCCTCGCTCATAGGGGCTGATGGCACCTTGCCACGGTTATTTTGCATGCTTTGATTGCCGAGCATTATGAGTACTTCGTCCTTACTGAAATACAACGGCAGATTTGCTAGTGATAAGCAAAGTGCCTGAGATTATCAACATAATACCCAGCACGGCATAAATGTCGAAAGTTTGTTTCCAAAATACTACCGAAGCAGCGGTAATAAGCGCGATACCCATCCCCGACCAAATAGCATAGGCGACGCCTATTCCCATATTTTTTAAGACCATGGCAAACAGCATTCCAGATACGGTGTAGAAAAAGATAGCACCATATCCAAAAGCCCATTTCTCCCATCCGTTTGACATTTTAAGCAGCATGGTAGCGGTCACTTCGGTGATAATTGCAATAGCTAAAAGTAAATAAGTCATCGTGTATTCCTTGTTATTAAATTGAGATCAGCGAGATTTGATTGTTTGAAAACGGCGCTCAAGGGTGAGTAAAGACACAATATAAACAGCCACAATCACTGCCGAAATTGCCTCTACCCGTGCTTCGGGAAACAGATACCACGCTACGACTATGCCGACGGTTCTGGTAATGGTATGAAAGTAGCCTACCCAATGCTCTATAGCCCATGATAAAGGCATCCACATTAGGCCTGCGAGAATGCCAATACTTAAAGGCACCGTAGTGTGATCGATGGAAGCGACTGGGAGCGCGATGGCAAACACCATGAGACTCATGATCATGCCAACAAAGAACAGGCGGTCGAAACTGTTCTCTGTCGCCTTCTTAGCGAAAAAACGTTCACCGGTGAGGTAGGAGAGCCCCGCACCTAGGTAGAAAATGGCCCCAGTGCCAATATACAGCAACCAGGTGATGGTTAATTCAGATACAAAAGGGGCACAAGCACCAAGTAAGGCCCATATAATCGTACCTGCCAGCGGCATTGCAATGAATCTATTCTTTTTGAAGTTTTCTCGCTGCTGCTCCAGTGAGAGGGAAGTGTTTTGAACGGTGTTTATTGATGAAGGATGTGATGCTTGTTCCATGGACTTTACCTAAAGTTGTCGTGCGATAGGTAAAGTATGCAAGCGTGTATTAAATTGTGTCAGTCACAAACGTCATCAATAGCATGTGACAATTGTCATCAGTGTTATTATGGCACCCGCTTGCCTAAGACTGTCGTGCCTTTTTGGCTTTACGTTTATTTAAGACAGAAACCCCGTCATCTTTTGACAGCATTAAGCTGTCGTAAATACTCACGAGCGCTATTGCGCCCATAAATAGCATGGATAGCGTGAACGTTTGTAGGTTTGGCGTATCGACGCTTTGGCCCAGAATCAATGCTGCAGCGGCAATCGCTAGCGCAGAAAGTGTAATGCCAAGACCGCGGTTCATCTGCATTAAAATGGCGCCAAGCGTGTTCGCATCTCGCATTTTATTGGGCGGTACGTCGGCAAAAGCAATAGTGTTCAGCAGCGTTAAGTGCATTGAGCGCGTTATACCATTAGCAAACAAAATGGCAGCAATTGTCAGTGAAGACGTGGTTTGGTCTACCAGTGCTAGCGCGACAAAACCAACCGCGATGAGCACACCGTTGGCGACAAGTACGCGTTTAAAGCCAAAGGTATTCATGATCCACGTAGTTGCTGGCTTTATCGCTAAGTTCCCAGCAAAAAGCCAAAGTAACAAAGAGCCGGCTTCTACTGGCGAATAACCGAGTCCAAGCTGCAGCATTAGAGGCACGAGGAACGGTGCACTGCCGAGGGCTATACGCACTACGGAACCGCCGTAAACGCTGAGTCTGAATGTTTTGTGCTGCATAGCGTCAAAGGAAAACAGCGGGTTCTCAGCTTTTTTTACATGCCTTATCGCGAACATCATGAGCACAAGGCCCATAGTTATAATGCCAAGTGATTGAAGAAGTTTGTCGCTGGTACTGGCTAGAAATTCAATGCCTGCCATAAATAACGCAAAGCCGGCACCAGTAAGTAAAAAGCCTTTAGTATCAAACTTACCCACATTGCCTTTGGTATTTTTTAATAAGTACAGCGACGCGATGATAGCAATGATACCCAGTGGAATATTCATGTAAAAAATCCACTGCCAACTAAAGTGAGTCGCTATATAGCCACCTAATACGGGGCCTAACAGCGGCGCACTTAACGCCGGCCAGGTTATAATAGCGACGGTTTTCACCAGCTTTTCTTTAGGCAAATCCCGCAATACTACTAGCCTTCCCACGGGGACCATCATTGCGCCGCCTAAACCTTGAAGAATTCGGGCTAATGTAAATTCGACCAAGCTCGTACTTAACCCACACAGCACCGAGGCTACAGTAAAAACAGCAATAGCGGCGATAAAAATAGTGCGTGCACCAAACTTGTCGGCAGCGTAACCACTTAAAGGGATGAATAACGTAACGGCCACTAGGTAGGCCGACACGCCAATAGAAAGGTGTGCGGCCGGAACACTAAAGTCGGTAGCAATGACGGGGAGTGCCGTAGTGATAACCGTGGCATCTAAAATTTCCATAAAGAGTGCCCCTGCGACTAAAAGGGCAGTGGCAAACTCTTTATTGAACAATTTCAAAGGCCCTTACTACGCGAGCTACGCCCGTTATATTGCGCGCAATATCTACCGCAGCGGTAGCTTCTAGATTAGTTAAACGACCCATAAGAAATACTTCTGAATCTTGCACTACCACCTTAACCTGAAGTGCGGGAACGCGCTCGTCTGCAACAATTTTAGCGCGCACTTTCGACGCTAGCCAAATATCGTTGGCCTGAGTGCCCGCTCCGATAGGTTCACCAATCCGTATTTGGTTATGGATTTTCTTGATATAGCTTACTTCTTGGGCGCGACGCACGGCTTCATCGACTAGGCTTTGGTTAGGGGCTTGCCCGGTGAGCAATGCCACGCCGTTATAAACATCCACCTGAAGGTTGGCTTGCTCTTTAAGTACATCACTTTTCGACCATTGATACGACACTGCTGCGTCAGCATTTTGATCGTCAAGCTGTGTACCTACAGTGCGTCTGTCATTAGCCACTTTAGCAGCCATTGCTCCGGCTGCACCTACTGCTACTACACAACCTTGCAGGCTGAGAATTAAAGCAAAAGTGCATCCGAGGACCCCTATATATTTAGCGCTTTTACTCATAATACTAGGTTTACTCGTCACCGTGATCTGCAGGGAATAAGCTATCGTCAATGCATTCACATAAATTGTGAATAACTAATAAGTGCACTTCTTGTATACGTGCAGTGCGGTTAGATGGAACGCGAATTTCTACGTCATGTTCGCTCAAGAATCCCGCCATTTCACCACCGTCTTTACCCGTAAGCGCAACAATGGTCATATCTCGAGACAGCGCTGCTTCCATAGCTGCAATAACATTGCGCGAATTTCCACTTGTAGAAATGGCAAGCAGAATATCACCGGGTTGACCAAGGGCGCGAACTTGCTTAGCAAAAATCTCGTCGTAGCTGTAGTCGTTTGCAATTGATGTGAGTGTTGAGGTATCTGTACTCAATGCTATTGCCGGCAAGCTAGGACGGTCGCGCTCATAGCGGTTCAACATTTCAGAAGAGAAGTGCTGTGCGTCGCCTGCAGAGCCACCGTTTCCACAGCTCAGTACTTTGTTTCCGCGAATAAGTGCTTCGACCATCATGTTTGCTGCTTTTTCGATAGACTCGGGCAAGATTTCCGATGCCGCTATCTTAGTTTGAATGCTCTCGGTAAAATTCGCTTTAATTTGTTCAATCATACTTCTAATCTCTTTTATAAACAGACGGGGCGCGACGGAGTTTGAAAACACAACGGCAACTCGAGTAACAACTCACGCATAAATGTACCGAACGGTATGCAATGCCCCTTTTATTGCGCTGAAAGGGCGCTGGTTAACCTACGTTTTTTAACCATTCAAGGCTCTGCCCGTCTATGGCAATAACGTCAATCCTTAGCGGAGTTGACGCTGAATTCAGGCCATTATCTAACAAATAGAATTCAAACGCAGCCTTAATTCGCTGTAGCTTCTTCGCAGTTACAAATTCCACGGCTCTACCAAACCGAGTTTGTTTTCGATACTTCACTTCAATACATACAACAGTATTTCCGTCTTGCATAACAATATCGAGTTCGCCACGTCGAGAGTGGTAGTTTCGACACAGAAGACGAAGGCCTTGCTCTTCCAAGTACCGACAGGCTCTGTCCTCTGCTGCATTCCCTTGCAGTTTTGACATTTCTTTACTCCGAAAGCATTTGCACTTTTTCGTTACGGATAATGGCTTGCGGCTGCTGACGTATCACTTCACCTTTCTGGTTGAGCGACAGTGTTCCGGTCAGTCCTTCATGCGATAGATAGTTAAGTGTGTTAAGCATACCTAGCTGCGGGAGTAGTTGATAAGCGTCGAATCCAAAGGCAAACAGACGTTTTTGCATAGTATTCTGATTTTCCCACGCATGCTCTACTTCCTGCTGCAAAGATTCCCATTTGTGTGAGGGCATCAGCCAAGGCATATCGATAAAGTGCACATTTTGCAGGTCACGCCATTGGTTTTTGCCGCTGTCGTAATCCATTGAACGAGACGTCGCATACACAGGAACTTGTTTACCATCGTATGGGTTCAAGCTCGCCTCGATAATGGGATTGAGCAGTTCGGTGTCTTGCGGCGAAGAAAATGCAACAATGGCATCAATATCACGTCTGCTGCGCGGCATGTTGTACACTTCATCATTTGTCATGTACTCGATTTGATTGATACGCTCGTTGCTTTGCGCCACATCTAACGCCTGTGTAATGCCTTCTCGAAGTGAATTACTGTCGTTAAATGATACCGACGTTATGTTGGCGCGTTGCTTGTTTTCCCGATCGTTAAGTATTCGCCAGTGCTTTTTAAACGTGTCGTCCATTCGCTGATACAAACTGCTTTGTGCGGCAATCACGATGGGCGCACGATAGCCTTTATTGAAAATGAACTCAGCGAGCTGTTTGGCTTCATCTTCTGGCGCTAGCCCAAAATAGTTAAGTGAAGTAGGAAGGTCCAGCGCATCCAGCTCACTTACAGTTGCATTAGAACCAGTGGCTAACGCAGAATTCGGTGATGTGCTTAACGCATTATTGGCCGCTGTATTATTATCTTGCTTATTAATTGCTGTTTCGGAGTCCATCAACTCTTCTGGACGGTTCAACGCCAGTACGTTCACCCCAATCGGTAAATTAGGGATCAAACGCTCTACCGTGTCTTTTAGCAGCGGGCCGACAATAAATTTAGTGTCGCCGATTTCATCAAGCAATTGCTGTGTATCGACCCCGTTAGTATCAATAAAGCGAAGACGTGGAAGAAGGTGTTCATCTTGGCGTTTTTCAACGTCGGTGTAATACGCGGCCATTATACCGTTTTTAACCACTTCGCCAGTGCGTGCAAGCCTGCCAGAAAGTGGAAGTAAAACGGCTATGTCATTGGCGCCAGCATCGTTAAGCTGTGTGGCCTTAATCACATTTTCCGGCAGCGTTTTTTCTAGAACGTGGCCTCGGTACACCTGTTGAAACTGTTCGAGCTTTCTTGCTAAGGCGGCCGGGGACGACGCACTCTCTTCAGTTAATTCGCGAAGGGTAATAAAAGGGGAAAGGGCGGGGTAGGTTTGTCCTACCGTAGAGAGCGATGCTTTAGGTATAGACGTGAGCCATAGCCAAACCTGCTGCACTTTCTCGTCGTCCGATAAATTAGTTTTTAGCACGCTGTTTGCCGCCGCGGCGAAATTACCTTGCTGTGTGTACAACTGCGTCTGCAGTTCAGCTTTTTGAAATGCGGCTTCGCCCGTGTCATTAACATCATCCAACATGGACAACAATTCTTCTGCCGACGCATCTGGCATGCCCGCATAGGCTTTGGTAACCAAAAGGGCATAGTAAGATTGATTTGCTCCTGAAACACCGTCTTCTTTTATCTCATAGAGTACTTGCTGAGCCAAAACGGGCTGTTGATTTTGAAGATAGAGGTCTGCAGCTTGCAGCAACAGCGTATCGCGCTGTTCTTTATCGCGGGTGCGTTCCCATGTCTTTTTTGCTTCAAGGAGTTTGTGTTCAGGTGTGACGTTATCTTCAACCTGCGTGGTTGCAATCGGGGTCGGTTCCACCACCACAGGCTTTGACTGGGTTTTAGGTGTACTTCCGCAGCCCGATAGCACCAATACCGAAGCTATGGCTGTTAGCGTAAAAATTTTTCCAGCTTGTCCAAGATGACGCACAGTTTCATTCCTTTTACATCGTTATAGGCCAAGTTTATCTTAACCAGTGTGAAAATCTACGCTTGCCAGCATAATCTGGACTAATGGCGTGATACACTTATCGCATATTCTTCAAAATTAACGTAAGACTTAACCACTGTTATGACAGACACTGCCACCTTATATATTGTTCCAACGCCTATCGGTAATTTAGATGACATGAGCGCTAGAGCAATACGCGTATTAAGTGAAGTAAGTTGGATCGCAGCTGAGGATACCCGACACAGCGCTCGACTCTTACAACACTTTAGCATTGGAACGAAAACCCTTTCTCTGCATGAGCACAATGAGGATAAGCGCACTGCCATGCTTTGCGAGCGCTTAAAGGGTGGCGAGTCGGTTGCATTGATAAGCGATGCCGGAACACCATTGATCAGTGACCCGGGCTTCGTTTTGGTGCGCAAGTGCCGTGAGCAAGGTATTCCAGTGAGTGCACTTCCAGGCCCTTGCGCTGCAATTACCGCGTTAAGTGCCTCAGGACTTCCCACGGACAAATTTATATTCGAAGGCTTTTTACCGGTTAAAACACAGGCACGCGAAAGCGTGCTGTCAGCCCTGTTAGATAGAGCTTTTACTACCGTTTACTATGAAGCGCCTCGTCGAATTCTAGACACAGTTACCGATATTCAGCGCGTGCTAGGCGAGCGTCACATTGTCGTTGCCAAAGAGCTTACCAAAACTTTCGAAACCTATGTAAGTGGAAGTGCGCAAGACGTCATTGATTATCTCAATGCGGACGCTGCCCACCAAAAAGGTGAATTTGTTGTGATGATTGGCCCTGCAAAGGTGACTGACCAAGCGATACCGAGTGAAGCAATGTCACTGCTGAATACACTCTGTGAGTATATGCCGCTTAAAAAAGCGGCAGCGGTAGTGGCCAGCCATTATGACTTAAAAAAGAATGCGCTCTATCAAGCCGGTCTCGATGCAAAAGCGTAAGTTGTCTTAATTAGAATTGATCTTAAGCGTCATTGGCGAAATACAAAGTAGAACATTCTACGTTGGCCTTCGCTTACTGCGGGCTGACAGCTAAAGGAGGCGCAGATGATAAAGACATTAACGATCACCATGCCTGAGGGTAAATGGCTAGTTGATATATTCTCTCAAGCGAACGACTCTGGCGTTTATGATTTAATACATCCAAATGATGTGACGGAAGTCTCATTAAACGAAGGTGAAATGTACGGCTTTCGCTACAGCCTTCAAGGAAAGCCTGGTACAACCTTTAAAATCACGTTGGATGACGATGTGTTAGCTGAAGGAGAGATTGATAAATCTGAAGCGGCATCAGGTAGCGGGGTGGTATGAAATACCCAGGACAAAAGAAAACCCGCATTATGCGGGTTTTTAAGTCTATCGAAGTATTTAAGACAAACGGCCTTTAAAGTCTTCGTAGCTGAACTCGCGCACCAACTCAAAGTCGCCATTTGAACGTAAAATGCCAATAGCAGGGTGTTCTACTCCATTGAAAAACGTGGTTTTAACCATGGTGTAGTGCATCATATCTTCAAACTGCAAACGATCGCCTGCCTTTAGCGGTGCGTCGAATGAGTAGGTATCAATAACATCACCAGCAAGACACGAATTGCCACCAAGCTTGACGTTATACGCTTTTTCGTCTGGCATACCTGCGCCTAAAATTGCAGGGCGGTAAGGCATTTCCAATACGTCAGGCATGTGAGCTGTTGCTGAGATATCTAAAATTGCGATATCCCCGTCATTTTCCACCATATCAACCACTTCACAGATTAGTGGGCCGGTTTGCCAAGCGACGGCAGAGCCCGGCTCTAGAATGACGTCTAGGTGTGGGTAGCGCGCTTTGAAATCTTTAAGCGTTTTGATGAGGTGCTCAACATCGTAACCTTCACGAGTCATAAGATGTCCACCGCCTAGGTTCAGCCATTTTAATTGGTCAAGCCATTTCCCGAAGCGTTTTTCAATAGCCTCAAGTGTGCGAGCTGTGGCAAACGAGTCGCACTCACAGAGATTGTGGCAATGGAAACCTTCAATACCAGACAAGTCCACACCTTCTAACTCGCTCGCGCGTATGCCTAAGCGCGAGCCTGGCGCTGCTGGATCGTAAAGAGGAGTATCGGCTTCTTGGTGCTCAGGGTTAATACGAAGACCTAAAGAAACGTTAGCCAAGGCCTCTTTGTGCGCATTCCACTGGGATAAACTATTAAACGACAGGTGATTAACCAGCCCTGCCAGCGCAATTGCGTCATTGGCTTTGTATGCCGGAGAATACGCGTGAACTTCTTTCCCCATCTCAGCAGCGAGTTTTGCTTCCCATACCGAACTCGCTGTCGCGCCTTGCAAATACTGTTTGATGATATCAAAGCAAGACCACATCGAAAAACCTTTCAGCGCAAGGATAATACGTGCGCCAGACTCGTCTTGAACCCGCTTCATGAGTTCAAGATTTCGTATTAATTTAGCTTCTTCCAGCACATAGCAAGGAGAAGGTATATCAGTGCGTTGGGTTAAATCGGTCAATGGGGTAAAGCTCCAAAAAAATATAACTGCTAACTGTATTAATGAAACGTCTAATGTATTACATAACAGGCTATAGCTCAAAAATGGCCAACGCAAACAGGTTAAGCGGCGTTTGCCATTCTACCTGTAACCTTCGCAATCATGACGTTGAAACTTACCTCGTAAACCCTGAATCAGTTTATCCTCTTTGAGGAATTTACAAGGTTGTTGTGTCATCCTGACAATAAAAAAGGGCGCTTAAATGAAGCGCCCTGATATATCGATTATTTGGTGAAAGGGCTGCTTTCACATTCCAATACGTGCCATGGCAGACCGTGCTCGTTAAGCATATCCATGAACGGGTCTGGATCGAATTGTTCCATGTTCCATACCCCTGCCTCTTTCCACGTGCCGTTAAGCATTAGCGCCGCGCCAATCATAGCCGGAACGCCTGTGGTGTAAGATACGGCTTGCGCGCCCACTTCCTCGTTACATTTCGCGTGGTCACAGTTATTGTAAATAAAGATAGTCTTTTCTTTGCCATCTTTAATACCTGTGATGTAAGTACCAATGCACGTCATACCGCTGTAACCTTCGGCAAGTGAGCCTGGGTTAGGAAGTACCGCTTTCAAGAATTCAAGAGGTACAATTTTCTGGCCTTGGAAATCGACTGGCTCAATGCTAGTCATGCCAATACCTTCAAGTACACGCAGGTGGTTAAGGTAAGCATCACCAAATGTCATCCAGAAACGCGCACGCTTAAGCGTAGGGAAGTGCTTAACAATTGACTCCAGCTCTTCATGGAACATCAGGTAAGACGCACGAACACCAATGTTTTGATAGTCTAGGTCTTCACGGACGCTTAACGGATCGGTTTCTTTCCACTCGCCATCTTCCCAAAAACGACCGCGCTGCGTGATTTCACGAATGTTGATTTCAGGGTTGAAATTAGTCGCGAAAGCCTGACCGTGATCGCCACCGTTACAGTCTACGATATCAAGGTAGTGAATTTCGTCAAAATAGTGCTTCGCTGCGTACGCTGTGTAAACGTTCGTTACGCCCGGATCGAAACCACTGCCAAGAAGGGCCATGATGCCTGCTTCTTTAAACTTGTCTTGGTAAGCCCACTGCCAAGAGTATTCGAATTTCGCTTCGTCTTTTGGCTCGTAATTGGCTGTATCAAGGTAATCAGTGTTAGTCGCAAGACACGCATCCATGATCGGAAGGTCTTGGTACGGCAACGCTAGGTTGATTACTAAGTCTGGTTTTACTTCATTGATCAGTGCTTCAACATCTTTTGCGTTATCTGCATCAACAGCGAAAACACCCTTAACGCGATCGGCACCCACTTCTTGTTGTAGCGCTTCACACTTAGATACTGTGCGGCTTGCTAAGTAAATTTCGTCAAAGTGTTGCGGTAAACGTGCACATTTTTTCACAGTTACCGACGCAACACCGCCAGCACCAATAATTAAAACGCGAGACATAATAACTAATCCCTAATTTTGCTAATGAATTTTGGGCTGAATGCTAGCAGACCAACAAGATTTGGCAAGCAAAGACAGCCCATGACGGTACAAAAAATTTTAATCGTTACAACCATTGTAAAGCGTAAAGGACGGTGAAGAAAAAACATACTCATGCCCCCTCATTTTCACCACCCTCTCGTTGTTTCTACAACACATCAAAGCGCAATATCAATTGAAACTACATTCGTCTTATTTTTGCACAAGTTCACGCGTGCCAACAACACATGGAAAAGTAATTAAGTGCTAGCGTGTAACGGTATCGATAGGTGGTGATATGACAATTTTCCCTTCTACTTTATAGTAGGGGTAAAGAATAAGACGTTCATCATGGTCCGGTGTGGAAGTAGCAATGGCTATAGCGTCTAAGGTTTTGCTATTTTGTGTATTGACCGAGGCGGCATAAACTAACACGCTGTAACAATCCGTATCGGTCGTCGTATCAATAATTCGCCATTGTAACTGCTCTATGAGCTGCGACTCGCGTTTTTTTCCTCGATCCTCTTCATTAAAAATGCAACCTACGCGACCTTTGTCATAAATGGCTGCGAACGGGTAAAACACATCACAAACGGGTAGTAAATACTCACATAATTGCAGTGACTTAGATACCAAGACGTTTAAGGGCGCTGGCAATGTAACTGGACGGTCGATCATAGCTTATCTCCTGTGAGTTAGCGTTGCTGGACACACGTTAATACCTACGCTTTCACACTCACAATAGTTTAATAATCCACAAAGAGGTAGTGAAAATTAATGAATTGATTAAAAAGATTGAGGTTCATTTCTCTTCGCGAGACAACCCGACAACGTCGTCTTACTTTTTGTCTATTAAGCGTTTTTTATACTTCAACGGTGTGGTTGAGAACCACCTTTTAAAAGCATGGGTGAAGGAGGACTGCTCCAGAAAACCGAGTAAGTCCGCGGTATCGGCAATAGTGTGGTGGGCAAGTATTTTATCAACGCGGGCCTTTCGCTCATTGTTTACTATTTGTTGAAAGCTAGTTCCACTGCGCTTTAGCTTTCGCTGAAGCGTTCTTGAACTGATGAAAAGTGCATCTGCTACACGTTGCTGATTGCAGTTTTTGAGCGTTGGATTAGCCTTTAACAAGGCGCTCACCTGATATTTGATATCTTCATATTGCTTGCTTTTCAATTGGAAGGATTCTTGCCCCACCTGTTCCTTAAGCTCCGTTTCGGTTACCTTGAGAAGCGCGTTAAACATCGCTTTGTTTTCACTGGTAAAAGGAATGTGAAGCAGGTGCTGAGGAAAAACAATAGCGTTGGTTTCAGCGCTCCCTGTGACCTTGCAGCCAAACCATTCCTGCAGAATGGTTTGTTCTGATTGGGTTAATAAGAAAGTAAAGGTTACCGCATTGAGTTTACAGGCAGGGCCAAGGATTTTGTAAACAGTCGCTACCCAGGCCGTGGTATTGCGTAGCACCATTTGCTTGCAATCATCGCATTTTGGAGACCATACGATGCGGGTGTTATCAGGGCCGTTAAGTACTGTCGTGATACCAATATCTGCAACTAGTGCATCAAAGCGCGTCAACGCGTGAATCGCTTGTTCTAAGTTCTCACAACTTTCCACTAAATATCCCAACACACCGTAGTCTTTAGCTTGAATATGCTTACCAAGCGCGAAACCGAACAAGGAGTCGCCCGTTAAATTTGCTCCTTTATTAAGTAAAGTAATGTAATCTTCCATCGAGACTCTACTTGAATCGGCAAGGGTGGGGCAAAGGGAGGCGGGGATTTGTTGATGGTTAACCCCTAAGCTGGTCAAGAAGTTCAAGACACTTTGTTGATAGGCTGAAGATACGGATGGCATAGGTTTGTCGCAAAATAACAAAAAACTGACGTATTAGCGCAAGATAGGTCGCGAAAGTCAACTTATGCTATTTGTTATACGCGCAAGGTAAGTACGAAATGGTTAACGTTTATTATCAAAAACATATTGCAGCAACGCCGCTGGCGCTTCGCGATACCTTACTTGACCATCAAAATTTGGGCGACTTTTTTAACGCAACCTTCAACGTTGTGGTGCCAGAAGATAGTCGCGAAATTTGTGGTGGCAAAGGCTGTATTAGAGAAGTCACTATCTTGGGCGTTCGCTTTAGAGAGCAAGTTGTTCACGCTGATGATGAATATATTGAATACAAAGTACTAAACGACTTTCCTGTTAAAAAACACAAGGGTGTTATTTCCTTTACGCCTCATGAAAATTCGACGCTCGTTTCTTATCGCATAACTTGCAGTGCACCTTGGTATTTACCAAACTGGTTACTGCAACGCCTTCTTCAAAAAGATATAGAGCAGTGTCTGAATAAGTTAGGAGCCCGCTTTGATCCCCGTTGAATTCATTTTACTAGGGTTGAGCCCTGTTTTTTTACTCTGTGTTGTTGTGGAATTTAGAAAAGCACGACAGTTTTACAGCGTCAAAGACAGTGTGAACAACGCGTTATTGGCATTACTTCACCAAGGGACAGACGCCTTGGTACTTTTACTTTTAATGCCTTTGTTTGTATGGCTTCACCAATATTCGCTTGTTGATATCAAGCTCACCGTTTCTTCATTACTTGCTGGTTTTATCCTTCAAGACTTTCTGTACTATTGTTTTCATCGTGCCTCACATAATATTCACTGGTTTTGGCTCGCGCATGTGGTGCACCACAGCTCTACGCGAATGAATTTCACCACAGCGTTTAGACAAAGTGTGTTGTACCCTTTCGTTGGCATGTGGCTTTTCTGGGTGCCAATGATACTTATTGGATTTTCACCAAGTTTGGTCTTTGCCATCGTTGCGATAAATTTGGCCTATCAGTTTTTTGTACATACCCAAACGATTGGAAACTTAGGTTGGGTAGAGCGAATTTTCAATACGCCGACCCATCACCGTATTCACCACGCGACAAATGAACCGTACATAGATAAGAATTATGGCGGCGTCCTGATCATTTGGGACAGGTTATTTGGCACTTTCGCTGAAGAAGATAAAGCGATAACGATAAAATATGGCATCGTTGGAAAGACGCCAAACGACAATCCGCTTAGCGCTAATTTCAGTCAAGTAGGTGTGCTGCGGGAACAGCTTAAGCAGGCTAAGGGAGCAAGAGCAAAGCTTAAAAGGCTAGTTGGGTATCCTGTTGCAGATTGATGAGGCAGCTTTAGTTTCACTGCGCTTTTGCAAGGTTGAGCTATTACACTATCGCGCTATTTAAGCCGTCCATCCGCTCTATTTCGCTAATACAAACGCACCAATGCAATGCAACTTAGCGATATAAGTGAGCGCAAATGGGATTGGATAATGCGTTACTATACCGTGATTAGCGCCTCAGACATTTCGTTTTTATTAAAGGTGCTGCGCAGGGTCGCATCGCACCTTTAATAAGAAGAAAAGTTACTCTTTATTTGCAATTTTTTGAAGATTGCTGTGAATTTTAAAGAGAACGATAAGTAGTTCACACCATATTCTTGCGCCAATACACCCAGATACAATGATAAATAGACCGTATACAAAACTCGCATCGTACCCAACAAACATTGTTGTTACGCCACTTACCACTGACCCTAAAAGCAATAGCCAGTAAACGAAAGTGATGATTTTAGGGGTTAGCATTGAGTCGAAGAAGAAAATATCTTTCATAATCATTCCTTGATGAAGTTTGCAGGTCGCAAGCTCTAATCTTTATGCCGCATCCTGCGACAAACTTCTTGTTGTAATTGTTGTTTAGTATTTAAAAGAATTGTGAGCAAACCCACAAGGACAGTTGTAACACCGAAAGGCGGTTAACGCAACGCTTTGTTATGAAAGGGTTTTACCTAGCACCCTGCAAACCACCCGTGTGCAAGACAATAATGCGTGACCCTTCTTCAAACATACCTCTAGCCAGCATATCTTTAACTGCCCAAAAGGCTTTACCAGAATAAACAGGTTCGATATCAAACCCGAAAGTATTATTAAAATCACGGCAGAAGGTTTGAAGTTCATTGGGCGCTTTAGCGTAGCCACCAAAGTGGTAGCTGTGCTTGATATGCCAATCTGTTTGATATTGAAATGCCGGAAGAAATTGCTCAACTAACCCCTCTAAATAGCCTTCACCTTTAAGCACGCCTATACCAATGGCTTTGTGGACAGTACCTGCTGTACTATTACGTTTGTTTAATGCGCTTATTATTCCCGCTAAGGTGGCTCCGCTCGCGACAGGCGCAACAATAAAGTCAAAGTCTATCTCAATTTCATCGACCATATCTTTCATCCCTTGGAGCGCTTGCGCCTGGCTTCCACCCTCAGGAATAATTATCGCATCTGGAAGCCGCTGCTTTAACTTATCGAGAAATGCGCTATCGCTTCGTTGTCTATAAGTGATTCGGTCTACATACTCAATGTGGGTATTCCACTTCATTAAATCACTAATCATTGGCGTTGGGGCTGCCCTGTAGTCGCCGCGAATAATTGCGGTAAAAGAAATGCCTAGTTGATAGCAAATAAAGCCAAGGGCATGAAGGTGATTGGAAAATCCACCGCCAAAACTTACTACCGCTTTTGGCAAAGGGCTGGTTAGTGCATGACTGAGCTTTCGCCACTTATTTCCCGATATCACTGGATGAATAGCGTCATCGCGCTTAACAAAAAGCGACACTTTACTGGCTCCTTCCCAGTCTGGCCGAAATGGGATTAAAGGCGAAGGGAGGGTTAGTGATGTTTTAAACGCATCAAGATTAAGCACGACGGGAGCCTAGCGATAGTTGATCAATTGCACAATGGCAAGAGTATAACCAGATAAGTATTCAATAAAAGATCTGTAATTTTTATTACGCTGATATAGAGCATACCTATGGCAACTAAAGCAACTCATGTTTTTTTCCTATTCCTTATGGTCGGAGCAATATTTATGTCGAATAAGGTGATTGCACAGGATGCAAATTCACAGAAGGCGGGCGGCGACACAATAGAAGCATATGTGCCCCAAGCAAAACTTGTGGGTAAAGGCATGTTTTCCTATTACTTTTGGGATGTTTATACCGGTGAATTATTTGCCCCTGAAGGAACATACAACAATGCGCCTCCGTTTGCCCTACGCTTGACCTATCAACGAGAACTTGAAGGGAAAAAAATTGCAGAGCGGTCCATTGATGAAATGAAAAAGCAAGGGGATGTATCTTCAGATAACGCACAGAAATGGCTGGCTCTGATGGAAGACATTTTTCCTGACGTGAGGGAAGGAGACGTTATTACCGGGATCGCGACAAAAGAAGGTACTAGCGTGTTTTACGTGAACGGAAAAAAAGCTGATGAGGTAGATGATAAAACATTTACACAGCGTTTTTTTGATATTTGGTTAAGCGATAAAACGTCAGAGCCAAAATTTAGAACAAAATTACTCGGAAAAGGTTAGTGCCGTCGGCGAATCGACATGACCGAGTTACATGATTAGTTGAGCAGGATGATTAAAATGATAAAAAATACGATGAAACTGTGTTTAGGGTTAGGTTTCGCTGCGCTGACAATGGCGGGTCTGTCCGGGTGCTCCGTTTCCGTTGAAGGCGAAGACTACAAGTCAGTGTCTCCCGTATTCGATATTGAGCAGTTTTTTGATGGTAATGTTAAAGCGTGGGGCATTGTACAGAATCGCTCAGGCGAGGTGGTGCAGAGGTTTGTTGTTAACATCGATGGCGCGATAGAAGGCGACACATTAACGCTTGATGAAACTTTTGAATATGGCGTGGGAGAGGGGCCAACATCCCGCACGTGGACCATCGTGAAACAGAGCGATAATTCTTTTGTTGGGCGCGCGAGCGACATCGAAGGGCCGGCGAAGGGCACCAGCTATGGCAATGCGTTTAACTTTCACTATGAGATGGACTTACCAGTCGATGACACCACGTATTCAGTCACTTTCGATGATTGGTTTTGGGCCTTTGATGACAGCACGATGATGAACCGTTCGTACATTCGAAAGTTCGGTATCGTGATGGCAGAAGTTACCATATTTATGCAGAAGCAAACGGATTAAAAAGTAAGCCATCTATTCTTGAAAATGCCGCTGGCCTCTGAGCGTTATGTATTGGTAGGTCAGCGTCTAACCAAGACGCAGCATTTCGTTAATTATCTATGCGGACCGGTTTTATCTGCACTTTGCAAGGAGCCGTGTCTAAAACCACGTGTTTTATCGGATTATATACTCTCTTTTAAACGCCTGATTATTATCGAGGAAAACAAAATACCACGCCTAATCCATGTCCTTTCATTAGCGGGTCGTGTACAAACCAGGTTTGCCCATCATGAAGCTTCACTATTGCCGAGACGAGTGATAACCCTAAGCCATTTCCTTTGCTTGTTCTACTGCCGTCAGCGCGATAGAACCGACGCTCTAAATTCAAAATCTCGTGTTCACCTACACCAATTCCCGCATCATTAACGGCAATCACGATATGGCGGGCGGTCGTCGTTAGCTGAACGGTGACAACACTATTTTCATTTGAATATTTAATGGCGTTGTCCAACACATTGGCCACTGCTTGAAACAGCAAATTAGGATCGGCAAGCATGGTTATATCTTCAAGCTGACTTGAAAGTTGGATGTGTCGTTCCTCGGCAAGCGGTTGATAAAGATCAACGACGTCTTCCACAATGGCCAGTGCGTTAGTGCTGCAAAAGCCTTCTTTTTTGTTCGTGGTTTCAAGACCACTTATGCGTAAAAGGCTGTTGAACATATTAAGCAGGTTGTCCGCTTCCTGCGTAGTCTCGCTGCGAAGTTCGTCGTCTTCAATTTTTTCTAACGTGTTGCGAAGCCTGGACAGCGGCGTTCGCAAATCATGAGCAATGCTGTCTGTGACCGACTTGATATTATTGACAGAGCTTTCGATAGTATCGAGCATTTGATTAAAAACGAATGAGAGGCTGCTTAAATCGTCCCAGTTACTGTCTATTTCAAGGCGTTCTTGGAGGCTGCCTGTTTTAATAATTTTATCGGCGGTTTGCGACATACGATTAATACGATTCACCACATAAACGGCAATGGCGAAACTCAACACACTTAGCGTACAAAGCAACACAACGATGATCCAGCTGAAGGTTTTACCGAACCATTGCGCGCTGTACAAGTCATCGATGCCTCGCCCTACATACAGCTCATAGGCGCCTAACGTCGCTTCTTTCATCAGGGCTTGATGGAGTATTTTTCGTGAATCGCTGTTTTGGTGTGTAATCGCGATTTCAGCAGTGTTAAAACTCCCACCTTGATGGCGTTCTAGTACGAGAGGTACGGAAGACAAATTGCCCGCGACAATCTGGTTATCTTTACTCAGCGCCACAAAGGAACGTAAATTGTTGAAGACCGCATCGTGAGAGCGAGCATTCGAAGTGTCAGGAGCGGGATTTTCTGAATTGATTGCAGCGATAACCGCTTCTATGCCGAGATTATCGTGAAGTGTTATCAATGCGTTAGTTTTGGCGCTAACCGCCGCATTGGATTCTGAAATAAACAAATCACTGCTGGTTAGCCGCCAAAAATAAACGATAAGCACAATGGCTATGCAAGCTAATGTAGTGAGCAACACGCCTACGCGAAAACTAGAGCTGCGCGTAAAGTCGCGTATTGCTATCATGCAAGCTCGTCCGCTATGCGGTACCCTGTGCCTCTTACTGTTTCAATTAATGGAACGTTAAACGCCTTATCCACTTTTTGACGTAATCGACTAATGTGAACATCAATTACGTTTGTTTGTGGGTCAAAATGATAGTTCCATACTTGCTCTAGAAGCATACTGCGTGTTACCACTTTGCCTTTATGGCGTAGCAAGCATTCAAGCAATTGAAACTCTTTAGACTGTAGGTCAATCTCTTGGTCGCCACGCAAAACTTTACGATTAACCAAATCCAGTGTTAAGTCGCCTACCTTAATTAGCGTTTTATCTTCGCTCTCTTTGTTGCGTCCGGCCAGCCCTTCAACACGAGCCAGAAGCTCTTCAAAAGCGAAAGGTTTGGTCAAATAATCGTTAGCGCCTGTACGAAGGCCCTTAACTTTATCTTCAACTTGGCTTTTAGCACTCAGCAGCAATACAGGTGTCGTATTTCCCTCTTCGCGAAGTTTTTCTAATACAGAAAAACCGTCGAGTTCGGGTAGCATCACGTCTAATATGACCGCGTCTAACTCGTTGTTGGACGCCTCCCTATAGCCTGATGTTCCATCACCCACAGTAATACACTCATGCCCTTCGCCCAATAGTCCATTAGCAATGTGCGAGGCAACTTTAGGATCATCTTCTACAAGTAGCACTTTCATTATTACGCTTCTTTTGGTTATCAACGTTTACACGCTTGGTTGGCGTTGCTATTACCTTTTTTGTCGGTTTTTTAATAGCAAGGAATTCAAGCAATCGAAAAGCATTAACGCTTTGTGTATCTTTTACGAACATGACGTAATGAAACGATCACTTTTAAGCGTTTATGCATGTAATACCAAGCCGCATAGATAATTGCCCACTCAGAAGGGGATTATCTATGCGAACTAGTATACTGGTGATAACCTCAAAAAGGGCTGCTATTGCTGCTCTCCTCTGTCAAAGCGCATTGTTGCGCTGTATGGCGTGAAATGTTGAACATCACCCCGTGCGCATTTCTCTTGTACTTCATGCCAGTATTCCGGGGTCATCAAATCGCCATGCAGTGATTTCAAGATATCTTTAAACTTACGTTTACCTACGATAAAGTGTTCAAATTGCTCTGGGAAAACGTCGTTAGGCGCAACGGATAATGTGTCGATGGCATACGGATCATCTGACTTTGGAAGTGCCCTGAAGTTACGTTCGTTCATTAAACAAATTTCATCATAATCATAGAAAATGACGCGGCCGTGCCGAGTGATACCAAAGTTTTTGTGAAGCATATCGCCGGGGAAAATATTGGCCATTGCTATCTGTTTAATGCAAAGCCCCAATTCATCAAGCGCGCGCGTGATTTTTTCTTCATCGGTTTCTTCTTGCAAGTACAAATTGAGCGGGGTCATTTTTCGCTCTATGTACATGTGTTTGATAATCAGCTCGTTATCAGTAAATTCTAGACTCGACGCACAGGTTTCTTTAAGTTCGCTGATGAGGTCAGGTTCCATTCTGTCTAGAGGGAATCTAAAATTGACATACTCATGAGTGTCGGCCATTCGACCCACCCGATCGGACATCTTTACGAGCTTGTAGCATTCTTTAACGTGATCGCGGGTGATTTTCTTACTTTCTGCAAATTCATCTTTAATGATCTTGAATACCACGCCGTAAGAGGGCAAATGGAAAACCATCATCACTAAGCCGCGAATGCCGGGCGCTGTTTCGAATTTATCGTCAGACTCCTCCATATGCTGTAAGAAGTTTCGATAAAAAACGGTCTTGCCGTGTTTGTAATGCCCCATGGCCATGTAAAGTTCGAAATGCTTTTTATTTGGCAAAAGCTCTTGGAGAAAAGCCGCGACTTCGGCTGGGTTTTGAGTATCAGCCATGAAATAGCTGCGAGCAAAACCAAAAATAACGCTTAAATCCTTGCGGTCGGTGAGCAGGGCGTCAACGAACATGCACGGTTCGTTGTATCTTCGCATAGCAATGACAAAGGGTAACGTTTCGTCCGGCATGCAAATTCGGCCAATCAAATAAGCGGCCTTTCCACGAAAGAAAGTAGGTTTAAGTATTTCTACGGCCTGAACGCTCGCCAACTGCTCTTTATTCAATCTTGTGCGAAGGGCTTTTTCTAAGTGTTGTAAGTCTCTTTCGAAGTCTTCAAAGGGAATGTTGTAGCGATATATTTTGAAGATCGATTCGTACATTTCGCGAACCGTTGTCGTGGTGTCAAAGCTGTTTATCACTTTATCTCTGTCTTGCCCAGGCAGAAAACAGCGGCTCGGTAGAACAAACATCATGTCGTTATCGATCTTTCTATGTTTGAACAAACGGCCAATAACCGAGTTGTAAAACGTTTCGGCAAGTTCAAACTGTGGGTGACCTTCTAACAGCATAGCGAAGACTTTCTTAAGCTCCTGCCAGAATGCATCGTCTTTTTGATGCACTTGAGTAAGCTGATAGATTTCAGCGACTGCGTCAGAAAGGCTTTGCTCATAAATAGTAATACGCTCTTTTGATGCACGCTGGGTCTCTTTCCAGTTTCCCTTTTCGAACCGTTCCTGAGCACCACGGGTAATTCGGGTAAACCATCGATAGCTTTTATCGAAATGAGACAAAATCTGATAGGCAACTTTTTTCACTAATTGCTTATCATCACTGGGAGCCAACTCTTGCATGGGCGTATTTCCTTGTTCTGTTATTAGTCCTATTTACCATAAACACCCTCTTTTGCAGAGGATACTTTGATTTATAGCCAGAATAAGTTACGCATTATTCGCGGTTTTTCGTATTTTATTATACTTTCGTTTAATGTATTCTATCGGCGGATTAATAACCATTTATAAGTTTGTAGTCGATGGGTTTTAATGTTCTTATTTGTGACGATTCGTCGTTAGCGCGAAAGATGGCAAGAAATAATTTGCCAGATGGCTTCGCCGACACTGTCTATGAAGTATCTAACGGTATGGATGCTTTGGAAGTATTGGCACATCACACCATTGACTTGGTTCTGCTCGATCTCACCATGCCTGTTTTAGACGGACTCAGCGTACTAAGCGAAATAAAGTGTCGTCAGATTGAGGTATTCGTTATTGTTATCTCCGGCGACATTCAACCATTGATGCAAGAAAAGGTCATGTCGTTAGGGGCTTTATCTTTCATTGAGAAGCCGATAAAGCGGGAAGCGTTGAAAACCATTCTCTGCCGCTTTGGTTTTATCCTGCCGGACACCTATCAAACCGCAATGGCTGTATAGTCGCTATATCACAAAAAAAAAAGAGCTAACCTCAGCGGTTGCTCTTTTTCACAGTATATAGCGATTTACTAGGATGAACATGTCGTTACTTGAACAAGAAAATATTCACCGTCCTACACAAACATTTCTCATCAGTCAAACCAGTGTCGGGTATTGTTAGCGAACCACACCAGTGAAAGCATAACCGGCACTTCTACCAATACACCCACTACTGTTGCTAACGCCGCACCACTATGAAGTCCAAAAAGAGAGATGGCCACTGCAACTGCGAGTTCGAAGAAATTCGACGTGCCAATCATACAGGCTGGCGCTGCGATGTTATGCGGTAGCTTCATGCGTTTTGCTGCGATATAGGCAATGGCAAAAATACCGTACGTTTGAATAAGCAAAGGTATCGCTATAAGCACGATATCTTGCGGCTGCGATATGATGGTTTCGGCCTGTAAGCCAAATAAAATAACAATAGTTAAGAGCAAGCCTACCATGGAAAATGGCTTGAATTTATTGACCAATGCATCAATTGCTGAAGTGCCTTCGCTTTTTGCGCGCTTACTCTCTAGGTGCTTGCGAGTGAGGTAACCCGCAGTTAATGGCAACACGACATAAAGTGCAACTGACAGCACTAGAGTATCCCAAGGTACGCTGATATCTGTCACGCCAAGCAGCAGGGCTGTAAGCGGTGCAAACGCGACAACCATAATAAGGTCGTTAATTGAAACCTGCACCAGCGTGTAGTTAGCATCGCCTTTGGTGAGGTGACTCCACACGAAAACCATCGCTGTACATGGAGCAACACCCAGTAGGATCATGCCTGCAATGTATTCTGTTGCAGTTTGTGGGTCTACCCAGTCGGCAAAAATACCCTTAAAGAATAGCCATCCTAATAGCGCCATACTGAAAGGCTTGATAAGCCAGTTGACTACTAACGTAAGCACAAGGCCCTTTGGTTTTTTACCTACGTCTTTTATCGAGCCAAAGTCTATTTGTACCATCATTGGGTAAATCATTAGCCAAATAAGCACCGCCACTACTAGGTTCACATGTGCATATTCAAGGGCAGCAATAGACTCAAATACGCTTGGCATTGCGCTCCCCAAGCCCACACCAGCAATGATGCAAAGGCCAACCCACACTGAGAGATAACGCTCAAAGAAACCCATTTTGATTCGCCTTATATCGATTTTTGATTAACACGCTTACTCACTTCTTCTGCGCTTTCAACGCGCTCAGAATAGCGATCAACTAAAAAGTCTTTGTTGTCGCGGGTGAGCAAAGTAAATTTCACCAATTCCTCTACTACGTCCACAATGCGGTTGTAGTAGGGGGACGGTTTCATCCGACCATTATCTTCAAATTCTAGAAATGCTTTTGCTACAGAAGACTGGTTAGGGATGGTTAACATGCGCATCCAGCGGCCCAAGATACGCATTTGGTTTACCGCATTAAACGATTGTGAACCACCGGATACTTGCATGATAGCGAGTGTTTTTCCTTGGGTTGGACGCACACCACCAAGACTAAGTGGTACCCAGTCAATCATGCTTTTCATAATGCCGGTCATGCTGCCGTGACGCTCGGGGGAGCACCAAATTTGCCCTTCAGACCACATCATAAGTTCGCGCAGCTCTTTCACTTTGGGATGCGAATCATCTTCAGTATCTGGCTGCGGTAAACCGAGAGGGTCAAAGATTTTGGCTTCTGCGCCAAAGTATTCAAGTAGTCGCGCTGACTCTTCAACGACTAAGCGGCTGTAAGAGCGTTCTCTGAGCGAGCCGTAAAGTAACAAAATGCGAGGCTTATGCTCTGAAAACGTTGAGGCAAAATTGGCCATAACAGGCTTGTGCATTTGCGCCATTATCACGTTATCAGAGGGGCTTTCGACCGCTGATGTTTCTAGACCGCCACGTATATCTTGATTCATTGATTCGCCTTGGCTCATTATTGCGCGCCTAATTTTGATAGTGCATGTTTAAGTGCTGCTCTATCTAAGTTTTTCTCGGCAAGTTCTGCTAATGCCACCACACGATTTTCAATAATATCGATCGTGTTGTTAAATGCATCGGCCTTTTCTTGATCGCTACCTTCTAGTTTCGACGGGTCTTCTAAGCCCCAGTGCACTTTGAGTGATTTACCAAAATAAACAGGACATGACTCGCCGGCAGCTGAATCGCAAACAGTCACGACAAGATCGGCATCATAATCTTCAAATTCATCCCACGACTGGCTTTGAAGACCGTGAGTGTTAAACCCACGTTCTGCAAGGTATTTCAGAGAAAGAGGGTGTACTTCACCGACGGGCTGACTGCCCGCACTGCGCGCCTCTACATTGCCGTTAGAAGCATTAGTGATGGCTTCGCAAAGGATACTGCGGCAACGGTTGTGCGTACAAATGTATAAAATCTTCATATAAAAACCTTATTTAAATGGCTGAAGCTACGTCAGATAGCTATCAAAAAAATTGAAAAAATTAAAAAAAGTTTGCAATGTGCTAGGGACAATCACACTACTGATGTACAACAAAGTGTGTGAGCGTTAGCAACTCTCGCAGGACAAGTTCGCTAATGGTTCATCGATGTATGCATGATTATTGGACGCAGTGTTTTTGATAACGTCTAATGCCCAAACAGGTAAGTCAGGGTGAAGTTGGTAATACACCCATTTGCCCTTACGGGTATCGAGCACTAAACCGCATTTTCGTAAATCTGCAAGATGGCGCGAGATTTTTGGCTGGCTTAATTGAAGCGCGTCGGTGATATCACACACGCACAGTTCGCCTTTTACGCTAAGCATAAGCAGCGTCTTTAAGCGGGTGTCTTCTGAAAGGCATTTGAAAAATGCTAAGGGCGCTAGTTGTGCAGGTTCAGAACAAGTCGACATAAAAAACATCACATATGAAATTTCGTATATGATATATCGTATATGAAATTTCATATGCGTCAATAACGCATGCGAAATTTCATATGTGTTTAATAAGAATCAAGTGATTTAGAAAACACGATTTAAGTTGTCCTGAAATCTAATGATTTTCAGGAGCGGCTGCCTCAAACGACATCGCTACTTGTTTACCGTTTACTTCATTGTAATGGGAGATAACTTCGTTCATAAACGCGTACCACGTAGGATTCGGGTGCCAAATGGCCATGAGGTCTTTCTTCGCGGTGGGTTCACTTTCGCCCAGTACGTTAATTCTATAAAGGTAGGTAAAAGCGGCCCCCCGCCAGTTCAATCTACAGTGAGTGAGTACCTTGTCTTTACTGGTATCTACGTTTTGCATAAATGCTGCGTAATTTAGAAAGTTAGCCAATGTAGGTCCTTCCCAATCAACAGGCACATTAAAGTAATCGAGCCCTAATTCTGAAGTAGTAAGAATTTCACTCGCTCTATCGCCGGGAATTAAATCTATTACGTGAGTCACCCCTTTCTCTTTTAGTAAAGAAAGGTGAGCGGCATCAGGCAACCCCGAGGAAACCATAAATGGCGCGTTTTCTTGATAGTTTGTAAGTGTTGCGAGTGTGGGTATGGAATTCATCTGCTTTTCGTCATTTGTTTGCGGTGTTGAATTGTCTTCATGATAGGCGTTCGCGCCGGCACTGAACCCGAGTCCTAAGCTGAAACACGCAGCCGTAAAAGCGAGTACAAATGTAGGCTTTTGTAATGATGGTGTATCTTTCATTCTTGTAAGCGCTGCTGGTTGGGGCTTTTTCATCATTCCGATCTCTATGTTAACGCAGACATTGTTATGACTTCTTACGTTACACAAGTGCGTGCCATTGTCCAAGCAACAAAAGCAGCTGCTAAGGTTTTAACAGCCGCTTTGTGTTACGAACCAGCGTCATTCCCAGTCTCAATCTAGACGATGAGCTTAGCCTTTGGCTGACTTTATCAACGAGGTCTTATGATCAGGTGTCGTCGGCTTATATTTACAGCTTAGCCATATTGAAAAAGGAACGCCGATGAGAGCGGGGAGAACCCAACTGACTATTTGTAGTGATGGAGAGCCTTCGAACAATGTGCGACCGCCAAAGGCGAAAAATGCAGTGTAAGCGCCAATACCGGAGCCGATGATATGTCCAATATGCTCCGTGACCCACGCACCAACAAGAATGTCTTTTTGAAAAGCATAGCGCGCTATACCAATAGCATTTAACAGTGCAATGGGTGCAAAAATACACGTTAAGGTAATGCCGTACGTGAGGCCCTGATACAGCGCAATACACGCTACGGCAAAAAGCAGAGCGGGTAGCCATAGATACTCGATAGTGCGCAGTTTATTAAGATTCTGTTTCACCTTGAGTACCGTCACTGCATGCCGAACGTTGTTCCACACTAACAAGCTCAACATCAATAAAAAGATATATTGGCCCCTTAGGTATGCGGTGAAATAGGCAACCGATTCAAAGTGCTCGGGCATCGTTGGGTAGATAACAAGCGGAATAAATAGAACCATCGTGGAACTGATAACGCCACTGATAGAGGTAAAAAGCATTGCTTTTATGTAATAGTCACCATATCGCCTGTGGGCTTTTCCCCCCTTTTTCGTGAGACTGGGTACCCAAAACAGTAAAAGTGATAGAGCGCCCGTGACAATGTGAAGCCCTACTATGAAACCGTGTATTGTTTGCATCTTGCTTTCCTTTGGCAATGAACAAAATTATCGGTCTATAGTGATAACTTCACGAGATTGACAAAAGTGCCAGAAGTCACGAGATAAAAAGTGACTTCTGGCCTATGCATTGGATCGTGTTTTTTGTCAAAGTAGCGCTATAAGAATGAAAAGATAAAGGTAGTTTGGAACGAATGAAAATTTCAATCCCTGCTCATTGGCAGGTGAAAATGGATGTAGAGAATGTCTCTGCCGGTATTACATGGTTGGTGATTAGTTGCTCAGCGCTTTACTTTCTTATAAATCAATTTTCTTTAGTGCATTGGCGCACGCTATCTGCAGCAACCATTTTCATTACACTGGCTATTTGCTTCATCACCATGAGCAAACACCGAGCAAATTTTAACTCACGTCTATATCTATTGGGTTTCATGTATTTCATTGCAATCGCTAGCCAGTGGGTTGTTCCCTATGTATACCTCGCCATTTTTATAGTGATATGGAGCGCAATTCTCCCTTATTATTTTCCGTGGAAGCTGTGCGTAGCGCTTTCTGTTCCCATTTCTCTGCCCACCGTCATTATTCAGAGCGTAGTGTGGAATGAGCAGTATGCGTTGTTAACTGGCGCACTTTTTTGGACGTTTAATTTGTTTGCCATGATCATGTCAAACACGGCGATTAAAGAGTCCAAGGCAAGAGAAGAGGCCGATGCGCTGAACAGACAATTATTAAGCACTCAGCAGCTCATGAAGCAGGCGCTTACTCAGGACGAACGCTTGCGCATAGCGCGAAATATTCACGATGTGTTAGGGCATCATTTAACGGCGCTCACCATTAATTTACAAGTCGCATCGAGAAAAGCTGAGTTATTAGAAAGTACAGAATCGCAAACTATAAAGCAGCATGTTGATCAATCCCATCGTATTGCAAAACTTTTGCTTTCTGATGTTAGAGAAGCGATTTCTGACATCCGAGAAAATGCGGCTATTGATTTTTCGTTAGCGGTAAACGCGTTGATTAAAGACCTGCCCCGACCGAAGGTAAATTTACACATTGACGATAATATGGTGTTAACCAACGTTCGAGTGGCCGATTGCCTTTTGCGAAGTATGCAGGAGGCGCTAACCAATGTCATTCGTCATTCACAGGCGGATTATTTCTCCATATCACTTACGCAACGCAAGGGAACTTATGAACTACTAATGCGAGATAGTAGGGGGCCGGGCAAGGTTGACTATAAACCAAATAGAGTTCGGCAAAGTAGCATGCCATCATTCGACAAAGCACCATGTAGCTATTCAGAAGGCGTTTGTGCAGAAGGCGTTCAAAAGGAAGAAGGGCCGAGCGAATCAGACATTTCAAGTCATGTGGTGGCAGGCAATGGCCTAAAAGGTATGAGAGAGCGGGTGCACGAATTACATGGAACCATCAGCTGGCAGAAAATTGAACAAGGATTTTGTATCGCAATTCACATACCGGAGGGCGAATGAAAACACGCCTTATTTTAGTTGAAGATCAAATGCTGGTGCGAGAGGGCATTAAATCCCTTTTAGGGCTAGACGATAGTCTTGAAGTGGTTGGCGAATATGAAAATGGGCAGCAGCTAATTGACAGTGAAAACGGGTCGAATTGCGATGTGATATTGATGGATATTCGCATGCCCAAACTATCGGGTATCGATACTTTGCTTGCGCTGAGTGAAAAGGGAGTGTGTACGCCGGTGCTTATGCTCACTACGTTTGATGATCATGAACTGGTAAACGGCGCTATGCGTGCCGGAGCAAAAGGATATCTCCTTAAAGATGTGTCGCTCGAGACCCTGGTTGACACTATTACACAAATAAAAAATGGCAAAACGCTTATTCAGCCCGCGGTAACGGAAAAGGTGTTGCAGAGCTTGAAAGGACTTAGCGTAGAGTTTGAGTCGTTTGAAACACCCGAGCCCCTTACTGAGAAGGAAGTCGACATACTTCGCTTGATTGCCGCAGGTTATAGCAATAAGGAAATTGCGGATGCGATGTTTAAATCAACGGGGACTATTAAAAATCAAGTTTCATCGGTCATGGCTAAGCTTGGTGTGAGAGACAGAACGAGGGCCGTTCTCAAAGCGCTAGAGCAGGGGATATTGTAAAAAATGGATAAAAGGAGAAGCAGCGCTTCTCCTTGGCAGAGCAGAGACTGAGATTATTTATTCATATGCACAACGGAGCGAATGCTCTCGCCTTTATGCATTAAATCAAATGCATCGTTAATATCATCAAGACCCATAGTATGAGTGATAAATTCTTGAAGGCCGAAGTCTCCATTTAAGTATTGTTCTACAATGCCAGGCAGTTCTGAGCGACCTTTTACGCCACCAAATGCAGTGCCGCGCCAAACTCGACCTGTAACTAACTGGAATGGACGTGTTGATATCTCTTGACCGGCGCCCGCTACACCGATGATTACCGATTCACCCCAGCCTTTATGACAACATTCAAGGGCAGAGCGCATGACGTTCACGTTACCAATACACTCAAATGAGTAATCAACGCCACCGTCAGTCATTTCAACAATCACTTCCTGAATAGGCTTGTCGAAATTCTGTGGGTTAACCACATCAGTTGCACCAAGCTGCTTTGCCAGGTCAAACTTACTTTCATTAATATCAATACCAATGATGCGCCCGGCACCCGCCATGCGTGCACCAATAATGGCAGATAGACCGATACCGCCTAAACCAAAGATAGCAACCGTATCGCCTTTCTGGACTTTTGCTGTTTTAAGCACGGCGCCCATACCGGTTGTCACACCACAGCCAAGTAAGCACACTTCTTCTAATGGGGCTGTTTTGTTCACTTTCGCGAGCGATATTTCTGGCAAAACCGTGTACTCAGAAAACGTTGAGCAGCCCATGTAGTGATAAATAGGTTCGCCATCTTTTGAAAATCGGCTTGTGCCATCTGGCATCAGGCCTTTACCTTGCGTTTCGCGTACCGCTTGGCAAAGGTTAGTTTTACCTGATTTACAGAATTTACACTCGCCACACTCAGCGGTGTAAAGAGGAATTACATGGTCGCCAACTTCTACACTGGTTACGCCTTCTCCCACCATTTCGACAATGCCGCCGCCTTCGTGGCCTAAAATTGAAGGGAATACGCCTTCAGGATCATCACCTGACAATGTAAACGCGTCAGTGTGGCACACGCCTGTCGCAACGATGCGTACAAGCACTTCTCCTTTCTTTGGAAGCTCAACGTCAACGTCTTCCATTTTCAACGGCTCACCTGGGCCCCAAGCCACTGCAGCTTTCGACTTAATATGCGTTTGACCTTCCTTTAACGAATCTTTGAACGACGCCATCTCATCACTCCTTTATATCAATAATTTGATTATGATTAATAAGCCAGAGTATAGGAGACGGATGACGAATTATAAATACGGTTTTAGTAAATCATTTTTTCATATTTGTAATAATAGGGTGAACAAAATAGAATGCATTCAAAGACAAGGGGACTGCGTTGAACAACGTTTAATGAGTGAGTGGCATCGATGAAGTATTTGGAAGGAATAGCTGAGTTCTGTGCAGTGGCTGAGGTAGGAAATTTTACCGGCGCAGCGAATAAACTCGATACGTCGGTGGCGCAGATAAGCCGTAAAGTCGCCTCACTTGAAAAGCAACTTGGCGTTAAGCTATTACAGCGTACAACGCGAAGCGTATCCCTAACAGAAGCAGGGACACAATATTTTCAGCAGGCATTGCCTGCACTAAAAGCCCTTGAAGATGCACAGCTATCAGTGAGCGCTCACCAAGCGTCGCCCCAAGGGCTAATCAAACTCACTGCGCCTGTGGCTTTTGGCGAGGCTTTCATAGCGCCATTGCTCAATACCTTTATGCAAAAATATTCTGGGATAAGTGTGCAGTGCACGTTCTCAAACGAAAAACTCGATATTGTTGAGTTAGGTCTGGACCTTGCCATCCGTATTGGCAAGTTAGAAGACTCCACACTGGTTGCTAAAAAGCTCGCTACACGCCATTTGTTCGTGTGTGGCAGCAAGAGTTATTTTGCAGAGAAAGGCCAGCCTCAAAGTATCGACGAGCTAAAGAGTCACTCGCTGTTGGTGGGGTCACAACCCTATTGGCGTTTGCTTGTCGACAATAAGATCCAATCAATCCCTGTGCAGGGGAGAGTACGATACAACAGTGGAAATGCCCTATGTAGCGCAGCAATTGCAGGCTTGGGTATCGCGCAGCTTCCCGGCTTTTACGTACGTGGAGCGTTAGCCTCTGGTCAGTTAATAGAAATATTTCCCGAATATAAAGATAAGCAAGAGGCTATTTGGGCTGTATTTCCTTCAAACCGAAATGTTGCGCCTAAAATTAGATTGCTGGTTGATTTTCTAGCGCAATATATCGTTTCAGATAGCTGATGAGCATTCGCTAGTAATACCAATCCGCGCTAGTAATACCAATCCGCATAGATAATTGCCCACTAAGCGAGACTTAAAATGCTCGTAATCGCTGGCTTGAGGGTGCAGAAATACTGCAACGTTCAGCGTGTGTTTAGCCATGCGTATCGGTTCCACAAACCTGAAATGAGTAGCGATTGAACACGCTGGAATCAAGGTTTGTACCTTAAAAAGCAATATTAATTTGAGAGTGTTTCACTTTTTGCAATACAGTGTGGTGAAAACTGCGGTTGACATATAGACGTCTATACGGCAAATTGCTTGTATGAAAAAGATTCTACTTACTCGCACCACCATTATGTTAATTACCACCTTAAAAAGGGCGGTCGCTGACTAGTGCAAGTAAGCAAAAGACAACGAAAGCCCGCCTAACACAGAGCGGGCTTTTTTTTACACACGTTTTAGCATGCGTAACCTTAAGGAGCAGCATATGAAAGTCTTAAAGTTTGGGGGTTCTTCTCTAGCCGATGCACCGCGATACATGCGCGTTATGGAGATTAGCACGGCGACCCACCAAACCGACGGTGCTGCGGTTGTACTCTCTGCCCCAAAGGGGGTAACGAACGCGCTTTCACTATTATGTGAACAGGCAGCCGCGGGTGAAGATTTCCAGCCATTATTCGATAAGTTGAATGACACGGTTACCGGCATTGCCAACAACCTAAACGAAGAACTCGACGGGTTTGCACATGCAAGCGTGCTAGATTTCATCAATAGTCACTTATCAGTGCTAAAACAGCACCTTGAAGGGATTAAGCTGCTAGGTGTTGCACCCGATAATGTTGCTGCCGGTATTCTAAGTATTGGTGAGTACATCTCGGTAACGCTTTTTAGCTCTATGCTGTCTGCTAAAGGAATTATCAATCGCGTCATCGACCCGGTTAAGTATGTGCTTGCAGAAGGCGATTACTTAGACAGCATTGCTGATGTATCGCTAAGTAAAGCGCGCTTTTCTGATGTCCCTACTGATGGCAGTGAGTTTTTGGTGATGCCTGGGTTTGTTGCGGCAAATGACGCGGGTGAAAAAGTGACGCTTGGTCGCAATGGTTCAGATTATTCGGCTGCAATCTTAGCGGCGTGTATTGACGCAAACTGTTGTGAAATTTGGACTGACGTAGACGGTGTTTATAACGCAGATCCTAACCAAGTAGAAGGTGCAGTGCTGCTTGATAAGTTGACGTATCAAGAAGCGATGGAGCTGTCTTACTTTGGTGCCAAAGTTCTTCATCCGAAAACAATCGGCCCCATTGCACAGCACCATATTCCTTGTTTAATCAGAAATACACTAAACCCAGTTGCGCCAGGTACGCTAATAAGCAATGAAAAAAGCGAAGTGTGGACGTCGGTTAAAGGCATTTCACAGCTTGACAATGTAACGATGTTTAACGTTGCAGGTCCGGGCCTTAAAGGCATGGTTGGCATGGCAAGTCGTGTGTTTGAGGTGATGTCCAATGCGAATATCTCAATTAGCCTTATTACACAGTCTTCTTCTGAGTACTCAATCAGTTTCTGTATTCAAAGCAAAGACGCTAATCGCGCGTTGACCCTACTTGAAGATGCGTTTGCGCTTGAGCTTCAAAATCAGCTACTTGATCCTATTGAAGTGCGTCACGACCTGGCCATTGTTACTTTGGTGGGCGATGGTATGCGTCAAACTAAAGGCCTAGCGGCACGTTTCTTTAACTCACTTGCACAAGCAAGAGTGAATAACGTAGCCATTGCTCAGGGGTCGTCAGAGCGCTCTATTTCTACTGTAATTGAAAGTAAGCGCGCTAAGAAAGCGGTTAAGGTTATTCACCAGAATTTTTTCTCTGACCGCCATACCATCGATGTGTTCCTTGTAGGGTGTGGCAACGTGGGAACTGAACTGTTGAGTCAAATAGAGAAGCAACAGCCAGCATTATTGAAGCGCAACATTCAGCTGCGTGTTTATGGCATTGCGAACAGCCGAAAGCTTCTGCTAAACAGCCAAGGCGTCGATTTAAGCGGTGACTGGAAAGCGGCGCTCGAGTCGGCCAGCGAAAGGTTAAGTGTTGAACGTTTGCATCAGTTTGCGAACGATAATAGTTTGGTAAACCCAGTAATCGTTGATTGCACCAGTCATGAAGCTATTGCTGAGCAATACGTAGACATGATGGAAAGCGGTTTTCACGTGGTAACGCCTAATAAAAAGGCAAACACCAGCGCTATGTCTTACTACCGTAAACTGCGCAAAACGGCACTTTCTACAAATCGCCAATACCTCTACGAGACCACAGTTGGCGCAGGTCTTCCTGTTATTGATAACTTACAAAAGCTATTCAGTGCAGGTGATATACTGCATCGCTTTGAAGGTATCTTATCGGGAAGTTTGTCTTATGTATTTGGCAAGCTTGAAGAGGGTATGAGCCTATCGGAAGCGACACAGACCGCCAAAGATAACGGTTTTACAGAGCCTGACCCACGTGACGATTTAAGCGGTATGGACGTGGCGCGTAAGCTACTTATTATGGCACGTGAAGCCGATCTTGAACTTGAGCTTTCTGATATTGAAATTGAGTCTGTGCTGCCTGAAGGGTTTGCTGAAAACTGTTCCGTTGACGAGTTTATGCAGCAATTACCTGAGTTAGATTCCTCAATGAATGAGAAAGTTGAAGCGGCCAAGGCCGAAGGCAAAGTGCTTCGCTATATCGGCAGCATTGAAGACGGTAAATGCAAAGTGAGCATTCAGGCGGTACCGGCAAGTAACCCGCTTTCACAAGTAAAAGATGGGGAAAATGCCCTCGCGATTAACAGTGACTACTACAGCCCAATTCCTTATGTAATTAGAGGTTATGGTGCGGGTGGTACAGTTACTGCTGCGGGCGTATTTGCCGACATTCTGCGTACCATGCCGTGGAAACAAATGGCGCACTAACCATTAACGAGCGCTTAGCATGCTCAGCATTATCAAAAAGCGGTTAAAGTAAAAGATACGAGGGTGCGACTTGGGTTATGGATTTGATGGCATCAATTTATGGCGCTAATGCATTGAGCTATGTCGCAAGCGAAGTAAGAGAAATAATATGAAAGCATTTACGGCCTTTGCGCCAGCATCAATTGGAAATGTAAGCTTAGGCTTTGACGTTTTAGGTGCGGCGTTGGCACCGGTTGACGGCACCAAGTTGGGTGATGAAGTTGAAATAAAAGCAGCTGAATCATTTTCTTTAGAAACAGTGGGGCGCTTTGCTCATAAACTTCCAGGTGATGCAGATAGCAACATCGTAACGAAGTGCTATCACTATTTCTGTGAGCAAATGGAAAAGGTCGGAAAAACAACGTCTCCTGTTGCACTTACGCTGCACAAGAACCTCCCTATAGGCAGTGGGTTGGGCTCTAGCGCAAGTTCTATTGTCGCTGCTTTTGCCGCGTTGAATGCTTATTTTGACACCCCGTTTGATGAAGACACGCTGCTTGTTATGATGGGCGAATTGGAAGGCCAAATAAGCGGCAGTATCCACTATGATAATGTTGCGCCTTGTTATTTAGGTGGCATGACATTAATGACTGGTAGCGACACGCCGGTCACGCTGTCGCTGCCTTTAAACGACCAATGGTACTATGCCGTTTGCTATTCGGGCATTAGTGTATCCACCGCCGCCGCTCGCGATATCTTACCGAAGCAAGTAGAGATGGCTACAGCGCTAACGTTTGGTCGACAGTTGGGGGTGTTTGTTCACGCCTTACATACGGGGAACTTTGACTTGGCAGCGTCTGTCATGAACGATGTTATTGCCGAGCCTTATAGAAAATCCCTGCTGCCCGGCTTTGATGAAGCGCGCGCATTCAGTGAGCAGGCGGGAGCACTAGCATTTGGTATTTCGGGTTCAGGCCCAACGGTATTTGCAGTGTGCCCGAGCAAAGCGCAGGCGGAAAATGTCGCTGCCTATTTAACAGCGAACTACATTCAAAATGAAGATGGATTTAGCCATGTGTGCCAAATACCAAGCCAAGGCACAGTCATTTATTAAAGATTAAAAGGGCAGAGTACGTGCCCAACTAAAAAGGTAACAGCAAGTGGAATTGGTAAATTTAAAAGATTCATCGGACACAGCAAATTTTGCTGAGGCCGTAAAGCGAGGCTTAGGTAAAAACCAAGGGCTTTATTTCCCAGAGCAGATTCCTACCCTAGATAATATTGACGAATTATTGGAGAAACCTTTTGTCGAGCGCAGTATTGAAGTGCTTCGCGCGCTTATCGGCGATGAGTTGAACAATGGCGAGCTAGAAGAAATTGTACAAACCGCCTTTGCTTTTGGTGCACCCGTTGAACAAGTCAATGATAACGTTTACTGCCTGGAGCTTTTCCACGGCCCAACGCTGGCGTTCAAAGATTTTGGCGGTCGCTTTATGGCCCAAACGCTTTCGCGCATTAGCGAAGGTAAGCCAGTAACCATTCTTACTGCGACTTCCGGTGACACGGGGGCTGCCGTTGCGCACGCGTTCCACGGTATAGACAATATCAATGTGGTTATCTTGTTCCCGAAAGGCAAGATCAGCGCGCTGCAAGAAAAGCTATTTACTACGCTAGGCGGTAACATTCATACTGTGGCTGTGGAGTCTGACTTTGATGCGTGTCAATCATTAGTGAAAACTGCGTTTGACGACCCCGATGTTCGTGAAGGCCTACACCTTAACTCAGCAAACTCAATTAATATTAGTCGTTTACTCGCTCAAGTGTGCTATTACTTTGAAGCGGTAAGTCAGTTGCCAAAAGAGAAACGCGACCAGCTCGTTATTTCAGTACCCAGTGGAAACTTTGGCAATCTTACCGCGGGTATGATTGCTAAATCGTTGGGGTTACCTATCAAACGTTTTATTGCGGCTACTAACTTAAACGATACTGTACCTCGCTACCTTAAAACAGGTGAATGGGCGCCTAAAACGACCGTTGCCACGATGTCTAATGCGATGGACGTTAGTCAGCCAAATAACTGGCCGCGTATTGAGGCGCTTATCGAGCGTGGTTACATCGATAAAGCGTGCCTTAAAGGTGAAATGGTAGACGAAGAATACACGCAGCTAGCCATGCGTCAATTGGCTCAGCAAGGTTATACGAGTGAGCCACATGCTGCCATTGCGTATCGAGCGGTAAGTCACGACCTAGAGGAGGGCGAAATTGGTTTGTTTTTAGGTACTGCGCACCCTGCTAAGTTTAGAGAAACGGTAGAAAATGTATTGGGTAATCCAATTAGCTTACCAAAGCCGTTGGCTGACGTTGCAGGTGAAGACAGCTTAGCGGTCGACTTACCAGCGTCTTATGATGCACTAAAGCAGCACATGATGGATTTGCTTAAGTAATGACGTCAGAGGTTTTTACGTGGCAAAGCGCGCTCGGCGATGAAAAGCAAAAAGACTATTTTGTTGCGTTGCTTGAGCGCGTGAAGCTCGCGCGAGAGGCGGGAAGTGTTATCTATCCGCCTCAGCCTGATGTATTTAACGCACTTAAATACACACCACTAGACCAGGTTAAGGTTGTGATATTAGGTCAAGACCCATATCACGGACCTCATCAGGCCCATGGACTTTGTTTTTCGGTGAAAGCAGGCGTTAAAACACCACCGTCACTTAAGAACATGTACAAAGAGTTGTTGACCGACATCGATGGTTTTACCGAGCCTAACCACGGCACGCTAACGTCATGGGCGGAACAGGGCGTATTGCTGCTCAATACTGTTCTTACGGTAGAGCAGGGAAAGGCGCACAGCCACGCGAAGTGGGGCTGGGAAAACTTCACCGATAAAGTGATCGATGTAGTCAATGAGCATTGCCACGACGTGGTGTTCCTTTTGTGGGGGAGCCACGCACAAAAGAAAGGCAAGCATATAGACCGTGAAAAACACAAAGTCTTACATGCGCCCCATCCGTCGCCGTTATCAGCACACAGAGGCTTTTTAGGTTGTAAACACTTCAGCCAAACCAACGAATACCTGATTGCAAAGGGCAAAACCCCCATTGATTGGCAGGTATAGTAGCCAGGCTTTTAACAAGCGTTTATACAGCGTTTGAGTTAACAGCAACGCACACGCAAAACATACCACGCTTGCAGGTGAAGCATTCACCGCATGCTAGAAAGTAAAAAGGCCGCCTGTGTAACAGGCGGCCTTTATTTTATCTTTCCAGTGTTTCTAACTCGTACTCGAAACCACAATCGAGTTCAGCGAGCTCTTTCTCCAATGCGTATCTGTCTCTTAGCGCTTCGATCTCTCTCCACTTACGTTTTTTGCTTTTCGTTTTTGCTGGGCTTGCTTCGATGTCTAACATGGCAAATAGATCTGATTTATCCACTGGGATCTCCTTTTTATACCACTACAACTAATACAGAGTTTTTGTTTTTAATTCCCTCTGTACAATTTTGTATCACAGCCGCCACTAAAATAAAATAGTTTAATTTACCTTTTATTAACAAATTGTGACAATGTGATGACATGGGTAAGGCAATACTCAGTATGTTTACAGCGTAGACAATAACTTTATGTATTTGATCCTTCTTGTATTATTAGTGACCAAATACATAGTGTTACGGATGTCAAAAAGTGTCTGTCGTATAGCTGATGAATACCGCAACAAAAAACGGCCAGCTTTCGAAAAAGCCGGCCGTCCAGTTTGTTATTTGCACCAAGTGGGTGATTTTACATCACCTCGCATTCCTTATTTTGGTGCATTCGCTGCTCTGAATTTGGCAATCAATTGTTGAGTAGAAGCGTCAAAATTGTCTTTTTCTGCTTCGCCTTGAATGCCTGCAAGTACTTGGTTTCCTAGTACTTTACCTAACTCTACGCCCCATTGGTCGAATGAGTTAAGGTTCCAGATAACACCCTGAACGAATACCTTATGCTCATACATTGCAACCAGCGCGCCAAGTGTTTTAGGTGTCAGACTATCAAACAAGAAAGTATTGCTAGGTTTGTTACCAGGCATAGTTTTGTGAGCGGCCAAACGCTTGCGTTCAGCGTCGTCTAAGCCTTTACCGTCAAGGTCTGCATAACACTCTTCAAACGTTTTACCTTGCATCAACGCTTGGGTTTGACCGAAGCAGTTGGATGCGAGCATGGCATGATGCGTGTTGTCTTGATTCGGCACATTAAGGGGCAGCATGAAGTCTGCTGGGATAACGCCAGAACCTTGGTGAATAAGTTGATGGAAACTGTGCTGACCATTTGTACCCTCGCTTCCCCAAATAATAGGGCCAGTAGGGTAGTCAACATTTTCACCTTCTTGAGTTACTTCTTTACCATTACTCTCCATGTCTAACTGCTGAACGTAGGCAGGTAAACCGCGAAGGTAGTGATAGTATGGAAGTAAAACGTGAGACTGTGCGTCGAAGAAATTTCTGTACCAAATACCCAATAGACCAAGCAGTACAGGCATGTTCTCTTCAAGCGGCGCGGTGGTGAAATGGGTATCCATTTCAAACGCACCTTCAAGCAGCCCCTTGAAGTTTTCAAAGCCCAGGGCGAGGGCAATCGGTAAACCAATGGCAGACCACAACGAGTAACGACCGCCTACCCAATCCCACATTGGGAAGATATTATCAGCGCTAATACCAAACTCGGTGGCCGCTTTAACGTTTGAAGACACTGCAACAAAGTGTTTAGCGATATCTTCTTGTGTACCGCCAGATTTTAAAAACCACTCTTTTGCGGTGATAGTGTTTTGAAGCGTTTCTTGGGTAGAGAAAGACTTTGATGACATCACTACCAAGGTCTCTTCAAAATCGATGCTCGATAGCACATCATGAATATGACAGCCATCTACGTTGGCAACAAAGTGGACCTTAACAGCATCAACCGTGTGCGGTTTAAGTGCCTCTGTCATAATCTTAGGGCCAAGGAACGAGCCACCAATACCAATTGCTACAATCTGCTTGATGGGTTTGCCCGTATAGCCTTTGTGTTCACCGCTGTGGATTGATGCAGTAAACGCTTCAATTTTAGCAAGTGTGGCATGTACTTCAGGCATCACGTCTTCGCCGTCAACCAACACTTTTCGGTCTGAGAAGTTGCGAAGTGCGGTGTGAAGCACAGCACGGCCTTCTGTTGAGTTAATTTGCTCACCAGAAAACATAGCGTCGCGAAGGGTTTCTAGTTTACATGCACGGGCTAGGTCAAAAAGCCCTTTAAGCGCCTCGTCGTTTACACGGTTTTTTGAGTAATCAAGAAAAATACCGCAGGCTTCAAGCTGCATCTTGTTCGCGCGGCTAGCATCTTGTGCAAACCAGTCGCGCATGTGGGCGCCTTTTACCGATGAAGCAATTTCAGACAGCTTTTTCCACTCAGGAAGAGAAGTTAACGTACTCATTGTCTAGTCCGTCCCTTATGCGCTTAGTTTTTCACGAAGCATGGTTTCAAGTTTTTCTTGGTCGGCAGCGAAGTTACGAATGCCTTCTGACAGCTTTTCAGTTGCCATAGCGTCTTCGTTCATGGCCCAGCGGAATTCACTTTCTGTTAAGCGGTCACCGGGTGTTTTTGTTGCGCCATTGTCTTTAAGTTTTACTTCTAGTTCACCAGGTTCATTTGCCAGCTCTTCCAAGAGTGCAGGGCTAATGGTTAAGCGGTCACAACCCGCTAACGCCTGAATTTCACCTATATTACGGAAACTAGCACCCATTACTACTGTGCTGTAGCCGTGTTCTTTGTAGTAGTTATAAATTTTCGTTACTGATACTACGCCTGGATCTTCATCTGGCGCGTATGACTCTGTCCCGGTGGCTTTTTTGTACCAGTCTAGAATACGGCCCACGAAGGGAGATATTAGGTAGACGCCAGCTTCAGCACACGCTTGTGCTTGGGCAAAGCTAAATAGGAGTGTAAGGTTACATTGAATGCCTTTTTTCTCTAGCGCTTCTGCCGCTTGAATACCTTCCCAAGTAGAGGCAATTTTAATAAGAATGCGTGACTTATCGATGCCAGCGTCTTCATATAGCTGAACTAAGCGCTCGGCTTTTTCGATAGTCGCTGCGGTGTCAAACGAAAGGCGTGCGTCTACTTCTGTTGAAATACGACCAGGAATGGTTGCAGAGATTTCTTTACCAATAGCCACGGCAAGTTTGTCTGATGCGTCTGTCAGTTGCTGATCAGCATCGTTAGACTGAAGTTTTGCCCACGCAACAGCGTCGTCAATTAAGCTTGCATACTGTGGAAGGCTAGCCGCTTTTAAAAGTAGCGACGGGTTAGTAGTGGCATCAACAGGTTGATACTTTTTAATGGCATCAATGTCGCCCGTGTCGGCAACTACAGTAGTGATATCACGTAATGAAGCTAACTGATTGCTCATAATTCTCTCTATTCTTTATCAATAATAAGTTTGAACAACTCGCTGGAAAAGCCAGTTGAATAAAACGGTTCGCTTGCGCGTGTGTAGGGTGTTGCGCCTGCGTTTTCTTTTTGCTTAATGCGCTTTCCCTTTGGGAAGGCGGCAAAAATAGATGTAGCGCTTTGGTCATCAAGACACACAACGAAAAGATGCATCTGATTTATTGTTTGAATAATTGTTTATAACCCTATTTATATCAAACCCGTGTGAAAATTTATACATAAGATAATGACAAAATGGCTAATCGGATTTCTCTGTTAAGCCAATTTACGTCTTTCTTATGCCATTTAGCTTTTTAAGGCGTATGAAGTGATACAATAGCGGCGTAAAAATTAAGGAGTCGAAATGTTAGTTGTAGTATCCCCAGCGAAAAATTTAGATTTTGAAAGCAGCATTCCAGTAAATCAGTTCACTCAGCCTTCAATGCTTGAAGATACTGAAAAACTCATGGAAGTATGCAGAACGTTAACACCCGCTGATTTATCTTCTCTAATGAAGATTAGCGACAAGTTAGCTACTTTAAACGCTAATCGCTTCGCTGAATTTTCTACACCGTTCACTTCTGACAACGCTCGCCAAGCTATGTATGCGTTTAATGGCGACGTCTACACAGGGTTAGATGCCTACTCGCTTGATGCCGACACTGTTGAATATGCGCAAAAGCATCTTCGTATTCTTTCAGGTCTTTACGGATTGCTTCGTCCGCTAGATTTAATGCAGGCTTATCGCTTAGAAATGGGGACTAAATTAGCGAACCCTGAAGGCAAAGACCTGTATGCGTTTTGGGATGACCGCATTACCTATATGCTGAATAAGGCGTTGGAAGCGCAAGGGGATAACGTGTTGGTCAACCTGGCTTCGAATGAGTATTTTAAAGCCGTGAAGAAGAAGTCCTTAGACGGCATGATCATTACGCCAACCTTTAAAGATTGCAAAAACGGCCAATATAAAATTATCAGCTTCTTTGCTAAGAAAGCACGTGGCTTGATGGCGCGCTATATTCTTGAAAACCGCGTAGAAGACGTAGAGGGCTTGAAAAACTTTGACGTAGACGGTTACCAGTTCAGCGAAGAACAGAGTTCATCAACAGAACTGGTTTTTCTTCGCAATCAAGAAGAGTAAGCTGTTTTCCGTTTTGATCACTAGGCGCTGAAAAAGCGCAGTGTACGTTCATTTCAACGTTGTTAATTTTATTATTTGCCGCCGTTTATTCAGCGGCAATTTGCCATTAGCGCTCGCTGAGACTTTGTCGTCCATTTGCGTGCGCTTTCATCTGGCTGTCTGGTTTTGCCATGTGTTTTTTCTTTCGGTTATTAATGGCAGCAGATACGACAAGAAAAAGCCTGTGATCACATGCTACACTATAAAACACCATCAACTAAGCTGAGTCCTACTTTGAGCATACTCGTTCGCAATTTACCTAAATCTTTTACCCAAGAAAATCTTGAAGATCTGTTCTTTGAATTTGGTTCCATCGTGTCATGCGACATGGTAATGGACGATGCTACAGGCTTATCTAAAGGCTTTGGCTTTGTCGAAATGAGTACGCAAGATGAAACTGATAGCGCTATTAAAGCGCTAAACGGAAAAGTTATCGACGGAAAGAAAATTCGCGTTAAATGGTCAAATCAAGAAAAGAAACAAGCCGCTGCAGAAAATTCCGCACCCTCAACTCCTAGGGTAATTCCAGAAAACGTGTGGGGGTCCGTGGCGAGTAATGATGACAAAAGTGAAAACGGGCCCGAATAATTGCGACGGTGGCGTAAGTGATAAAACGCCCCATCTTTGTTTGCGTGTTTGTACTTACACCAGTCCGAATAGATGATCGTTGGCGCTTTGCGTACATCTATTCGCTCTGATTTTATGTGAATAAATACGCGCTTATTGCTCCCTGATACCGAGCATCAGGGAGTGGTTTGCTTTAAAATACTTCTGTTTCCCTTACGAAACATCGGGATATGATCATGATGCGTAAGGCGAGTAATAACGTTTTATAGGTAGGGGGTACGTTATTTTACGAAGAAGGGAAAGTTCGCATGTGCGGCATTTCCTTTTCCATCATAAACGAATGCATACAAACGATAAGCGCCCGGTTCATTAGGAGCCAAGAGTGTTATTTTTTGGGCCTCGGGGTTCTTAATAAGCCCTGTTACTTCTTCTGGCACCACTTCACGGTCGCCGCCAACTTCTGTCGCTGTTGATTCTTTCCTAACCTCCCACCTAAATTGCAGTGGATCTCCATCGGGATCAACGGCATTGAGCGTCGCCTCGTAACTATCACCGGAAAACAGAAAAACGTTATCGAACGCTACTTTATCGTCAAGTCCAATAGGACTTACTCTAGGCGTTCGGTTTTCGGGCCATTTTCCTTTCCAAACGTAGTGCATAACATCTACTGCTTCGGTGCGTTCGCCTGAATCGAGAAACATGCCGTACCATGTACTTGTGCGTTCTTGTTTTTGCCCCCAAAGAAAAACATAATTGCCAATAAGTTGCCTAGCTTGAGGCTCGATTGCCTTTACGAAGCTTTTCGCATAGTTGCTAGCCTTTTCTGAACTGGTCGTTTCAACGGGCGCGCCCCATTTTGTTTTATACACTTCCCAGTGACCTACAGCGCCCCATTCAGTAATCATGTAAGGCCCTTTATAGCCGTACTTCTCAATGTATTTAGGTAAGTTGACTACGTCGGCATAAAGTTGAAAACTGACAAAATCGAGCGCCGTGGCGCGGGTCGTCACTGCGTCCATGGCTTTTTTATCAAACCCGGCAATGGTGGTAGTGGTTGGGTGGTGCGGGTCGATGGATTTGATCAACTCCGCTGCTTCATTAACCGCGTCGTATACTTTGGGGTTGGTAAAATCAAAGTTTAACTCATTGCCAATAAACCAGGTGAGTAGGGCAGGATGGTCTTTATGAGCAAGAACGCTGGCTTTCACCTTTTCAAGTTGTGCCGCGATAGCCTGTTTATCGTTGTAATCAAAGCCATGCCGCTCTCGAGCAAAATCAATCCCTAAAGAAACGGTCATGCCAAGCTCATGGGCTTTGTCTAACAATGCTTTAGCGGGCATTGCGCCGCCATCTATTGACCACGTTCGAATAGAGTTAGCACCGTGTGCAGCCAGTGTGGCAAGGTCGGCACCATCTACACCGGCACCTTTAACACGGTACGGTTTACCATCGCGCAACAAGGTATAACTTCCGTCAGGGAGTTTACTCACTTCTACGTGAACGGGTTTTGCGGCTGTTTGGCCGCCAGATAACATGGTGAATATAAAAAGCAGACTTCCAATGATGGGGAAACGTTGCATATTATTCTCCTTTAATCATATTAACGCCTAAAAAACAGCAAAATGAATACGTTTGAGAGTAATTAAAAAAGAGAACGCGCATACTCCTAACGGTTTGTATGCGCGCTGATTTCGCTTAGTTCAAAAAAACGTGCGTTTATTATTCGCTGTTTATCAATTTCCTAATAGGTGTATCTTACACGCACGCCAAATGTTCTTGGGCGCGTGAAAAATCGCGTGTTATCGAATTGGGTAATGATTGTCGCAGCAGTTCGCACTTCGTCAAACAGGTTGTTGGCGAAGGCTTCAACACGAAGCGCACCATCGCCATGGGTGTAACCCATACCTGCGTCCACCGTCCAATATGCATCTACAGAATCGTCTAATCTTCGGCGAGGATTATCAGGGTTCTGGTAATCAATACTGTTGAATATGGTTAAAAACTGCGAATCGCGCCAACCTGTTGAAATGACATAGTCGAGTGTTCCGCTACCTACATCAAAAATCTGGCTTAATGACGCATTTAGCTGAAAGCGTGGCGTTCGCGGCAGGCGGTTACCGTCAATAGACTGGAATACCGCTTCATCTGGCGCCACGTCAGCCTGAAAACGTGAGTCCTGTATTTCTTGGCTGTTCTCAATTTCTGCTTCTAACCATAGTGCAGTCCAGTTGAAGTTAATGTCGTATGGAAGTTCAAACTTGCCATCAAACTGCATGCCGTAAATCGCAGAGTCGGCGGCATTAAAGCTAAACGACACAACCAAAGCGCCCGGTGTTGCGTCAAGCGGGTCAACTGGCGCACCAGAGTTGAACTCTAAAGCTTGCTCAACAGACAGCAGGTTGGTGAACACTTGGTCGCGATAATCGTTATAAAATGCAGAGAAGTTAAAGGTGGTAGGTATGTCACCAAGGTCGAACTCATTCTTAGAGCCAACCTCGAACAACGTGACGCTCTCCTCTTGGTACGTTGGCGCCAGCGTTAAACCCGTTGTAGGGTCGCTGAATGTATCGTTAAATCCACCTGATTTGTGGCCCGTAGCAATTAGACCGTATAGCAATTGGTCATTGTTCAGGTCATGCTCTAGTCTGATACGCCAGTCAACAAATTCGTTGTCAATACGGCCGTCTTGCACTGTTATTGAATTGTTGGGAGATATAGGCACGGCAAAGGAGTGTGTGCCATCCTCATTACATATCAGTCCATCAGTGACGTCACTGTCAGAACATGCAGGGCGGTTTTCTGCGCCGCCTTGGGTAACGCCATTGGCAAAAATATCGTCAAGAGTATCTCTGTCCCCGAATTGGGCGATACCGTCGAAGTAGAATGCTAAGAACTCTTCGTCAGAAACATTCCCATCACCGTTTTGGTCTGGATCGTAAATAGAGCGTCCAAAACCAGCGAACTAGAAGCCTTCAGTACCTACCCTGGCGCCCATACAACATCCAAATGGGTTCCCTGTGTTAACATCGAAACCACCGAGTGCAAACGCGTAGCGTGCATTTACCCCCTGACGTGTCTTAGTATCTTTTGTATAGCGTAAACCTAGGGTTAGACGCGTATCAGCACTGAATTCATACGTGGCGTCGCCGTAAATCGAAAATGAATCCGTGTCGGTATTTGGCTGGTTGAACTCCGCGCCTTGGAAAAAGCCGCCGCGGTCGCCTGCCGATGCTAAGAACGTTTGTTGGCGTTCATCAAACAGGAAAATACCGGCAGTATAGGTAAGTCGGCTAGCATCATCATCAGACAATAAGCGCAATTCATGAATAATTGACTCAGAATCAGTTAAGAACTGAAAGCGAGAAAAGTCGTCGAGTGCTTGATCTAATGGTGCGAGTGCGTCGAACACGCCTGGGAAGTCCGGTGACAACGGTGTAGCCGCTTGATAGTCGTAGATTAGATCACGATAACTTCCGTTATATTCCAGTTTAACGTCTCCTAAATCGTAGGTTATTTCAATCTTGAAGCCGTCATGAATAGTATCTTGAATAGGAGAAAAACCCCGGCCCACCACATCACGAGGATCTTCAATAGTGTCAGGGTCTATACCAAGTCCAAGAGGTAAGGCGTAGTTTGTGCCCGTGTAACCAGTGCCTTGTTCTCTTGCAAAATCGTAAGATAAGTAAATGCTTAAATCGTCGTTTGGCTCATAAAGCGCTTGAAATCTCAAGCCTAGGTTGTCAGCCGCCTCAGCCAATTCAAGGTCAAGGGGCCCAACATCATTGTAGTAGGAATCATGGTCGGTTTTGATACCGGCGACACGAAAGGCTAATACGTCGTTAACGGGAATATTGAGCGCTCCCGTTATAGTTCGATGATTGTAGTTACCGAACTCAACTTCTGCACTGCCGTTCCATTGACCTATCGCGGGGCGCCACGGAATGATATTGACAGAACCTGCGGTCGCGTTTCTTCCGCGCAATGTTCCCTGTGGGCCCACGTTTACCTCTACGCGGGATATATCGAAAAACGCTGAGCCTATACCAGATGGGCGCGGTATGTATACACCATCTAAGTGTGTCGCCGCCGCGGGATCGCCAAGCTCAGTATTGTTAGAGCTACCTATACCGCGGATCCATACCTCTACGTTACCTTGATTATTACCGATTTCTAAACCGGGAATCGATTCAGAAATATCGGTGATATCTTGGATACCTTGCGCTTTCAAGTCCTCACCTGAAAACGCAAATGCGGTTCCCCCTAAGTCTTGAATGTCTTGGGAACGGCGTTCCACGGTTACTACTATGCGTTCTAGGTCAGCTTCTTTTTCTTCCTCGGTTTTTTCTACTTCTTGAGCAATCGCCGATGCAGCGCCAAAGATGATGGAAGAAGCCAAGATACAGTGTCCAAATAGTTTCATAAGGTGTCCTGTACAGACCGATGTTGTAATTGTTGGCATGTCATTAAAATCTCGGTTAAAACGTTTCATTTTTGACCCTCCCTATTCAACTATTGAAAAATTAACGTTGTCGTAGAAGACACCGCTAGGGTTGTAGCCAGTAGCTGAATTTGAAAAACCAAACTGAAGGATTTGACCATCTAAACTCTCGTCCAGTGTAGCCTCAACAGTGTAGCGCGCCCATTCAGTGTTACTTACCGCACTCAAATCCACTCTCACGTCCACACTCGATGCAAACCCATTATTAGGATCTAACACCCTGATGTAGGCATAGGCCGTGGTCGGTGCGGCGATGCCGCCTTCAAACGGGGCTTTAGCGTCAAACGAAAAGGTATAGCTGCCGGCATCAGATGCACTGAATATGGTCTCTTGGAAGCTCGCTGCTTCTATCACTAAACCATTGGCATGGTCACCGTTGTTGTAATCACTAAAGACATTTAAATATTGAGTGCCTTGCGCTTCACCAGCTTCGCCGGTGGCGTAGCTCGTAAAGCCACCAGTGTTGTTCGGTGCTGGAAACGGACCGTAGCTGTAGGCAAAGTTTCCGTCCGCAAAGACTGCCGCGAAGCTAAGCCACCCATCTCCAATTTCTCCTGCACCAGCATCGCCAGCTTCAAAGTCAGTCTCGTAAAACACTCCAGGTTGTGCTCTGTCAAAATCGACGTTATCAACAATAATGGCTGAAGGAGCAAAGTTAGTCGTTCTAGAGGTAAAGCCAAACTCTAATAGTTGACCAGCCATCGCATCCGTTATGTCAAAGTTAACGCTGTACGTTTGCCAGTCAGTACTGGATATGGTGGAAAGGTCAATTTCTACCCGTGCAGTCGTTGAGAACCCGTTGCTGGGATCTAACGTTTGCACATAGGCAGTAGCGATAGTTGGGTCTGCAATTGCTCCTTCATTCGGAACTCTTGCATCGAATGTAAAGGTGTAAGTGCCAGCGTCGTCCGCGACTAAATTAAACTGCTGGAACGTTGCAGCTTCAATAAACAAACCGTTGCCATGGTCGCCGTTGTTGTAGTCGTTGAACAAGATAAGCTGTTGTTCACCTTGTGCGGCACCACCTTGTCCTACTGCTATATTGGCGAAGCTGTTGCTGTTGAGCGGCGTGCCAAAGGGGGCGCCATAGTTGTAGACAAAGCTTCCATCAGCGGTGAACACAGAACCGAAACTCTTCCAGTTATTACCTAATGCAGTTGCTGCTGGATCTACACCTTCAAAGTCTGCAAAGAAACTCAGTGGAAGTACTTCTTCCTCGACGATATCCGTAAACGGTTCCCAGCGTACATTGTCGATGGTAAAGGTCGTGGTAGCATTAACATCCGTCACAGAAAGTACCAAGCCTGCGCTGACGGTTGTGGTGTTGAGTCCAGCGTTTATCAGTTGATTAAGAGGGATTTCAATTTCTTGCCACTCACCATCAGCAGGCCGGCCTAAATCTTGTGGTCCACTGGTACAAGGGAATACACAATCAATTTGCATGGTAATTGTGTTGGTGTCGCTACCAAAATCGGACACAAACAAATCAAACACCACCGCACCGTTATTATACCCAGCTAAGTTCTGAGGATCGGTTGCGATAAACCACACACCATTTTCTCCATCGCCATTGAAGGTGATATCGATTACCTGGTCGCGCACTGCATCGTCGCTGGTGGTTATTTCCCATTCTATTTTATTGACGCCGTCGGGATTACTTCCGTCTGTGTAAGTTTCAAAGCCAGAACCACTGTCAACAGCGCCTATACCAAAGGTCCAGAAAAGGTCGATCTCATCGATGAACACGTTTTGTGGCACAGTTGTGATACGCACAATACCACAGGGCTCAGTCTGTGGAGTTCCGCATACAAGCTCAATGTTGTCAAAGCGCATCTTGGCGGCACCACCAACCGGTTCAAGTACGATAAGGTTTACGACTTCCTCTACATTCATCGGGCCGCCACCAAACGCACCTATGTTGCTCTGGATGACGTCACTTAGTGCCAGTGACACTGACGTCCATTCGTCAGAGGGCAGGTTAGCAAGCTGCACTTGAGTAAATCCGATATCTGGGAAGCCGCTGTCAACGCCTACCTGAAGCGCTGTGGCTTGCGTCTGGCTGCTGTCGATATACACATCAAATTTCAATTCGCCACCATAAAACTCATTATTGTCAGCTCTACCCATGCCGAAGAGTTCGAAGGTGTTGCCTTCGGGGTCATTGATTTGAATGTTGCCGCCGCCGCTGGTGGTAATCTCAAGTACCGTTCCTCGCGTTGTGTCGGTGTCTTCTACTTCTGCGACAGTAAGAGCGCCATCGTTGTCAAAAACACCAATGCCCAGTGGACGTTCACTGTTAGTGCCGCTGAATAATACACCCGGCGCATCGTCATAAAGCGTAAACGTGTTAATGACTACATCTTGCGGAGGAGGTGTACCGTCGCCACCTTGAGTAATAACAAATGGATCAACCTCATCGATACTGTTTTCACAGCCTAAGCCGTCATTGACAGGAGGGAGGGGGCATTGATAAACGCGGATGTAGTCGACGAGCAGCTGTCCAGGAAATACGTCTGCGTCATTTGGATTAGGCATACCAGCGGGGTTACCACCAACGGCCAAGTTAACTATCAGGTGTTGATTTTCATTGAATGGCGCATCATTTTCACCAGATAAAAAACCTTCCATTTGGTTTTTAAAATAGTAATTCCAGTACGTGTCTCGGCTAACCGTGAAATAATGGTCACCGTCAACAAACCAGCGAATACGCTGTGAGTCCCATTCAACGGCATATTGGTGGAACCCGTCTGTAGGATCGATATCGTAGGTTTTTGACGCGCTAACATTGAGTGGGAATCGCTGACCGAAGTGTGCGGTGCCGGCTACAAAAGGCGTAGCTTGACCAAAACTCTCCATAACATCGATTTCACCGCGCGCGGCCCATTCGCCGAAGGGCGATGGGTCGCTCCCCAAGGTCCAGAATGCCGCCCACAGTCCCACACCTTCAGGAACTTGAATACTTGCTTCTATTCTTCCATATGTAAAATCGAATAAGCCCTGGGTTCGCATGCGACCTGAGGTGTAATTAAAATTAGGATCTGGGGAGTCACCAACACGCGCTTCAATGACCAACGTTCCGTCTGCTACCGAGATATTGTCAGCAGTGTAATACTGTAGTTCATTGTTTCCCCAGCCAGGAGGCAAACCAACTGAAGAGCCGTCCCCTGTTTGAATCTCCCATTTGGTCGTGTCTACACTGGCGCCGTCGAATTCATCAGCCCACACCAGCTCGAAATTAGCTGAGGTTGGAGGAGGAGGATTTTCAAGCTGGCCGCCGATAGCTTCGTCATCGTTTTGGCACCCACTTAAAAGAATGGAAGCGCTTACAATTGACGCTAAACTCAAGGTAAGTGTTGGTTTGCTCATGTATTTTTCTCTTATTGATAGGACTGGAAGTGAGTTCTCATGCGCGCGCTTTTCGCTTTTTATTTATTATTTTAATGGTCTGATGATCACTCAACACTAAGTTATAGCCAATAAATTTTAAATTGAAAGAAAAATTTAAGTTAATTTTATGTTAGCGTGAGGTTTTTTTCCGAAATCGCAGCGCTTCTAACGCATTTTTTTCAAAGATCGCAGTAATACCAGTCCGCATGGATAATTGCCCACCCAGAAGGTGCTGGCAAGTTTCCTAGCGAAGCGTGGGAATGCAGGAATGGCTGTTGCCTTTCAAATTCCCAGAATGAAGCTAGGAAGCTTGCCAGATCTTCCCGAAGGGCGAGTTTTAAATGTCCGTACTCTTTGTTGTGTCACCTTGATGTAGAACCACTATACCTGCGGTAACGCGCCGCGATTACGAACATTTTAACTCTCGCTGAGTGGGTAATTATCCATACGGAATAATGGTATAAGAGCGGCGACCCAAGACGTTTAGATAAAAGAGGGGAAAGGGTCAGGGAAGGCTAATTTCATTCTGGTTGACTCAGTTTGAACCAACGCAATCAGAGTCTTTTTCTGTTGAGAGTTGACGAAAGGACATTTGGCAGACAAAAACGTTTACCTTTTGTTTTCGTTCAGCCTTATAAACAGGAGCGTTTTTTCAGTCTGCCAGAGAATGGCAGCCAAATATCTTAATTATCTTGGACACGCTGTGCTGACAAAAATATCTGTCAGCACAGCGCAGTTAATTACTCAGATACTGAAGCTGTTTGCAGGCGGGTAGCTTGGGTAGATAAAACAATTGCCGTCCATACCAGCACACCACCGCCAGCTAAGGCAAGCCCTACCCAGCCCGTTGAAGTATAACCATATCCAGCAGATAATGTTATTCCAGCCAGCCACGGACCTAATGCATTAGCAGTATTAAACGCGGCATGGTTCATTGCGCCTGCTAAGGTTTGCGCCTCCCCAGCCACGTCCATTAAACGGGTTTGCAGTGGTACCACCATGCCGCCACCGATACCTATGAAAAACAGCGATGCCGCCATTAGATAAGGATTGCCCATGGAAGCTGCATACGCCGCGGCCGACAAGCCCAGCAATACTTGAAAAGCAAGGGCAGAGGTTAAAAGGCGGCCTTCTGAATAGCGACCAGCAATAATGTTACCTAAGGTCACGCCAATACCGTAAACCAGTAACGTGGCCGAGATGCCCCATTCAGGCGCCGAGGTCGTATTAAGGTACGAAGCGCTGAAGTAAGAATATACTGAGAACATACCCCCAAAGCCGATTGCGCCCATGAGTAATACCAGCAGCACATCTTTGTTTTTCAGAGCTTTAAGCTCGGTAAGCGGCTTGGCATCGGGATTAGGCCCACGGTATGGTGCGGTTTTCCATACCATTAATGCAGTAACCATTGCGAAGGCTGAAATGATAAAAAAGCCCGTTCGCCATCCGAACAGTTGCCCAATACCGCTAATTGACGGCACACCAATGATATTGGCAATAGCCAAGCCTAAAATAACGTTGCTGACGGCTTGAGCTCGTTTGTTCTTACCGGCAATGTCGGCCGCAAAAAGCATGGCGATACCGAAATAAGCACCATGTGGAAGACCAGCAATAAAGCGGGCTACATTCATTGCCCATTCTGACCATGCAATGGCTGTTAACAGATTTCCAACGGCATAAAATACCATCATAGAAATAAGCATGGTACGTTGAGCAAGTCGAGAAAATAAAATAGTAATAAGTGGCGCGCCTACTACAACGCCAATGGCATAGGCACTTATCGCGTGACCTGCCACATTTTCAGTAATGCCAAAATCCTCAGCGAAGTAGGGCAATAAGCCCATTGCTGCAAATTCACTGCAGCCTATTACAAAGGTTCCGAAAGCGAGCCAGAACGTAATGGTGGCCAGCGAATATTCACCATTTGCAGATATAGGGTGAGGAGTCGAGTGATTAGACGTCTTCTTGTCAGTTTGATTTGCCATAAAGTGCCTTTTGTTCCTTCAGTTTCTTACTATTACGCTGCCCAATCACTGTTTGTACTCGGCAGACTGACAACACGTCGATACACGAAAGCAAGCCAAACATAGGTTTTGCCATTTCCCCGCATTTGAAGTGGCAATATGACCTTACATCTTTCGTACAAAGAAGAGTTCCTCTGTTGAAGATGAAGGCTCACACGCTTGTGCTATTCGTTTTTGTTTAACAGGTAAGATCGTAGCATTGTTAAACCATCAAAGTAACGGTTGCTGGTGAGATTTCTTATTCAATTCAACGACTTGAATGTTTTGTTTTTGTTAATTAATTGGTTGGGTGATGCCGCTTACTACGATGCGTTGAGATTTTCAAAAAACCAAAGTGGTTGTTTTATGTGCGTAATTTTTTGCTGCTGCAGTTTTTTTCCTCAGTTACTTATTAACATTCTCCTAAAGCATAGTCGCCATGAACCTATCTATCACTACAGCCCTAATCTCGACATGACCACAAAACGCTTGACTTCATGGTGTTCAATATATAGAACGTTCGTTAAATGGAACAAAATCACGTTGGTAAACTGTGAATCAATCAACGCTTAATATTCTAGGTCGGCACTTACAGAAATTAAGACTAGATAAAGGCGTCTCTCTGTCGCAGTTGGCGGCCGGGGCCGGCATCGCCAAGTCGAATCTCTCTAGGTTAGAGCAGGGTAATGGCAACCCGACGTTAGATACCATTTGGCGGTTAGCCAAACAACTAGACGTACCATTCGGTCAACTTGTACAGCCACTTAGTGCAAGTGTTGGAGAGAAGGGGGTCGAAGTCCGTTTAATTGAACAAGGGCAAGGGGTGCCAAATGTGGATGCGTATTGGATGTCAGTTGCCCCAAACACACTTAGAGAAGCTGAAGCTCATGCTACAGGAACAGAAGAGACAATTACGGTGGTGAGCGGCGCGCTAGAAGCAGGAAATGTAGGTAATACGCATTTATTGCATCCGGGTCAAAGCGCAGTATTTAGCGCTGATTTGCCTCACATCTACCAAACGCGAGACGCATGGGCGACCTGTCTAATTACTATCGTTTATCACAAAGAGGCAAAGAAATGAGTCGTGCTTCAAATAACAGCGGTTTAAAACAAGGCGTCATTGATGGCTTGCCGTTGCTCGGTGGTTATATTCCCGTTGCCATTTCATTCGGCGTTATTGCGGTTCAAGCTGGCTTTTCAACACTAGAAGCAACGCTAATTTCCGTATTTATCTACGCAGGTGCTTCACAGTTTTTACTCGTTGCTATGGTGGCAGCAGGCTCACCACTGTGGCTTGCCGTGTGTATGAACTTGTTAGTCAACGTTCGTCATGTAGTATACGGCCCCAATCTAGTTCCTTATTTAACGCAAAGCAAAGCGTGGCCGTATTTAATGCATGGCCTTACAGACCAGATTTTTGCGCTTGCTCACACGCGCTTGCCTCAGCTGGATGATTCGAAAAAAGTTGAATGGTTTAAAGGCGTATCAATGGTGGCATGGCTCAGCTGGATACTGGGAACTGCAATTGGGGGAGTAGCGGGCGAGTCTCTTACACAACAATGGCCAGTACTTGATAGTGTGATGCCTTTTGCCTTGCCTGCACTTTTTCTTGTGTTATTGGCTCCCAAGTTTTCAAACAAACGCTGGTGCGCAACCTTACTGGTTACTATAACAATGGCGCTAGTTATTGCCCTTGGTCCTTTTAAAAACGCAGCTATTCCTTTTGCCGCATTGTGCGGTGCACTAACGTTTTATGTGCTCACATCCCATATTGAAAGGAAGCAATCCCATGCAAACTGAAACCTGGATTGCGATAACCGTTGCAGCTATTGGCACATACGCGTTGCGCGTAGGCCCACTGTTGTGGACACAACGTCATTTCAATAAGCACAAGGCTGACAATACCGAAGCGCGTTTACCTACGTGGTTAAGTGTACTGGGCCCCCTAATGATCGCTGCCATGTTGGGGGCGTCACTGATTCCAAAAGCGCCATCGGGTGCTAGTTGGGTAGCAACAGCCGTTGGCGCTTTCGTGACAGCCCTTGTCTGGCGCAAATATAGAAGCTTGGGGCTGCCGGTGTTCTGCGGTGTGTTATCGTTTGGTTTAGCGTTCGTATTGTTGGCTTAAGTTTTTTTCTTACCCAACGCTTTATCGCCCCAAATTTCTTTTAAACGCTGGTCACGGCCACAGTTCCATCGATAGAATTTATAGCGTACAGGGCTTTTCTTATAGAAGTCTTGATGGCCTATTTCATCGCCCTTGATAGGATAAAAGGCAGATGCGTCAAGAATAGGTGTAACCACTTCTTTATTTGGAAATTGGGCTTGAACAGCGGCTTTTGTCTCTCTCGCTAATGTGCGTTCTTGGTCATTAGCAACAAATATAGCGCTTAAATAGCTTGGACCTTTGTCGCAAAATTGGCCGCGGGCGTCAAAGGGGTCAATATTAACCCAGAAATGAGCAAGGATATCTCGGTACGAGAGTTTGGTTTCATCATAGGTTATTTTAACCGCTTCGTAGTGTCCTTCATGATTTCCGTTGTAGGTAGGGTTAGGCGCGATACCGCCTGTGAACCCTGACACCACATCAGTAACCCCCTCTAATTTTTCAAAATCAGACTCCATGCACCAGAAGCACCCTCCCGCTAAAACTGCTTCATCGGCATTTGCCACCGGTGTAAATGCCGCGGCGCTTAGCACCGCGCTCAAGAGTAATCCAGATACAGTAGATTTCATTGTTTACCTTCAATGCTGTAGTAGAGGGCTTTCGTCACTAATAAAGAGAAATTGTCACGACGCAAACCAACTCTCTCGTTTAATGAACTTGTACGATTCAGTAATAAAGAACGGTTTAAGGTGAGAATAATTTCATCTAAGCACACGGCTCTTATAGGTAAGCACACGGTTCTTATAGGTAAGCACACGGTTCTTATAGGTAAACATGTTTTAGCGACGTTTTTCTAACTGAGGCGCAAGGAAAGGTATCACGTAAATTTTTCATTTTACTGTGTACTCTTAATATGCATTTACCTGCGTGGCGACATGCAATGTTGAACATGTTGTTTCAAAAAGCCTGCTAGATAAGGGGTAGAGGAAAATCATAGGGTCGGCAGAGCACTTGCATTGATTGGTACTACCTAATAATGAATTTTTTTGCGTAGTCACAGATGGTCTAAATCAGGTTCGTGCAAAGCAATGTGCTGAAATACAAAATTGCTTTGCGCAACGTTCATGGCTTCGCTCGAAACACGTTTAGTAACAATATAAGGATAGATGATATGTCTATAGTGAAATCAGGCAGTGCAGCGTACAAACCCCTTGGTAAAAATGGTAAAGGAAGCGTTTCAACAGAAACGGGCGCACTATCTGAACAGCCCTACGGTTTTAATACGCGATTTGAAGACGGAAAAGGAACTAACCCCGAAGAGCTCATAGGCGCGGCTCACGCAAGTTGTTTTACTATGGCGCTTTCATTTGCGCTATCGGATGCGGGGTACGATGATGGTGAGCTCAACACAACTGCCAAAATTTCTTTAGAGAAAAGCGATGACGGCTTTGAAATTACTCAGTCGGCGCTAAGCCTCGATGCTAAGGTTGAAGGAATTACCGAAGAGAAGTTTAAGGAAATTGCACAGGAAGCAAAACAGAATTGCCCAGTGTCTCAACTGCTTAATGCCAACATTACGTTGGAATATCAATTGAATAAAAGCTGAAATAGTCTGTGATCGTAGTTCTTTCAGCATGTCTTAAAAAAAGAGCGGTACTATACCGCTCTTTTTTAATGTTTTTTTGTCTAGACGTTTTTACAGACTAACGTTGGTTCCCATTAACATCGAGAGAACACGAATGTATCCGTCTGCGGCACCTCCCAGCATTTTTATTATCGCTCATTAAAGGCGAGTCTTCACCTTACTTGATAAGCAGAAAGGCCTAGAATAACAACCGCTAACCGCCAACATTTGGCGGAAAATAGTTGGTTGTCTCTGCCTTAGCTGGCTTCCTTAAAACGCACCGTTAAAACTCAGTAACAATATCTCGCTAGCACTTATTACCTATTAGACTTAAAGTTACCGCTCACTGGTTTAGATAAGGATGGGATATGTATACTCTTTACGGTTATCCGAAAACGCGCTCGGTACGTATAGCGTGGGCGTTGGAGGAGATTGGGTTACCTTACGACTACAAGTTGGTCGACTTGAAACAGGGCCAGCATCTGTCTGATGAATATAAGGTGATAAGTCCAGCGGCCAAAATTCCAGCGCTTGTGACACCAGAAGGTCCCCTTACTGAATCAGCGGCAATTGTTACTTTTTTAGCTGAAAGACATGGTATGCATGAATTCATTCCAGAGCCGGGTAGTTTCCAGCGTGCTAAGTACGAAGAAATGATGCTGTTTCTTACCTGTGAGTTAGAGCAGCCCATCTGGAATTTAGCAAAGCACACGTTTGCATTGCCCAAAGAGCAAAGGCTCGCGTCAATGCACGAGGTGTCGGTTTGGGAGTTTAAGCGCGTTCTTCCGGTGTTTTCTTCAATGCTTGGCGATAAAGACTTTGTGTGCGGTAACATGTTTACCATGGCGGACGTTATCGCGGGTCATATTTTGGCGTGGGCAAAGGGGAGCAAGCTAGATATCACACTAGACGGTAAATTAGAAAACGTTTCAGCGCTTGCACAGCGTTTATTGAGCCGTGAGGCTTATGAAAGAGCTTGGCGAAAAGAAATGGCTCAGCTGCCAGGCACTGATGGCGGCACCAAATAACACGCCAATATAAGGCTGTGTTTTCACATCTTAAATGCATGAATAAAGAACGCATAAAAGTGTAAACACTGCATGATGGTAAATAGTACACGTTACGCGAAATCATAAGTAAAACTATAACGAATTAAAACGACAGCGCCTCTATTTCTAAATGGCGGCAATAAAACAAGGAATAAAGATGAAAGCATTTAAAACACTGCTCGTCAGTAGTGCAGTAACGATGGCATTAGGCCTAAGTTCTGCAGCGGCACTAGCCCATAATCATGCAGAGCAACAAGAACATAAAAAAAGCATGTCGGCAGCAAAAAATACTTCTGAACACGACAAGCTTTTCGCGTTGTTTGCTGCAGCCGACCAGCGCAATATCGAGTTAAACCCAATAATGGCCATTTTTCGTGGCGATATGCGTTACGCTGACAGAATGGGCGACTTCTTAACAGATTCCCACGCTTTAGCTGGAAAGACAGCAACATTGCTTAATTTGTCAGAGCTTAAACAAATTGACCGCAGTCAATTGAGCGAAACTGATAAGCTTGCCTACGATGTATTTAAATACAATCAAGAGCGCTCGCTAAAAATGTCCACTGACGAGATTGAAGCGCTAACGGAAGTGCGCCCTGTAAACCACTTTAGTGGTTTTCACACTTTCTACCCAACATTTGCGAGCGGAAAGGGCGCCGCGCCGTTTAAAACGGTAGAAGATTACGAAAATAACCTATCTCGCCATAAAGATTACGTCGCTATTTCTGACCGAGCGATCGCAAAATTCCGCGAAGGCATGGAAACTGGCGTACTTGAAACTAAGCTGACTATCGATCGCGTGATCAAGCAGTTTGACACTCAGCTGGCTATCCCGATTAAAGAGTCGCAATTTTGGGGGCCAATCTCCCTGTTCCCAGAAAGCTTTTCTGACGAAGAAAAAGCCCGTTTAACCGCCGACTATGAGAAAGCGACGCAAGAGATTTACGATGCAACCACGCGTATGCGTGATTTCCTTCGCGACGAGTATTTGCCCGTTGCCCGTGAAAGTATTGGCCTTAGTGATATGAAAGGCGGCGCAAAGCTTTATCAGTTGATGGTGGAAGGTTCAACGACATTACCTATGACACCAGATGAGCTTCACAATTTGGGGCTTAAAGAAGTTAAGCGTATTAAAAACGATATGCTTGAAATAAAAGACGAAGTAGGTTTTGAAGGTACGTTGAATGAATTCTTTGATTACGTGCGCACTGATCCTAAGTTCAAGCCTGAAAGCCGTGAGGCCCTAACGCAGAGCTACTATGATATCGGCAAAGAGGTTGACAAAAAAATCGACCAGTACTTCTCTTTACTGCCTAAATCAGAGCTAGAAATAAAACCTTACGACCCTGCTATAGAGCAGTTTAGTGCGGGTGGTTCTTATCAGCCTGGCACGCCGGACGGCTCTCGACCGGGAACGTTCTACTTTAACGCGTACGATTTACCAAGTCGATTAACCACGGGTAACGTTACTCTGTATCTTCACGAGGGCGCTCCAGGTCACCATTTCCAAGTGAGTCTTGCACAAGAAAACGAAGCGTTGCCTTCATTTATGCGTTTTAGCTTCTTACCCGCTTTTGGTGAGGGATGGGCATTGTATTCGGAGACCTTGGGCTACGAAATGGGCTTCTTTGACGATCCATGGAACCGTTACGGTACGCTTCAGGACGAGCAGCTTCGCGCAATGCGTCTTGTGGTTGACACAGGTATTCACGCGAAAGGTTGGACACGTGAGCAAGCCATTGACTTTATGCTTGAAAACTCAGGTATGACGCGCACCGAAGTGGTTGCTGAAGTAGAGCGTTATATTGCCATACCTTCACAGGCTCTGTCGTATAAGGTTGGGGCGCTAAAAATTCAAGAATTGCGCGCGCGTGCAGAGAAAGCATTGGGTGAAAAGTTTGATATCCGCGAGTTTCATGCGCAGGTGCTGAATACGGGCGGTATTCCTCTGGCTATTCTAGAGCAAAAAATTGACCGCTGGATTGCCAGCCAGAAAGGGTAAGGCAATTCACTGATACGCAAAAGGCCAGTCGATATGTTTATCACTGGCTTTTTTTATATTTGCGACCAGCCGCAGTGTTTTTGCTCTAGGGCTCTATTACATTGAATCTAAAGCATGTAAGTATCTTTTTTTTAAATTTCTAATAAGGAGAAAGGTTGTGGAATTGGGTATGTTTTCATTGAGCTTATCGGTAAGCAATATTGAAGAATCTAAAACATTCTATGAAGCTTTGGGATTTGCCGCTATGCCATCGTGTGGTTCGGTGGAAGAGAAATGGCTTATCATGAAAAATGGTCAAACAATGATTGGTCTTTTTGAAGGGATGTTTGAAGACAATATTTTAACGTTCAACCCCAGTGATGTGCGTGCTGTGCAAGACCACTTACTCGATAAGGGTATTTCTATTGATGTACCAGTAAAGGGGAACAGTGGTCCTGGTCATCTTGTGGTTAAAGACCCTGACGGCAACGCGATTATGTTTGACCAGTTTTAATGTTATGAGCAGCCTGTGCTTGCACAGACCTAGTGATTCTATTGATTGTTAATATGTCATTCTGTTAACGTTGAGCGAGCGTGTTTTTCAAAAACACATTCGTTAAGTGGTAGATTGCATGGGTAAGGTTGTATGTGAGCCTTGGCGGGCTATTGCCATGAAGGAAGCTGCAACATGAGGGAACGATATTGAAAATGAATCAATCGATGAAGAGGTCGGTAATAGGTGTCGCTGCAGTTGCATTGTTGTCAGCGTGCCAGACCGCGCCAATGACCAAAAAAGTTGAACAACCGGAAATAGCAGGACCTCAATGGGAAAGTGAAACGTTTAGATATACACCTGTAACACAACCCAGCTCACTATTTTCGCTAAGCCAAGCGCAGCAACAGGAGTTTTTGTCGTACTACTATGCGCCTGAAAATCAAGACACTTCCCCTAACTTCAGACTGGCAGACTACCTTAATAAACTGGTTCAGCATTTTAATTATGGCGGTGAAACATTTACTGCTTCTGAAGCATTAAGTAAGCAATCGGGCAATTGTTTGTCGTTGGCAGTGCTCACTACGGCATTAGCTAGGCTTGTGGGTCTTGACGTATTTTATCAACAAGTTCATACCCCACCGCTTTACCGCAGAATCAATGGTGTACTAACAACCTCCACCCATGTTCGCAGCATAGTGCTTGAGCCCCAACACGAAAAACAAGATAGGGTGATTTTCTTTAGAAGCCGAGCAGTAATAGACTACTTCCCGTCAGCATCAAATGACCTTGGTGAATACATAACGGAAAACGCTTTTATTTCTATGTATTACCAAAATATGGCGGCTGAAGAAGTGGGAAACAAAAATGGTAGCTTGGCCTATAGCTATCTTTCTGAGGCAATGAAGCTTGACGATACAAACCCAGAAACGATAAATACACTTGCAGTGTTATATCGAAAACATGGGCTATTTGAAAAAGCCAGAAGCCTCTATGAGTTTGTTATCGAAAACGATAATAAATCAATTCATACACTGACCAATTACGCGGTGTTGTTGGATAGCGTAGGCGACAAACAAGCACTCGATAATTTAGGTGAATTGTATTTACGCGCTGATGATAGCAATCCTTACCGATGGTACGACTTAGGTAATGATGCACTAAAAAAGGGTAATTACGAGCGCGCAGAAGTATTTTTCAAACGTGCGGTAAAAGAGGGGCCGTACTTAGCTGAGGGCTATCTGGGGCTGTCAAAGGCGCACTATTTTAACGGCAATATTGAACAAGCGCTGACAATGATGGAAAAAGCCGTGAGCTTATCTTATCCATCCGACAATCGCGGGCTCTACGCTGCGAAACTAGAAGCGTTGCAGCGTAGTAGCGAGTAATATTATATTACTGCGGCGAGTTCGGCGCCTTGTCGAATAGCGCGCTTGGCATCAAGTTCAGCAGCAACATCTGCACCACCAATGATATGTACCGTAAAACCGGCGTCTTCAAGTGGTTGTTGCAGCGGTTTGAAGGGTTCTTGCCCTGCACATACAATGACATGGTCGACGCCAAGCACTTTTGGTTGGTCGTTGATCAGAACATGCAATCCTTCATCATCCACTTTTTCATAGCTCACACCATTTATCATTTGAACATTGTGGTGCTTTAGCGACTGACGATGGATCCAGCCTGTGGTTTTTCCGAGTCCTTTACCTACTTTAGAGGTTTTACGTTGTAGTAAATACACTTCGCGCTCGGAAGGCTCTATCACTTTTTCTTTGAGTGCGCCTGGTGCAGCGTAGTCTTTATCGATACCCCAGTGGGCCAGCCATTTGTCTTTATCTTTAGCTAAATGTTCGTGTTCAACTAAGAATTCTGCTACATCAAAGCCAATGCCGCCGGCTCCAACAATGGCCACTTTCTTGCCTACAGGCTTGTGGTCGCGCAGAACCTCTAAATAACTCATTACTTTAGGATGGTCGTGTCCTTCAATCGTCAATTTTCGAGGGTTAATCCCTGTTGCAAGGATAACTTCATCAAAGCTTTCTTGTTTCAATGTTTCTACACTTACTTCAGTGTTCAAATGGATGTTTACGCCCGTACGCGCAAGCTGATTCTTGAAGTAACGTAGGGTTTCGTAGAACTCTTCTTTGCCAGGTACTTGTTTGGCGTAGTTAAACTGGCCACCAATTTCCGCCGCTTTGTCGAACAAATGAACGTCGTGCCCTCTGTCTGCGGCGTACATTGAAAAGGCAATACCAGCAGGACCTGCGCCTACAACAGCTAACTTCTTCTTGTTTGTCGTTGGTGCAAAGGTGAGTTCTGTTTCATAACACGCTTGTGGGTTCACCAAGCAACTAGCACGCTTTTGTTCAAACGCATGATCTAAACATGCTTGGTTGCACGCTATGCATGTGTTGATAAGCGCCGACTCATTGCGCATGGCTTTGGCCACAAAATGTGCATCCGCCAAGAAAGGTCGCGCCATCGATACCATATCAGCATGGCCCTGTGCTAGCACAGATTCTGCTACTTCTGGGGTATTAATGCGGTTAGTGGTAATCAGAGGGATAGACACCTCTTTTTTCATGCGTTCGGTTACCCAAGTAAACGCTGCGCGAGGCACAGATGTGGAAATAGTCGGAACGCGAGCCTCGTGCCATCCAATACCGGTATTAATGAGTGTAGCACCTGCTTTTTCAATTTCTTTTGCCAAGTACACGACTTCATCCCACTTAGCGCCGCCTTCAACCAAGTCCAACATAGACAAGCGATAAATAATAATGAAGTTAGTACCTACTTTCTCGCGTACACCTTTTACTATCTCTATCGCAAGGCGAGCACGGTTTTCTAGACTGCCGCCCCATTCATCATTTCTGTGATTAGTGCGCTCACAAAAAAACTGGTTAATTAGATAGCCTTCTGAACCCATAATTTCTACGCCGTCGTAACCCGCTTCAAATGCCAAGCTCGCACACTTAATATAATCTTTTATCGTACTTCTTACGCCACGAGACGACAGTTCGCGTGGTTTAAAAGGGGTAATGGGCGACTTCATAGGTGAGGCTGAAACGGCTAGAGGATGATAACCGTAACGGCCTGAATGTAGAATTTGCATGCAAATTTTGCCATCTTCTTTATGCACAGCATCGGTAATCACACGGTGTTTTTTTGCATGACTTGAGCGCGTCATTCTGCCTGCGAAGGGCGCCACCCAGCCTGATATATTTGGGCTGATACCGCCGGTCACAATAAGACCAACACCACCTTTTGCACGCTCAGCGTAAAATGCAGCTAGTTTATCAAAACCGCCTTTTTCTTCTTCAAGGCCAAGGTGCATAGAACCCATTAGTGTTCTGTTGCGAAGCGTAGTAAAGCCTAAATCCAGTGGTTCAAGTAGGTGAGGGTAAGGGGATGTCATTATTATTAGCACTCATTTGTCAGTTTTACTTGATGCTAACACTAATTAAAAAAGTTGCCAGACCCACGAGATAGTCTGGCAACCGAAAAAGGGAGCCAGGGAACGGTCTCCCTTAACTGGCTCCGTTAGTAAGGTGCAACCTTACCAATGATAATTCTCTTACTGCGCTTAATTAGAGAATAGAATTTGTCAAAACCACTCTTTATTTCTTCTTTGGAGTAATGTTGTGCAAGTGATTTTATGAACTTGACGTCTTCAGCCGTTCTAGAAAACTCGAATTTCTCTCCCGGATTGTTCGTAGGGTAAATCACCATGAAACTATATTCGCCAGTTGTCATAGTATAAAGCGTAGGAACCGACACGCCGGCTAGTTTAGAGCCTTCAATGAAGTACTTCGTAACTAATTCCTTAAACGTGTCTTCTTGTCCAACCTCAACGTCGAAAAAATACATCATAGAGTAGTCAGTAATTTCACTTTTCTCGGGGGCAAGGTTGTCAAGGTATGCTTGCCATTCATCATCAGATACTTTGTTGTCTTTAGTATCTTCCTGAGAATATGAGAGGGTACTAAACGTGCTTAGTAGTAGCGTGATGCAAAAAATAGAAGTCAATTTTTCCATAATTTATTTTCCATGTGTGAATCGTTGTCGTGTGGAAAAAGTTAATGTGAATTAATAACTTAAAAATGAAAAAAACATGAAAAAAAGTTGAATTTTGATATTTTTAGCCGTCATGCATTGAAGATGAGAGAGGGAGCTTGGCTCTTTTTGGGTTCTGTTCAGATGTCAGCTAGCAAGATGCCGCTTTAGATATTAAAGCGGCACGAAAGCATACGGCTTACTATTTTTACACCCCTTTTTCAGACAATAAATCGTCAAGTAAGGGAAGCGGTAAGGCGCCATTTTCTAACACTCTGTCATGGAAATGCTTTAGCGAAAACTTTTCGCCCAGTCTCGCTTTCATTTGCTCACGTAATGACAATATTTTGAGTTGCCCCATTTTGTACATTGGCCCAGAACCAGGTACAACGATAGCTCTATCCACTTCAATTTCGGCTTCGTTTTGACTTAGTGCAGCTTCGGTCATCAGATAAGCAACTGCTTTTTCACGGGACCATCGCTTTATATGTATACCTGTATCTATAACCATTCTTGCGCTTCTTAATAGGTCGTAGTGAAGATAGGAAAGCACTTCTTCAGGCGTATCGTAAAGGCCCAGCTCATAACCAAGCTGTTCGGCGTACATTGCCCATCCTTCCATATAGGAGCCGAATGGTGTTTGTGAAATGATATAGGGTAGCCCCGCAAGCTCGCTAGTTAAAGAAGTTTGGTAATGGTGCCCCGGGATCCCCTCATGAAAGGTTAATACAGGCAAACTGCTTTTAGGTAACGCCCTCATATCATTTAAGTTTACCAAAACTGAATTATTGTTATATCGGGCTAGGGAGTCATTTTTCTCAGTAAGCAGTGGGCTTCGTATAAACTGTAAATCGGGCACGTCAGGTTGAGAAAATAACTGGGGTAATATCTTTCTTATTTTTTCGTTTTGAGCGCGCATTTCATCCAGTACTGCCTGTCGTCCTTCAGGCGAGTCATCGAAATAAAGTTCTTCGTTTGATAAAAATGAATGCATAGCTTGAGCGAACGTCATTTTCTGGAAGCCAAAATCTTTAGCGAGAATATCGAGCATTTGTTTTTGGAGACGGGCGACTTCATTTTCTCCGGTGCTAAATACTTCGTTGGGCGTTGTATTTAACGTAGTGAAAAATCGTAAATAGGCCTCATACGCTTTTTCTCCATCTGGTAAGCGCCAATAGCCAATGCCATCAGGTGTTACTTCTTGCAGTTCCTCATACAACGCTATCATTCTCTGGTAACTGGGGTAAACGTAGTTAGAGACAGCGGCTTTAGCTTGCTGATAGAATGCTAATTTGTCATTGTGCCCCACTTCATCCAGGCCTAACATTTTAGTGTTTAGTGATGTTAACAATATATTATCTTCAACCTTTGGTGCTATAAACTTAGAAAGTTGCCCCAACACGTTTTCGATAACTATGCGTGGCGGTACGATGCCTAAACTTTCTCTTAGACGAACACCCTTAATAACGTTATCAAAATAACGAACGCTATCGTCAAGGCGCGCTATATAACTTTCTATATCATCCTCACTCTCAATAGGGTGGTTATTGGTCATAAATTCAGGAAAACGACTGTGTAACCCATCAAACGTATCAAGGGGGTAATTATGATACTTGTAAGGCTGAAGTACCTGCAGGCTATCAAGTAATTGAATGACAGCGTCTCGCGTTATTTCTTCTTGAGCAGATAGGTCGCGATATTGTGAAACTGTCGATTTAATAGAAGCAAGATCAGGGAGTTTTTCGATAATAGTTAATTTGTCTCCGTTATCGAGGGTATAGTTATGTTTATCAATCCCTAAATAGTGCAATCCAAGAGACGTTTTCATTTGAGGGCTTGAAAGTATCAGTTTTAATACTTCTCTATCCAAAAGCACCCTCATGGATAACGGCTTATCAGTATGCCATTGGTAAGTTGCGAAAATACTCAACCCGACAACAGTTAACGCAAGTAGGCTAGCTAACCACAATATGACTTTTTTCATTTTTTCCTCAGTTTGAAAATGTATAGAAAGCTGGCGAAAGCTTATATAATTCAACACTCTGATAGTTGAAAAAAACTTGAAATATACTTGAATATTGAGGTTGCGAGAGTCGTTCTATGAGATGTCTAAAGCGCGTAATTTCAGTAAATCGAAAGTTTACGAAGAAGAACGAAAGGAATTGGGATTTTTACACAGACATAGACTTTTTATACTTTTGTGTAGTTGTCTAACCCTATCGCCGTTGCTACTTTAGTATTAAATAAATCAAGATGCTACGCTTCAAGGATGAATGACCTAAATCGTCAATTTAGTATTGGTGGATTAACAATCGACCCCTTAGCCAATACGCTAAGATTTAATTCTCACATTGAAAAGCTCTCACCAAAGGTTATGGAAGTGTTCTGTGCCTTGTATCAAGGTAACGGTACGGTAGTGACCAGAGAGCAGCTGTTGGACTCTGTGTGGGCTGATAGGTTTGGTGGTGATGAATCGCTTTCTCGAGCCATCTCAGAACTTCGAAAGTCACTTTCTCGGCTGCTGGATACTAATAAGAAGATAATAACAACCGTTCCTAAACGAGGTTATCGGCTTGAGTTATCACTATTGACAGAAATTTGTCAGTTGCAAAGTCCTGCTGTAGAAGCATCTACCGAATTACCGACCACACAATCGGTTCAAGATGATAGCGTGAAAAGGCGTTCTCCGATTATTTATCTGCTCATCCTTGCAACTGTGTTGATAGTAATAGTTACAGTATTTTTCAGTGACCTTACTGACAATTCTCAGAAGGAATATCGAGTACTTGTCATTCCTTTTGACGTGACAGACAGTGACAACAAAGATGAACGTACCTTAGCAAACGGTCTACTTGAATTATCTCTCACGCATTTGTCACACGTTGACAATTTCAAAGTAGCGAGTCGAACGTCGAGTGCTTATTTTAAAACCAATAAACATAGCCTTAAAGAAATTCAAAGCTTGTTGCCCGTCGACCTGATTCTTGAGGGAGCTGTAAGACGTGATGGAAACAACCATACTGTAACCTATAGACTCGTTGAAGTAGATTCGGGGTTTACACTTTTTTCCGACAGCAAAACAGTAGAGTCACTGAACATACAGGGTGCAGTTAATGAGCTCGTCATGAATACCACTGCACATTTAGGAATTGAGCATAAGCTGATTGCGCCAAGTCCTCAATCTGAAGAAGCTTACCGACTTTATCTGTTAGCAATGGATATTCTCAATCAAAACTATACTCTCGAAGCCCTTCAAAAGGCACAGGATTACTTAAAAAGGGCGAGTACTCACTCGCCCGCCGATCCACTAATTGTTGAGGCAATCACAAGTAATTATCTTGAGATGATGAACTTAACATCAGGCAAAGAGCAAAAAGCGGTGATGAGTTCTGCGGAGATCTTTCTAGAGCAAAGTAGAGAGCTTGGCGTTGCAAGTAGCACATTATCTTTTTTTGAAGGTATGCTGTACATGCCGCTTATTAGTGATCCTGCAAGAGGTGATATACAAAAGGCGTTAGCTCATTTTTCCGAGGCTAAAATGTTGGGTGAGAAAAGTTTTAACTTTTACTTCAACTACACGTATTTGCTGACTATCCACCATCAATACAAAGAGGCCATTGCGATTGCGAAAGAGGGGATTGCGACTCATCCTCTCTCCTATCGGCTTTATGGCGGACTTGCGTTTGTAAATTTACTGCTCGGTGATGAAAAAACAGCACATTCAGTGTTTAGAAAAATGCGTGAAATAGCGCCACAAGACCCCACAACAGCATGGATGGAAGCGCTATCGGCCACAATGTCCGGGCAGTATCAGCAAACGCTAGATTGGACAAGTCAAACACGTACCGATAGTCCGCCAATAAAAACGCTGATGCTTGATGTGAGCGTGCTAATAACCGCTGACGGGAAAGATAATTTAGCGAATATATGGGCGTTATGCGAAGAAAACTTGATGTCGCTAACGTTGACCGAAACTGATTGCTTTCATCTGTCGTTTGCTAAAGCCATTCACGAAAATGATATTCCTGCGTTGCTGTCACATTTGAATAGCGTGGAAAATACACATGTAAGCTCGCCCTATATTCGAGCAATGATTGGCCAAGCGTTATATTTGTTGCCCGGACACTTATTGAGTGAATATAAAGCGCTCTTTGCAGGGCTCATTACTGGTGGATTAAATGGCGGAGGTTTTTCAAATTTGCCGTCGCTAAACTTACTGACCGCAATTCGTTTTGCACAATATGACAATCAAATATTCTCAATAGACGAGATAAATACGAAGATTGCCGCCATTTTTAGCGAAAAAGAGATGCCAATCTCTTTTAACGCGGAGTATTTAGCGCTGTTGGGGGATGTTGACCGTGCTTTGGCGTTGTTGCAGTCACTCGTTGATAGTGATGATGTGATACCCATTGGACGGTACTACGCCTATTTTGATAGTCCTGCTTTTCTATTGCTCAATGAAGATGAACGCTTTCTTGCGTTGAAAAAGCGATATCAACGCAAGCTTGAAGTAATGAATCGTTCGCTAGAATGGCGACTCTAGTGAACGGTAACAGAGAAAAAATGCATATTAATTTCCTATTTTTTTCCAGATAAAAACTAGGGGGTATTTCATTCTTTTCCTCGAAGTATCGATTCGGTTGGCAACATTATCGCCAGTAATCAAAAGGAAAAGTTATGAAAAATACTACGATTAAAATGACACTCATAGGTCTGTTGTCGGCAGGTGCATTTGGGGTCTCATCGGCTCCGCTTTCTACGTTGTACGTTGAAGACTATTATGAGTTATTCAAAAATAATTTTTACACCGTTAGTGTGCCGCCGACTAGCCCACTTTCTAAAGCATACACACCTGAACCTGCACCTGTTAGACCTATATTGCCAGGCCCCATATCACCTAAAAAGCCTGTGGTACCTGAAACACCGCCACCTGTACAAGATGCGCCAAAGGTAGATTTCCCTCAAGGAGGACTAACGAATGCTTGGCCTTCAGCCTATAGAGGGACATGGGCGCTTAAAGTACAGCCTTTTTCTCAAAACTCAGATGAACTCTTGATGATGAGAGTCATTGATGGTGAGCGGATTGATATCGTTGCTCAAGATGGCGTGATGCAAATTGGTTTACTGAGCAACGTAAACAAGGGGCTTTACACTATTAGTACTGTTTCATTGTGTGAATGTGCTAGCAGCAATGTAGCGTATACGGTGAATTCATATTCTGTTTCCTTTAACCAATACGATGAAATAGAGGGTGAGTTTACAGCGTACCACTATACGGCGGATGGAACCTTAGTGTCTTATGAATCAGGTGACGTGACGGGGACACTATTCGACTTCATTACTGGCAGATAGTGGATGATGCAGGTAAGGCAATTTTGCTTTATCTGCTCTTAATATCAGAAAATCGCTCTGAATATTAGCAGCACCTTTTTCACAAAAAGAAATAAGGAGAGTTTGGATATATTGATTAGAAAAAATTCAATAATATTTAAAGTTTTTATCCCTTAAAAGAGCAATTCTACTTCCAGTTTTCAACTGTTTATACAATCTAAAAATGGAGTCAGAGATGCGTAGTCTTTTTAAACTTAATCTGGGAATATCTATTGCTGTTACTTTTACCGTACATAGCCTTGGGGCAACACCCTTGCCTTTAGAGAATTATTATTTCGAAGAGTTCATGATGTCTCAACGTACTTATTGTCTTTTTTTCGAAGATAATTTTTATTATGAAACGTTGCCCTCTCGTAAAATTCAAGAAGTATCCGACCCTAAAAAAACATTGGAACCTAAACTTCCCAAAACGCTATCAGAAGCGCCAACGGCCGTGGGTGATAAAGTTTCTTCCTGGAAAGAGATAGATAGTCAGTAACGTTCGACATTTGGCATTAATAACGATATGCGGATTGATAAAAGATGCGCAAAGTCGAAATAATTAATGGTGCTAAAGAGTACCGCTATACGATAAATAAATTCACTAACAGCCCCCCTCGGTCTACCTCTGTGTAAAAAGAGAGGGGCGCTTGGTTAAGATGGGTGACATGAACAAAAAGATGCGTGTATATCGCGTGTTTAAATTTTTTGTCTATCAGTCCACGTACATCTTTTGTTGAAACTTCAGTGTTTGTTTTCTGGGCCCTTTTTGAACGTCAATTTCGAACCTGAAGGTTTCTTGGTCGCGAAATGGCAGTACGGCGAGGTAGTAAATGGCATCGCCTTCTTCTACCTTTTTAAAGGTAAGCTTACGTGTGTTACCCAGTAGATTTTTTGCTGTTCCTGTCATGTCTACACGCTGCGCTTCACCTGACGCTTTATCTAATACAGAGATATTAACCAGCGCATTAAACTTGCTTCTCACAATGCCGTAATTAGCTGCAACTTCGGGAGTGAGAAATGGTGTACTCACCACCATATAATGTACATCCCATTCACCCAGTGTTTCCTTTTGCTCGGCGAAAGCAGACAAGCTCAAGCATGACATAGCCATCGCAAAAAGTGCTATGTAACCTTTTATACATTGCTTTAGTTTACTCATCATAGACCCTACCAATGTCTTCCTCTTTTTATCAATGCTTACCAAATATCGTACGACTTGTTTTACCAGACGTAACAAGCCGGATGGCCCAAATATTCACCAATAATGTTTTATTAAAACATTAATTACATAGGGAATGTGTCTTGGATCAAAAGCTGTAAAAACTGTAATGCGATAATGGCAATAAGCACCGACAAATCTAAGCCACCTAATGGCGGAATGACCTTACGTATAGGCGCTAAAAACGGCTCGGTGAGCTGATACAGTACATAGTCTACCGGAGACTGACCTTGTGATACCCAACTTAAAATGGCGCGTAACAGCAGGACCCAGAACATTAAAGATAGGGTCTCTTTAACCACGCCAATGACCGACAAGATGGCAATACCTATAGGATTAAGGCTACCGCCAAACATGAGACTTAATGTAATCAGCTTAAGGGCACACACCGCGATAGCTAACACAAAGGTGGCAGTGTCAAATCTGCCAATTGACGGGATAACACGACGCAACGGCCCCACTATAGGGTGGGTTGCTTTCACTACAAATTGACTAAGTGGGTTATAAAAGTCTGCCTGCACCACTTGTAACCAAAGGCGCAGTATAACCACCATCAAATAAAGGCTAAATAAGGTATCAACCAAAAATACCGTTGCATTCATGTTGTGCTTTTCCTAATACGTTATAGCTGTTTTGCCATTTCTTCAGCACGTGCTACGGCCGCGCGCATAGACTTGCTGACAATATCTTTTAAACCTTCATTAATGAAAGTGTTAACGGCTTCTGCGGTAGTGCCGCCCTTAGACGTAACTTGGGCTCGAAGCTCACTTAATTCAAGGTCTGGGTTGTTACAAACCATTTCGGCCGCGCCTAACATTGCTTGTTGTACCATTAAGCGCGACTGCGCTTTGTCAAAGCCCATGTTCATGGCTTCTTCCTGCATATTTTGTAGGAACAAGAAGAAATAAGCAGGGCTGCTACCTGCAGCAGCGATAACACCGTTAATCCCTTCTTCTTTATCAACCCAAACTGTTTCGCCAACGCTGTTCATGACATCGTCAACGTATTGCCTGTCTGACTCAGAAACGGTGTCGTCGGCATACATCCCCGACATGCCTTTGCCCAACAAGCTTGGCGTATTTGGCATGATGCGTACAACAGGGTATTCACCACCTAGCATTTCTTGCAATCTGGCTACCGGAAGTCCTGCTGCAATGCTCATAAACAACTTGCCCGATAGGTCGTTGTTTTTCTGAAGCTCGCCGCACATTTCGCCCATTATTTGTGGTTTTACCGCAAGCACTATGGCATCAGCGAATTGGCAGGCTTCATCGTTAGATTGTGTGGTGTGAATACCAAACTCGGCCTTCAGGCCGTCTAACTTGGGTGTGGAAGGGTTTGCCGCAAGGATGTTTTCTTTTGCGTACCCAGATTTGATAAGACCACTGATGATGCTGCGGCTCATGTTACCCGCGCCAATAAATGCTAATTTTTTCTGTTGCATGTAAATCCTATTTGTTGGTTGCGTTTAAGTCTGTGTAGCGAGGCGAAGCGCTCTAGTTTCGTTTACCGAAAATCGCGGTACCTATGCGCACCATAGTAGACCCATGTTGAATCGCTTCTCCCATATCACTACTCATTCCTACGGATAGGGTATCAAAATTGCTCAGTGATGTATGGTAATGGTCGAATAATTCTTTAAGTTGGGTGAGTGATGCGCGCTGCTGCTCCTTACTTGGATTCGCTTTGGGAATGGCCATCAACCCTCGTAAAATAAGGCGTTCCTGCGATTCTATGAACGTTACCAGTGCATCTAACTCGCTTAATGCGACCCCTGATTTGCTGTCTTCATCATCAATGTTAACCTGAATGCAGACGTTTAACGGCGGCATCGATTCAGGCCGTTGCTCGCTCAAACGGCGGGCAATTTTTTCTCTGTCTACCGACTGTACCCAATCAAAATGCTCAGCGACCACTTTTGTTTTATTTGATTGAATTGGGCCAATCATGTGCCACTCTATGTTTTCAAGGTGAGAAAGTTCCTGAACCTTTTCAACACCTTCCTGCACATAGTTTTCACCAAACCTTCGTTGTCCCGCTTCATACGCTTCAATGATATCTGATACGGGTTTAGTTTTGCTAACCGCTAGCAATTTAACGGATTTTGGTGGACGATGTGCATTGTTAGCGGCTTGGTCTATTCCTTTTTGTGCGGAATTTAGTCTATCTGCTATTGTTTGCATTATTCACCTTGTTTTGGAGAAGTGGTTGTGGATATTACCGAACTTTTGGCTTTCAGTGTTAAGAATAACGCCTCAGATTTACACTTATCAGCGGGCCTACCACCAATTATTCGTGTAGACGGCGAGATGCGTAAACTGAATGTGCCTGCTCTCGATCACAAGCAAGTACATAGTCTCATTTATGAGATTATGAACGACATGCAGCGCAAAGAATACGAAGAAAATTTGGAAACCGATTTTTCTTTTGAGGTAAATGGCCTGTCCCGCTTCCGGGTAAATGCATTCGTTCAAAATCGCGGCGCCGCCGCAGTGCTTCGTACTATCCCAAGCAAAGTATTAACCTTGGACGATTTAGGTGCGCCTGACATTTTTAAAGAAATTATCAACCAGCCTACGGGTATCGTGTTGGTAACGGGCGCTACAGGCTCGGGTAAAAGTACTACACTTGCGGCAATGGTGGATCATATCAATACTCACAAGCGTGAACACATCTTAACCATTGAAGATCCTATCGAATTTGTTCACGAGAACAAGCTCTGCTTGGTAAACCAGCGTGAAGTGCACCGCGATACTCACTCTTTTAATAATGCACTGCGCTCAGCACTGCGTGAAGACCCTGACGTTATTTTGGTGGGGGAATTACGTGACCTTGAAACGATACGCCTTGCGATTTCAGCTGCAGAAACCGGCCACCTAGTATTCGGCACGCTTCATACGAACTCAGCGCCTAAAACCATCGACCGTATTATCGACGTATTCCCAGCGGAAGAGAAAGCCATGGTGCGCTCTATGCTCTCAGAGTCGCTACGGGCGGTAATTTCACAAACCCTACTTAAAAAAGTGGGGGGAGGGCGAGTCGCAGCCCACGAGATCATGGTAGGTATTCCGGCCATTCGTAACCTTATTCGCGAAGATAAAGTACCGCAGATGTACTCGGTCATTCAAACGGGTCAGGCTCACGGTATGCAAACGATGGATCAGTGCTTACAGCGCTTAGTTGCGATGGGCGTTATTACCAAACAAGATGCCGCCGCTAAGTCAGTGGATAAACAGTCGATGAATAGTTTCTAGAGGCCCCTATGTTAGATGCACTATTACAAAAGATGGTTGACTCCAACGCATCAGATTTATTCATTACAGCGGGATTTCCAGTAAGCGCCAAAATAAACGGGAAGCTTACTCCTGTAACTGAAACTTCCACATCGGAAAAGGCCTCACTAGCGCTTGTGCATGAAGCGATGACTGAAAAGCAGCAAAATGAATTTCATACCTCGAAAGAGTGTAATTTTGCGATTGTGCGTGAGGGTATCGGCCGTTTTCGTTGCTCGGCGTTTTGGCAGCGCGACCAAGCGGGCATGGTTATTCGTCGTATTGTCACGCAGATCCCTAAAGCTGATGATCTGGGACTGCCGCGGGTCTTAAAAGAAATTATTATGTCAAAGCGCGGTCTTGTTCTGTTTGTTGGTGGAACAGGTACGGGTAAATCAACGTCACTGGCTGCGCTTATTGGGCATAGAAATGAAAACTCCCACGGCCATATATTAACGATTGAAGATCCCATCGAATTCGTTCATGAGCACAAGAACTGCGTTATTACTCAGCGCGAAGTGGGCATAGATACCCAGTCTTTTGATGATGCACTTAAAAGTTCGCTACGTCAGGCGCCGGACGTCATTCTAATAGGTGAGATTCGCTCAATGGAAACCATGGAATATGCCATGTCGTTTGCCGATACGGGGCACTTGTGTGTGGCAACGCTTCACGCAAACAATGCGAACCAAGCCATTGAACGCATTATGCACTTAGCGCCAAAAGACCAGCACGACAAGCTGCGCTTTGATTTAAGCTTAAACATTCGCGCTATCGTGGCACAGCAATTAGTGCCAACGCCAGACGGCAAGGGGAGGGTAGCGGCCATCGAAATCTTGCTTAACTCGCCGTTAGTTCGCGACCTTATTCAGCGCAACGAAATAGGCGCACTCAAAGAAGCAATGAAAAAGGGCAAAGAACAAGGCATGCAGAGTTTTGACATGGCATTGTATGACCTTTACAAAGCCGGCAAGATTGACATGGACCAAGCGCTTCACCATGCCGACTCGCCCAACGACTTACGCTTAATGATTAAGCTTGATACGAGTGACGGTTCTAGCTTAGGTACATTATCTAACGTATCTATTGATATGGACGATTAGGAAACGTCCTAGTTGACTCAATATCACTGAGGCGTCGTTTTCTGTCGTTACTGGTAAAGCTCACAATACGGTATACCTGGAAAGCAGCCCTTTGTGGCTGCCTTGGTATTTGAATAAGGATAGCTTTTGAAAAAACTCTTCTCGTCACAAGATGCTTTTGAACTTCAAGCCATACGCAGCGAGCTAGACGCGCTGTCTATTCCTTACATGGTAAAAAATGAGTTTGCTAGCGGTGCAATAGGTGAATTACCGTGGCAAGACTCGCAACAAGAAGTGTGGCTGGTTGACGATAGCTGGTATGCAAGAGCGTCTAAAGTGGTAGACGCATTTATGCAAAATTCCCATGATGTAAAGAATGTCAAAGAGGATTGGCGTTGCAAACAGTGCGGAGAGGAAAACGGGGGCGCATTTGAGGTCTGTTGGCAGTGTGATACCAGTCCGCATAATTAATTACCCACTCAGAAGGGGGATAGGTTTTCATTCATCACCGCTACCCCTTACCCGTACTGACTCTCGCTCCAACTGGTAAAGATGACACAAGCAGATACGCTATCTATTTTATCTTTGGTTAGTTTCTTATAACCACCAAGCTCAAATAACATCGATTTTGCGTCGGTAGTAGTAAGACGCTCATCACAGGTTTCAACTGCAACACGAAAACGCCCATGCAGTCTATTTGCAAACTTGCGTGCACGCTGGGTCATTTCTTGCTCTGTCCCATCCATGTTAAGCGGCAACCCGACCACGACCACATGAGGCTGCCATTCCTCATAAAGTTTTTCAATTAAGATCCAGTCTGGAATGCCGTCTCGGGCCTTTAACGCGGCAAGAGGAGAGGCGGTGCCGGTAATTTCTTGTCCCACCGCCACGCCAATGCTTTTCGTACCAAAATCAAATGCCAGTACGGTGCGGCTACCTACATCAGGCATGTCCAGCCCCTGGTGCAAGCTGCCACACGTCAACGCCTAATTTATTCACCGTGGCTTGCCATTTTTTATGCATGGGTGTGTTGAATAATATTTCTTCATCGGCTTCGATAGTCAGCCACGCGTTCTCTTGCATTTCCTTTTCAAGCTGTCCGGCTGTCCACCCTGCATACCCCAAAGCAATCAGCACATTTTTTGGGCCTTCGTCATTAGCAATTGCAGTCAAAATGTCTTTTGATGTCGTGACCATGATACCAGGCGCAAGCTTGAGACTAGACGCCCATGCTTTTTGCGAAGAATGCAGCACAAATCCCCGCTCTTGACTGACCGGGCCGCCAGCGAGAACAATCTGCTCAGCTTTCTCATCAGAAACGTTGAGCGCTTTGTCTGTTTGTTCCAAAAGCTGCTTCACATTCATCGTGGAAGGCTGATTTACCACAATTCCCATGGCACCTTCCGCGTTGTGCTCACAAACATAGATAAGAGATCGGGAAAAGTACGGATCGTCCAAACTTGGCATCGCGACTAAAAAGTGGTTTTGTAAGCTTTTCAATTCCGTCATAGGTTTTCTTTCACTTCTTTTAGACTGCGAACCATCAAGGAAGCAGGTCTTATCTAACTCAATGTTCATAACGCATTTGGCATGAGGCCAAAAAAAAACGCTTTACCTTTCTAATTGTTACTTGGCGAGGCGCTTTTCAATGGCATCAAACAGCTTGCCAATGATGTTAATGTCATACGCTGCCTCTATTTCTCTTACGCATGTTGGGCTTGTAATGTTTATTTCGGTAATTTTATTACCAATAACATCAAGGCCAACAAAAAGAATATTATTTTCTTTTAGCATAGGTGAAATGGCCTCAGCCAACGCCCTGTCAGACTCTGAAATCGGCTGCGGACGACCTGTCCCGCCAGCGGCTAAATTTCCGCGGGTCTCGCCTTTAGTAGGTAGGCGTGCCAAGCAGTAGGGCATTACTTCGCCATCAACAATCAGTACACGCTTATCGCCATCTTTAATTTCTGGCAAGTATTCTTGAACCATCATGTACCGCGTACCCAACTTCGTTAGCGTTTCAATAACAACGCCTAAATTATTGCCGTCAGGTTTAATTCTAAAGATAGAGGCACCGCCCATTCCGTCCAGGGGCTTGCAAATGATATCTTGGTGTTTCGCGTGAAATTCGCGGATCAAGGCTTGATTATTCGACACCAATGTATGAGGAATATGTTCAGGGAAGTACGAAGTAAACAGCTTTTCGTTATAATCGCGCAGCGCCTGCGGATTATTGACCACTAGTGCACCTGCGTCTTGTGCTAAAGAAAGCACCTGAGTGGCATACAAAAATTCGCTGTCAAAAGGAGGATCTTTTCGCATTAACAATACGTCGATATCGCCTAAGTGAATGGTGAATTCATCCTCGATGCTATAAAAATCAGTAGGTTGGTCTTTAACCGACACGGTTTTGCCAAGCCCCATCGGTTTACCGTTGTCCAAATACAGGTCTTTAAGCTCAAAATAGACGACCTTTGCACCGCGGCGCTGAGCTTCAAGCATCATTGCAAAGCTTGTATCTTTATGAGGCTTAATGCTCTCAATGGGGTCCATAATTACGCCAACGGTGTATTGCATAATGTTTTTACCTTGAATGTTAGTGGAGAGCCCGCGCGCTGGGCTTGGCTCGCTGTTTCTTCTATTATTGGGGCGGAGGTAAGTTCTTCAAGATACTTTGTCACGCCAGCCTGGGTTTTGACGCTGTGTTTATCAGACTAAAAATCGCCATGCTGTGCTTGGAGAATACTTAAACTTGTGATTGCCGCCGTTTCAGTGCGTAAAATGCGTGGGCCTAAACTAACTGATTGATAGCCATTTTCATTCGCTTGGTGAACTTCGGTTTCAGATAGTCCGCCTTCAGGACCAATTAATAAACGAAACCCGTTGCTGTTGTAGGGTTGTCTTGCCAAACTCTGTTGGGCGCCTGGTGCAAGCACTAGCCGTGTTGTGCTTGTCGATGATGACAACCACTGATTTAGGCTTACCGGAGCGTTAAGTGTAGGAAGAACATTGCGGCCGCTTTGTTCACATGCGCCGATAATTACCTTTTGCCACTGTTGAATTTTCTTTTCCCAGCGCGACTCATCAAGCTTCACTGCGCAGCGCTCTGTGATGATAGGTGTGATTTCCGACACACCAAGCTCTACACCTTTTTGCAAAACGATGTCCATTCTATCGCCTTTAGACACGCCTTGACCTAAATGCAAGTGAAGAGACGACTCTTTTGCCAGAGAGAGACAAGCATCGGCTTCTACAATGACTTTTTTCCTTTGGACACTGATGATTTGCGCGCTGTATTCATTACCGTCGCCGTTAAAAAGCACCAGCGGGCGATTGGGTTTAATGCGCAGTACAGTGGCAATGTGATGCCCTGCGTCTTCGGTTAACTCGAACTCTTGCTCTAGCGGAATGGGGTTGGGGTAATAGACTCTTGGTATACGCATAGTAAATCAGGTATGTGGTTTTACCGCGTATAATACGTGGGTGTGCATACAGGTTGCAATGCTGACGACAGCTTCATGTAAATAATCGAAAAAATTTACATAAACGACAGCATGCGGCCTATTTCAGAAATCACCTGACTCGTATTTTCCCTACGCCGCTGTGGGCGAAGAGTTGTTTGGCGTTGACTTCAGCACAGTGGAAGAAGACTGCGATTGAGGTGCTGAGCGGTGTTCCGCTCTCGCGTATTTAGTATGTTTTCCTTTATCAGTGCGAAGTGAGTACAGAAATAAACACAATACAACTGAAAATAGGGTTATGAGAAGCAACATGCGTTAATCCTTTAAGTGACATAGTGTGCTAAAGCTCCTACATGTAGCCTTGCCCGAGCACCCGAAACGAGGTGCGACGCGTACAACGCTCATGAGACTTTAGTCTAAATCTTTACGGCTAAAAAATCATCAAAAAAATACTTTTAGATCTCCGCTACTTCCGAAAAAGCGGCGAGATTTCGATTTTTGAGAAAATCGCATTTCTCTTTCATCTTGCAGGTTAAATATACAGCGTTTTATTTGTTTTAACGTATGCTAGAAAATACGTTGTGATGTAAGTTACGACATTTGGGTGACAAGTTGATGACAAGATACGTGGAAGAGTGTCCTAGCACCTCGGGATAGGCTACATCAGTATTTGGTGTAATTTTTTAAGGCGGTGAGCATAATCTACGTAGACTTTAGAACGAATTTTCATCACAACCCCCCTTACTGTATTGGTATAAATATAAATAGCTGATACCGTAATGAGGGTAAACAATAAACCACCACAAGGAATATATTATGGAAGACAAGTTAACGCTTTTCTCTGCAAGTGATGTTGAACGTTATATAAATGATTATGCCATCCCATGGGGTATTAATATCGCGATGGCAATTGCGATTTATGTAATCGGTAGGATCGTAGTTGGATTCATCTTGTCTGTATTTAGACGCCTAATGGCTAAATCTAAATATGACGCGATGCTTGTAGACTTTTTAGAGGCGATATTAAGCGCCATTTTAATGCTGTTCGTCATTGTCGCGTCACTTGATCAGTTAGGTGTGGACACAACGTCTCTTGTCGCTATTTTAGGTGCCGCTGGTTTAGCGATCGGCCTATCACTTCAAGATTCACTGAAAAACTTTGCAGCCGGCGTTATGCTATTGGTATTTAAGCCATTTAAAGCGGGCGATTTTGTCGAAGCTGCGGGCACAGCGGGTTCTATTGTTAAAATTGGTATTTTCACCACTACAATGAACACGCCAGATAACAAAGAAATTATCGTTCCAAACGGCAACATTTATGGCGGCAACATTACTAACTACTCAGCAAGGGATACACGTCGTGTAGACATGGTTGTGGGCATTGGTTATGACGCGGACCTTCTGAAAGCGAAGAGAATTCTTGAAGAAATGGTTGCAGCAGACGATCGAATTCTTGCAGAACCTGCGCCGAAGATTGCGGTGTCTGAATTGGCTGACAGTAGCGTAAACTTCGTGGTTCGCCCATGGGTAAACTCTGCCGATTTCTGGGGTGTTAAATTCGACTTTACAGAAAACGTTAAATTACGTTTTGACGAAGAAGGTATCTCAATTCCGTTCCCACAAATGGATGTTCACCTTCACAAAGCAGACAGCGAATAAATTCGTTGGTATTGCATAAAAAAACGCTGCGTATTTGCAGCGTTTTTTTTTGCTTTTAAAAAGGGACGCGATGAATCAATATCGCTTTGATGTAAAGCGTTAACGGCAGTTGGGTCGATATGCAGCCGCTTGATAGTCAGCATAGGCCTTTGGCATGTTTGCCTGTAAGTTATCAATTCGTGTTTGCGGAGCAGGGTGGGTAGACAGTAACTCCATGGGGCGGTTGCCATTACTCGCAGCATCCATGTTTTGCCATAAGTTAACTGACTGTCTTGGGTCAAAGCCCGATTTGGCCATAAGCTGAAGACCGATAACATCGGCTTCAGATTCGTGTGTTCTGCTAAACGGTAGCTGTACTCCTACCTGAACACCTAAACCAATGGCTGCCATTATAGGCCCCGATTGAGGCACTTCATTCGCTGCTAAGACTTGACCGACCGCTTGACTGCCCATGTTTATCAATGTTGACTGAGACATGCGTTCGTTTCCGTGTTCTGCGATAACATGGCCTACTTCGTGACCAATTACAGCGGCGAGTTGATGCTGGTTCTCTGCCACGTTTAACAGTCCAGTGTATACACCAATTTTTCCACCTGGCAGAGCGAAAGCATTCACTTGTTCATCGTCAAACACAACGACTTCCCACTGACCGTTAAAGACGCTCGCGGGCACTTGTGCGGTAATGGCGTTTGCGACACATTCGACGTAAGAATTTTGTACAGACTTGTTCGAAATTTTTAGTTCTTCTTTCATTCCGGTAAAGGCTTGGTCACCCATTTGAGCCAACTGGCTTTCTGAAAAAAGTAGTACTTGATTTCTGCCCGTTGGTGAGGTTGCACAAGCAGTAAGCGTGAGCGCAGCAGCAATCATTGCTGAAGCTGTGAATTTCAATTTCATGGCTAATCCTTTTAAAAAAAACCTAAATGCTTCGGTAAAACCCATCTTTGCAATAAGGTAATCCAATATCATTCAGTTTATACATCATGTTGGGAATACTATACATCATGTTGGGTATTACTATCAGATAGCGCGTGTAATTAAAACTACACCTTTGCTGTATATACAAATTTTCGATGTGCATGGGGAGGGATAATCTGAATTTTTACTGAAACGCTGAGCCTATCCATGCGTGTTAAATAGCAATGCAATGTCAAAGGCAATGTGACAAAGCGTTTATCTGTGCAGGGCCCTAAATCGCGCAAAATGCGTCTTTGTTATGGAAAAGTGACTTACCTTTGCCTAATTAATATTTGTGTCATAAACTGATTTTAATTTATACATAGAAGTTGAATAAATTTTCTGGTGTACTAAGGCAAGAAGTCCCCGTTTTCCTTCAACCCTCATGGGCGAAAGTGGAAGGTCTGAGATTTCTAGGACCTCATAACGTACGACAAAAATACAAATAAAAAGGAAATAAAATGGCAGTGCGTAACAAGTTTAAATATGGATTACTCGCATTTTTAGTATCAGCTGCACTTTCAGGATGCGGCCTTGATGGTGATGACGGCGCACAGGGTGAAACCGGCGCGCAAGGCCCTCAGGGTGAACAAGGCGAGTCTGGTGCGGACGGAAGCGATGGTGCCGATGCCTCTATCGGTATTGCTATGGATATTGTTGGTCGTGCCTTCTTAGGTAATCAGACAGCCGCTGAAATTGTTCAATTTCACGCTGAGACCAGTACGATATATGCGACTAACGGCGAAACGAACACTATAGCAGTTATTAATGCCTCTGCCGTAAATACCGCCACAATGGCAGATCCTATCAATACTACTACGCTTACGCCAACTACGATTGCTTTGCCCGCCGATATCAATGGCGTAGCACTTGGTAGCCTAACCAGTATTGCCGTAAGAGGCGACCTGATGGCCGTTGCGGTTCCTGCCGATGTAAAAACAGACAATGGCTATGTGTTATTCTATAACGGCCTCAACAGCGCTTCGCCAGCTTTCTTGGATTCTGTAGAGGTAGGTGCACTGCCTGATATGGTTACTTTCACGCCTGATGGTGGCAAAGTGTTGGTCGCAAATGAAGGCGAACCTTCTAATGATTACACCATCGACCCTGAAGGTTCCATTACCGTTATTAATATTCTAGCAAGCGGTGAGCCTGAAGAAACAGGGACGACTGTAGGTTTTACAGCGTTCAATGGTACCGAAGCCGAATTAATGGCGCAGGGTATGATGTTCCCTAACCCAGCAGGGCGCACTATTAATGGTACTGCGATCACTTCATCTGTAGCCAAAGACCTTGAACCAGAATATATCACTGCCACGAACGATGTCGCGTATGTGAGTCTTCAGGAAAACAATGGCTTGGCAATTTTAGATTTAGAAGAACTAACCATTGATGTAGTCGGGTTGGGAACTAAATCTTGGGCTGGCCTTAATATCGACGTACAAGAAGATGGCTCGGTAAGCTTTGGTCAGTACACGGGTTTATATGGTGTTTATCAGCCAGACACAATCGCTAATTTCACGTGGAAAGATGCAACGTTCATTGTTACAGCGAATGAAGGTGATGCTCGTGAATACTTCTTTGAAGCGGCTGATGAGGCTGCATGTACTGCTGCTGGCGGTCTTTCATTTGATGCTGACGATGGCTGTTTGGCGTATACCGATGAAGTAAAAGTCGCAGACCTGACTGCTGCTACAAACTCTGAATTAGCAATGCTACAGGCCACCGGTGAAGCGGACGATTTACGCGTGACTTCAGCGATGGGCGATGCTGATGGCAACGGCGAGTACGATGCTGCCTACGCTTACGGAGCACGTTCTTTCACCATTTGGGACCAAAATGGTCTAGTGGTATATGACTCGGGTGACGACTTCGAGCGAATTACTGCTTCAGTTCACGGTGCGCAATTTAATAATGGTGATGACGAAAATGCGGGAGACTCTCGTTCTGAAAATAAAGGTCCAGAGCCAGAGGCGTTAACAGTGGGTCAAGTTGGCGATCGCACTTATGCATTTATCGGCACTGAGCGCATGGGCGGCATTTTTGTCTATGATGTAACGAACCCATACGATGTTAAGTTTGCCGAATACGTCATTAACCGCGACCTTACCGAAGGGTTAACAAGCGATAATGTTATTGGTGACCTTGCGCCAGAAAGCTTGGTGTTCGTAAGCGCTGAAGACAGTCCAAGCGGCGTGCCTTTACTTGTTGTCGGTAACGAAGTGAGCGGTACAGTCACGGTATGGCAAATTAACCAGCTATAACTCATTGTTCAAATAGAAAAAGAAAACCCGCTTCACTAAGCGGGTTTTTTATTGGTATTAAATCAGTTGTCAGAACGGCTAAACGAAGTACCAATCAGACAGATCTCGACTCAAGCCGCACCGTCCTCAGTTCTTTGAACTTATCATTTTTGTTCTATGACGAACCCGAAGAGCAGCGTTTGTGCGTCATTTATGCTGAGTTATCGCCCATTTATGTAGAGCAACTATTTTACATGAACTCTGCCTTGCCTAAATGACGCACAATGCGCTGCAAAAACATATAGCAAAGGTCAACAGCCCCTAGCATGTAAGAGATATGAATAATGAAATCAGGGGGATTTTGTCTCATATAAGATTTGATTGCGCAGAGAACATTGGTTGCACTCCCTATAGTTACACCGAAAGAGGATTGAGGTAAGCTATACAACATAAAACGGCGTCGCCATCAAAAGTAGGATGTCGATGAAGCTAAAATACACGCGTATTATTGCGTTCAGGACACGGTAGCGCAGTGCATAGTACGTATGTGGTGTTAATTACTAATAGAGAATGCTTATGTCTCAGCAAGTCGTGATTAGTGGTGTAGGTGTATGGCACCCTAAAGACAGTATTACAAATGAAGAACTGGTTAGCAGTTACAATGCCTATTGTGATGCTTTCAATGAAGAGAACAAAACGCAGATAGAGGCCGGTGATGTTAACGCCATGCCTTATTCAAGCGCTGACTTTATCGAAAAAGCGTCAGGAATTAAAAGTCGTTACATCTATCAAAAAGAAGGTGCGCTTGATATTACTCGGATGAAACCGAAAATTGAGCCTCGCAGTGATGACGAGCTTTCCCATCAAGCGGAGATAGCCGTTGAAGCTGCAAAGCTCGCGTTGGCATCAGCAAATCTTGATGGAAAAGATATTGATGCTGTGATTGTTTCATGTGCCTACACGCAGCGTGCCTATCCGGCAATAGCCATTGAAGTACAAGAAGCCCTTGGTATTGAAGGCTTCGGGTTTGATATGTTGGTGGCGTGTTCGGCGGCCACGTTTGGTATGCATCGCGCCTATGAAATGTTGTGCGCAAAAAATGCAACGCGAGTGTTGGTCATTAACCCTGAGTTGGTTTCTCCACAAATCAACTACGCCGATCGCGATAGCCATTTTATTTTTGGTGATGTGGCAACCGCGACGGTACTAGAGTTAGCTGAAACAGCCAAGGGCAAACATGTCTATGACGTGCTGAGCACTAAGGCGTTGACTAAGTATTCGAATAACATCCGCTCAAACTTCGGTTATATGACCCGTGCGGAAGATGTCGACCCATATGGCCCTGATAAATTGTTCCACCAAGCTGGCCGCAAAGTGTTTAAAGAAGTGTGCCCGCTGGCGGCAGCCCACATTGAAGCGCATCTAGCAAGTCACGATATTAAACCTGAAAGTGTTAAACGCTGGTGGCTGCACCAGGCAAATATCAATATGAACACGCTAATTTGTAAGAAATTACTCGGGCGTGATGCGGACCGTATCGAAGCGCCTATCGTGCTGGATGAATTTGCTAATACCGCCTCAGCGGGCTCGGTGATTGCCTTTGGCCTAAACCATGAAGACCTTGTTGCGGGAGACGTAGGTGTGCTCTGCTCGTTTGGCGCAGGTTACTCTATTGGCTCACTCGTTATCCGTAAAAGGTAGTGCGATACTAAGTATCAAGGCACTGTTTAACATAAGAATCGTGTCTTTAGGATAGGGATGTCGTACTTACACGCGTCCCTGCATTGTATATTTCTAAGAAACAACAAAAAGGGTGAGAGAAAAGGATGATTTCAGATGTAGGCTATGTGTTAAATAGTCTGGCCCATTTAGCCCTTTTGTTATTGTTGTTGACAGTACGCAAACCAGGTGTGGCTAAAAATCTGTTGGTCTTAGCTACGGCTGCTACATTTTTGTGGTCAACAAGTTTGATTACCTCGCTTTTTGGCCCTATTTCACTTAGCTGGTTAATCACCTCAGACGTCCTTAAACAGCTCGCGTGGCTATTGTTTCTGGCTGGTTGCTTGCAAACAAGTTTTAATAATATTGTTGATGTTATTAAACGGCCCGTCACCCTTATCATCCTTGCTCCTGCGCTTATAGCATTGCTAGCGCCCTATTTGTTGGCAGTCAATCCAGCATGGAGCTTCCTTGTTCTTATTGTGTTGTCTTTGGAAGTGCTTGTACTGCTCGAGGTAGTCTATCGACAAGCAGGTGCTGAGCAATGGGCCTTCAAGCCTCTAATTATTTACCTAGGCGCCACAAACCTGTTTGAATTTGTCACCTATGCGAATGCGACAATGGTTAATCAGGTAGAGATTGGATACATCGCTGCGCGCGGGTTCATTTACTTTTTGTTAATGCCTCTGCTCGTTATTTCCATCCGGCGAATCCATCATTGGGGTATCGATATATTTATTTCCCGTGATGTAGTTTTGCATAGTTCACTGCTGCTGGTAGCGGGAGGTTACCTCTTTGTCATGGCAGTCGTGGGTTATGCAATAAATTATATGGGGGGAAGCTGGGGCGCTACCGTTCAAATCATTTTGGTTGTCATGTCTTTTGCCTTACTGGCAACGGTGTTTTTATCTAACGCTTTTCGAACAAAGATAAAAGTATTTATAACGAAGCACTTTTTTGCCAACCAGTTTGACTATCGTGTTGAGTGGGTAAAGTTGACCAAATGGCTGACGAAGACAGGCGATTCAAGTTCAGATGTTTACTATGCTGGTTTAACCGGCATGCTTAACGCCATCCAATACGAATCTGGTTTGCTATTTAAAGTAACGCCTAGCGGATATGAATGTATTGCCGAAGCGTCTCCTATTTCAAACGATAAATCGCACAGGTGTACAACCCTTGATTCGCTCGTGCGCTATAGTGACAAAAATGGTTGGATTATCGATACTGATGCTTATTTAGTTAAGCCTTTTGATTACGAAGGGTTGAAGCTAGATCGCGAAGCTTTAAAGCAGTGGGGTTATCAACTTTTCGTGCCTTTTTTAAAAGATGACGGTCTATGGGGCTTTGCGGTACTTGCACCGGGTGATAAAGAAAAGGTAAGCCTTAATTGGGAAGTAAAAGACTATCTGACCGCCGTATCCGAGCAAGTAGGTACATACATGCAGCATCATGAAGCTGCCCAAGTTGTTGCCGAAAATGCCCAGTTCGCTGCGTTTAACCGCATGTCAGCATTTGTATTACATGATTTAAAAAATGTTCTGGCTCAAGTTGATCTTATTCTAGCCAATGCTCAGCAGCATAAGCATAATCCAGAATTCATCGATGACACCTTCGAGACCTTAGAGCATACTAAAGCCCGAATGGAAAAAATGCTCAAACAGCTTACTGACAAAAAAGCGGTTGAAGAGGGTGTGAATTCTGAGTTTCTTCTCTCAGACATTGCTAAAGATGTGGTTGAAAAACGCTGTTCAGCACTAAGCCCTCTGCCTTCTGTTCATCTTGTGCGAGAAACGCCAGTGATAGTGGATAGAGAAAAAGTGGCTAATGTACTTTATCACCTTATCAGTAACGCACAGCAAGCAACGGCAGATGATGGTGAAGTTGATGTGGTTATAACAAGTAATTCAGACAATAATACACAACTTGTTATGATAGAGGATACTGGGACAGGAATGGACAAGGCGTTTATTGATGAACGCCTATTTAAGCCCTTTGATACAACGAAAGGCAACGCGGGTATGGGCATTGGTGCCTATGATGCAAAAACGTATATAGAATCCATCGGCGGAAAACTCACTGTTCAAAGTGAGCCTGGTCGGGGAAGCTGTTTTACACTGTATTTTCCGATAGGATAGGGCATATCACTTAACTGAAAAAGTGATAAACATCCGCAAAAACCTAAGCGCCCTCAATGGATGAAGTATAACAATAGGATGATAAGATGACAGATACCATTTTGGTAGTAGACGATGATTTAGGTATTCAAAAGCAGCTTAAATGGAGTCTTACGGATTACAATGTTGTTTTTGCTGACGATCATACTTCAGCCATAGCCCAGTTGCGCAGGTTCGAACCCAAGGTTGTTACGCTTGATTTAGGGTTGCCTCCTGACCCCGCGAACGCGTCAGAAGGCCTGCGTATTCTTCACGATATCATCTCTCTTGCACCGCGAACTAAAGTCATTGTCGTTACGGGTAATAACGATAAGCAAAATGCGCTGAAAGCGATAGATTTCGGTGCCTACGACTTCTATCAAAAGCCAATTGATTCTGACACTATCAAGCTACTGGTCCATCGCGCCCTTAATCTGTCAAAGCTTGAGCATGAAAACAGTATATTAGCCCGCTCTCGCTCTGGTATGTCGCGTATTGTGGGGAACAGTGAAGCTATCCAGAAAGTGGTACGTCGCGCAGAAAAAATCGCTAACACCGACATTAGCACATTGCTTTTGGGTGAGAGTGGTACAGGTAAGGAAGTGTTTGCGCGCAGCATTCATGAGCACAGCCCGAGAAGAGATAAACCGTTTGTAGCGATCAACTGCGCCTCTATTCCAGAAAACTTGCTAGAGAGCGAGTTATTCGGGTACGAAAAAGGAGCGTTCACCGGCGCGAATAAAACGACCGTGGGTAAAATAGAAACCGCGCAGGGAGGCACCTTATTTTTAGATGAAATTGGGGATATGCCAATCGGGCTTCAGGCCAAAATGCTTCGCTTTTTGCAAGAGCGCGTGATTGAGCGGGTAGGCGGCCGGAACGAAATCCCTGTAGATATTCGAGTAATTTGCGCGACTCACAGAGACTTGCAAAGTATGGTCGCGCAAGAAACCTTTAGAGAAGATTTATATTACCGAGTGGGTGAAATGCCAATTATGATCCCGCCGCTGCGAGACCGGGATCAAGATATTATTTTGTTAGCCCGCACTTTCCTGAATATTTATCGAGAAGAGTTTAAAGCTAAGGCCAAAAGCTTCTCGGAGTCAGCGGTTAATGCCATGCTTGCCCATAAATGGCCTGGCAATATTCGCGAAATGCAGAACAAATTAAAGTCTGCGGTAATTATGGCTGAAGGTACCGTTATTCAGCCCGACGACCTAGGGCTAATGCCCACTGATGCGCAAGATGAGCCCGAAACCCTCAATTTGCGTGAGGTGCGAGAAATTGCAGAAAGTCGTGCGATCCGCAGAGCGTATCAGAAAGCTGAAAAAAACATGTCGAGAACCGCTGAACTTCTTGGCGTTACTAGACCAACACTTTACTCGCTTATTGATAAGTATCACATGGAAGATATAAAAAGCAGCGATTAGGCAGTGGTAAGTGCTTTAACTTACCACGCTACAAGCGGATGCGCCGCGCGTTGTCGAGCAAGAAAGCTAATTCCTAAAGTATAAACTGGCCGTGTGTCTCAGCAAGTACATCATGGCCACTGTAATTAACCTCTACCACCACATTTCTTGATGTATCCTCAATGTATACAATGCTGCCACACAGGTTACATACATGGTGTGTTTCCCCATTTGCCTCATGCAGCGCGGCCAAGGTGGAGGGGGCGCAATCAATCACTAGCGCCTTCTTGGAGATCCTTACACGAAAAGCGCTTGCATCAGCCTGTGACAACGTTTCACTATCCGCTTCGAGCTCACTAATGTGGTCAACTTCGTACTGAATAGACTGGCAACTACAACTTCCTCTAAACATACTGCTCTCCTCTACTGCTTGTGATCGAGGGTGTCTGGCCATCGAATACTTGCAACATTGTTAAATGAAGTTGCAATTCTAGAGCCAGCAAAATTGAATTTTTTATCAATTGGCGTTTGACTGTGAGTCTTTGTGTCGAGGGTTTCAACAACACCTACCCATCCGTTTCTTCCGGATAACTTGGTCGCGTAGAGTGCGTAATCGATGACTGCAAACGTGCGCTCCCATGCCAACTCGAAGTTATCTTTTCGGTCTGGCGGAAGTAACGAGAAACCGATACTACAGGTAATATTTATCGGACTGTCTGTGCCAATATCAAAGGGCGTGCTTGCGACCATCTCACGACATCGTTCAGCCAATTCTGGCAGTTCCTCTCGATTAGATTGACGACAAACCACTAAAAATTCTTCACCGCCCCATCGGATAATTAAATCCGTAAGTCTAAAAACATGCTTAAGAACTTGCGCAAACGATGACAACACTTTATCGCCTGCGATATGACCGTAATCGTCGTTGATGCGTTTAAAGTGATCGATATCAATCAGCAAGCACAGTAAATCTTGTTTTGTGTTAGCCGGGTCTGTGCTTTGGTTTGCGGAAAATTGGCTTCGCCTTATTTCTCCGGGAAGCTGTGACTCTAGATAGTGCCTGTTGTACAAACCGGTTAATGGGTCTCTTAAGCTTACTTCTTCAAGCGTCTTATAGGCGGTCCGTAATTCTTCATTCTTTTCTTGAAGCGTCAATGTCTGCTGACGAACTTCGCGACGTAATATTATGGTTTGTTGGCGCTGTTTATATCTACTCCATATTAAAAAGGTAAACAGCAATACCGCCAAAGAGATGCTCCAAACCAACGTTGTTTGCAGCTTTTCCTGCTCTGCCTGAGCAAGGGCGAGCTGCTTTGATTCCTCTAGTTTTTCTAACGTGTGAGACTGTCGAATGACTTCAATTTCAGCTTGAAGCCCCTCGATAGCAGACTTGTTTTCTGAGTCCAGTAACACTTCGCGCAACTGTTGGATCACTGATTGAATGTCTAAGGCTTTTTTAAACTCACCTAAGGATACGAAGGCGTTAAGTTGTATAGATAAGAAACTTATCTGGCCACGCAAATCGCGGTTTTTTCTCGCCTCAATCGTTCCGGCTCGCGCCTCTGACAACGCAAGCTCAAAACTCTGCTCTTTCATGTAGGCACGAGCGAGAGCAAGTCGTCCATCTTGCATCAATTTTAATTGTCCGGTTGATTGAGCAAACGCCATGGCTTCTTGCAGCAACTCCCGCCCATTTTTTGTATCACCATCTTCTACAAATGCTCTTCCCAATAACATTTTCGCTTCGGCAATTGCGCCCACGTCTTTAGTGGTTTCTAAATGTTTAAGCCCACTTTCAATGCTATTGATAGCCTGTGTTGGTGTACTTGTTTTAAGCAGCAGTGCACCCAATCGGGTTTTAATGATGCCAAGTAGACGCCCGTCATTAGACGCCTCTACACTTTCTAACGCGTCACGATAATAGGTATGTGCAAGTGAAGTCTGATTGAGCAAGCTGTATAGATCGCCAATATGCAGCAAGGAGAGGCTCATCTCACTTGGCATATTGTTTTCTCGAAAGAAATCTAACGCTTGCTTCAAGGGTTCAAGTGCGATTTCAATTTCGCCTTGTTGTTGCTTGATAGTGCCGAGTTCTAAGTTTAATTTAGCTTTTAAAAGTTCGTTTCGTTCTATTTGTGCAATTGACATAGCGCGATGCACATAGGTAAGGGCGGTGGTGTAGTTGGAAAGGTGTCTCTCTGATGAAGCAAGGTGAAGCAAGGCCTCAGCCATGTTGCCAAGTTCACCTTCCGTCGTGTAGCGCTCTAAAGCGGCACTGAATATCACCTTCGACGTTTCAAAGCGAGACGCACTTTGGAAAACCCTACCAAGGCTCAGAAATTCATCCGCTGGCACGTGGTTTTGTTGATAGGCTTGTTCTACTAAAAGCAGTGCTTTGCTATCGGCATCTGCATATTGTTTGACGCTTAAAAGCCTTTCAATCGTTGCAAAGTCGTTGCCCACAATGCTACCGGCAATTGCCGGTTTGATAGGTAAAAGCTGCACGATAATGAGGAGGGCACACCCCAGCACAAGTAAAGTGCTACATCTCCTTGGGCCCATTCGCTCTTATCTCCTATATACGTACGGTATTCGTTTTGACAAAACGTAAAGTTAGGCTGCGTAGGCAGCCGTTCCCTATATTTCCAATAAAGACGCCTCACGCTTCTCTATTGTGAAGGATTAAACGAATAAAGTCTGTATTTAGGTTTATACTTTTGTCTATTTTTAACTGTGCTCGTTTATCCATTCCCGGATCAACGCAGATTTAGCTTTACCTGTTTTTTCGGAAATGTCCGCCAGCTTATCTATACATTGCGGAGTAAGCGTGAACGTAGCATGGCGCATACCTTCCTTGAGCGGTTTTTTTATCGCATCGGTAATCGATACAACACTGTGCGTGTGCTCTCGGCACGAATTGATACCCTGTTCGTTAACTAACGGCTGGTCTACGTTATTGGTATTTCCTCGCGCATAGACTTTACCCTGAGCATAATGCAGTGCATCTTCAATAAAGTCTTCAACAGACCGAAGATTAGGTTTAGCTAAAGGCTTCGACTTTTTGAGGTTGAGCAAACTCATAAGCATCCTCCATCTTGCCAGCTAGTAGCTCTTCAAATAATGTTCTTATTTCGGTAGCAGCTTTGCCTTCTGGTTCGCTTTCAATAACAGATTGACCTGATTCCTCTGAATCATCATACATATTGCGGCTAAACGTTACAGAGTTGAGAACAGGAATACCAAAAGAGCGACACACCTCTTTCGCCTCTAAAATTCGGCTGGCAAGACTAGGCAAAGAAGGACACTGCGTGATGACAAACGCGGCGTTCATTTTGGGGTTTACCATTTTGCAGGTAGACAAAATATCTTCCATGTGCGGAACGGTTTTTAGGTCCCGTCTTTTTGGACGCAACGGAATGAGTATGTGGTCGGCGACTGCCATTGACGAGCGAAGGGCCAGGTTGTCCTGTCCACCACAGTCGATAACAACGTAGTCGTAATACTGACGTAGGCTCAACAATTCGTTACGTATTTTACCGTATAACTGAACACAATTAATTTCAGCGAGGCGAGGATTAGCTTTGCGCTCTTGGATCCAGTCAGAGGTCGTTCGTTGCGGGTCGCAGTCAACCATTAAAACCTTTGCACCTTTTTCGGTGCGAAGATACACGGCAATGTTTTGTGCTAGGCAGCTTTTTCCGCTACCGCCTTTTTCTCCACCAACTAAAATAATCATGGTGTTAACCCTCGAATGTCGCTGTACATTAAAATTTGTGAGTAAGGAAAACCGTTAGTCGCACTTCGGTCGTACTTATCGTCAGTTAGAAGGATAGGCAGTGCAGGCGCTAAATTCAGCATCAAAATCGATATTAACGAATGCAAGGCAATACCTATTGATTTGTGTGTTAACTCAATCTAGGCTTCTACATTGCGTGATGTACTTATTATTAAAATTACCGATACGAGGTTGTTATGTCAGAAAGTCGCTTTACGTCCAAAGAAGGTCAAAAGGTCCCTAGTGTTTCATTTCAATGCCGAGAAGGTGACGCTTGGGTAACCAAGACCACAGAAGCGCTATTTTCGGGCAAAAACGTTGTGGTGTTCTCGCTGCCAGGCGCATTTACACCGACTTGTTCTTCCACTCACTTACCTCGTTACAACGCGCTGGCGAAAAAATTCGCCAAGCACGGCATTGATGACATTGTATGTATATCAGTCAACGACACCTTTGTAATGAACGCATGGGCAGCGGATCAAGAAGCCGCCAACATCACAGTGATCCCGGATGGTAACGGTGAATTTACTGATGGCATGGGCATGCTTGTAGATAAAGCAGACTTGGGGTTTGGCAAAAGAAGTTGGCGTTACTCGATGCTTGTGAAAGATGGTGTTGTCGACAAAATGTTTATCGAGCCTGACGTTCCTGGCGATCCGTTTGAAGTATCAGATGCCGATACGATGCTGGCCTACATCGCGCCGGAAGAGCAGCCTAATGCGCCGGTTTCTATTATTACCAAACCAGGTTGTCCTTTCTGTGCGAAAGCTAAAAAGCTGTTAGACGATAAAGGCTACGAGTACGAAGAAATTGTGCTAGGTAAAGATGCGTCGCTAACCAGCTTAACAGCTATCAGTGGCCGCGAAACCGTTCCGCAGGTCTTCATCGGCGGTAAGCACATTGGCGGTTCAGACGACTTGGAAGCGCATTTTAGTTAAACCTATTTTTGTTTGAATCGTCATAAAAGCGGGGGCATGTTACTATGCGCCCGCTTTTTGTTAATTATCCATAGCGGAGAAAAATGGTGTCGTTGAAGTCTTTTATAAAAACGCTTGTGTGTGTTGGTGCGTTAATGGGTGCGAGTAATGCGGTTGCTGAAAGCAATGCAATAAAAGAGCACAACGCGCAGTTTAAAGGATTTTACGAGAAAGAATGGGAACAAACTCAGCCTTGCAGGGAAACCGCGCTTAACCGATTTACTGTGTGTAGCAACGTGCTGCGTAATGAGGGCAACGCGCCTTTTATACTGACAAACAATACAAGCGATAAGGTCGCTGTTTTAATTCACGGCTTAAGCGATTCACCGTTTTTCATGCGAGAAATTGCCAATATCTTATTTGAGGAGGGGTTCACAGTTGTTGTGCCTCTTCTGCCTGGTCATGGTAAGCGCGAAGCTGACGATGATATGTCAGACTGGGATTTAGCAGAGCGCTGGCAGGCACATGTCGATGAAGTCATAAATTTGGCTGACAGTATGGGTGACACTGTACTTGTGGGCGGTTTTTCGACAGGGGGGGCGCTGGCAGTTGAGCACTACTTGGATAGTGCTGATGGCAGTGAAGGAGAGATTGACGGCCTTATGTTATTTTCTGGCGCGCTAGCGCTATCTGACAACGCTGAAGGAATGTCCCGAATTTGGGGCATTAAGCTCTTAGCCAGAATTATTGATGGAAGTTATCAAACCCATGGTCCAAACCCTTATAAATACCCAAACGTAGCGGGTTTAGCTGGATTGGAGTTGATGGATCTCATTAACACCATTCGCGAAAAAATTGAGGAAGGACAGCAAGTAGAAGTGCCGTTATTTGCCGCTCATTCTCAAGCCGATGTGACAACGCCTATCTCTGGAATAGAGCAGCTGATGGAAGCAAGCAAGGGCCCTAATACCTTTTTTGTTATCGATGAATCTTACGGGTTATGTCACGCTGACTTGGTCGTAAATACAAGCCTGCTCAACAAAATGAATTTCAACGCCAATATGGTCAATCAGCAAGAAGATTGTGCAGTGCCCAAAGCAAACCCGCTGTTCTCGACCATGCGCTTGATGCTCCAGGATTACTTGTCGCAGTTTAAATAAACAGATGAGCGTAAGTGACATGCGCCGTTGGCTTTACTGCGCAGTCACATCACGCTATTATTTGAACGTTATTTCTAGATACCGCATTTGCTGGGTAAAAAACGTGAGCAATTTTCAGCTTTGTTTGCCGCTTAAATGGTGCAAAACGTCCAACATGAGTTCGTTAGCACTCACACTATTTTTAATGATGGCTCTTGTGTCGTCAGGCAGTGCTGTATCTATTACTCATCCTTACGAACACGGCCATTCACAGCGGGTGACAACAGCACAACCTGCTTCGTTTCATGCTTTCCATGCGGTAGAAGAATCTAATGTAGAGGGTAATACCAACACAAGTAACGCTGTTTCCAAAACGCCAGTCGTAATGAAAACTTCTGCGTCACCTGAGTTCACCCAACCCCATTGCCAGCATCAAGAGATGTCAATGCAGCACGCTGAGATTAGCGCTAATTTAAGTGCTGATAGTAATACAATGGAAATGACTCAGATCAGCGATGCGAACGCTCACAGTGCAAGTAAAGCCCAAATGGCTGACATGCCTTGCTGTGAGGATGAATGCAATTGCCCCGCGGATCACTGTTTTAACCTTAGCGCTAGTGCGCTTTTACAGCCATCAGCCGAAACTGAAGTTTCGGTCGCGAGAATGGCGGCACCTGCACCTATTCTGGGGCAGTGCATAACCCTTCACTTTGGGCAGTTTCGCCCGCCTAAATCACTTCTCACAGCATAGATCTATCTAGCGAATTCATTTCGCCGAAGAGACGTATAAAGCGCCTCTAACTTTTTTATCTATGTAACACGTGGCAGCCTTATTTTTTGCGCTTGCGGAGATCAACTCACTCAAATGTCAAAAAACCAAAGCTCGGGCAATTTCAACACGTGTTACACCTGAAAAGTGATGTTATACATGAGCAATTATTTGGTACCTGACAACGCGGGAAAGTACGTTGGAACATGCAGCAGAGCGAGCATTAAGTTTGCGCTAATTTTCCTGCTTAATTCTTTTCTGTTGTTTCCTTCGCTAGCTAACGGGGAATCTTTAAGTCTTGAACAAGCGCTTCAATTAGCCATTCAACATGATCCTCTATTGAAAGGAAATAGTCATCGCAAGCAAGGTTTTAATGCAGAGGCTGAGGCATCCTCCTACTGGGCTAACCCGCAAATGTCGGCGTCAGTACAAAATTTACCTACTGATGGATTTGCACTTGACCAAGAGCCTATGACGCAGTTTAAAGTGGGCTTGAAACAGCAATTGCCCAGAGGTGATGAAAACTATTTCAACCAGCAAAAGTTCAGGGTTATGGCAGACCGCATGTCGGTCGAAAGTCAAGCAAGAAGGGCTTGGCTTAAGCGCGAGGTTACCTATACCTGGTTAGACTGGGTTTATGCAATGCATCGCATTGTATTGTTGGATAAAGAAAAGTCCTTGCTTACGCAATTGCTTGATTTTACAGACGCCCGATACAGTCAAGGCGTTGGTGCAGCAGCTCAGCAGGATATACTGCAGGTGCGCTTGGCGCTGTTGTCGTTAGAGGATAAATATGTCCAGGCTTATCAGCGCAAAAACGAGGCAAGAGCAGCGCTGTCGAAATGGTTCGGTGCACCTTTAGATGCATCTTTTGGTATGCCTCACCCATTAAAACATTCAGAACTGTCTCGCATTGATATCGATGCTATTTTAAGCAGCAGTAACCTCAGTCTAAGCTCACTCTTAGCGTTTATTGACAGTACTGAGCCTTTTTCGATACTTCAACATCATCCAGAGGCTAAGTTGCTTCAGTTTCAAACTCAAATAGAGGCGCAAAATCTCAATATAGCAAGAGAGCAAACCAAGCCTCAGTGGGCATTCGAAGCAAGTTACGGTTATCGACAAGATGCGCAAAATGGGTCAAGCCGGGCAGATTTTGTATCAGTCGGTGTTCAAGTAGACCTTCCTTTTTTCAATCAATCCCGTCAAGACGCCTCAATTGCAGCGGCCGCGTCTAAAATGAGCGCGTCTGAAACAGACTTTCGTTTGAAAGTGAACGAGCTTGCTGCAAATGCAGAGGTGCTTAAATCACGCTTATCAGGCTTAAGTGAGCGAAAAGCGCTTTACGAAACAGGGTTAGTTGACGAGACGCAGCAATTTTCTGAGGCCGAACTTACGGCGTATACCTCAGACACCGGCGATATCCGTGATGTGGTCAATGCCAACCTACAGCAAATACAAATACAGGACAATTTACTTAACATCGACGTTGAGCGAGCTAAGACACTTGCAGCGCTTGCCTATTTATATCTGCCATCCCACGCCAACTTTTCGAATAAAGAGTAATGAACATGACATCTTCAAGAATTCCTGGCCATCTTAAAAACAGTCCGCTTACCAAAGGTTTACTCATTGGCGTGCTCGTCGGTGGCCTGTTCGCGTTTGGCTTGGCCACACTGCTTTTATCGGGTCAATCTGACCATGAAAACGATGAACCCGCTCAGCTCGAAGAGAAAAAACCGTTATATTGGGTGGCGCCTATGGATGATAGCTATCGCAGGGATAAACCGGGAAAATCCCCGATGGGAATGGAATTGGTGCCGGTGTATGCCTCTGATAATGCAATGTCCACATCAGACAGTGAGCGTGCACAAGGCACTGTGATGATCCCCCCTAATGTGCAGCACAATATGGGGGTCAAAGTCGCCCCCGTTACCGTTGATTCGCTTAAACAGAGTATTTCAGCGCTAGGCAACGTGGCCTACGATGAAGATAGCATTGTTCATATTCACCCTCGGGTATCTGGTTGGGTCGACACGCTTTTTATCAAATCACAGGGTGAGCAGGTTGAACAAGGACAGGCACTTTATACCTTGTATTCGCCAGAATTGGTTAGCGCGCAAGAAGAATTCATCTTAGCCCTTAAGCGAGGAGATTCACGTTTAATAGAAGGCGCCGCTGAGCGCTTAAAAACCTTGGGGCTATCAAAATCCACTGTCGACGACTTGCAAAAAAGCAGACGGATTTCTCAAACGGTAACCTTTAACGCGCCGCAAGGCGGGGTAGTAGAAGCGCTAAATATTCGTGAAGGGTTTTATGTTCAGCCCGGAACGACGTTGATGAGTATCGCGCAGCTAGATACCGTGTGGGTGATTGCTGAAGTGCCTGAAAAACATGCGCAAACTATATCCCTTCACAACAGTGCTGTTGTTACCCTTGATGAGATGTCCCATACCTCAGATGCCACGTGGGAGAGTCATGTTGAGTATATTTACCCGTCCTTGTCAGAAGTAACCCGAACCTTAAAAGTTCGTATTCCGCTTAATAACAAACGCCATACGTTAAAGCCCAACATGTTTGCACGTGTTCTACTTGAGCCTGTTCAACGAAAAGCCGCTCTACTTGTACCTCGCAGTGCAGTGATACGCACGGCTGAGGGCACGAAAGTGGTACTAAGTGACGGCAACGGCAACTTTAAGTCGGTTCGCGTAAAACTCGGTCAAAGTGATAGTGCGCATTTCGAGGTCTTAGATGGATTATTGCCAGGCGATGAAGTTGTGGTGTCAGCACAATTCTTGATTGACTCGGAGTCGTCAAAGAGCAGTGACTTTGAGCGGATGGAAGCGCCCGACAATCAGGCCACAACATCAGGAACCATTGAGGCACTCACATTACCGGCTGCAAACGAGTCAGCAGGCGATGCAAAAGTCGTGATTGCTCGCGGTCCAATAGAAAAATGGGGACGAGGGCCTGCCACCATGTCTTTTGCGGTTTCAAAGCATATTGATTTGTCGACGTTTAAAGAGGGCGACGAAGTTATGTTTACCTTTGTAACGGGCGAAGAATTTACTGTTATCGATATGCACAAACATATGGAACACGCAAAGGTCGGGGATACGATGCGAGACTCAGATCACAGTGCCCACGAACGCAATAGCCATGAACATAAAAGCCATACCAATCAGTCAATGAGCCACGAATCAATGAACCATGAGTCAATGAACCATGAGTCAATGAACCATGAGTCAATGAATCACGAGTCAATGAACCGTGAGTCGATGAACCATGAGTCAATGAACCACGAATCGATGAACCACGAATCGATGAACCATGAGTCGATGGATCACCAGGAGCATATGCATCATGATTGAATCAGTAATTCGCTGGTCGGTAAACAATCGGGTGCTGGTATTGCTGAGCGCCATAATGCTCAGTATTGCCGGCGTTTGGGCGGTGAAAAACACGCCGGTCGATGCTATTCCTGATTTATCTGATGTCCAAGTCATTGTTAAAGTAAATTATCCCGGTCAGTCCCCGCAAGTCGTAGAGGATCAGGTAACGTTTCCACTCACATCTGCGCTAATGTCGGTGCCTGGCGCACAGACGGTGCGAGGATATTCATTTTTCGGTGATGCCTATGTCTATATCATTTTTGATGATGATACGGATATGTATTGGGCTCGAAGCCGAGTTTTAGAATATCTCAGCCAAGCGTCTTCGCAGCTCCCCGAGGGCGTTACACCTCAGCTCGGTCCAGATGCAACGGGGGTGGGTTGGGTATATATTTATGCCTTGGAAAATGATGCTAATCAGCCCAACGCGCTGGATGCGGGTGAATTAAGAGCACTGCAAGATTGGTTGTTAAAGTTTGAACTGCAGTCTGTTGAAGGCGTATCCGAAGTAGCGTCTGTAGGCGGTATGGTTAAGCAGTACCAAGTGATTGTCGACCCTGAAAAATTGCGAGCCTATAACATTCAGCCTTCCATGATAGAGATTGCTCTTAAGCGCGGTAACCGCGCGTCGGGCGCATCGGTTATTGAAATGGCAGAAGCAGAATATATGGTAACTGCACAAAGCTATATTCAGGGCATTAACGATATACTAGCGTTGCCAACGGGCGTCATTAAAGATGGTGTGAGCATCTCTATCAATGATGTAGCCCAAGTCGTCGAAAGCCCGTTAATGCGCCGCGGCATTGCTGAGTTAAACGGGAACGGCGAAACCGTGGGTGGCATCATTGTCATGCGCTACGGTGAAAACGCGAAAGCCACTATTGATGCGGTTAAGGCCAAGCTGGATAGTTTAGCGACAAGCTTGCCGGAAGGTGTAAAAATTGTTCCGGTTTATGACCGCTCAACCCTTATTGATAGGTCCGTCGATACCCTCTCTAATAAACTGCTTGAGGAGTTGTTGGTAGTCGGTTTGGTATGCGCTATCTTTCTGTTTCATTTACGGTCATCGTTGGTTGCGCTTATCAGTTTACCCATTGGTATCCTCACCGCCTTTATCGTAATGAAGCTGCAGGGGCTCAATGCCAATATTATGTCTTTAGGTGGCATCGCCATTGCTATAGGCGCAATGGTTGACGGAGCGATAGTGGTGGTGGAAAACCTTCACAAGCACATTCATCAGCACTCTGTTGCAGGGAGTGAAGGGGCACTGACATCTACGCCAACCCCAGCGCGAAGCCCGGCGCAGCTATCGGCCGCTAAGCGCTGGGAGCTCGTGATTAAATCAACCACAGAAGTGGGCCCAGCGTTATTCTTTGCGCTCCTTATTATTACGGTATCTTTCATCCCTGTTTTCGCATTAGAAGCCCAAGAGGGGCGGCTTTTTGCCCCCCTTGCGTTTACCAAAACCTATGCCATGGCAGCGGCAGCCGCGCTAGCCATTACCTTAGTTCCCGTACTTGCAGGCTACTTTGTCCGGGGCAGAATACGTTCTGAGGCAGAAAATCCGGTTAATCGCGCATTGGAAGGTGTGTACCGGCCACTGCTGGCACGTTTGCTAAACTTTCCCGTGCTCACCTTGGTTGGCGCACTCTGCTTACTCGTCTCAATGGTTTGGCCGTTGAGTCATCTTGGTAGCGAATTTATGCCTGAATTGGACGAGGGCGACTTAATGTATATGCCTACGACTTACCCAAGTATTTCAGTGGGAAAAGCCAGAGAGCTTCTGCAACAGACAGATAAACTCATTGCGACGTTGCCCGAAGTTGAGACCGTGTTTGGGAAAATCGGTCGCGCCGATACAGCCACCGACCCTGCACCACTGACCATGATAGAAACCTTCATTCAGCTCAAGCCAAAGGCACAATGGAGGGACGGCATGACCACAGAAAAGCTTAAAGACGAACTAAACGCGCTAGTGCAGTTCCCTGGGTTGACCAATGCGTGGGTCATGCCAATTAAAACCCGCATCGACATGTTGGCTACCGGAATAAAAACACCCGTGGGAATAAAAATTGCGGGGCCCGATTTAGCGGGAATAGAGGCGATAGGCCGAGATATTGAAGAGCTCCTTCCAAACGTGCCCAATACCGCCTCGGTTTATGCTGAAAGAGTTGTAGGAGGACGCTATATCTACGTTGATATCGACAGGCAGTTAGCGGCACGCTACGGCATGACGATAGACGACGTACACAGTGTTGTTGGAACGGCGGTGGGTGGCAAAGCGGTGACCCAGTCAGTGGAAGGAAGAGAACGTTTTCCTATTGCTATGCGGTTCTTAGATGATTATCGCGATACGCCTGAATCTTTGGCATCTATGCCATTTGTTTCACCTAATGGCGCACATATCACTTTAGGTGATGTCGCCACAGTACGCATTGACGACGGGCCTGCTGGAATAAAAAGCGAAAACGCCCGTTTAAATGGCTGGGTATATATTGATATATCATCAGATTCAGCCACAGGTATTGACTTAGGGGGGTATGTCGATAGGGCTAAAGGTTACTTAAAAGAGCACCTTGATTTGCCCACTGGATATTCAATCACTTGGGCGGGGCAATTTGCCTATTTGGAACGGGCGAAAGCGAAACTATCGGTGGTTATTCCTCTTACGTTAGGCATTATTTGCCTTTTGCTTTATCTGGCATTTAAACGCCTTCGTGACGTGACATTGATACTAGCCACATTACCGTTGGCGCTGGTGGGAAGTGTATGGCTGCTTTACTTTCTTAATTTCAATCTATCGGTTGCTGTGGGTGTTGGGTTTATCGCCCTTGCAGGTGTCGCGGTGGAAATAGGGGTTATCATGTTGGTCTATCTAAACCAATTTGTATCGGAAGCACTTGAAAAGCCTATTGCGGAATACGACAAAACTACAAAAGATGAGCATGTGAAAAAGGCCATTATTCATGCTGCATCGGCACGACTTCGTCCTGTCATGATGACATCGCTTTCTATCATTGTTGGCTTATTGCCCGTGGTTTATGCCACGGGTACCGGAAGCGAGGTCATGCAGCGAATAGCGGCGCCCATGGTAGGCGGCATGGCGAGTGCACTGGTATTGACGCTGCTGGTATTACCATGCGCGTTTTACTTAATCGTTTCGCGTAAAACGTAACAGAATAGAAAGTGGAGTAGAGTAGAAAAAACAAGGGGAAGCGATAACACGCTTCCCTAAATTTCATTTTTTAAAGCGTTGCGCGACTAGTGCGCTGCCGCATGGTCTTTCGCATGATCTTCCGCATATTCTTCCACTTGTTGCCAAACACGCAAAAGGTTTCCGCTCAATATCTTCTCGATGTCGGTACGGTTGTAGCCTCTGTTTAGTAACCCCTGAACTAAGTTTGGAAAGCTCGCCACGTCTTTAAGCCCGATAGGCAGTGAATCACCCACGCCGTCGTAGTCTGAACCAATACCTACGTGATCAACGCCAATCAGTTTTACTACGTGATCGATGTGGTCTAGCACTTCATCAAGGGTAGAGTATGGGTAAGGCACTTCCTTGCGATAATTTTCTTCAAAATTCTCTAGCTTAGGGCTGTCTTCACCTTCCTTTTCAACCAACGCTTTGCGCGCAGCGGTCAGGCCGCTTCGCCACTTGTCGGCTTCTTTAGACACAAAGCTAGAACCAAAGTTAATCATGATGACACCGCCATTTTCGCCGAGCTTTTTAATCATCTCGTCGTCCATGTTGCGCTCAAAACCAGGTGTAAAGCGGCGCAGTGAAGAATGTGATGCAATGACTGGCACTTTTGTTAACTCAATGACCTGATAAAAGGCGTCGTCAGACACATGGGAAATATCCACCATAATGCCAATGTTGTTCATTTCGCCCACCAGGGTTTTGCCAAAGGGGCTTAGGCCTTTCCATTTTCTGCGCAGGTCATATGAAGAGTCTGAAATATGGTTTGCTTGACTGTGAGCCAGGGTAATGTAGCGGATACCACGCTCATAGAAAGCCATTAAATTTGCCAGATCACCTTGAATAGGCGATCCATTTTCCATACCCATAGGTAGAGAAATTAACCCCTTTTCAAATTGCGCTTTTACGTCAGAAGGGCTTTTGGCAATGGCAAATTTATCCGGCGCGCGAGCAACAATGGCTTCTACCGAATCGATTAACTCATGAGCAAGCTGTGTAGATTCAGGCGAACTGTCTAAGCTGGCGGGTACGTAAATACTCATAAATGGGGCGTTAAGACCCCCTGACACTGCGCGGGGGTAATCAAAGTCTCCGCCTTCGGTGGCTTTAGTAACATCAACCCATTTCTCTTTGACACGATAGGGGACGTCAATGTGCCCATCTACAATAATGGTTTCTTGCGCGATCTTGATAGCGTTTTCAGATGCTGAATAAGTGGAAGTCTCAGCAAGCACTGAGTGTGAAGCAAAAAGCGCAGAGATAAGTAATGCGCAAGATGAGAGTGGGAAGCGCCCCTTCATAGAAAGTCCTTATGTTGTTTTTTATCGCTTAGGTCAACAGCCCCTAATTAAATAGCAATAAGAGACTAAAGGATATTTCATACCACGACAATAGGCGCTCATTCGCACCGGAATGTTGTCGCAAACCGACAAATTATCGTGAATTGCTCATTTTTAAAGCGTTTGTGCTCGTTTACTTCAAGTTTACATTGCAATAAAAATTTAAAACTTGTTATGGTGAAGACTGCGTGACTTCATTGCGCGAATACGGGATACTCCCAAGCGCTCCGCCAAATATCGATGACAAGTATGCATCAGCGCGGCCGACGTAATTTTTTAGTGGCACCCGCTCTTCTCAAATAATTAAGCCGGGGCCACAGTTAACAAGTATGAGAAATAAATATGGCTATTAATTTTGTACCGCTAGATAAAGAAAAGCATAAAGACCTAAAGGTTGCGGTAAATACATCTTTCAGCTTTGCAAAAAACACACACCTTGCAGCTGCAACAATTCGTGAATTTGCACAACTTGCAGCGACAATGCCGCTAGTTTTCATTGAAGACACCAACGCTAAGCGCCACCACGTGGTGACAATGCTAGGCATGGAACAAGGGCAGAACCTTTTCCTTACAGGTGACAGCTGGAAAGGCCCACACGTGCCAATGAATATTCTTCGCTACCCGTTCGACGTTCGTCCAGACGGCGACAAGCTTGGCGTTTACATTGACGAGAACTCTGACCTTATTTCAGATGAGGGCCAAGCGCTATTCACAGAAGCTGGTGAAGTGAGTGAGTTCCTAGAAAACCGTCAAAAGTTCTTAGCGGACCTTGCTAACAGCGAAATGCTAACGCAGCGTTTTGTAGCGAAAGTGGTGGAACTAGACCTTCTTGATCAGATTCAAATTCGTCTTACTTCAAATTCGTCTTACTTACCAAGATGGTAAGCAGCGTAATGTTACAGGCATGATGAGCATCAACGAGAAGAAACTTCTTGAGCTGCCAGAAGCGCAAGTACTAGAGCTGCACAAGCAAGGTTTCCTAGGCGCTATTTACGCAGTAATGATGTCTGTTGGTCAGCTAAACCGCCTTGTAGAGCTTTCTAACGACACAGAAAACCCAATTCGCAGCATGCAGCTTTCAGCGGTTAAACCAGAGGAAGCACCGGCTGAAGCGGCGCCAAACGCGTAATCGCTCCCTCATTTTGAAGTTTAAAAGCCCGCAAAGTTGCGGGTTTTTTTGTACCTAAAATTCACGTTCAGTTTTCGTCATGTTTCGTTCAGAAACCGTTAAGTTTTAATACCTTATCTTACATGTCGTTCCCAACACATTTTTTAAGGACAAAAGACATGAACTTCAAATCCAATAAGCTTTCAACAACGCTAACTGCACTATCACTCATTACGGCTTCAGTATTTACAGTCTCAGCAGCGCATGCAGCTACGCAAAACGAAGTACAAGTAACTGCCGTTGATTTTGAGGGGCTTGATGACAACCTCTATGGCGCTAAATATATTCGCTACCTCGATGAGGTCAGCGGAAACAGCGGTGCGTACTTAATTAACCCCTATTTACAGCGTGTATCGAGTTTGTCGGGTGGGTACGCTAATTTAGACGGTATCGATGTTTTCAATTTAGGTAGTACATTTTATTTAGACGATACGTGGATGCTGGCGATTGAAGGTGCACATGGCAAGTTCGATGATGAGTTTGTTGACGAAGAGTATACCAATGTAGATTTAAAAGTCGGGTTCAACTTGTCACGAGAATGGCAAATAGGAGCAGGCCTAATGTATCAGCGCCGATCTTATGATTTTAATAACGACGAAGAGCGCTTTAGCGAAAGCGAAAATGAAACTTCGCCGCTTGTTTTTACGCGCTATACAACAGTAGGCAATACAGGTACTGGATGGGACTTTACAGCCCAATACATTGCTGACGATGTTGATGTTCTGTCAGGCAGTGCGCGTTATTTCTTCAGTCCGGGTTTAAGTGTTCAAGGTAGTTATAGCTATACAAACGCCCCAGAGGGTTTTGACAACCTCAAAACGGCAGCCGTGGCGCTTGATTATTGGTTCAATGATCAGTTTTCAGTCTCGGCAAGTTATGAAACGGATATTGATAGCGATATAGACAGCGATGTTGCGTCATTGACAGCGTCGTACCGATTTTAATTCAGGCATTTCATTTTATTTTTATAACGCTGAATAACTGTGAGCTTTCAGCTGAGGTTGAAAGCTCATTTTCTGTTTCATGTGACAATTCTTATTAAAGTAGATGCCCCACTATTGGCATTGTAAAAAGACCGTCTTTGATAGCACGTTAATCACCATGTTGTAACACATCCCAAACTTAAACAAAGGTCCCAATCTATTCGGGATAGGGAAGTGATGATGCGAATATCAGATGCACCCCGATGCTTCAAAACTGCATTTCATCGATAAAAGCGAAGTTTAATTTTGCAACGCTGAGTGTTTTTTAATCTTTTTTATACGCCTTATCATACACTTCCTCAATACACTGTATATCTAACCAGTTTAAACCCAGTATTTATGCGGCTTTCACGCCTTTTTTCTACTTGACAGTGGGGATCATTGATACCTAAACTGTATCTCAGTGGGTAAATGTGGCGAATTGTGGATCAAATCATCATCACTTTGCAGATTAGTACTCAAAAAACAAGAAAACCAAGAGCAAATAATAAAAGGCTAGGGGAATGTTCCGCGGCGCTAACGCAATCAATCTGGATACAAAAGGCAGGCTGGCTATACCGACGAAGTATCGTCAGTCGCTGCTGGATGATTGTCAGGGACAACTGGTCTGCACAGTCGATACACAACAAAGTTGTTTGCTACTTTACCCACTTCCCGAATGGGAAGAGATTGAGCTTAAACTCTCTAAACTTTCAAGCATGATCCCAGCCGAGCGTCGCTTGCAGCGATTGCTACTAGGTTATGCTTCGGAAGGTGAGATGGATAAAAGCGGGCGCATTCTTGTTCCTACTCCACTGCGAAGTTTCGCAAAACTCTCAAAAGAAGTCATGTTAGTTGGTCAGTTAAACAAATTCGAAATTTGGGATGCCGAAATTTGGGCACAACAAGTTGAAGCTGATATAGACACCGAACGCAAAGGCGAATTTGAACTTACCGAACGATTACAGGACTTCTCGCTATGACGCAGCCCAATGAATTTAAACATATTTCAGTACTTCTTGACGAGTGTATTGAGGCGCTTGCGATCAAACCAGACGGCATTTATATCGACGCTACATTTGGGCGTGGCGGCCATTCAGCGCATATTTTAAATGCATTAGGTGATAACGGTCGACTCATCGCTTTCGATCGTGACCCTCAAGCTATTAAAGCGGCAGAGCGCTTCGCCGATGACAGGCGCTTCAGCATTATTCACTCACCGTTTGGGGATATGGCAGAAGAAATCGAAGCGCTGGGGCTCACCGGTAAGATTGACGGTGTGCTTATGGACTTAGGCGTATCTTCACCTCAGCTAGATGATGCAGAACGTGGCTTTAGCTTCCTTCGCGATGGCCCGCTTGATATGCGTATGGATACGTCCCGTGGTCAAAGTGCGGCCGATTGGCTAGCGAGTGCCGAGGAGCAAGATATTACGCAGGTAATCAAAGAGTTTGGCGAAGAAAAGTTTGGCAAACGCATCGCCCATGCCATTGTCAACACGCGCAAAGAAACGCCAATTACCCGTACCGCTCAGCTGGCTCAAATCATTGATGAAGCCGTTCCCGTTAAAGATAAGTTTAAGCACCCGGCTACTCGCGCGTTTCAGGGGATCCGCATTTACATTAATGCAGAGCTTGAGCAACTTCGTGTGGGCCTTAAAGCGGCGACTCAGGTGTTGGCGAAAGAAGGGCGTCTTGCCGTCATCTCGTTCCACTCTCTTGAAGACCGTTTAGTAAAACGTTTTATCAAAGAGCAAAGTAAAGGAAAAGTGGTTCCCCACAATCTTCCCATTACGCAGGCTGAAATAGACGCCGATAAGGTACTTAAAGCCTTGGGCAAAGCGATAAAACCCTCAGAACAGGAGATTGCGAACAACGTCCGCTCTCGAAGTTCGGTATTGCGTGTGGCAGAAAAGCTATGACCAAAGCCACGCCAGACAGGGCGAGCACTAATTTTAAATTACTGCTAATCATTGTTTCAGATTTGACCCGCAACAAGTTGCGGGTTTTGTTGTATTTAATGGTTATTGCAAGTGCCATGGCGGTTACGCTGAGTAGTCACCATAATAGGCAGCAGGTCATCGCACTAGAAGACCTTATGCAAGAGAAAGATGAACTAGATGTTGAGTGGCGTAATCTCGTACTTGAGCAACGCGCGTTGACCGAGCATAACCGCATAGAAAGCCTCGTTGAAAAGCAGTTAGGTATGTATCGTCCAACTGCCGATGATGAAGTAGTAGTGAGGTTGAAATGAGCGTAACAAACACTCGACAGCGTAAGGCCAGCGGCGCAAAGCAAAATGTTACGCCCAGCCTGGTACATTGGCGCTTTGTGGTTGTTCTGATTGTTATTATGCTGGTGTTTAGCATACTGGCAGCTCGGGCTGCCTATATTCAAGTTATTGAGCCAGATGAACTTATTCAACAGGGCGACAACCGCACGCTGCGAACCCGCGACATGCCAACTTATCGCGGGCTTATCACCGATAGAAATGGTGTGGAACTGGCGGTAAGTGTCCCCGTTCGCGCCATTTATGCTGATCCGAAAATTATTCACGAAAACAACGGCTTTGATGAAGAGCGCCGCTGGGAAGCGCTGGCTGATGTACTACGCCAAGACGTCAACGAATTGAAAGAAAAAGTGGCAAATCCTAAACGCCGCTTTGTTTATTTGCAGCGTCAGGTATCGCCTGCCATGGCAGAGTACGTTGATAAATTAGATATTCCGGGTATTTATCTTCGGCGAGAAAGTCGTCGCTACTACCCAACCGGGGAAGTGTCAGCGCAGCTCATTGGCGTAACCGATGTTGACGACACGGGCGTTGAAGGCTTGGAGCGCATGTACAACGAATGGCTAACGGGTACACCAGGCTCTAGAAAAATTCGTCGTGATGCTAAGGGGCGTCAGGTTGAAATTTTGGAAACAAAGTCTGGCGAAAAAGCCGGCGACCTGCAGCTGACTATTGATCAGCGTATTCAGGCGCTTGCTTACAAAGAAATAAAAGAAGCGATGATTTACTATCAGTCAAGCTCCGCTTCGGCCATTGTTATCGATGTGAAAAGTGGCGATGTGCTAGCCATGGTTAACGCGCCGTCGTTCAACCCGAATGATAGAAGCGATATCTCTGCGCACCGAATGCGTAACCGAGTGATTACAGACGCATTTGAACCAGGTTCGGCGTTAAAGCCTCTTGCGGTACTTACTGCATTAGAGTTTGGTGAAGTAGAGCCGGAAGATTCCGTAAATACCCATCCCGGCTGGATGCGCTTAGGCGGTAGCCTAGTAAAAGACTCGCGCAATTACGGCGAGCTGACGCTAGAAGAAATCATTCAGCACTCTTCAAATATGGGGACGTCGAAGCTGGCATTGTCTGTGCCTAAACAGTTCTTGCTTGATACTTATTACAACATGGGATTGATGAGTGATACCGGACTCAACATGGCCGGCGAGAGCAGCGGCATCTTCCATGAACGCAGTCGCTGGTCTGAATTTGAATTAGCCACACTGTCGTTTGGTTACGGGATTTCTGTGACTACGGCACAGCTAGGCCGTCTTTATGCCACATTAGCAAATGGTGGAATTAAAACTCCGCTTAACATCATCAAAACGCCTGAGCAACCTTCTTGGCAAGGACAGTCTGAGCGCGTAATAAGTGAAGAGAATGCAAATGCCATCGTGCAAATGATGGAGAGCGTAACGCAGCGCGGTGGTACAGCAACGAAAGCTGCGGTACCTGGGTATCGCGTAGCAGGTAAAACGGGCACGAGTCGCAAGGCGGTGGCCGGCGGTTACGGTGAAGAGTACGTCAATATTTTCGCCGGTATTGCACCCGTGTCTGACCCAAGGTTAGTCACCATTGTATTGATAAATGAACCAGGCGGCGATTTGTATCACGCTGGGGATACCGCAGCGCCTGTTTTTTCTGCAATCATGGGGGGAGCGTTACACATGCTAAACGTTACGCCAGATGATAAACAGGTGACCTCAAGTCGCTTATTGAAAGGAGGTCAAAGTGGTAGTTAGTGCCTTTGTTCAAAGTATAAAAGCCTTGTTGGAAAAATTCGGTGTAGACGCCCCTGACATCCGCATTGAAGGCTTAACGCTGGATAGCCGAGAAGTGAATACGCGATTGGCGTTTGTTGCAGTAAAAGGACATGAACGCGATGGCCGAGATTTTATACCCCAAGCAATAAGTTTAGGGGCCCGTGTAATTCTGGCGCAAACTGACGACAGTAGTGCCCATGGTCACATGGAGATGCGAGATCACAGTGTCATCATTTCACTGTATGAACTTCCGCAAATGCTTTCCGCGCTGGCAGCTGCGTTTTATGACTACCCTGCACAAAAAATGACGACGGTAGCGGTAACGGGGACGAATGGGAAAACCTCTACAGTTCAACTGCTTACGCAAATAAAAAGCGCATTGGGTACCCGCAGCGCAAGCATCGGAACCCTGGGAAGCAGTGTATTTGAAGGTGATGAAACCCAGTGGTCAAACACACCTGCTGCAAACACAACGCCCGATGCCATACGTATGCAGTATTTGTTGGCAGACTTTGTGCAGAGTGAAGTGCGCCATACGGCCTTTGAAGCCAGTTCTCACGCGTTGGTTCAAGGGCGACTAGGTACAGTAAAAACGGATATAGCAATTTTCACGAACCTAACGCGAGACCACCTCGATTATCACGGCACGATGGAAGAGTACGGTAATGCGAAACGTTTGCTACTTCGTCAACCGGGTTTAAAAACCGTTGTGTTAAACGCAAATGATGATGAGAGCGCAAAGTGGGATGGTGCTGCAGATAAAGCAATTGTGCGGGTGTGGACCGGCATTGATAACAGTACAGATGCGGCGTTATTAAACGTCCACAACACTCCTCAATGTCGCCATTGTTTCGCCACAAATGCGTCTTATCATGCCGGTGGATGTGGCTTTAAGCTTGTCAGTTCGTGGGGAACTGCCGCTATTTCGCTGCCACTCTTTGGAAAGTTCAATATTAGCAATGTGCTTTGCGCTATGGGTGCATTATTGGCTGAAGGTGAACGTTTTGACGCAGTCGTTAAAGCGGTCAACGCTATCACTCCGGTACCTGGGCGAATGGAAGTATTTCCTGTCACCGGTGCTGCCAACATCGTGGTGGATTATGCGCATACACCAGATGCATTAGAGAAAGTGTTGCTGAGCGCCAAATTCCATACAACAGGCAAAGTTTGGTGTGTATTCGGATGTGGTGGAGACCGGGACAAGGGGAAACGGCCTTTAATGGGGCAGGCTGCGGAGTCAGGTGCTGACGCTATTGTGATCACCACAGACAATAGCCGTAGTGAGAGTCCTGAGTCTATAGCAAAGGATATTGTAGCGGGCTTAAAGAACGCCGACCTAGCGGTGTCTATTCCTGATCGCGAACAAGCAATCCGCTATTGCCTTGAGCATGCACAAGAAAGCGACATCATCATTGTGGCCGGCAAAGGCCATGAAGATTATCAAATTATCGGTGACAAAAAGACTAACTATAACGAACGTGCAGTTGTGGCGCGATTGCAACAGGAGTACAGCAAATGATAACAACAACGCTGTCATGGATAGCCGAAAAGGTTAACGGCAAATTAATTGGTAATGCCGCTGAAACAGAAGTGTCTTCGGTGAGTACCGATACACGAACGTTAGAAGAGGGCGCGGTATATTTAGCGCTTAAAGGGCCAAATTTTAACGGCCATGACTTTATCGAAACCGCTGAAAAAGCGGGAGCAAGTGCGGTTATTGCAAGTGAAGACGTAACGACCACGCTACCGGTCATCATGGTGAAAGATACCAAAGAGGCATTAGGTTCCTTAGGCGCGGCGGTTAAAGCCCATGTTGCACCTAAAACCATTGCCATAACCGGAAGTAGCGGTAAAACCACGGTCAAGGAAATGTGTGCGGCTATTTTGGCCCGCAGAGGCAGTGTTTTGGCGACAAAGGGCAACTTCAATAACGATATTGGTGTACCGCTTACTTTGCTTCGTTTAGAGCCTCAACACGAATATGCAGTGATGGAACTGGGCGCCAATCATTTAGGTGAAATTGCTTATACTACCGGGCTGGTGAAGCCAGATGTCGCGACGATTGTAAATGCTGCAGCCTCACATTTAGAAGGCTTTGGCAGCTTGTTTGGTGTAGCACGAGCAAAAAGTGAAATATTCAACGGGCTGGGTAGCGATGGCGTAGCCGTTGTCAACATAGACAGTCAGTTTGCCGAGTTTTGGCAAGGTAAACTCAAACACACTAAAACGATGACGTTTTCGCCTCAGCAAAAAAACGACGCCGACTTCAAAGCGCAAGATATAACCATTGGGTTGGATGGGTGTGCCGCATTTCTGTTGGTTTGCCCGCAGGGAGAGATGGCTATACAACTCACTATTCCCGGTGTTCACAATGTGGGTAATGCCCTGGTTGCTGCTGCGCTAACGCTACACGTTGGTGCGACACTGGAAAATGTGCGTGATGGCTTACTTGCCATGAAGCAAGTTAGCGGTCGCTTAAATGTAAAACAACTCACCGAACAAGTGCGGTTATTAGACGATACGTATAACGCTAATGTGGCGTCAGTAAACGCAGCAATTGATACGCTTAGCAGCTTTTCAGGCATTCGCATCCTCGTTCTAGGCGACATGAAAGAATTGGGTGAACAATCCCGTTTTTATCATGAGCAAGTGGGTGAATATGCAAAACAAAAAGGCATAGATTACCTGTATACCATGGGCGTTTTGAGTCAGTCTGCTAGTGCGGTGTTTAATGAAAATAGTGGCCATTTCAGCGATGTTGAAAGTTTGTTGGCCGCAATGGAGCGTGATTTGTTAGTGCATCAGCGCGATATTTCAATATTAGTTAAAGGTTCACGCAGTTCCAAAATGGAGCGCGTGGTAGAGGCGATTGAGGCCTCTACGCTGGGAAAGCACGATAGCCGTCGGGAGCGAATAGCATGTTAATTTGGCTCGCCGACTGGCTGACACAATTCGACTCTGGATTTAACGTATTTTCATATCTTACGCTTCGCGCTATTTTGAGTACGTTAACAGCCTTGCTTATTGCCATACTCATTGGCCCTAAGATGATTCGTTATTTGCAGCGTATGCAAATAGGGCAAACCGTGCGTGACGATGGCCCGCAAAGTCATTTATCAAAATCAGGCACGCCTACTATGGGCGGTTTGCTCATACTGGCAGCCATTGTTGTAAGTGGCCTGCTATGGGCAGACCTGACCAACCGTTATGTATTGGTCACCCTTACTGTGGTTGTGGCCTACGGAATAATTGGTTTTGTTGACGATTATCGAAAGGTTATACGCAAAGACTCAAAAGGGCTTATCGCCCGTTGGAAGTACTTCTGGCAATCCGTTGTCGCGCTAGGCGTTGCGTTCTATCTATACAGCAGTGCAACGATAAGCGCTGAAACCTCGCTATTGGTGCCCTTCTTCAAAGAAGTGTTTCCGCAACTCGGTGCGTTTTTCATCATTATTACTTACTTCGCTATTGTAGGTACAAGCAATGCAGTAAACCTTACGGATGGCTTGGATGGCTTGGCTATAGTGCCTACTATTTTGGTGGCAGGGGCATTCGCCATATTTGCCTATGTGACCGGTAATGCAAACTTCGCTGAGTATCTGAATATTCCTCACATTCCGCTTACCAGTGAATTGGTCATCGTGTGTACCGCCATGGTGGGTGCGGGTTTAGGTTTCTTATGGTTTAACACTTACCCCGCTCAAGTATTTATGGGTGATGTTGGCTCACTCGCGCTTGGCGGCACCTTAGGTGTACTTGCTGTATTGGTGCGCCAAGAACTGGTGCTAATCATTATGGGTGGTGTATTTGTTATGGAGACTCTGTCGGTCATTCTTCAGGTGGGCTCTTATAAATTGCGAGGCCAGCGTATTTTCCGCATGGCACCTATTCACCATCATTATGAGTTGAAGGGTTGGCCAGAGCCGCGGGTTATCGTGCGCTTTTGGATCATTTCTATCATTTTAGTCTTGGTGGGTCTTGCCACCCTCAAACTCAGATAAGCGGTTAAGAGATAAACAGTAATGTCGTATAACGTACGTGAGCATAGTTATGTAGTCGGTGGCCTGGGTATAACAGGTCAGGCTTGCGTGCGCTTCTTGTTGCAAAAACGGGCAACAGTGAAAGCGTTTGATACCCGTGCTAATTTTACCGCGCCTACAGACCTTGATACTGACATGCAAGCTTTCATGGCAAAGAAGGTCACCTGCAGTACGCTAAGCGAAGCTTACTTTGATGGCGTTGACACTTTGGTGTTAAGCCCGGGTCTTGCGTTAAACATTGAACAGGTTGCTCTGGCAAAATCCTGTGGCGTAGAAATCATTGGTGATGTAGAGCTCTTTGCCCGTTTAAATAAATCTGAAAACAGCAACACGCGTCCTAAACGTGTTGTCGGCATAACCGGGTCAAACGGTAAAACCACGGTCACCTTATTGGTGAACCACTTACTTAACGCCTGTGGCGTAAAAAGTATTGAAGCGGGTAACGTAGGTCGGCCTGTGCTTGAAGCGCTGGAGAGCGATGTAGATGTGGTGGTGATGGAGCTATCGAGCTTTCAACTAGAAACTACGTCCAGTCTAGTACTTGAGGCTGCCACTGTGCTCAATATTTCTGATGATCATCTAGACCGCCACGGTACCCTTGAGGCCTATATTGATGCCAAACATCGCATTTTTGATAACGCAAAATCTGCGATTGTATGGCGAGACGGTGAGTTTGTGGCACCTGATGAGCGCGTTGTAGATGAAGCGTCAGGGAATGCTCTACTAGGCAGAGACTTCCAAACGCCTCAAAATATTATTGAGTACGGTTTAGGCGAGTCGTCTACAGGGTTTGCGATTGCGCCATGCGATAGTAGCGGCGCTGCCTTTGATGATACACAACCCCTTTGTATGACGTTTAACGGTGAAACGCTTATCGCCCTTAGCGATATTCATTTAGCCGGCATGCATAATGTGCTAAATGTCATGGCCGCATTAGGCATCTGCCTTCAGCTAGGTGTCTCGCCAGAACTCGCCGTTAAACACATTCATAGTTTTCAATCTGCACCTCATCGCTGTGTGGAAATAGCCTGCATAAACGACGTTCGCTATATCGACGATTCTAAGGCAACCAATATTGGCGCTACCGTAGCGGCCCTTGAAGGAATAGGCCCTACCATAAAGGGTAAGCTTATTCTTATAGCTGGTGGTGACGCAAAAGGTGCTGATATGGGGAATCTTACACCTTATTTAAACCAGCACGTTTCCCATGTGTTTGCCTTGGGCAAAGACGCGCAGTTGTTTGAAAAGAGTTTTGCACATACTACGCGTGTGGCAACCATGAAAGATGCCGTCGAGGCCGCAGCAAGACTTGCTGCGCCTGGCGATGTCGTGCTGCTTTCGCCTGCGTGCGCAAGTTTAGATATGTTTAAGAACTACATGCATCGCGGTGACGTGTTTAAACAAAATGTACACGATGTTCACAATGTCGCTATGGAGGACGCATCATGATGGCTGCCTCTACCAAACTTAGCGCATTATTTGCCGCGAAGCACGATGGGCAGCCTTCTGCAACGCACCCTTACGACGTGACGCTTATTTTAATTGCGCTCGCATTAATGAGCATTGGTGTTGTTATCGTAACCTCCGCGTCAATGCCGGTGGCCGACAGACTGCACGGCAATCCCTTCTATTTTGCTATTCGCCACGGTATTTATATCGTGTGTGCTTTGACGGCTGCAATGATAACCCTTCAACTGCCGATGCAGTTTTGGCGTACCACTAACCCGTATCTGTTACTCGCGGCGATTGCGCTGCTCGTAGCAGTATTGCTTGTCGGTCGAACGGTGAACGGCAGTACCCGTTGGTTAGTCATCGGGCCTATTACCGTGCAAGCCGCAGAACCAGCTAAACTCTATTTTTTCGCTTATCTGGCAGGGTATCTAGTACGCCGATACGAGGAAGTTACCGAGAACCTAAAAGGATTCATTAAGCCACTTGTGGTGTTCTTTGCGTTAGCGATGCTGTTACTGCTACAGCCAGATTTAGGTACCGTCGTTGTGATGTTTGCAACCACAATTGGCCTGTTGTTTTTAGCAGGTGCGCGACTATGGCAGTTTTTTGCATTGGTGTTTGCGGGCATATTGGCCGTTGTAGCGCTCATAGTATTTGAAGAATACCGACTAAAGCGAGTGACTTCATTTTTAGACCCGTGGGCTGATCCATTCGGCGCGGGCTATCAGCTAACGCAGTCTTTAATGGCTTATGGACGCGGAAACTGGTTTGGCCAAGGCCTCGGCAACAGCCTGCAAAAGCTGGAGTTTTTGCCAGAAGCACATACGGACTTTGTTATGGCTATCTTGGCCGAGGAGCTCGGTTTCGTTGGTGTACTCGCAGTGCTAGGTCTAATTCTATGGATGGTGCTGCGCGCGTTAAGTATTGGCAACAAGGCCTTAGAAAAAGGGCGCGCGTTTGATGGTTATCTCGCCTACAGTATTGGCATCTGGTTTAGTTTCCAAACGGCGGTAAACATTGGCGCAAGCGCCGGTATTCTGCCTACAAAAGGTCTTACGCTGCCGTTAGTCAGTTACGGCGGGTCATCACTTATCATAATGTCTGTAGCGGTGGCCATATTGCTTCGTATCGATTTTGAACTGCGCGTTGACGGTGTACAGGCGATAGGGCGAGGCGATGGTAAAGACGGCAGGAATAAAGCGCGCAGGAAAAAACCGATATCGTCAAGCGCAGCTCAATCTAAATCATCAGCCAATCCTCAAGATAACGCCGATGAAGATGATTTTTCCACCGCAACGGTTGTAGCTAAGCCTGCGCAAAAAACAGCGAGTCCGGAAGATGAGGGCAAAGCTGGCATCAAGGCCATACTTGCGCGTGTAGCGCAGGAGGCAGACAATGGCTAAGCGTTGTTTGATTATGGCGGGTGGAACAGGCGGACACGTTTTTCCTGGTCTTGCGGTGGCCACTGCCCTACGAAGTGAAGGATGGGATATTCATTGGCTTGGCACCGCCGAGAGGATGGAAGCGCAGGTTGTGCCTAAACACGACATTCCGATTCACTTCATTCCTGTGAAAGGACTGCGCGGCAAGGGAATGTCAGCACGTTTTGAGGGCGCAATTGCCTTAGTGAAAAGCTTGTTTTCGGCAAGACGAATCATCAAACGCGTTCAGCCGGATATCGTTGTCGGATTTGGAGGCTATGCAAGCGGTCCAGGTGGCGTTGCAGCAAAAAGCTTGGGTATCCCCGTGATTGTGCATGAACAGAATGCAGCGGCAGGCATGACGAATAAGCTACTCAGTAGAATTGCAAGCCGCGTGCTGCTTGGTTTTAACGATGCAAAAGAACAATTTCCAGGTGCTGCTGACAAAGTACATACTGTCGGCAACCCTGTTCGCGACGAAATTTGGCAAGTTATGCCAAAAGCTGTGGACAGTAATGCAGACAGCAGCGCGACTAAACATGGTCTGAATATGCTTGTTGTAGGCGGTAGTTTAGGCGCGCAGATTCTCAATGAAACCGTTCCTGAAACCTGCGGTGTTCTAGAAGGGTTATCAATAAAGCATCAGTGCGGAAAAGGTAACAGTGAAAGTGTGATCAAGGCTTATACATCGGCAGGGGCTGATATGTCGAAAATTGATATAAGCGATTTTATCGATGACATGGCCGAAGCTTATGAGTGGGCAGATTTTATTGTATGTAGAGCCGGTGCGCTTACGGTGAGTGAGGTCGCAGCATCTGGACGCGCGGCTATTTTTGTCCCGCTACCATTTGCGGTTGACGACCACCAAACGAAAAATGCGCAGTCGTTAGTGAAGCAAAATGCGGCACTGATGATTGCACAGTCAGTGTTAAAAGAAAATTTAGGGCAGGCAGTGCGTCAGTGGTTACAACACCCTGAAAACTGCTTGAAAATGGGGGCTATTGCGAAAACATGCGCAAGCACTCATGCCACGGAAAATGTAGTGAGCCACGTTAAAAGCGTGGTAGGAGTAGGGGACTAATGGTTTTTAAAACCCCATTTGAAAGCCCGCAAATGCGCAGGGTGAAAAATATATTCTTTATTGGCATCGGCGGTGCCGGTATGGGCGGTATAGCTGAAGTATTGCTAAACGAAGGTTATGCAATTGCTGGCTCTGACATTCAAGAGGGGCCAATGACTCAGCGCTTAAGTGAGTTAGGTGCGGATGTCAAAATTGGCCATCGTGCGGAAAATGTGGAAGGCATGGACGTTATTGTGGTGTCTAGCGCCATTAACGAGCATAACCCAGAGATTATCGTTGCACGTGACAAGCGTATCCCGATCATACGTCGCGCAGAAATGCTGGCTGAGTTGATGCGATTCCGTCACGGTATTGCGGTGGCGGGTACCCACGGTAAAACGACCACAACCAGTTTGATTTCGACGATTTTTGCGGAAGCAGAGTACGATCCTACGTTTGTGATTGGTGGTTTGCTAAATAGCGCCGGTACGAATGCACGCTTAGGTAAAAGTCGTTATCTCATTGCCGAGGCTGATGAGAGTGATGCGTCGTTCCTTCATTTGCAGCCAATGGTATCGGTAGTAACCAATATTGAAGCCGATCACATGGATACCTATGGCGGCGATTTCTCGAAGGTAAAAGATACCTTTGTTGATTTCTTGTCTAACCTGCCGTTCTACGGTCAGGCCATTGTGTGTGGAGACGATGCAAATATTCAAGAGATTCGCCCGCGTATTGGCCGAAGTATTCTTACCTATGGCTTTGAGTCTCACAACGACTATCGCGCAGAGAATGTTTCACTGTCATTCGGTAAAGCGAATTTTACCGTGATTCGGCCAGAACATGAGCCGTTAGATATTACGTTGAACCTCACCGGCAACCACAATGTGCTAAACGCCCTTGCAGCCATCGCGGTAGCGACAGACGAAGGTATAGACGATGATGCTATCATTCGTGCGTTGGCCAGCTTTGGGGGAATAGGTCGCCGATTCGAGCAGCTAGGTACGTTTAATACCAGTAAAGGTGAGGTTTGTTTGGTTGATGATTATGGCCATCATCCAACTGAAGTGAAGGCGACGATTGCTGCGGCCCGTGCAAACTGGCCTGATAAGCGCTTGGTCATGGTGTATCAACCTCATCGCTTTACGCGTACCCGCGACCTCTATGAAGATTTTGTCGATGTGCTATCCAGCGTCGACGCACTGTTGTTGCTTGATGTTTACGCTGCTAGTGAAAAGCCTATTGAAGGCGCTGACAGTAAAGCGCTATGCCGTTCCATTCGTCAGCGCGGTCAAATAGAGCCTGTATACGTGGGTGACAAAGACGCGTTACCTGCTATTTTGGCGAACATCATGCAGGACGGCGACATTGTAATGACGCAAGGCGCAGGTAATATCGGACAAATTGCTAAGCTTCTAGCACGTCACGCGCTTGAGCCGACAACACTTGCACAGGAAGGGGAATAAGATGTCTATACCTTCAGTAAGTCTTCACTCACAAAAAACGCATTCGCCTAGCGAATATGGAAAAGTTGCGGTGCTGTTTGGCGGCGACTCAGCAGAGCGCGAGGTATCGCTGAAATCGGGAAGTGCAGTGTTAAATGCGCTGTTAAGACAAGGTGTCGATGCGTTTGCGTTTGACCCAGCAGAGCGCCCGCTTACCGACCTTCTCGAACTAAATGTTGATAGAGCGCTCATTATGCTCCACGGTCGCGGCGGTGAAGATGGCTCTATGCAAGGAGCCCTTCAGTTCCTAAAAATACCCTATACGGGAAGCCGTGTTTTAGGTTCTGCACTGGCGATGGACAAAATTCATACTAAGCAAGTATGGCAAAGTTTGGGCTTACCTACTGCAAAATATGAAATTGCTGATAAAAGGCACTTTGAAGCTGGTAAGTGCAGCGCTATAATGGATAAATTGGGGAATGAAGTCATGGTAAAACCGGCCAGAGAAGGGTCGAGTATTGGCATGGCAAGAGTGACAAGCGCTAAACAGCTCGAAACTGCCATTCAGGACGCCTTTAAATACGATAACCAAGTCCTGTTAGAGCAGTATATAGATGGCCCTGAGTTCACTGTTTCTGTACTACAGGGGCAGGCGTTGCCATCTATTCGCATGTCCACTCCACATACGTTCTATGATTATGCTGCCAAGTATCAGGATAATACAACGGAATACTATTGCCCAAGCGGCTTGTCTGAAGAGCAAGAGACACAGCTAGCAAAACTAGCATCTCGTGCTTTTGACGCTATTTCTGGCAGCGGCTGGGGTAGAATTGATGTCATGCAGGACAACCAAAGGCAATTTTATTTGCTAGAGGCAAATACGGTTCCTGGCATGACAGAAAAAAGTTTGGTGCCAAAGGCGGCCAAAGTTGCAGGATTGACCTTTGACGAACTGGTACTAAGTATTCTTTCTACCAGTTTCGATGACGTTGCAAACAAGGCGTAAACGTGGCTGATACCAATGCTAATCAGAATAAGCCAGCTTCTGTGAAGGGCGGCAAAAGCAAGGCAACAGTGTGGGGCGGCGTCGCTTTCTTACTGTGTGTTATTGCGGGATTAGTATTTGGTGGGTTGAAAGCAAACCAGTATTTGCAAGACGAACAGCAAATGCCGGTGCAGGTTATCGATTTTTCTGGGGACTACCAGCACATCGATATTACTAAGCTAGAGCGTTTAATACGTAAAGCTCAGCCTGGAAGCTTTTTTGCACTTGATGTCAACGAAGTGTTTGAACTTGTTGAGGCGCAGCCTTGGGTATATCGCGCGTCAGTAAGAAAAAAGTGGCCAAATACATTAAAAATTTATTTGGTCGAGCAACAGCCGGTTGCGCAGTGGAATGACGATTTGTTGTTGAATCCTTACGGCGATACGTTCAACGATGAGGGCGTGAAGCTTGAACTTCCTCGCCTGTATGGGCCGGGCGGCAGCGAAAAAACCGCGCTTGAAGGGTATAACGCCATGCATGCGTTAATGGCGACAACGGATATGACGTTAGATGAGTTGTCGCTGAGCGAGCGGTTTGCATGGCAAGTGCAGTTGAAAAACGGCATTAAATTGAATTTAGGGCGTCAAGAGTTTATCGATAGGCTACAACGGTTTATTGATGTTTATCCACTTTTGGCGCAACAAGAGAAGGCGGTGAAATACGTCGACCTTCGCTATGACACGGGCGTAGCAGTTGGATGGAAAGACGACAGCGCCACAGATGAAGAGAGTTAAGGAAACCATGTCAAAACCTGCTGAACGCAATTTGATTGTAGGACTAGATATCGGCACCAGCCAAGTTAAGGCTGTGGTGGGTGAATTACTAGAAGACGATCAGATCAGTATCGTTGGCGTGGGCACCCATGCATCAAAAGGCATGGATAAGGGCGGCGTTAACGATTTGAACTTGGTGGTGAAGTCGGTACAGCGTGCGGTAAACGAGATGGAGTTAATGGCGGATTGCCGTGTGTCTTCAGTTTTCATGTCTATCTCGGGGCGCCACGTTAAATGTCAAAATGAAAATGGCATGGTACCGATTAACAACCAAGAAGTAACACAAGAAGATGTAGACAATGTGATTCATGCGGCTCGCAGCGTGCCTATTGCCGCTGAACGTCGACTGCTACATGTGTTACCCCAAGAATTTACCATTGACGTACAAGAAGGAATTAAAAACCCGATAGGCATGTCTGGCGTGAGAATGGAAGCCGACGCGCATATTATTACTTGTGCCGACGATATGGCGAAAAACATGGTGAAATGCGTTGAGCGTTGTGAGCTTAATGCTGACCAACTCATATTTTCAGCGTTAGCTTCAAGCTATGCGGTGCTGACTGATGATGAGCGTGAGCTTGGCGTATGTGTGGTAGACATTGGTGGTGGTACTATGGATATCGTTATTTACACCGATGGTGCAATACGTCATACGGCAGTAATACCGGTTGCGGGTAACCAAATTACCAGTGACATTGCAAAAATATTTAGAACACCTATTAGCAATGCGGAAGAAATTAAGGTGAATTACGCCTGTGCATTGAAAGATATGGTGAGTATGGAAGATAGCATTGAAGTACCTAGTGTGGGCGGTCGCCCGGCTAGAGTCATGTCTCGCCATACGCTGGCTGAGGTCATTGAACCTCGCTATCAAGAGCTTTTTGAGCTGGTACATGATGAAATTCGTGCCAGCGGTCTGGAAGAGCAAATCGCAGCAGGTCTTGTACTTACTGGCGGTACCGCTAAGATGGAAGGTGCCGTGGAATTTGCCGAAGAACTTTTCCAGATGCCCGTGCGCGTGGGCAAACCCATCAATGTAAAAGGCTTGTCCGAATATGTTGATGATGCTGGCTTTGCAACGGTCGTAGGACTGCTGCAATATGGCAAAGTACAATCTGATAATAAGAAGTCCAGTACGCAGAAAACCGGTGAAAGCTTATTTCATCGAGTGCAAAGCTGGTTTAAAGGTGAATTTTAATTTTATTTTGGGGGCGCTATAGCTACGGCATTAAGGCTAGCAGGAAGCAATTAGCCTAAGGGAATGACCTGGCGTAGTGTTTAAAAAGACGTACAACCGGAGAGTAAGTATGTTCGAATTAATGGATAGTCACGGCGAAGAAGCCGTAATTAAAGTCATCGGCGTCGGTGGCGGCGGTGGTAATGCCGTTGAGCACATGGTGTCTCAAAGCATTGAAGGCGTAGAATTTATCGCAGTTAACACTGATGCACAGGTGCTTCGCAGCTCAAATGCAAATGTTACACTTCAAATAGGTTCAAGTGTGACCAAAGGGTTAGGTGCAGGTGCCGATCCAAACATCGGTCGTGAGGCGGCACAAGAAGACAGGGAAACCATTCGTCAGGCACTAGACGGTGCAGATATGGTATTTATCACAGCCGGTATGGGCGGTGGTACAGGTACGGGTGCTGCCCCAGAAGTAGCGAAGATTGCTCGTGAAATGGGCATTCTTACAGTCGCTGTGGTAACCAAGCCGTTTCCATTTGAAGGTAAAAAGCGTACTTCATTTGCCGAACAAGGCATTGTAGAGCTTGCTAATAATGTCGATTCATTAATTACTATTCCTAACGAAAAGTTGTTGAAAGTAATGGGGCCGGGCACACCGCTTCTTCAAGCGTTCAGTGCAGCCAACGACGTGTTACGCGGCGCTGTACAAGGCATTGCTGAGCTAATCACTCGCCCTGGTTTGATCAACGTCGACTTTGCGGACGTAAGAACGGTAATGTCTGAAATGGGTAAAGCCATGATGGGCAGTGGTGCAGCAAGCGGTCCAGACCGTGCTGAAGAGGCCGCTGAATCAGCGATTGCGAGTCCGCTTCTTGAAGACATCGACTTGTCAGGTGCGCGCGGTATCCTTGTTAATATTACGGCGGGCCCGGACTTTGCTATCGATGAGTTTGAAACTGTGGGTAACGCAGTGAAAGCATTCGCATCAGAAAACGCGACCGTAGTTGTGGGTACAGTTATTGACATGGAAATGACAGATGAGCTTCGCGTTACCGTTGTAGCGACGGGTATTGGCGCAGAGCGAAAGCCTGATATTTCTTTGGTCAGTTCTGAAGGTTCTCGTCTGACAACACCTGCTAGAGAATACGGCAGTTCACATTCAAGTGAACCGCGTTCAGCAGTGGGTGGTACAGAAGGCAACCAAGCGCTTAAAGCAGATGACAGTGCACAGCCAGACAACGACCTGGAGTATCTAGACATTCCAGCGTTTCTTCGCAAACAGGCAGATTAATTTAGCTGCCTGAAAGTGAAGGGAATTATTTTACGTTTGTGCTGTCTTATTGAATAAGGTGGACTTACATAACGTGAAAAATTCGCGTGAAAGCGTCAAAAAATGCGTAATCTGACAGAGTAAAATCCGTCAGATAGGCTGTTTTTTGACATGTGAGTGATAACTCACTATAATTCGCGCCCGCTTTTTTAAAAGGTAAAAGCTTAAGCAGATGATTAGACAACGTACAATCAAGCAATCGGTACAAGAGACCGGAATTGGGCTTCATAAAGGGGAAAAGGTCACAATGACTCTCCGACCTGCGCCAGCAAACACGGGTATCGTGTTTAGGCGTGTTGACCTTGAACCACATGTCGACATACCTTCGCGTGCAAACGCGGTGGGTAATACCATGCTGTGTACGTGTCTTAATAATGAAGACGGTGTAACTATCCAAACGGTAGAGCACCTGGCGTCTGCGTTAGCGGGTTTAGGTATTGATAACATTATTGTTGAAGTAGACAGTAACGAGCTTCCAATTATGGACGGAAGTGCTAGCCCGTTCGTATTCTTACTTCAATCTGCTGGTATCGAAGAACTAAACGCGCCCAAGCAATTTATCCGTATTAAAAAGCCAGTTCGTGTAGAAGATGGTGATAAGTGGGCCGAATTAGTGCCTTACGATGGTTTCCGCGTTGATTTCCAAATTGACTTTGACCACCCAGTGATCAGTCAAACACGTCAGCATATGGTGATGGATTTTGATTCATGCTCGTATGTTAATGAAGTCAGTCGTGCCCGTACCTTCGGTTTTATGCGCGATTTAGAATATATGAATGCGAATAATCTAGCGTTAGGTGGAAGCATGGAAAATGCGGTGGCGCTAGATGAATTCCGCGTGCTTAACCCTGAAGGGTTGCGCTACGATGACGAATTCTTAAAACATAAGATCCTTGACGCTATTGGAGATTTATACCTTGGCGGCCACAGTCTAATTGGCGAGTTGCGCGCATACAAAACAGGCCACGGTCTGAACAACAAGCTATTAAACGCTGTTCTTGCTCAAAAAGAGTGTTGGGAGTTTGTGACCTACGACTCTCAAGAAACAGCGCCAATTCGCTATGCTCAACCGGCGTTAGCGTAATAATTTAGAAAAGCCGCCAAACGGGCGGCTTTTTTCATATGGCAATTACTGAAATAAATGATACAGTAGCCAAATAATTAATATAAATTTCACCCAAGCGACAAAAAAATAATCGGTCAAAGGTGCTGCCTAGGTCTAAAAATACATTTGCATTGGCGTGAAACAGCAACATTCTTCGTGGTATGAAATTAACAATTACACTGGCAGGTAAAAATAAACGCTACAGGCACAGCATTAGTGTCCGTACGCTTGTGAGTGCAACTGTACTCTCTTCTATTTTTATGCTGGTGTCGAGTCGTTCAACCGAGTCTGTATCAGAAGACATTGCGCGGGTACGCCTAGCGCAAACTGAAGTCAGCGAAAAACAGAAAGACGTTGAAACGCTTAAACAACAAACCACAGTAAAATTAAAAGCTTTGCTTTCTCATGTAGCAGAATTATCGGCTCAGACCACGCTACTTGATGAAAAGAGCAAGCAAATAGCAACAGAATTAGGTATGTCAGCGGCTGACCTGGACGCTTTCGTACCGGTATCGATACCGGATAACCTTCAAGACGATCCCATCCTTCATGAAATAGCCAAGCTAGAGCAATCTCTCGATTTGAAGTCTCAACAGCTGTCTATGCTTGAAAGTTTGGTTCGGGGTCACCATATCAACGAACAGAGCCAATTATCTGGTCGTCCGATAGAGTCGGGGTGGTTGTCTTCTTATTATGGTATGCGGGCTGACCCGTTTACCGGCGAACCTACTATGCATAAAGGGCTAGACTTCGCGGGTAAAGCAGGGGAAAACGTGGTGGCAACTGCTGCGGGTATTGTGACCTGGGCAGGTGAGCGCTACGGCTATGGCCAACTAGTAGAAATTGATCACGGTGATGGCTTTGTTACCCGATATGGGCACAACGACACCCTTACTGTTTCAATAGGCGATGTGGTGACCAAAGGGGAACCTATCGCTAAAATGGGTAACACCGGGCGTTCAACCGGCGTTCACGTACACTACGAAGTAATAAGAAACGGAAAACAAGTCGATCCTCTACCCTTCGTTTACAAAAAGTAGACATAGGTAGCAGCCAGGTAGTTCACGTTAACAATGCCTTTATTAATTAAAGTCATTGATAACGGCGAAGCATAATTTTAGAACATCGCAAAACACCCTATATTTGGGCAGTGTTTTATACGTTTAATTTAGCTGTGCACGATGTGCGGCGCCTCGACAAGTAGTGGAATAAAAAAGCTAATGTTTTCAAGCATCCTTCGAAAAGTATTCGGTAGCAGAAACGACCGACTATTAAAAAAATTACGCAAAAACGTAGATGCCATTAATGCACTGGAAGCAGAATTTGAAAAGCTTTCCGATGAGGCGCTAAAGGCTAAAACCGACGAGTTTAAGGCGCGCATTGAAAAGGGTGAAAGCCTAGATGATATTCTTGTTGAAGCATTCGCGACGGTGCGTGAAGCGAGTAAACGGGTATACGGCATGCGTCACTTCGACGTCCAGATGCTTGGCGGACAAGTATTACATGAAGGTAAAATTTCTGAAATGCGTACCGGTGAAGGGAAAACCTTAACGGCTACCTTACCGACTTACCTGAATGCACTCTCTGGCAAAGGCGTTCATGTTGTTACTGTGAACGATTACCTTGCTCGCCGTGACGCTGAGTGGAGTAACCAGTTATTTACCTTCCTTGGTATGCGCGTTGGATGTAACGTGCCCGGCATGTCGCCACAGCAAAAGCGTGAAGCTTATCAAGCGGACATTACTTACGGTACCAACAACGAATTTGGCTTCGACTACCTTCGGGACAACATGGCATTTAGCCCGCAAGATCGCGTTCAGCGCCCGCTAAACTATGCCGTGGTGGATGAGGTTGACTCAATTCTTATCGATGAGGCTCGCACGCCACTTATCATTTCTGGTCAGGCTGAAGATAGTTCAGAGTTGTATCGCCGTATCAACGTCATTATTCCTAAGCTTGTTCAGCAGGAAAAGGAAGATGAAGAAGGCCAAGAAGGCGATGGCGATTACACAATCGATCTTAAAGCAAAGCAAATTCACCTTACCGAGCGCGGGCAAATTCATGTGGAAGAAATCCTTCATGAAGAGGGCATGCTGCCAGAAGGTGAGTCGTTGTTTGCTGCTGGCAATATTTCATTGCTTCACCATATCAATGCCGCACTTCGCGCGCACAAGTTATTTGCCAAAGACGTAGACTACATTGTTAAAGAAGACCAAATTGTTATTGTTGATGAACACACCGGTCGTACAATGGAAGGCCGTCGTTGGTCTGAAGGTTTGCATCAGGCAATAGAGGCAAAGGAAGGTGTTCGAATTCAAAACGAAAACCAAACCCTTGCATCAATCACGTTCCAGAATTATTTCCGCTTGTACAACAAGCTTGCGGGTATGACCGGTACTGCTGATACAGAAGCTTTCGAATTTAACCATATTTACGGTTTGGAGACGGTCGTTATCCCAACGAACCGCCCTATGCAGCGTAAAGACATGGCTGACCTTATCTACCTCACTGCTGAGGAAAAATATGAAGCCATCGTTGAAGACATCAAAGATTGCGTTAAGCGCGGGCAGCCTACACTTGTTGGTACGGTGTCTATCGAAAACTCAGAACTCATCTCTCGTATTCTTAAGAAATCAAAGATTCCTCACAAGGTACTAAACGCTAAGTTCCACGAACACGAAGCAGACATCGTTGCCCAAGCAGGTAAGCCTGGTGCGGTTACCATTGCGACTAACATGGCAGGTCGCGGTACTGATATCGTATTAGGTGGTAATTGGCAGGCAGAAGTTGAGAAGATTGAAAACCCAACTGAAGCACAAATTGAGAAAATCAAAGCAGAGTGGAAAGAAAGCCACGACGCTGTGCTTGCCTCGGGCGGTTTACACATTATTGGTACAGAACGTCACGAATCTCGCCGAATTGATAACCAGCTTCGTGGTCGTTCAGGCCGTCAGGGTGACCCAGGTTCGAGCCGTTTCTATTTATCATTAGACGATGCACTAATGCGTATTTTTGCCTCTGAAAAAATGGGCAACATGATGAAGCGTTTGGGTATGGAGCGCGGTGAAGCTATTGAGCATCCATGGGTTACCCGTGCTATCGAGAATGCACAGCGTAAGGTAGAAGGTCGAAACTTCGATATTCGTAAGCAATTACTTGAGTACGATGACGTAGCAAACGATCAGCGTAAAGTTATCTACGAACAGCGTAACGAGCTTCTTGATGAAGGCGATATTAGCGAGACCATCGCGGCTATTCGCGAAGACGTTATTTCAACCGTTGTTGATGAATATATCCCGCCACAATCACTTGAAGAAATGTGGGATGTGAGCGGTCTTGAAGAACGTATGCGTGCGGATTTTGCCGTAGATTTACCAATCAAAACCTGGCTTGAAAATGACGACAAGCTTTACGAAGAGAAGCTGCGCGAGCGCATTTTAGGCGAAGTGGTTGAGGCTTATAAAAAGAAAGAAGCCGTTGTGGGTGAACAAGTGCTGCGCCAGTTTGAAAAAGCGGTGATGCTTCAGAACCTAGATAGTCACTGGAAAGAGCATTTGGCGGCAATGGATCATTTGCGTCAAGGTATTCATTTACGTGGCTACGCGCAAAAAAATCCTAAGCAGGAGTATAAGCGTGAGTCGTTTGCCTTGTTCTCGCAGATGTTGGAAGCCTTGAAGGTCGAGGTTATCACTATCCTTGCCCGCGTTAAGGTACAAGCCGAAGAAGATGTGCAAAAAGTGGAAGAGCAGCGTCGTCAAGCAGACAATGTGCCTAAAAACTTTGAGCATGAAGAAGCGAATGCTGCGCCAGAACAAGCCAGTGACAGAGTACGTCCACAAGTTCGCGAAGGCGCTAAAGTAGGCCGTAACGACCCATGCCCATGTGGTTCGGGTAAAAAGTATAAGCAGTGTCACGGCAAACTTAAGTAATGAAAGTGGTACATGTTGCAGTGGGCGTTATCGCCCGCAGCGATGAAATATTTATTACCCTTCGCCCCGACAATGTCCATCAGGGCGGGAAGTGGGAATTTCCTGGTGGTAAAGTGGAAGAGGGTGAAACCGTGCTTCAAGCATTAAAGCGTGAGCTTGCTGAAGAGGTGGGGATTAGCGTAAACCACAGTGAGCCGGTGATAGTGATAACCCATGATTACGGCGATAAGCAAGTTAAGCTAGACGTTCACCGTGTGAATGATTTTATTGGTGAGCCTCATGGCAAAGAAGGTCAAGCATCTCGCTGGGTCAACGTGAAAGCGCTCGACCCCGCTGATTTTCCGGAAGCCAACGTTCCAATTATTCGTGCACTGCAGAAATAAAAAATGGCCACTTCATCAAGATGTGGCCATTTTTGTTTAAAACGTCCTTACTCTTTGTTGTGCCACCTCGATGTAGAGCCACTATTACCTGCGGTAACACGCCGCGATTAGAACATTTTAACTCTCGCTGAGTGGGTAATTATCTATGCGGACTGGCAAAGTTCACCAAATAGAAGAGAAACTGAATAACGAGTTCTTCTCCCCTACAAAAAGGCCTATAACTCAATACGTTCAGATGTAGCAAACGCCACGTCTAATTTAAAATACGCGGCCTCATTGATAAAATGAGGGTAGATTTCTTTTTCGCCTTCCCACAGGATATCTTTCCCGTCAAAGGTTCTAAACATAGGCGAACCTGGTAGTAAGGGCTTAAAGTCATTGTCTTGCAATGAATGATGGATCATAGCGGTGCGCTTACCATTTTCATCGAGTGGAAAACCCACGTTCTCACCTAGGCGAAAAGCCTCACACGCAGGCAATGCGTCTATCTCTATTTCATTATTGTTGTAGGCGACACAAAAATCTAAAATGGCTTCAGCCATAGTTTGTGTTAAAAGGTATACATCTTCTCTTAGCACGCCCTGAGGCTGACCGCCCACTTCAATCATCACGCCTTTCTTACCGGTAGTACATAAGTAACCGTGCTCGAGATAAGGTTTCTCGTCTTCCACCAAAATATTCGCTTCAGGCATTTGCTGCTTAACGAACCGTGCCAGCTGAACGTGGAATTCATCCGCTTCCAGAATAATAAGTGTGGCACCCATCTCGCTGGTAGTGTTATGAATATCAATGACGAAGTCGGTGTTTGAATTGCCTTTTGGACCGAACTTTTCATTAAGTAATTTGGCAAGCACCGCTTCTTTGGCTGGGTTATTGCCGGCTAAGCGCTCTAGGGTAAACTGTCGGTTCAAATCTTCTTCTACGAAGCGTACGTTCGCTTGAAGGGCCGCTTCGTTAGCAATCGTCAATGAAACATTTAGCTCATTAAATCGCGTGGGCAATCCAAACTGTTGCCAATTTCGAATAAGCTGAATACCACTGGTCTCATTACCATGAGTACCACCAACAAGCGCGATAGAGTTAAACATTCATGTTCCTTTTTTTACGAGTCTGAGGAGGCGACAGGCAGTGCATTGAATACACGTTTTTTAGTTTTTAGATGAGCTAAAGCAACGACCCGCCGCGCGATTGCTTGATATCGAAGGTATCATAGAATTCGATACACGACAGTTTGATACTACACCAGCAAGAGTGTCACTAAAATACGTTCGAAAATGAATTTACTCAAATACGCGTCGATTATTGTTGGGGAAAATACGACAAACTTAGCTTAGTGTTTAAAAAAGTCGTCAGATTGTTGCGCTAACATTGCCTCGATTTCTTCAACATCGATATGTTTAGGCGTTGCGTCTTCTGCAGGCTTACCGGCAATTTTTCTGTCCTCTGCAGCCCACTCACCTAAGTCGATAAGCTGACATTTCTTACTGCAAAAAGGGCGGTACTCACTTGTTGGTGCCCAAACCACTTGTTTGGCGCAAATAGGGCATTTCACTTCCATAATAGACTCCAGTGAAATACGTCTTACCGGTACCATAGGCATACCGAAGACGAAAAATATTGAATAGAGTTGAAGTTTAGCAGGCTGCTAAGCGAAACTGAATACTGCTTTCCACTGCGCCAGTGTGACCTTCTTGTGGCGAGAACAACATAAAGCGCAGTGCATACCGGTATTTATTGCCGCTTAATGTGGGGTAATAACCCTCATCCACGCTACATTTCACCCGAATGAGTTCGTTTTTGTCTTCTGCTGCGCCTTGGTAAAAACCGTTATCAGCAACGACGTCAACAAACTGACCGCGCTCTCGTATAAATGAGAGGCTGACTGCAATGGCATCGTCTAATAGGCCCAGCGTTTCAAGCCATTGCGCTATTTCTGTTTGGCGATGCTCTAACGGTTGCTGCAACCAAAAGTGCAAATTGGGTAAGTCGAAACTACACGCGCCACCGGGAATAGCAAAACGCTGACGAATAGCGCTTAGCAGTTTGTCATCCTTCAGCGCACTGCCAAACCGACGATCTGTTTTAAGCTTTTGCTTAAGGGTAAGTACTGTCTTTAGCGCTTGTTCTAACGCAGTGCTATCAATTTTGGGATGCTTTGACCAATAGACCAAGTTCTTCTCATGAGCGTCAAGGTCTTTAGTCAAGTCAGAGCGCAAGTCTAATCGTTCAATTAAATCAAGAAGCTCAAAAAGCTGTTCAAAGAAAACGAGCTGCAAATGGGTATGCTCAGATTTTGCAGTGATCTTAAGTTGTCCAAGCAGCTGCTCAACACGTAGATAGTTACGTACTTTTTCCTTTAATGGAAATTCGAAAACAGCGTTACCCATGAAACCCCTTAAAACCCATTGACGTGAAGAATTGGCACGCGACGCTCGCCAAAATTGAAACTTAACAGCGATAAGCCTAAAGCATCAACGCGTTTAAGCCAAGCACACTTGTACGACAAATTTTTTATTTGACGTTTTTTGTTCAAAAAAGTTTCAAAAACGGCCATTACCCTCTAATTCTTAGGGGGATCGCGCTATATAAAACTTAGCCAGATGATAATGCCAACAGGGTGTTATGGAGGTCTGTAATTTGTGTAGAAAGGGCAGATAATGTTGTACTGTTATCTAAAACCGTATCGGCTGCTTTAATGCGCTCTTCTCGTGTGGCTTGAGACGCCATGATGTTTCTTATGGTTTGCTCCGTGCTGCCATCACGTTTAAGCGCGCGTTCAAGCTGCATTGCTTCCGGACAGTCAACCACAATAACGTAGTTACACATTTCCGTCAGCTTGTTTTCAACAAGTAGGGGCACAGATAAAATGCAGTAAGGGCTGGTCGATTCACCAATGAGGTACTGCATGCGCAAGCGGATGAGGGGGTGAAGTAAGTTGTTCAGCCAGTGTTTCTCAACGTCGTCAGCAAACACTTTTTCGCGAAGAATTGCGCGATTAAGGTTTCCATCTTCCAGTAAAATGCCATCTCCAAAGCGGTTTGCTATCTCTTTCAAACCTTGAGAGCCTGGCGCAACCACATCCCGCGCTACTTCGTCCGCGTCTACAATGTCGATACCCAGTTTTTCAAAGCATGCTGTTGCGGCTGATTTACCACTTCCTATACCGCCGGTCAGGCCTACGACGAACGCCTGTTGTTTATCCATAACCATTAAGCCTTGTAGTTAAAGCATTACTTAATTTTAAAGCACAATATTCAGATAGGTAGTGATAATTTCATCTTTAAAAAGCAGAGTCAGCCAGCCCGCTACAGCTAAATAGGGGCCAAAAGGAATCGCTAACGATTTGCCTTTATTCTGAATAACCATAATGAGTATGCCAGCGATAGCACCAACAAATGAAGAAAGCAAAATAATGACAGGTAGACCCTGCCAACCAGTATACGCCCCAAGTGCTGCAAGCAGTTTAAAGTCGCCGTACCCCATGCCTTCCTTGCCCGTAACAAGTTTAAACAGCCAATACACCGACCATAAACTTAGATATCCTGCCGCCGCGCCGATAATAGCATCGGTAGTACCAACAAAGATGTTTTGCGTACTTAATAGCAGCCCTAGCCAAAGTAAAGGAAGCGTAAGCTGGTCGGGCAATAACATTTTGTCTAAATCGATGAAAAGGAGTGCCACCAGTACATAAGTAAATGCAACAGCCCAAAGCGCTTGGGACGTAACGCCAAACTGATAGGCCGCAAATGTACAGGCCAGCGCAGTGAAAAGTTCAACAAGTGGGTAGCGAATAGAAATGCCGGTTTTGCATTTTGCACATTTGCCTTTGAGAAACAGGTAGCTGATAACAGGTATGTTCTCCCATGCGCGAATTTTGTGGCCGCAGCTTGGGCAGGTGCTGTCAGGCTTAACAAGGTTAAAAGGCTCGTCCGGCGTGGTTGATTTATTATTAGAAGGTGTAGAAATACCATCATTTTCGCTATCGCTAAAATAGCTTTCATACTCTTGCTGCCAGCTGCGCTCCATCATGATAGGCAAACGGTGAATTACTACATTTAAAAAGCTGCCCACCATTAGGCTTACAAGAAAAACAAGGCAATAGAAAATAGCGGGGTAGAGCTGGCTAAGCGTTATTATGGCGTCCATGAAGTGCAGTTCTTTTAATTTTATTAATGGTCGAAAACGGGCGTGGCTTTGAGTTTATCATCTTTAAGTTTACATCAAAGCGCCGTTTTAAGGCGCCCTGATGACATCAAAGCGGTGCACTTAAAGCTAATATACTGAATAAGTTATACCACGTTACCCATTTCGAATATAGGTAAGTACATGGCCACAATCAAGCCGCCGATAACTACACCGAGTACAGCCATGATCATAGGTTCAAGCAAGCTGGTTAACCCGTCGACCATATCATCAACCTCAGCTTCATAAATGGTGGCTATTTTACTTAGCATCTCGTCAACCGCGCCCGACTCTTCACCGATAGCAATCATTTGGGTCACCATATCCGGGAATACTTGGGTTGCGCGCATGGCCACGTGCATAGGCATACCGCCCGCTACTTCTTTACGTATATACAAAATGGCATCGCGATAAACAGCATTACCCGATGCACCCGCGGCAGATTCTAGAGCACCGATAAGCGGTACGCCCGCGGCGAAGGTAGTGGCCAGGGTGCGGGTAAAGCGGGCGATACTGGCTTTTTTAAGTATTTCTCCGATAACCGGAATTTTTAAAATATTACGGTCGACCGTATCGCGCAGCTTTTGACTGCGTCTATGGGCTCGCACAAACATAAAGCCGGCGGCAGCAAGGCCCATGGCGATAAAGATACCGTAGTCCTGCACAAAACGGGATATTCCCAGTACAAATACAGTAAACGCAGGGAGTTCAGCGCCAAAGCTACTAAAGATTTCCTCAAACTGAGGAACAACAAAAATAAGAAGGATAGTCGTAACAATAAAAGCAACAACCAAAACCGCAATAGGGTAGAACATCGCTTTTTTGATTTTTGATTTTAGTGCTTCGGCCTTTTCCTTATAAGTAGCAATTCGGTCATAGATAGTTTCAAGGGCGCCCGACTGCTCGCCGGTATACACCAAGTCGCAATATAGGTCGTCAAAATAAAGGGGGTGTTTTCTGAGTGCTGATGAGAGTGGGTTACCTGATTTAACTTCTTCGGTAATTTCCCCAAGCAGCTTACGCATAAGGGGGTTCGTATGGCCCTGCGCGATCATGTCTAAAGACTGAATCAGCGTAACTCCAGCCGCAAGCATAGTGGCTATTTGACGAGATATAACGGAAATATCTCCAGGTTTTATCTTCTTGGCACCACCGAATAAAGGCTTAGCAAGCTTCTTTACCTTATTTGCTGAAATACCTTGGCGTCGAAGCAGGTTTTTTGCTTCTGAGAGCGATGTAGCGGAAATTTCGCCTTTACGGGCTTGACCGTGCCGATCTTTTCCTTGCCATGTGAATACCGAAGCCGCCTTAGCCATTTTGTAATATCCAAAGTGAAATTAAACAAAAAACCCAGTTACAACACTGGGTTTTTCTTTTATTGGTGTACGCGCTTTTCATTAGCAAAGCGTTGTTGGTACGCATGCTGCAGCCCAAGTAACGCGGCCGTCGGTTACTGTAGGAGTAAGTGTATAAGTAGCAGGGTTTGTGCCATCAGTAACACCAGAGTTTCCAGAAGCTTCAGCTTCGATTACACCATTCAGTGTAGTAACACCAACAACTGTTGCAGATTGTGTTACGTCTGCTGGAACACCGCTTGTACCGCCGTCACATGCTGCTAGCGTAGCGTCGACAGTTTGTGCGCAAATCTCAACTGCAGTTTTTGCTGCTGCCGTAGCGTTAGTTACTTCAGTAAACTTCGCTTTTTGCGTGTAGTTCTGGTAAGCAGGCAATGCGATTGCTGCAAGGATACCGATGATTGCAACAACAATCATTAGTTCGATTAGGGTGAAACCCTTTTGGTTTTTTGTATTCATGTTCATCATGGTTTTTCTCCGGGACGTGTATAACACGCTAAGTTAAATCAAATTCAAATTGACGTTTATACCCGAGTCGTCCATTTCAACGCCCCTGGTACTTGATACTCAGTATAGAATTTTATTTGTCACTGACAAGTATAGGCAACTATACGTATGTCTAGCTTTTGCAGTATGACATGGTTCGGTGCGCCATGGCAGGCCTGTGTGCTTGAACTTTCGTATAAATCTTAATGACTTAACTACGTATATTCATCTATACACAGAGAACATTAAAGAGAAAAAACTAAAGGTAGGCGTGAATTGTGGTATCGCGTGCGATACGACAATTCACGCTTTCATATGGTGTTGATGACCGAAGTAATGCCGCTTATATCACCAAAAAACACGTTGTCACTCACTTGATTTGCTATGACAAATTAATACGCAGAGACAAGTCAATTGCCTGAACATGTTTGGTTAATGCACCAGACGAAATATAGTCCACGCCAAGCTTGGCAAGCGATGCTAGTCGCTCATCAGTAATGTTCCCTGATACTTCTAGTTTACATTGGCCATTGTTAAGCGCTACTGCCTGTTGGATCTGTTCGTTAGAAAAATTATCTAACATAACGATATCGGCACCCGCTGAAAGGGCTTGTTCAAGTTCTTCTAAGTTCTCAACCTCTACTTCAACAGGTTTGCCTGGCATCATCGCTTTTGCTCGACTAACAGCTTTTTGAATATCACCACAAGAAAATATGTGGTTTTCTTTTATCAAAAACGCGTCAAAAAGACCAACACGATGGTTCTTACCGCCGCCACAGCGCACTGCGTATTTCTGTGCATAGCGAAGGCCTGGCAAGGTTTTACGTGTGTCTAGAATTTTGGTGTGCGAGCCTTCTAAGAACTTGGCGTAAAAAGCGGTCACGGTAGCCGTGGCTGACAGAGTCTGCAGAAAGTTAAGCGCTGTACGCTCTGCAGTGAGTATAGCGCGAGCAGAACCTTCTATACTCACCAGTACGGTGTTGGCATCAACCTGCTCGCCATCTTCAACATGCCAAGTCAGCGATACCGTCTCGTCAATAAGCGCAAAGGCTTGATTTGCCCATGCGATACCGCATATAACGCAGGGCTCGCGGGTAATGATGGTAGCTTTTGCGTTAACGTTCTCATCTATTAGGTTCGCGGTAATGTCATTTGCGGCATTCAACTCGCCGCCAAGATCTTCAATAAGCGCGTTCGATACTTGCTCTCGAATCGCGCACATGTCTGGTGATGTCATCTTCATCGCTATGATCTGTGCTATGGTCTACTTAAAGGGTACGCAATATTAACCAATCTCCGCGCTGAGTAAACTCTAATTGGCGAAGAACGCTCATTCCAAGCAAGATATGGTCATCTTGCATGCCGGGATTTAAATTTGCTTTTACATCGCGCACCACAATCTCACCAATACGCAAAGTATCAATCGTTGATTCGGCCACCCGAACTACGCCGTTAGCTGTACTCGCTAACCCCTCGCGACCGGCTTTAAGTTGAAGTCTATTGGCCAAGTGAGCGGGGACGGCCACATCGGTTGCACCAGTATCAACAAGAAATACCACTTCCTCACCGTTAATATAGCCCGTGGTGACGTAATGGCCTTGGCGATTTTGCTTAAGACGAACCTCAGTTTGCGAGCCAATACGCTCAGATGTCGGCTCACTATTTGGGTTTATTTGCTTTTCTAACAGATCGGAGAAGACAAAAACTAAAAGCCCAAAGCCGCAAATCCACGCAAGCGCAACCATCCATTTGCCCGTTGACGTCGTCGGGTCTTGTTGTTCATTCATGCTTTAACCTTTTTTCGATAGTGATGCGCAGTGCTTACGCACAGCCTGCACGCTAATGTACGCGAGTAAACTACTGGAAAGTAACATATATAGCCCTATACACTCATATCCATATACAATGTAGGCTACAACGCAGAAAATCAAATATCGAAGCAAAAACTATGATGCTCTACAATAAAGCGCGCTACATCCCAAGTCCGCATTTTGATGCGCGTCCTGACACCACAGATGTCAGCTTATTAGTTATACACAATATTTCACTTCCACCTTCACAGTTTGGTACGTCGGGTATTCGTCAATTGTTTACCGGTACGCTCAATCCGGATGAACATCCTTTTTATAAAGAAATTGCGGGGCTGCGGGTCTCCGCTCACTGCGTGATTTACCGTACCGGTGAAGTGGAGCAGTTTGTGCCGTTTGAGCAGCGCGCATGGCATGCAGGTTTGTCTTCATTTCAAGGGCGCAGTCGCTGTAACGACAATGCGATAGGTATCGAACTTGAAGGGACTGATACTCTGCCTTATACCGACGCCCAGTATAAAGCGCTTGGTGAACTTACGGATTTTATTATAAGACACTATCCTCGGATCACTTTAGGGCGTATCGTAGGTCATAATGATATCGCGCCGGGGCGTAAAACTGACCCTGGTGAGTCTTTTGATTGGGCAAGATATAGAATGCGTGTTTCAGGGTTTAAATAATTAAATAATCTGGGCCGCTAAAAAAAGGAAACGCAATACCTATGATGTTAATGAGTTTGCTGTTAGTTCTCAGCCTAGAGCGGCTGATAACAAAGACACCGAACTGGCATATAGAAAAATATGCCGGTCAATATCGCGCTTTTCTTCAAGATAAAGGCTTAATGCAGTTTCAAGAAAGTGAAGGGGGGAATGAAAAAGCCTCTACCGCCACTTTTTATTTCTTCCTATTACTTCCTGCTGCACTGTTGGGTGTCGTTGAGTATTGGGTACTTGGTGCATTTCTCACTTTTATCGAGCAGAGCATTGTATTGTTTGTCTGCATCGGCTGCCCTGTATTACGGGCAACCTATAAAAACTTTTTAAATGCAGCAGAGCGGGGAGACCTACAGGCCTGCAGTATGTACACCGACCAACTAGGACATTGCGCAAGTCAGGTAGACAGCGACGGCACTGCAGGCGCAGAAGGCAAGAGCTTTGGCCAACATTTAACTTGGCTAAACTATCAACACTACGCAGCAGTCATGCTTTGGTTTATAGCGTTTGGTGCGCCGGGCGCCTTATTTTACAGTCTGAGCAGAAGCTCTACAGAAGCACTATGTGAGGCTAATCATCCTTTGAAAGACGCGGCTGGAAGGCTGATGTTTGCCCTTGATTACATTCCTGTACGCGTAACTGCCTTCGGTATGTTGATGATGGGGCACTTTTCTCGTGCTCTGCCTGAGTGGCTGAAATATGCGCTAAAGTTTGATGTGTCTGCGTACGATGTGCTTACTCAAATCTCATCCCAAGCGGAGATGCTCACCCCGGAAGAACAGCAATTGCAGACGGAAAATGCGTCAGTAGAGCCTAAAGTGCTGGTCAAGTTAGCAAAGCGTAATGTTATTTTTCTGCTTGTTATTACATCGGCGCTTACGCTCGTCGGTAGCCTCGCATAATCATTATTTTTAACATTTACTCACCTCTCAGCTTTTGGTCTGTTTATTAATTGTAGACAGATCAATCGCTTTGCATCTTATTTTACACCCCTTCCTCCTCATCAGACCAGTTTTGATTGCTGCTCTTTTCTTAACAATTTCAATAATAAAGCTTAACACGCAGCAAAACCTAGCGTCTTTGCTATGCTTTGGAGTATTTACCTCGAAATCGATCTGCCTTAAACTAGATAGGTAAAATGGTATTACCAATTGTGTCTGTAATTAAATTATCTCTGATTATTTTTTACATTCACTGCTGTTATATCAGCGCTGGTTTAAATTGAAGGATACGTTCAACGCATGCGACAGCAGCGAAAAAAACTCTCTGATGTAATCACCGAGCAACTCGAGTCAATGATACTCGACGGTACGCTATTGGCAGGTCAAAAGTTACCGCCAGAGAGAGAACTCGCGCTTGAATTTGATGTGTCTCGTCCTTCTTTACGAGAGGCTATTGGTAATTTACAGGCGCGGGGGTTGGTTGAGCGAAAACAAGGTGGTGGCACGTTTGTTAATCGCAACCTAAATGCGGCGATGAAAGATCCGTTGATGGATTTGGTGAGCCAGCGTCCGGAAACACAGTTTGACTTGCTTGAGTTTCGTCATGCGCTTGAAGGTATGTCAGCATATTACGCGGCACTGCGTGGTCAGCCTGAAGATTACAATGCGTTGAAACAAGCATTGAATGATTTGCCAACGCCCAAAGCTGACGAGAGTAAACGTGCGCAAGCAGAAGCGCTTGGGCAGTTTTACATCATTATGGCGAGAGCGTCACACAATATGGTGCTGCTTCACGTAATGAGCACTATGCAAAGTATGTTGGTTGACAACATCGAACGAAATTTAGACATGCTGGCTGCACACCCTGAAGCGGTAGCGGACATTGCTAAGCAGCGTCGTGAAATTGTAGAAGCCATTGCTTCTCGCGACCCAGAGGCTGCGCGTCAGGCATGTAACACCCATTTGGCGTTTATTGAAAAAACGCTATTAACCATTAATCAACGTGATACCCGCGTTCAGCGCGCATTACGACGATTAGAGATTTAGTCATTTAGTCAACGTTTGCGGTTTAGACAGCAAGGGCTAGATAGCTATTCATTCGCAGAGGCCGGTCAGGTTTTTCCTGTGCCACTGCAAAAGCAGGTGAGCCAGATTGGGTCACTGTGAGTACAACGTAATTTAGTTTTCCTTCTTTTAGCGCCTTGATGATTAGAGGCAATGCTAAGGGGGGATTTTCTATATAAGCAAAAAATAGGATGGCACCATGTCTGATATGATGCACCAAGATGTAGATCCTCAAGAAACTAAAGAGTGGATTGATGCGCTTGAGTCGGTTTTAGAAGAGGAAGGCGTAGAACGCGCTCATTATTTACTCGAAAAACTTATTGATAAAGCACGTCGCAGCGGAGCGCATTTACCGTATGACGCTACCACTGCCTACATCAATACAATTCCAGCAGCACAAGAGCCAAAAATGCCTGGCGACTTGACCATTGAAGCGCGCATCCGTGCCGCTATTCGCTGGAACGCATTGATGATCGTATTGCGTGCATCGAAAAAAGACCTGGAGCTTGGTGGCCACATTGGTAGCTTTGCATCATCCGCTATGCTTTACGATGTAGGTTTTAATCATTTCTTTAAAGCGCCTAACGAAAACCAAGGCGGCGACTTTATTTTCGCTCAAGGCCATATTTCTCCCGGTATTTATGCCCGTTCTTACATAGAGGGCAACTTAACTGAAGAGCAGTTAAACAACTTCCGTCAAGAGTGTGCAGGCGATGGTCTATCGTCTTACCCGCATCCTCACTTGATGAAAGACTATTGGCAGTTCCCAACGGTATCTATGGGTCTTGGTCCACTTCAAGCTATCTATACCGCACGTTTCCTTAAGTACCTCACTAATCGCGGTATTAAAGACTGCTCAGGTCAGCGCGTATACTGCTACATGGGTGACGGTGAGTGTGATGAGCCGGAAAGCTTGGGTGCCATCGGTCTTGCGTCTCGTGAAGGCCTAGATAACCTAACGTTTGTTATCAACTGTAACCTTCAGCGTCTAGACGGCCCGGTTCGTGGTAACGGCAAAATTATCCAAGAACTTGAAGGCACGTTCCGCGGCGCAGGCTGGGAAGTAGTGAAAGTCATCTGGGGTAGTTATTGGGATGAGCTTCTTGCCCGCGACAAATCTGGCAAGCTTATTCAGCTAATGGGTGAAACCGTAGACGGTGAATACCAGAACTGTAAAGCGAAGGGCGGTAAATACACCCGTGAAAACTTCTTCAACAAGTACCCTGAAACAGCGGCACTTGTAGCTAACATGTCTGATGACGATATCTGGCGCTTAAACCGTGGTGGTCACGATCCAGTTAAAGTATTTGCAGCCTACCAAAAAGCGATTGATACGAAAGGTCGTCCAACGGTAATTCTTGCAAAAACGGTTAAAGGTTTCGGTCTAGGTGCATCAGGTGAAGCACAAAACGTCGCGCACAACGTTAAGAAAATGGACGTTGACTCTATTAAAGTGTTCCGCGATCGTTTCAATATTCCGGTAGCAGACGACAAGATTGCTGACCTGCCGTACTTCAAGTTCGACGAAGACAGTGAAGAAATGAAGTACCTTCGCGAGCGTCGTGAAGCACTAGGTGGTTACCTGCCTTCTCGCCGCGAGCAAGCTGAAGAGCGGCTTGAAATTCCTGAGCTAAGCGCATTCGACGCTATCTTAAAAGGCTCAGGCGACCGTCAAGTATCGTCAACGATGACGTTTGTACGTGTACTTAACGCGCTACTGAAAGACAAGAAAATTGGTAAGCGTATTGTGCCAATTATTCCTGATGAAGCCCGCACATTCGGTATGGAAGGCTTGTTCCGTCAGGTCGGTATTTATGCCAACGAAGGTCAGAAATACGTGCCTCAGGACGCCGACCAAGTCGCTTACTATCGCGAAGATAAGAAAGGTCAGGTACTCCAAGAAGGTATTAACGAGCTAGGTGCAATGGCATCGTGGGTTGCGTCGGGTACGTCTTACTCAACGTGCAACGCGACGACTATTCCGTTCTATATTTACTACTCAATGTTCGGTTTCCAACGTGTTGGTGACTTAGCGTGGGCAGCAGGTGATAGCCAAGCTCGTGGTTTCCTTTTAGGTGCTACAGCAGGTAGAACAACCCTTAACGGTGAAGGTCTACAGCACCAGGACGGTCACTCTCACGTTCAGGCGAACCTTATTCCTAACTGTATTACTTACGATCCAACATACGGTTACGAAGTAGCCGTTATTATTCAAGACGGCTTGCGTCGTATGTACGGTAATAACGAAAATATTTTCTATTACCTGACATTGATGAACGAAAACTATCAGCACCCTGCAATGCCTGAAGAAGAGGGCATTGAAGAGAAGATTATTAAAGGTATTTATAAGCTTGAGCGCGTTGAAAACGACAAGTGTAAGCTTAATGTGCAGCTGATGGGCTCGGGCACTATCTTGAACGAAGTACGTAAAGCGGCACAAATTCTATGTGACGACTACAACGTGTCTTCTGACGTTTACTCTGTGACCTCGTTCAACGAGCTAGCGCGTGAAGGTCAAGACGTAGCGCGTTGGAACATGCTAAACCCAGAAGCCGAGCAAAAGGTACCTTACATTGGTCAGGTAATTACGAAAGACGCAGGTCCTGCGATTTCTGCCACTGACTATGTGAAGAACTACTCAGACCAAGTACGTGCGTTTATCGACACTGAATACCGTTGTCTAGGTACAGACGGTTTCGGTCGAAGCGACAGCCGCGAAAACTTGCGTACTCACTTTGAAGTTAATGCGTCATACATTGTGGTGGCATCACTTTACGAATTAGCTCAGCGCGGTGACGTTGAGAAGAAAGTGGTAGCAGAAGCCATTAAGCGTTTTGAAATTAACGCTGAAAAACTTAATCCACTTTACGCGTAAGCCAGATAAGGTATTTTACATATGTCAGATATTCAAAAGATTATCGTACCCGATGTAGGCGGTGACGAAGTTGAAGTTATCGAGCTATGTGTTGCCGTAGGCGACAACATTGAGGCAGATGAAGGCGTTGTTACTGTTGAAAGTGACAAAGCGTCAATGGACATCCCTGCACCGTTTGAAGGTGAGATTGTAAGCCTGTCTGTATCAGTAGGCGATAAAATCAAAGAAGGTGATGTCATTGGTGAAATGAAAGTTGCTGGTGGAGATAGTGGCAGCGCCGCTGAATCATCATCTTCAGAAGAATCTTCTAAAGAAGATGCACCAAAGCAAGAAGAAGCACCAAAAGAAGAAAGCAAGTCAGAGGCAGCACCTGCTGCATCTGGCAGCAGCGAAGTCATTGAGGTTGCAGTACCAGATATTGGCTCTGACGACGAAGTTGACGTCATCGACGTATTGGTTTCAGTGGGCGACACCATTGAAAAAGAAGATGGGCTAATTACCCTTGAAACCGATAAAGCGACCATGGATGTTCCTTCAACACACGCAGGTACGGTGAAAGAAGTATTCATCAGCACTGGCGATAAAGTGAAAGAAGGTACGGTAGTGATCAAGCTTGAAGTTGCCGGCTCAGGCTCGTCTTCAAGTGAATCGGCCTCAAGCGAGTCTTCTGAGGCGTCTGCTCCAGCTGCCCAAGAAAGTGAGAAGCAAGACTCTGCACCTGCGGCTTCTTCAAGCAGTGAAACTATTGAAGTTGCTGTACCGGATATCGGTGAAGACGGTGAAGTTGACGTTATCGATGTGCTTGTATCGGTAGGCGACACCGTTGAAAAAGAAGACGGTCTCATTACGCTAGAAACTGATAAAGCCACCATGGATGTGCCTTCAACCCATGCAGGTACCATTAAAGAAGTCTTTATCAAAACGGGCGACAAAGTTAAGCAAGGCACCTTGGTTGTTAAGCTAGAGACCAGCGGTGGCTCGTCTTCAAGTGCAGCTGAAAAGCCTGCTGAAGCGCCTAAGCAAGAAGAGACTCAACAAGAGTCACAGCAGGATGCCTCGCAAGGCCGTTCTCCTGTGCCTCCGGCGCCAGAAACCAAGAATTCAGGGAAAGCACATGCTTCACCTTCGGTTCGCCGTATCGCTCGCGAGTTTGGTGTAGACCTCACTCAAGTTAGCGGCTCTGGCCCTAAAAATCGTATCTTGAAAGAAGACGTTCAAGCCTATGTGAAAGCCGAGCTTGCTAAACCTCGCACAGCAGCAGCTTCTGGCAGCGCGCCAGTGGGCGACAACGTACTGCAAATCGTGCCAGTTAAACCTGTTGATCACAGCAAGTTTGGCGAAATTGAAGAGCAGCCGCTATCGCGTATTCAGAAGATCTCTGGTCCGTTCTTACACCGTAACTGGGCGACTATCCCGCACGTTACCCAGTTCGACGAAGCAGATATCACAGACGTTGAAGAATTCCGTAAAGAGCAAAACGCTTACCACGCAAAAATTAAGTCTGGTCTTAAGATCACGCCACTGGTATTCGTTATGAAAGCGGTGGCGAAAGCCCTTGAGAAATACGAGGTGTTTAACTCATCGCTGTCTGAGGATGGTGAAAGCTTAATCATCAAGAAATTTATCAACATTGGTATTGCGGTTGAAACACCGGGAGGCCTTGTTGTACCTGTTATTCGCGACGTGAATAAGAAAGGTATTGAGCAGCTGTCTCAAGAACTTATCGACACATCTAAGAAGGCTCGTGAAGGCAAGCTTAAAGCGGCTGACATGCAGGGTGGCACATTCACCATCTCTAGCCTAGGCGGTATTGGCGGAACGGCGTTTACGCCTATTGTAAATGCCCCAGAAGTCGCCATATTGGGTGTGTCTAAGTCTGAGATGAAGCCTAAGTGGAATGGCAAAGAGTTTGAGCCGCGCCTAATGGTGCCGCTAAGCTTGTCTTACGACCACCGAGTGATCGATGGTGCGGTAGGTGCAAGATTCTCTACTGAGGTTGCTGCAAACCTAACTGATTTGCGCAGAATCATACTTTAAATAAAAGGTCGAAAAAGTTTACAATATCAGTAACATTTTCGACGATTTTATAAGCCCATTTGGTGGCATTTAGGTTATGCTATTACACAAAGGTAATAGCATGACCCTACAAGAACAGGATTGAGGTTCACAATGAGCGAAATTAAAACGCAATTGGTGGTACTGGGCGGCGGCCCTGGCGGTTATTCAGCAGCATTCCGTGCGGCTGACTTAGGTATTGAAACAGTTATCGTAGACTCACGCGACACGCTTGGTGGTGTTTGTCTTAACGTTGGCTGTATCCCTTCAAAAGCCCTTCTTCACGTTGCTAAAGTGATGAAAGAAGCGAAACACCTTGCTAGCCACGGTGTATCGTTTGGCGAGCCTACCATCGATCTAGATAAAATCCGTGAATACAAAGACGGCGTTGTTAAGCAGTTAACAAACGGCCTTAGCGGTATGTCTAAAATGCGTAAAACCAAGCATGTACAAGGCTTCGGTAAATTCACAGGCGCGAACACCCTAGAAGTAAAAAATGGTGACGACGTTACTACGATTACTTTCGAAAAAGCAATCATTGCTGCGGGTTCTGAGCCAGTAAGCCTACCGTTCATCCCAGAAGATGACCGTGTAATCGACTCAACTGGCGCTTTGGAAATGAAAGACATTCCAGAGAAAATGCTTGTACTTGGCGGTGGTATCATCGGCCTTGAAATGGGTACAGTATACGAAGCACTTGGCTCGAAAATCGATGTAGTTGAATTCTTAGACCAGCTAATTCCTGCAGCTGATAAAGACATCATGAAAGTGTTCATGAAAGACTACAAAGAAAAATTCAACATCATGCTTGAAACCAAAGTGACAGCGGTTGACGCAAAAGATGACGGTTTGTACGTAACATTTGAAGGTAAGAACGCACCTGCTGAGCCAGTGCGTTACGACAAAGTACTTGTTGCTGTTGGTCGTAAGCCAAACGGCAAGCTTGTAGGCGCCGAAGCAGCTGGCGTTAACGTTGACGAGCGAGGCTTCATTAATGTTGATAAGCAAATGCGTACTAACGTTGACCACATCTTCGCAATCGGTGACCTTGTAGGTCAGCCAATGCTTGCGCACAAAGCAGTTCACGAAGGTCACGTTGCAGCAGAAGTTATTGCTGGACAGAAGCACTACTTCGACCCACGTGCTATTCCTTCAGTAGCGTACACTGAGCCAGAAGTTGCTTGGGTTGGTCTAACTGAAAAAGAAGCGAAAGAGCAGGGCGTAAGCTACGAAACAGCGACCTTCCCTTGGGCTGCTTCAGGCCGTGCAATTGCATCTGATGCAACTAACGGTATGACCAAAATGATCTTCGACAAAGAAACAGGTCGAGTAATTGGTGGTGCAATGGTTGGTACAAACGCCGGCGAAATGCTTGGCGAAATCGGCCTAGCTATTGAGATGGGTGCTGACGCTGAAGACGTAGCATTAACTATCCATGCTCACCCAACGCTTAATGAATCAATTGGTCTTGCGTCTGAAATCTTCGAAGGAAGCATTACTGACCTACCAAACCCGAAAGCGAAGAAAAAGAAGTAAGCTAACGTCTTTTTTTAAATTAAAGAAAAACCCGCTTTTTAAGCGGGTTTTTTGTTACTTAAACGCACTCTGCGAACTGGTATTATTTTCAGTCGTTCGAATAAAGAATAGAGCTGGAAGATAACGGAGCCAACTGTTGGCTTTTATCTAGGGCCATAAGATGATTCGTTTTCACCTCTTTGGCATTATGCAGTACTAGCTGAATGTCGTTATCAGCATGCAGCGTCACATGAGATAGGTTTACCCCGTTTACATCATCAAACACCATTGCAGGTCTAAAATCATACGCTCTGGTTTTTAGTGAAATATCCTTGAGCGTTATCCCTTTTACGTGTCTTACAAAGAGCCCCCAGCTAGGAAGCTCGCCAAACATGGTATATTCGGGGTAAGCATCGCGTTCTTGTGGTACTAGGAATAATTGGTCATGCGGACGATATGCCAAACCTTTGTTGGCTCTTCCAGGATAGCTGATGGTAATGTTTTCAAGAACAACATTTTCTACTAACGCGTCCGGTAAACCCGTAATTGAAGCAGGGATAGGATTAAAGAATGCGTTCAACCCAGGCCCTCGCAAATCGTAGTCAATATCGGCTCTATCAAAGCTAATTTCAGCATTCACGTTGCTGATCATCACATTTTTGATTTTACCTAGGGGTGTATTTTCAGGCACGTCTCTGTTGCGTTGCCCCAAACGTATAAAAATAGCGCAGCCCACATTTTTTGCATCTACGTTTTTAACACTAACATTTTCTAGAATGGCGCCGTCTACAGTTTCAAGTGCTATTGCACTTCTGTAGGTGTCAAATACAACAATGTCTTCAATTTCTACATTGTGAAAACCATTTTGACTTTCCGTTCCAAACTTAATGCCGTTAGAGCTAGAACGCAGTGTGCAATTGCCAATGTAAACATCATTGTTGCGCATATTTTTCTTGGTTGTGGATTTAAGGCAAATAGCGTCGTCGGCAGCATTGACAAAACAGCCCGTAATGCGGACATGCTCACAGTCATTGATATCAATGCCATCGTTGTTCCAAAATGCATCGCTTTGAACCACGATGTTGTCAATGTGTAAATCGCGGCATGCTGCGTAGTGTTGAACCCATGATGCGCCGTTTTGAACAGTAATGTCGTAAATTTTTATCTGGTTACACGAATGCATTGCAATGACATTGGGGCGATGGCGAGAGCGATTTCGACTTGCATTAAAATCGTCTTCGATACGTTCTTTGGCGTGATGGAGCCGATTTATATTTAATGCTAACTTACGGCCTTGAGCATTGATGGTTCCTTGACCAAATATACAGATATTGTCGCAATCATGTGCTTCGATTAGCGCCTGAACCTTACCATCGTCAGTTTCATAGTGTCGTATGTCAGTACTACCGAGCAAGACAGCGTCTTTATCTAGCTCTAGGCTTATGTTGCTCGACAAGTGAAGTGTTCCTGAGTAATAGACACCTGCTGGTAGCCAAACCACGCCCGGTTCGCCACTGTCAATCACCGCCTGAATGGTTGCTTGAATGGCGCCTGTATCTAAAGACTGTCCGTTTCCTGTTGCACCAAAGTCCTTTACGCTGAAACGTTTACCTTTTTGAGGAGGTTCACGCCTACTCGGTTTTCGTGTTGCGTTAAATTGCTCGTAATATTGATTGAGCATTTTTGCATTCAAAGCGTGCGAGAAGCACGAAGTTGCGGCTATCGTCGATAGTGCTGTTTTGATGAATTTTCGTCTGGATAGCGGAGCAAACATAGCTAACAATCCTTTTTTCTTTGTTGGGGTTGTCGAGCGCCGCTAAAAATAAACGGAATGATTCGACAACGCCTAATTCAGGTCTTTCTAAAGCGTAAACATCTGTTGCGTTTGAAATTTTTATAATAATTTCATGGTGTTGATTCTAAAATTAAGGATAAATACTTAAGGTCGTTTAGACGTTACCTGAAATTTGACACCGGTGTCAACTGCGTGTTAAAAAAACGTTGATAAGAAATTAATTAACAGGTGGTTGTTTTGTCTAATAAGTACTTAAAAGCTGCTTCGATGAAGCCCTTGCTGAAAACGACGCTATTATTATTGTTTTGCTTACCTTTATCGAAAGGGTATACGAAGGATAGTAGTTATCATCAATACATTGACCCGTTTATTGGTTCTGAAGGATTGGGAAATGTATTTGTCGGCCCAAGTACACCTTTTGGAATGGTTAAGCCTGGGCCTGACATTGGTACCCATAGTAATAGTGGTTACGATCCGGATTTGACAAAATCGTTGGTCGGCTTTAGCCAAGTGCATGTTAGCGGAACCGGTGGTGGTCCTAAATATGGAAACATTTCCGTCATGCCATTTTCGGGTAATGTTGAGTCAATCGACCAGCGCAGTTTACGCACGAATGAGCAGGCTCAAGCAGGGTATTATGCAACAGTACTGACCAAGTGGGGTATAAAAGCGGAACTGACCACGGCTGAGCGCGCCGCGTTTCATCAGTACACCTTTAGAGATACCGCTCACAATGCCATAAAAATTGATGGCGGTTTTTTTCTAGGGGAAAACCCTGTACCAGATGCCAGAGAAGCGCAGCAGTTCGTCGGGTCTGAGGTTGACGTTTTATCTTCCACTCAGATTCGAGGATACAGTCGTATCCGGGGTGGCTGGAACAACGGTAATGCCTATACCGTTTATTATCACGCAGAATTAGACCAACCTTGTGATCGTTTTAGTACATTTAAGGGCGAGACTTTATTTCCCTCTGTAAACAAGCAATTTGATTCCGGCGAAAAAACAGGGGTGCTTTGTTTCTTCACTGATCACCAGCGAAAAACAATAAAGATGAAGATAGGCATTTCATTTATTAGTGAAGCTAAAGCAGCGGAAAATTTAAAAAATGACATACCTCACTGGGACTTTAACTTAGTGCGTCAGCAAACTGAGCAAAAGTGGGAGAAATTGCTGTCTAGGATCGAATTAGATTCGACAGCGAGTCTTGAGCAGCGGAAGATGTTCTACACGGGTCTTTATCACACAATGCTAATGCCTGTAGACCGCTCAGGGGAAAACCCTTTGTGGACAGCCACGCCATACTATGACGATTTTTATGCTATTTGGGATACGTTTCGGACGTCCTCCCCCCTTCTTACAATCATCGATCCCGTGCGCCAAGCCGATATCATCAACGGCATGTTAAATATCTACAAGTATGATGGGTATTTACCAGAGGGGCGAAGTGGAAACACTAACGGCCGCACCCAGGGAGGCTCTAATGCGGATATTGTCATTGCTGACGCCTACGTAAAAAATCTTCGAGGGGTAAATTATCACCTAGCCCTCAAAGCTATGATTAAAAATGCAACCGTTGCACCGGGTGGAAACAGTGAAAAAGAAGGGCGAGGTGGTTTGCCAGACTACAATCGTCTCGGCTACGTTTCTACCGATTATGTGCGCGCGGGAAACAGAACATTAGAGTACGCCTACAACGATTTCGCGCTGGCTACTGTGGCTAAAGGGCTGCATCGAATGGGGGAGTATTATCGTTTTATAGAACAGGCCGATAATTGGCAAAACCTGTGGCGCAATGTAGAACATGACGGTGCACGTGGTTTTATTATGCCAAAAGATGTTAACGGAAATTGGGTAGACGAAATCCCGTGTAACATTACAGACGGTGTTTCCACACGCGTTAGCTACACGCCCATTGCACAAGACTGGCCTAACTGTGTGTGCTGGTGGTGTGGATTTTTCTACGAAGCGAGTTCATGGGAATACTCGTTTTATGTACCCCATGATATTGCTGCAATCATAGAGAAGAGCGGCGGCAGCGACGCTTTTGAATCTCGCTTGAATACATTCTTTGAGCACAATTACTACAACGTCGCCAATGAACCCTCATTTTTAACGCCAACGCTATATCACTGGCTGGGTAAACCTCATTTGAGTTCAGACAGGGTTCGCAAAATAGTCCAAGAGCATTATTCTAGCAAGCGCGATGGCTTGCCTGGTAATGATGACTCTGGGGCAATGTCGTCGTGGCTTGCTTTTCATATGATTGGACTTTTTCCAAATGCAGGGCAGCCTTATTATTTAATAAATTCTCCGCAAGTGAAGTCGGCAACGTTGCATGTTGAAGGAGGTAATACCTTTAAAGTGGTAGCAGAAAATTACAGCGAAAAAAACCGGTATATTGTTTCTGCCACCTTAAATGGCAAGCCATTTCACAACACGTGGATAAACCACTCTGAAGTAATAAAAGGGGGGGAATTAAGATTGAAGATGGCAGCAAAGCCTTCGAATTGGGGAGAGGGCAAGTTCCCGCCCTCACTATCCACCACTCAGAAATAATTAAAACCAACGCCGGCACGTACCTCTAATAATTATGTGCCGGCAGCTAAATCATTCCTTTACGCTGATAAACACAGGGTTGCTGTAAAACCATAAATCAGCCCAAGGATCTTCTCCTGCTGTGTCTATCTGTGGCTCCAACTCATTCTTATTATTCGTGCCTCTGATGCGAACATACTGTGCGTGTTTTACTGCTTCAATGTCCATTTTTATCGTGCGAAACTGTCCGTCCACATGCCAGTCTTTTGATGTAAAGCGATGAACGACAGGCAAAGGCGCTGCAGCAGCGTCGGTGTTGATCATACCAATAATCACGTCTACCCGTTCCACACTGGGGTTTTGACGGCCAAAATTAAGGGTGTCAGGGTCGCGAAATTTGACTTCTATAGAGATTGATTCGCCTGATTTTACTGTTATGGTTTCGCCTATATCTGCGGCTTGGCCCTTTTCAACTCTCGCTTTAACAGAAAGTGAATCAATTAAATCTCCGGTAGTCGCAAACATTTTCCCTTGTCGCATCGCCTGCATAATATCGTCGTACTGTTTTCTTGCAAACACATAGGTTTTTGAATACTCACCAGGCCAAAAGTCGGTTCGTCCCTCTGTATAGTGCATGTGGCTATCGGAAGTGGCTGTGATCCACCAGCGTCTGCCTTCACTCAACAGACTGTCCCAGACGCCGCCGACTACGGCTGTCATTTGATCAAATCCGCCCATTGTTGGAAAGTCGTTATATCCACCCCGTAATCCACTCTCTCGAATGGAGCCGTCGGGATTGAGTGCATTTGCTTGGTGACCGGGCGCGCCTTCCATGCCAATAACGACGTCAGGTGCAGTGTCTTGCCATTTTCTTAGTTTTTGAGGCGTGACTTTTTTAAAACCAGAGAGCTTTTCAGCTAAGCGAGCAGGGTGGTTTACGATTAAAATAGGTGGTTTTTGTTCTTCCTGCATGGCTTTGAGTGCTTGAAGCATAAATTCATCGGTATCTCTCGAGGCGGTGTCAGGCTCAATTTCCCTTCTATTAAACTGCGATTCTAACCGGAAAAGCTGTTCTGCTTCTGTCTCGCTATAAGGGATAATTAAGCTGCAGTGACGGGCGCCAGGTGTGTCGAACTCCATGCCATAAAACTGCAACACCTCAGGTGTCGCTTTACGCGAAGCGACAAGCTCTGGATAGGCGTGTTCTAAGTTAACGGAGCTGTGCCCTGGACCACCATGATCTGTGGTCACCATCCAGCTCAAATTATGATGCCTCGCCATTTGTGCGTATAGCGCAGTGGCGTACTGCGCATCGCCCCGCAATATAGGTGTGGGGGGCGTCGTGCTCCAGTCCCATCTTGCACTATATTTACCATGGATATGATGGTCGCCCGCTAGCCATGCTGGCGCAGACTCTGCGTCTGTAAGGGAACGGCTTGATGCAGACGTATCGTACGTATTACTGTGGGTACTTTTACACGACGCGGTGAACAAAGAAGTGAGTAGTATAATGAAGTAAAACAAAGGGTAGCGCATTGGAAGTGCCCTTAGTGTTCGTTGAGAAAGTTGTAGGGCCGTCTACCGATGTAAAATGGTAAGGGATAGGTCAACGGCTCCACATTAACTAAAAATAGAAAAGGCGCCTTAAGTGTAGGCGCCTGGTTTCGTTCACGTTTTTATAGCAAATTAAAACCGATAGGTAGCACCTGCCATAAAGGTTCTTCCACTGGTCGTCGTGTTGTAAGGACGGTCACTTGAGTCACTATATTGTATTTCTTGTTCATTCGTTAAGTTAATTCCCTCAATGTTTAACTTAAGCGACTCGTTAACTTGATAGAATGCCGAGAAATCCACATAGGTTGTTTCGTGGAATCCGCGCTCATCTTCATCCCCTAGACCCGCTTCTACGCTACTGATATATCTATCTCGGTAGGCTGCTGAAACGCGCGCTCCCCATTCGTCAGTCTCATAATAAAGAGTGAGGTTATAGCTGCTTTTCGACAAGCCTTGAAAGGCTTTAACTTGATCCTCGCCACTTCCTTGTACGTTTCGATACGTACTGTTGCCATCTGCCCATGTATAGTTGGCAATTAAACCAAAATTCTGAAACGGCTCAGGTAAGAAATCGAAGTCACGTTGGAAAGCGAGTTCGAAGCCTTTGATGGTTGATGAATCTGAATTTTGAGGGGTCGTCACGTTAAACTGCGTAGTTGGCGTTCCGCCATTTGGCAACAAGCTATTTGGCAACGATAGTTCTTCAAGGGTTCTTGTTTGTGCTGCAGTTTCAGTAACAATAAAGTCTTTGATGTCTTTATAAAATACCGCGACAGAAAAGTAACCAACACCGTCAAAATAAGACTCCAAAGAGGTGTCGATATTAACAGAAGAGTAAGGCTTTAAGCTGGGGTTACCAATTGTAACAGAGCCGATATCTCCTTCTGATAGCGTGGCTTGCGATACGCTAGCTGATACGGATAGGGCACTTAAAGAAGGACGCGTGAGGTTTTTACTTGCGCTAAAGCGAAGTAGCACATCTTCACTCACTTCATAAACCACATTCAGTGTTGGTAAAACGCCTGAATAATCGCGAACCATAATAATGTCTTCACCGCCAGAGATACCCTTGGAGGTTAATTCAGTATTGTAATAGCGAAGACCGACGCTTCCTCTAAAGTTGGCGTCGTTTAGCATACTGTCCCAGCTATACATACCATAGAGGGCTTGGGTTTCTTCTTCTACATCGTAGGCGAATGTACTAATAACCTTATCTTCACCTAATGATAGGCCAGAAAGGCCATAAAACGCCTGTATCTTCGCCATATCAAGCTGTAGCCAATCTTGATCAGGGTGGTCTGAATACACTTCGGTGACATCAGGTGAAATTGTGATTACACCGTTATTAAGAGGCGTGTCTTTACTCTGAACATAACCAGAATCTTGACGACGCTCACCCGTGTTAGAGAATTTTTTATAATTAGCGCCGAAGCTAATGGTTCCTGTATCGCCAACGAAGTACTTAAAATCTACCCTGGCGTTGTCGAAATCGTTGGTTATGTAGTCTTCTTGGAAATACAAATCTTTAACCAGCCAGCCGTCAGGGGAGGCAGGGTCGAAGTCATAAGTATTTACACCGTAAAAGCGGTCTTGAGTAAAGTCGGTGGTAATACCGCTGCCAGGCCGCATTAGGTTGGCCTTATTTACCTTGGGTTGGTCGTAGTCAGAAGAGCTAGACCCAATCTGTGCGTTTGCTATGAAATCATCAGTGATGTTCCAGTCTACACTCAAGGTTAGTTGTGTGAAAACTGACTCATTATAATCTTCTCGTGATTCTGTTCTTATTGTGGTGTCTGAATAACGGCCAAAGACGACTTCTTTATCGCCATTATTGTCAATGAACTCTAGCTCTTCCACGCGACCAAGAGCTGTACTGCTTGAACCGCCAGTTGAAATATGGTGCTCATCCAGCGTATTGTTTAGCTCACCGCGCAGAAAATCTAAGCTAATATTTAAATCATCAGAGGGGCGATATTGTAAAGACGCCGTTATACCTAAGCGCTCTTGTTGGTTATTCCATACTGAGTATCGGTTACCTCTGGAAAACCATAGTTCACCGTCTTCGAGTAGTTGAGCGGTATTGGCATCTAGACTATCACTGTAGTTTGACGTGCTTCTCTTACGCCATCTGTAGGTGTTGTAGCCAAATTCGCGCGACTCTCGTGTGCTATAAGCCACTGACGCAAGCGCACCGAAGTTATCCCATGTGTTTGACAGCATCCCAACTAAACGATTGTCAAAGTTATCGGTATTGGTGTTGGTACCACCTTGAACGCCTATTACGCCTTTCATTCCTGAGAAGTCGAAAGGTTTCGCGGTTTTTAAATTAACTGTACCGCCTATACCGCCTTCTTCGATTTCCGCAGAATACGACTTTTTAACATCGATTTGATTAAAAAGTTCTGAGGCAAAGATGTTAAAGTCGAACGCGCGCGAACGGGTTACGGCGCCGCGACTGTCCATGGGAGACGACGATGACCCTAGAGCCTCCATGCCGTTTACTTCAACGCGTGTGAATTGTGGTCCCATTCCTCGAAGTGATATTTGACGACCTTCACCGCCTTCTCGGGTAATGGCGATGCCCGGCACGCGCTGTAAAGAGTCGGCCAGGTTTAAATCAGGAAAGTCTGCGATATCTTCTGCAACAATAGAGTCTTGAGCAACCAAAGACTCACGTTTTAAATCTTTAGCTTTAATTACGGCACTTCGAAAACCTTGAACTTCTACTATCTCTACTGATTCTTCATCGTTTTCTTGCGCATAAACAGGTAAAACATAAAGTGTGGATAGTGCGTGAGCAACGCTTAACGCGACTGCGGTTTTTACGGTCTTATTCATTATTATCTCCCATTAACATTCCAGCAACATAAACTTACAAGGTTTTTGACACCGGTGTCAATTGTTAGTTGGGAAATTTTTACAAAAAATTTATAATTAGATAACGAAGCGTGGTTTTTCGCTCATAATGGGTCTGTAGAAATGCTTTGACTATTTAATGGTCGATATTTTTTGCGATTAATAGCCGGTGAGCGCTTTGAACGACAGTTGTAACTCAGCGGTATGCCCTTGTTGAATAGGATTGACACCGGTTACATTTGTGGGTTTGTAGAGAACAGCTAAAGCGGTGAAAGCGTTAAAAAACGCCACCTACAGCAGCGCTGTAACTGTGTCGTGTTTACTCATTACTTTAGCTGCACGACGTCTGGCGACTCAATAGGCGTTGTCTGCGTACTGAGGTGTGCAGGGGTGAACGCTTCACAATTCATATTTCGCTCCTCCATAAAACGTTTAACCGTATCTGCACAGTACGCTTTGCGACAACACTGAGAAAGCAGCATTTCGTGACGTTTTACCCGTTCGCGAATGAATTTGACGACTAAGCCTCGAAGCCATTGTAGTCCTGCATCTTGGTCTTGGCGCTTGTGCCACATGATAGATAATGGGGAACTGACGATATCAATGGGGGTTTCAAACACAGCAAGCTCGCCAGAAAAGATTTCTTTTTCCATAACTAACGACGGGGCAACACAAATGAGGTTACTTTCTTTTAGCAGTGGCGTGGCGTTGTAAAATTGGTTTACCGACATAGCCACGCGGCGTTTTAAGCCTAAGTTGGCTAGCACCTGATCAGTTGGACCGGTTACGTCACCTGTTACGGAGACCAGTAGATGATCGGCCGCAACAAAGTCTTCTAAACTAAGTTGAGACTTAGCTAGGGGATGATCGGGGCGCATGACGACTACCCAGCTGGGGTCAAGCACATGTTCGGCACGAATTACAGAGCCAGGTTCCTGGTATTTTGAGAACGTAAGCTCGGCCTCGGCATCTTTCAGTATTTTATCCGTTTCCATATCATAATTAGGGATAGCATGGATATTGATACCCGGCGCTTCATTCTCAATAACTTTTCGCAGCGGCCCCCACACCATAGAAACAATACTGTCAGTTGCGGCAATACGAAAGGTACGTTTGGCAGTTGCAGGGTTAAAATCGGTGGGGTTTACCGCTACTTCAAGCTCACCTAATGGCCCTTGAATTTGGCTCCACAAATTTTTAGCAAATGACGTTGGCTGAATACCGCGCCCGTCTTTAACGAATAACTCATCATTCCAGGCAGTGCGCATGCGCGAGAGGGCATTGGAAACGGCTGGCTGCGTCATCGATAATCTATCTGCCGCGCGGGTAATCGCTCCTTCAGTCATAATGGCATCAAAAATCATCAATAAATTTAAATCATGTGGACGCATCGTCGTCTCCAAATATTGTTTACTACTAATATATAAACAAAACGCAGTTAGGGCTCACCTACAAGTCTCGCGATATATTTTTTTAGTTTATCAGTATAAAAATAGCTTATTTGTCGGTGCCTAAGCTATATCCTTCTTTTTTAAATACTGAAATATAAGCATTTTCTCATTAAAGCTAATCAGCAACGTACTGCGAAGAATGATAAATAACCAAGCCCAATTCGCCTCAAATTCACGTTATCAACATCGTTTTTTAACACTTTACTTCACTATTTTTATCATGCTTTTAACGCTCAATTAGCGTTATCTTCACCTGTCTTAATGTATAACATAATGTGATGTGTTGCATATAAAAAGATAATTATTTTTATTCTTTGAGGGTGTGCATAATGCGCCGCATCAAACTTTTGTCTAATTTTTAGAGAATCTCGCAATGAAAATTTTTACTCGTTTACTGGCAATAGCAAGCTTAACTGCGCTAGTCGCTGCATGCGGTGGCGAGCAGGATCCAGGTCAATCAATGAACGCCGGCGCACGAGCGGGTGTACCTGTGGATGTGGCTACCGTGGTATCTCAGCGTTTAACCCAGTGGGACAACTTTACCGGTCGTCTAGAATCGCCGAACATTGTTGCACTTCGTCCTCGCGTGTCGGGCTATATCGACTTTGTCGCCTTTGATGAGGGTGAATACGTTGAGCAAGGCCAAACACTATTTTTGATTGATAATCGTACGTTTAAAGCAGAAGTCGACCGTTTATCCGCGCAGCTTGTAGAAGCAAGAAGCCGCGTTCAACTTGCTGAACAGAACTACAATCGCGCTTTCAAACTTCGCAAAACCCAAGCTGTGTCAGAAGAAGTCCTTGATGCCCGTTTGGCCGAGAAGAACCAAGCACTTGCCAGCTTAAATCAAACACAAGCTGCACTGGAAGTCGCACGACTAAATCGTGGCTTTGCCCGAGTAGAAGCGCCTATTTCTGGTCGCATTTCTCGCGCGAATATCACGGAAGGTAACTTTGTTACTGCTGGTCAAACAGAGCTCACGCGCATTGTGTCTACCGACCGTCTGTATGCCTATTTCGATATTGATGAGCAGACTTATTTAAACTATCTAAGCGGCGCTAAGCAAGCATCTACGGCGGTGAGTGATCAGCCAGTCGCAATGCGCCTTGCAAATGAATCAGACTATCAGCACTGGGGTCAAATAGACTTCATTGACAATCAAGTCAACAGCAGCACCGGTACGTTGCGAGTTCGTGCTGTGTTTAACAATGAGGAAGGGCGTTTAATCCCTGGATTATTCGCACACCTTAAACTAGCAGGGGATACCGATGAACAGGGCATTCTTATTAAAGAAAAAGCCATCGGTACTGACCTTAACAATAAATTTGTACTGGTTGTTAACGACGAAAGTAAAGTGGAATATCGCGCGGTTACTCTAGGTGACAAAGTGGGCAATATGCGCATTATCACGAGTGGATTAAATGCTAACGATACCATCGTTGTTGATGGCTTACAGCGGGTTCGCCCAGGGGCCCTCGTCGCCGCCAATGAGGTCCGTATGGGAGATGAAGATGCACTTGCAAATTTATCTGACTGGCAGTCGCGCGTTGATAATGCCGTGCAAGTCAGCCAAACCATGGCGCAAGTCGAAGATGTTTTGTCGGGTGGTTCATTTGCCACAGGTACAGCGACGGCAGGTCTTAAGTAATGAATGTTTCGCAGTTTTTCATTCGCCGTCCTATTTTTGCGGGCGTACTGTCGCTACTTATTTTTATTGGCGGTGCCATTGCTGTATGGCAGCTACCGATTACTGAGTATCCTGAGGTTGTGCCGCCCACCGTGGTGGTTACGGCAAATTATCCGGGCGCTAACCCTGAAGTTATAGCTGAAACCGTCGCTACACCGCTTGAGCAAGAAATAAACGGTGTAGAAGATATGTTGTATATGTCGTCACAAGCAACGAGTGATGGCCGTATGACGTTGACGATTACATTTGCTATTGGAACTGATCCTGACGACGCAACAACCCTAGTACAAAACCGTGTTAATCGAGCTGCACCAAGGCTACCGCAGGAAGTGCAGCGTTTAGGCGTGGTGACAGAAAAGTCATCTCCAGATTTAACCATGGTGGTGCACTTGACCTCACCTGACAATCGGTATGACATGCTGTATTTGTCTAATTATGCCGATCAAAATGTAAAAGATGAGTTGGCGCGTATTAATGGGGTAGGCCAAGTACGTTTATTTGGCGCGGGTGAGTTCAGCATGCGTGTATGGCTCGATCCCAACAAGTTAGCGGCTCTTCAGCTTAACCCTGGAGATGTCGCTGCTGCTATTGCTGATCAAAACCAGCAGGCAGCGGCGGGTAGCTTGGGCGCTCAACCAACAGGCTCTAGTGAATTTCAGTTACTTATTAACGTTCGCGGCCGTCTGAAAGACGAAGCTGAATTTGAAAATATTATTGTTAAGTCCGGCGAAAACGGTGAAATTACGCGTCTTAAAGACATTGCTCGCATTGAACTAGGCGCGAATAACTACGCCCTGCGCTCGCTTTTAAACAATAACCCGGCAGCGGCGATTCCTATTTTCCAAGCGCCCGGCTCAAATGCAATTCAGATTTCAGATGATGTGCGAGCGCGCATGGCTGAACTTTCGAAGATGTTCCCAGACGGTCTTGAGTATGACATTGTCTACGACCCAACGGTATTTGTAAGAGGCTCAATCGAGGCCGTGGTGGATACCCTTTTTGAAGCCGTGCTGCTCGTTGTGCTTGTGGTTGTGCTTTTCCTTCAAACATGGCGTGCCTCTATCATTCCATTGGTTGCCGTACCTATTTCATTGGTGGGTACGTTTGCGTTCATGCAGCTTATGGGCTTCTCACTTAATGCGTTGTCATTATTCGGTCTCGTGCTAGCAATTGGTATTGTGGTGGACGACGCAATTGTTGTGGTGGAAAACGTAGAGCGAAACATTGCTGAAGGAAAGTCACCTTTTGACGCGACGGTGCAGGCAATGAAAGAGGTGACAGGGCCAATTATTGCAACAACCCTTGTATTGGCGGCTGTATTCATCCCTACGGCGTTTATGAGTGGGTTAACTGGGCAGTTTTACAAGCAGTTTGCACTTACTATCACTATTTCAACAGTTATTTCAGCAGTTAACTCGTTAACACTCAGTCCTGCGCTATCCGCGTTGTTGTTAAAGCCACACGGCAAAGCCAATGATTGGCTGACTCGAAGCATGGACAAAGTGTTTGGGCGTTTTGTGTTTGCGCCTTTTAATCGGGTATTTGAGCGAGGCTCTAAACAATATACTGGTGCGGTTGGTGGTTTAATTCGCAAAAGTGGCATCGTATTGATTTTATACACAGGGCTTATTGCACTGACTTATCATCAGTTTGCAAACACGCCTACGGGGTATGTACCTGGTCAAGATAAACAATACTTAGTGGCCTTTGCACAGCTACCTAATGCGGCAAGCTTAGACAGAACCGAAGAGGTTATCCGTGAAATGTCGCGTATTGCTATGGCGCATCCAGGTGTGTCTGATGCGGTGGCCTTTCCTGGCCTGAATATTAACGGTTTCACGAATAGTCCAAGCTCGGGTATTTTATTTACACCGCTTAAACCGTTTGACGAGCGGCAGTCGCCAGCGCTGTCGGCTGGTGCTATCGCCGCCAAACTCAATCAACAGTTTGGTGCGATCAAGGGGGCATACGTGGCTATCTTCCCACCGCCACCGGTAATGGGCCTTGGCACGATTGGTGGGTTTCGCTTGCAAGTGGAAGACAGGGGGAATCTAGGTTTTGAAGCCCTTGAACGTGTTACTCAAGAAGTAATTGGCAAAGCATGGGCGCACCCGGCGCTTACAGGATCTTTCACCAGCTTTACCGTCGCTGTGCCACAGCTTGATGTGGATGTGGACCGCGAAAAAGCGGTGAGTCAAGGTGTCAACATTGATACGTTGTTCACTACGCTTCAGGCATATTTGGGGTCGCTCTATGTCAACGACTTCAATTTATTTGGCAGAACATACCAAGTTAATGTGCAGGCCGATGCCCAATACCGCCAGGAAATAGGCGATATCACTCAGTTTAAGATTAGAAACAATCAGGGGGAAATGATTCCTCTAGGTTCCTTCTTAGACGTCCAACACAGTGCGGGCCCTGACCGTGTTATGCACTATAACGGCTATGTAACTGCAGAAATCAACGGAGCTCCGGCACCGGGATATTCGTCAGACCAAGCGAAAGCTGCTATCGAGGATATCTTAGCGGAAACCTTGCCATTAGGAATGACATACGAATGGACCGAACTCACTTATCAGCAAATTTTAGCGGGTAATGCGTCAGCGTTTGTATTTCCGCTCGTCGTACTTTTAGTGTTCCTGGTATTGGCTGCACAATATGAGAGCTTGCGTTTACCGCTTGCGATCATTCTTATTGTGCCAATGACGCTGCTAAGTGCTTTGATTGGTGTCCAAATCTACGGCGGTGACAACAATATTTTCACTCAAATAGGCTTGATCGTCCTGGTAGGTCTCGCGACTAAAAACGCCATACTTATTGTTGAGTTTGCTAAAGAATTGCAAGACAACGGAATGGATGCACTATCGGCGATAAAAGAAGCGAGCCGCCTGCGTCTTCGACCAATATTGATGACATCCATTGCTTTTATCATGGGGGTATTGCCTATGGTTATCTCCACCGGAGCTGGAGCGGAAATGCGTCAAGCTATGGGAGTGGCAGTATTTTCAGGCATGATTGGCGTAACCTTCTTTGGCCTGATACTCACACCCGTATTTTACTATTTGCTAAAACGCAAAGGTTAACTCTCCCGTCTACCCAAGCGTTGCCCTCTTAAGGGGCTTTTTAGGCCACTCATTTGAGTGGCCTTTTTTTTGCCATCATTTATCTCGTTTTGTGAAACTGAAAAGCTTATATTCGCATATACCCTGTAAGTTGAGTGGTAAGCACAGTAAACAAAGCGGAGTTTAGAATGAAAATAGGTGCGGCAATAGTAATAGCGCTGGGCATGGTGATTGCGGTGTCTTTGCTGGGTGTGCAGGTATCTTCTGCCATGAACAATATGCAAACCTGGGACAGGGTAGTCACGGTGAAAGGGCTATCAGAGCGAGAGTACATCGCTGACCAAGTCATTTGGCCTATTCAGTTCGTCGATGCCGGTAACGACTTACCTCAGCTTTATGAGCATATCGAGAAAAACAGTATAAAGGTAGCTAGCTTTCTAGAAGATAAAGGAGTTCCCGCAGAAAGCATCACCATTGGTAAACCTGAAATTAACGATAAACTAGCCCAACAGTATGGAAGCGGTGAAAAGGCGTCATTTCGCTATAGCGCTATTCAAACCGTTACTGTTTTCTCTAATGAGGTGGAAAAGGTACGCGAACTGATGCAGCAAATTGGGGAGCTTATCAAGACTGGCATTGTGTTATCTGAGCAAAGCTACCGCGCACAGCCAGAATACGTATTTACTCGATTAAACGATGTAAAGCCCGCTATGATTGAAGAGGCCACATTGAATGCCCGTGAAGTCGCGGAAAAATTTGCGACAGACTCAAAAAGCACGTTGGGGAAAATCAAACGTGCCAACCAAGGTCAGTTCAGTATATCGAGTCGAGATAGCCACCATCCTCATATTAAAAAGGTACGTGTAGTTTCTACCATTGAATACACGCTCGTAGACTAATATTCATGCTATGCTTTACACATTGAGAGTGCGCGCTGACTTAAATGCATCAGAAATAAAGTGTAGCGATGGACATGCGCTAGTGATGGCCCAGGTTCAATGAACCTTTTTCGCACTCTAAAAGGACTGTTTGATTAATTTACTGCTAATGTCTACTGGTGAGATGCGCACTAATGCGTTTTAATTCGCTCTAGGACAGCATCATCTAAAGCCTGTTACTAAAAGGTAAGCGTCTGAAATGACAGACCCTAAATCGCACGCTCAGCAACTGGAGTTCTTTGAAATTCCGAGCCCTTGCATTGGTGTCTGCGAGTCCGGCTCCAGAGGTTTCTGTAAAGGGTGCTTTAGAAGCCGAGATGAGCGTCTTTACTGGCTCAAAGTCGATGATGCGACTAAACGCAAAATAATCAGCGCATGTGTACGGCGCAAGAAAGCAGTACTGGCGAGAGAGCGTAAGGCTCAAACAGATCAAAACGCCTCGGGGGACCAGCAGTACCCCTTATTTGATATACCGCCAGAGATAATTTAGAAACGAAGAGAGACTGAGATTTATTACATGTCGCTAGATAAGTACGTTGCCTTTGCCGCAAAATCTTTTACGTTACCCAATATTTGCGTGCGATTGCGTGCAACGCTGGACGACCCCCGTTCAAGCGCTGAGGATATAGGCCAACTTATCAGCGCAGATGCTTCGCTCACCGCCAAAGTATTGCGCTTGGCGAATAGTTCCTTATTTCGTTTCCCGTCTCAGATTGAAACAGTGTCAAAAGCCATAAGCGTTATAGGTGGCGAAGCGCTTTACAATTTAGTCATGGCGGAAACTGCAACAACAGCTTTTAAGCATTTCGATAATATTCTTATTAAGCTAGACCAACACTGGTATAAATCGGTTTATTGCGGCATGGTCGCCAAAAGCCTTGCAATGCGTCTTAACGTCCGCGGCGCGGAGCGTTTTTTTGTTATGGGTATTCTTCAAAACCTGAGCGAATTGATAGTTGCAAAGAAAGAGCCTCAGCGTTATTACAATTATCAACATGCTGTAAAGGGAGAATTACCACATATTGACCAGTTAGCGCATTTCGGTTTTACGTTTGCACAATGCAGCGGTATGATACTCGAAAATTGGCGCTTACCTATTGGCCTATACTACCCCGTATCGTTTATGAACGATGAAAAAAAGTATACGTCTGACGTAGATGTTTGTGTTCTAGCGTTAGCAAGTCGTATTACCTTTAATCAACGTGAAAAAGAAAATTACGATAACATTGAACTTTTTACGCCAGAAATAGCCAATACGTTAAGTCTCGATATGGAAGTAATAAGTAATTCAATTGAATATGCTGAGCAAGAAACAGCAAAAATTGCTTCACTTATTCACTGAGCTTGAAGTACTGCAAACCCGTTACAGCATAGACATACTGTAAGAACGTTAAAAGCTCTCCAGAGGATTGGAATAACAAGCGTCGTTTAAAGACGTAATCTAATAACTATAAAAGCTTAACGTAAATCAGGTTATGTTCACAAAAATCCTGCCAAACATTGTTATTGGTCTTGTCTGTTTGAGCGCGTGTGCGTCAGTGAAGGCAAGAGACCTCATTGAAACCCTTTATCACGCTGATTTTACGCCCGACACCGACGACGAAATACCGCGCTTTACACTCGATGGAGAGGTTGGTGTGCTGGTTAATACGGGAAATACATCAGCAGCCAGCGTTAAGGCAGCGGTCAATGCTGACCACGAAACCGAAAACTGGAGCAGCATTTATTTTGCTGAACTGCTTTATAAAGAAAGTGGTACGCCGACCACAGAGCGTGATATCAGCGCACAGCGCTTTTTCACGAGCGCACAATTCGATTATAAACTGCTTACGCCGGGACGACGCCTCTTCATGTATGGCGATTACGAAGACGATCAATTTACCGGTTATGAGCACCGCGCTTCACTTGCTGCGGGTTGGTCACAGCGCGTATGGCGAAATGAAGATAGCGAATTTCGTTATAGTGTCGGGCCAGGGTATACCTTTATTGAAGCGGAAAAAGACAACGAGAGCCTTGTGAATGACGGCATTATAGTGCGCGCGTCGGCTGAGTATAAATATCATTGGAGCTCGGGTGCAAAATTAAGACAATTCGTTAGTACAGAGGCCGGCGAAGAAAATACAAAATCTCGCTCAGAAACCTCGCTTTCTGCCAATGTGTTTGGATCGTTGGCAATGAAATTATCATTCATATTAAATCACGAAACAGACACCCCTGAAGATGTCGCGGCGTTAAGCACAGAAACATCGGTAGCGCTGGTCTATCAATTCTTTTAGTCAATTAGCGTAAATTAATAGTCGAATATAGGCTTTTTGCCGTGTTCTCATTGACTGAGAGGCTTGAAAATGTACACTGCGCACCATTGTTTGTGATGCCAGTTCCTCTTGTGCATTACTTAATAGACTTCTTTTAAAACTCGTGTTGTACCGCCTTGCAGTTCAAAAGGTATCGCGTACAACGAATGGACCGATAATCAATAGGATTGTTCAATGAAAAAGCAAGTGCTTGCATCTCTAGTTGCAATTTCTCTTTCTCCGGCTGTTTTCGCTCAAGACGATGAAGTGAAGCCTTTTACAATGGAAGGTGAGTTAGGTTTTATCTCTACATCAGGTAACACTGAAACAACATCTATCAGCGCAGGTATTCAAGCGCATCAAGAACTTGAGAAGTGGAGTAACGACTACATTCTTAAAGGTCTTTACAAGAAAGAGACGGTAGAAGGCGATGACGGAGAAGATATTGAATTTACTTCTGCACAGAAGTTCTTCGGTTCAGCGCAGGGTAACTACAAACTCGCCAACCCAGATAACCGTTTATTCGGGTTCGCATCTTATGAAGATGACCGATTCAGCAACTTTAACTACCAGGCTACTGTAGCTGCGGGTTGGAACCAAAAGGTTCTTCAAAACAAGCGCCATACCTTAGAATATTCAATCGGTCCGGGTTATTCTTTCATTGAAACTCAAGACGGTGAAAACCTTGATAGCATGATTGTTCGTGCATCATCAGCATATTCTTGGAAGATTTCTGATACTGCTAAATTTACTCAAACAGTGAGTACGGAAGTGGGTTCTGACAACACTAAGTCACGTGCTGAATCAGCCCTAACTGCTACCATTAGCGGTAACCTTTCTATGCGCCTTTCATTTAAATTAGACCACAACACCAACGTTGATGACGATGTAGAAAAGCTTGATACTGAAACAGCAGTAAGCCTAGTTTACAACTTCTTCTAAGCCGAACTAATTTGTTCAAAGGTCAATAGGCCCTTCAAAACATCGAAGTAAAAAGTATTGAAGTAAAATGATAAGCATAAAAAAACGCTGCACATAGGGCAGCGTTTTTTGTTTAGGCTACAAACAAGGCTTCTTAGTGAAGAATGCGAGTCTTAATTGTGCCATCAATTTGTTGAAGCTCTGCCAATGCTTCATAGCCTCGGTCTTCTTTAACATCCACAACGACGTAACCAATTTCCGCGTTAGTCTGTAGATACTGGGCTTCAATGTTAATGCCTTTTTCTGCAAACGCTCGGTTAATTTGGGTAAGAATACCTGGCTGATTTTTGTGAATATGAAGAAGGCGTGAGCGGCCGGTATGCTCTGGCAACGAAACTTCAGGGAAGTTAACCGCCGATAGCGTAGAACCGTTGTCACTGTACTTCGCCAATTTTCCTGCGACCTCGATACCGATATTTTCTTGCGCTTCCTGCGTACTACCACCCACATGAGGAGTAAGAATTACGTTATCAAATGAGCGAAGTGGCGATTCAAATTCTTCTGTATTTGATTTTGGCTCAACAGGGAATACGTCGATTGCTGCGCCATTAAGCTGACCGCTTTCTAATGCTTTAGCAAGTGCGTCAATATCGACCACTGTACCGCGAGAGGCATTAATAAGAATGCTGCCTTTTTTCATTTGAGACAGTTCCTTTTCGCCAATCATATCTTGTGTTTGAGGCGTTTCAGGCACATGCAGCGAAACTACGTCAGAGGTACTTAGTAGTTTTTCAAGTGACTTCACTTGAGCAGAGTTGCCTAACACAAGCTTGTCTTCGATATCAAAGAACTGCACGCGCATGCCAAGGTGTTCAGCGAGAATGCTTAGCTGTGTTCCAATATGCCCGTACCCGATAATACCCAGTGTCTTGCCGCGAGCTTCATACGAGCCTACTGCTGTTTTTTCCCATTCCCCACGATGTGCCTTAGCATTTTTGCTAGGAACTTGGCGAAGTAGAAGGATAATTTGGCCAAGCACTAACTCAGCGACTGAGCGTGTATTTGAGAAGGGGGCATTAAAAACAGGAATACCGCGGCGTTGTGTTGCTTCTAGATCAACCTGATTTGTGCCAATACAGAAACAGCCGATAGCCACTAATTTCTGCGCTGCATCAACGACTTTCTCTGTAATTTGCGTGCGCGAGCGGATACCGACGAAGTGAGCGTCTTTAATTTTCTCAATTAACTCGTCTTCCGGAAGAGAGGTCTTAAGAAATTCAATGTTGCTATACCCATTGCTTTTAAGTGTTTCCAAAGCACTTTGGTGAACACCCTCTAACAACAAAATTCGGATCTTGTCCTTCTCTAATGAAACTTTGCTCATGAACTCGCTATCTCTCACTGATGTAATTTGGTTTGCTTGGATAACTAAAACACATTCTTAAGACATTTTTTCGCAGTTTTAAACCACGTTTGGGCCAAGCCATTGCTGGCTCTACGCATTAAAAAAGTCACAAGTCGCAAATGTAGCGTTACCAAGTTTCTAATCGCGTTGATTGCTTTTGTTGCCGAAGTTGCTGGCTTCACACAACGAGAATCTAGATGCCTTTTAAAAGACATCTAGACGTCTAAACGGAAATTAACAGAAAACGCATAAAGTTAAAAGCAGTTTTTGTTTAGCAATTCACCGTAGACCGTTCAAGCAACGTAAAGTGGCTGCACTCATTCGTCATCATCCAGAATGCTCTTAGAAAATAACTTTTGATTTTCTTAAAAAGCTATTTGAACGTTTCTACGCCATTCTCTGTCGCGCTTAGCACAATGTCTGCTCCACGTAGGGCAAAAATACCGTTTGTCACGACGCCAGGAATATTGTTAATGTGTTGCTCGAGTTCCCGTGGGTTTAAGATCTCTAGGTTATGCACATCTAAAATAACATTTCCGTTATCGGTAACAACGCCCTGACGATATTCAGGGTCTCCGCCCAGTTTCACTAACTCGCGAGCGACGAAAGAACGCGCCATAGGAATAACTTCAACCGGAAGAGGGAATGCCCCCAATACGGGTACACGTTTACTCTCATCAACTATACAGACGAAGGTTGTCGCAGCACCCGCAACAATTTTTTCGCGAGTCAGTGCGGCTCCTCCACCTTTGATCATATGTTTATGTTCGGTTACTTCATCTGCTCCGTCGATATAAACGGACAAATTGCTGACATCATTGAGTTCAAATACTTCAATTCCCAATGCTTTTAAACGCTGGGTAGAGGCTTCTGAACTTGATACTGCACCTTCGATTTTGTGCTTTATCTTACCGAGTTCTTCGATGAAAAAGTTGACGGTAGAACCTGTCCCCACGCCGACTATGCTGTCAGACTCAACATAGTCGATGGCTGCTTGGGCGACGGCTTGTTTTTTGGCGTTCTGATCCATGATCATTCTCCGACTTATCGTTTTTTGGCAGTGTAACGTATATACGCATACGCTCCTACATATTATCTATGCCGATTGGTATTAGGGCGTGTTGTTCTTTGCTGCAAAAGTGCACAGCAAAGAACAACACGCCCTAGGAATTAACATTTAATAGGGTGAGTATTACGCTATTTAGAAGCGCAGTGTCCTTGTGGGGGTAACGATGGCATCTAAGGGGACATCCCAAGGCGCAACAGGAAGTGAATGGACTTCTTGAACATCGTGAGCAATACCGACGATTTTCGGCTTACTTGGGCAAAGTGGATTGTGAAAACCCGTTGTAGTTTGGGTAAATGCGAGCGTTCTGTCATAGTAGCCACCTCCCATACCTAGGCGGTTTCCATTAAGATCGAAACCAACCAGCGGCATAAGAATAACGTCACATTGTGACGTTGGAATTACGCTTTGGCAGGATAATGCAGGCTCTTCGATGTTATATTTGTTTTTGACTAACTTTGTGTGGCGGGAATAAGAAAGAAAAAGCAGGTGCCCCTTACAGATAGGGTGGAGTACCGGCAGCGAAAAGTGTTTAGGCGGATGTGTTTCCCATTGCGAATCAATATAGGGTTTTAGGTTTACTTCACCATCGTTAACTAAATAACCAGCCACAGTGCGTGCATTGTTCAACAGCGACAATGCATTTAATTGTTCCATTACACCACGACTCGCTTCTTCGTGTTCGGCAATAGTTAACTTGCGACGTGCGTCTCTAAGCTCTTTTCTCAAAAAGGAACGGGCATCCAGTGTTTGTTTTGAAAGCATTTATCAACCGTAGTTCGATGTTTACCTATTGGTGTTATACAGTGAAGAAAAACGCGTTACCGATACAAGCAACACGGTCATTTTACTCCTTTTCTTTTGCCAAAAAGTGATTAAGCACACGAACGATTTCACCCTTATTAATCGGCTTCGTGAGCACGTCATCCATGCCCTTTTCGCGAAGAGAGGTCGGCTTAGTAATGACATCTGCCGTTAACGCAACCACGGGAAGCTCGGGCCTTATTGCTTTTATTTGAGCGGTCGCCTCATCACCTTGAATGCCGGGTAAGTTCAAATCCATAAGAACAAGGTCGACGGGGTGGGACCTTGTATATTCGACACCTTCTTCACCGGTTCCCACAATTGAAAATTGAATACCCAATTTTTCAAGCAGTGTCTGAATTACTGCTTGGTTGATATAGTGGTCCTCTACAACAAGTATGTTGGCCGCATTATCAATATTTATGTGTGCGGTAAGACTTCGTGCGGTGGTGTCCTCAAGCTGCGAAGCATCGAATGAATCTGCAGGTATTGATAGGCTAACGCGCGTGCCCTTATTCAATTTACTGCTGACTTTAATTGAACCGTCCATTAATTCTATAAGACGCTTCGATATATTCAGGCCTAAACCCGTTCCGCTTATCTTGTGGGCATTTTTCATTCGTTCGTAGGGAGTGAATAGACGCTTTTGATCCTCTTCGCTCATCCCGATGCCTTGGTCTACCACAGTGAAAATCAGACTGCCTTTTTTGTATTTCACTTGCGCTTTTACAGACTTGTCCTTTGCCGTAAATTTGATCGCGTTTGATAATATGTTGAGCGCAACTTGACCAAACTTAGTGTCATCGAAAAATAACGTTTTGGGCATCGTTGTTTCAATGGTGGTGCTAAGCAAAACGCCGCTTTCTTCAGCGCGAATCTTAGTGAGCGAAAACAAGTGAGTGAAAAAGTCATTCAAGTTGACGGCTCGTGGCATAACGCGCATTTTTCCGGCTTCAATCTGATTGATATCTAACACAGAATTGACAATTTCCAGAAGCCTTTCACCACTTTGAGAAACGTGTGATAGGGGGGTAGAAAAGGTTTCGGGCAAATTGAGCTTACGTGCTTCAGCTTCAAGTAAATGGCTGAATGTATTGATTGCGTTGAGCGGCGTTCTAATTTCGTGACTTATATAGGATAAAAAATCAGATTTAAACTGGCTGGTTCGTTCTAGCTCTCTGTTTTTACGTCTAAGCTCTAGATGCGCCACTACCGATTTACTTAAGGTTTGCAGTGACATTTTCTGGGCATCGGTCAGTCGACGAGGTTTTTTGTCGATAGCGCAAAGCGTTCCAATAGCATGCCCCGACGGAGTGATAAGGGGGGCTCCGGCATAAAAGCGTATATCTGGCGAGCCAGTCACTAGGGGGTTGTCGTGGAATCGAGGGTCTAGGGTCGCATTGGGAATTTCAAATACGTCTTCTTGCAAAATAGCATGGGAGCAAAAGGCAATTTCTCTCGACGTTTCTTCGGCATCAAGACCTACCCGCGATTTAAACCACTGTCTATTCGGGTCGACTAAGCTAATTAGCGCAATGGGGGTTTCACATATTTGTGAGGCAAGTGCGGTTAAGTCATCAAATAACTTTTCAGCTTCAGTATCAATGATATCGTAACTTAATAGCTCCGCTAAACGTTCATCTTCGTTTTTAGGGAGTGGCGCCGCTTCCATATAGATTTGCCCTAACGCTTAAATAAAAAAGGGATTATTCGTACATAATCCCTTTAAGATATCACAGTGCGTAGGTATCTATGAATAATTGTTCGAGTTTTTGATGGTCTACCTTCGTTGCAACTTTGATGGTATTTGCTTCATTCCACAGTGGACTCGGCGTTGTCCCTTTAGGCGCAACAACGGTTTGTCCTCTATCAAGCGTGCCTGTGCCAACGCGAACATGACCTTCTGTCAGCTCAAACAGCTCCGGGTGGCGAAGGTGTGCAAGAGGAAATGCGTCATGGAAGAAACATACTCTGTCCTCACGATTTTGTGAGTAAAAGTCCATGTAGAACTGTGCGCTTTCTTTAACAAAACCACCAAGGGTCGTGTTTTTATCTTCCAGTTTTTCTACAAACTCAGGTGAGAAAGGCGTGAAGTTAGTCACATCAAGACCAAACATGGTCAGATCCCAGTCGGCAGCAAACACGATTTCAGCAGCGTGTGCATCGTTCCAAATATTGGCTTCAGCTACAGGCGTTACGTTGCCTGGTACAAACGCCGCACCACCCATGATGCTAACACCTTTTACTAGCTTAGGCAGTTCAGGTTCAAGGCGTAGCGCAAGCGCTAAGTTTCCAAGCGGGCCTATCGCTACAATGGTAATTTCACCGGGATATTTGCGGGCCATATCTACGATAAACTGGGCTGAACTACGGGGATCCAGTTGAGTTTTAGGGGCTTCAGGTTTGATATGACCAAATCCGTACTCACCGTGTACAAAGTGAGCATAAGTCGATTCTGGCCCTACCCACGGCATACCAACACCTTTAGTGACAGGGATGTCTTTACCAGCAATTTCACAGAGGGTAAGTGCGTTCTGTGCTGCCATAGTGACGGGAACGTTACCAAAAACAGTGGTTAACCCTAGAACTTCAATGTCTGGTGATTGAAATGCAAAAAATATTGCCATCGCATCATCAATGCCCGGATCCGTATCTAATATGATTTTATGTGTCATCAAATTATCTCAATGCGTCTTGCTAATTGGCGTGTTTCGCTAAGAAACGATCCACTTCTTTTTGTGTAGGAATACTTTGCGCTGCACCTTCGCGGGTTACTGCAATTGCTGAAGCGGCGCAGCCACGGCGCAATGCTTGTTTAGCATCTGTGTGATTGCAGTACGCGGATAGGAAATATCCAATAAAGGTGTCACCGGCTGCGGTAGTGTCTACAGCGTCAACGGTGAATGCTTTCACTTCAATCACCTCGTTTTTACGCAGCATGATTACACCTGCTTTTCCTAGTGTAATAATCACTTCGCAATGTGACCATTGTTCTTTGAACTCTGTCACAATGTCTTCAAGGGTTTCTTTGCCCGTAATGGCAGCGGCTTCGGTCTCATTAACAATGAGTAAGTCTACACAGTCAAGCGGAAGCTGCTTAACCGACTCGCTCATAGGCGCTGGGTTGAAAGCCACTTTCAGATGTTTCTCTTTTGCTTGACGAAGTACTTCTTCAATGCTGCTGGTTTCGTTTTGTGTCAAAACCCAATCCGAAGGACGCGTGTCATCAAGCGCCTGCATAACGGTTTTTGCAGTGATGGTTTGGTTTGCGCCGCCAAAAAGCACAATAGCGTTCTCGCCGCTAGGTGTAACTTGAATAATAGCGTGACCAGAGGGGACTTCTGAGCAGGTCAATCCACGACAATCTACACCTTTTTTAATAAGTGCTTGTTTGAATGAGGCGTCGTTTTCGTGAATGCTGCCAACGTGTCGTACGTCTGCGCCTGCTTGCGCTAGAGCAATAGACTGGTTTGCACCTTTACCACCAAGTAGCGTTTGGTAGTGGGTAGAAGCTAACGTTTCGCCAGGTTGAACAAAGTGATCTACCTGATAAACGTGATCAATATTTATAGAGCCAAAATTAATAATTGCCATTTCTTCTTCCGTCGAAAGAGGGCGCTTCCCAGAATGCCGCTGTCCATGTTTCGCCCGTGAACCGAAAAGTTCAGGGCGGAAGTATCACAATTGCCGTAGGCTTCTCGATACGTGTCGAGCTTGCACAATAGCAGCTGTTTCAACTTCCTTGGTTTAAAGCATCGGCCAGGGACATGAATGAACTAGCAAACATCCCAGGAAACATTGTTGTTGTATTAACGCAACAGGGTATATCAAACGCGAGATCCAGTGAAGAGGATCACCTAAAGCGCTTTATAACTATTTTGCGTGGTGATTATAAAAGCGGTGAAAAAAATCATTGTTTTCTTGACCAATTGGTCAGCAATTATACACGCATATTAGCTAAGCTCAATAACAACCAAACAGCTAATTCAGGGAGTAACAGACTAAAGGACAGTTTGAAACGCTGTTGCGAAAGGAAATCCGTATCCAACACCCATGATCTTAGATGAATTCATTCCGTGTTGCTACCCATACCCCTTCTAATTTTAATAAATAAGCGTAATTAAGGCCATTTTGAGTAGTGAATAGACAGATGTTGCTGGCTATTGCACAAAGCGTGTACGAACGTAAATAAAGATAGTTTATGCATCGCCGCCACATCGTCAAAGGTAGGCTTTATACATTGATTTTTGCTAGTATTATCTCCAACAAGGGAAAGCGGCCACGTAAAAATGGTTTGTTTATCTCAACTTATTTAAAACGAAGAGAAAGAACCGTGGAAAAACAGCTCGATTACGACACCGTAAGTAATAAATTGACTCAGCAAGGCATTGTAGTAGACGGTGCAGAAGTCCATGGCATTTTATGCGGCATGCTCTGCGGTGGTATGTCTTTAACAGACCAAAAATGGCAAGAAGCGTTGAGCGAGACCATTCATCAAGGGGAAAGCTTTGATGATCAAACCCGGCACCTTCTAGATACACTTTTTAATCAACTCTGCCAGCAATTGCTTGAACCTGAGTTTGCCCTGAATTTATTACTCCCTGAAGATCAAGCACCGATTAATGATCGCGGTGCGGCGCTTATCAATTGGGTTCAAGGCTTTATGTTAGGTTTTGGCTTACATCAGCAGGATTTAATGCAGTGTTCGGAGGATGTGAAAGAAGCCCTTGAAGACTTCTCTGATATCTCGCGCATGGAAGAGCCGATGGACGCAGATGAAGAATCGGAAAAAGCGTTGTTGGAAGTGGAAGAGTACGTCAAGATTTCAGCCATTTTGTGTTTTAGCGAATTAGGCCAGTCACTTTTAGATGATCAACAAGACACGCCGTCCGTACACTAATAATCAACAATTTAGCTACCTAGTTCAAATCACCTACTCAGGATTTTCTCGAATATGATAAGTGCGCAAGAGTTTATTGCCAGGCAGGACAGGCTACTGGCACAGTGTGAACCCAATAGTGTATGTATTGTGCCAGCAGCAGGGTTAGTCACACGTAGTCGAGATACCGAGTATACCTTTAGGCAAGACAGCGATTTTTGGTACTTAACTGGGTTTGAAGAGCCAAATGCTTGGTTAATACTGTCTAATCACTCACGCTATGGTGAACGTTATCGCGCTATGGTGGTACAGGACAAAGACAAAAGCGCTGAAATTTGGCAAGGCAAACGTCTGGGTGCCGAAGCAGCGCTGTCACGTTTTAGTCTAGATGAAGCATTTGAAAGCCAAGAACTTGAAGAGGCGTTACTGGCATCGATTCAGGGGCAAGATAATCTCTATTTTGCACTAGGACACAACGAAGCTCATGATAAGTTAATCACCGAGGCGTTAACGACCCTTCGAGAAGCACCCAAAGAATCACTAGCGCCGCGAGCAATCCACGATTTCCGTCCTATTCTCCATGAAATGCGCGTGTTTAAATCAGCGTGTGAGGTTGCCGTGATGAAAGCAGCGGGAGAAATCACCGCTCGTGCTCACAAGCGAGCTATGCAGTTTGCAACACCAGGTTGCTTTGAGTACCAAATTGAAGCAGAAATTCACCATGAATTTGCGATGGCCGGAGCCCGGTCACCCGCGTATAGCACCATCGTAGGAAGTGGCGACAATGCCTGTGTGCTGCATTACATTCAAAACAGTGCACAAGTGAATGATGGTGATTTGATCTTGATCGATGCTGGGGCAGAGTATCAGGGCTATGCTGCTGACATTACGCGCACTTTTCCTGCGAATGGTAAGTTTAGTCACGCGCAACGAGAAATTTATAGCATTGTGCTGAAAGCCCAAAAAAGTGTACTGGATATGTTAGCGCCAGGTGTGACCCTCTCTGACGCCATGTTGCACAGCGCTGAGATAATTACACAGGGTTTAATTGACGTTGGCATTTTAGTGGGTAGTGTAGCAGAAAACCTCGAGAACGAGCGCTGGAGACAATACTATATGCATGGTTTGGGGCATTTCTTAGGACTCGATGTGCACGATGTCGGTAATTACAAAATTGAAGGCGAAGACCGCCCTTTGAAACCGGGTATGGTCATTACCGTTGAACCCGGCATTTATATTAGCCAAGACAGTGATGCGCCAGACAAATATAAGGGAATCGGTATTCGCATTGAGGATGATGTAGTGATAACCGCCACGGGTGTAGACGTGCTTACTTCAGATGTTCCTAAAGAAATTGAAGAGATAGAAACGTTTATGGCGAAAAACTGAAAGCATATTTAGCAAAGTAGTGCATGCGCGGCAGAACAAAAAAGAAAAAGTGAATCACAGGATGAAATACGGTGAAATCGGTTGATGTAGCAATTATTGGTGGTGGTATTGTAGGTACCGTATTGGCAAAAGGACTGTCAGAAAAAGTAGGGCTTGCTGTCGCACTCATTGATGCTGCAGACCCTCAACAGTGTCGTGAGTCATCCAACGATTTCAACCCGTTTACCGACACTCGTGTAATTGCGCTGGCAAGACGTACCGTCAATGAACTTTCTGATATTGGACTAAATCTCGAAGACTTAGCAAAACAGCACAACGGCGAATTACCTCCTAAAATAAAGCATATTGAAGTGAGTGATAAAGGTCACTTAGGCCTACTGCACTTAGATAGTAAGGATTACCATATTGATGCATTCGGGCAAGTCGTTAGTCTAAGCGCACTGACTAGGATGGCAATAAGTACAAATTCTACTTATCACCACATTGCGCCAGCAAAGGTTATTACCGTGACCCAGCAAAAAGATGGGGTAAACGTTGAGCTTGATAGTGGCGAGACGCTCACAGCACGGTTACTTGTGTTGGCGGATGGAGGCAGGTCAGGTTTAGCGCAGCAGGTGGGAATAGCTAAAACTATAACCGACTATAACCAAACTGCCATTGTATTTAATGTGCATGTGCAAATGCCGCACGATAACAAAGCGTATGAACGGTTCACACCGTCCGGTCCGCTTGCATTTCTGCCTTTTGATAGTGAAATTGACGGCGTTAAAGCGAAAGGAAACGGTTTTTCAGTGGTGTGGACAGTGGAAACAGACACCGCGAAATCTTTAATGGCGTTAAGTAAGACAGAATTTGTAAAGGCTTTACAAGGTGCCTTCGGTTATCGCCAAGGTAGAATACTTAGAGTAAGTGAGTTAGCCAGCTACCCGCTTGCCCTTGCGAAAGCGGAACCGATCATGAGCCATCGAACCCTGGTGGTAGGCAATGCCGCGCAGGCACTACACCCCATTGCTGGACAAGGTTTCAACTTAGGTTTACGAGATCTAAGCACCCTTATCGCTATCCTCGATACGTCGCAAAAAGCGCACAAAAAACAACAAACAGTACAAAAGGGGGAAGAAAACAGTGCGAGCAAATTAGTGCAAGCCTGTGTTTCTGACCGTTTTGATGCTGGGGCATTTGACATCCTAACGCGTTATGCAAATGAAAGAATACGAGACAGAGACAACACAATAACCCTTACCGATACCCTGGTAAGAACCTTTTCTAATCAGTATTTTCCTACGGTGATTGGCCGGAATGTGTCGCTCCTTGCGCTGAGTATGCTCCCGCAAGCAAAAAAAGCTTTTGTGAAACGCACAACAGGCTATGGCGAAACATCGCAAGTGAACAGAGGCCGCAATGCAGCATGTTGATTTAGCAATAGTAGGTGGTGGCATTGTGGGTTTGACCCTTGCCGCCGCACTTAAACATAGTGAATTACAGATAGCCGTTGTTGATAAGACAGCGTGTTATCAGACGCTTTCTGAAAAGCCTACAGCCAGAGTGAGTGCCATAAATCAGGCAAATATCAAAGCGCTCAAGCAATATCACGTTTGGCAACACTTACAGCAAGACCGAGCGAATCCCTACACCGATATGCATGTGTGGGATAAAGACAGTTTTGGTGATATCTCTTTCTCGTGTGATGAAATGGGGAGCGATGCCTTAGGCGTCATTGTTGAAAACCAAGCGCTCGTCAATGCGCTGTCTGAAGCTGTAGAAGCGCAATCGAATGTACAGCTTGTTACCGCGGGTATTGAAAGAGTGCTGGCTGGGCCAAACCAAACCATGCTTATGTTAGATAATGACGACGTAATAAGCTGTAGGCTGTTGGTAGGTGCTGATGGTGGTCATTCGATGGTAAGAAAGCAGGCCGGTTTGCCAATTACCTTTAAAGACTACGAACATACCGCTATCGTAGCGAACATTCGAACGGATAAGCCTCACAACAATGTTGCCAGGCAAGCATTTACGCCAACAGGACCGCTTGCGTTACTGCCTATGGTAGCGCCAAACGTATGTTCAATTGTTTGGTCTCAGACGCCAGAACAAGCAAATTCACTGATGGCATTAAATGACGATGCATTTTGTAATGCATTAACCGCTGCGTGTAATAGCGTGCTCGGTACGGCTGCTCTTGAAACCCAACGTTCAGCTTTCCCACTTACTATGCGCTATGCGCGTCAATGGGCAAAGGACGGTGTAGTGCTGGTCGGTGATGCGGCACATACTATCCATCCGCTTGCGGGGCAGGGCGCGAATTTGGGAATGCAAGATGCACTAGCCTTAGCCGAAACACTTACAGAGCTGAGTCTAGCAGGTAAAGATATCGGCTTGCATAAGCATTTGCGCAGCTATGAACGAAGCCGAAAAACAGAAGCTATGAAAATGATCGCCGCCATGGACGGATTTAAATTTTTGTTTGATGGTAACGACCCCCTTAAAAAGCTGGTGCGCGGTATAGGGCTCTCAGCGACCGATAAACTCACCGCTGTAAAAAACGCTTTCGTCAGCCATGCTATGGGCCTTTAGAAAGGCAATACCTAGCATGGATTGCGTTTACATGCTCTGAAGTGCCCCGGCGTTGGCAACAGCAAAAAGCGAAAACAGGGCATAAGCACTGCGTCATTAATTGAGCTGTTTATTGGAAGCACGTTAAAACATTTAACTGCTAGAATTTGTCACAGAACATGAGTTGGATTTTATTTACGCTAGGCGCGGTGGTTCTGCAAACTGTGCGAAATGCGCTTCAAAGCAAACTGAGCGCGTCGGTGAGTACCTCTGGCGTTACGCTGTCGCGTTTTATTCTGGCCCCACCTCTGGCACTTGTTTATTTGCTGATACTTTATGGGGGAAAAACCAGTACATTGCCACAATTTTCAGCCACATTTATGGCTGTAGTTTTGTGCGCGTCAATTCTTCAAATAGCCGCCACGTCTTTCATGATTGTTTTGTTCAAGCAGAGAAACTTTGCCGTTGGGGCCGGACTGGCGAAAAGTGAGGCCTTAGTGGCAGGCGTAGTAGGCACGCTCTTTTTCGGAAGTTATTTAACGCCTTTGGGATGGGCGGGTATTGTAATAGGGGGCGTCGCGGTATTTATACTAAGTAGTGGCGGCAGACTTTATGGTATTAGCGTTAAAACCATGGTTATAGGTTTTGCTTGCGGCACCTGCTTTGCATTAACGTCACTACTGGTGCGCGAAGCCAGCCATATGCTTAGCGTACCGCATACTCTTGGCGCAGCCTGGGTTCTATTATGGGTGCTCTGTGTCCAAACCGTTACATTGAGCACTTATATTGGGCTCACCAACCCCGTAATATTTAAGCAATTAAAGGCCGCTAAAAAACAGGTGCTAGCGATAAGTGCAGTAAGTTGCTTGGGGTCTATTTGTTGGTTCACGGCTATGGCGCTACAACATGTGGCGCTGGTAAAAACATTGGGGCAGTTAGAGGTGCTGTTAACTTTGCTTCTGTCTCACTACTGGCTAAAAAATACGGTGACAAAACGTGAAATTACAGGGCTTCTGCTTGTGGGAGTTGCAGCCACTATGGTGATGTGGGCATAAAGGTTTGTGGCCACATTTTTTATTTTTTAGTCAGTATTCGACAACCTAAAAAACTGACGTGATTTAAGAGCGAAGAGAAATGTTGAGATATACCCTAGGTTTTTTTGTACTCGCAGCGCTTAGCGCCTGTAATACAACGTCAATAAAAAGCAGCGATCAGACAAACGAAACGGCGTTCAAAGTGAGCAGCAATAGCGTGGCGCCAGCATTTCAATTAATCACCTTAGGAGATACCGGCGGAATCAAAGACGGTAACTTGAGCGCGTTTTTACTGCGAAGCGTACATGAGGAAAATTTTGTCGCCTTGGACGCAGGAACAATTGTCAATGGTATTGACGTCGCACTGGAATCAGACGCTTTTGACGGGCTTGAAAACAGACCTGACGAAGGCCTTAAGGCCAACGGTAATATTTTGCATAACCATGTTAAAGCTTACTTAATCAGTCATGGACATTTAGATCATGTCGCTGGTTTGCTCGTGGCGTCGCCCGATGACAATGAAAAGCCGATTTATGCATTAAAGTCGGTAAATGACACGATGGGGAGTACGTATTTTAATTGGCAAGCGTGGGCTAATTTTACCAATCGAGGCATAGAACCAAAACTCAATAAATACGACGTTATCGATTTAGCGCCTCAGCAACCGATGCCCATTGAAGGTACAAAACTAACGGTAACACCGTTTAGCCTGAGCCACCCCTTGGAATCCACGGCTTTCATTATTGAAAGCGAGGACGATATGTTTGTTTACTTCGGTGACACCGGCCCAGATGGCGTAGAAAAAGAAGGGAAGTTAAGCACGATATGGCAATACCTAGCACAACAAATGCGAACGAAAACATTAAGAGGCATGGTTATTGAAGTTTCATTTTCCAATAATCGCCCAGACACATTGTTGTTTGGCCACCTGACGCCTAATTGGTTGATGCAAGAGCTCACCCGTTTTCACGACTTAGTCGAAGACAAAAGTCAGTTTTCGGCGATGAATATTGTGATAAGCCATATTAAGTACAGCCTTAAAGCCGGTGAAGAACCACGTAGGGTGATTGAAAGTGAATTAGCGCAAGCCAATAAATTAGGGTTTAACTTTACGCTGGCAAAGCAAGGCCAGTCGCTTGTTTTTTAGTTGCGAGTGGTGTTTTCGCTGCGGTGACATACTAACTTCACTAAGTTGTAATGAACTCATTTCTGGGGCGGCATCTTTATTGACATCCCCTTAATAAATGTGTGCTAACTTGGAAATGAATAGGCTACCCTCTCAACCTCACTTTAAAAAATTCGGCCAATGTCTTACTGATAACAGGGTGCTGTGTGTCTTGGTTAAACAAGCAAATGTTCACCTTGCCCAGTTTAGGTAAATGCGGGTGGTTCAAAACCGCTAAGTTGGCAGGTAAGCTTGATTTTGCCAGCGCGGTAACCCCAAGGCCTTGTTGAATAGCCGCAACAAGCCCCCCTAAATCGGCGTTAGTGTAGCTTATTTTCCAAGCAAAAGTTTGCTGCTTCAACTGTTCAATTACTCGGCTTCTATACATGCAGCCATCTGGCGCTAAGACTAATGGAATATTGTTTCCAACTAACGGATGGGCGGTGTCGCCAACCCACACCACATCGTCTTCTAATACCACTTCGCCTTCTGTTTGTTCGCCAGGGTTAACTAATGCCAAAATTAGATCGAAATGATCGCGTTGTGTCGGATGAAGTAGATCGCGACTTAGTGCTGACGTTACCTCTAACGATACATCGGGGTAGCGCTTCGAAAACTCTCCGATTAATCCCGGTAACAAGGTAGAGGCGAATTCGTTAGGAATGCCCAAACGCAATCGGCCGCTTAATGGCGCAGGGGTCAGGCTTCGAAAAATGTTGTCATTAAGCTCTAATATTTCTTTGGCTTTCGGGTAAAGCCAATTACCGTCTGCACTGGGCACGTGACGTTGACCCACTTTAGTGAATAGCTTTCTGTTTAACTGCGATTCAAGTTTTTTTATTTGTAAACTAATGGCAGGTTGAGAGCGACCTAAAAAGTCGCCCGCCTTTGCATAGCCACCCAGTTCAATAACGCTAACAAAGGTGCGTAAGGTATCAAGGGAAAGCTGTTTCATCGTTAAATATGGATTCCGACATCACCGGCATTAAACATTACTTCAAGAATAACACTTAAGCCTACCGTAAACCCACCACGTCGTCGCCTAAATTACCATTCTCTTAAACGCCAGCCCTTCAAAGCGTAAAAAAGAATGAAGGCGTAGCATGGTATCGTTGTCCAGTAAGCGTTCAGCACGCCGAAGTGATCAGCCGCAAATCCAAACAATAGAGGAATAATTGCACCTCCTGCTATGCCCATTATCAATAGTGCAGACCCGCGCGCAGTAAATTTACCTAATCCCTCTAAAGCGAGAGGCCAAACGGCGGGCCATACGATGGCATTGGCAAGGCCCAGTAGTGCAATTAGGGTAATAGGATCAGGAAGCGCCGTAATGCCAGTCCAGCCCCACAGAAAACTTGCAAAGAGTTGGCTTTCAGCGTTAGTGAAAGGGATACCGATAGACAAAGTGATACCTAATACCGAAGAAAGGGTAAGTAATTGGTGCTGAGTACACACGTTAGGCACAAGTAATAAACCTAGGCTATACCCCACAACCATAAAGAACATGGTATACGAAGTAAGCCCAAGTGCGCCCGGCACGCCTAGCTGTGAGCCTGCTAGTCCTATAGTATCGCCAGCGATAACCTCAACGCCTACATAGCAAAAAAGCGCAATAACACCGAAGACAAGCTGAGGGAACTGCAAAACCGAGCCTTTACCTTTCCCGTATTCGGCAAGTTTTTTATCTTCCACATCGAGATCGAGTTCAGGTAACCCTGAAAAACTTAATGCGATTGCAAGCAGGACTAACGCAGCGGCCATTCCCAAGTAAGGCATGATCAGACTTTGCGCTAATTGCTGTATTTGTGCACTTCGTTCAGCCTCTGGCAGCGCTGCAATACTTTGTTCAGTGATACCCGACAAATCTCCGAGTACAAGCGCAATAAATACCATAGGGGCAAGCCAACCTGCACCTTTATTGAGTAACCCCATAATGGAGATTCTTGCGGCGGCGCTTTCTGACGGCCCAATTTTCACCAAATATGGGTTTGATGCGGTTTGTAGAATAGTTAAACCGGAACCGACGACAAATTGGGCTGTGATAAACAATATGAATGCTTGGGTTTTGGCTGCCGGAACAAAGAGGCAGCAGCCTACTGCAATTAACACAAGGCCAAAAGTCATGGCGTTCTTGTAGCCCATTTTATTGAGCACGAATGACATAGGAAGCGCCATAACAACATACGCAATGTAAAAGCTAAACGCGATCAGCAACGCCTCTGTTCCATTCAAATTACAAACAATTTGCAAGAAGGGGATGAGTGCTCCATTCAGCCACGTGATAAAACCAAAAACGAAAAACAAGGTGCCGATTATTACCATCGGGAGCATGGTTGACGGGGTGGATTTAACTGCAGTTTGCATCGCGTTTCCTTCTTATATTGTTTTTATGTCACTGTCTTGCTTACTTACTGTTTTAACTATTAGCGCGTCTTGTTAACGATTCATTGGATATAAGTGGCTTACATGTTGGGCGTGCGCCTACTGGGCAAGCTCGCCATTGCGCCAACAGCGGGTGACCTTAAGACTTTCATCCAACGTTACAAAATTTGCGACAGCGCCTGTGCGCAATGTGCCAATGTTGGCTTCGCTTTTAATAAATGCTGCGGGCGTTGACGTTGCCATTCTTAGCGTTGCTTGCAGGTCGATATTTAGGTCGAAGTGAGTATGCTGAATGGCTTGTTCCATGGTTAATAGTGAACCCGCTAATGTACCGTCTTCAAGACGCAACGTATTATTTTTACGCATGACTTTGGTGCCTTGATAGACGAAGTGGTCGACGTCGCTGGCCGCTGGTGCCATGGCGTCGGTGACCAGCATTAATCGTTTATCGCCTTTAAGCTTTATCGCTAGCGTTGCTGACACAGGGTGAACGTGATGGTGATCAACAATTAATCCGCAATAGACGTCATCTCTGTAAAGTGAAGCTCCAACCATCCCAGGCTCTCGACTGGTGAAGGGTGACATGGCATTAAAAAGGTGCGTGGCACCAGTAGCACCGGCATTAAAAGCGGTAAAGCAATCCTCTGACGTCGCGTTCGTGTGGCCTATAGAGACAATAACGCCTGCGTTCGTCAAAGCCTCTATATCTGAAGGTAAAACCGCCTCTGGTGCCAGAGTAACAATAACCTTACCCAGATCATCTCGAGTAAATAAAGCCAGCTCTTTGTCGCTAAGCGAGCGGATATGCTTTGAGCTATGCATGCCTTTTTTGGCTATGCTGAGGTGAGGCCCTTCAAAATGGACACCCGGAATAGCACCTGGATCCCATTTATGGCCTAAAGCTATGGCATCAGCGCCTTTGTTCATAACGTCGATGTCGTCAGTGATAATGGTTGGCATTAAGCTACCTGTGCCCACGTTTAAATAGGCCTTTGCCATTTGCTGAAGTGTAGATAAGGTAGGCGTCTCGTTAAATTGAACGCCGCCTCCACCGTTCACCTGAACATCAACCATGGCGGGAATGACCAGTTCATGGATAACCTCAGCGTTACTTTCATCTTCACTATCTGAATAGAAAGCAGTCACTTGAGTTTTATTCACCTCAAAACGTACGTTTGAATGGAGTGTAAAGCCGTCAAAGAGGCGTTTGGCAAAAAAAGATTTCATTGCTAGAGCGTTTCCGTTACTTTTTTAAGCCCGACAGGGCTGTCTGGGTCCATACCCATCTCGCGCGCGGCCTTTTCAATATCTAAGTAAAAACGCTGCATAACGACAAGTGCCGAAGTGAGAGGGTGTATATCTGATGGTACCTCAAATAAAGGAAAAATTTGTGCTCCTCTGCGGGCAACTTCTTCAATTTGTGCCTTATGTACGCGACTCGATGCGTCAGGAATATGGGCATCGATAATCGCAATGTTGCGGTTTAAAAGGGATATTGGTCCATGAAGAAATTCCGCGCTGCTGAAGGCCTCGGCCTGTATTCCACAAACCTCTTTCATTTTAAGCGCTATCTCTCTGGAAATGGCATAACCGAAAGCACGGCCTAGTACTACGCATCGCTCAAGCGGTGCTAGATGTTCAGCAGTAAGTACGGAAGGGGTTGTTATTACTGACGCTAACTGCGCAGGTAAGGCAAGCAATGCCTCGTGTATATCGCGACGTTTAGTGCAGGCTGCAACAATGCTTAGTAAGGCATAAAGTGTAGCGAGATAGCTTTTCGTTGCCGCTACAGCAATTTCAGGCCCGGCGCAAAGCGGGACAAAAACATCAACGATATCTTTGACCGGCGAAGACTCATCATTTACCAGCGCAACACATAAGGCGCCTTTTTCCTTTGCCATTTTGGCTTGCGCAAGTATGTCTGGGCTTCTACCTGACTGAGAAATGATGAAAACAAGAGCCCGATTTAATCGCAGTGATTTACCAAAAACGCTGTTTACCGATGGCGCGGCCGAAGCAACCGGCAGACCCATTTCGGTCTCAATCAGATACTTTCCAAATACACCTGCATGGTCTGAGGTGCCGCGGCCAATGATATACACAAATTCCGGGTCGTGTTTTTCAATCTCTGCAGATAACTTACGGTATATATGAGTATTACTTTCCAGTTGTCGCTTCAGAACTTGGGGGGGTTCGGCCGCTTCAGCCGCCATTTTGGTTACGTAAGTCATATCAACACTCCTTTACCAGGTGTTTTATTAATGAAACTGCACCAAATTCAGGCGGACACATCGGGGCTTGTAGGCGTTGTCGAATATTTTCAGGCAGCCACTGGGCCCACTGCGACGAGAGACCTCCAATCAATGAGATGCGTTCAGCGCCAAGTTTGTCTAAGTGTGAGATAACCTCGATGAGGTATTGCTTGCCTTCGTTTACAATGGCAAGAGCGACGGGATCATTGTCGTTAGCACATGTCACCACTACTGGCGCAAACTTACCGAAATCACTCGATTTGTAATGCAGTGACTTACCGACTATTTCTTGAGGTTCGTCAGTACCTAGAGCCTCGCACATATCTGTAACAAGTCTGGACGGCGGCACCAGTGAATCGAGTGCTTCAAGGGTGTATTGCAAAGCCTGTAAGCCTAGCCATGCGCCACCGGCTTTATCGCCCAAAGGGAAACCATGTCCGCCGATGCTTGTTAAGTTGCCAGCCACGCTTGCTAGTGCTGAACTACCGGTACCGGTAATGATGATTGCACCGTCTTTACCTGCATGAGCGCCTAAGCAAGCAATGTGCAAATCGGTGGTTATGTGGGTCCGTTTAAATGGGAGGATCCAGCTTTGAGCAGTCTGTCGATAGCGTGGAACGTTCACGCCCGCAAGGCCCAGACACACGTTAAGGTCGCTTATTTTTGTTGCTGGAATTGCAGCAGCGTCTAATGCCAGTGATGTCGCTTCAATTATTGAAGCGAACGCAGTATCAGCAGACTGAGCAGGGTTGCACGGGCCTGACAACCCTTCGCCGAGTAATTCACCCTGTTCGTTTTCAAGTCGCGCTTTACATTTAGTGCCACCGCCGTCAATGCCGACAAAATAATTCTGAGTCACAGGTTCCACCTTAAATCTTTATGAAAATTTGTTTGCGATAAAGGACATACACAGGGATAAAGCAAACGCAGAGAAATAGAATGACCCATACCGTAGCACTAAAAAAGTCACTTACGCCCATGCTGGACATCAATCCGATGTAGCTGTTGTGAATAGAGATACCGGCGACTTGCCAATCAAGAAACTTTTCAATAATTACATGCAGGACGTAAGCGGTGATTGCGTTGGCCCCAAATATGGTGGCTACTTTAGTGCCGCTTCTGAAACCTTTTACATCGGTATACCACATCATACTAGCCAAGATCATGGCACCTATTCCGCCGGTGGCTAATACAAATGAGCTGGTCCATGCTTGTTTAATAAAAGGAAAGCCTAGGCTCCAAATACATCCCAGAGAAAAGGTAACAAATCCGAAAACGAACAAATTCATTACCGTGATAGGTAGGTTGCCCTTTCCTTTGACAATAATGTGACCAATGAGCATACCCATAATGCCCGTAACAACGGCAGGAAAAGTACTGAGCAGCCCTTCAGGGTCCCATGTGCCGCGCCATAGCATACCCGGTACAAATTGATCGAACCAATTTATTATATTCTCGCCACGCACGAGATGACCGTTAGGAAGACCGGGGGCGGGAACCAGCAGAATAAATAACCAGTACAGAAGCAAAATAGCAACGCCCACTTTAACCACGGTTTTTGTCGTGCAGTATATTGCCAGGTAACAGCAGACGAGATAAACAATACCAATTCTTTGTAATACGCCAAGTAGTCTTATTTGTTCGAAGTGGGTGTAAAACAAATTAACAACGAGTCCAAGCCCAATGAGCGTAAGGGCTCTTCTCCACACTTTTTTCAAAATGTCAGGTAATTGCGGCGAAGATGAATCAATATTTTTGAACCCCAAGCTTATCGCCACGCCGACAATGAGAATGAAAAACGGAAACACTAAATCGGCAAAGTTAATGCCTACCCAGTGAGCGTGCGAGAGTTCTCCGTAAGTATTCGGACTATTTACCACAATCATTGCGATTATAGTCAGCCCGCGAAATACATCGAGAGACAGGAGTCGTGAAGATGGCGTGTTTGATGTCATGTTTATTGCTTTTTTTATAATCAATGACTTTACCCTAACTCTTTTTGTTTACTTGTGTCAACGTTGTCAATGCTCTTTTTTAAAACAATTGAAAAATTGCGTTAGCGGCCAACGGGTTTACAAGATAAGGAAATTTGCTTGAAGGGGGCTTTCACTTTATTCTCTCTAGCACTCAATACCTTGTACCGAAAAGAATTTCATGAAAAAACCAACAATTAAGGATGTCGCGAAACTGGCCGGAGTATCGTTTAAAACGGTTTCGCGAGTGGTTAATCAAGAGCCAAACGTAAGTGAATCGGTAAAGGAAAAGGTACTTGAGTCAATAAAACAGTTGAACTATCAGCCAAACCACACCGCAAGAGTCATGCGTAAAGCACCGTTTTCTCTCGCGTTTGTCTACGACAACCCTAATAGTCACTATGTCATTGAAATGCAGAACGGCATTATCTCTGAATGCAGAAAAAAAGGGTTTGAACTGGTTATTCACCCCACCGATTCTCATTCTGATGAAGTGGGAAATGAGCTCGCAGCCATGATTGGTTCAAATCAGATTGGCGGTATTATCCTCACACCGCCGTTGTCAGAAAATAAAGAGCTCGTGACGTTTTTACTGAGTAGAGATGCAAAGGTTGTCAGGATCTTATCTGGCGAGCAACCTCCCGATAAATTAGCTCCGGTTCTGCACGTGGACGATGTAGATGCGGGGTTTAAAATGACGCAGTACTTACTGGAGTTAGGCCATAGAGATATTGCTTTTCTTGGCTTCCATGCCTCCCATGAATCGAGTTTAGGCCGGGTTCGGGGATTTAAAAAAGCGCACGAACTCGCAGGTTTGTCTTTTGATAAAAACTTTATCATTGACGGAGAGTTTACCTTTGAATCTGGAATGGATATGGCCAAGCAAGTGCTCGCCATGCCCAAGAGGCCTTCTGCGATTTTTGCGTGTAATGACGAAATTGCAGCGGGAGCGGTATTTATGGCGCGTCTCAATGATCTTAAAGTGCCAGAGGACATTTCGATTATCGGGTTTGAAAACAGCCCCTTCGCCACGCAAACTTGGCCCCACCTTACTACCATTGATCAGCCCAACTTTGATATTGCTGCCACCGCTGCTGCCATGGTTATCGAGATGATGAAATCTAATGATGTTCATGTTGTTGATTCAAAAGGTTTTTCTCTTGAGGTCGTAATCAGGGATTCGGCGTGTAAACCTTCTCTCTAGCGCGCTGTTTAACGTTTTCATCCTACAGAAGGTTCATTTTTCTAAGTACTCAACATTATTCAACTGACATTTTATTTTTTGTTGACAACGTTGACATGGGTTGGTAGCGTCAATGGCAGGTGATGAAAAAAACACCGCAAATAATAAGAAATAAAACTTATCAGCTGGTTGCCTGAAGCTGAACAACAAACACTACAAAGAAGATGGGAACCACATCATGAATAACGCTCGTCCAAAGAAAACGTTACTCGCCAGTGCTATGATAGGAATACTGAGCGCCCCCGCGCCGGTTTTGGCTCAAACTGCTCCAGATGTTAATGATAGTGACGTTGAACGCATCGACGTTACTTACCGCTCTAGTTTGGTTCAAGCTGCCGCGCTAAAGCGCGATGAAACGAAAGTTGCTGATATCATAACTTCCGAAGATATCGGTAAATTTCCTACAGAGAATATTGCAGAGGCAATCCAGCGAATTCCAGGCGTACAGATATCAAATATCAATGGCAGAGGCTCTACAATTAGTGTGCGGGGTTTAGGTGCGCAATACGCCAGAACAACGGTGAATGGCCAAACCATGGCAAATGCGGATTTCACCGGCGGCTTCCGTTACGACATCATTCAGTCTGAACTTGCTTCAAGTATCGCAGTCATTAAGTCTCCGAGTGCTGACATGGATACCGGTGGTTTGTCTGGAACCATTAATATCGACACCACCAAGCCACTTTCATACAGTGAGCGTAAAGTTGTTGCTTCCGTTAAAGGGCAATATTCAGAGTTTTCTCCCACAGATGATGTAACTCCCAAAGGTAATATTACCTATATCGATCAATTTGCTGATGACACAGTAGGTTTATTTTTAAACGCGGGTTATCAGGCACTTGACGATAGGGTAGACAACTTCTGGATGGGGAGATGGTTTAGCGACGATGAAGGTAATGATATCCCTCGCCGTCCACGTTATCGTCGTATTGACCGGGAGACCAAACGCTATCTGATGAACGGTGCTCTTCAGTGGCGCCCCAGTGATAACTTTGAAACAACGTTTACGGCCATTTATGCCGATGACGACACGATACAAGATTTGAACCAGCAGGTTTTCTTGTTCGATCGTGACGAAATTACCTTGCTCGGCGAGCCGGATAATGGCGTGTACAAGCAAGTACGTATTGACAATTTCACCCTTGAAAATAACCGCCAAGCCGAAGACAAACAAGCGACCAGCAAAGCATTTACGCTTGAGTCGAAGTACGAGACAGAAAACTGGACGATTCTTGGCGTAGCTCACTACACCAAAGGTGAGGCTGTTCACGCAGAAGAGGCGGTAATCTTAGCCACTACGGTGTCTGCCAATATGGATATTTCTGACCGCAATAACGTTGTGTTTAATGTGGATGAAGATTTAACCGACCCGTCTTTATACCCTGCAGATATGCCAAGGAACGAGTATCCAAACGGCGCAACGCGATATATGGATTCTTCAGAAAGTGCGCTTCAATTCGACGCAATTCGTTCGCTCGACGGGGAATTTTTTACCGGTTTTGCATTTGGAGGAAAATACCGTAAAGAAGAATTCAATCGAGAGGTCTTTCGCACAGACAGGTTTGCCATAGGTGAGGCTGATCCGAGTGACCTTCCGTCGATGAGCGAGTTCAACTATATGGTGACTGACTTCTTAGACAATCAAATGTCAATAGATCATGGCTGGGTGGCACCTGATATTCAGGCCTACCGAGATGCGCTTGTCGCGGAAGGTGTGACAGTTCCAACTTTATTCGCTGCTCAGTCTTCCTATTCTATAGAGCGAGATATTCTTTCGTTTTACGGTAAAGTCGATTTCGAAAAGTATTTAGGTGAAATGACATTGAGAGGAAACATTGGTGGCCGCTATGAAACCACCGATAGAACAATCAATACGTATTTGACCGGTGAAAATAACCCAATCAACTCAGAAATCAGTTTAGTGATTGGCGAAACGGCGTTTGACTACGACTACAGCAATTTCTTACCAAGCGTAAACCTGGTACTTGAGTTGACTGATGAAGTACAAGCGCGCTTTGCCGCGGCAAAAGTGCTCGTTCGTCCATTGTTGACATCGCGTACACAAATTGCCGCGTCTGAGACGTCGGTGAACAATTCATTTGGCACGCGCACCTACACCGTAGATCTTGGCCAACCTAATATGAAAGCGCTGACGGCTGATCAAGCTGATTTAGGGCTGGAGTGGTATTACGGTGAGGGGAACAGCCTAGCACTGACGCTGTTCTGGAAAGAAATTAAAAACGGTTCGGTCTCTGAATTTGTTTGCCCTGATAGCTACAGCGACGTGACGCTCAGTGGAACGCCGGAGGACTGCGTCGACACGCAAGGTAATATTTATGAAATCACGAGTACCTTCAACGATGATAGTGGTACGACTATCAAAGGCTATGAGCTAGGTTGGAACCAGAGCCTAGACAGTTTTTTACCTATTGATGGTTTTGGTTTCTCGGCCAACTATACCTTTATCGATGCAGAAGATAGCGAAGACTTTGTTCTCACCAATTCTTCAGAAGAAACGTGGAACTTTATTGGCTATTGGGAAAACGACACGTTTAGTGCAAGAGTCGCCATTAACAACCGTAGCCCATACGTTCAAGACAATACGGATGCGTTTTTTGCTCGCGAGGGAAGGGTAGTCGACGGAAGAAATCAGGTTGATATTCTACTGAGTTATAACGTAACGGAAGCACTGAACCTTCGTTTTGGCGCGCTGAACATTAACGGCAATAACGAGGAAGCCTATTTCACTGAAGAGAAGCCAGTTTGGCAGACCACCAGTATCATAGGTACTAGCTACTATCTAAGTGCGGTGTACGCATTTTAAAACAAAGGCGCTGCGGGGAACCGCAGCATTTCTTCTACGATTTTTATCAGGATATTAAGCAATGAAGAAAACGTGGTCACACTCGATAAGCGCCTTGTGCCTTAGCTTATCAGCCGTATTAGTTGGCTGCGAAAAGCAGCAAGAAGTCTCAGACGTTGTGCATAAACAAACAGATCCTGAGGTTCACGCTGTTCTTGAACGCGTTACACAGGGACAAGTAAAAAACATTTCAACGATAAAAGTTACTGACCAAGAGCCAGAGTGGTTTGAAGTCAATGTTATTGATGGGCAAGCCGAAGTGCTGGCAAATAGTCGCACTGCGCTGGCTTATGGCGCCTATCAATATTTGCGTGAGCAGGGGGCTTTGTCGATCAGTTGGGAAGGAAAAAATGTCGCATTTCCTGACGTGTTTGAAAATTTTGATGGTGCAAAAACAATAACCCCGTTTGAACAACGCACTTACTTAAATGTTTGCGCTTATGGCTATACCACACCCTGGTGGGATTGGGAGCGTTGGGAGAAAGAAATAGACTGGATGGCGCTACATGGCATAAACAATCCGGTTGCCATGGAAGGACAAGAATTCGTATGGCAAGCATTGTGGAAAGACTTTGATGTTACCGATCAAGAGTTAGCCGATTATTTTTCCGGTCCCGCATTTACGCCTTGGCAACGCATGGGGAATATCGAAGGGCATGAAGGTCCTCTTCCCCAGAGCTGGATCGATAAGAAGCACGTTCTTCAAAAACACATTCTCAAACGCATGAAAGCATTGGGTATGAAGCCTGTTGTGCCCGCCTTCAGCGGCTATGTGCCTAAAGCGTTTGTCGACCGTTTTCCTGACGCTAAAGTGTATGAAATGCCTCGCTGGACTGGCTTTGAAAAAGCCACCTATTGGTTAGACCCCGCTGACCCCCTCTTTAAAACAGTGGCTAAGCGATTTATTGAGCTTTATACCGAAATTTATGGTGAACAGGACTATTACCTCTCAGACGCTTTTAACGAAATGCTACCGCCGGTTTCAGAAGAGAACCGCTACGCTGAGCTCGCATCCTATGGAAAACGCATCTACGAATCTATTGCACAGGTTGCACCTGATGCTGTGTGGGTAATGCAAGGATGGATGTTTGGCGCAGACGAAGAGTTCTGGGACCTCGCATCTATCGAAGCGTTCTTAAAAGATGTTCCCGATCAAAAAGCCATGATCCACGATATCGGAAATGACAGATATCACGTGTGGCAGCGAACGGAAGGTTTCAAAGGCAAACCATGGGTGTTTGGCTTCATTCACAACTATGGAGGTTCAGACCCTGTTTATGCTGACTTCGCAGACTATGTCGAGCAGCTAGACGTGGTGACAAACTCTGATAAAAAAGGCGCGCTAACCGGGTTTGGTGTATTCCCCGAAGGGATCCACAATAACTCTGTGGCCTATGAGTTTCTCTTCGATTTACCTTGGAACGCCAAGCCGGATATGAAGAATTGGCTCGAAATGTACACCAAAGCGCGATATGGAAAGACGTCACCTCAACTAATTGCTGCATGGGAGCAGGTGATAAACGGGGTATTTTCCGTTAGCTATTGGAAAAGCCGGTGGTGGGAAGGCTCGGCAGGTGCATATTTGCTGTTTAAGCGTCCAACCGTCGATATTGTAAATTTTGAAGGGCACCCCGGTAACTTAACGGCTTTAGACGATGGCATCTTGCAATTACTGGAACTGGCAGAGTCGATGGATAATGCGTACCTGTATCAGTACGATGTGGTTGATTTCGTGAAGCATGCTGTGTCTTTGCATGTCGACCTTATGCTACAGGAAGTGGTAAAAGCCTATTCGGCAAACGATTTTGCAAAGGGCGATGAACTAATGACTTCCATAGACGTTGCCGTTGCGAAGTTAGACAACTTACTCGGATTTCACCAAGAAAGCCTGCACACGTGGTTGAGCGACGCGTCGGCTTATGGCGAGACTGAGCAAGAGTCGGCGTATTATATAAACAATGCGCGACTTCAAATAACCCAATGGGGCGGACCAAAGCTTAAAGATTATGCGTCTAAAGCCTGGCAGGGAATGTATAAAGATTATTATTTACCACGCTGGAAAATGTACTTATCTGCGTACCGCATAGCAAAGGAAACCCAGACACCATTTGATGATGCTTCAATGCAAGAGGCACTAATCAATTGGGAGCGTGATTGGATAAAGCAAACGGACATTCCAACGCAATATATCCCAGAGACACCCATCGAAGATGCGCAAGCTCTTATGCAGGTCATAACTCGATAATAAAAAGGGGTGTAATCACTCATTTTGAAAGCCCTGTTACTGACGAAGTGTGGGGCTTTTACATTTGCATACCTAATCCAGTAAGCTTAATACATTTGCTTTTTAAATGTATTGATAAAAATTTCCAATTTGTTGCACAAACGTTAGCTCACTATACTCATTCTCGTTTTCTACCTTTCAATTAAAAAGAGTAAGTGGAATGTCTAATACCACCGCCCTACACGCAAAGCACCTAGAAGCGGGTGCGAAAATGGTCGATTTCTTCGGCTGGGATATGCCAATTAACTACGGTTCACAAATTGAAGAGCATCACGCTGTGCGTCAAGACGCCGGTATGTTTGATGTGTCTCACATGACCATTGTTGATGTTAAAGGCGCACAAGCGAAAGCGTACCTTCAGTACTTGTTGGCTAACGATGTAGCCAAACTAAAGGAAAAAGGTAAAGCGCTATACAGCGGCATGCTGAATGAAGAAGGCGGTGTTGTAGACGACCTTATTGTTTATCACTTCGACGAAACTAACTATCGCTTGGTAGTTAACTCAGCAACCCGCGAGAAAGACATGAACTGGTTAATGAGCAAAGCAGAAGGCTTTGACGTAACCATTACCGAGCGCCCTGAGTTTGCTATGATTGCGATACAAGGCCCTAACGCTAAAGAAAAAGCGGCAACGTTATTTAGCGCAGCGCAAAAAGAAGCGGTTGCAGGCATGAAGCCATTTTTTGGCGTACAAGCCGAAGACTTGTTCATCGCCACAACGGGCTACACAGGTGAAGCAGGCTACGAAATTATGGTGCCAGCTGAGCAAGCAGAAAGCTTCTGGCAAGCACTACTAGACGCAGGCGTTAAGCCATGTGGCCTAGGCGCACGTGACACCCTACGCCTTGAAGCGGGTATGAATTTATATGGCCAAGATATGGATGAAACCGTATCGCCACTAGCCGCTAACATGGGCTGGACAATTACTTGGGAACCGGCAGAACGTGACTTCGTGGGGCGTAAAGCACTAGAAGCGCAGCGCGAAGCGGGTACCGACAAGCTTGTAGGCTTGGTAATGACTGAAAAAGGCGTGCTGCGTCATGGCCTTAAAGTAAAAACTGAAAGCGGCGAGGGTGTTATCACCTCCGGTACTTTTTCTCCAACATTGGGCCACTCAATTGCCATGGCACGAGTACCACGTGATGTTGGCGAAACAGTAGAAGTGGAAATGCGCAAAAAGTGGGTTACAGTAAAAGTGGTTAAGCCCTCCTTTGTTCGCAATGGAAAAAGTGTTTTATAAGTTAACAGAGAATAACAGGAACGATTATGAGCAACATCCCAACTGATTTACGCTATGCCGCTACGCACGAATGGGTTCGCCCTGATGGTGACGGTGTTTTCACTGTAGGTATTTCTGAGCACGCACAAGGTTTGCTTGGCGACATGGTTTTTGTTGATTTGCCAGACGTTGGCGATGCGGTAAGCACTGGCGACGATATCTGTGTTGCTGAATCGGTGAAAGCGGCGTCTGACGTTTACGCACCCATTTCAGGCGAAATTGTTGCGATAAACGAAGACTTAGAAGATTCACCAGAATTGGTTAACACTGACCCTTATGGCGACGGTTGGCTATTCAAAATAAAAGCTGACGACGTTGAAGAAGTAGAAGGTCTACTTGACGCGGAAGGCTACGAAAACAGCATTGACGAAGAGTAATTCGTTATACGGTTTTCTTTCGATACACATTTAGTAAAGGGGCATGAATATTATTCGGCCCCTTTTTAAATTAAAGATTTATTGACGCCCTTGCGGCAAACATTACGAGTGCTTAACAACGTTATGTCGAATACTTCTCCTACATTGGCTCAATTAGAGCAAAAAGATACATTTATCCGTCGTCACATTGGCCCGGGTAAAGGCGAAATTGAAGAAATGCTGTCTGCCATTGGTGCAAGCTCATTAGACGATTTAATCGAGCAAACTGTACCGGCAGGTATTGCGCTACCTGAGCCACTAAAATGCGGTGAAGGTGCGACAGAAGTTGAAGCATTAAGTGAATTAAAAGCTGTTGCGCAAAAGAACAAAATCAACCGTTCTTTTATTGGTATGGGTTACTACGACACACACGTACCAAACGTAATTTTGCGCAACGTGCTAGAAAACCCAGGTTGGTACACAGCATACACGCCTTATCAGCCAGAGATCGCACAAGGCCGTTTAGAAGCTATTCTTAACTTCCAACAAGTTACTATCGACCTTACAGGCCTAGAGCTAGCGTCGGCATCATTGCTTGACGAAGCTACGGCAGCCGCAGAGGCGATGGGCCTTGCCAAGCGCGTATCTAAAAACAAAAAATCGAACGCTTTCTTTATTGCTAACGACGTACACCCACAAACTATTGACGTGGTTGAAACTCGTGCGGAAATGTTCGGTTTTGAAATCATCAAAGGTGCAGCAGAAGAAGCGGCAGAACACGACGTATTTGGTGCGCTACTGCAATACCCAACTACCACAGGTGAAGTAAAAGATATCAGCGACATCATTGCTGCGGTACAGGCGAACAAGGGTATTGTTGCAGTAGCGGCAGACCTAATGAGCTTGGTCATGCTTAAGTCGCCAGGCGAGCTAGGCGCAGACGTTGCACTGGGTAGTGCGCAGCGCTTTGGTGTACCTATGGGCTACGGCGGTCCACACGCGGCATTCTTTGCAACGCGCGACAGCTACAAGCGTTCACTGCCAGGGCGTATTATTGGTGTAAGTAAAGACACCCGCGGCCGCCAAGCATTGCGTATGGCGCTACAAACCCGTGAACAGCACATTCGCCGTGAAAAAGCGAACTCGAACATCTGTACAGCGCAGGTACTACTTGCCAACATGGCAAGCTTCTACGCCGTGTACCACGGCCCACAAGGCCTTAAAACCATTGCTGAGCGCATTCACCGTTTTGCTGACATTCTTGCTACTGGTTTAACACAAAAAGGTGCAGAAAAAGGCGTAGCCCTTAAGCACAGCACTTACTTCGACACGCTAACCGTAATGGTAGACAACAAAGAAGACGTACTAGCAAAAGCATATGCAAAAGGCATGAACCTACGTGCTGACTTAGAAGGCGCGGTAGGTGTAGCACTAGATGAAACCACAACCCGTGAAGACATTGTTGCGCTATTCGATGTTATTCTAGGTGACGATCACGGCCTAACAGTAGAAGGCCTAGACGCTGAAGTTACCACGCAAGACGTGAAATCTATTCCTGATGCGCTAGTACGTACAAGCGACATTCTTACGCACGAAGTATTTAACAAGTATCACTCTGAAACAGAGATGCTGCGTTACATCAAGAGCCTTGAGAACAAAGACTTGGCCCTTAACCACTCAATGATTTCATTGGGTTCGTGCACTATGAAGCTAAACGCAACGGCTGAAATGATTCCAGTAACGTGGGCTGAATTTGGCCAGCTTCACCCGTTTGCACCACTAGACCAAGCAACAGGCTATCAAGAAATGATTGCCGAGCTAGCCAAGTGGCTAATTAACGTAACGGGCTACGATGCACTTTCAATGCAGCCTAACTCGGGTGCACAGGGTGAATACGCAGGCCTATTAGCTATTCAGCGTTACCACGAAAGCCGCGGCGAAGGCCACAGAAACGTGTGCCTAATTCCAAGCTCTGCACACGGTACTAACCCAGCGTCTGCGCAAATGGTTAGCCTAAAAGTAGTGGTTGTAGCGTGTGATTCAAACGGTAACGTAGACCTTAACGACCTTCGCAAAAAGGCCGAAGAAGTGGGTGAGAACCTATCTTGTGCCATGATCACATACCCGTCTACCCACGGTGTATACGAAGAAACTGTACGCGAGATTTGTGACATTGTTCACGAGCACGGCGGTCAGGTTTACATGGATGGCGCGAACATGAACGCGCAGGTGGGCATTACATCACCTGGTTTCATTGGTTCAGACGTATCGCACCTTAACCTACATAAAACCTTCTGTATTCCACACGGTGGTGGCGGCCCAGGTATGGGACCAATTGGTGTTAAGTCGCACCTTGCGCCATTCCTACCAAACCACACAGTGGTAGACGTAGCAACAGCAGGTAAAGACTGTGGTGCGGTTTCGGCAGCGCCATGGGGTAGTGCCTCTATTCTGCCTATCAGCTACATGTACATTAAAATGATGGGTAGCGAAGGCCTACGCCGTGCAACCGAAGTGGCCATTCTTAACGCTAACTACGTAGCAAAGAAGCTAGAAGGGCACTACAAGGTACTTTACAAAGGTAACAATGGCCGTGTTGCGCACGAATGTATTGTTGACCTGCGCCCGCTTAAAGAAGCAAGTGGTGTGACCGAAGTAGACATTGCGAAGCGCCTTAACGACTACGGCTTCCACGCGCCAACTATGAGCTTCCCAGTAGCGGGTACGCTTATGATTGAGCCAACAGAGTCGGAAGCAAAGTACGAACTAGACCGGTTCATTAATGCCATGATTAGCATTCGCCAAGAAGTAGCGAAAGTAGAAAGCGGCGAGTGGGATGCCATCGACAACCCACTACACAATGCACCGCACACGTTAGCAGATATCTGTGACAGCGACTGGAACCGCAGCTACGACCGCATGCTAGCAGCGTACCCAGCACCAGAAGTACACAGAAACAAATTCTGGCCAACAGTTAACCGTATTGATGATGTTTATGGTGACCGTAACCTAATTTGTTCTTGCCCTAGTATTGAGAGTTATTCTGAGGAATAGGGGGTTGTCAAGCTCGAATAAAGAATGCAACTATCGGAATTAAGTTTGCAACTCAAATAAAGTTTGCAACCGGTAGTTGAATCTAGAGGTCAGTAAATATGAAAAAGCGAACCATTTCTGGTTCGCTTTTTTGTTTTCTTACAGCCTTATTTAGGAGGAAGTACTTTTCGGTTATTTGCCAATCGAAAGCCTTCGGGTACGGGCTTAAATTTATCGTTATTTTCGGGCCAGCGTTTAGCTCTGCTTTGAAAAGCCCGAAGAGCTGTGATATCTATCGTAGCAGCTACCACGAAATCATTATCACCACCTCTTAAACGCGCGATATCACGCAGAAACCCCTCTTTTGCTGGTGAACGAACTCGACTGTCACCATATTTGCGATTATTAACTAAAATTGTATAAGCATGAATATCTAGAGCCGCAGATTCGATTAGAGACGCGAAGGTATCAAGATCTCTATTCCAACTAAGCACCATCAATGCATCAACGGCCCCTTGGAAGCGAACTCGTGCTTTACTGTTTTGTAACTCTGAACAAACCATAACACCAAAATTAAAGCCGTTATGTATATATACAGGTTTTGGTGATTTCCCTAATGAGTCCCATTGCTTGCCAAACTTACTAGTAAGCTCTTTGTCCTCACCAACAGCTGGCTCAAGTTTAGGCTGTCTAATTTTTACAAAGGTAGGATAACCGAGACGGTTATCCGCCAAAATCATTGAGGCCTCACTGTATATCTTATTAGCTCCAACGTGTTGGTACTCTGTTCCTGCAATAATGCTTATCCCTGCGCTACTTAATCTAGCAGCAATACTGTTAAGCCATCTCAGTGGAATTGATAGTTCAGGAAAAAGTACGTAATCAGGTTTTGGTTTTAATTTCAGAACATCGTTGACCAATTTAGAAATTTTTTGATAACGCTTTCGACTTAAATTTGGCTTGTTGCATGCTGTCGATGCCCAGTCGTTGTCCTCAGTGCGAAGATTAGTTAGCGCTACGATCACCTTGTCTTTGCTGTCCGTACCTACATTAATGAATTTCTTTCGGCGTGTTGAAGGCTTTTCATCAGCATCTTGCTCAGCAGCAAGTAGGGTTGGCTTTATCCATACACCACGCAGTACTTGCGTGTATTTTGCCCATGTAACAGAGGGCCCAAATACTGGAGGTTTTCCGGATGCAGAGGGTAAACCGACACATTCAGGGGCTAGCTCAGATATTTCCAGTGGAGATAATGGTCTGGTTGGGAAAAGGTACGGCAGGAAGCTATCGTTTTTCTTTTGCCCTTTAGTAACGTTGCCTAGTCTCGTTTTTCGGGTAGAGTTTATAAACTGCTCGAATATAGGTACTTCAATGAGCCCAGAATCACCGAGCAAATCCAGAATTTGTTTTTCTTTTTTTGCATTTCGCTTACCTACTAACTGCTCAGCGGAACGACTATTTATGATGTACTTATATGCTTCTTTTGCAAGGTCTGCTGATGCGACTAAAGGCGCTTTGTTTTCAAATTCTGCCACATCAAAACTAAGCTCTAGTAGTGCTTCGAAACTACTCAGTGTTTCGACAATTTGTTTTAAGAATAAGTTAGCTAGACGCTTTTTCTTGCTCGAACGTTCCCCAAGGAATAGTTTACTTGGATCATGGTAGCGTGTAGCGGCATCAATAAATAACCAGGTTAAGGTGCCTTTTATGTAGCCCCAAAGGTCTTTCAAGACTTTAGCGTCACATCCATTGATTCGAACTTTCTGTCCTCTGCCTACCTCTTTGGCGAGTATATCTATTGCTTGATAGGACTTCACTGCGATTTGTTCAGCTTGTTCCCATTCATTCATGCTGATTGCAAATCCAAGCAATCTAGGTAAGTAATTAAAATGAGCAAATAGATTGTCTGCACGCAAGATATGATTATGAGCAAATTGGTAAAACTCTTCCCTTTGCTCTTTCCATTGATTCGGCGGTAAATCCCGAGCTAGGGTTTCTACGTGACGCAATTGTAGTGACCAACCCAAACGACGGATCGTTAATCCATCGGCTCTTCTTAAAGTATCTGCATTTTCACCCACACTTCCAGCAGCTGAGAGTACTTTAGCTGCGGTTGAATGTTCCAATTGGTCGGGCGAGGGCATGAGGCGATGCTCACTAGATAATTCGTATATTTCCTTTTCGATACTATCCAACAGGTCTAAGCCAGCACGGCCTTGCAGGATAAATAATTTTTGTTTGTCTGACTGAAGCGATATTGTGGAGTTACCTTGTACGTCATCGCCTTGATTAATTTCCCATACTTTATTGTTTTTGGGACTTTGTGCAATGCACTTTTCACCCATTCGCTCTTGTAATAAAAGCATAAAGTCTTGGCTATTTGAGATTTTCCCCGTATCGCGCAACACAAGGAACATATCATCAACATAACGACCATAGTGAATAGGTGAGAGTTTTTCGATAATAAGTCGGTCCCACTTGTGCAATAAAGCATTCGAAATAACTCTGCTACACGTCAGGCCAATGACTAACCCTCCGCTTATTTTTGCTCTTTGACCACCAACTGATTTACCAAATTGGCTGGCGCCGCTAGCCCACGCATTAAGAAATAGTGATAGCTGCTTAGTGAAGGATTTTTCTTCATCAGACAAGTTCAAATCTAGAGCTTCTATAAGTGCTGAAGCGGAGGTAATTAGCGGGTCTATAAAATGGTAGTAACTTTTCAAGTCCAGAGATACAGCAATTATATCTCGGTCTTTTTCCAACTCTTCCCTTATTGTTTTTAAGCCATCGTTACGCCATTTTTGGTAAGGTTGAAAATACGGTACAAAAGAGCCTACAGAGCTGATATGAAATGGTTTTTCATTATTTTCTGTAAACAGTTCATCATTACGAATTCGTTTGAGTCTGGCGCCGTAGCAGCTATCGTCGAGTTTGGCGTCAAACTTGTGACCAATCATATTGATCCACAATGCAGAAATAATGTGGGTATTTACAGGAAAGTCGCCGACAATTCTAAACTCAGGCACTACATTGTAATTTTTAAACAGGCTTTCAACCGCTCTATCAGGTTTTGAGAAATGAACGTGGCCATTGTCACCTGAATCTGATTTTCTTTCAGTGGATAGCTTCTTGGGCAGTAAACGAAAATCCCCAAGTAATTCTACATTTTCAGCAAAACCAGCATCGGCTTGCAATTGACCTAACAGAGCTTTTAGGTTGGTGAGTAGATCTTGCTCGTATTCAGCGAATTTAATTGCTGTTGGAAAGGTGTTTTCGAAGAAACAGTCGGCTTTTGCTTTTCGGTAGGCAACAAGAAGATCTTCTATTGTAAGGGAATCCCATCCCGAAAACTCTGCTTTGTAAGACATAAAAATTCTTCCTTGATTATTATTTTATAGCTTGTACTGAATTTGCTAGGCGTTTTTCCTTACCAAAGGGGGTGGTGTAAAAGCGCTGTTCTATGCCATAAACCAACAATTTCAAGTCTTCATCAGTTGATATCTCAAACTTTTGATTCTGTTGATCAAATTTAAGTCTTTGCTCGCAGTATCCATCTATGTACTCAAGCATATTGGTTTTATCACCGGCTGACATTCCTTCAAGCGTTTTCATGGCAAGACCAATACGCTTTCGATTTGGCTTTGATACTTTTTCGATGCTGTAATTGTTGCTCAGTTCTATAAATGACTCATCTAAGAACTGTTCAACTTCTTCTTTAGTCGCTTCTTTGTACAGTTCATCTATGCCTTTAAATATACTTGAAATCGTTGCCAAGCTTTTGAATATTAAAGTATCCGCTGCTTTGAAATACACGGCATCAGGTAACACATTAATTACTAAGCGCGTTTGACTTTTTTCAAGCTCAGCCGTTTCACCAAACACCAGTGTTTTGCGCTTAACAAAAAGGCTAGGGGTTATTTTTTGAAAATAAAAGTCATCGCCCTGAACAGCAAATAAATAAGCAATTTTAGAAAAATTAGCTTTAGTTAAATCATGGTAATCTTTTGAATCGAACTTTTTCTTCAATAGTTCTAAACCGTAGGCTTGGTTGCTAAAGCCTTCAATTTTGAACCATGAGTCTTCATCGAGGTTATGGTCAGGGTCGTATGGAACACAGGCGTTCAAATCGACTTTGACTGTATCAAATAGAGATTGATCCGAAACTAATTTAAAAGTGCGTTTTTTTGCTCTTGTTTTTATGTGTGCCAGTATATGGTCCATCATTACTCTCGCTCGATAAAAGTATAATTATTAATTCGATAAGCCAACGGTATTTGAATGTCATCAGGCTTTTTGTAGCGCGCTTTGCTAATCAGAAAAATGGCTGTGCCGTTTTTAGTCGTGATGTTGTAAAACTCATAACCAAACAACAAAAACAGTGGATTAAAGTAGAGTGCCTGCGAAAGAAAGGTGAATACGAACAACACCCCATACACAAACCACAGGGTTTCCCAGTTGCCTATGCTCAGCGCCACAAAAAAGTAGCCCAAGTAACTGGGTAGAAAGCTGTTATTTGCATGTTCAATACTAGCGACTTCACCCTCTTTAAATTCGTCTTTACCCAAGTATTGACTCAGCCAAATACTCAAACCCGTCGATAAGATGGGTATGGCCAAATAAAACAAATACGAGGCTACGTTCGGAAGTTTAACTGTCCAACTGAAACAATCTAGTCCACCGAATAATTGACTAATCGTGGTGCCTTTTTGCACCAAATAGATAATCACCAGTAGCGATGTAGCATTAGCTGTGAGTAAGACCCGAAACGCAGTATTAATCATTTTACTGTTACCTGGCCGTTCATTAACATGGGGAGAAGCCAGTCGCGTAAAGCCTTAAGATCTCGGCTTTGCTCCTTCAGCAATTCAATTTTTTTCACACTACCCATAACTGCGCCAGCATACTGTTCACGAATTATTTGCGGTGGATAAATAATATTAATCTTGGAAATTTGCGGTACTGTTAACTGTTGTTGAACCGACCCTGAGTTTTCGAACCCTATTCGTTTGACTGCCTCATCTAAAAATTTAATGTCTTCGCTATGATACGGTGTCAATACAAGTAATCGAATTATTGGGACGAATGGTTTCGTTCTCAATACAGCATAACCAATTGTTCCACGCGCAGAGACTGTAATGCTCGGAAATTCAATTGTGGCTTTGCTTGTGTAGCCATAAAGACCATCTTCAGTGATTCCATTTGAAAATATAGGGACTTGGTTATCATCTGTTTGTGTTTCAGAATATCCTGTCGGCTTATCTCCGCCGGCTTTAATATGAGAAATGTCACCTAGATTTTTTACTTCCCATCCCTCCGGTATTTCCCGTTTTAGGATTGGGTTGTATACCATTTTGCCACCGGAGGTCTTGTAGGAGTTGCCATTGGCATCGGGGAAGTCGAACTGTACAAACCAATAGTCGTACAGGGTTTTGGCCATGGCCTCCAGCTCGGCGTTGATGCGGTTATTGAGTTCGATTTTTTTATCGATGACACTTAATACATTGGCGATTTTTGATTGTTCATCACCTGTAATATCGCGAAAGTGGATTCCTGTGAGAATTGGCATCGTCAAAAATTTAGTTTGAGAGCCTTGTGACTTTTCCCGTAATCTCTTTAATTCGAGTTTTAGTGCGTAATAAACATAATCAATATTGAAGCCTTCTTTGGCGGTTAGAATATAAGTGCGCTGGTAAGCATTGAATTTCCCCTTGTACCGACTTACATGAAAATTCCCCCGGGCATTGTTACCAGCTACAAGCACAACATCATCATCATATGCAAAGTGATCTATCTGATCAGGGAATTCAGCACAAGTAAAAAATGGATATTCTCCGCCTGAAACCGCTTGATTGGCATCTAGTTTTCCGGTTGATATGTTACAAGCAAGACCTATTGTTTTATCCATTAAACTTCAACCCCGCCAACTGCTTTTTAATCTCCGTTTCCAATTCATGAGACTGACTAAACAGGTTATCTAGGTTACTGGTAAAACCCTGCATCTTTTGTGCGAATTGCTCTGGGGTAATATCCACATATTCGATTTTGACATCAAAGTACTGGCCCGCACTTAATGAGTAGTTTTTCGCTTCGATGTCGGCATAACTGACCACGACGGAAAAATCTTCTACAGCTTGTTTAGCGTTAAAGACATCAATAATTTGTTGTTCTTCGTCTGGCGTTAATACGGTTTTTTGGTTTTTGCCGTCTTTAACTTTTTCGCCCAAGTTAGAGGCATCTACCAGTACTACATCACCATCGTTACTAGCATCGATAAACAGAATGGATACATTAGTACCTGTGGTGGCGAAGATATTCGATGGCATAGACACCACGCCCGCCAGCATTTTGTTTTTTACCAAATGTTCGCGAATGCCTTTGTCAATGCCCGATTGTGCGGTAATAAAACCCGTTGGCACCACGACAGCGGCTTTGCCGCCCGGTTTAAGTGAGGCAATGATGTGCTGCAAGAACAATTGGTAAATCTCCATCTTGTCCTTGGCTTTGGCTTTAATCTTTGGAATGCCGGCAAAAAATCGGTCTTTGTTTTCTTTACTGTCTAGCTCATCTCTAAAGTCGCTGAAATCAAGCTTAAATGGCGGGTTAGAAACAATATAGTCAAAGCGTTTAAGCGCTTTACCGTCTTTATGGTAGGGATGCAGCACAGTATTACCTTGGATTACATTCGGAATTGAGTGCACCAAATTATTTAAGATCAGGTTTAAACGCAGCAGATTGGATGATTTTTGCGAAATATCTTGCGTGTAAATGCTACAGCGGTTTTCACCAATGGCGTGCGCCACGTTCATCAGCAACGTACCCGAACCTGCCGATGGGTCGTAACAGGCAACATTGCGCACCGTACCGCGCTGCTCTTTAGGTACTAAGATTTCCGCCATAATGCGCGCTACCGCATGGGGGGTGAAATACTCGGCATATTTACCGCCAGAATTGCTGTTATAGTCTTTGATCAGGTATTCAAAGATGGTGGCGTAGAAGTCGAATTTTTGCGTAAAAATTCTCTCAAAGCTGAACTCGACCAGTTTATTGATAATAGCGCGGCAGAAAGCATCGCGTTTTGAGTCGTCAGCAATGTATTGGCTGATTCGGTCAAACAGCACCACTTTTGCGCCGCCATCGGTTTTTACTGCAAACACATCGTTATTGGTAATAGCAATGTCTATTAGGGTGTCGTCAAACAGCTTGGCAAAGTCAGGGGCGTTTTGTTGGCTAAACAAGTAGCTGATAAAGTGCTGCGGTTTTAAGCGTGCGGTATCGCCGCCCATTTGTAGTTGTAGCATGTCGAGGTCATCTTCTGACATAACTGCTAGGGCTTCTTCCCATTTGTCTGCTTTGGCAATGGTGTCGTCGAGTTTTTTAGCTTCAAAGGCGAACTTGTCGTTTAAAAACTTATACAAAAACGTTTGGGTAATGATTTTAAATTCGTTACCGTCATTACCTAAACCATAGTTGGCACAGATGCTTTTTAAGCTATCAATCAGGGTTTTAGTTTTTTGCTGAAATTCTAATTCAACCATTGTAATTGTGTTTCCTAATTAGTGTTACCGGCACTACCAAACTTGGCTGCCGGTATTAAATTCTTTTAAATATTCCGCGACGACGAGATGATTAATATAACGAGATGCGTCTGCGTTTAGCCTGATATTTTGTTCTTTCATAAAGCGCGCAATTACCAGCGGCATCATTTGGCGCTCGAAGTAACTTTCATTGTCGAGCACTTGGCTATTGTTGATGACTTGCTCATCGGCATCTTGTTTCACGCCAACTAAAGCCTCAAATATTTTTCGCTCACTGTCTGAAATATCCCCACGTTCTTGCAAGCGCTTATGAATACGAGTGTATTTGGCATCACCTAGATACTTTTGTCGCAGCTGGTTGTTTTGGCGGTTGAGTTCTTTCACACGGTCGTGAATTTTATTGAGCGCGTCAATGTTTGCAACCATTTCGTCCTGGGTGACTTCGCTGAGGTTTTTCTTCTTAAACAAGCGCTCTAGTTCTTCTTTCAAGCTAATAAACTGTGGATCTTGCTGATCAAAGTTGCTGGCCAGGGTTTCACGGGTTTGGCGTAGGGTGTTTTTGAGCTTGTCGGCCAGAACCAGTTCTTCTTCGCCGATTTTTACAAACTTGAAGATCACGTCTTCTAAAGCGCGGTTGAGCAAATTGCTGGTGTCTTGGCCGCTTTCTAAATCGTTTTTGAGGTTTAGTAGGTCTAAATGGTTACTGGTTTCGCGGTAAAGCACATTGAGCTTGGCGAAATCCAGTTCATCCAGAAAATCATATTCACCTTGCAAGCGGATCAAGTTATACAAACTACGGGCATCGGCTAAGGCTTTCTTGAGTGCCAGTACCGTATCACGGTCTTGTATTTGGCTGATTTGGTTGCAGAATTCTTCCATGTTCTCAGTATCAAAGCGGAACAAAACATCTTTGATATGCTCGATTTCTTGTTTGATCTCTTCCTGAGATTTAAACAAGTCTGAATAGTGCTCCATCTCATCACCAAGCTCCGACTGTAATTCGTCGAAATAGGCCTTGTTAGTGGCATCAAATTCTTTACGAATATCGGCAAAATCCACCACATAACCATAGCGAAAATCTTTGTATGTACGGTTTACACGCGTGAGGGCTTGAAGCAAGTTGTGTTTGCGAATAACTCGGCCAAGGTAGAGCTTTTTCAGGCGCTTGGCATCAAAGCCCGTGAGTAGCATGTTGTACACAAACAAAAAGTCGATTTTGCCGGCTTTGAAATCTTCTACCCAGTTTTTACGTTCTTCTTTTGCGCCGATGTCGTGCAGGATCAGGGCGGCGTTTTTTACTTTTTGGGCTTGTTTAGCTGATTCGGTATAAGCTGTTGGAGCAGGTTCAGTGACTTCGAGTACTTGGCTATTTGAGTCGCCTACTTTTTGTGGAAGAATAGGCGTTTCGGCATAAATCTCATTGAATATTTCAAACATCTGCTTCGCTTGGTCTGAACTATCGCAGATCACCATCCCGCCAATGCTAGTATCATTCAATGCACCACGACTTTTTTCAAAGTCGTTCACTATGTAAGTGAGCATAGGTTCAACAAAATTTGGGTGGGCGTATATCAGCTTACGATCAACATCGCCCATTTTCACTTCGGCTTCTTCAAGGGCTTTTTGCAAATCGATTTTGTATTGGGTGCTGATCTCTTCACGGATTAGGCGCAAAGTGTAACCGTCGGCAATGGAAGCGTTGTAGTAGTACTTATGAATGTAGTCACCAAACAAGGCGCGAGAGTTGTAGTCATCGCCCAATAGCGGCGTTCCAGTTAAGCCAATCTTGATGGCGTTGCTGTCAGACTGGCTCAAGTTGGCTAAAAAACTGCCTTTGGGGTTATAGCTGCGGTGAACTTCGTCTAAAAAGTACACGCGCTGTATCGCTACGTTGTAGTCTTGAGTGCTAACTACATCAGGGTCATCTTTAAACTTTTGAATATTTGCTACGGTGATTTCTGGCTTGCCAGAATGATTATGGAGCACTTGTGTGGCTTTAATATCACGGGTAAAGGCATCCCGCGAGTTTATGGTGTGAACGGTTAAACCACGGGCGGTAAATTCATGCTGCGCTTGTTGCAGTAAGTCTAAGCGATCAACAATAAAATAAAATTTAGGGATGATTTGCTGTTTTTGGAAATAGTCGGTTAAAAAGCGCACGTTGTAATATGTAAGGGCGGTTTTACCACTACCTTGAGTGTGCCAAATAATACCTTTTCTAATGCCTTCGCTGAGCTTATTTTCAATAGCTTTGGTAGCAAACAGCTGCGGATAGCGCATGATATGTTTTTGTAATCCGTCAGTTTCCGACACATAGGTCAAGGCATAACGTAAAATAAAGGCTAAGCGCTCACGTGATAACAACGAAGTACATATGCGATTGGTAGGTCGCTCTGGTTGCTTGTTGGTTTGAAATTCTGGGTTACTACGGATTACTTCCAGATTATTGTCTTTTAAAACTTTTAACTCGTCATCATCCGACACTGGCTTTAACAGGGCGGTTAAATTTAAGATTTCTTCTTCGCGGAAATAGTTAAAGACCGGTTTATGATAAGAACTACTAGCGTAAAAAGCACCTTGAACTGGTTCTGGGTCTCCATCATCGTACTCCATGTTATTAGAGAAAATCATAAACTGGGTGATGTTGGCAAAACGTTTAAATTTAGGGTTTTGAAAGCGCTTATTAATACGGTCTCGCTCGGCCAAAATACCTTCGCGGTTATTCGGCTTTTTCACCTCGATAAACACCAGCGGCATACCATTGATTAGCAGCGTGATATCTGGGCGGAACTCTTCATCGCCATTCTGGCACGTCAGCTCGGTAACAACATGGAAGGTGTTGTTATTAAAGTTTTCAAAGTCAATCAACTTGGTATTTGAACGCTCAGACAGGCGCTCAAAGAAAGCTCTACCTAGATCTTCATTATCAAGCAGTAGTTTTACATCTTCTAACAGTCGGCCAGCTTCAGCTTCTTCAATACCTGGGTTAATTTTGCTGATAGCGGTTTTAAATAATTCAGGGAAGATATTGGTATCTAGATCCCAGCTTTGCCCTTTAAGTGATAAGTACTGGTAGCCGAGACGCATTAAATGCAAAATAGCTGGGATCTTAACGCGAGAATCTTCATTAAATTTCATAACATTCCTTATTTTTGTTTTTGTTCTTCAATCCACTTTTCCAAATCTACGCGCTTAAAGCGCCAACTACCACCTACCTTGAACCCAGGTAATTTGCCTTCACTTGCAAGACGATATGCCGTCTTTTCATTTAGCTTCAGGTAGGTGGCGACCTCTTGAATGGTCAAAATATCATCGGCCATGTTTAATCTCTGTATGTGAACAAATTGATAGTATGAGAAAATTGAGGAATTAGCAATTGATCGCAAGCGATCTTGATTGTCTTTTTTACTGCTTTTATGAGCGATTAAAAAATATTTTAAAAAAATTTTCAGCCAATTTTGACAATGTCTTAGAAATAGCGGTTTAGCTTGCGTTGAAATATTTCAATTTTTAAAGCATCAAAATACCTCACTGAATCGACCAGAGTTCTCTAGACACTTAATTGCTTTATAATTATGTGCACCAAGGAGAAAAGATGTCTCAACGATTTACAGAAGAATTTAAAATACAAGCCGTAAAACAGGTTACCGACCAAGGTTATTCGGTGGCAAGCGTCTCAGAGAGGCTAGGAGTGACTAGCAGTTCGCTTTATAACTGGATAAAAGCTTATGGCCCAGATAGTGAAGAACATAGGCAATCTCAAGAACAATCTGACCGTATTAAACAACTCGAAAAAGAGCTTAAACGCGTGACAATGGAACGCGACATCCTAAAGGAAGCCACCGTATTTTTCGCGGGCGAGTCAAAGAAAAATATGCGTTCATAAAAGCTAGGCTCAAGAATTACCCAACAAAGTTGATGTGTGAAGCTCTAGCAATACAGCGAAGCGGCTTCTATGCATGGATGGATAAGCCGAAGTCAAAACGACAGCTTGAGGACGAGCGTCTAACAGGCTTAATTAAGCATTCTTGGCTAGAAAGCGGTTGTGTCTACGGGTATAGAAAAGTCACGAGTGACCTTAAGGATTTAGGCGAAGCTTGCAGCAAACATCGTGTAGCTAAATTGATGAAACTAGAAGGTATAAAGGCACAAGTCGGTTATAGAAAGCATAAAGGACACTTCAGCGGCAAGCCTGCGGTTGTTGCACATAACGTGCTTGATAGGCAATTTACGGTTGCCAAACCGAACAGATATTGGGTGACTGACATCACTTATATCCGCACCCATGAAGGCTGGCTCTATCTTGCCGTTGTCTTAGATTTATACTCACGCGCTGTCGTTGGTTGGTCGATGAGTTCTCGCATGGAATCTGAACTCGTTACTCAGTCGCTTTTAGCTGCGGTATGGCGACGAAAGCCCAAAAAGCAGGTACTTATACATTCAGATCAGGGTAGTCAATTTACAGGCTATGAATGGAGTGACTTCCTAACTGAGCATAATCTAAAAGCCAGCATGAGCCGCAGAGGAAACTGCCACGATAATGCGGTAGTAGAGAGCTTCTTCCAGCTACTTAGGAGAGAACGAATAAAACGAAAAATCTATACGACACGTGAACATGCAAGAGCCGACATATTTGATTACATCGAAATGTTTTACAACTCTAGGAAATGTTTCAAGGTAGAATTACCTACATTTGAGCTCCAGTCTTACTGTGTAAATTAGGTTATTCAATACTTATCAACTACTCCTTCCTAAAACCCCGAATATTCCCATCCATCACAAGCGCCGTAACCAACCCACTGTCTTCATCCATCTCAAAACGAATACTGCTACCATTCCTAGCAAAAAACTTACCTTCACCTTCATGAAAATACTCTTCATCTTCAACATAAGGTAAGGCGTTAAGCACAAAGCCATTGGCCGTCTTTTCTAACACCACATCAACAATAACTGGCTTTGTCACTTCATAGGTCCCAATGTATTGGCTTAGTTCGTCTTGGCTAATGGGCACTAGTGTTTTTATTTCAGGCTCAGAGTAACCAACGTCTAATGCTTCCTTTAAACGTATTTCTAGTTCAGTGATTAACTGCCTACCGTTGTTGCCGTTGGTCATAATGGCGTAGCCGTTGCCCGTATCTAGCTCAATGTATAGCTGCGACATAAACCCAGCATCTGCGCCGCCATGGCCAAAGCCTAAAATTTCCCCGTTGTCATCCATGTTGATGAAAAAGCCAATTCCCACATTAGGCGGCTTTATACTTGGTGTATTGTTGGTTAACATTTCTTGTGCGGTATCTTGCGATATCCAGTCTGTTTTTTGCCCCAAATACGCACTGCGTACACTGCTTGCCAGCTTCAACATGTCTGATGGCGTACTCCACATACCTGCCGCTGCGAGTGTGGCGTAGGTATGCGCACCACCTTTTATTGGCGAACCGTCACCGTCGTATGGGGTAGCCATATTGTTTGATAGGTTTGTCGTTATGGGTTGTTCGTATCCTGAACGTGTCATACCTAAAGGTTTAAACAAAAGCCGTTGTGACATAGTCGGCAAAGGTTCGTTAGCTACGTCTTGCAAGGCAAGTTGAGCTAGCGTAGTGCCACCACCCGAATAACGCATTTGCGTGCCTGGTTTAATATCAACAACTACTGCGCTGGTGTTTGCAGGCGCTGTGCCTTCTAACACTTGCTGCAAAGTTGGCACTGGCTCACCAGCGGCGTAACCAGGGAAGCCATGCACTGTGGTACCCGCCGTGTGGCTTAAAAGTCGGCGTAACGACACCGCTTCTTGGCCAGTCCATTCGTGTTCGGGTAATTTCCAGCTGGTAAGCAAGTTATTTACGTCTGTATCTAAATCAATAGGGTTATCTTGGCGGTACTTCATCAATACTGCTGCAAATGCGGGCTTAGAAATACTGCCCGCTTGAAATACTGTGTCTTCATCAACCGCCAATTTGGTTGTTAAGTCTTTAACGCCGCTTTGCATGGTCCAGGCTAACTGTCCATTTCGCATAAATGCGACAGACACCCCAGGCACCTTGTAATGCGCCAGTCGTTGTTCTAAAGACTGGAAATCAACCGCTTGCCCTTCAATGCGAATACGCCCTGCTAGCCCCGTCTTTAAAAGATTGGCTTCTTGTGTTTCTTCGACAGGCGAGGAGGAGGCCGTTAAGGTTTCAGGTTCCGCGCAGCCTAAAAGTGATGCTAGGCAAATGGAAAGTGTTAAAGCGGTAAGTGTTTTGGCAGATTTCATTATGGGTATTCCGTTACGCGATTTCTTTCTGCAATTTCTTCAGACTACGTTGCTATAGCTACCCCGTCAATTAGTCTACTGCGATGCAAAAGTAACAAAGAAAGTACTCTTTTGATGGCAATGACGGGGTTGTTACACATAAGCTCCTATTGATTGAAGCTAACAGTGCGAACTTTTCCCCTTGTTTTCCGTAACTATTTGGCAAATGACAAAAGCAATCAAAAAGGGTTCGCAATGATTAATTACATCACATTAGGCACAAAAGACATTGAAGCTGCTGCACAGTTTTACGAGAAACTACTAGAAGATTTTGGCGTTAAGCGCTTGGTTAATATGGACAGAATTAAGTACATTGGGAAGAACATGAAAGAGCCGATGGTGGCCGTTTGTATTCCTTATGACGAACAAGATCCGCATCCGGGTAACGGCAATATGTTTGCAATAGCGCCGGGTAGCAAAGAGAAAGTAGACGCCATGTACCAAAAAGCACTCTCACTTGGCGCTACGTGCGACGGTGAACCGGGGCAGCGTGTTCCAAAACTGTTTTACGGTGCGTATGTGCGCGACTTAGATGGCAATAAGATTTGCTTTAACTTCTTTGGGTAGTGTGTATTTACTGCAACTCACTCTGCTTACAACCCCAACGCATACTGTCGTATGCGCTGGGCTTTGTTGTAGTCTTAAATTCCAGTAAACACGTTATTCATCAAATAAACGCCTATTGATAAACATAATAGGCCTAGCCCGACCATTGGAATCATCATTGTGGCTACAACTTTGGCGGTTTCTTTACTCACTTTTTCTCTGTTTTTGCTCATGTCTTATACCTCTTAAACTGCTAGCGAAATTATACTTTTATATAGACAGCAGTTTTTAGTGATATGCGGCTGATTTTAAGACAATAATTTTTAACTTTTGTTTATGAGTTGTTAAGGCTTGGCGCGCTGACAACTAAATACCTAAGCAAAAAAATGCAAGTGCATAAATTGCGCTTTATATGTAAATTACTGAGGTAGCAGGACTAAAATTTCACTCCTCAATACCTTCTTCAATTTTATTCTTTAAGTTGATTAACCGCGTTTTATACGCATTGTTTTCAACGTTTTCGTCATTGCTAAGCGCTAACGCTTGTGTGTATTTCCGTAGAGGCGTAATTGAAAGCTATTACCAGGGCCGAGCAAATCAACATTAGTTACTAAGCTTGCGTCTGTAATGCCCTTTTTCCTTTATAAGGTAGCTGCTAATTGAATTTAGTGAGTAAACGTTTAACATCTCGTTTGCAAATGTCGAATGCAGCGCTATCTTTAATTAAGAAGTAATATTGAGAAAATAAGGCATAAACGTTTTGCTCAACAGTAATCAAAGGACGTTTTATTATTGTTCAGTAATGATGAAACGCTTGTTCAAAATGTTGAAGGTTCTGTGTACGTGCTACTTTAAATGGGGGGTATATAAGATTGGAATTAGCGCAATAACTCGAGTAGTCTCAAGGGGCTAAAAGTAAAATATTGATTCGAAGTCGCTTTTAGAGAAGGTTCCAAATGCCTCAACAACCCACCGATGCTTCCAGTCATCGCCTGCATGAAGAGTTATTGATTAAACTCAAGCATGATCCTCGTATTTTTGATTTTATCGAAAAGTCATCACTTGATGGGTTGTGGTACTGGGATTTAGAACACCCAGAACACGAGTGGATGAGCGAATCATTTTGGGCTACCTTGGGCTACGATCCCGCAACGAAAAAGCACCTCGCGTCTGAATGGCAAGACATTATTAACCAGGACGATTTAAAAGTAGCGATAGAGAACTTCCAACGACACTGTGAAAACCCCTCACATGCTTACGACCAATTGGTGCGTTATCGACATAAAGATGGGCACACTGTGTGGATTCGTTGCCGCGGGATGGCTATTCGGGATGAGCATGGCAACCCGATCCGCATGCTAGGAGCACATACGGATGTCACTGCGTTAAAGCAGCATGAACGGCAGCAGGTGGAGTATGAACAGCAACAGAAACGCGGGTTTGAAAAACAAGCTGATTTGCTGAACGAGTTAGAGAAAACCGCCGACATAGGCACATGGGAATTTGATGTGCGAACACAGGATATTAAGTGGAGTGATCAGACTAAGCGAATCCACGAAGTATCGCTGGATTATGAACCTAGCTTGGATTCAGGCATCGAGTTTTATAAGGAAGGGGCAAGCCGAAAAGCAATCACTGAAGCGGTCACACGCGGCATTGAGCAAGGTGAACCTTGGGATTTAGAACTTGAGGTGATTACAGCGAAGGGGCGCGCAATTTGGGTGCGGGCCTTAGGCAGACCTGATTTTGTAGACGGCGAGTGTGTTCGACTTTTTGGCGTGTTTCAAGACATTACCAATACCAAGTTACTTAAATCTCAACTGACCAAGCAGCATGAACTTTTACGCGTTACACTCAAATCAATTGGCGATGCGGTCATCACCACCGACGCCTATGGCGTGGTCACATGGATGAACCCTATAGCCCAGCAGATGACAGGATGGATGGTTGATGAAGCTATGGGTAGGCAGCTTAGTGACGTTTTCAACATCGTTAACGAAAAAACACGAATAACCGTTGAAAACCCAGTCGATAGCTGTTTGCGAGAGAAGCGCATAATGGGATTGGCAAACCACACTTTGCTGATTTCTCGCGAAGGCACTGAATACGGCATTGCAGACTCCGCAGCGCCCATTATTTCTGAAGATGGTCAGATGATGGGGGCAGTCATGGTATTTCACGATGTCACAGAGCAACGGCGGATTGGCGATGAAATGAGCTATCGAGCCACGCATGATCCGCTTACAGGCCTCTTCAACCGAACAGAGTTTGAAGCAAGAATAAATCGGTTGGTGTCTGACAGTTCTTCAGAATCAGGCCTTCACGGTGTACTCTTCGTCGATTTAGACCAGTTCAAAATTGTTAACGATACCTGCGGTCACTCGGCTGGTGACGAATTATTGCAGCAGATAAGTCATCTACTCACTCAACATATCCGCGCCAGTGACTTTATCGCGCGGTTAGGGGGGGATGAGTTCGCAATAATACTCGTTGGCTGTGATGAAAAGAAAGCCAATCATATTGCCAAGTCGCTCTGTCACGCGGTGGATGAATACCGATACATACACGATGGCAAAAGCTTTCGCATTGGTGCCAGTATAGGTTTGGTGCCCGTAAAGGGACAATGGCAGAGCAGCACTGAGTTGATGCAAGCGGCTGACAGGGCATGTTATGCCGCAAAAGATGCTGGTAGAAACCGCGTACATGTGTGGAGAGAGAGCGACCAAGATATTCAACAACGCCATACTGAAATGGGTTGGGCAACGCGTATCGAGTACGCCATAGATAATAACCAATTTGTTTTGTTTGCTCAGCGAATTGTGCCTGTTCGCTCATCGGATAAAAATTTGTGCATGGAGGTATTATTGCGGTTGCCCGATGGCAAATCCGGTTGGGTGTCGCCTGGCACTTTTTTGCCTGTTGCAGAACGTTACTATCTCGCCAGTCGGATTGATATTCATGTGGTCGAACGGGTAATTGCAACATTAGAAAATCACGCCAACTTGAGTTCTATTTCCCAGGTGCATGTTAACTTGTCAGGTCAATCAGTAGGAGACCGAAAATTCCATAAGAAATTGCTTGAACTTCTCCGCCAAACGAATGCTGATATTCTGAAAAGGTTGTGCTTTGAGATAACCGAAACAGTCGCAATTCGCTCTATTGCTGATGCCGCGAGTTTTGTTGATAGCCTCCGCAGCATTGGTATAAAAATATCCCTAGATGATTTTGGGGCGGGTTCGTCTTCATTTGGTTATCTTAAGAATCTAGACGTCGAGCAGTTAAAAATAGACGGTCAATTTGTGCGAGATATTTTGACTGACCCTATGGACGAGGTTGCGGTAAAAGCATTTGTGGAAATAGCAAAGCTACGACAATTAGATACCGTTGCAGAGTTTGTTGACAGTGCAGAAGTGCTCAATCGTGTCACAGAGTTGGGTGTTGATTACGCACAAGGGTACTATTTGCATAAACCCGAACCGATAGAAAATGTATTGGCAATAACAACAATAGAATTAAAAAAAGCGCGTACACTATTATTCAGTGGTGATAGCGCTTGAGACTTTCGTAAGCAAGCGTGCATATTCTTAAATTAATTAATAAAAGACTAGACGAATAACAAAGAGCTAGCACTAAGTCATAAAAAGAAAAAAGCCGCATTCAGCAACGTGAAGCGGCTTTCCGAGCTGGGCTGAATTAGACAGCCTTCTAGAGCAATTGCGTTAAAGGGGTTAGCTAGAACGACCCTCACTCATAGCTGCCTGTTCAAATACCTTAACTCTCGACATATGATCACCTCCTTACTTTCGTTGCTAAAACTAAAGCGAAAGTAACACAGGCGGTGTTTAAGTAAAGCATAGCTTCATTAAAGAAAGTTAAGGGTGTTGAAGAGCATATAGGAAGTCACTTAAGCAGGGGAGAATCAAAGCAGCCAGTACTGTTTTCTTATCGCAACGATAAAAGAAAAATACGACTAAAGAAATGAAGTCGATAATATAAACCCTACTTGTTAAATCTGCGTAATAATTTTTATTACAAACCCTTTGCGCCGCACGTTGACGACTAGCAAACACGTCAATGTGGAACCAGTGGTACGCAAACCCTCAAAAAGGTTAGAACTTCGATGCAAACAACAAGTACGCATAAAAACAGGTTAAGTCATAAAACCGCACTATTGGTCACGCTTTTCGCTTCTTCATTTTTTAGCTTTGCCCAGTCAGATTCATCTAAACAAATTACGATGAAAGGCAGCAACGGTACTACCGTTATTGGCAATGTGAAGTCATCTTTTGACAACCCATGGGCGATGACTTTTTTGCCAGATGGACATAGCTTGGTGACCGAGAAAACGGGCACGCTGTGGCTTCTTGATGAAAATCAGCGAAAGCGTTTTTCTGTAAGCAATGTACCAAGCGTTGATGCTCGCGGGCAGGGCGGGTTGGGTGATGTCATTGTCCATCCTGACTTTGCATCTAACAGTACAATTTATATTTCTTATGTTGAGCGCGATGAAGAAGACGATGCACTCAGCGGCGCGGTGATAGAGCGTGCAACCCTCACTATTACCGATAGTGGCGCTGAGCTGTCCGATAGAAAGTTGATTTGGCGTCAGGCACCGAAAATGACAGGTAATGGTCACTATTCACATCGCATGGCGTTTTCACCTGATGGCTATTTGTTTATTACCTCAGGCGAGCGCCAAAAATTTACGCCGGCCCAAAACATGGCGATGAACTTAGGAAAAATTGTGCGTTTACATGCTGATGGTAGTGTGCCGGAAGATAACCCGTTTTATGGGCAAGGCAAGGTGACCGAACAAATTTGGACATTGGGCCATCGCAATCCACTAGGTATAGATTTTGATGAGCAAGGTAACTTATGGGCCCATGAAATGGGGCCGCGACATGGAGATGAATTAAATATCATTGAAAGAGGCCGAAACTATGGTTACCCAACGGTGTCCCAAGGTGATCATTATTCAGGCGTGAAAATTCCTAATCATGAAGACATTCCTATTTTCAAATCGCCCGAGTTAGCGTGGGTGCCGGCTATCAGCCCAGCTGGGTTTATTATTTATAAAGGCGATAAGTTCAGTGATTGGAAGGGGAGCGGTTTCATTGGTGGTTTGTCGTCAAAGGCGCTAGTTCGCGTTGCTATGGATAAAGACGACGAGGGGAAATGGCTTGTCGAGGAAGCTGAACGATATGAATGGGGCAAGCGTGTGCGCGAAGTCGAACAGGATAACAACGGCAATATCTACGTGCTCGAAGATAAAGAGGGCGGGCGTTTAATACAACTTTCCTCTGCGAAATAACGGTGCATGAGAACGCTTTATTATCGCAGCGTTTGGCATAAGAGAGTGAAAGAAAAGTATGTGCAGGTAAATATCGCGAGCGAAACACGCTATAATGGCAGACAAACGTAATTGGGAATAACTATGAAAGTCTGTGGTATAGATTTAAAAGGTAATGAAGCGATAATTAGTTTGGTGTCACTAGCTGATGGCTTGTTTCACATACCTGATTGCCGCACGCGTCGTTTGACGCTTGCGGATACCAGTGCAAAAGGGCTGAAAAGCTTTCAAAGCACGTTCGCTAAACTCATCGAAGACTACAAAGTTGATGCGGTGATAATTCGGCAGCGTCAAAGCAAAGGCAAATTTGCGGGTAGTGCGATTGGCTTCAAGCTAGAGGCTGCGATTGAATTGATTGATGGGCTAGAGGTCGTCGTGTTCAGCCCTACTGACATAAAAGAATCGCTAAGAAGAAATCCGTTGGCAGTGCCATTCTCTGAAACGGGTCTAAAACAGTTCCAAGAGTCAGCGTTCATCACTGCCTATGCATGGCTGATGAAAAATGAATATGCTTCGCAAGGCGCTGATGAGAATTAAAGTCTAGCTTTGCGCTATTTTTTTTGTTTATTGATGTCTGCACCGTTGGTGCAGGCTCACATCCAGAATAGTTAGCGAGATTAATTGCTAATACTTTCCTCAATCTTTGTGCTCATTTCCACTAGCTCCTTATATAAGGTCTCTAACTGCTCACTAAATCCTTTAGTTGTATAGTGTTCGTTCCGGTTTACAGTGCGTTCTACAGAGCTGGCCAATTCTGCTAGGGAAAAGGCGCCAATGTATTTGAGTGCGGTCACGTAGATATGTACTAATCTAACGATCGAAGGGTAGTCTTTTTTATCTATGGCTGTGCGAAGGGCGTCTAAGTTATCCTTCAGAGCAGCAAAGTCCCGTAACAAATCGCGGTATAACGCGTCGTCGTTGAGTAGCGTTTGCATAGCTTGCTGCTTATCAATGAAACTCAGCGGGGTGGGGGCTGCCAAAGGCTCTTCAACAACCTCCGCGGTTGCCGACGTTTGTTGCTTATCTAAGATCTCAACCAGTACATCAAAGAAGCGATTTGGATCCACGGGTTTATTAATATGGCCGTCCATGCCCGCTTCTAAACTTTTATCAATGTCCTGCTGCATAGCATGGGCCGTCATCGCAATTATAGGCAACCGGAGGTGTAACTCCTGTCTAATTCGCCTAGTTGCGGTTAACCCGTCCATGACTGGCATTTGGATATCCATTAGCACTACGTCGAACGAGCTATCCTTACGAAGAGTATCCAGTGCTTCTAAGCCATTATTTACTACTTCAATTGTGGCGTGAGTGTCAGACAATAATCCAAGCGCGACTTTTTGATTGAGCGCGTTGTCTTCAACAAAAAGAATTTTCGTGCCGCGTAAATTTGGCACAGGCGCAGAGTCTGCTGGCAAGGATTTGTTGTTAACGTTTAAGCAGAGTTCTTGAAGCCTATCAACGAGCTCACTAGTGCTGAACGGCTTTTTAATAAAGGTGTTAATGCCAAGCTGTTTCGCTTGTTGGCGCATATCAGGTGACTCAAACGCATAGAGCATTATAACTTTAGGCGACTTTACCGGCATTTCTTGATTCATAATGGCAGCCACTTCTAGGCCATCAATATCTGGCATGTTCCAGTCTAAAATGAGTATGTCATACGGCTCACTATTGCGAGTTGCTGCCCGGATTTTTGAAACCGCTTCTTTTCCTCCTGCTGCTACGTCCGCTTTAATGTTGCAAATGGATAAAGCCTCGGATATCGCATCCCGCGAAGCACTAATGTCATCAGCAATTAGCACTTTTAGTGCGGCTAGCTGATTTGACGGAGAAACAATTTGCTGCGAAGGATCGACGTCAGCCAGTACAGTGAAGTGAAAACTTGCACCTTTACCAATTTGACTTTCAACCCAAATTTCCCCTCCCATTAGGGTAGCCAGTTGTTTACAAATGGCCAAGCCCAGACCGGTGCCGCCATAGCGTCTAGATATAGACTCATCGCCTTGATTGAAGGGTTCAAACAGCAGTGCTTGTTGCTTACTGGTTAATCCAATGCCCGTGTCTTTTATTTCAAATTCAAGTTGAATATGGCCATCATGTTGAGCGCATCGAATGCTCACTGAAACCAAACCATCCTCTGTAAATTTAATGGCATTGCTAACCAGGTTGCTTAAGATTTGCTGTATGCGAAGCGGATCGCCAATTAAGTTCAGTGGCACGTCACGAGAGATGTGTTGAATAAGTTCTATATGCTTCTCTTCTGCCCGTGCTTGGTGCAGTCTGATCGTTTGGTTGACCAAAGCATCTAAGTTAAATGACGTAGACTCAATGTCTAGTTTTCCCGCTTCTATCTTTGAAAAGTCGAGTATGTCGTTAATCACGCTTAGCAGCGTTTGCGACGCGCCTTCTATTTGAATAAGGTTTGTCTGTTGCTCTTTATCTTCTGCCGCCCGCTGAGACAGCTTAGTTAAGCCGATAATCGCGTTTAAAGGCGTACGGATTTCATGGCTCATCCGTGCAAGAAAGTCAGATTTCGCTTTTGTTGCCTTTCGTAAGTCTTGGGTAAGCGAATCTAACGCTTTGCGTTGAAGGCGGGTTCTAAGCCACAGACCTATCACTAAAACCAGTGAGAGAATAACCACACCGATGAAATACAGCTGGTAAGTATTTTTCTTTTTCTGGATTAGGTTTCGCTGCTCTTTTAACTGGTTGTCTTTTTCAAGCAGTTTGATAGTTTCTTCTTTTTCAGAAATGGCGAGCCTAACCCGGTTAAGTGCTAGTAACCTTGATTGCTGCTCATTAAAACTCTCTTTGTAAGCCTGCTTATATTGCTTTGCGTATTTTAGCGCTGGCGCTAAGTTTCCGTTTTCTTCATGAAGCGTGATGAGTTGTTCTAATACGTCAAGCAACAACACCTTATCGTTTTTAATAATGTCCTTATCAAGGCCCGCTTCAAGTTCAGTAATAGCAAGCTCTATCTCTCCCCGCGCTCTATAAATCTTCGCTAAGTGGATAAGGTGAGATCCCTCGCTGTAGCGAAATCCAACCTGCCTGTCTGCTTCTGATGCTTGATTTAACTTTTTAAGCGCCTCGTTATAATTGCCCTCTGCGATATGTAGTTCAGACATCGCGCCGTATACAATACCGATGAAGGGGTAATTGACTTCTTTGAGCAGACTCTCGGCTAACAGTAAACTGACTTTTGCATCTTGGTATTTACCCAGAGCCCGCTGTGCATAACCTTGGAAGAAATAAGCAACGCCTTCATCTCGCTTGCTGTTAAATCGTTGCGCAGACGCGAGATATTGATGCCCAAACGTTAACATCAATTCGTAATTTTTGAGCGACATGTATACGTTGCCCATGGCACTATAAACAAGTAATACGCGGTCGCTTTCTGCTTCTTTGAAAATTTCGAGAGCCCGGTGCATGGCTTCTAAGGCGTTAGCATGCTCCCCAGAGAGGTCTAAAATTAAACCTTCTAATCGATATGATTCGGCAAGGGCGGGTAAGTTATTTACCAAGTTTGCGTGCTTTCTCGCTAACAGAAGTGCTTCATATGCCAACACATAATCTTGCTTTAAAATGAAGTAGTAAGCCTTGATATTTAAAAAGCGCGCTTTGCCCTTTTCATCGGGATTCTCGGTGAAAAACTGGTTCAACGTAGAAAATGTTTTTTCAACCGACGGGTCATTTTCTTGTACGCGCGCCTTTAACCCGCTTAATAATTCTTGGGTGCGTGAAGCATTGTTTAATGCACTATTCAATGCATAGGTAGGCAGTACCATTGCTATCGCAATAGCACCAATCAAGAGCAAGACCCAATGCTTCATGTCTATCGCTTACTCACTAATAATTAATGACACGGATTGTTTTGCTGGTGTCATCGAAGCGGCTTGACAGTTCATCCCAATTTTTTTCTGCAATGATTTTAATTTCATCCTCAGGCAGTCCATATTTGGTAGCGGTTCCCACGGGATCTTTTTTGTACGCTTCCATAAGTTTGCTATTTGTATCGAGTTCAACCAAAAAATCCACAATAGATTGAGCCATTTTATTTTCCTTTTTAATTTATGCTTGGGTTTCGGTAGTTGATAACTTGTTGTTCTGTTAATCCGAGCTTAGCTAAGCGGTCTTGACGATAGTCCGGCATGCCAAGAGAGGGAACAACAAGGGTTGAAATAAGTGTGGGTTTAGCGCGCTCCAGTTCACAAAGCAATACTTTCTGTATTTTTGGTTCACAGATAGGCAACGTTGCCGCCTCGTAAATAATGAGTTCATGATCACTCGGATAGTGTTCACTCAAAATATCGGCCAGCATGGCAAGGCCAGACTGACTGTGATTGGCATTTAACACGCTAAGCGTGGCTTCGCCGGCCAAACCTATTTGCCAGATGATTTGCGTCATGTGGGGGTCAATACGATAGTCTCGGAATAAAAACTGTGATGCTTCATAAGATTGACAGCCATAACGCGATGGATCTATCCCTAAATCTGCAATTAAACAGTCCTCTGCGGATACACCTGGTAACATGTGAGCTTCGAGGCCGAGCGCTTTTACTCTGCGAATAGCCTCGTGAGAGGGAGTAACAAAAACACCGGGGTGGCCATAAAACGCGGCACATACTTTCTGACCATCAGCAACCGCATGCACAATACGGTCAGCCATTTGAGTATAAGTGACAGCACGAGATTTCCCTTCTTCATAAAGGTCGTCTAGCGAAACACTATTGGGGTTTAAACCGGAAACCACATGCTCGCCAACCTTATTCATGATACCCATAAATACAATGTCAGCACTTTCGATATAGCTTTTAGCCGCTAACGTCATTTGGCCCGCAACACCGATACCTGTTCCAACAACAACTAGTGAGCCTTCTTTAATGTGTTCTTTTCCCTGAATTAGCGCCATCTTTCCTTACTTTTTGTTCAATTGTTATCCTCTCACACTATAAATTAGTTCCACACTATTTACTATGTTCCTTAGAGACTATCTGAAAGACTAGGGCGTGTTGGCCTTTGCTGCCAAAGTGCACAGCAAAGGCCAACACGCCCTAATCATTTTTTAAATAAATTATTCGTTAAACCTGATGTACTATCCGTAAAACGGTTAAATAAAAATGAAAAGAATAGGGCCAAGATGTTTTCAATCAACGTGGAAAGAACTATAGATAAACCGATAGAAACCGTGTTCGATATATTAAGCGACCATGCGAATTATTCGCAGTTTAAAGCCATCGATACGTCTAATGTGTTAAAAGAAGGGAATGAACAGAAAAATGGAGTGGGAGCGGTTCGTGAAATTATTTCTGGCGATTCCATCCTGCACGAAGAGATAGTCTGTTACGACCCACCATTCAAGTTAGCCTATAAGGTTGTGAAATCTACTCCGTTACCCTATGCGCATGAGTTGGGCGAGATTCTTTTGGAAGACCGAGATGGAAAGACTCATGTGACATGGCGCTCGAAAGGCCATATCGCCATTTTTATTCTGGGCAGCTTATATTTTGATAGGCAAATTCAGAAGGTGGGTAGCCGCGCTTTTGGTAGTATCTTAAAACATATTGATAATATGGCTTAAACCAGTCCGCACAGATAATTATCCACTCAGCGAGAGTTAAAATGTTCGTAATCGCGGATTGGTATTAATGGCCCCAGGCTTTTAAGCGAAAGAACGGCGCCGAAAAAAAAGGGCGGTTTGACTTATTAATCGAACATGTGCTTACTGCAGCATTGAAGCCATTGTTTAATCGATGATAGAGGATACGACCGCCTTTACATCCGCATATCGGCAGTGTTCGCAACATGCAAAGCCCTTTACCTGTTTCACTTTGAAGCGCGTGAATAAAGGCATGGTCATGCCTGTTAAGAAACGGCAATAAACAGATAACGTAAGAGGGCCTTCAAATTTACCGTTTAAATGGCTTTGTAACGCGGTTACTGCTTCGGTTACTTGCGCAGTGTCTGGCAAAGGAATAGGGGTTGAATAACCGAGCTTTGCTACTTTACCTAAGCATACGCTACAGTGACCGCATTCCTTCGGTGCTTTTGTGTCATCAAAGTAAGCCGATAAGTTATAGCTTAAACATGAATTAAGCTCAAAGAAGCCTACAAGGGCGGCTATGCGCTCGACTTCTTTGTGTTCGTTGTCGGCAAAATAATGAGCCATCCTATCTGCTAAGTTTTCAGCACATAGCTGTGGGTAGTTAACTTGGTATACGTCGGTGATTAAGCGCGAGGCAAGCTCAATGTGGTTATGTTCGTTAAGGTATTCTAATGCTGCAACCACCCTTGAACGCTCAGCACCATATTGTTCATAGATACTGTCAAAATTGACTACGCCCCACACTTTCTTCATCGTTGAGTGCGTGAATACCGCATCTAAAAAGCGAGAACGTTCTTCTGAAAACAGCCTGAGAATGTCTTCTTTGCCTGTAATGAAACGAAATTTATATTCAGCAAAATAGGCGTACAAAGGGCGAATGACGTTTGCAAGTTCAAGCTGTACTAGCAACGTTTTAAGTGGAAGCTGACGAATATTGCTGGCGCTTGATAGGCTATTTATTTGCGTTTCCCACTGGTAAATGTTGTTTTTTTCGTAAAATTGCGGGCTGTTGTGTTCAGATGATTTTACTTCAATAGGGGCTTGCGATTGGATGTCTGTAATAACCCGCTCAATGGCGCTTTTATCAGGCGTATCCCCGTACACGAAGTTTTCTATAGTGAGCAGCCCGTCAAGGTTCGCCAATACGGTACAGTTTGCTACTTTGCCGTCACGTCCACCTCTACCAATTTCTTGACTATAGTTTTCAATAGACTTCGGCAGGTCGTAATGAATAACAAAGCGAATATCCGATTTATCAATACCCATACCGAAAGCGATAGTCGCTACAACAACTTGTACTTTGTTATCCATGAATTCTTGTTGAATCTTTTGCCTCACATCACTGTCCAGCCCAGCGTGATATGCGCTTGCGGTAAAACCTTGTTGCTGCAAGCGTCTAGCTACGTCCTCCGCACTATTTTGCAGGGTCACGTAAACGATGCCTGCACCTTGTTGTTTATGGATTTCTTCGAACAACGCTTGATTCTTATTCGCCTCAAGCACGGGGCGAACGTGCAAATTAAGGTTGGGTCGATAAAATCCTGTTTGAATGATATGAGCAGGGGCGATGTTGAAGCGGGACGCCATATCTTCTTTTACTTTTTTAGTCGCGGTAGCTGTGAGCAACAGCACTAGAGGAATATCTAACTCTTTTTGATAAGCGGGTAGCTTTAAGTAGTCGGGGCGAAAGTTGTGCCCCCACTCGGAGATACAGTGAGCTTCATCGATCACCAGCATGCTTACTTGAATTGACTCAATGAACTGCCTGAAACGTTCGTTCTTAAAGCGCTCGACTGACACCATTAAAATTTTGCACCGCCCCGAGCGCACGTCGTTCATTACGTGTTTATTTTGCTCGGGAGTTAAAGTGGAGTCGATACTGGCTGCATCAATCCCTTTGCTGCGTAAAAACGCGAGCTGATCTTTCATCAGCGCCAATAAGGGCGAAACCACTAAGGTTAAATGCGGCAACTGCGTAGCAACATACTGGTAGCACAATGATTTGCCCGAACCCGTTGGGAATATTGCTAACGTAGAATGTCCTCCTAGCAGCGATTCTACTGCTTCTTTCTGACCCTCGCGAAACGCTGAGAATCCAAACAACTGCTGTAAAATTGCGGGGTCAGAGTACATTAATAAGCTTCCAAGTCGCGATATAAAAAAATGGGGTCAGAGTACATTAAACTATTTTCGAGCAATCAGCAGTTAACTGCTCACTTGTTTGCGGTGGCCTACCCAACGCTTCATGTTTTAAGCGGTGCCCAGTTAGGTTTTCAATTTGCTGTTTAAATGTATCGCTTCCCAGTACTAGTGCTCTTCGAGTACCGCTTTGAATTTTATCAATGTCAGTTTGAGGCAGTTCATCATCGAACAGAGCGCGGTAAGCGGCAAGACGCTGGTTTTCTGAAGCTCCTAAATTTAGGTATACAGGATGAGGACTGTGCAGTGACGAAGGTGTGCCTAACGCATTTATTCTGTAGCTTGACCATTTATATTCAACCGGCTTTTCGACCATGTTCGCTCTTACAGGGTTCAGCTCGATATATCTATAAACCGTGAGAAGATATTCGTCGTTAGAGACCAAACTGGAATGAAACCTTCCTTCCCACAACGTTCCGGAGCGCTCATATTTGTGGTTAAAGTATCTCACATACATGCGGCCAAGCGCTTGCATCATTTTGCTTACGCCAAGGTTATCAAGCTTGGGTGTGCAAAGTAAATGAACATGATTGGTCATCAATACCCAAGCATGTATGCCTACATCAAATTTTGCAGAGAACTTTTTAAGCCAGCTAATATAGGCGATGTAGTCGTTTTCACACTTAAAGCATATTGAGCGATTGTTACCTCTTTGGATGACGTGTTGAGGATAGCCTGCGGGAGCCAAACGAGGTTTCCTTGCCATAATTTCACCAAATTCCTTCCTAAATTCTTTCTACTAAAATGAGTGAATTGAGAAAAGGCTACAACCCTGTACCTATCAAAACTGGGCTAACGGGCAAGCTGGAAGAATGAAATGAATGGCTTGTTTGGCTCTCCTAAATAAGAAAATGTACTCTGACCCCATTATTCATATCCCCAGGGGGCGCTTGGCTGAGCTATGGGGTTTTCGAGGTCGAAATCTACTTGCACTTCACGAGCAGGGCGAATTAGTCGGTAGCTAAAGTGGCTAGGGTAAATCATCATTTGCCAAACGTTATCTGTCGATGCCGCAATACCTGATTCTACAAACAACGCTTTTGAATAGGCATCTGCTGGGAATGACTGAACGTGCGTAAAGCCTTCATCCACGGTGTGACCTCCATACATAGTTGAAGAGTGAAAGCTGCCGTCTTTATTTCTATGGTCGTGCTTTAGCATCAGCCCCGCGCCGGTTTTCGTTAAAATCCATGTGCGTGATGCGTCGTCACCCACGTGAAAAGGAATATGAATTTCTGAGTCTGTGCACTGCCTAACATGCATCACAAGCACAGCGTCACCAAAAGTGTTGCCCACATTATCTTTGCTCACCTTTCCCTCAAATGCTTTACCACAGTGGGCTTTAATGGCATTGAAAAATGCATCATGAGTGGGAATTGAAACCAAAGGCGCGCTTTTACCCAACGCCACATTGCTCAAGCCAATTAACCCTATAAAGAGCCCGTTAATAAGGTAGTTACAGCACTTTTTCATATTTTTGTTCGTTGTTTGTAATGTGTATTTGTCTCGCAGTGTAACGTATCTAAGAAGAGAGGTGTATAAACCATCTAAACGCATATGTATTCGCAATATAAATTTTACTGATAGTGTCGGCGTGCTAATTTAGCAATACTTCAGCATTTAATCGTCAGGGCAAAGAGGCCAATATGAATAAATCGAAACAATTATTTACGCTCATCACCTCAGAGGGTGAACTACAGGTATCCTTAAAAGAAATGGATGTTCCTGAACCAAAACCACACGAAGTGATTGTTCGTATGGAAGCATCACCGATCAACCCATCAGATATGTGGCCTATGTTTGGCCCCGCGAGTCTTGATAAGGCCACGTTTGATGCGGATAAAAAAGCACTCGTTGCACCAGTACATAAGCCTCTATTGAGCCGCATTAAGTCGCGTCTTGATCAAACATTGCCTATTGGTAATGAAGGTGCGGGCACGGTGGTTGCGGCGGGTGATAGCTCAGAAGCCCAAGCGTTAGTGGGAAAAACCGTTTCTATTCTAACGGGAGCGGCTTACACCGAATTTGCATGTGTGCCTGTTCAGGCTTGCTTACCTCACATGGATAGCACAACCCCGCAGCAAGCGGCTTCGTCATTTGTGAACCCGTTAACAGCGCTTGGTATGGTCGAAACTATGCGTATGGAAGGGCACAAAGCGCTGGTTCACACTGCTGCAGCATCGAATCTTGGACAAATGCTGAATAAAATTTGTTTAGAACAAGGTGTGGAACTGGTGAATATCGTTCGTAGCCAAGAGCAGGTTGATATTTTGAAAGGTATTGGCGCAAAGATTGTACTCGATTCCAGCAGCGAGAATTTTAAAGCTGAACTTTATCAGGCCATTGACAGCACTGGCGCTACGTTAGCATTTGACGCCATCGGTGGTGGTGAACTCGTAAGCGATATTCTTACCATGATGGAAGCGTCAGGCAGTAAGGATGCGAAAGGGTTCAATACCTACGGCTCTGACAGCAATAAACAAGTATATATATACGGCGGTCTAGATTTTTCTCCTACGATTTTAAATCGCGCTTATGGTATGACGTGGAGCATTGGCGGTTGGTTGTTAATGCGTTTCTTAGGCAAGCTTGATAAAAAGCGCGTAGGCGAGCTTTATCAAAAAGTCGCCTCCGAAATAAACACCACATTCGCCTCATCGTACAGCAAAGAATTAAGCTTAGAAGAAGCCCTTCAGCCAGAAAATGTGGCTTTATATAACGCCAAAAAAACGGGCACCAAATACCTTATTGTGCCAAACAAAGGCGACTAAATTTGGTGTTTTGAGCTTCACGCTTTTCATCAATTCGATGAAGGTAGAAGGGCTGAGTGATCTTTGATGTACAAACGACGGTTTAAAGGTACATGAAAGGGCACTTAGCCCTTTTTTTATTCTGTTTTTGCCCCGCCGAAATGGGCGCAGATGGGTATTGAGCTAATCAATTCAATTGTTATCAAGTTAAGATGTATTTCAGTTAATGGCTGAACGAGATAAAAGGTTAACCGAGATAGTATGCCTGAAGGTCCAGAAATTCGTCGTGCCGCAGACAAAGTGGAAGCGACAGTAAAAGATACCCCCCTAGAAAAAGTAGAATTTGGTTTAGCCCAACTCAAACCCTATGCAAAGCAGCTTGAGGGCGAGAGTGTTTTGCGCATGGAAACTCGCGGCAAGGCGCTGATTACCCATTTTAGCAACGGACTTTCTATGTATTCGCATAATCAACTTTACGGCATGTGGCATACCTGCAAACGCAATGAAATACCCACTACAACACGTCAGCTCAGAGTGGGCCTTCACACCGCGACACACAGCGCCATTTTATATAGTGCGTCTGACATCAGTATGTGGCCAACGCAGACTATTCACGAGCACCCATTTTTACAGCGTGTAGGGCCCGATGTATTGAACGATGCGGTGACAGAAGAGCGGGTGTTAGAGCGACTACGCTCAAAAGCGTTTAACAACCGCGCATTGAGTGGTTTGTATCTGGATCAGCGCTTTATGGCTGGGCTCGGTAACTATCTTCGCAGCGAAATACTCTTTGCCGCAGGTATCCACCCTTCGCTTAAACCCTCCCAACTAGATGATGAGCAGCTACGCAGTTTGGCGCATCACACCCTAGCGATATGCAAACGCAGCTATGAAACAGGTGGCTATACCGTGTATACCGAATTGAGAGAGGTGCTAAAAGCGCAAGGCGGCAGTTACGAAGGCACGCGATTTATGGTGTTCGACCGTGAAGAGCAACCTTGCAGAGTATGCACCACGCTTATCAAACGACAGACGTTTAACGGGCGACGGCTTTATTGGTGCAGTGAATGCCAGGCAAAGAAGCTCTGACAACCCATAGTCAGAGCATGAAAGGGGCAACCTCGCTTTCTATCAAAGCGCATGCATAAATGGGGCTCTCATTAAAATAGCGCGAGATTCGCCGAAGCCCTCAAAGAAAACTTGCAATTTCGCTGAGTGACTTTTTCTGCTTGGCGTGTAGAGGAATGGTGGCATTATCTGCCGGATAGCCCGCAATAATGAGCATATAGGCGCGCTCGTTATCGGGACGTTGGCAAACTTCGGTTAAAAAGTTCATAGGTTTTGGCGTATGGGTCAAGGTTGCCAAACCTGCATTGTGAAGTGAGGTAATCAGCATGCCTACTGCTATGCCTACCGATTCGTGCACGTAGTAGTTTTGGCTTTTCTCGCCAGTTTCTGTTTCGCCATACTTCTGGCTGAATACGGCAATAAGCCAAGGCGCCGTTTCCAGATAGGGTTTACTCGCATCCGTACCTAATGGCTTAAGATCATCTAGCCACTGTTGCCCCGCACGACCATTATAAAAACCGCGTTCATGGGCCTCTGCCTGTTCTCGTATTTGCTTTTTTACTTGGGGTGAATGAATAGCAGCAAAATGCCAAGGTTGATGATTTGCACCACTAGGGGCCGAACCTGCAGTAAGGATACAGTTTTCAATAATGGTTTTGTTTACCGCTCTTTCGCTAAAGTGTCTAATGCTGTGGCGACGCTGCATGGTTTTCAGAAAATCAGCACTCCGTGAAAGCATACTGCTTTCTGGGTATTCAGTAAAATCGTCAAGGGGAGTGTGATCGTGAGGCTGCATTTGTTATCTCTTTTTTCTGCCGTTTTCCTTACTTTATCTCTTTAAGGACAGAATTCACAATAAACGGGCGTAAAAAAGCGGTTCACTCAGGCAAAAGTAAACCGCTCTAGTACAGTGTTTAAATGAAAATGTACGCAGATTAATGACGTTTGAATGGAGGACGAGTTCCGCGTCTTTGTTTCTCGTCTGGTTCCTCTAGCATTTCAAGTTGAGCTACATCATAAACTGGCATCATGGTAGTCACCCGACGGTAAGGAGGCTTACCGCGCATAATCACCTCTTTGACTTCTACATACTCAATCGCTTCTTCACCCACAGATTCTAATTGCGCCACGTCGCTCACTGACATTGTAATCGTTTGGCGTTTAAACGGTGGCTTTCCTGAATAGTCTACGACCTGCACTTCCACCGTATCGTCAGATACTGCGGGAAGAGCTTGCGTAGCGGTAGCGGTAAAACCTAGGGAAATAGCGGTTACAACCGAACCTAAAAGGTAGCGTAATTTCATATCGTGTCCTCTTATTGATACTACTGCCGTATATTGTATGAACGAATTTGGTTCAAACAATACTGATTGGTGATAGTCATACACTATCAGTTTCAGTTGTCTGTGATGATTGCTGAATCAGAGCAGGGGATACTGGGTATAACAATGGCGATGTGCAGGCGTGTAGAATGCCTGTGTATGGTGCAAATTTCGTTGCTTGGTTGCACCAATACAGTGCTTTAGAAAGGTGCTAATACACGCAGGTGTATATAAATCAGATAATTACCATTTGGTCTTTATCTTGCTGTTTAACTGTATCTACAAATAGAAAGCATGTGGTGCAGGCACAGTGATTAAAGCAGCAAAAAAAGTGATGACGTTGTCACTCTCAATCGTATTGCTGCCCGTTTTGGGGCTTGTCTCACCTGTGTCGGCAATAGAGCAGAGTATTCCGCTATCGCAAAGCAAAGGCGGTACTTTGTACTTAGAAGCAACCCTTGAATCTAATGTGAAAGCTTCGTTTTTACTGGATACCGGGTCAAGCTTATTAACCTTGAATCAAGCCACCTTTGACGCGCTCACCCGAAATCAACAGCTGTTGGCTACCCGTACGTCGGCAGCGAGAATGGCGAATGGAAAAATACTCAAAGTGTCACAGTATCAACTTAACTCGGTACGCATCGGAAATACATGTGAGGTGGGGCCGGTCGAAGTGGCTGTGCTTCCAAAGGGCAACAATATTCTTGGAATAAACACATTGCTACGTGTTGCACCTCTCACCATTACCTCTGATTCAGTAATACTTGCTGGATGTGAATAGAGTCGCTTCGTTGTTCAAAGCTCAACAACAAAAAAGCGAACACAGAGGTTCGCTTTAAAATCAGTATTGGCTTAATACGATTAATCGTCACACTCGCTAACGTCACCGCCCATTTGCTCTTTCATTTTTACGCAAGCTTCATAGGCTTTTTTTGCCGCTGCGTCTTTGAATTCACCCGCTTTTTCAGCTGTTGCATCATACGCATCAGAGGCCATATCCTTGCCATCTTCATATGCGTCTGAAGCCATTTCTTTACCCTCATCAAAGGCATCAGAAGCTATCTCTTTGCCTTCTTCGTACGCTTCAGATGTTGCGTCTTTGGTATCATCCCAAGAATCAGCCGCATCTTCTTTGACTTCTTCATAAGCTTCAGAAGTCGCTTCGCCTGCTTGTTCCATCTCTTTTTTTACATCACTTTTTGTTTCTTCGCTAGATTCTGTACAGCCCATTAAAGACAGTAGTAGTGCTAACGCCATTGCTTTAGTTTTCATTGTGAAGCTCCTTTTGCTGGGATAGTGGCTTGTTCGAAAGCCGGTCAACATGGTGTGTTTAATTATTGGGTACAGTGTTCAGTAGGGCGTCTCTTTGCTATCAAAACTCGCCCGGCCAAATATTAAACCCGTCCAGTCTAGCCTAGTTACAACACAAAGTGTAAGTAGACTTTATATGGAAAAGCTTATTCTTCCGGAGATTCAGTTGTAAACGTCAAATGGCGGCGCATATCTTTTAAAACCACCCCTTTTTTTAAAAGGGCGGCGCTTAATCGTCGCTGCCATTTCTTTAATTCGGGTGTGGCCCGTGACAGTGCTTCCTCACTTTCAAATTGAAAGCGCAGCAGCAGGGAGCCAGGGAATTGATGATAAAGAACGTCGAACCAACACTGCAGCATACCTTCAAGTTCTTCAAGTGCTTGTGCTTCCAGGCTGTCAGCGATATTAATAATAAGAGCCTGTTGCTTTTGTTGAACCGCAGAAAGTTTTTTCATTACAGGTGTTTCTCTATCGACACTTCAACACTTTGTGTCACATCGGCGCCCTCAATGGTCAGGTACATTAGCCCATCTTGAATCGTCACTTGTATTTGCATAGAGCGGTGCACCGCGTTCGCTAAAGTTGGGGCAAGCGATGCGGGTAACGTATAAACAGATAAATTCTTTCTTGTCTGTAGTTTGCTTTGCTCTTTCTTCCACCAAGCGTCGAAGCTGTTGTCAGCGTAAGAATAAATCATCATCTGCTGACTTTGGTTACAGCCCTTTTTGATGCGCTGTTCAGATGGTTGGCCGAGTTCAACCCACAGTTCTATTTCATCGCTAAAACTCTTTTGCCATAAGTCAGGCACATCATCGTCAGACAGCCCTTTGGTAAACTGTAGACGTTCATGAGCATTAACAATAAAGGCGACAACACGCAGCATCATTCGCTCATCATTTTCAGATGGATGTCGGGCAATAGTGAGATTATGGTCGTTGTAGTAATTGCGGTCCATATCGGTTATGGATATGTCCGCTTTAAAAATGGTCGCTTTAAGAGCCATGGTATTCCTGCTTTGTTCTTTTGGGGCTAGTCATACGCCCCGAATGCTATGTGAAAAAAAAGGCATAGCACGTTTTGGCGCTATAGTAGCAGCAAAAAGCACGGTTTTGTCCCATTGCAAAAAGTTATTTTCAGTAAGAGAGCGAGGTTCAATGTTCGAGGTGGTATAGTAAAGACTGCGCTTATATAGGTCGAAATGTCATGGTAAATACCCACTTTCCGCTACTCGATTTGCACCGTCATTTAGATGGCAATGTGCGTCTGCAAACTATTCTTGAACTGGGCCAGCAATTTAGTATTGCTTTGCCTAATGACTCGCTAGGGGGATTAAGGCCGCATGTACAAGTAATGGAAATAGCCCCCGATCTGGTCTCGTTTTTAAATAAGCTGACATGGGGCGTTAAGGTTTTAGGCAGTCTTGAGGCCTGTAAACGGGTAGCAATTGAAAACGTTGAAGACGCAGCTAAACAGGGCATTGACTATGCTGAACTTCGTTTTAGCCCTTATTTTATGGCTGAAAGTCACGGTTTGCCCACGCAAGGTGTAGTTGAAGCTGTTATAGATGGCGTAAAAAGCGCAACCAAAGACTACGATGTGAAGATTAATCTAATTGGAATTTTGTCTCGCTCGTATGGCGTTAAAGCGTGTCAAAATGAATTAAACGCAATTATCGCGTGTAAAGAAGACATCACGGCTATTGACTTAGCTGGCGATGAAAAAGGCTTTCCTGGTGAATTGTTTGTTGAGCATTTTAAACAAGTGAAGCGAGAAGGCTTACAGATCACAATACACGCAGGTGAAGCCGCTGGCCCCGAGAGCATCTGGCAAGCCATAAACGGCTTAGGAGCGTCGCGAATAGGCCACGGTGTTAATGCCATACATGATCGTAAGCTAATGGACCATCTGCGCGACCACCATATTGGTATTGAAAGTTGTTTGACCAGTAACATATTGACGAACACGGTAGCGTCATTACCTCAGCATCCATTAAAAACCTTTTTGGAACACGGTATTCTTGCCAGTATTAATACGGATGATCCGGCGGTTCAAGGTATCGAACTAGACCATGAATTATCTGTTGCTGCGAAACAAGCAGGTCTTACCCCAGCCCTTGTAAATAAGGCGCAAGAAAATGCATTAGCGATGGCGTTTTTAAGTGAAAGCGAAAAAGCCATCCTTAAAGCCAAGAGGAAGCAAAGTCGTTACTCTGACCCCAAAGCTCCAGTGTAATACCAGTCCGCATAGATAATTATCCACTCAGCGAGAGTTAAAATGTTCGTAATCGCGGCGTGTTACCGCAGATATAGTGGTTCTACATCAAGGTGACACAACGAAGAATACAGACATTTAAAACGCGCCCTTCTGAATGGGCAATTATCTATGCGGATCGGTATTATGAGGGCTTTAGTTCGACAACAAGCCTTAAACGATTGTCTCTCGTTATGGTGTAAAAAGGGTAGCAGGTGACTAGATACAACCTTGGCTGGTTGAGTTGAATATTCAATGCTTGGTTTTGTATGTCTACAATTCGCTTGGCCGAAACACGATAGGGGTGCCAAACACCGTCTTTAGTTTGAAGTTGGAGTGCGTCGCCTACATTTGCCTCTGCAAGAAAAGCAAAATGTGTGTCTTTATGACCGCCAATAACGCTGCTTTCACTGCCTAACTCGCCGGTATTGACGTGCCTTCCCGGGCCAAAGGCTAATGCGTTTCCTTGGGCGCCCTCAAGTATGAACAAATCGGTATTGCTGTTTGGGTGCACCATTCTCCCTACTGGCCATGTGTCTGCCCACTGCCAAGGCTTCACCTGTGCCCCCGTTTGCAAGGTTTTTGCCCAAGCTTGTTCAATTAACAGTTGGGCGAGTTCTGCTTTTAGGGTTATCCACGCAACATTCCCAAACCCAATGGCCACTGTCGCAATAAGCAAAAAGCTGACAAGTAATTTAGACCTAACCATTATGCGCTACTCTTTGGTGTTCTTTAACGTGCGACATACCGCAAACAGAAAACACGGAGCTTCACGGGCATAGAGCAGCAGTAATAAGACAAAAGAAAGGGCACCAACGGCGAGATAAAAACCTATTCCAGCCGAAGTTTGCGGGTAGCTAATAGTGCGCATTTGCATGCCGTGTGGCATGAAGTTTTTGATATTCTGTGAGTCAGCGTTTGTCGAATTAGGTCTTGATCTCGTCTCTTCGATAGCAACAAAACTCGTGTAAGCACTAATAAGGTTATGTGACAAGGCAACGTTGAGTATGTCGCGTTTCACTTCGTCTTCATTTTTCCCCAAGGCTTTTTCATCCATAAGCGCTGCAATTTTTTTGCGTGCCCATGCGGTTGCTATCCCTGTCGGCTGCATAAGGTTTTGCTCCGAATTATCGGTTAAACCTGCTTTTAACCCATCCGTCGAATCATTCGCTAAGAAACGCGCTTGAATACTGCGCTGCCAATTATGAACCTTACCGTCAACGTCGGTTAATGTTCCGCTCAACACCACACGATTATCCAGCTTAGCTTTGTCCGTCTTGTTACTGTCATCTTGTATCATGTTAGATAGCGCAGGTACTTTTAAATTGATGAGCAAAGGTTCACCTGCGTACAAATCGGGCAGACGTTTAGGGAATACTTCAACGCCATTAGCGAGTTGTATGCTTTCGGGTAACTTCAGCGAGAGGTTGCTCAAGACAGGGCTTTCAAGCTTAGTAAATAAACGCTGCATTTCTTTTTGAATGTGATGGGTGTTGCCGATAAAAACGTAGCTACCACGGCCAAATTGTGCGGCGCGAGTCATAAAGTAGCTGTTGGGGGCGCTGCCAATACCTACCGTAAAAAGCCTCGCGCTACCGAGTTTTTGTTCAATTAGTGAGAACAGAGCGGCCTCATTCCCTACAGCACCATCGGTTATAAACACCACTTGTTTGATGAAGTTTTCTTTATGTCGAGCATTTAGTGCTTCAAAGAGAGCCCCCGTCATTTCTGTACCACCGTTGGCCTGCAGGCTATTTATAAAGGATAGGGCGGTGTTTATATTGTGTGGCTTCGTATTGGTGGGCTGACTGAATAATTTTGTGTAGCTAGAATTGAACGCAACAATGTTAAACCTGTCTTGGCTACCTAGATTTTGAACGGCGATTTTTAACGCTGACTTTGCATCTTCAATGGGCCGCCCTCCCATAGAACCAGACGTATCTATCACAAAGGTGACATCCCGTGGAAAAACGTGCAGATCGTCAGGGTTAACTTGTGGCGGTGTTAGCATGACTAACGCGTAATGATCAGATGCTGTGTTTTCTGCAAAATAGGCCGCCTGCGGTGAAGCATTTTTTAGCGGTCGCCAGCGCAACCACAAATCCCTATCCATAGCGGTATATTCGTCTTTAAGGTAAACACGGTACTGATGCTGAGTCTCTTCTGCAGAGTGCCAGCTAAGTTGATGGTCGGTACCTTCAATTGAATCAAGCGCCATCCCTGCGTTTATAATTGCACCAAAGGAAAGCTGATTCGTGTTATTGCTAGGACGTGTATCTATCATAAACGGCGTTATTTTATCTGCGTCAATGACTTCATTTGTGGGAAGCGCCCACCCAGAAATAAGTGCTTCGTCGTTTGCTACGTTGTCTGCTACGTTTTCGCCGACGTTAGCGTGTTCAATTAAAACAGTATCGCTTAAATCTCTTATTGGAATACCCGGTATGTAGCGAGGGGTCAGAGTAGTAGGAAGGTGAAAGCTAAATTCTCCATTATCAAACGTTACCTGCTGAATATACTGAAGCGTTACCGTGATTTCCTCCCCTGGGGCTATGTTTGCCACGTGTTGGGTGAACAAATTGGCACGCTGTTGCTCGGTTAAGCTGGCTTTTTTTCCTGCTTCCTTCGCTGCTTCAAAAGCTTTTTTAGCTTCAGGTTTTGGCTTAATTTGACCGCGTATTATTCTGCTGCCGATACGCATTTCCATACTGTTGATCGCGGCCGATTCATTGAGTGGGAAGGTGTATACGGCGTGTTTCCATTGAGAACTATTATTCTTGAATTTTTGTGAATACGTGACATGTGCAATCATGCCATTCACATGCAGGTTAACGTCAGTTGAATGTAACAATGCGGATGAAGATTCGCCGTCTTCGCTTTGTAACATGAGTTCACCAGACGCAGCCCGACTTAACGGGCTAACGACAACACCAAATAAAAAACAGAGAAAAGATGTGAGTACAAGCAATATGTAGCTACGAGGTGCAGGTGAATGCTGCCTCTCTTTAGCTCGAAACAAGGGCTTATGTGTGCTTGAAGGATTGAAGTAATCGCGCTTAGGTGGTTTTGAAAATAGCATCTGGTGAGCTCGCAGTCATTGACGATACTCACCATTAAACGCCTTAAATGGGGCGAATTATGAACAGGGATTGTGGCATTTTGATGGACAAAAGAGATGAAAAAACGTTGTGACGGTATTTAAGCCAAGTTTTTACTCTCCCGCCATGGCCCGGCCTTTAGATTTAACGCTGGCAATAAGCATATAAATGCTGGTGGCAAGTAAACAGGCAAACAGGTAGCCCATAAGCCCTTGAGGGCCGGCTAAAAAGTTATCAGCAATGAGAGGGCCTACTACGGAGCCAACGCTGTAGCTAAATAGCATGACTTGAGTGGCGCTTACGATAAAGCTCGCGTCCAGTTTGTCGCAAGCCAAGTTTATCGCTACCGGGTAAAGTGCAAATATTGCCATACCCAACAAAAACAGGCCCGAACCCAAGGCGTAAATGCCGGTAAACGTTGCGGTGAGAGTAATAGCCGCAACGCCAAGTAGGCAGAATAGCGCCATCAATAATGTGCGTCCCAAATATTTAGAGAGTAATGGAATGAGCGGTTGGACGGCCATGGCGCCTAAAATAATAAGTGCCATTAGACTCCCCAAATCGTCATTACCGATGCCTCGGCCTGATAGTTCTAGTGGCATTAGCCCGTAAATAGCACCTAGGGTTAATCCCGATACAATACAACCGATAATAGCGGCATGATTCAGTGTCGATATCTGCTTTAACGAGAGTGGCGTACACTGTTTGATTTCAGGCTGTTCGCTTTTTGCAAATAAAAGTAGGCCAATGGCTAAAATTAGCATGGTAAAAATAGCAACAAACGGAAGTATGCCACTTACGCCAATTATACCTATGCCCAACTGTCCCAGAGAGCTGCCGCCGTAAAGAGCACCCATGTATAAGCCCACGCGTTTTGCCCTGTCGGCTTCATCGCCGTGTAATAGCCATGACTCAACAATAACAAATACCCCTGCCACAGCAACGCCCGCAACGAATCGGGCCGCAAGCCAGACGATTGGATTAGCGAATAAAGGCATTACAGCAATAGTCAGTAACAATATGACTAAACAAAAGGCAAATCCGTGTTTATACCCTATGCGGCTAACCAACGGCTCAATACATAAAGCGCCTAAAAGTAAGCCTGTGTAAAAACTGCTAGCAAGCCAGCTTGCTATGGCAGTGTCTAGATTGAAGTGGCTAAGCATGAGGGGGATCAGGCTCATTAGGTAGCCAGACGCAACCGCGTACATACCCAGCGCAATAACGGGAATAGATACCCGGGCGCTCTGGGGCGGAATAAGGGTGTTGTCCAAGGTAGAGCCTTACATCAAAAGAGAGAAGAAAATTTCGCGGCGCGAATATGAGGTAATTTTCGATGCAGGTAAAACGAAAAGAAATGCTCGTAAGGATGCTAAAAATTTATTGTCAAAAGGCGTTGCTCTCCCGCTTCAACGCCGTACATTTTGAAAACCTTAGCGCTTTAGGTCGTGCGGTGTGTGGTCGGCCACAAATGCGTTTCTTTCACCCATGGGTTTTTCTTCTCCCACCGTGCTGTCCGCAGTAGTCTGTAGTTCTATTGCTGAATTCACTTCTGCCCCGATAAGAATGATATAGGCTGATAAATACAGCCACATGAGCAAGATGATTATGCCCCCGACAGAGCCGTAGGTTTTGTTATAGTTTCCAAACTCATTGAGATATACCGAAAAGCCATATGACGCCCCTATCCACAATAGAGTGGCAAATACTGACCCCGGCGTGACCCAGCGCCACTGCGCTTCTCGTCGGTGGGGTGCGTAACGATAGAGCGCAGACAGGGCAATGTTGAATAGCACTAACATAACCGGCCATGTTAGCCACATACCTTGCTTGGAACTAAGGGCATTCGACGTCACCCAGTTTATGACTTCAGGCAAGATTGTTATGCAGGCGAGAGCCACAATAACGGTGAGGATCATAAAAATGGTGCAAGTTACACGAGCCAGTATACCTTTTAAAAATCCTCTACCTTCCGCTTCACTGTACGTAATATTGCAGGCTTTTATTAGCGCATTCGCCCCCTTACTGCTACTCCATAAAGATAATGTAAGCGTAAATAGGAAACCCCATCCCAACGCTGAGTTCGATTTTTCAGTTAAATGGGTAAGTTGCTCTTCAATAATGTACCGGCTTTCGACAGGAACCACGTTCACCAGAAGTGCCATGTGACTTTGCAGTTCTGAAGGAGAAACCATGAGACCATAAAGCGCAATGGTTGAGCCTAGAAGGGGGAAAATGGCGAGCAAGCAGTAGAACGCCACACCCGCTGCAATCAGTGGGATATTATCTTTTTGAAGGCTTGTAAAAATGCGTTTTAAGATACTCCACCAATTTATCAGAGAAATCTCAAATGCTGACTTCGCGTGGTCTACTCGTTCCTTGTTCATACTTCCTCGGTTGTTTCTTACACCACTGATGATCTATGCGGATTGGTATTAATACACAAAAAGTGAGTACTCGGCTTAAAAAGATTATTACGGCAGTGACGGTTGAGCCTTGTTGTTTTTTGAGATTTGTCACTTTTAGCAACAGGAATAACATTCGGTGGCAAGTAGTTAATAACTCTGTAAATCGTTCATAGGTCTTGAATTTTTGCGTAGATGAATAGGAATTCACAACAGGCTTTGCCTTTTTGATATTCGTTTAAAAACAGTTGGTTACTGTATCTTTTGCCCGCTGGTTTGCTAATTGCACAATAAAGGGATAGATAGCAAATCGATGCAGAGTTGCATTCAAATCTCCGTGTGAGATTTGCGACGTTCGATTGACTAATTCTGAATTAAGTCTTGATGAAGGAGCAAACCAATGAGCAGCACATTTAATCTTAAAGGTAAAAAGGTAGCAATTCTCGCAACAGACGGTTTTGAGCAAAGTGAACTTATTAAGCCTAAAAACATGTTCAATGAGCAAGGCGCTGAAGTAGACATCTTATCAATTGATAATCAATCAACCATTAAAGCGTGGGACGAAGACAACTGGGGTAAAGTGGTTGAGGTGGATATCCAGGTCACGTCTGCGGACCTTCAAGAGTACGATGCCCTGGTATTACCAGGCGGGCAGATTAACCCTGATGTACTGCGAATGAATGACGATGCAGTGAAGTTTATTCAACAGGCAAATAGTTCCGCAAACATTAAGGCTATAGGCGCCATTTGTCATGGTCCATGGATGTTGGTGGAGTCGGGACTGGCGAAAGGCGCTACGCTTACGTCTTTTCCAAGCATTCAAACTGACCTGAAAAATGCTGGCGCGACATGGGTTGATGAGCAAGTTGTGACACATGAAAAGCTGGTGACAAGCAGAAATCCAGACGACATTCCTGCCTTTGTAAACAAGATTAGCGAAATGATCGCGTAATAATCGTCAACACGCCCTAGATATCAACGAAGCGGCGCTTACGGGCATCCTTTACGTACAGTTAAGAGGAAGCGATTCCTCGACTGTTATAAAAGACGCGTCGCTATTTGTAGTAAGGAGAATTTATGTCAAACACCAGAACAAATGAAAACGTCATCGCTATCACTGGCGCATCTAGCGGTATTGGTGAAGAAACGGCGAGGCAGCTCGTCGACAACGGGTTTAAAGTCGCGCTGTTGGCGCGAAGCGAAGACAAGTTAAACATGCTTGTTGATGAGCTTGGAAAAGAGAACGCCTTTGCTGTTAAAGCTGATGTCAGCAATTTCAACGAGGTAGAAAGTGCACTCAAAAGCGTTAAAGAACACTTTGGGCGCATAGACGGTATTTTCGCAAATGCCGGGCGCGGGGCAAAAGCGGCAGGCATTGAAAAAGGAGATGTGGAAGACTGGAATGGCATGCTAGGGGCTAACGTCAACGGTCTCCTTTATACAGCAAAAGCCGGGCTTCCATATCTTCGAGATACTAAGGGACACTTTATTATCACGAGCTCGGTAGCCGGGCGCATAGCTCTAAAAGGCTCCGTTTATGGCGCAAGCAAATGGTTTGCTTATGGCTTTGGGCAGAATTTAGCCGAAGAAATGAGAGAATGGGGCGGTCGATGCACAACTATTTGTCCTGGTATGGTAAATACGCCATTTTTCGATGAGCCGAAGGAGGACAAGCTGCAACCTGCTGATATCGCAAATTCGGTGCTTTTTGCCCTTCGTGCTGAAGCGTCTGCATGCGTGCGTGAAGTCTATGTAATGCCTGCTAAATAGGCGAAGGGATAAATTTAATAATAGGGGTAGGGCCAGTCTCTACCCCTTTTCTTATTTACTACCTTATTAATTTCATGAAGCTATGTAAATTAGCCAAATAAAGTATTTTCCTCACCGTATTGCCCCTAATCTACAGGTAGTTAAAAGCGCGTCAGATACGTGAATCGGCATCAGCCTAATGCACGACATGCGGAGTTGATTCATTTATTTCAAGCTGCCTTAGTAGCGGGGCAGAGGCGCCATAACAATAATAGGAGAGTACGATGTCTAACGAATTTGCGGGTAAAACCGCCGTTATTTCAGGTGCCGCAGGCGGTATAGGTTTTGCGCTGGCAGAAGCACTGGCAAAACAGGGGATGAACATTGTCATGGGTGATATTGATCATATTGCTCTGGCCGAATCTGGTCGCGTGTTGCGAGAACAAGGTTTTGACGTGCTCACTTGCGCTTTGGATGTTACCGATTATTCGCAGTGGGAAGATATAGTTGCCAATGCGAAAGAGAAATTTGGCAACGTTCACATGGTAATTAACAACGCTGGTGTTGGCGGCACTCCAAGTAAAATAGAAGATTCTGAACATGAAACTTGGCGCTGGGTAATGGATGTTAACGTAATGGGCGTGCTGTATGGTGCTCAAGCATGTGTACCTGCAATTAAAGAGCACGGAGAAGGTGGCTGGGTGTTAAATGTGGCGTCTATGGCAGGAATGATGGGCATGCCATATGCTGGGGCTTATTGCGCATCTAAAGCTGCAGTTGTGTCTATGACCGAAAGTTGGGTGGCAGAACTCAAGCATTTTAAGATCCATACCTCGGTATTGTGCCCAGCGTTTGTAAAAACCCGCATTCATGAGTCATACCGAAACAGGCAACAAAAGTATGCCGTGGCAGTCGACAAACGCATTGATAAAGAAAAGCTGGAAGCGGGCGCGAAAGCTGCAACTATGGCCGTCGAGTCAGGTATTCCCGCCACCCTGCTTGCCGAGCGTGTCGTTGAGGCCCTTAAGTCTAAGCAAACCTACATCTATACTCACCCGAACTACAGGCAAGTCACCACAGAGCGTTTTAAAGCGATTGATAACGCGTTTGAAGATGCTGAGAAAAGTGCAGTGGTCGGTCATTTAATAAACGACGAGATTGTCACGTTTTAATGAGTAAAAACGATACAGCAAGACGCTAAGCAGAATTATCCAAGCTGACAAGTGCATATCGCGGAGTTAATGTATTTAACGTTTGTATTAGACAACTTGTCGTATATTACATTGTAACTTCAAACATATGTTAGTAATGCTATACGATGGTAACACGACAAATTCACAACGGGCTTCGCCCAATTAAATACACTGGATAATAATAATGAGAAAGCTTCTAAGAGCGGCCGTTGCTGTATCAGTTGCACTGGCGTGCTCGCCCACCTACGCAGATAAAAACGATAAAAATGAAATTTTCAACAGTTCCACGTTTAAAGCTATGGAGCTGAGAAACATTGGGCCTGCCTACATGTCAGGGCGTATCGCTGATATCGCAATTGACCAAAACAACCCATCAACATGGTATACCGCCGTGGGCTCAGGTGGTGTATGGAAAACCACCAACGCGGGTACAACATGGACGCCAATATTTGATGATCAGCCCGTTTACTCCACGGGGGACGTCACCATAGCACCGAGTAATTCAAATATTATTTGGGTAGGCACCGGCGAGAATAACGGTGGTCGTCATATTAGTTTCGGTGACGGCGTGTATAAGTCGGTTGATGGCGGCCAAACCTGGAAAAATATGGGGTTGTCGAAGTCAGAGCACGTATCAGACATTATTATCCACCCCACCAATCCCGATATCGTTTGGGTGTCGGCACAAGGTCCTTTGTGGAGTGGCGGCGGTGAGCGCGGCCTATATAAAACGACCGATGGTGGTGAAAGTTGGAAGCAAGTTCTCAAACCTAGCGACGAGTGGACAGGGGTAACCTCGCTACTTATCGACCCGCGTAACCCAGATAAGTTGTATGCGGCTACATGGGCTAGACAGCGTTCGATTGGTGCCTATGTGGGGACAAACGAAGGCGCTGGTATTCACACCTCAAATGATGGAGGGGAAACGTGGACAGAGCTTAAAACCGGATTGCCAAAGGGCAATATGGGTAAAATTGGGATGGCCATTTCGCCGATGAACCCAGATGTCATCTATGCCACGATTGAAACCGACAACAGGGGCGGCGGTTTTTACCGTTCAGCAGACCAAGGCGCGAGCTGGGTCAAAATGTCTGACGAAGTTGGTGGCGGTACCGGCCCTCATTACTATCAGGAAATATTCGCCGATCAACATCAATTTGACCGTGTCTACATTGCCAGCAACTACAGCAAAGTGTCGGACGACGGTGGTAAAACATGGACGCCCATAAATACTAAGCGCAAACACGTTGACGACCACGCCATGGCCTTCCACCCTACAGATCCAGACTTTGTGTTGATGGGTTCCGATGGCGGTATCTACATGTCTCACGACAGAATGGCGAACTGGCGTTTTATGGCTAATTTGCCGCTAACACAGTTCTACAAGGTCGCGCCTGATGACGCGAAACCCTTTTACAATGTTTATGCGGGTGCACAGGATAACTCTACACAGGGCGGCCCTTCACGCACAAGACGCGAGGAAGGCATTAAGAACAAAGACTGGTTTTTAACGCTTGGCGGTGATGGACATGGCCCCGCGGTAGAGCCTGGCAACCCTGATATTATGTACTCTCAGTGGCAGCAGGGGAATTTAACCCGTATTGATATGAAGACCCGAGAAGGCGTTTATATTAAACCTCAGCCTCTTCCGGGTGATCCCGCAGAACGTTACAACTGGGATGCACCTATTAACGTGTCTGCTCACGACCCAGCGCGCATTTACTTTGCATCACAGCGCGTATGGCGAAGCGACAATCGCGGTGACAGCTGGACGCCCGTGTCAGGCGACCTCACGAAAAACGGCAACAGAATGCATTCTCCATTGATGGGCCGTACCTGGTCAGTTGAGGCTGGATGGGACCTGTATGCAATGACCGAGTTCCACACGATTGCTAATTTTGCCGAAAGCCCAGTGGATGAAAATATACTGTGGGCAGGTACTGACGACGGCATTATTCAGGTGACGACAAACGGCGGTAAGTCATGGAAGAAAATAGAACTTGATGACATCAAAGGCATTCCAGCTAACGCTTATGTTAACGATATTCGCGCTGATTTATTCGACCCTAATACGGTCTATGTAGCGTTAGACAACCACAAATACGGTGACTATAAACCTTATCTGATCAAATCAACAAACCTAGGGAAAAGCTGGACGTCGCTGGCCGAAGACTTGCCTGAAAAGCATTTGGTATGGCGTATTGTTCAAGATCATGTCAATAAAGATCTCTTATTTATCGGGACTGAATTTGGTGTGTTTTTCACGGTGAATGGCGGAAAGAAATGGGTAGAACTTGACGGTGGTATCCCGACTATTTCAACTCGCGATGTGCAAATTCAGCGCCGAGAAAATGACCTAGTGGCCGGAACGTTTGGGCGCGGTATTTATATTCTTGATGATTACGCCCCACTTCGTTCGCTGACTGAAAAGTCGATGCAGCAAGACGCAATATTGTTTGCGCCAAGCCGCCCGGTTAAATGGTTTCAATTAGATGATAACCATACTGATTCTGACGGGGACGACCGTTTCGTTGCGAAAAATCCAGAACACGGTGCCACTTTCACTTATTATTTGAAAGACAGTTTATTAACGGCGAAAGAAAAGCGCCAAGAAGCTGAGAAGAAATTAATAGAAGATAAGAAGTTCCCTAAATATCCAAGCTGGGAAGCCGTTGAAGCAGAAAACCAAGAAGCAGCGCCTGCTGTGTATGTTGAAGTGCGCGATAGCGAAGGTGATATTGTTAAACGGGTAGAGGGCAAGACAAAAAAAGGCCTGCATCGTTTAACATGGGACATGACGTTTTCATCAACTACTCCGCTCACCGACAAAGACAGCAAGGACAGAGGTCTAATGGCGCTGCCAGGAAAGTACACCGCTACCTTGTTTAAACGTGAAGGTGCGAAAGTCACACCACTTTCTGAGCCAGTAGCGTTTGAGTTAATGCCCATTTATGAAGGCGCACTTGAAGGGGCAACGCATAGTGAAATTGAGGCTTACGGTAAAGCAGTAAGCGACGCTCAGAAGCGTGCTATTTCATCGACCGCGGTACTTAACGAATTGGCAGATACCATGGCGCTTCTGCGCACGGCCATCGAACGCACACCTAACGATGTGAGCAACCTGGAGACTCAATTTGCGGCAATTCAAGATGAGCTAAACGCGTTGAACAAGGTGTTCTTCGGCCTTAAGTCTCGGGACCAAATGGGGATTAAGCCTGCGAATGTGATGAGTCGTTTACGCTACGCACGGTCTGCATTAGGGTCTTCGTATGGGCCTACCGCACAGCATAAAGATCAGCTTGGTTACGCCAACGATAGCCTGGACAATGCGGTAACACGGATTGACGCGCTACAAAATCGCTCGGTACCAACACTGCAAAAAGCGGTTGTTGATGCAGGTGGTCCGTGGACGCCCGGTTTACCTGTTGTTCTAAAATAGCTCACTAGCAACGAGGGCAATGTTCTTTGCCCTCAAAATGAGTGCGCCCTGCATTTATTTATGGATTGTAGGAAGGCCTTAAAAGCAGGTGAACGCACTCTTTCTTTTGAAAAATACGTGCGGCAGAGGTTTATTTGCCGCACATTTTTATTGTTCCGTGACGTCGTCAAATGAGAGCGCTTTTGTTTTTTTCCAGGTTTTCTTCGTTATTCTTTATTGGACTTGCCACCCATTCTTTGAAATTTTCCAATTCTCGCAGCGCGCCTCTGTCGTTATGTTCTCTTTATGCGGGAATGGCTTTGGTAGTTGTTTCTCCTCAAGGATATGCGCAAAAAACCGAACCTCAAACGCTAGAGCGTTACACGGTAACCGCTTCGCGACCTTATTACGATGAAACGCTTTCGCACATTTTCCCTCAATTTGAGTTTGATAAACGCAGCCTGGTGGCGCCGCTGCACACCAATGAGATGTTGCTACAGTCTCCGTCAGTCTCGTTAAACGGGCAGGGCGGGCAAATTCAAAGTATCAACCTTCGCGGCTATTCTCGCTGGCGTATACAAACACTACTCGACGGTGTTCCCATTGTGAGTGATAGACGGGCCGGCTCTAGTATAGGTTTTATTCCGCCTAACTTTATTTCGACTGTATCTGTGCTGCCGGGGGCTGCGTCAACGTATTTGGGGTCGGGGGCACTGGGCGGCGCAGTGAACCTACGTTTGGATGCACCTCAAAATTCATATGTACAAGGCAGCTATAGCAGCAACCAGCGAATGGCGTCGATGAGTTATGCTGACAGTGTAGCAACAACAGACTGGAATATTGCCTATCGCAATGCGAAAACCGGAAGTGATGCCGAAGACAATACGTTATTCGATCAGTTCGAACAAACCGCTCTTTTTATACGCCACCGTCCCACACGCGGAATGATCAAGGAAGCGTGGACGCTTTATTCAGATAATAACGACATTGGGAAGTCGAGCAGCGACTACCCAGAAAACCGTATTTCAACCTATCCAGATAATCGTCATTGGCTGGGGAAACTCGCCTTCGCAACACACGATATTTCAGGCAACGTATGGTGGCACCAATCCCGCTTAGATACATCCGTACTACGCCCTTTTAAAAGAATTAATGACAGCAGCAATGAAGCGTTTGACTACGGTTTTGATGTAAAAGGGGAAAGTGAATGGCACCATTGGTTAGTAAACCTTCAGTTTCAAGTTACAGGACGCGAAGGAGTACTGGCCGATGAAAGGGAATTTAACCTAAAGAGTGTCCCTTCCGAGTTAGACACCGTGATGCCAAACGCTGAGCTCGCCTACGAAATAACAACGCTAGATGCCCGTGAGATAAACACAGCGGGAATTGTGGATGCCTCTCGCAAATTCAAAAATACATCCTTTGCGGTAGGAGCAAGGGTAGATTGGCAGCATCAAGCGGACGATACTGATATAAATGACACCGTGACAGCAACAAACTATAGCGGTTATGTGGGTGCCAATTATCTGCTGTCGTCCAATTTTAGCGCCAGCTTATACGTTTCTAGCGCATTCAGAAACCCCTCGCTTACTGAGCGTTTTTTCGCAGGGGAAACCCCCAGAGGTACAGTGCTAGGCAGCACAACGCTAGATACCGAACAAGCGCTTAACACACAAGCTATGCTGGCCTATCGCAGTCAACAGCTACAGGGAACAGTGGAACTTTTTTATCAAAAAATTGATAACTACATTGAGCGCCTAACCGTTTCTGAAGATGTTTTGCAATATGTAAACCTTGATACGGCCACGATAAAAGGGGCAAGCTATCAGCTTAACTGGCAATCAGAAAACGCCATGTTCGACGCGAGTTTACGTGGAGCGTGGATAATAGGTGAAGATGACCGAGGCAATACGGTTGCCGACATTCCCGCCCATAACCAGCGAATAGATATAGGCATAAATTGGAACGATGCCCGCTTGTTTACGGTATTGGCCTATCGTGCGAGTAAGTCTGATATTGCCGATGGGGAGCGAGCGCTGGATGAGGTCATTACGTTAGATATGGGAGCCCATTGGCAAGTGAGTGAGCATATTCAGCTTCAGGCCAGTTGGACCAACCTCACAAACCAGCACTATTACACCAGTGCAGATGACAAAGCGGCATTTGCACAAGGGCAGAGCGTGCAGTTGGCGTTTACCTATTTGCTATAAATTGTTAAACGGCTGTCTGTATTTCTGTTTGCGATATTTGCTTTTTAACGTGGTGGTTAGCATGACGAGCCCTGTTACCCAAAGCATGAAAAGCAATACAGCTGCGGGCAGGAAAACCCAGAGTTTTGCGCCTTCAAAGAACCAACTTCCATCATGAATGGCTTCAATGGTATCTGTTCGTCGATAAGCCACCTGAAGCACTTCACCGGTTTGGGCATCAAGCTGCACTTCCCAATGGTTATTGCCACGCACTTTTATAATGCCTTTGTTGGGGCGTACGTCTAAGCGGTCTATGTCTTCCCATGTTTTCAAGTTGGCGTCAGGTACGAGCTGCACTGAAGCCAGTACTTTTTCAAATGAGATACTCGGAATCCCGTTCTCTTCGTGTTGCACCTTTTGCGTAGGCGGTTGGATCCAGTCGATTTCCTTTTTGACCTGCAGTAAAAGGCCGCTTGCGATAACAATGAGCACGGGAATAAAAATCACCAGCGACAGCCATAAATGAATACTGCGGCTGTATTTACGACTGTATTTGTGGAAGGGCACCGACATCTACCAACACTTAAAACAATGAGTGAAAACACGTTAACTATAAGGCAAACCGCGCTGCCAGTAAAAACACTCTAGCGCAAGGTTCGTGTGTTTAGACGGAAATAAAGGGCTGTGAATACCTCCTTGTCTTCTTAATGATAAAACAGAACATGAACTACTCTCCTCTCGAAATGCTGGATGGATAAAAGTAGATATGCCAATTGCTCCTTTTACCTCAGACAATACGTATTAGACCACACCTTCCCTCAGAAAAGGCGAGAACATGACGACATCAAGTGCTGACAAAAGCCCTAATGATAAAACAATTAATGAGATTGACATTCCACAGCAAGCGTTTGATTGGTATGACGAATACGCGCATGGAGATATTGATCGTCGTACTTTTTTAACGCGGCTAGCGTCGCTGTCGATTGCAGGATTAACCGTTAGTGCAGTGGGCGGTGCCCTTATTCCTGACTACGCAAAGGCAGAGCAGGTATCGTTTAATGACCCAGCGATAAAAGCAACCTATGAAGTTTTTGCATCTCCTGACGGACATGGCGAAGGGGGAGGTTACCTGGTACAACCCACGACATTGGGTGAGTCTGGCGCTGCGCCTAGCGTTCTTGTTGTTCACGAAAATCGAGGACTTAACCCCTACATCAAAGATGTAGCAAGACGACTTGCAATGCAGGGCTATGTGGCTTTTGCGCCAGATGCATTATTTCCTTTAGGTGGTTATCCAGGCAATGACGATGACGGTCGCGCCATGCAAAAAAGCTTGGATAAAAATAAGATTGAACAGGACATGATGGCGGCTGCTTCGTGGCTTAAAAATCATGAAAAATCCTCTGGGAAATTAGGTGTGGTTGGATTTTGCTTTGGTGGGTATATCACTAATGTCTTGGCTGCAACAATGCCTGACAAGGTAGATGCAGCCGTTCCATTCTATGGAACTCCAGCGAAACCTGCGTTGACGAAAAACGTCAAAGGTCCGCTGCTCATCCACTTCGCTGAAAACGATAAGCGGGTCAATGCTACATGGCCAGATTACGAAAAAACGCTTAAGGCCAATAACGCCAATTATCAAGCATTTGAATATGCAAAAGCACAGCACGGCTTCCACAATGATTCTACCAGCCGTTACAGCCCTAAAGATGCTGAGTTGGCGTGGCAACGCACCTTAGATTTCTTCGGTCAACATTTAGCTTAGTCATGGCAAATAAAACGGCCTGCTAGGGCCGCTTTTGTTCAGTGTTGAGCATGGTTTTTAGCATCAACACGCCCTAGTTAGCCGCTAATAAGTTTGTCCATGGCTATCGGGAAGTCGCGCACCTTTTTTGGTGCCAAATAAATAACCATGCTGATGGAGAATGTCGAGAAGTGTCGTGCGGGGAACGTAGGAAAGGCTGATATCGCTCCCGTTTAATTTAAGTGTTGTCATAGACGTTTCCCTTTACCAATAAGCTCAATTCGGTACGCCGTTGAATTGAGTCAAACGAGATTACACATCGATACTTAGCGAACATTAATCTACTTTTAACTTAGGAAGCCATCTACTCTGGACGCCTTTAATGTTAAACAATAAAAAAGCCGCGATAGATGCTTTGCGCTAAGTGGTGTAAAATGATTGCATAGAGCGATTATTCTTTGCTTTTTGATACCGCATCCCTTTTTCATAATTACACTCCAGGCCCATATACATGATCCACAACGATGTCTTACGTCGCCTTCGTTTCGCATTAGCCATAAACGACACTGCTGCCATTAGTATTTTTAAATTGGTTAATTACGACATGGATATTAGCTATTTACATGCCGTCATGAAGCGAGAAGACGAAGAGGGATACCTTCCTTGCCGCGATAAAATTATAGCGCTCTTTCTCGACGGTTTAATAATCAAAAATCGTGGACGACAAGAGGGCCAAGAGCCGCAAGAATTAGGCCCTAAAGAACGTTTGAGCAACAATGAAGTGCTGCGCAAAATTCGTATTGCGATGAGCTATAAAGACGAAGACATGATTAGCGTACTTAAACTGGCTGATTTTAGAATGAGTAAAGGGGAACTATCTGCATTTTTCAGAAAACCCGATCATCGCAATTACAAGCCAGCAGGAGATCAGGTTGTGAGAAACCTGCTTCAGGGGATGGTAAAAAAATATCGTCCAGACGCAACGGGTTCTGGCCGCAGCGCGCAAACCAGCCTCAAAAAGCCTGCGGCTAACATGCCAAAAGACAGTAAACCTTCAGTACGTAAACCAAACGAGAGTAGACCTCATACTAATAATAAGTCGAAGAATGCATCATTACCTTCAAAAAAGGTGAAAGACGCACCAAACCGAAGTGTTAACGAGGAATCTCAACAGGGCAAAAAGCAAACGAATACATCGGTGTGGGGTGAGTTACCTGCCAAAAAGCGGTGAATAAAGTTCAACGCTAGATGATTTCCATTTGCCCGTGCTTCGTGGCTTGTTAGGCTTACCAATACTAATGGATATCGTTGAATTAACGTGAAGGAGAAAATATGAGTCGTCATTTTGAACATGCAGAAGGGGTGTGTGAAAACAAAGACGCGGCCACGCAAGGCTTTGTGTTTAATCAGACCATGCTGCGTATCGCCGACCCTAAACGTTCTTTAGATTTTTATACCCGAGTTATGGGCATGACGCTTGTTAAACGTCTGGATTTCGAAGAGATGAAGTTTAGCCTGTACTTTTTGGCAGCAGGTGACGATTTCTCTGATATTTCTGACGATGCCGAAACGCGCACTCAGCAAACATTCGGTCGTCCAGCTATGCTTGAGCTCACTCATAACTGGGGGGATACGCCTGATACAGTGAGCTATCACAATGGCAATACTGAGCCTAAAGGCTTTGGACACATCGGTTTTCATGTACCCGATGCTGAAGCAGCGTGTGCACGATTTGAGTCGTTAAATGTACCTTTTCAAAAAGGACTTAACGATGGTTCAATGAAAGGCATTGCTTTCATCAAAGATCCTGACGGTTATTGGATAGAAATTTTCGACGCATCAAAAGTAGCGCAAACCTGTGCACCGCATTTGAAAAAATAGCACATAGCTTGCGATGCAGAAGACGTTTATCGTTTGCCAAGTAGGCCGTGGTAATTACATTTTGCATATGAAAAACGGGTAGCAATGGCTACCCGTTTTTTTGTTTAAAATGACGAGAGTCGATGCTAATTAATTCGCCTCTAAGTTTAGCTCTACACCGCTAAATTCTGTATGTAAGTCGTGCTGAGTATTTAGCAAGAATAAACGGTTCGCTTCAATTTCAGCCTGGTTCGCAAGGTAGCTTTTCACCGCTTTACTGCGTGCGTCGGCCAACAGAATTAAATCACTTTCTGGAATATCAATGTTGTTACGTAGTTTGTTGTATCGCGCGATGCTTAATGCGCGTTTTACGTTTTCTTCGTTGATGGCTTCCTTGTTTTGATCCGCACTTTTCTGGCTCTGTTCATGGTTTGAATTGGTGAGATCAGGGTAAAGCTGCGCCACCATGTTTTTATATTCTTGATTAAGGTCAGGTGTAAACACCTCAACATAGTGCGACAAGAGCGCGTCGGCTAATCGACCTTCTAATGGAATGCTGCTGCCAGTCATGGAGTTCATCAGCGAGCTGTCATTTTCACGGTTGACACCATTCTTTCCACTAGACTGCGCATTATCGGAATTATTAGTTGGATCGATTTGCCTGCTTTTTGTTAAAAGTATGGTGTTTAGCTGACGTTGTGCCAGCGCACCTGCGTCAGACATAGCGTTGACAGTTCCTTCAATATTCACCCTGAGGGCTGGGCGTTCTTTAAGGGCTTTAGCTAGGGTATTCAGTTTTTCTTGCGCGTTGGAGTCTAGCGCGTGCTCTCCAAACGCAAATTCAACATTGTCGAGTTCTTCATCGCTGCCAACCAGGCTCGCAAGTAGCGAAAACGGCGCGGTGACAGCCTTGGTAATAATATTGCCAATAGCATTTAGGATAATTGAACCAAAGCTAAAATCTGGGCTGTCTATATCGCCAGACACATCCAAGCCTAAATCGATAACACCATTTCTATCTTCTAACAATGCAATGGCAAGTCCAAGCGGCAAACTTAGCGCTTGGTCAGAATTTGACTTTTTGCCCAACGTTAATTGGTCGATAACTACATGGTTCTTACCTTCTAGTGCTTTGCCGTTGAGTTTGTATTGCACAGCTAACGACAGCAAGCCTTTATCAATGTAGTAGCCCATGTAGGTTCCAGAGTAGGGGTTAACCGAAGTCAGTTCAGCGCCTTTCACTGAAAAGTTTAAATCCAGGTCTATATTACGTTTTAATGGATGAAGGGTGCCTGCTAGTTTTACCGGGGCATAGTTGTCTATCTTCCCGGTGATATCCACACGAGCAGGCGCATTGGAACGGGAGTCGATACCGAACACTTCGCCATTTAAACTTTCTATAGCAGACGCAAATTTTGGCGTTAAAGAGTGGTCAGCAAAGTACGCTTTTCCGTTTTCTATTGATATTGCGTTAACTGCTATGGCTAGCTCTTGAGCTTGTGGAGGCGTCTCTCCAGTGCTTGCAGGCGCCCTCGAGTTTGATGTACTCATGCTGCCTGTTTTGCCAGTATATTGAGCTTGCTTATCTACCTGTTCGCTGTCAGATGACGCAACAATAAGCTTACTCACATTAGTCTGCTTAGTTTCATCAATAATGAGTCGAGCGAACGGCGTTTGTAGGCGAATGTTGTCCACGCTTAACAGGTTTGAAGCGAGGTCAAATTTAATATCATCCACATTAAAAGACTGCCACTGTAACAAGGGCGTATTGGCGTCATCCAATACGCTTAAGTCAGTAATGCGCGTATTGGCCTTCACGTTGAGTGATTCGAATTTTTCAGCGTTAAGGGCCGCGTTAAACTCAGTATCTACATTAAGCAGGCCCTCTTCAAGGGTCACATTAGCGTAAGGTGAAACGTACTGCTGGAACTGATTGAGCAACAATTGTTCAATTGCTGCCTTGCCCTTAATCGTTTGCTCTGCAAGCACTATGCTACCGCTGCTGCTCAGCACACCTTTCGACGTTTCGTTAAACGCCTGTGTATCGGCAGAGACATGTAAGCTGGTACTGTAGGAAATAGGTTTGGAGAAGTCAGTGGTGACTTCGCCGCTTTTGAAATCGAAGTTGCTTATTCGGTAATAGGTGCCTTTACTTACGCTGCGCTCTGTCAGGTCAATGGTACCGTCATTGAATGCAAATTGATGTAGCTCAACATGCCAGGAGGTGTCTCCCGCTCGCTCTTTTGAACTGGCATTTGCTACGTTGGCCGCCCCTTCTTTTTCCGCTTCACTCTTTTGTTTTTGTGCATCCTCTCTTCCAACGTTCGTGCCGCTATTATCTATTTTAGCTACGCTACGGCCTTGATTCTGCACTTCAGAATGGGAATTTTCGCTGGCGGAAGTGTTTGCAGAAGTGGCCTCCATCGCCGAACTTTTCGGTGTGAAAAAACGCTGTAAATCAAGCCCTGACTCATCAAATAGGGCCGAGACTCGAACATTGTCTAAGTTAACTTTAGCAATACTCACTCGCTGTTCTAAGCCGTTCACGCTTATATCGTGTATGGCAAATGTGGGTATGGCAAGGATCTCCTGAGAATTGAGGGATATGTCAGTGGCGTTAGATGAGCCCGCATTAAACGCAAGGTTGTGAATGGCAAATTCACCCTGTTCCAAAGAAAATTGAAACGCATCACCGTCTTCAAAGGCTTCGGCATGAAGACTTAAATTTACCTTACCGTCTACTAAATTTGCTTCAAATAAATCTTTTGAAAGTGACCACAGCGGTGTAAGCGCAACGTCGTTGATCGCTATGTCTGTGGTTACTTTTATCGGAGACAATTGAAACTCACCATGAATGGCAATTTTACCTTTCTCTGCGGTGAGTAAATTCAACTGATATTGATTAAACGCTCGCTTTCTTTCTAACGGGGCACTTTCATTGTTTTCGGTATCCGAAACTCTGTTTGTATTGTCCGCCTTGCTCGAATCGACTAAGGCGTGAGTATCCAAATCTTGCAGAGCAATGTGCAATTCAGGGTAATCAAGCAAAGTACCAGTTAACTTGTCTTCAATAATCACTCGCCCTTCGCTAAGGGCAAAGTTGCGCAATGTAATTCGAGGAATGTGTGTTTTGCCAGTGTCTTCAACCTCTGTCGTTTTCTCGGTGCTGCGTTTAGCTACATGGGCAAGAATGTCAGAGAAATTAAACATTTGGCTCTCGTTACTCGCATTTAAACGCGCGATGGCAACAACTGGTTCGTCTATGGTTAGCGATTCAATGGCCGGAGTAAAGGTGAACAATGATTGCCAGAAACCAAGGTCTAAAGAAAGATTACCTACGCTAAAAAAAGGATGCTCGTGGTTTTGCTTTGCGGCGTTGTCTTCGCTGTCATGAGATGAATGTGTAGTTGGGTAAATAACAAAATGGGTAACTTCTATCTTTAACAAGAAAGGGTTGATTGCAATATCTTCAACCGCGGCATTTCGCCCGGTATTTTCACTGACTATATCGGGTAATTTTGCCTTTAACACCGCAGGCGTCACTACACCGACAAGAAGTGCATAGGTAAGGTAGATGAGAACAAGATAAGTCGATATCCGAAACCATTTGGGCATTGCTGAAAACCGAGACATTGCATTTTGCATAGGCGATTACGCTGCGTAATTGAAGATGAAAAGATGAGCAGGGTGGCTATTGAAAAAATATAGCACCGAGCAAAAAATAGGGCGTGTTGATTTTTTAGTCAGTAAACGTCAATACGCTCTTAATAGATTACAGAGCCGTTAGCAAATTATCTAGGCCAGTTTTAAACAATGTTTGTGTTTCCTCATCAGCATTTAACTTCAAGTATGCGCCGATTTGAGTGGCAATGCTGGCAATCACGTCGGTTGATAAGCACAGCGCTTCAAAGTGTTGCTGGAGCGAAACGATGCGTAATGGATTTCCTTGTTGCACGCTGAGGATAAAATTTCCTCATAGCGTGGGACGATGACAAATAACCGAAGCTAATTCACTATCGATTATATAAACCTTCCTTATTTGAGAGAAGTGTCAAGGTATGTGATTGCTCACAGTCTACCGCGGTGCAGCAGCAATCTCTTTAATTGAAATGTAAAGGCGCTTTACACGTATTTTTAAAATTTCTAGGTAAATAAGTAATACCGTGAATGAGACAGGAATTAAGTCAATAAAACAAAACACTAAAAGGAGCCTTGCGCTCCTCTTAGTATTCTGATGAATTCTTACTTGTTCATTCACTTACTTGGTTTTGGTGGAATAATTATGCGCTCTACATCTTGGGAAGCGTTCTTTTCAATACTTGCAGTATCGAGGTGCGCGCTAAGTTGGTAGTCCAATTGCACGAGAAGCCCGGTTTGTCTCACGCCTTTGCCGCCTTGAATACGCGGTTTATATTCCCACTGTTCTAAAGCCACTTTTGCACTTTTATCAAACATACCCTTTGGCTGGGATTTGACGACGGTGACGTTGTCGGTCGCGCCCGTTTCAGTGATATCGAAAGAAAGTACTACAAAACCCTCTACATTGTCTTGTGCTGCTTTCTCTGGGTAAATGGGCGGAACGCGCTTAATTGGTGATGCTTGATTAATCTTAGCGTCTGTTTTAGTTGAGGTGGCAGGCGCATTAGCTAAGGCGGTGTTTATTGTGAACATAGCGGCAATAGACAGCACACATGCGGCGAACAGTTTATTGTTGCGCATGGGGTTTTTTATGGCATTTAACGTTTGAACAGAGTGAACTGGTGTTACCCTTAATTTTAAACTCGCCCTTCTGAGTGGGTAATTATCTATGCGGGTAGGTATAAGAAAGGTGAGGGAAGAGAAAGACAAATTCAAAAGCACTGATAGAAGTTCAAGAAGCCCTGTACGGTTAGTATAAAACAGTAAAGCTAAGCTCATTCGCTTCTAGAAACTCACCTAAAATACGGGCTTGTTGGTTGCCTCGCGGCACCATAACGTAGCAAGGTGGTGTAGGGGCGACTTCACGTAAATCGTACCAAAGCGTATCAAGCACATCGCTGCCGCTTTTAAGAAACGTCTCCCCCCAAGATGTAGAGTAAAGAACAGATACGTCCTCAACCGTTGCCTTTTGCCGTAGCGTAGGGAAGTTAACAACGGCAAAACATGCAGTGATGCGTTCAGGGGCGAGTAAGTCGTTACGAGGTAAGGACGCCACTTTGACTGGCGGGAAGTATTTACACAAATGTTTGAGCAGATCGTTTAAATCCAGTTCGCTGATTTCGCCGTAATTGTAGTCGAGCAACACCTTAGTATGGGTGTCGATGATTTTACTCGACACGCACCACACCATTAGGGCTATAGCACTGGATGCTTGAGATATTTTCTGTGACTCATCAATAATGCCCGATTTACTGAGTAGATCTCCCGCATAGGCCGACCATACTTCGTCACCATTTTTGAGTTGGCGCATGGCAATAGTTACGGTGTCGCAATACAAACTCTCGTCAAAAGCCCGTCGTAGAAACTCAATCTTATCAGGCTTTTTAGCGTAATATGTGCTCAGTCGTCTTCCCAATACAGTCATATCTTTTTCATCCATGACCTGCTGGTAGTGCCCTAACTCTTTTGAAATTCGCCGATAACACTTCAACAAAAAACGATGAATACGTCGGCTTAGCTGTACCCGCTCGCTAAAACTCCATGTTTGTTGATTGTCAAAATGCACGAGGGCTTTGCGGCTCCAGCCCCACTGCCTAGCGTAAGACGCCATAATCCTGCGCTTAAAGGAAGGTGTTTCGTCTTCAAAAAGTGGCTCACTCAGTGCGCAACCACATTTTAGATATAAACACTGCTGAAGTACGGCGACATCTTCGGCTTGTCCATTTGCTTTGTAGTGCGCTATGAGCTCGTCAAACATTAAAGCATAAGGATCGATGTCTGCCACATGTCCGGGCGCTTCGGTAGCCCTATGGACATGTCTTTTGAGAATGTTGCACAAGGGTTGGCCCTCGGCAATATTAGCAAGATAAACTTCCAGTTTTGCCATTTTAAGCACTGATTTGAAAGGCGAGTCCATGGCTTTACCCAGCTGCCAAATTGCGGCGCCAAACAGTTCACTGGCATCTAATTTTTCTAAGTTACCTAAATCCATGAACCAGTCCAGATCAGGCGAACCGCCTTTTTCTAGACTGTTATAAATAGCCATATATTGTTTTTCAGAGGCTTTCTCTGGCGTAAGCCACCAGAAAGGGGCCCTGCCTGCTACCACAATATTGGTGCTGTAAAATTCCGCTTTGAGCAGTAATGCTTGGGCTGAACCTGCACTCTCGCCTTCGGCAATACCGAAATCATTTTGTTTTACTTTATCAATTTCAGACAAAAAGAAATGAACTTCGATGCCGAAGCTATCGTCTGCCCACTTTTCGATTGCGGTAAGTTTTTGCTGCAGTAGTGAAAGTGCTGTTGGCGTAAACTGCTTGCCGTCAATGCAGACCCAAAAATCAAAGTCTGAGTCGTCGGTTTGCGCAATGGTCCCGACACTTCCCATCAGTACAAGCGCATCGATAGCTCGCTGTCTAGGCCAAATTTGTTTTACTTCTGTAAATAAGTGACTTTGTGCAGGAAAAGACCGCAAGAGGGCTTTTTCTATATCGGGTCTAAACGAATAATTATAGATCCCGAAAGGGACACTTTCACCTGAAGGTAGGGGGGCGATATAACCGGGGAGTGACTCGTGATTGACGTGTACTAAAAAGGGTAGCACGTGAAAAAGTGGCTTATGCTTTTCAGGCATGAGAGAAAGTGCACGCTCAATACGTGACTTATTGTACCTTAGAACTCGCAATAACCTTATAGTAAGGTTTTGCCTAACTGAAAGCGGCTGTGGCGCTGTCATTATGTCAATCTGCACTTCATCATGGAGCCAAGCATAACGCTATTTTGATTCAACTTCCTCTAATTTTCATCGTAAAACGGGGATCTTTGCCTATGTAGCGTCCATAAGAAGATACGCGCATGGGAAGACGGCCATTATCTGGCCGGTGGTATTGTTAGAATTAGTGAAGAACAATATTGTTATAGATTCATTCATCTATTTTAATCATCCCTAAAAAGTGCGCCAAATTGCAAAATAGACCGTAAGTTGGCTTATATACCAAGCTATTTTGTCATTTTCTGAGCCCAGGTTTTTTCGTAGGGTGAGAGGTATCGGCAGTCATCCAAAGGAGTGTAAACATGAATTCAATGGTAGTAAAACAAGGTGTACTGGCTGCAGTGGTGGCGTCCTTTTTTTCACTTAACACAGCAGCACAGAGTTCGATAAATTCTCAGGTTGAATTGGTTGGTGACGTGAAAGGCACGCAGATTACTGGCGTTACAGTAAGTAACACCGGGCGCGTATTTGTGAATGCACCCAACTGGCGCGACGGCGTGCAGTTTTCTGTTGCGCAAGTTACAGATACTGGAGACTTTATTGCTTATCCTAATAGCAAAGCCAATGATTGCGTGGCGCAAAGCGAGGTGCGTAAAGATTGCTTTTTAGCTGTACAATCCGTCGTCGCGCACAAGGATAAACTGTATGTATTAGATACTCGCAATCCAAAGTTTCAAGGCGTAGTGGATGCACCGCGCTTGTTTGTCGTCGATTTAACGTCAAACGAAATTGAAGGGGCCTTGATACTCAGCGATGATGCTTATCACCCTGACTCGTATATCAACGATTTACGAGTAGATGAGAAAACGAACCGTATCTATATGACCGACTCGGGTCATGCTGGTTTGGTGGTGTACAACCTTGATGACAACACAAGCTATCGCATTCTGGATAATCACAAAACCACCAAAGCAGAAGTAGAGGCATTAAGTATCCAAGGTAAACCCTTTACTATGACAGTTCAGTCTGATGGTATTGCACTCGATACCTTGAACGGTACGTTATATTTTCACGCCTTATCGGGCTATTCGCTTTATGCCATTAACACATCAGATATTGAGAATGCGTCAAGTGAAGACCTGGTCAAAAAAGTGCGAAAAGTTGCCACCACTGGGGCTCCTGATGGCATGATTTTTCACGAGGGCAATGTTTATTTAGCTGATTTAGAAAAGCAAGAGGTTCAGTACCTTACGCCGAGTCTTGACCTTCGAACTCTCGTGAAGGGAGACGTGGTGAATTGGGCTGACACATTCAGTATTTATAACGGTTCGCTTTACTACACGAACAGCAAGATACAAGATGCGGGTAGGGATGTCAGCGAGATGACGTTTGAAGTTTACAAAACTGCGCTTCCGTTTAATTAAACGCACTTCATAGAAAAAACAGCGTTGTATTACAAAATTGTTGAATACAACGCCGTTAATATTACGATTTTATGTTAGCTTCTAAGAAATCAAGTAAGCCCTGATAAAGCTCTCTTCTATTCTCTTCATCGTATACACCATGTCCAGCTTGTTTATATTGCAAATAAACGGGTGGTTTTCCTGCAGCCGTTAAACGCTCAGACAATGCCTCAGCATTTATCTCTGGAACACGTCTATCTTTTGAACCATGTATGAGCATTACCTTCGCTTTAATTTTATCAACATGGTTAATTGGAGAATAGTCGTGTAATTGGGCTTGGTCATTTCCTAGTACTTTTGATAAATACGCCTGACCTCCCCAGTTGTTCGGTATGTCACTTTCTGAAAAGATATACTGCATATCGTAAATACCCACGTATCCAATCGCGCATTTATAAAGATCTGGGGCTCTAACAACAGACATTAGCGCAGCGTATCCGCCATAGCTAGCGCCATAAGTACAGACGTTTTTACCATCGACATAGCCTTTATCGATTACCCATTGAGTGGCTTCGTTGATATCTTGAATCATTTTGCCTCCCCACTCTTTATACCCTGCACGTTCAAATGCCTGACCGTAGCCATCACTGCCTCTAAAATTAACACGCAATACAGAGTAACCGCGATTTGCTAGTAGCTGCGTTTCAGGATCGTATCGCCAAAAATCACGTGTGCCAGCTTGATGTGGACCGCCATGAATCATCACAACAAGAGGGGGCTTTTCTCCTGGTTTTGTTTGAGTGGGAAGCGTCAAATAACCATTAACCGTGATGCCATCTGAGGTTTCAAACGCTATCGGCGCCATTTGAGCAAGCATTCGCGGGTCGATCCAAGAGCTGTTCGCCCATACGAACTCCGCTTTGAGTGTCTCGCTGTCAAAAAGGTAATATTCTCCGGGATTAACATCGCCACTTACATGTACCAGTAGTGTTTTCCAATCCTTAGTTCTGCTGGTGATACGCACAGTTTGATCACCAAAGGCCTCGGCTAATAATTTATAAGTCGATGACGTTTCAGAAGCGACTTTTGCATACTCTGGCTTGGACTTCCCAGGATAGGTAATTCCCACAGCTGGAATCCCATTTTTATCGAGAATGAAATGTTCTATGTCGGTGTCATGGTCATCGAATATGGCCTTATATTCACCTGAATTTAAATCTAGTGAGAAGAGCGTATAAATACCCTTTTCTCCTCTTCGACCACCAAGGAAAATTGACTGCTCGTCCTCACTCGCACCAATGGGCTGAAGATAACCGTCCTGCGCGAACTTGTCGCCTAGATCAGTCCACTCATCATCTTCATTCTCTCGATAGGCTGAATGGTAACGACCTTCGTTATCTTCCCAGCTCATAAAGTTGATATTACCCGCTTTATTCGCCAGCGCTCTGCTGTGACCGTAAGGTAGAACGTCTACTTTCCTTTTGCGGCCATTGTAAATATTGAGCTTACTGATAACCGGTTGCTTTGAGCGGTCGTCGTAATAGACATTTCCAGTTTTCGTCCACGGATATTCAATGATTAGGATATTATTATCATCGTTTTCAAGAAAACTAAGAATTTCCTGACTCGCCAATGTATCGTCTTTGGTAGACATACGACTACCTAGCTTGGCATCTCCCGCTCGGAAACCATAAAGCAATTCTTGTTTGCTTCCATCAACATTGACACCGAATAATTCACCAGTAGGTATAGGCGCATCCAGATAACTAAATTTTTCTGCGTACTCGAAAACTAAACGCTCTTCATTAACCCAATTCATGGTATGGATAATATCTTTATTACCAGGGCGAACTCCTCCGACTAAGGCGAGTGTTTTCCGATCTAAAATTACTAGGATAACTTTACTGTCGTACCTAACACGCGCAGCAATGTAGTTTCCATTAGGTGACAGTTTCATGTCTAGGTAGTCACCATGCTTAGTAAAATATTCGAGGGGCAATTGAGTAGATGAGGCGGCAAACGCTGACAACGATAGCCACACTAGAAGGATCCATTTCATATGTTTTCCTAATTTTTTTGTTTTTATTAGTTTTGCACATTAACTAAACTACTATGCAATTTCAATTGAAGAAATCATAAAATCTTTTAAAGATTTAGGGTTTTTAGACTCGTTACTCGCTTGCTCTAGCTATATCCTCGTTGGCCCCAAATACATTGCGGGGTGATGAATCCTTAGATATATTCTTGAGAAGATATCCAGTACGTGGTGTATTCATGAGGACAGTACAATTACTAGTGCTAGGAGGTATAGCCGCCTACATTGCCATGTTGCCTTGCTATTCATTCGCAAAAAACATAGCAGTATTAGCCGTTGATTATCCCCCTTTTACGTCACCTTCTTCCGTGAATAACGGTGTTGCTTTTTCATTACTTCAGCAAAAAACAACCGACGATACTGTAACGTGGACACCGGCTTTCGCACCTCCCGCACGCATTTCACAACTGATAAGAGAGAATAAATGGTGTGCAAGCTTTTACCCTGTAAACAAGGATATCGCCTCAGAAAAAATAAAATTATCGAACGGCTTAGTAACGATAGGGTTAGTAAGAGCCAAACTCGATGCGGGTGATTTTGAATGGACGCACCTTTCAGATCTCGCAGGCCATTCTGTGGCTTTGCTAAGAACGTCACACGAGTCAGAGTTTTTTAAGCAATTTATTGATGCAGGGCTTAATGTTATCGAAGTGGAAAGCGTAAAAGCAGGTGTTGATATGGTGCTTAGAGGACGGGTGGACTTTAGTTTAGCGGATAATATTAGTGCTAACCTGAATTCGGATCTTCAGTTTTCTAGAACCGCCCTAGAAAGGACTAATATTACGCTGTTCGTGAACCCTAACTGTGACTTTCCTAAGTGGTATAAAAATTAAAACTTAACGTTAGTGCACGAGAACACGGGTTTGAAATGTTTAATATTGCTCAGTCAGATGAAATCTGTCCAAGGGCGATGATTTTTTCGAACGGTGTGGTGTCGGGTAATGTACCTAAAGCAAAGCCACCTGCTTTGCTAATCCTAGACTCACAGAATGCATGAGTAATATCGACAAGTGCGTCGTTATCGGCAAGTGACGTGCACGTTGAAAGCAATGAGCAAGCTTGAAGGGCTATCGCCATCTGTTCTGTTAGATAACGGCTGCGCGATTCCATATTTTGCGTATTCGATAACACGTCAAATAGCGTGGTAACATGATTGTCATAGTGTTTATTTTTGCCCTTTTGCCCGTAAAGTTCCTTAAACAAGGCTTCCTTTACATTCGGCTCTTTATTCAGAGCGCGTAAAACATCTAAACATTGCACGTTTCCGCTTCCTTCCCATATGGAATTAAGTGGCGCTTGGCGGTAATAACGTGGCATGGGGTGTTCTTCAACGTAACCAATACCGCCTAAACATTCTTGTGCTTCGTTCACAAACATGGGGGTACGTTTACATATCCAATACTTTCCAATGGCGGTTGCAAGTCGTGCAATGGCACCTTCGTGTTGATCGCGAGAAGCACTATCAACCGCTTTTGCAACGCGCAAAGTGAGCGCAGTAGCGGCTGCGCATTCGATGGTAAGATCTGCCAATACGTTTTGCATAAGGGGCTGATTGGCGAGGGTTTTGCCAAAGGCGTCGCGGTGACTTACATGATGTAAAGCATGTACGAGTGATTGCCGCATAAGCGCCGAAGATCCAATCATGCAGTCTAGGCGTGTGAGCGATACCATCTCAATGATCACAGGCACGCCGCGACCTTCCTGACCAATTAAGTATGCGGTGGCGTTTTGGAACTCCACTTCAGATGAAGCGTTACTCCAATCGCCTAGCTTGTCTTTTAAACGCTGAATTCGCACATTATTACGTTCGCCATTTTCGAGAAACCTTGGCAGTAGAAAGCAGCTTAGTCCACCTTCTGCTTGCGCGAGAATAAGATGAGCGTCGCACATAGGCGCAGAGAAAAAGAACTTGTGACCTATAACACGGTAGCTGCCATCAGCTTGCTTTGCCGCTGTCGTGGTATTGCGCCTAACATCAGAGCCGCCTTGCTTTTCTGTCATCCCCATACCTATGGTAAGCCCATGTTTCTGACTTGCTGGCAGTGAGCGGGGATCATAGACACCATTTATCGTTTTATCTAGATAATATGCGGGCAACTTTTCACCATGCCGCATAGCGGGTATCGCAGCGTGAGTCATGGTCAATGGGCACGATGTGCCAGCCTCCGCTTGGTAATGCATATACATTAGCGCGGCGCGGATGGTGTGTGCACCATCAATGCCTTCATGCTTCCATGAATAATTGTGTACATTGTGCTGCATCGCACTTTCCATAAGTGCGTGATAGCTTGGATGAAATGTTACATGATCAATACGGCGACCATAGCGATCAAATGTATGCAGCTCAGGCTTATTCTTATTGGCAAGTTCACCGTGAGCCATAAGTGTATCGCCGGCCAATGCGCCGTATTTAACTAAAAGTGCTTCGTCATTCTGATGAGAGTGAGGTAAATACTGACAAACTAAGCTGCGCAACAAAGGGTCATCGCTCCACAGGTTGTAGGGAGCAAGAATAGTGGGCTGATTCTCTACAATATGGGTAGTAAAACGGTCAGCGATAGTCATGTTTTTGTCACCGAATATAAGCACCTGTTCAAAGTTACCACAGTAAAACATTACTTATTAAGTTTCAAATTGATATTTAATGTAATGTTTGTGCAAGCGTCACCTTTATATAATGATGGATGAGTCTCTCTTGGTTGTAATTTAGCTATAGAGCGTCTTAGGTAGGCACATCTAACACTTAAGTGAGTAAAAGGGAACGTTAGGAGAAACGGCCCTGATACGGCGTGAAAATTAAGATGAACATGAAGAAGTACTAAGAATTTGCAACAACTAACAGAAAAAAAGCCTGTCGCACGAAAGCTTCTGCTTAAATTGCTTGGCTCCCGTGACAATATACAAATGAATGCGAGCGCGGCTGTGCGAGTGGGGGCGCTGTTTGGTATTTCGGAGAATAATATTCGAGTTACGCTTACTCGGTTGCATTCCACGCAGTTAATTACGTTGGTAGAGCGCGGCTATTACCAGCTCGGTGAGATGGGGAAAGGGTTTGCAAAAGAAATTCATCACTGGCGAGATGTGCAGCACTACCTGAAACCTTGGCGACACGACTGGGTGGTAGCGCAAACCAATATGCTTCCTAAAAGCGATAAGAAACAGCATAGAACGAATGAGCGTGCCCTCAAACTCATGGGGATGAAGAAACTGGTAAGCGATATGTATATCAGGCCAAATAATTTGTCAGGGGGGGCAGCAGAGGTAAGAGAAAAACTTATTGCTCTTGGATTGTCCAAAAAAGTCATGGTGTTTACTGCAAGCGACTTTGAAAGTGAAATGCAGAAGAAAGCTATGAAGTTATGGGCTCACCTTAAGCTAGAGGCGCTTTATCGAGACGGTTGTATTGAAATAGAGCGCTCGTTAAAGCGAATACCATCATTAACGCTTGAAGAAGCGACGAAAGAATCTTATTTGATAGGTGACAGAGCGCTGTATCATTTGGTGTTTGACCCTTTATTACCCTCTCCGCTAGTTGATGTAGCGATGCGCGAGCATTATCGAGAGCTGGTGAAGCAATATGATGATACGGGCGCAGAGATATGGCATCGCTTTTTAAATCAAAATTAGGTTAGTCACTTTGCAATTAGAACGGAAGTAGCCGAAATGGAAGTAAATATGACCGCATCAAGACCCTTGTTTAAGCATATACGCAATCATACAGCGCTTTTCAGTGAGCTTTCTCAATACCGGAACGCGGCGGTGAATACATTGGGATTTACTGGTTATGAATTTCATAAAACCCCAAAGTTTGTCACTGAAGACGGCAGCCGACTCACTATTGAGCCGGAGCGCAGCATTGTATTGCCAAGGGTGAACGTACTATCAGGCTTGAAAAACAAGCTTACAGCAGCTATTCCAACGTTGCATATGGTAGAGCACAGTGAAATAGGTTATCGCTATCCAACGGCTGCACTAGCAGGGCTAGACGCGCCGTTCATTAAACGCATGCGGTCGGAGTACTTTCATAAAGTGGATGAAGATAGAAGTATTTGTCGCCCAGTGAATTTGTCATACGGTATTAAAAGTCGAGGAAAGGCCGACAACAGGCAAGAATATGAAGTATGGATGCCTGATGAAGCGCCAGATCAGAGTCCGCTTCCTCTGCTGATTGATGCCTACGGCGAAGATTTGCCTAATGACGTTAGGCACTTCGCTGAACAGCCTTCTAAAGTCCATGGCTGGATGGGGGTTAAACGGGCCGCTTTTGAAGCGCTTTATACCAACAAAGTGCGCTGTGGCGATTTGATTGTCTGTATTGCCATGAGCGTAGACGCTTACAACATAGGAGCCAAGCCCGATTTAGCTTATTCTCCCGAGGCGGAAAGTTCTATTGCTGTTAGCAACGCTGAATTTGAATGGGAAATAGAGGGGTATTATGCACCGCGAGACTGGAGGTTTGATCATGATGAAGTGTGGGCGGCTATTAACCACACGTTAGAAGCCATTAACGACCCCCTCGATAATTTATACGGAAACCAGATAATACCTATTGCTGAGAGTAAGACAGAGCGCATTTTGTCAACGCTTAAGTCGCTTGGCGTTGGGCAAAAAGAGGTCGACGAACTGAACCTACAGCCATGGGAGTTCATGCTTACTGAAAGTGAGCACAGAGTGAAAGCTCATGATCCCAGCCGCTCCGTTAATTTACTGGGTAGGCTGAACCGCCTGTTTTACCAACCAGAACAGCAGTTACCTTCACTTAATTGGATGCACGATCTCATTTTATAAGTTAAGACTTGTAAGACTACACAGGTGACCTATCTATGCGGACTGGTATTACTACTTCTCAATAACAAAAAGAAGCGCGCTGAAGGCATTGTCGAGCGCGCTCTTTTCCTTTTCTTCTGCGCTCAATCTGTAACAAAAAAGACGCATACGTAAAATTTTATAAAAATTATTTGTATTTTTGTAAATAAATTTCATTTTTATCGTAATGCGTCTTAAAAATTCACTATTTGTGTAATTAAATTACAGAAATTGCTTTATTCTTTGAAAGTTTTGTTCATAATGTACTCATCATCTAGGTGATATCTAATTTAGTTACAAAATAGGAATTCAAAAATGAAACTGTCTACTTTCGCTATAGCGCTAACCTTATCTGTTGCAGCGGCTCAATCCTTTGCAAAAGATGTGGTTCTCAAGCCCATTGCCGACAACATCGAAACACAAGCGTGCTTAACTGCCGCTAAAGAAGGTTTTGGCCCTGCACTGCGTCTTATTCGTGCCAATGGCTTTAATGCTGAAGAGTTCAGTGCATCTGTTCGCTGTAACGGCGAATCACTTCGCACTTTCGCTTACATGTACAGAAACAACAAGGCGACTGAAAACGCGAAAACAGTGGCACTTGTCGCAAAGAACCAAGACGTAGCCTCTCAAGCTTGTTTAGAAGCGATTTCTGTTGGTAAAGAAGCTGCACTGGCGAAGTTTGGTCTAGAAGGTGAAAACATCATCTGTAACCACAAAACAATCTCTGACTTTGTTCGTGAATACAGCGCAGAGAACGTAGTCGTACGCAAAGTCGCGGAATAAGACCACGTTTTAGGATAGCGACCTACTGCTAATACTTTGTACAGTTTCATGGCCTTTTGTTTGAAAAGGCAAAAGGCCTGACACTTTACGCTTTTTAAGCTTCTATCTCTCCAATTCCTTTGCTCACTTTGGCTGGCTATCTAGCCTCACAGCGTTCTTTTTTGCGTAAGAATATTAATGAAAAATAGACGTAATAATTCGCATGCCGTTATTGATTAACGCCAGAATGGATTAAATGAAACGCCGTTTGCCTGCCATCTAAATAAGTCACAGATTTACCGTCAAAAAACGCATCCTCTTCCAGCATAATGCGTATCTCTTTGTTCCATTCTTCAATAAAGCTTGCCGCATTAAGTTCTATTGAATACGCCGTTTTTCCAAACATTGGGTAGTCGCCCTGAATAGGTACACCTTCCTGAGCGTCCCACATACCTATCGTTGGGCCAGCCGCATGCCCGTGAAAACCGAGCGGGTGGGTATAAATAGCAGGCGTGATCCCTTGCTCAATAGCTTGCTGTCGCGACATACTCAAAATAGTATTTCCCGTTCGGCCTACTTTAAAATTGTTGGTTAAAATATCTTGCAATCGGTTTCCGGCTTTTAGGGCATTTTTAAGTGATGCCGGCGCGTCTTCCTCGCCTGGTTTTAGCACGTAAGCATGCTGCTGTTGATCGGTGTTGAGTCTTAGGTAAGTAATGCCGAAGTCAACGTGGATTAAATCTCCTGGACGAATGATATTCTCGCCAGGGCGTTTGCTAAATGCAGCGATTTGATCGAACACTTCATTGTCTTGACGTTGGATTGAGACCGTAGGATGAAACCAATTCGTTAGCCCTAGAGCGCGCGTTTGGTCGCGAAGCCACCATACAACATCGTCGGTCGTAGTCACGTTGGGGGTAATGACCTCATTTGAAAATGCTGTCGCTATAAGAGAATGACCAATTTGGGTAAGTACTGGGTAATACTGCATTTCCAAGTCACTACGCGTTTCTAACCAACCTATTGAAAGCTTTTCGCCGCTCACGACCCGACTTTTAAGTTCTTCAGAAAGCATGGCCATGAATTTTTCATATTCGGTAGACGTCATGCCGTCAGCAAGTGCAAATGCATCAGAGGTATTAATGGCAATTTTGGCGGGATTTCGTGATTCAATAATGTGTTTCAATGCCTGCCACTGATCAGGTTGTGCTTCCTTGTCCCAGGCTTTTTTAAATAGTGAACCAACCGCATATCTTGCAACGGCCAGACGCTCCAGGGGCTGGCCTTCGCCTGGGTTGTAAATGACTAACATGGTATGGCGTCTAGCGGATATCCACGTAGAAGGCAGCATGGTTTTTAATACGGGGTCTTCGTTGTACTCTCGTGACATCAGCACCCACATATCGATGCCTTCTCGTGCCATAATTTGGGGCAATACGGAATTGAATCGTTCTACAGTGATCCTATCAATTAGCTCGCTGCGTTGCTTCATACTCAGTATGTTATTTGCCCACGAGGTTGCCGATAAAGCAAACATCACCAAACCTATACTTATCGCTAGTACCTTTCTCATCCATGTTTCCTGTCTGTTGTTATTTTTGTGGTCACCGTGCGCGTGTCTCTTCGGTCAATAAGATGAAAGAGTAAAACACGCACCAGTGAAGTTACGTTAATTTAACATCATTACTGAATTTTGAGCTAGGTGAAACCTGTGTGCGCTATGTGTATGAGACGACCTCAATCTCAATATTTTCCTGGGCCATGAAATAAAAGCGTTTACCTGGCTCATAATCACCGTGGTTAAAAGTACTATAGTTAAGTGCCAAAACCCGTTGTTCCGTTTCGCTCAAATCAGGCACGACAATGCCGATATGATTCACATAGGCTAGGGTTTTATAATCGATCTCTACCTTATTAACGGTTTTAGGTCTGTATAGCGCAAGGTAGTCTTTATCGTTTCCTACGTGAACGGTGTAGCCGTCATTTTTTGCGCCGCCGCTCCATCTCACTTTCCAGTCAAAGAGTGTGCAAAGCAAGTTCGCCAGTTCATCTGGGTTTTCAACGGTGATATTTGTGTGCTCTATGTATGCAGTGGCCATGTGTTTTCCTCGTGTAGATAATCAACGAGAAACAGCTTAATATCTAAAGTTAACTTTAGATCAAGCGTTTTTAAAGCGGCATTTGATAATTGTAAAAAGAGAGGCGCAATGGCACCGGAACCCATGGTAAGTATTGGATTTATTGCTAAGCGTACTGGCAATGCAGTTTCCCTTATTCGCTATTATGCCAATGAGGGACTTATTCCTTCTGTGCGCACCAGTGGTGGGAATAGAGTATTTCCTCGTTCTGTCATTCGCAGAGTGTCTTTTATCTTAATCGCGCAAAACATGAGTTATTCCCTTGCGCAAATAAAGCACTTATTGTCCACACTGCCTGATAATAGAACACCAACACAAGCCGATTGGGCAAAGCTAAGTACTGTGTTTAACCGACATATCGAAGAAAAGATAGCGGCACTGACTAGTTTGAAAACGTCATTAGAGGGCTGTATTGGCTGTGGATGTTTGTCATTAGAACGCTGTAGGCTTTACAATACCAATGATAAAGTAGCAGCCCGAGGCAGTGGGGCCCAGTTGCTCGATGAAAATGTACAATCTCAGTTTTTAGTTTCACACAAAAAGTAGCGCTTCATGCATTCAAAAAACCTCCACAAGAGCGGCTATCCGATGGATGCGCTGTGCCTGTCATACCCAGCGCTTAAGCCGTTTCTTGTGAGCGCCAAAAGCGGCAATACCAGTATCGATTTTACTAATCCACAAGCCGTAAAGGTGCTTAACGCCGCCTTGCTGCATCACTATTATCGGCTTGATTATTGGGATATCCCTGAGGGCTACTTATGCCCGCCTGTGCCTGGCAGAGCCGATTATATTCACAGCATTGCAGACTTATTAAAATCAACCTGTGGCAGTGCACAAGACGCTCGGGGGCTGGACATCGGCGTGGGGGCAAATGCTATCTACCCCATTATTGGCGTCACGTCCTATGACTGGTCGTTCGTAGGCAGTGATGTTGATGATGTCGCGGTAAAAAATGCTAAAACTATTGCCAGCAAAAATAGTGTGTTGATGAACAAATTCCAAGTGCGCAAACAAGCGAATAGTACGCATATTTTTAATGGCGTGATTGAAGGTAATGAGCGCTTTACCTTTACTATGTGTAATCCACCCTTTCACAAGTCTGCGCAGGATGCGCTGTCGGGCACCCGCAGAAAAACATCCAACTTGGCCCGCAATAAACAAAAGCGAAGGGGAGGAATACTCAAAGACAATCAAGCTCAAGGTTTTGGTTATGGCACAAGTTTGTTGGAACGAAAAAATCGAGACCAAGCAGCAAACTTGAACTTTAGAGGCCAAGCGAATGAACTTTGGTGCGAAGGGGGGGAGCTTGCTTTCATTCAACGTATGGTGGAAGAGAGCGTTTTGGTTAAAGAAAACGTAGTGTGGTTTACTTGTCTGGTGTCTAAAAGTGCGCACTTAAAAGCCATTAAAACTAGCATTAACTACCATGGTGCTACGCAATGTAAAGTGATCGATATGGGGCAGGGAAGCAAGCTAAGTCGCTTTATTGCATGGTCTTTTTCTCTCTAAACTTATACGAATGTTGATTTGACAGGGTTTGTTATATGAACAACTATTGACGTATTGTTTCGCTGTTAGCTCGCAACGTCATATCATTATGAAATTAAAGTTCTACGCGTCATCTGTTGTTTTATCTGAGGCAAGATGAAGAACCAAATCGTATCTTTGATAGTTACTCTCTGTTCTTTTCTTTTTGCTTTTTCAATGTTTGGTATTGTGAGCAGTGCTTCAGCCAGTTCAAGCTATCGGGTTGAGCAATGGAGCGTGGCCGGCGTACCTACGTATGAGGAGGGGCAATACGTTGCAGCAAAAGGACTTCCGCAGATCTCCATCAAAGCGATAGTGAAAGACAAGCAGGGATTTTTATGGCTTGGTACAGAAAACGGGCTTGCAAGGTTTGACGGACGCAAGTTTGAATTTTTCAACAGCATTAATACTCCAGAGCTAGGCTCCAATTGGATTAACTCACTGTTCTTAGATAATACAGGGCGCCTTTGGATAGTGACAGGAAGTAGACTGGTGAGTTTCGCTGATGGCAAGTTTGAGGCAGTAGATACAGACTTTGATGACAGGCCGATCAGACAGGTCATCGCTGATACTAAGAACAAGGTATGGGTGATGACAGATTCACTGTGGTTACGCCATGAGGATAAAGTTAATTCTGTTAACTACGTCAAAGATGACATTACATCGTCTTACTACGATATGCGCAACCTGTGGCTACTAGACTTCCAGGGTAATTTGCTACAGACAAGCCTCACATCATCAGTGCGCGAAAAATGCCGCTATCCAATTGGCGTTTCAGGTGAAACAGAGCGCTTAATAATACAAAATAACATTGCCTACCTTTTAAAGGAGCAAATACTTCATCGTTTTAAACTGTCTCCTGACCACTGTTCTTTCGAGGTTATGCCAACCATTGCAGAGCACAAATTTAGGAACCTATTTAAGCGGCAAAATGGTGGTGTGGTAGCGATTTCGGATGAAGGTCAGCTTTTTGAAATCACTGCAAAAGCAAAACCAGCGCTTAGTGACCTAACCTCATTCATAGATAAAAAGCTTGTGCTCGACAATAGTGTGCTGCTCAATGACGATGCCGTGTGGTTTCTGGGAACCAAAACAAACGGATTAACGATTTATTGGCAAACAAATGCAAAGCGTGTGGCGCCATCTCAGGATATTTACCATGCTCGAGTATGGTCTTTTTATGCAAATGAAGAGCGCCTTTATGCTGCGACCAATAATGGCGTATTTATTCGTAATTCAGAAGATGACTGGTCATTGGTCGTTCCACCAAGCGCAATCGAAGGCAACGACGCTTATAGTTTTTTTGAAGGGCGCGAAGCGCTGTGGGTGGGAACTCGCAAAGGTCTTTTTAAGGGGCGAAAGGGGGATACGCAGTTTAGCCCAGTACCTGAATTTACTGGCCTACAAATCAATACCCTATATCAAGGAGAAAATGCATTTTATGTGGCGACGGTAAAAGGGCTATTCGAGTTTGACGGTGTCGGCTTTAACCCCATCCCGGTGTTTGAAAATCAGTCCGTTCGCAGCATGCTAAGCGCGAAAGACGGTGTATTGTGGGTTGGCACAGAATCAGGTTTGTTTAGTCTAAAAGAAGGAAGGTGGCAAGAGTCTGAGTTACTCAACGGTAGTAATGTTTTTGCATCTTCATTGCTTGAAGTAGATGACGGAAGGCTGCTTCTTGGAACCTATGGACAAGGTTTGTTTATGCTCGATAAAACCAAGCAGTGGCAATTGTTTAACATCAAAAATGGGTTACCTTTTCAAGATATCTTCAGCATTACAACCCGTGGCGAACAGCTTTGGCTGAGCGGAGCAAGTGGTGTTGCTTATATCGACATTAACGACATGACCAGTACGCATATGAAAAGTACGGTTGTCTTAAGAGATGACGGCACATTCAGTGCGCGCTCAGATTTACGATGTTGCAACGGTGCCGGTAATTTCAGATCTGTGGTGTTCAACGACATCTTATATTTGCCAACGTTAAATGGTGTGGTCGCTGTTAAAAATGAAGCGAGTCGCCCGCTGTCTACGCGAACGTTTATAACGGGAATTTATGTCGATGGAAAACGAGAAAACAGCGTCGGCGAAGAGTTAAATCTGCATATTAAAAGAAATGCAGAGATTTTATTTTCCCGTCCTATTTTCTCCGCTGAGTCTGCTCCAGAGTATCGATATCGTTTGGATGGTAGTGATTGGATCTATGCTGGTTCCCGTGAAGAGGCCTTCTTAGCTAAATTGTCGGCGGGTCAAACTGTTTTTGAAGTTCAGTCTAGAATAGATGGCAAAGACTGGCTGCCGGGAGATTCAATAGCGCTGTACGTAGAGCCCTACTGGTGGGAGTCTATGTGGGTGAAGTCAATTGGAGCCCTGCTTCTACTCACCCTGTTGTTTCTGATTTATCGTCAACGGATTGCTTCGTATCGCCAACGTAATGAGATACTTGAAGCGCGCGTTAATGAGCGTACCGCCGCGTTTGAGCGCGTCAACAGCGAACTTCAACAAAAAAATAAAGCCTTAGAAGAAGCGGCGATTACCGATCCGTTGACCGGCCTATATAACCGAAGGGCTGTTAAAGGTTTTGTTCCTAACCTCTTTAATACCGTCAATACCAGATCAGAACAGCGTGAAGTCTCAATCGATCTCGATGAGGTATGTGCGATTTTCTTAATCGACTTAGATAACTTCAAGCAGTTAAACGACACATACGGTCATGAAAAAGGCGACAGTGCTCTTTATCATGTTGCTAAAGCATTACGTGCAGTAAGTCGAAATACAGACAAATTAATTCGATGGGGGGGAGAAGAATTTTTATTGGTCGTCCCTTCCATAAACCGCAGCGATATTACTGAATTTAACAAACGCCTTCATAAATCCATAGCGTCGCTTCATCATATATTGGAATTACCTACACCCATTTCAATGTCTATCGGGGCGACAAGGCTACCTTGGGATGACTGCACGCTTGATTTAAAAATATGGGAACACGCTATTTTAATTGCGGACTGGGCACTCTATAAAGCAAAAAGTAATGGCCGTAATGGCACTACTTTTATCAGCGCATCAAAAGAAATGGCAGCGTGGTCAGACTGGAGTGTCGATGGTCTTTCCACTGCTGCTGATAAAGGGCTACTGCTTTCAACGTCGTTACAAAACAATAGCCGTGAGTAATACCAGTCCGCATAGATAATTACCCAAAACTCGCTAGCTTTTAGAAGCTAAACGTTTTTGATACGCCAAACACAATGCGCTCATCGGCTGTATCGAAATCTAAGTTTGTGTTTTCAGCGGCAATTTCGAAATCAAAACCTTCGTAACTTGTTTGATAGGCCAAACGATAGTGGTAAAACGATGTATCTTCACCCTGCCAAATCCACTTTTCGCTGTCTAACGAGTTAGATAAATCGAAGCTGGCACGTAAGTTGTGATTGGGCGCAAGTTCGAAAGTGTGAGCAACCATAGCGATCGCGTGTTTTGCGCCTGTACCAAAGTAGTCCCATGTGTACCAGAAGTTTAGTTCTGAGCTACCAAGGTCGCTGGCATAGCCAAACTTGGTGTACACCTCTGGATAGTTGCCGTCACTCGAATCGTCACCACCGTGGTAAGAATAGTATGCAATACCGTAATCGATACTTATAGTATCGGTCAGCATTTGGTAACGCCCTACGTAGAAATCCCACTCTAGGTTGGTATCACCGCCAAAATCAACATTTGATGCCCATGTACCCGCATAGGTGCCATTTTCAAATGCCTTGTCAATACCTCCCTGTAATGCAGGGTCGTTTTGCGTCTGACTTACACCGTTGAACATATAGTCTGAAACTGCAGAAATATTAGCGCTCCAATCAGCGAAAGACAGTGAAGAATAAAGTGCTGCAATAAAAGCCGCCACTAGTCTTTTAGACGGCAGAAAAGCGTTCGATTTTTTCATTTTAAACACCTGTTTTTATCGTTGTTTGTTACAGCATAGTTTGCTTTTCGCACTATGCCTCTAGTGTGAGGGCACAGTGGGACTTCACTGGGTCACAAGAGCCAGTGAAGACAGAGGGAAACTAACTGCTATTAAAGGTTTTAGTTAAGACTTTCTATTTTCGTAAAGTCGATTTTGTTCTCTTTCGGGGAGGTTTTGATGCCGGTTACCGATTTAAACTTCTGACTTAGAATGAAAGCAAAGCAGCTGAAGAAGATGGCGATAACTAACGCGCCCACCCACTGTATTTGCAAGAAGTCTAGCTTAAATAATAAGGTAAGCAGCGAAAGTGCAACGATGTTAAAAGCAATGTATTTGCCTTTACCAATCCGCTCAACCGTCATATTTAGGTTGTCGGTGTACAGTCTGATGAGTGAATCAAGCGAGTTGATCACAAACACAATGCCGACAAGTACCATGGCGATATTCGTTATTCCTTCAGTGGGTATACCTGCACTGTGATAGTGGTAAAGCACCGAAAACCACGCTGCGATAGGTATTGATGGGACGACCATCATGGCCAACATAACTTGGTATGTCTTAAGACCACCTACAAAGCGAGACGTAAATTGACCTATCATAATGCTCCAACTGAACCACCAGAATAAGTAAAACTCATGATACTCATTAATAGGCAGTACAAAATTATGGATATTAGCAAAATAGCCACCAATTAAGCCTAGGTTAGTAAAGTAAGCCGTCATCTTACTTTCACCAAACACGAATGCCGCGGCCCACATACCGACGATAAGCGCAATAAACACCCAGGTTGTCGTAAGACTTAAAATCCGTACATATTTGATGTTGGTACTTGAATAAACGGCAAATGCAATGGCCGCAAAAACAATAAGGTAGAAAGCGGGCACAACCGATTCACCGTCACCTACCGAAGGCAAATACCATGGCAGGTTTGCAAGCAGTAAAGAGGCTGTAAACGCACAGGTACCGATGATTACTACGTTGTTGACAAACTTCACCACAGGGAGCTCAAAAAACTTAACCTTAGGCTCGATTACACAGAAATAAAAACAAGTAAGAAAATAAAACCCCCAAATTAAGAAACCCCAAAAGCCGAACTCGATTGCGAGTGGATTGGTGAATGCATATTCAGGACTTGCGCTTATGTCAGCATAACCTGCAAACTCGGTAAGCGGGAACATGATAAGCCCCACATCTAAACCCGAGGTAAAAAGAATAGCAACAAAGGTGAAGGTTCTTACGGGCATCACGCCAACGACTTTCATATTGCCCCACTTAAACAAAATGTAAGCAACCGAAAGTAGGGTGAATATGATGCCTGCACTAAGCCATACTGTCATTGTCACCCTCCCAGTATTGATAAAAAAGTACCATGTTTTTTCCTTTTTTCGTTATTAAATTGTCCACCCAATTACACGTGAGTGCCATGATGATGGCTCCGTGTAAGCACTATGGAAGGTGTGCTTGTAATACGACGACGCACACTGGTGCAAATTTGTTGAAACGCCTAGCGTTGCTCGGCTTGCCAATTAGGATGAACCGCCACTGCGACATCTTGGGGTGGCAATGCGGGTTTGCCTAAAATCATATCCGCGGCTTTTTCCGCTACCATAATTGTCGGCGCATTCAAGTTACCGTTCGGGATTGTTGGGAAAATAGATGAGTCCACCACGCGCAGACCTTCAATCCCACGTACATTGGTTTGAGAGTCAACCACTGCCATCTCATCTTCTCCCATTTTGCACGAGCACGATGGATGGTAGGCACTCTCAACGGCTTCACGCACGAAGGCATCTATTTCTTCATCCGTCTGGATGTGCTCGCCAGGTTGAATTTCGCCGTCTCTAAAGTCGTCGAATGCTGGCTGTGCAATGATTTCCCTTGTTAGTTTCACGCATGCTCTAAACCCTTCGATATCATCTTGATGTTGCAAATAGTTGAACAAGATTTTAGGCGGAACCGTCGGGTCAGCCGACTGAATGGTAACGCTACCTCTACTTTTTGGTTTATTGTGGCCCACGTGCACTTGAAAGCCATCGCCGTCGAATGCTGACTTCCCGTCATAACGAATGGCCGCTGGCAAAAAGTGGTACTGGATATCAGGCCATTCCACCTCAGCTTTTGAGCGAATGAACGCGCACGACTCAAAGTGATTCGTTGCACCTAACCCTGAACGGGTGAATAACCAGCGAGCGCCGATCAACCCTTTAGAAATCAAGCCCAGCTTGCGATTTAGCGTAATGGGCTGCTTGCACTTATATTGGAAATAAAATTCCAAGTGATCTTGCAGGTTTTGACCCACACCAGGCAGGTGATGCTTAGTCTCAATGCCTGCTTTTTCAAGAATGGCTTTATCGCCAATGCCAGAAAGCTGGAGAATGTGTGGCGAGCCAATGGAGCCAGCGCTTAGGATCACTTCGTTAGATGTGTTTGCAGTGTTTGTTTTACCGTTAACCACATATTCAACGCCCTTAGCGACTTTATCTTCCAGCACTACCTTGGTAACCAGCGCACCGGTCACTATGGTTAAATTTTTACGCGATTTTACTGGGTCAAGGTACTCACGGCTTGCCGAACTGCGCACGCCGTTTTTAACCGTCATGTGCATAGGCCCGAAGCCCTCTTGCTGCTTGCCGTTATAATCGCTGGTAATGTCGTAACCTGCTTGTTCACCGGCTTTGATGAAGGCCTTATAAAGTGGGTTCTTCATTTCGTTGCCGTTATTTACGCCAAGCTCGCCATTGCCACCACGATAGGCATCGTTACCTTTGTACCACGTTTCCGCTTTTTGGAAGTAAGGTAAACAGGCTTGGTAATTCCAGCCTTGTGCACCGTGCGATTCCCACTCGTCAAAATCCTTCGCGTGGCCGCGCACATACACCATACCGTTGATAGAAGACGAGCCACCTAACACTTTACCTCGTGGGCAGTGCATTTCACGGTTGTTTAAATAAGGTTCTTTCTCAGTGTTAAACTGCCATGCATACTTGTCGGTATTCATAGGAATAGACAAAGCAGTTGGCATTTTAATAAAAATGCTTTTATCCGAACCACCGGTTTCAAGCAGCAGCACGTTGTGCGCCGGATCCTCTGACAGGCGGTTTGCCAGCACACAGCCGGCTGAACCTGCACCTACAATAATGTAATCAAATGTCTGCATATACACTCCTTTGATCGCTTATTAAAACGGGCTTTCGATTTGGCTCATACCTACATAAACCGATTTGGTTTGTGTGTAGCTATTCAGCGTTTCAACACCGTTTTCACGCCCAATGCCTGACTGCTTGTAACCGCCTACGGGCATTTCAGCCGGCGAGTTTCCATAGGCGTTAATCCAGCAAATACCCGCTTGCAACTGGTGGATAACCCGGTGTGCACGCTGAATATCTTTACTAAACACACCTGCTGCGAGTCCTAGTTCAGTATCATTCGCTCGGGCAATCACTTCCTCTTCATCATCGAACACCAACACGCTCATTACCGGGCCGAAAATTTCTTCCTTAACAATGGTCATATCGTCGGTGCAGTCGGTGAAAACAGTTGGCTCCACGAAATAGCCATTAGGTGCAGAAGCTGGAGACACCGCGTTACCGCCGGTTAGTAGCGTTGCGCCTTCTTCTTTACCCTTTGCGATATAACCCAATACTAATTCCTGATGCTTCTTAGAGATAAGTGCGCCAAGATTAACGTTAGGGTCAAGCGGGTCGCCCATCACAATGTTATTCTCTGTGCGGGTTTTAAGCTCATCGATAAAAGCTTGGTATACTGAGCGTTGTACGAAAACCCGTGTGCAGTTGGTGCAGATCTCACCTTGGGTATAAAAGTTTCCTAGCATTGCCGCACTCACGGCTTGGCTTATATCGGCATCTTCAAAAACGATGAGGGGCGATTTGCCGCCAAGCTCCATCGTGACGTCTTTCAAGTTCGATGCAGCGGCGCTTTGCATCACTTTTTTACCTGTACCCACTTCACCGGTAAATGAAACCTTTTCAATATCAGGACTGGTAGTTAGCCATTGACCCACTTGTGCTGCGCCTTGAACCACATTGAATACACCGGCAGGAACACCTGCTTCTGTAAAAATTTCAGCCAGTTTTAGTGCACCCATTGGGGTTTCTTCCGAAGGCTTAAATATAAAGGCATTACCTGCAGCAAGGGCTGGGCCCGATTTCCAACACGCAATTTGGATAGGGTAGTTCCATGCGCCGATACCGGCACAGATACCGAGCGCTTCTTTACGCGTGTAAAAGAAATCGCCGCCAACAGATTGTTGGGTACCTAATTGCGTTGGCGCAAGACCTGCGTAATATTCGATGACGTCAGCGCCGGTTTCAATATCCACACAATCGGCTTCTTGAATCGGTTTACCCGTATCAAGCACTTCAAGCTTTGCCAGTTCATCATTCCGCTCACGAAGCAGCGCTACCGCTTTGTTTAGGATGCGGGTTCTTTCCATTGGCGTCATTGTTGACCACACTGCAAACCCTTCTTTCGCGCTTTTTATCGCTTCTTTTTGAATAAACTCATCAGCCACTTCTACGTGATAAATTACTTCACCGGTTGCGGGGTTGGTCACTGCAAAGGTTTCTTTGCTTTTGTTTGCCATCGGTTTTCCGTGAATGAAATTCTGATAAGTCGGTAATGACATGCATAAACTCCTGTTTTGTATGGTGCTGAAAAAGCTCAACAACCAGCATGGTCTGCGAATAAAAAAATTAAATAATTGTTAGTTAATACGTATGTAAAGTTTCAAAAGGATGACTAGTGTTGAAACTATTTTTTTTCGCTGAGCTTTTAAAGCGTCTAAATCAATTGCTTTACTCTCAATAAATTCCACCTTTTCTTTTCGCGCCAGCAGTGCATTTGCGAGCTTTTCACTACAACATCTTTGCTTATCTAAAGGTGATAATTTATTTTGATTGACTGTTCAATAAAAATAAATTGTATAGTGTTCTAATTATTATTTCAACGTTGATGTATCTTTGGACGAAGAAAGAAAGGGAGTTGAGATAAAGTGGTTTAGATTTAAATGTATGATTTATATAAACAAAGTGAGAAATATTAAATATATAAAGAAAACCCTAACTGTTGATGTTAAGGGTCTCACTGTAAGCGAATGAAGGATGGGAAATGTTTAATTGAAATCAATTAGAAATAGGTATCTCAAAAGTGATGATGCAGAGACGCAAGCGGCGATAGTTTGGCTCATCTAATCGTGTTGTAAAAACTCGAACAGAGCTAATCTGGAAAACGTAAATACGTAACAATACAAAAAGGATGCCCTTGTAGTGTGTACTCTTATTAATCTCACACTCATAAAACTTATGAGCCGAAGGCGGGTATACAGTAAAAAGCTGAGTACTCGCCACAGGGTTTCTGAAGCTGACAAATTTTGCCGTGCTGACGGTTTAACGCTTGCGTGTCAGTATTTACGTCTCAGGGCGTAACACGCAGAAGTTATTTCATAGAAGTTAGCTCACAGAAGTTAGCTCACAGAAATTATCTGGCAAAAATAGTGCCCTGAATTTATGGTAAGGGTTGCAGCATCACCTTTGTTCCAAAACACCACACCTTTGTTATTGGTGTATTTAGCGCCCGAAGCAGAACGAGACAATTGCACAATATGATGGGTGTTATTAATAGACAGGGCTAATGTGTCGGCACCTAAGGCATTAACACGTAGCTCTCTAGTACTCGCATTCGGTGTTTCACACTCATATGTCGAGATGTTTGTTGCCACGTTGGCATCAACAACATCTTGTTTCTTTGAAAGCGCCTGGGGCAACGTCTCCATTTCAGTATGGCGTGGTTTAGCGCGTATTTTTGCTGACGTGAGTGATGAATCTGCAATCACCGCTTTTACTGTTTCGTTGCTTTCGCTGTCGTAGAGGACGAGCCACGTGTTATCTAGTATCGCGAACGTTTTCGTCGAAGACAGGGCATCTACAAAGCGTTGTTCTTGCTTCATGAGCGCTGGCGCGCACATCTTTTTAGTCAGTATGATGTTTTCAGTAGCAAATACTTGAGCTTCACTGCGCTCTCCTAATGCGCCATCAGTATGATTTATATTGAGCACACTGGCGTATTGATTACAGCCTGTGCTGCCACTTATTCTGCTCGCACCGTCAATTGAATTCACGTTAAGGCTAACGTGGCTAAAGTCAATAATACCCGCTTGGTTAATGCTTTCGACCTGCCAATGGCTATTCGAGAGCGCCAACTGTTCATCCTCACGAGTTGGTTTTTGAGCGTCTGAGGAATAGATTGAAGAAACTGAACTGCACGCCGTAAGAGAGAGAAGTGTTGGGATCGCCAAAGCTCGGAGATACTTCCTGTAAGTCATGAAAACTCCATATGTTTTTTATCAATAACAATAGGAGTCAGTTTCCTCAACTTAGTTCACCTTTAGCGAAAAGTGGGGAAGAGATGTTGAGTATTCATTGATAAACGTTAGTTTGTCGGCAAAACGACAGTTTGGATAAACGTGGCAAGAGTAAACTACATGTTCGTTTTTTTTGGTTGAAGCAGTATGAAAAATTTAGAACAGCATTTAAGTGAGTATGCGAAGTATCACAGGGATCAAAAGAATATCTACACCCACTATGTCGGAATTCCGCTTATCGTTTTTTCGGTATTCTGTTTGCTAAGCAAGCCAGCCTATCTCGTTAATGTGCCGGTTTTGGGAGCCATGATAGTGAGTCCTGCATTGTTTGTATGGGCTATTGGTAACGCCTTTTATGTTAAGTTAGATGTCAAGCTTGGTGCAGTGATGACAGTGCTCACTGGCGCTATGGTATATTTTGCGTATCCAATCGCGCAGCTTGACTTAGGCCCATGGCTTTACGTTTCTTTAGGTATTTTCATTGCTGGATGGGCGCTGCAATTCATCGGTCATCATTTTGAGGGCAAAAAGCCAGCGTTTGTGGACGACATAATGGGGTTGGCAATAGGGCCTCTGTTTGTTCTTGCGGAATTGAGCTTTGAATTAGGCTTAAGACATTCACTTAAAGAAGAAATTGAACGCCGCTCTGGCCCCGTAAAGTGACCAAACAAACTAAGAATACGCGTTAACACGCTAAGAAGCGGCACTAGTAGCAGGGACGTCTATACATGGATGCCGCTTTAATAAACAGTAACGCGTTTTTACATTGCAGGCTTTACGCTTTCATTTTTGCTAATGTCTCTTTACGCAGCTGTAGCTTAGAATCAGCAAAGGATTGCCTTGGCAACATTTTGAGTTTTTCGGCATAACTCATGGCTGTAGCCAAAACTTGTTCTTGCGGTACTGCAGCATCTAAAAAGCCTGCTTTAACCGCTTCGCTTCCTTGATAAATACGAGAGAAAAGTAACGCTTCGGTTTGACTGGTATTGGCGAGTCTGGCTTTGGCGAGCTCCATGCCAAAAGGCGGAAGGACCATACCAATAGCGGTTTCATTCAGACCATACTTAGTGTCCGCATCTTTTCCTATACGCAGATCTGCAGCCATTAGCATAATTGCGCCCATTGCAATACTGTGCCCTTCTGCAGCAACTATAACCGGGAGCGGAAAGCTATAAAGGCGCACGATTAACTCAGCGCCTTTTGACACTAATTCCTGTTGTTTGGCTTTATCATCGGCTTTCATGACCGATAAATCGAAGCCACCGCAAAATTTTCCTTCGCCCCCATGTAATACAACAGCGCTTGCGTTTTTTTCTGCTTCATCAAGGGCGTCGTTAAATTGTTGTATAAGGGTAAAGCCTACAGCGTTAACTTTTCCGTCGTCGAAAGTAATTACCGCAATATCATTATTAATAGCTAAGTTAAACGCCATGGTATGTCCTGTCACTTTTAAGGTAGAGATTAATGTACGTTACGCTCTTTCAAGCGCAACTTTCATGCAATGATTGTAGGTAATTGATATCTATTATGATAGTGCTTTAGACATCATCTTCGGGATATGCGCTGTGAATATCGCTGATAATTCGGGGAAGTTCTGAAATAAGCTTCTTTTTATACCGGCGTTGCCTGCGGCGCGCCTTTGCATTATTTGCTCTCCATTGCGCCCGCTTGTCTTTGACTATTCGTTCTAAGTCCTGTCCATCTTCAATCAAAATCGCGTCGTAAAGTGATGTGCGTTTTGTCATGTTAAAAGTCCAACCTTAGCTGTTTTTTACGCCAAAATTTCGAACGTTGATTAAGTACGTGAAGCGAAACTTGTTCATTTGCTATCTGCTTCGCAAGTTTCAGTGCGGCGCTGGCTTGTTCATGAGTGAGGTTTTTGTAGGCCGGTGAGGGAATAGTCTCGTACCAGGCGCATCCGCAAATGTTATCTAAGATGACTCGCATGAAGCAGTGGTCATCATGTATGGGCCAAGTATTTTTCTTTGTTGATGCAATAGAAGGAAGTACGTTTTTTACGTAGTGGAGAACTTGATTCATACCCTTTTCATGTTCCGCTGATACGAAACGCACGTGGCCGGTTATCATTGCGTTAGTACATCACTATTTTGAATGTTTACTCGTTTAAAAAGGCTCGGTGTTTTTATGCTATTTATGCTGGCTAGAGAAACTCAAGCTTATAGTTTTGAAGAGTTTACACGACATTGGATAAATTCAGAGTTACACTAATTTTAGTCTTTTGGTTTGAGAGCCGTTTGCTCTTTATTTAATACATGGTTGTTTAATGCGCCCACATTTGAAAATACTCGTTATAGAAGATGCTGTTGACTTACTGGAACAAATTACCTCAAGTATAGGTAATACCATTAATTACTTTGATAGGAGCGATGTCGAAATAAGTCTGTTAGAGGCTAGCTCTGTGGCAAAGGCTCTACAGCTTGTTCGTGAAGACGGTGATATTCAGGCAGTCGTTTTTAGCTGGGATGTTGTCGCTAAAGTTAGCGAACTCTCAGTATCGCTATCGCCGGTTGTGCCTGTTAGAGAAGTTCAACATTTGGGTAATAATGATGCAGAAGGCGCGGTGAACAACGAGAAACCAGTAAAACAAGCGGTTTCAAACACTAGCCCTACCATTGAAAATAATGCCAGAGTCATTGACGCAATCAAACGCATTCGCCCCGAGCTCCCTGTATATGTGCTAGGCGATGCGGTAAAAGGGTTGGATATCGTAAACCAAGCCAGTGGTATTGAGTCGTTTTTCTATCGCAATGACATTATTTCAGACCCGGAGTCTATCCTGGGATATATCATCAACGATTTCGACGATAGAAACGAAACGCCATTTTGGACTGAATATAAAGACTATGTTGTAGAGTCTAATGACTCGTGGCACACACCCGGACACAGCGGCGGAGCAAGCTTTCGTAATTCACCGTATATCAGCGATTTTTACCGTTTCTTCGGGCGTAACGTGTTCGTCAGCGACTTGTCTGTAAGCGTTGACTCACTGGGATCGCTATCAGATGGCACCCATGCTATTGGCAAAGCGCAAGCGGCTGTCGCGAATACTTTCGAGGTTCGTCATTCCTATTTTGTAACGAACGGCTCTTCTACATCGAACAAAATTATTCTTCAGACGCTGTTGCGCGAAGGCGACAAAGTCATTGCCGATAGAAACTGTCACAAGTCAGTTCACTACGGCATTATTCAGGCCCGAGCGATGCCAGTATACTTAGACAGTGTGTTTAACCCTGAATATGGCATTTTCTCACCGCCTAGAATGGCGCAAATCAAGCAGCTTATTGAAGAGAATTCTGACGCTAAGCTAATCGTTCTAACCGGCTGTACTTATGACGGGTTACTTACTGATCTTAAGCAGGTGGTGAATTTGGCCCATGAACATGGCATCAAAGTGTTTATCGATGAAGCATGGTTCGCGTATTCGTTGTTTCACCCTGCGTTGCGTGACTACTCCGCAATTGCTGCAGGGGCAGATTACATAACTCACTCAGCGCACAAAGTGGTGTCGGCGTTTTCCCAAGCGTCGTTCATTCACATTAATGACCCAGACTTCGATAAAGACTTTTTCAAAGAAGTCTTTGCAATCCACACCAGTACGTCGCCCAAGTATCAGCTTATTGCGTCGCTTGATGTGTGTCGTCAACAGCTCGAAATGGAAGGCTACAAAATTCTTAATGAGCTGCTCAGCAACGTTGCCGAACTCAAGTCACAAATGGCCAAGTTTAAGCGGCTCAAAATACTGTCGTCCGATGACTTTGCGAAGATGTTCTCTCACTTTGAGAGCGATAATATTGGTCATGACCCGCTTAAAATCTTAATCGATGTGTCGGCGTTAGATTATTCAAACCAAGAAATACATCGTTTCTTGATGGATGAAGTAGGGTTAGAAATAGAGAAGTTTACACATAGCACTATTTTAGTACTGCTTACGCTAGGGGGTATGCGCTCGAAGATTGTAAGGCTATACAACGCACTAAAACGTCTTGATGATGGTGCCGTTAACTTAAGCAAGCGCAAGAGCAAAAGCCCGTTGCCTGCAGATATTCCGCCTATTCAGTTGGATGACCTTCCGTCGAAAGCGTTTTTCAGTCCAAGGGAAGCTATTGCATGGCAAAACAGTATTGGGCGAATAGCGGCAGGCCTCATAACGCCGTATCCTCCAGGTATCCCGTTGATTGTTCCAGGCCAGAAAGTTGAGCAGGCACATATTGATTATCTTCAGGCTTTGGCAAGTCAAAAGCTGACCGTTCAGGGTATCTACGACGGTGAAATTTATGTTGTTGCTGAAGAGTAAATCACATATAGAAAGCTTAAGCGATAACGAATGAGTATTGATAACAAGAAAGGGATTTTAAAAATAATGAAAACATATCTGCTGTTTTTTTTGCTAACAACGCTAACTATGGTAGTGCCCGTCAGTGCTAAAAACTATATCACGAGCGAGCAGTTGCCTGAGTGGTTCAATAAATCTTTATCAAAAGAGGCAAAGGGTCTGCCGCACACTAGAATATCTCTGCCTGCGTTTCCATTAAATGCTATTGGAGTGGGTACGTGGTCAGGCGCACAATCCGTCGAGGATTACTGGTATTTTACGGTGGATATCGGCTCTGAAACACCTGTTGAATGTTGGGCTTTTAAAGATTATGACGGCTTAGCTAATTCGCTTATCAGCATGATGAAATTTTCAATAACTAATATCTCAACAACGCTAAATAAGGCAGTGGAAAGCCAGTATAATTTCAGCTTAGATATTTCGACCTTAGGCAGCACTCCCGTATTTAGTTACAACATTCTCTATAATTTAGGAGACTCTGATGAACGGGTTGCTGGATTGATCAAGGGCATGTCTGCGGAGTCTGCGAATGGATTGCAGGTTTGTTTGCATAATGAAATTGGCTATCGAGATACCTTCAAAAATGTATTCAACTCGTTTGTTAACGCTGTTGATAAAACGGCACAAGTGCAGCCCTTCTTTTTTGCCATAAATGGAATGACAATGCAGGGGGAACTAGTAGGTATTGTGTCTGAAAAATTCTCTAAAGACGCAGATGGAGATGTGGAAATAGTTGAAACTACCTCATTAATTCTTCCTGTAGACGCTAATACAGTTTCATCAACCGATTCTGTAGTGCGCTCATGGGGCCATTCCGATGGCACCTTGATCAATTCTTATGCGTACACTGTGGAAAATGGTGAACTCAGTTCTTCCATTGGTGTTTCTAGGCCAGAAGAAAAGTGGGTCATAGATGGAGAAATTCAGGGGAAGTCGGTAAGTTCTGAGCTTTTATACGATGGTGTATTTATTTCGAATTATGGCACTTACCTTGAAACGCAGAAATTAGCGAATTCAGACAACGACTCTACACGCTATAACACGTGGAGCGTAGACGCAGATCCAACTCAGCCGACATCTACTGTGATGTATAAAAAGGGCCAAAAAAATGGTTTGCTAGAATTGCTTGCTGAGATTGAGGGCTTTAAGGTTGAGTATACCGTTGATGAAGATTTCATCATGCAGGAGGCGCAAGTTAAAATGGGGCCCATTGAGTTTGACATTATGCCTATGTACGTATCTGGCAAACCGACCAATCTATAAAATGCATGGGCATGCACAATGAAGCTTAGACATTTGAAATCGCTCAAAAGCCTTTGCACTATAACTGTAATGCTATCGAGCCTTCTTTTTAGTCATGCAGGTTATGCGCAAAGTTCTCCTTACTTTGCGCATATTCCATTGATTATCAGTGAAGAAGTTTCATTACCACTCCATCAGCAAATATTATTGGATGTTAGAGTTTATGCGCCTGATTCTGCAACCGCGGTCTTATCGAACTGGAGAGGTATAGCGGTCTCCCAACAGAAAGATAATGAGAGCAGTTTACTTTCGATATCGCTTAGTGATTCGTTAGAAAGCGCATCAGAACCGACTCCCGAAGCGCTTGCTAATTATAAGGCAAACACCTTTGTTATTGATTTTGAAGAGGACTCTGTACAAAGAGTGGTGGCCGAATTTTTAACGGAATATAGCCGCGAACAAGCAGAGGTGCACAATTCTGTATCGGTTGCGGACGATATTGAAAAATTCATGGCTAGCTATATCTCACAACCCTCTTATATTCATAGTTTTTCTTTTGCATCAACAGTGGCTAAGTCAAAAAGTGGAGACTGCACCGAATATTCGGTACTTGCTGCTGCAATAGCTCGTGCGCTTGCGATACCCGCAAGAGTTATTATAGGGACAGTTATCGTAGAGGATGAAGACACCATTGAAGCTTATGGGCACGCATGGAATGAGGTGTGGCTTGATGGGCGATGGCATCGAATCGATGCTGCAATGCATGGTACAAAAGCGCTTAAAATGTTTTACCTTCCTGCTCATATAGTAGATAACGAAGGGTTGGGCTATGCGCTTGGGTTGTCAAACGCTATTCTCAATATGCCAGAGCGCATCACGGTTCGATCAGAACGATAAACATTAAACGGCCATTACGACATGTCGCTTTGCGTTTTGCGCTGTATACCTTACACTTGCGCCGAAAGTTAAGAAAAGGCCTGAATTAATGAAACTAAGCGACGTAAAAAAGCTTCACCAAAAGAAATATCGAACCCAGTTTGGATTTTATTTGGTGGAAGGAGAGCACTTAGTTTTAGAGTTGCTTAAGGTCGTCAAAAAGGGCGTTGAGAATACTCGCGGAATTACACTTTATGTAACCTCAGATTATGAATCTTGGGTAAAAGATCACTGTGATTCATCAACGCCATTCATGAAGGTCGAAACTGTTTCGTCTCAACAAATGCAGCAGTTAAGCGACACAAAATCTCCTCAGGGAATTATAGCGCGTGTACCGCTTCCCAAGATGTCGAGCGGTGTCCAACAAGAGCCGCAGAATCGCACCTCACAAGCGAATGATGGAAACAAGTTTATTTACCTTTATGAAGTTCAAGACCCTGGGAATTTAGGCACAATATTAAGAACGCTAGCGTGGTTTGGTGAATTCACGCTACTACTCAGTCCCAATAGCGTAGATCCCTACAACTCAAAAGTAGTACGCGCAAGCATGGGGGCTATCTTCCATGTCGACATGGAATTAAATGTTTCTCTAGATGACCTAGCATCAAGGTTTGAACGATTTGCTTGTTTAGACATGAGTGGAGAGAGCATCACTTCACGTTCGTTTGGTGATTACCAGTGTTACCTTTTCGGAAATGAGGCGAGAGGCGTCCCTACTGACGCTCTGACATCACTCAATGCCAACGCTTATACCATCGCAGGACGTGGAGATATAGACTCGCTTAATTTAGCTAGCGCTGTCAATGTGTGCGCATATGAACTAAGGCGTTAAGTACAGCGTTTACAACTCGATTACGATAGGAATTAACCATGGCACTACAATGGTTCCCGGGGCATATGCATAAAGCCCTAAAAGAAATAAAAGAGTCGCTGAATCAAGTGGATATTCTTATTGAAGTACTTGATGCACGTATTCCATACTCCAGTGAAAATCCAGAAATTGCGAAAATACGTGGAGATAAACCCTGTATTAAAATTCTGAATAAGTACGATTTAGCTGACCCAGAAATAACCGCGCGTTGGCAGGAAAGTTTAGAGAAAGAGCGGGGCGTTAAAACTATTACGACGTCGAGTGATAACCCGGGAAACAGCAAGCAGATCATGCAGCTTGTCAAAAGCATCTGCTCTTACAAGGAAGGCCAACCCAAAGCGATAAAAGCCATGATCACGGGCATTCCCAATGTAGGGAAATCAACGTTAATTAATATATTGGCTGACCGAATTATTGCAAAAACCGGAAACGAGCCAGCGGTTACCAAAAGTCAACAGCGTATTAATTTAGGTAGCGGCATTATCTTATTTGATACACCTGGAGTGCTATGGCCTAAGCTAGAGAATCCACATTCTATCTATCGTCTGGCTTCGTCTGGCGCAGTGAAAAACACCGCCATGGAATACGATGATGTGGGCTTTTTTGCTGCTGATTATCTTATTAAAGCCTATCCAGAAGTGATTAAAGAACGCTATAAGCTTGATGAATTGCCCGATACAGAGATTGAGTTTTTAGAAGCGGCCGCAAAAAATCGGGGAGCAATTCAGGCTGGGGGACGCGTTAACCTTCACAAAATATGCGAAATTCTGCTTAAAGAACTGCAGTCAGGAAAATTAGGGCGAATTACCCTAGAAACCCCTGAAATGCTAGAAGTAGAGAAAAAAGAAATGGAGCTGGAAGCGATAAAGCGAGCTGAAGCAAAAGCCAAGCGTAAAGCAAAGTTCAAAACCGGATCGCTCACGCCAGATAAGAAAGACCGAAAAGAAAAGCGAGAAGAGAAACGCCAAGAACAGAGCCGCAGAATGAAGGCTAATAATAAGAAATAAAAATTTAAAAAAATAAATTTAAAAAAACTGCATCCAGGCATCCATCTCAGTCGTTTGGTTTACATGTTGTTTACATTTGAGTGATTGTTAATCAATGAAAGCTCAAGTTAAACAGCGTGATAACTCAACGATAATAGGATGCCACAATGCACAAACGTCCACTGTTAGTACCTACACTTACATTACTTACTTTAAGTATAACCTCTCACTTCGCTCTCGCTGATCGCAATAAAGGCAAAGTGCCAATCGTTACGCCAGAATGCTCAAATATGGCTGTTTGTGAGCAGCAGGGTATTTTCACTGACCCATTCGAAGAGCCGCTGGTTACGGGCGAGTTTCCCGACCAAGACAACACTAACATCACTAATCCTCTCAACAACTACCCTGATAACGGTAAGTGCGAAGAAAATGAAGACGGCGTGCTTAAGTGCAAACCTGCGGCGGGTAGTTTAGCACTGTTGAACGATGGCCGAATTCTCTACTTTAACGCGTTAGAAGGCACTGAAAACGTTGAGTATAACGCTTTGCTGGAAATTGGCTCCGCCATTATTAACGACCAAACCCGCGTGTTGACCATGAAAAATGAGAGCGCGAGTTGGATTGCACCTTCTCCTGTAGACGCTGGCGCAAACCCAGATGGCAACGATTCTGAAACCATAATTGGCGACATTACCGGTCTTTTGGGTACATCTCTGCCGCTTGATTTAAATACAGATGACGATAGAACCAATAATGATGGCGCCCTATTTTGTGCTGATTTAGTGGGCTTGCCCAACGGCGAACTCATGGCGGTGGGTGGCACCGATTACTACCACGAACCGGGGGTAAGTACGAGCCTATTGGGTGAACCAATTAATTTTGGGCTTTCTGAGTTAGAGGGCTTGAAGAATAGCCGTATTTTCAACCCTGAAGATAACAGTTGGCGAAAAACGGGGGACATGAATTTTGGGCGCTGGTATCCGAGTGCTTTATCACTCGCTAACGGCAACGTGCTGGTTGCGAGTGGTGTGACTAAGCTCGTTAAACCTGTTTATTTAACCCGCCCAGAAACGTCGGGTCGCAATGTGACCGTCACTGAAACATACGATACATCGTGTGGAGAGTGGACAGACAATGGCCCCTTGGCAGAGCGGTCATTGCCGTTGTATCCGAGGTTGCATCTACTCCCTAATGGGCACGTGTTCTACAACGGGGGCGGGCAAGCTTTCAATCCTTTCGGACAAAGCTACGATCAAGCGCTATGGAATATTGTGGCGGCTTACGACCCTCAATCAAAAACGTGGGCTGATCTAGGCTTTGCCGGCTTACCGCTTCATTTAAGCGAAGCGGGTATTTCAGACTTGGCGAGCTTCCTCAATGTTACTAACACACAGGCTGATGAATCGTTAAGCGGTTTACTAACTGGACTAACGGAAGAATTTATTGCAAATCCCTTTGATGCGCTCGCACCTATTATCGACGACCCATATCGACTTGCTGATGTGCAGGCGCTGCTTGGAGCAGGGTTTAGAGGCTCAACGTTTTCCATGATGATGCCGCTAACACCGGATGAAAATGGGACATACAATAAAGCAGAGTTCCTTACCGCTGGCGGTGTGCTCACAGGTGTTGCTGCGACAAGCCCTGGCCTTTACGTGGGAACGAACTTAGCGCGTATCGATTCTGTAACGATTGACGGAGAGAAAATGCTGTATGACTCGCGCTCTACCGGAAGCCTTCAGCAGGGGCGTTGGTACGGTACGGGCGTGCTACTACCTACCGGAGAAGTACTCGTGGTATCGGGAGCTGACAGGGATGAGGTAGTGTTACCTGGCGCAGGTAAGCCCATTTTAAAAGCTGAAATTTTTGACCCTGAGACCGAAACATTTAGACAAGTTGCCGAGCAAAATCGACCGCGTACCTATCATAACTCCGCGGCACTGTTGCCAGACGGAAGCGTGCTAATAGGTGGACATGCACCTATCAACACCGCTTATGCTTATAGCGTGACGCTACCTGGCTTCTCACCTAATGACGGCAGAGATCCTTCTTTTGAAATCTACAAACCGGCCTACATGTTTGGTGACCGCCCCTCAATCGGAACACGAAGCAAAACTGTTGCTGTAGGAGAACGCTTTCGTATTGGTCTCAGAAACACCGATGCGGCAACCGCTAAAATGAACGGGAATATTGAGTCGGTGGTGTTGATACGACGGACAAACATCACGCATCTTATCGATGGTGATCAGCGCAGCGTAGTACTCCCTATAGTGCGTTACAACTCAGATAGAATTGTCGTACAAATGCCCTCGCAGCAAGCGGTAGTCCCTCCGGGTGATTATATGCTCTTTGTTAATGCGCGCGATGAAAATGGCGAGTTGGTCCCATCTGCGTCAAAAACCATTACGGTAACAGGGCAACTCTCTGCGATGTGTAATTAGGGGGAAGTAATCATGATTATGCGATTAACGACAATGTTGGCACTTGTCCTAACATCTTCAGTTGTTGCCTCGAATGCTTACGCGCACGGTGCGTCAGCCGTGTCGGGGGAATGGCTGCCAGTCATTGATAACCCGGTTAACGATGAAAAAGGAGAAAAAGCCCCCTTTATCGTATCTCAAATACAGAGTTCGCCTTTGGGTAATGAAATACTCGTGCAGTTTGATGGAGAGGGTAAATTGGAAGTCTTAGGTAATGACAATATGCCTTTTATCCGGATTTCTAAAAGTGGTGTGTACGCTAACTGGGACCACCCTATGTGGTTTAAAGTGCAAACCGCAGGCCCAAGGCCGCTTCCAGAATGGGTGATGGATGAAAAGGTTGAATCGAAATGGGGCCGAGTTAGCGATAAAAACTACTTTGGTTGGTATGACAAACGCCTAGAGAAAACGGATGAGCACGTTGACCGTTGGAATATCGCACTAGCGGTAAACGGTGAGCGGCAGGATATCTCGGGTTATTTCAAATCGCTGGCACCGCCTAGTAAACGTACATTGGTGACGGTTGATAATAAGTCAGCACCTATTTCCGACCTGACAGCTATGGTGATCCGTGGCCCTGAACGAGCTATTAGAGTGAGTTATCGGGGCGACCATCATATGGTTGTACTCGATGAATACGACGAGCCGATGTTCAGATTTAGCCCTGAGGGCGTGGAGGCAAATACCCACAGTGAAGGCTGGAAAAAACTTGGCCGTTCACCTACCGATACAACGGCAAAATGGGTAAAACTCTCGACACAGTCAGCCTACACGTGGCCAGATAGTCGTTTAGATAATGATGAACAAAAAAATTGGAAAATCCCTGTTTTTTGTCATCAGGATAAAAAAGTGAAGTTTATTCAGGGAGGCTGGATCGAGATAGCTAGCCTTTGAGCTTGCAACTTTTTTATTGCAAAAGTAACTTAAGCGATAGTTATTTGGTGTTTGCGCCAGTGTTTTGCGCAAACACCTTTCGCTTATTTAAAACTATCAAAGGGGGCGACATTGTCAGATGTAAAAGGGAGCAATAAGAACGACGTGAGTCAAACTAACTTAAACCGCTTTGATAAAACGCTGTTCGAACGGCTTAAATATCAAGCTGAAAGCAGTGACCGTCGCCGCGCCCACTTCAACGTTCACGCAACGTATCAAGACGTGGTTCAGCGGCTCTTTATCGCTATGATGCCAGACTCTTATGTGCGCCCACATCGTCATATTCAGCCTCATAAATGGGAGTTTTTCATGGTCCTTGAGGGGGAGTTAGATATTCTCTTTTTTGATAATGAGAGGGAAGGTAAATTGGTGGAGAGAATCACCCTAAAAGCAGGTGGAGATACCCATGGTGTTGAAATTCCCCCGAATGTTTGGCACGCAACAGTTTGCCATAGCCCAGTCGTTTTTATGGAAGTGAAACAAGGTCCCTATGAGGTTAACGATGATAAGGGGTTTGCAACTTGGTCGCCTGAAGAAGGGAGCCATTTGGTCCCTGACTTTCTCAATTCACTTAAGTGCGCTAGTGAAGGGGAATTTGTCGGTTTGAGGTAGAAAACGATGTCCTTTTTTATATTTCATTATTAAAAAATTGAACACGTGAGCTATCGACTTTCCTTTTTGGAAAGTCGTTGCTATTGCTTATCGACATGGTATGGTTAAGGATGAAGATACAAAGAGGCTTATGCGTACATACAGCAGAGCGCTCTGATAGCAGCGTCGCGGCACATTGCCGTGTGCCATCCATATTGTAGAAAGAGAATTATCATGCAAAACGTTTCAACGGTTTATTTTTATAATTTTAATTACTGATTGCACCTGACCGTCGGTGTTCAGGGGCAACTATTGGCTTCTGGGCGCTGCAGGTAGAACGTTTTGCAAAAGCCCAGAAGGTAACACCATCTGGGCTTTTTTAATGCCCGTAATTCTCGGTAAAAAACAATGAAAGAAATCACACTAGGTGACATTAGAAAGCAGCATAGAGTTAAACAAGAGGTGGTAGCAATGGCGTTATCAGTGACCGCCTCTGGAGTGAGTAAATTGGAATCAAAGCGGATTCAGGATGTTTCACTGCAACGGGCAGCAGCTTACTTAGCCGCGGTGGGTGGTAACATGAAAATAGAAGTGACGATGCCAGATGGCGCTACCCTGCAAGTAGGGTAGCGATTGTGTTAACTGGCAAAGTTAATCGTTTGAGATTGATACAGCCAAGCCCATTTTTAGTAGGCGCGCCACGGTCAAACTTTACTGATAGTAAGCCGCGCTATTTTCTCTAAATCGGCGTGACGTAGCGAACGTGTAAAGCCACTCATTAAATGAAATACCCCGTGCACTGTCTTCATTGTAAAAAGGACTGGGTGAGGATACAGGGAAGGCATTGTCTTCACAGAAATCATTAAGCACCATGTGGCATGTACCTTCACCTAGGTAGAATTGGTAGTTCCAAGTAAACGCAGACAAAGCGTGAATAGAAGCGTTTGCCTGAATCTGCCAACCAAGGATATAACCTAAATCCGACTCTGTGACGCCCCAGGTTGTCGGATCTAAGTTACCTTTTGAGACCTGATCTGAAATTTTAGAGAATTGTATTTGGACAATGTCAGTGCCAGTGGAATATTGAGCAAAACGATTCCAAGGATATTGATAAGCCAAACGCAACATAACCTGCTTGTTGAGGCTTAAGTGATTGAAGTTACCAATTAACGATTGAAAGTTTTTTGGTAGAGAATCTTCTATACCCCAGGGCCCTTGATAATTAAGTACCGTTTTAGTAAATCCTTTTGAAATAACCCCAAGAGATGCATCCGCAAAAAGCGCCACTTTAGTGCGGCCAAATAGTGACTGAAAGTAGGGGAAGTTAAAAGTTGCTCCATAGCCCCCCGCGCTGCTTCCACTCAACAATACTTTGTCCACAGACAAGTCGTTGTTATTCATCTTTTCTTTTATCCACTGCATAACAACCAACGCGTTATCGTGACCGCGGTGTTTTAATGTGACGTCAGCACCCGGTACGCCCGTGACAATACCAAGTTCGTCTATATATTGGGTATCTCTGGAACCTAAATGTAAGTCGCCAGTACAATATGGAATAAAAACTTTTGACCACGTTTGAAATGGATTTTCTTCGGTATCCTCGAATATACCGCCCGAAATAAACGGTGTATTTTCCACTACAGCAGAGGGGTTATATGCCGCACGAGACATAGGATTATCGTCGAATTCGAGCTGCATAGATGCTAAGCAGGTAGCGCTATCCCAGCAAGCGCCTCCGCCGTTGAAGTAAATAAGTAGGTTGTCGCTTTCACCTTGTTCAAAGTAAAAAGAAAATGGGTTTGGCATTAATCCTTCCGGGCCTGGTAAAGCAGGAAGAGAACATGAGGGGTATGCGGTTTTTTCACCGCCGCCAGGCACGGATACAACAACATGGCTATCTGGCGTAATTTGCTCCCATTGGGCAAACGCGTTATGGGTAGAAAAGCAGAGTGCAATTACTGCAAAATAACGAAAACGTTTAGCGTAAGAATGCATAAACAATTCCTTTTGTGATTGAAAGATAAGAATGTAAGTAAAGAGCCTGTCTGAGGCCGTGATATGAGTGAAGTACTTCCTTAATCTTTCACTCCATCTTGTTGGGACGAACAACGCCATCACAAACACAGTAAATGGACGCAATTCATACAAGTTCACAATTTACACTGCGAAAGACGTTATGCAGGTGCCTCAGAACAAGACTTTAGACTAAAGCATTTATTAACGCTGTCTAGCTTTCCTACGATGTTTTGTCCTAGGGAGCCCGCATATTTTCACGACTAATCGCTTTAACAAAAATACACATGGGGTAAAATGTAGCTAAATCGATTACAAGGAGTCTTACATGGCCGTTCACGAAATTACCCATCCGCTTATTGCACATAAAATTGGGCTTATGCGATACGCTAAAATTAGTAGCAAAGATTTTCGCGAATTAGCGTCAGAAGTAGGAAACCTTCTGACTTATGAGGCAACGAGAACGTTACCCACGGAAAAGGCGACAATTAAGAGTTGGTCTGGTGACAATGTTGAAGTAAGACAAATCAAAGGCAAAAAAATAACGGTTGTGCCTATCCTTCGCGCCGGTCTGGGAATGCTTGAAGGGGTACTTAAGCTTATACCTAACGCTAAGATTAGTGTGGTAGGCCTTTATCGTGACGAAGAAACACTTCAGCCAGTTGCCTACTTTGACAAGGTAGTAAAAAATATTGATGAGCGCACCGCCCTTATCGTTGACCCTATGCTTGCGACGGGCGGCACCCTTATTGCAACCATAGACCTACTAAAGGAAAAGGGGTGTACAAAAATTATGGGGCTATTCCTTGTTGCAGCGCCTGAAGGGATCAAGGCTGTAGTAGATGCTCATCCTGATGTGGATATTTTCACTGCCGCTATCGATCAACGATTAAACGATAAGGGCTATATTTTGCCTGGACTAGGCGATGCAGGGGATAAGATCTTCGGTACAAGATAAAAGCAGTAAAAACTTAACATTAAGTTGTTCACTAATTTTGTTAAAAGGATACCTTATAAAACGTTAAATTTATTGAGTTAAACGTTTAAGAAGGTGTTACAATCGACGGGTAGTCACAGCGCATGCTTACTGCCCTTCATCATTTTAGCGATGGGAAGCAAGCTTCGTTAAATGAGTTAATAATTAATGAACAAAACAAAACTAACCCTTAAAGACGTTGCTGAGCAGTTAGGTGTCTCGACAGCGACAATTTCAAACGCCTTCAATCGTCCCGATCAATTATCCAAATCAAAGCGCGAAGAGATACTGGCTCAGTGCAAAAAGATTGGATACAGCGGACCGAACAAAGCCGCACAAATTCTCAGGAAAGGTACATCAAACATCGTCGCATTAGTGCTGGCAGACAGTATTTCCTACATGGTGAGCGACCCGGTTGCGAGTACATTCATCAAGGGCGCTTCTTCGGCGTTGCAAGAAAATGGTAAACACTTACTTTTATACGCTGGTGACTCAGACAGTATTACGGACGTTTTAGATTTCGTAGACGGTTTCATATGCTACGGACAACCTCGCAATGTTAACCTCATCAAGGAACTCGCTGCCTCGCCTAAACCTGTTGTTACCGTCGATTTTGATATTGATAACAAACCATCAATTAATATCGATAACGAGGACGCGGCATATCGTGTTGCTAGCCATGCCCTGAACGAGGGAGATTCGGTCGCAATTTTAGGGCTTCGACTTATTGACTCACCGGCAACGTGTCGCATCTATGACAGCCCTCTTATTGATGTTGAAACTTCTATTGCGCACCGTCGCTTAGATGGTTACATAAGAGCGGCCGAAGATAAGGGGATTACGGTGAGTAATGAAGCCATTTGGCACCTTCCCGAAAGTGATCGACACTTCGCTCGCCAAGCTGCGAAGGAAGTGCTCACTAGTTCTCCAAGACCCAATGTTGTGCTGTGCATGAGTGATATTATTGCGTTAGAGCTTTTGCATATGGCACTAGAAATGGGCATACAGGTTCCAGATGAACTGAGAATTACAGGTTTTGACGGTATTGAAGAGGCTGAGCGGGCGCGTCCCCGCCTTACAACAGTATGTCAATCAAGTTCTCAAAAAGGCGTAGAAGCGGCAAAATCTCTTCTCGAGCACGTTACATCGAAAAGCACGCTGCCCTTTGAAGTACGTTTGGGCGAAACGGTATAGAGGGTTATTTTCCCACTGAAGTTATACAGGGTTACACCTAAGTTATTAAATGGCCAAGCGTAGTGAGCAATAGTGGGTGCAGATTAATGTGCACCCACTTCATTTCCAGCTTAAGTTCGGCCAGTACGGAACTTTCACTTGAACAAGTTTCGTTTACAAATGTGCAGCAAAAGTGATGGGAATCTAACCACAAAAAAATCTTAATCCATTAAGTTTTTTTATTATCTTTTACACCAGGGCGTGTTGAACTTCGCTGTACGAATTTTAGCCTGTATGAAAGCATTTTAATCGCGAAACAGCCCTGCAGGCATAGTCGTTCTACGTCAAACTGCTGCAAAAGAGCACAGCAGTTAAGCTGCTATATTCAAGAGGGCAAGAGGGGAGAGAAGAGAGAAGGTAGGCTAGTGATAATCGTTTAGCCTACGCTTGAGATAGGATGTGTGTTTACTTTAAAGGGATGTATCCAACACTAGAACTGCGCATCCCAAACGAGCGCTTTAAAATGTTTTCGACACATAGACTCGTATCGGTCGTTGCCACCAATTTGAACCTGATCTCCGTTTTTAACAGCATTGCCATTTTCATCAAGCCTCACGACAAAGTTAGCTTTCCTGCCGCAGTGACACACCGTTTTTAATTCAAAAAGTTTGTCGGCCCACGCTAGTAGGTAGTGGCTGCCTTCAAAAGTTTCTCCTAAAAAGTCAGTCCGTAAGCCGTACGCAAGAACAGGAACATCTAATTCATCAACCACTTCAACAAGCTGTCGAGCCTGCTTTTTGGTGAGAAATTGCGCTTCATCAATAAATACGCAATCAGGCTTTCGCGCTTCGCAGTCCTTTTGAATGGATAGAAATAAGTCGTCTTCTTTACTGTAAAGTTTGGCGTCTGCCTGAAGGCCAATTCTGGAAGTGACTTTACCTACGCCATAGCGGTCATCGAGTGCTGCGGTGTAAATGATAGAGTGCATACCTCGTTCGCGATAATTATATGCTGATTGAAGAAGAGACGTTGATTTTCCTGCGTTCATCGCAGAGTAATAAAAATAAAGTTGGGCCATGGTTGTTAGTAATTTTCGTTGTACCAAGAAATAAAGTGATTAGCATTCATAGGCTTTGCAAAATAAAAACCTTGCAGGTAGTCGGCTCCAAGCATTGCCAAGTGTGCTTCATGCTCAGCGGTTTCAATGCCTTCTGCAATGGTTTTGCAGCCAAACTCCTTTGCCATTAAGATTGTCGCTCTCACTATGGTATCACTCTCCTCAGTCGTATTCTGTATAAAAGAGCGGTCGATCTTTATAAAGTCGAAGGGTATCGACTGAAGTCTGCTCAACGAAGAGTATCCAGTACCAAAGTCATCGATGGATATTTTTACTTTCCGTTCAACAAGTTCGCTGACTCTCTTACCGACCAACTTTTTGTCTATTGCAAATACGCTTTCAGTAATTTCCAGATGCAATTGCTCGGGCGCTATTTGGGTTGATTTGAGTGCATGGTCTAACACTTTGGAGAAGTTATCGTCTAACAGCTGCGCAACAGATACGTTAACAGAAATGGATATTTCGTTGCTAAAGCGCCAGTGAGAAAGATCAATAAGCGCTCGATTTAATACCCATGCTCCAATCTCAGGCATCAAACCGCTTTTCTCTGCAAGCGGGATGAAAACAGTAGGAGAGATATAGTCATCGTCACACTTCCATCTTAGCAGCGCTTCAACAGTAGACACAGACTTAGTACTAGCATTGATAATAGGTTGATAGAAAACAGTCAGTTCTCCATTTTCTATAGCAGTGCGAAGCCGTTCGCAAAGTTTTTGCTCCTGCTTGATTTCAGACAGCAAGGCTTCATTAAACACGCTGACCGAACCACGCTGTTTGCGCTTTTGGTCATACATGGTTAAATCAGCATGCTGAATTAAGTCAAGAGCGGTTTCGCCATGCGCAGGAAACATTGCGATACCTATGGTGGCATCAAGAGTAATCTGATTGTCATCGGCAATGATAGGGACGGTGACACCGCTTCGCATCGCAAGTGCAACAGCTTTGGCTGTATCGATATTCGCATAAGGAATAACAGCAACAAACTCATCGCCTCCCCATCGCCCCAAATGGTTATCTTCTGTGTAATTACGAAGTCTCTTTGCGATTTCGACTAATACGATATCACCTATCTTATGGCCAAGGCTGTCGTTGACTTGCTTGAACCCGTCTAAATCGATAAAGAGTACCGCAAGGGAATTTTCAAGTGCGCGCGACGTATCGAGTAGATTGTTTAGATGTTTTAAGAACCCATTTCTGTTAGGTAGATCGGTAAGAGGGTCTTTATTTGATAGCCGATATAATGCCGCCGTTCTGCGCTCGACCTCTGCCTCCAGATTTAAATTCGAGGCGTCGAGCTTTTTATTTGAGGCAATAAGCAATTGATTAACTTTTTCAGTTTCATTTCGCTCAATTTTCATCTGCTCCATTAATTTATTATTTTTAGCTTTTAAGTGTACCGTGCTGATAAAAAACTTATGGTAGCGAAACGCGCTGGTGAAAATGCCAAACCAAAATATAAGTCCGAGTATACCCAAAACAAAAAAACTGCCGTTTTCATCGAATATCGCGCATAAAGACATAGGAACCAGAAGCGCAGTGGAGTAAAAGCCAACAAGGTTTTTATTTGGAGCTAAAACGGTCCCAGCACCTCCAGACATCGCAGAAAGCACCACCATAGTAGCAGCAAGTTCAATCGTTCCCATGGTTGGATAAAAGAGAACAGAGTAGAGTGCCCAAATGCTCGCGGTGAGGTACAAACCGATTGAAAACCTGATGAGCGCAGGTCGTGGATAATATGCCGTGCCCGCAAGGTTAACACGCCAGTATATTGCATCGATAAGACGCGTAATAGACACGGCCATCATTAACATCCAGACCTGAAATTTCTGTGCGAATGTGGAGGGAGAATCGCTTTCAAAAAAAAACAAGAGACCGGAAAAGGCGAATATCGTCATCAAGAACCCGATGAAACTGTTGCCAATCAGCATATCAGTTGTATCTCGATCTATCTCTAATTGTGATATTGACTCTTGTTCTACTTTCAACGAATAAACCTTTTGATGACCGAACGCTGCGCAGTTCATTTAACGCAACTTATAGTTTTTATGCCACTTTAGGCATTTTTCAAATATCTGCGCTATATATAAAGTTAGCACAGAGTGAATATCATACTATTGGTATGATATTTTTGGAATGAGACCATCGACCGATTTGCTATCTTCTGCTGTTCAAATTGCCTGTCCTTTCTTAATCGATGTTTAGGCGTTTAACGTCTTTTTAATTCTCTGTGTTTATCGATGAGTAACCTAAGTATTAACACTTTAGTGAGAACTTGTAATACTTTCGAACTAAATTTTTTCACAGGTTGTTTACAATGTTGATTTTATGTTATACATTCTTAATCGATTAAGTATGTTTGTGTTGCCACCAGCCCTAGTAGTTAGGGTAGCGGCTACTTAGGATTTAACAACTCCAACACATTACCGGAGAAAAACATGAAGAAACATCACACACTCAACACACTGACACTTGCTATTTGTACTGCGCTTTCTGGAACGGTTATCGCTCAAGAATCTGCGACACCAGAGACTGAAGCGAAATCTAAAGAGAAATTCGAGCAGATCGTTGTAACTGCAGCGCCGGGTGGCGCAACAATGCAGGAAGCGAGTGTTTCGGTTAGCGCTTTTGATGAAGCAGATATTTTGAAGCTTGCGCCTCGTTCTACGGCGGAAGTTTTCCGTGCATTACCGGGTATTCGTGCAGAATCTTCTGGTGGTGGCGGTAACGCGAACATCACTATTCGTGGTATTCCACTTGCTACTGGTGGTTCTAAGTTCCTACAGCTACATGAAGACGGTCTTCCAGTATTAGAATACGGAGATATCAACTTCGGTAATGCAGACAACTTCCTACGCTATGACTGGTCAGTAGCGAACGTTGAAGCAGTACGTGGTGGTTCAGCATCAACATTTGCAAGTAACTCGCCAGGTGGTGTAATCAACATGATCAGCAACACCGGTGAAGTAGGTGGCGGCGCCATCGGAACGTCTTTTGGTGTTGACTATGAAGAATTTCGTTTAGATTTCCGCTACGGTGGCGAAATCACTGATGACCTTTTCTACCATATCGCAGGTTTCGCTCGCGGCGGAGAAGGCCCGCGTGAAACAGGTTACAACGGTGACCAAGGCGGTCAGGTTAAATTTAACATTACTAAAATGCTAGATAACGGCCATATCCGTTTCCACTACAAAAACCTAGACGATAAAGTTTCAACCTATCTTCCTTCACCTGTACTTGTAAAAGGTGATGGAGAGTACGGTCCAGTACCAGGTTATGACGCAAGTTCACAAGCGTTAAACTCGGCATACAATACAAACATCTCTACATTTGATAGCTTTGGAAATCCTGAAAATCGCGATGTGCGTGACGGTATCGAATCTAAAGTTAGCTCTTTCGGTGTTGAAGTTGACTTAGAAGTTGCAGAAAACCTGTTTTTACTTAACAAATTCCGTATTTCTGACATCTCTGGTGGCTTCATTGCCCCGTTTACTGATGGCTTCCCAGCAGGCCCAGGTGATGTATCAAATTTCGCATCGGCACTTTGTGCAGGCGCACTTGACGGTGATGGTAACCCTCTAAACTGCGACAGTACGACAGTGACATTGGCCAACGGCCCTGGTGCAGGTGACGTTTACACAGGCCAAGCATTTACTAACCTTCAGTTCGACACGCGTATCAATGATCTTGGCAACATGATCAACGACTTCAGCTTGCGTAAAGAGTTTGACAACGGTATTGACCTAACAGTGGGTTACTACTACTCAAACCAAGATATCGCGACGAGCTGGTCAAGCTGGCAGACCTTTATTCAAACGCTAGACGGTGATAATTCTCAGTTGTTGAATATTACTAATGGCGATGGCGTTGCTCTTGTGTCTGACGGTTTATTGTCAGCAAGTTTCCTTTCTTGGGAATGGGACCTGAACTACGTTACTAAAGCTCCGTACATGAACATTGGTTTCGAATTGTCTGACAACATCCTTATCGATGCGTCAGTACGTCACGATACCACGGAAGCGTCTGGTGAACTTATCAGTACATGCTGTGGTGGTAACGCTGATTTTGACTTAAACGGTAACGGTGTTATTGAGCAAATCGAAGATGCGTCTGCAACTAACAGTGGCTTCATCCGTGGTGGTGTAATCAATCTGAATCGCGCGGGTGCTGCTTCTCAAATCGTAGACTACAGCGCAAATAATACGTCTTACTCTATCGGTGGTTCATACTTATTGAGCGACAGCCAAACATTCTTTGCTCGTTACTCAAAAGGTGGCCGTGCTATTGCTGACCGTCTACTTCAAATTGGCGGAACGCTAAACGCAGACGGCAGCCTAACAAGCACGACGTCTGGCTACGACACGACGAAGCAGTTTGAAATTGGTTACAAATACGGTACGAAAGACCTAATGGTTAACGCTACCTTGTTCGACACAGTTACTGAAGATACACAAGCAGAAGTAACAAGCGGTCTTACATTCATGCGTGAATACGAAGCGTTAGGTCTTGAGCTTGAAGGTCGTTGGAATGCAACGGATAACTTTGTAATGTCTGGTAACTTAACATGGACTGACGCAGAGATTAGCGACGACGTAAACAATGCTGCTTTAGTTGGCAACACGCCTCGCCGTCAAGCAGATTGGATCTGGACTATTACTCCAGAGTATGTGACTGACACATGGTCTGTTGGTGCTTCACTACAAGGCTCGACTGAGTACTTCGTACAAGACAATAACGATCTGAAGCAAGACGGTTACACGCTTGTTAACCTGTTTGCGACATATTGGGTGAATGACCAGTTCTCAGTGTCACTTAACATGAATAATGCGACAGATGAGTTCATCATTACTGAGTCAGAAGAAGGTTCAGCGGCAGTAGGTAGTTACGTTCGTGCACGTCCTCTAAATGGCCGTACCACAGTACTTTCTCTAAAGTATATGTTTGACTAAAAGTGAGTTTTCAAGCTCTCAACATGCATAGATAGGTTCTTTGCATAGCGAGCTAGAAATTAAAGCGATAAAAACGCCCACATCACAGTGGGCGTTTTTTTTAATTCGCGTCGTCGCGTTTCTCTTTTTCAAGTTGTCTTTCTATGGCCGCAGAAAGACGGTCTATCAAATGAGTATGTTTTTTATGGATAACGTGAACCAGTTTATGCTCTACAAGCGGTATGTACTCAATCTTAGTCTGCTCAAATATAGCTTTTTCTGAATAGTCACTAGGTAATATCGCGTAATCAAATCGACCATTCAACAATAAACTGATCACATGATTAAAGTCATCAAATTCAAATATATTGGCATTTAGTTCGGTGGTGTTTACATGCATATTGAAGAAGAAGCGTGTGGTAACGGCTATTACCTTATCTGGGTTTTGAAGAACGCTTTTGTCGCACTGAGCACCTCTAATACACAGTAAAAATGATGCGCCATTGGAAAGGGCTGGAGGAACAACGACAATATTGTTATCAGGTTGTGCGACCACTTCATAGCGAATTACATCTGCATCTGTCATTCCTTCGTTTAAAAGCCGCAGTCCTCGTTCACCACCCACTTTTTCAAATGTTACGTCTAAACCAATATCGCGGTAGGCTTGTGCTATTAATGGTTTATAAAAGCTAATTATACGAGGGTGGTTAAGTTCACCAATAATGAAATTTGAATCATTATTTTGTGCCTTAACATTTGTTGTCAGTATGAACATTGAAGTTAAAAGGCAAAAGAGAGGTGAAACGCTTTTTGTTATAATAACTCGCGCTTTTTTCACGGCTTAAATCCTTGCTTATAAAAATTAGCTTATCTAAAGCATAGAGCACGAATTGAGCAATGAAAAGTTAGGGACGCTTTGTGACAAAGGGTGGCAAAAATAAAAAGCCCTGTCACTGCGATAGTGACAGGGCTTAATAACAATTTAGGATTGTCGCTTGTTATGCTGCGTTTTGACCGCCATCAATTGCTTTAAGCGTTTGTGACGCTGGAACAAGTTCCATATCAAACGTGTACTCGTCCACACGAACAGCTAGCTTACGCTTCTCGTTGTAGTCGTGAAGCTTCGCCGCTTCGTCAGCTGTTACCACACCTTTTTCTTGCAGCTTGTTAAGTGCGTGCTCGAAAGAAATGAACGGCACAACAGGCTCTTTACGAAGTGCTTTTTGCACTTTACCTAGTAGGTGTGCGACAGCGTGCTTAGCTTTGAATGCTTGCTCATTGATGTCGTTGCCATCTCCAGGGATAACGCGTACCAAGTGCGTAAGCTGCGCTTTAACACTGTTATCTTGCATAGCCGCGATAGAAAGCTCACGTACCAAGTCGTCACTAATACCTGCAACACTGTTAGTGTAAGTATTCGTTAGTAGACGCATTAGGCCACGTGTCGCTGTATTCGGGAAATTGTTGATGAAGTTAACAATTGCCTGATCAGCTTGCTGTAAAGACCATTGCATTGCATATTCGAAGTACGGTAGCGCAAGCTTTCTGTCTTCAATGCGCTGCTCGTAGAAACGAATCGCCGCCATCGCACCATATAGATAGCTCATTACGTCACCTAGACGTGCTGATAGAAGCTCTGCTTTCTTAAGGTCACCGCCAAGTACCGCTAGTGACAAGTCAGCAAGGGGCGCTAGCTTTGCAGAGATGCTGTTTACTCGCTTCTCATACTTGCGAACCTCTGGTAATGCAGACTCACTTTCGCGTAGGAAAGGAAGGTAGCCTTTGCCCAAGCTGCGGAATGCATTTTTAACACTGAAGCCAACGGTCTTACGAAGCACCTTGTTGAACTCCGCATCTGCTGAACTTTCGTTGCTGTGGATCAGGTCAACCATATCTTTAAGGTAAGGGTGACAACGCATTGCACCTTGGCCGAAAATCATTAGATTTCGGGTAAGAATGTTTGCACCTTCCACCGTAATCGCAATAGGAAGCGCAGCGTAACCACCCGCTAATGTGTTCTGAGGGCCGCGTTGAATCGCTTTACCTGCTTGGATGTCCATCGCAGAGTTCATTACGTCACGACCAAGTTCAGTCATGTGGTACTTAGCAATCGCTGTCACTACTGATGGCTTCACGCCTAAGCCTAAACCTTCAGTGGTTAAAACGCGCATCGCTTCTAGTAAGAACGTCTTACCAGCGATGTCTGCCATTTTCTCTTGAATACCTTCGAAGCGACCGATTGGAAGACCGAATTGCTCACGTACGAATGAATACTCAACCGTGCCTTTAAACGCAGATTGTGCCGTCGCTACGCCCATTGCTGGAAGTGAGATACCACGACCTGCACCTAGACAGCTAACTAGCATCTGCCAGCCACGACCAATGTTCTTTTGACCGCCAATAATGAAGTCCATAGGAATGAACACATCTTGACCACGAGTAGTACCGTTGTAGAAACGCACACCCATTGGGTCGTGACGGTTACCCAGTTCCACACCAGGGTGAGACTTAGGTAGAAGGGCACAGGTAATACCAAGCTCTAATTTGTCGCCGAGTAGTTGGTCTGGATCGAATACTTTAAACGCAAGACCAAGTACTGTCGCGATTGGTGCAAGCGTGATGTAACGCTTGTCCCAGCTTATACGTAGACCAAGTACTTCTTCACCGTTAAATTCGCCTTTCGTTACGATAGCTGCATCTGGAATAGCACCTGCGTCAGAGCCTGCTTCAGGGCTAGTAAGCGCGAAGCAAGGAATGTCGCGACCGTCTGCCAGGCGCGGTAACCAATAATCTTGCTGCTCGGTTGTACCGTAATGCATGAGAAGCTCGCCTGGGCCTAACGAGTTAGGCACCATTACGGTTACCGCAATTGCACCGCTTTTCGCTGCGATAGTAGCAACGATAGTTGAGTTTGCGTACGGACTAAATTCTAAACCACCAAATTTCTTTGGAATGATCATAGAGAAGAAACGGTTCTTACCTAGGAAGTCTAAAATCTCCTGAGGAATATGCTTGCCATTACCTAACTCAAAATCATCGACCATGGCCAATAGCTCTGCTACAGGACCATCCAAGAACGCTTGTTCTTCGGCGCTCAGCTTTGCCTGAGGAATGTCGCGTAATGCCTGCATGTCAGGCTTACCTTGATAAATAGAAGATTCAATCCAGACATCACCCGCGTCTAGGGCTTCTTGTTCTGTAACTGAAATTGGGGGTAATACTTTTTTTAAGCTAGTTCTGATACTCATTGTAACTCATCCGCTCATCTGACCAGTTGTATAACTTAATACTACACCTTATTTTAAAAAGATCAAATTTTGTAAAAATAAAATAACTATCAACGTGTTATGTAACGATTTATACACTTATTGGTACGAGTGTGAGGTTAAATCGTTTAACATTGCGCACTTTTAATGTTTAAAAATTGAGCGATTAGTGGTTTTTTTACCTTTCTCTGGAATCTATCGAGAGTGTTTGTGGTCAGTTTTTGTTGATGTTGCACGTTTTATTTCCATTCATTGTCTTTTATAGTTAGCGCTCTTAAACAAGGAGATGTCATAAAAATGCGCAAACTTTCACGACCATTCGCTCAATTTTTTATTGGAAGCGCTGCAATTGCCGGCTTGGTTCATTCCAGTTTAGCGAGTGCCGATGTTACTGGTTATGCTGTTGCGAACATAGGTTATGGATATGTCGATACGGAAATAGACAATGAGGCTGATGTTAGCTACTCAGCGGCGCTTGGTTACCAGTTTCATCGCCAGTGGTACATCGAGGGAGGATATATCTCTTTAATTGATGCTGACACTGACGAACAATCAATATCGAGCAAAGGGCCTTACGTTGCACTGCTAGGCAGAGCGAGCAGCCAAAAAGGGGAGCTGTATTACAAATTAGGTATCGCAGATATTGATATTGAGCATGTATCAATAAATAGTTCAGTCTGTGTTTCAGACGCCATCTGTGGTTACGACGACAATATTATAGCTGGTCTGGCAGGATTGGGGTTTGATTATTATGTAGGCCTTCAATCGATGGTGCGTGTCGAATATACGTACTTCGGCGGAAAAGACGATTTCTCAGCTCATATCGTAAATCTAGGTTTTAGATATAATTTTTAAGCATTGTCACATTTAAGCTCTCGATAGAAATAGCGAAAACTTGTCTCCTGCCAATTTTTTCCAACAATTTTGATATTACGTTGGGGGGACTTGAAGACGCAGAAATCGGTGTTAAGGGTTCTGCAAAGGACCCCTTATTTTAGTGAGTAAAAATCTTCAGATAAATCCAAAACCCGTTTGTTCATGTAAAAACAAGTAAATTCACAACCATGGATTTACAATGAAAAACGAATTAGACAGCAAGTTCTTACTTCAAGTTTTCGATAAAATTCGCCAGCACGGTGCCAAAGAAAATGAGCAGTATAAGCTAAACGGAATTACTGCGTTTACTGATCATGACGGGTACACTCTCTTTATTGAGGACGTGCATGTGAAATTGCAGTTTGGTTTTCATAACCAATATCACTTCGACTACGACTCAAAAGATCACTATGAATCGTTTGAGAAAAAGTTGAAGGAAATCGACAAAGAGTATTAAGCGGCAGAACTGCCAACGTCTGAAAAGTGCGGTGATAACCCATCACCGCCCATCTGTTTTATTTCACCGCATTCTTCCTAAAGGATGCCTGCCGTTATTAGCCCCCGAAAAAACCTTCTGCTACAATGCCGACCACTTCATTTCAAAGGAAATAGACATTGGCGGCGGCAATTAAGGCTCCTACGTTTAAACTGGCATTTTTAGGCCCGAAGTTTTGGCCTGTGTGGCTAGGTGTATTCATTTTGTATGCAATTACATGGTTACCGCTTCCTGTCATCCGATTTATCGGCGGCGGTACAGGCAGGTTGATTGCGATAATAGTCCCAAAGCGTGCCAAAGTAGCCAAACGAAACCTAGCCTTATGGAATCCTTCGTTATCTGAAAGCGACATCGAAAAGCTTTATAGAGAAAATATACGCCGAACGGGAATGGCGTTATTTGAAACGGCGATGGGATGGTGGTGGCCAAGCTGGCGCGTAAAGCGCGCGATTGAAATTGAAGGCACCGAGCACGTTGACGCAGCGCTTGCAAAAGGCAAGGGGGTGTTTGGCATGGCTCTGCACAATATGAACTTGGAATTTGCTTGTCGTGGTATTGGTTTCTTTCATCCCAGTATTGCTTTCTATAGAAAACACAATAATCCGCTGGTTGATTATCTTCAGTATCATGGTCGAAATCGTTCGAACAAATACATGATAGATAAACGAAACGCAAAAGCGCTACTCGCGGCATTAGATGACAAAGAGTTGTGCTTATATCTGCCGGATCAAGACTATGGCCCCAAACAGAGCATTTTTGTTCCTTTCGGTGGGGTAAAAGACACGGCGACCACCACCGCTACCCTTATGTTCATAAGGCGTAGTCATTCTGAGCCTATGATAATAACCTCTCAGTACACAAAGCGCGGTTACAAAATTAAAATTTATCCGCCACTCTCTCAACTTGGTGAGATGGAAGACGTTGAAGCGCTAACTTTGCTTAACGAACACGTCGACGCTGCGGTAAAAGAGCAGCCAGAAAGTTATCTGTGGATGCATAAACGCTTTAAGACTCGGCCTGAAAATAATCCAGAATCCCTGTATAAATCTTTGTAGATTGGTGTAAAACAATGGTTAATCGGTTCTGATCATCCGGTAGTGGATAAATTTAGATAAATAGAACAATGGGATTACGAGTAACAGGTAGACTAGACTAGTAATACTCATGCACAAAGTCAGGCGTGTTTTTCAAAGCGCCGAATGACTTCGCAGCAATAAATTGGAAAGTTATGGGACAGACAAGTTATTCAAGCTCATCATTTTGGGCTAAGCAAATTGGTATTGCAGTTGTGCTCGTTATCGCTGCTGGCGTGCTTATTTACATGTTACAGACGAATGAGCAAGCACCAGTGCCTGCGTCTCAGAAAGAAGAGAAGTCAGTCTCGAAAGGGCTTAGCGAGTTTTATCGTGATTTCCGCATGTCTGCGACGGACCCAAAAGAAGATGAGCAGGGCGATTTTGTCATTGATATTGCTGGTGTAGATGCGAATTTAGATAGCAAGTTAGCTAAGATGTCGAGCCAAACGCGTCCTGTAGAGAAAAACTGGACGGGAGAATATAAAAATCGCGCATTTAGAGAAGGCAACACGCTACGCGAGGCTATATCCCAATATGCACAAGCAGAAGGCATGCAGGTTATTTGGAATCTAGAACAAGATTTTGTGATTAAGTACCAGTTTCAGTTAGATAATACCGTCTCTGGTTCCTTAGCAAAGATTGCAAGTGCTATTGATAGTAGCTTCGAAGGCGAAGTAAAAGCTTACTTATGTGCTGAGCAGCGTTCTTTGGTGGTCACAGCGGAAGAAACAGAATTCCTTTCTAAAAACTGTCGATTGCTACGTGCTTGACAGAAGAAGCTATACCATTACATCAATAGCGCTAGGCCAGGCTTTCATGTGAAGGAACTCGCGCTCAAAGTGAACCGACGTTTAACATCTCAGCACATAAACGCTTTACGTTCATAGCTGAAAAATTGCTGACTTACCCGTCGTCACAAGGGCCAAAAAGTGTGTTCCAATGAAGACTTACCTGTTCACGAATCGCGTCTAATTCTTCGCTTTGATCGGCATATTTTGTATCTGCCAGCGTTAAATGGTGATATTGCTCTCGCAGTTTTAAATAGGCTTTTTGCAGTTTCGACGCTGTGTCTGGGGTAATGATATTACCTTGCACAGCGGCATCGAAAATACGCAAGTTGTCTGGATACATTGTCATACCTTCTACTGATTGCGCATGGGCGAGCACCAAATATTGCGCCATAAACTCAATGTCGGTAATACCTCCGACGCATTGCTTCAAATCAACCTTTTCATTGCTTTTAGCGAGCAGATGCTCGCGCATTTTAACGCGCATTTTGCAGACGTCAGTAGCCAGCATTTGCGCATCTCTTGTTTGGCTTAAAATCGTATTTCTCACGCGGTTAAAATCCTCTAACAGATTCGAGTCACCGCAGATAGCGCGAGCACGAACCAGTGCTTGGTGCTCCCAAGTCCATGCCTCCTCGTTTTGATATTTCTCAAAACCTTCTATATGACAGCAAAGTAAGCCCGCATTGCCAGACGGCCTTAAACGCAAATCTGTTTCATACAGCTGACCAAACAGCGTTTTCGTATTGAGAAGGTGCATAATGCGCTGTGCTAGCTTTATATAAAACTGCTGGGCTTCAAGTGATTTTTTACCGTCGGTACTGATTCCACGAGGTGCGTTATGCAAAAAGACCAGATCTAAGTCAGAGCCATAGCCCAACTCATATCCGCCCAGCTTGCCATATCCTATAACGGCAAAGCCTTTTTCGTTGCCTTCAAGGTGTGACGGCACGCCGTAGCGTTGACGCATTTGCATCCAGGCTGCATTCAATGCGTGCTCGAGAATAACTTCGGCTAAAACGGTAAGCTTGTCACTTACGTTGTTTATGGGGAGCGAGTCGCTAATATCGCTTGCGGCTATACGAAGTTGTTGACAGAGTTTGAATTGGCGAAGGCCATCCATCAGCATTTCCACATCGTCTTGTTCTACGCGAAGCATAGTTTCCCGAAGTTCAAGTTGGTATTCTTTCTTGCTGGTATGGATATCGGTATTTTGTTGCCCTAAATATAAAGGGGTGAGTAATTCATCCAAAAGGAGTGGAAAACGTTTAATTTCTTGCGCTATCCAGTCACTTCGCTCACATAGCTTCACCAATTGTTTAAGCACATCAGGGTTTTCGAGAAGAAGATCGAGGTAGGTCGTGCGTCCGGTAATCGCTTCAATGACACCGAGTAGTCGATTGAGAACCTGTACGGCATTATTCGGGTGTTGATTGATAAGTACGTACAGAATTTCTGGAAGCAATTTGTTTAATGTGTCTTCTCCTTTTTGTCCGATACGGTAGTTTCGCTGTTTATCTTTAAAGGTAGTAAGCGTTAAATAAATACCGGCAATGTCCTTTGATGACAAATGTTCGCTAAACGTTTCAGCAAACTCTTCTTCTTGAAGCGAGAGGCGCCACGCATCTTGGCACGCAATGAATAGTTGGTCTTCGTCTGAATGGGTTTCGTGCGATTCTTCGACGAGTTCATTAAAGTGACCGTGGATCCGCGCCATAGCGGCATCGAGCTGATGAAGAAACGCAGTGTGCGACTCACAGCTCATTACTTCGGTAAGCGCAATCTGCTGCCATGACTCCTCGGGTAAGGTTTGAGTTTGACGGTCTTGGCATTGTTGAAGCGTGTGCTCCACTTTTCTTAAAAAGAGGTAGTCGTGTTTCAGTTGCTCGGTAACGCTGCTTTCTACAATACCTAGCTCGCTTAATGCGCTTAAAGTTCGAAGTAATGATTTACTTTGTAGAGCAGGCTCTCTTCCGCCATGAATCAACTGAAAGCTTTGCGCAAAAAACTCCACTTCCCGAATACCACCTGGACCCAGTTTAATATTGTTATTTAAGCGACGGCGACGAATTTCGGTCGCAATCAGTTTTTTCATGTTACGCAAAGCATCAAGAGTGGTGAAGTCAAGGTAGCGCCTAAACGTAAAAGGGTGAAGAATGCTTTGAAGCCATTTTACATCCTGTGAGTTGTCGTCGTTAATGATGCGGGCCTTCACCATGGCAAAGCGTTCCCAATGCCGCCCCTGATCTTGATAATAATCTTCCAACGCAGCGAAATGCATAACCAGCGGGCCTGAGTCTCCAAAAGGTCTCAGACGCATATCAACGCGATAAACCTGACCGTCGTTCGTCACTTTATTGAGCGCTTGTATGAGCTTTTGTGCCAACTTAGTAAAAAATTGTTGGTTTTCAATATTTTTACGGCCACCTTGCGTTTCGCCTTTTTCCGGGTAAGCAAAAATAAGGTCGATGTCAGAGGAAAAATTGAGTTCCCTTCCGCCTAACTTACCCATGCCCAAAATATACATATGCATATCGTGGTCGTTGCTTTGTGGTTTGCCGTAGCGAAGAGATAAATGATGATAAATCCAGTGATATGCGCCGTTAATCAACACATCAGCTAAGGCTGAAACGCGGAGCAGCGATGTTTCAATAGGCTGTTTATTTAAGATATCGAAAAACGTGATACGGGCCATTTCTAGATTGCGATACTCGCGAAGCACTTTGAAAAGCGCGTCTTCATTTGATGTATTGGCGAGCTTGTCGTTCAACGCTGATTGATACTCAGCTTTTATTTTATTTTCAATGACATCCGCGCCACCTTCACGTTCTTGCTGCTGGTCTTCTGAAAGTGTGTCATGTTGTTCATTGGCGTATTGAGCCAGAGGACTGATGACTCGGGATAAGAAGCTTGGTTTTTGTATTAGCGTTTCTGCCAAAAAAGCGGAGCGAGAAAATGCGAGTAACAGCAACTCACTGTTTTGTTCAGCAAGGGTTCTATCATTTTCCGTTAACGAAGGTGCTGTTAACAATTGCTGCCAAAACTTTTCGGCTTGTTCAACGTTTGTCATGCTATTTTCGCTGTCTCTTGGCATAATGCTCGCATCTTTTTGATAATATTCTGGTATTTAAGAAAAGAACCGCGTTTCAGTGTTAACAATCACGTTCGACAACGCAAGTAATCTTGGCTTGGCTATTTTTGCGTCATTCACAACGACCCCTAATTCAACCAAGCATTCATTAAAATAAATCTGAACAAGTTCGTCGTCATCTTTGTACAAGCTGGTAAGAGATGACAGCTGTTCTTTTAGATGTCATTGTTTTTATGACACTAATTGAATGCACAATATCAATGTGGAACTTTGTATGTTCAAGGAGCAAAGATAACGTGGAAGCCTTAGTAAAACTAGTACCCCTAACGAAAGAGCTACTCATTTATTTGGCTATGGATGTGGCAATAGCGCTAGTGCTTCTGATGATCATGAAGTGGCTTACCGGCGCATTTAGGGAACACTCGGTCACTGAAGAGTTGGGCGTTAAGGATAACTTTGCTTTCGGAATAAGCATAGCAGGCGGCATGTTGTCTTTATGCATTGTGTTGAGTTCAGTTGTTGGTCGTCACATTGGTGTGGGCTATAAAGAAGCTGCTATCGGCATGGTTACTTTCGGAATAGTGGGGATCGTACTGGTTAAATTTGGACGCTTTGCTCACGATAAATTGGTGCTAAACAAAGTAGATACACACGCAATGATCGCTGAGCGAAGCGTCAGTGTAGCTTTGGTTGACGCGGCGAGCCTGGTTGCCAGCGCGATTGTCTTGCGCAACATTATGATTTGGGTAGACGGCAGCGACATGAATGCACTGATCGCTATTGTAACGGGCTTTACCGTGGTGCTGACGATGCTGCTTGTTATGACGCGTATTTTAGAATTCAGGTATGCCCGAGATAATCAAAATGACTCATTTCAAGGTGCGCTTGAGAAGGGGCAGTTAGCACTTGCTATCGAGCATAGTGGCAATTTGCTTGGTACCGCGATGATTGTTTCTGCAGCAAAGAACCTGCTTGTTTACAATCCATCGGGTTACGTAAGTAACGTAACGGGCTGGTTAATTGTGAGCGTCGGATTAGCAATTGCACTTCATTTACTGGTACTGGCGAATAAAAAAATCATTCTTTTCGGTATGAATTTCCGTCAAGAGGTAGATCATCAGCACAATGTCGGCGTGGCGGCTTTAGGCTTTACACTAAGCATCGGTAACGCCATGGTCATTAATGGTGTTTTAGGAGGTTAGGGAAGTTTAGTATTTGTTATTACAGAAACTTGAAGCCTTGAAACATGTCGTACTAGGCATTTTCGACAATACAATCATTGTCGATAAATTTTTGCAAAAATACTCAATCTTCAAACACTGATTTTACGCATAGTAGATCATTGAGTTGCCCTTTTCTGATGATAAGGTCTTTCTGAGGGCGACTCATTTGCTTCACCGCATATTCAAGCTTTGCTGCTTGCGTTTTATCCGCGACTTCGAATACTGCTCTAAAAATGAGGGGAGACTTGCCTTTGAGCGCTTTTGCTCCGCCTTTGAGCTCGCCCCTATGCTGAGCGATACGTCGAGTAGGATCAGTGGTTATCCCCGTGTAAATATGCCCGAGTTTGTTCTCTAAAAGATAGAGATACCAAGGGTTATTTGTGTTTCCTTGGTGGGTATTGCCGTTCTTGACTGTTATACTCTGTGTCAATGTTTTCAAAGTCTAAAAAGTTATTTTCAGCATGATATTACCAGATTTTAGCAAAGCGAAAGTCCTAATCGTTGGCGACCTAATGTTAGACCGCTACTGGAGCGGCGGTACAGGGCGTATATCGCCTGAAGCGCCCGTACCAGTGGTGAACGTGAATAGCGCTGAAGACCGCGCCGGTGGCGCCGCTAACGTTGCGGTAAACGTGGCAACCTTGGGAGCCGAGGTAACCTTGCTGGGAATGTGTGGTCATGACGAAAATGCAAAAATTCTTAAAGAGCGTTTAGAAACCCATAACATTCAGTGTCAGTTTTTTGAGGTAGAGGGTTTCGATACCATCACCAAGCTTCGCGTCATGAGCAGAAATCAACAGCTTCTGCGTTTGGATTTTGAAAAAAGTTTTGAACACGCTGATAAATCAGAATTGGAATTGGCTTTTGACAAAGCGTTAGACGAAGCTGACATCGTCATTTTAAGCGACTATGCAAAGGGGTGCTTAAGCAATCCCGCTAGGCTTATCGAAAAGGCGCGCAGCAAAAATAAGCGGGTGGTGGTCGACCCCAAAGGCAGTGACTTTGGCAAATACGCTGGTGCGACATTAGTTACCCCAAATATGGACGAGCTTCGCGGTATTGTCGGTGAAATAGATAGCGAGCAGACTTTGGTGGAAAAAGCACAGACACTGAAAGCATCGTTGGATTTAAGTGCACTTCTTGTAACGCGTTCTGAGGATGGCATGACCCTCTTTGACGGTGACAATACCGAGTTTCATTTGCCGGCTAAAGCGAAAGAGGTGTATGACGTCACGGGGGCAGGGGATACGGTTGTTTCGACACTCGCAGTTGCCATGGCCTGTAATTTGCCACTTCAAGCTGCTTGCGTGCTTGCAAATTTAGCGGCGAGCGTTGTTGTAGGTAAATTGGGTACGTCTACGGTAACCAACACCGAGCTAGCATTAGCGTTAGGTGAACAGTCTGTTCATCTTGATGGCGGCGTCATGACAGAAGACCAATTGGCTATTGCGCTTAAAGCTGCGAAGGCGCGTGGTGAGCGAGTGGTAATGACAAACGGATGCTTTGATATTTTGCATTCTGGTCACGTTGCTTATCTTGAAGAAGCGGCGCAGCTTGGTGACCGATTGATAGTAGCGGTTAATACCGATTCATCAGTGACTAAATTGAAAGGGCCTGGTCGCCCAGTGAACAACGTTAGCCGCAGAATGGCAGTGCTTGCCGGCCTGAGCGCGGTAGATTGGGTGGTACCATTTGAAGAAGATACTCCACAGCGTATTATTGCTCGATTATTGCCCGATGTATTGGTAAAGGGTGGTGATTACAAAATTGAAGACATTGCCGGTGGCACTGAAGTATTGGAAAACGGCGGCGAAGTAAAGGTGCTTACCTTTGAAGATGGTGTGTCTACCACTGGGATTATCGAGCGAATCACTCAAAATAAATTGCGTTAGCGCTCAACCAGACCAAATAGAAAGATAATACTTCGGGAATAGCGCGTTGTTGGTTACCATATACACAATCTGCACAGGTAAAAAACGCGGCGCGCTGTTTTAAAGCAACCCACATGTTTGTTTTTTGAACGCACATTTTTAATGGAATAACGGTAAATTGCATGTACGAAAGTTACTACGGACTTAACTCGAAACCGTTTCAGTTAACCCCCGATCCTCAGTTTTTCTTCGCAAGTAAATGGCATAAACGAGCCATGTCTTACCTGCAGTACGGCTTGTCTCAGGCGGAAGGGTTCATTGTTATTACCGGTGGGATTGGAACGGGTAAAACGACAGTTGCCAACAGTTTGCTTGAAGAATTAGAAGACGATATTGCCGCGGCCCAAATCGTCACACCAAAGCTTTCTCCAGATGAACTGGTGAAAATGGTGGCGTCTAAGTTTGATGTTCCTACCGAAGGTCGTTCTAAAGCCGATATCTTAAAAGCGTTAGAAATCTTCTTGTACGATTTGAATAAAGCGGGACGCCGGGCCCTGCTGCTAGTTGATGAAGCGCAGAACCTTCCTCTTGAAACCATTGAAGAGTTAAGAATGCTGAGTAATTTTCAGCTAAACGGTAAGCCGCTCATTCAGAGTTTCTTGTTAGGGCAGGAAGAGCTTCAGCCCATATTAAGAGCTCCAAACATGGAGCAGTTTAGACAGCGTATTGTGGCGTCTTGTCACTTAGCGCCGCTTTCGTTGGAAGAGTGCAAGGAATATATAGAATATCGCTTGCACCATGCAGGATGGAATGGGGCTGCGTTGTTCAGCGATGAGGCGTTAGAACGTATTCACATGTTCTCTCGTGGTATTCCTCGCAAAATCAATACTCTTATGGATAGGGTCATGCTCTATGGCTTTCTTGAAGAGCTGGAAAGCTTTGACGCTGAAGCGGTAAACGAAGTCATTGAAGAAGTGAAAGCCGAAATGTTCGAGCCTGATAAAACAGGCGCGGAAGTAACGGAACACATGGGGTTTGCAGACCATCCTGAAAGCCAAACCATTATGACGCCGAAAGGCAATGTGATTCGCGACACTAAGTACTACTTAGATATGCTGGCAGAGCTAGTGGACGCGTTAGACGACGCTATTTCACAAAAAGTCAAAATGACGCAATACGTAGATAAACTCATGAAGAAGAAGTTTAAGACCTACGTGCGGTTAAAGAGTGATGATAAGCGAGAGTGAGGGTTATTGCTTAATTATCACTGCAGATAATAAAAAAGCGCTCACAACCCATGAGAGCGCTCTTTATCGTTGTATACGCTTTACTGATAAGTATACGTAATACCAAGAGTTACGCGCCTATCAGTAAAATTAGCACCCAAAAAACCGTTTCCAGTACCGGCACCGTTTACAAGGTCGCCACTTCTATCAACAAAGTTAATGTTTGCACTCACTTCTAATGTCTGTCCAAAAGTGCGGTCAATACCTATCGTTGCATTCCAGTTATCACTCTCGCCACTGTCGAGGGCTTCTGAACGCTGCGTGATATTAGCGTAGTTTACACTTGCGTTTACATTTGTGTAGCTGCCAATGCGGTACGCCAAAGTTGAACCTACAGAATAAGTGCGTGTAAGACGGTCTTGATCAAGCGCGTCATCCTCAGAATAGCGCCACGACATGCCTAAAGTTACTCTTGAAAAATCGTAGCCAATTTGAAAGTTGCTGCTTTTACGAACAATGATGTCGTCGTTAAACTCTAAATTTTGCGATGTTATTTGAACGAATTGCTCATCAGCGTTTGGCACGTAATTTAAACTGTTGGGCTGAAAGCAGCTAGATATGCCAGAAGAGTTTACCGGACAAACAAATACGCCCAAGTTTTCGGGGTTTGCCAATAGCCTGCTCGTATTGGTTACATCTTCTGAATAACCAAATGAGGTTCTTAGATATTTCGAGTTATAGCTTATATTCGCCCCAGCGGTTTCACCAAAAAAGCGTCGGCCGTAATTCGCGTTAATACTGGTACGTGGGCTTAAAGCCCATTGTAAATCTAAACCAACGAAGGTTTCGCCATCATCGCTTTCTATATCTGAATCGGTGGTGTTAGCGGTAATCGATATGTATCGGTTGGAACTTTGACGATACGTTAAACCGGCACCATAAGAATTGAACTTGCGTACTAAGCTGGCAGTGTCATTTCGACCTGATATTTGGTTGCCTTCATGGCTGCCGGTAACCCTAAGCGCCCAGTTCTTCAAAAAGTGAATATCTAAAAAGCCGGATGCATTTCTCGATATAAAGTCGCCTTCAGATGCAACGGCCCTATCTGTATTTTGAAAACTACCTGAAACATTCCAAATTAAGTATTCAGCTCTATCGCCGTTAAACAAATTGCCAGAGAGTTGGTAGGTGTCATTATCTAGGGCAAAACCATTATTCAATGCGTTTCTTTCTGAAGCAACATCAGAATAAGACGCTTGACCGGTGCCGCGAACCCAATCACCTTGCGACATGGTGGTAGAAACACCAAATCTATTTGAACGAGTTTTGGCTAGAGCATCGGCGTTGGTGAAAAAGTCTGAAACTAAAAAGTTACCTGCCTGTGCGTTCTGGTAGCTAAGTGCCCCAGAGGCTTGAAAGACCAACGCCTCGTCAAATGGTGCCCAGTTAGCTGAGTAACTGTATTCTCCATAGGTATCCTCGCGGCTAAGATCACTGTTGTCACGCTCTAGATGAGTCAACTTTCCTTGCCACAACCCATTAAATGTGCGCGATTGATAAGCCGCGTTAACACTAGGGTTAACTGAAAGAGTTGTAAACGAAAACGTTCCGTTTTCTTCAGAATCTATGTCTTGAAAAATGCCTTCCGCAGAAGCGTTTGCTGTAATGTCGAGTTTGGCTTGCACTTCATTTAAGTTACCAAGCAGCAATGTGCCGATTACAGCGCAAAGCGGTTTGATTGCAAAACGATACTTAGTCGTTTCGTTCTGAGTAATAATATCCATAATATCCGCTTCCGTCGGTGTCATTATGTACTGATTTGTTAACTACAAAACCAATCGCCATATCGGGATTCAAGCGCTCAACCGACATTTTTATATCGCCTATTTTTGCCTTACCTTCTTCAACTACTACCACTGCTTGACCAGCGAAATTTGCGAGAATGGCACTTTCGTTGATACCAATAAGAGGAGGCGTGTCGAAAATTACAATCCGATCAGGGTATCGATTTGCAAATTCATCTACGGTTTCATGCATCTTCTGGCTTGCAAGCAACTCCGTAGATAAGTGGTGCGACTTTCCAGCAGGAATTATCTTTAGTTTGTCGATATTTGTGGGGTATAACACATCTGAAATATCGTCCACATCTCCGGTCAAATATTCCATTAGCCCCTTACGACGCTCGAGGCCTAAGGTGTTTAATACATTAGGCTTAAGGACATCCGCATCAACTAGAAGCACCGTTTTATCTTGCTCTGATGCAATACTCATCGCTAAGTTGGTAGCAGTAAAAGTTTTCCCTTCAGAAGGGCGGCTGCTTGTAACCATTATAATATTAGGGTTGTGTAGCGTTTTCGAGAGTGAACCAAACGCGTTAGCCAAAAGCTTTCGCTTAATTTCACGGTACTCTTCGTTAATTTGCTTGCGGTCACCATTTAGAGAGATATGTCCATTTTTATCGAGCCTCTCAAAATTGATTTTGAACTCTTCGAGAGGCGTCCTTTGATTAACGAACTCCCTTTCATCGGCAACGACTTCTGCCGCGGCTAACTCTGAAGAAGTTGAAGCTTCAATAGAAACTTCCGATGCTTTGAGATGACTTTCAGAACTCGCGTCTTCGATCTTTTCTTCAGCGGTAACATTTTGCTTAGCAGCGTTGGCTTCTTTCTGTTTCTGAAGTGCTTTTTCAATGGTGTTTTTCATTAAAGAAGCCCCCCAAATAAATCGATATTCATAATTTCAGCTGCGACTAACGCTCCATACATGGCCAAAATAGTACCACTTGAGAGTAAGAACACGATAAGTCGAGTTCTGTTGGTTTTGTTGATTTGCTCAATATTTAAGTGCGTAACTGTACCCCATATAGGATAGTCAGATACGTTAAGTAACTGTTTAGGACGTATTAAAATTGGATTAAGTTGGCTAATTAGAAATGCGACGGCAATTCCTGAGCCAAAACCTATCACTAGCACCGCGGTATAAAAGATGAGGCGATTAGGGCCCGAAGGGCGTTTAGGTAACAACGGAGGCTCTATTATTCTAAATTGAAGGTCTTCTGCTGATACATCTGCTCTTCGAGATAAATCAGCTGATTCACGGCGAGACAGCAACTCTTCGTATTTCTGTTTCGTAACACCGTATTCTCGGTTTAGAGAAGAAGACTCTGCTTCAATTTGAGGAATTAAGTCTACTTTGCTCTCTAATTCAGAGATCTTGCGCAATAAATCTGTTTCCTTAACTTGAAGAGAAGCTATTTGACTTTCCAAACGGCTTGCCTCTAGTTTAATTTCGCGATTAAGTTCTGAAAGCGGTTGATTTTGATCCCCTTCATCTGCGCTAAGAAAGGCCTCTATTTCTTTGTCTCTAGAGTCTTCTAAACTTTGCAATAGTGCTTTTGTTTCGACAACGTCAGGGTGTAAATCTGTAAAGCGAAGCGTAAGCCTATCGAGTTCTTCCTCTAAAGCACGTATTCGTTCGTCGTAGCGGGTGCGAAGCACGGGTTCGTCTTGATTAGTCGTAGCGGGTGCGAAGCACGGGTTCGTCTTGATTAGTGACACCAAAACTGTCGTTGCGCTTTACACCACTAATCTGCTTGTTGAGCGTATCGGCCTGCTGTTGCGTTTGTTTTATTTGCAGGCGAGTCGCTTCAAGCTCGTCGTTCAAGCTTTGCAAGCTAGAATAATACGAGCCCGCCAGTGGCAGAATGTCATTGTACTGCCGTTTAAAGTTAGCTAAACGTTGTTCAGCCTCTGTAAGGCGAGATTCATATTCTGCAATTTGCTCATCTAAAAAGCGGCCTGCAGTGTCGGTATCTTTTCGGTTGTTACCTAAAGAACCCTCAACGAATAAATCTAATGTTTCTTGAACCACCCTCTGAGCTACGGTGGGCTCTTTATTGGAAAACGAAATGTTATAAATGTTATCTCGTCCAGTCGAAGATAGCGCTATTTCTTTCGAAAGTGATGTTACAAGAGATTCAAATTCATCTTCTGTATTCGTTGTGATATCAAGGTCGCTCTCTCTGGCTATTTTCTCTACATTACTTCTGCTAAGTAAGGTTTTAGCCATCATCTGTATCTCTTGATCAGGATTCGTCTGTATCGCTAGCCCGCGAAGTAAAGGCTGTAATACCGAGCGAGTGTCCACGAATACCTGCGCTTTCGAAGAATAAACATCGGGAAGACTGGCAACATATAAAAAGCCAATTGGGCATATGAGCCAAGAAAAAATAATTACGTAACGCTTTTTAATCCAAACTCCTTTCACATAGTCAAGGATTTGGGTTAGCGTTTGCTGTAAGTCCTGCATTTTATTATTTGTTCCGTTTACTGCTTAATAACTAGAACCAAGCTTCTGGGATAATCACGATATCACCAGGCAACATATCAACGTTTTCTGAGATATCGCCATCTCTAATCAGATCATCTATATTAATTTCGAAGGTTTTTTGCTTACCGTTCACAACCCTCACGAGCTTTGCATTGTTTCCATCTGCAAACTCAGTAAGCCCGCCAACGGCTATCATTAAGTCAAGCAGTGTCATGTGCTCAGAATAACTTACCGCGCTAGGGTTTGTGGCTTCACCAATAACGCGTACCTGTTCACTCAAAGGACCTGTGAAGTTATTCACGCTTACTGTAACTCTTGGGTTGTTTATGTAAGTAGAAAGTTGCTCTTCAATCTCTCTGGCAAGCATCGTAGGCGTGCGACCTGCTACATCAATGTCTTCAACCAATGAGGTAGTAACCTTGCCATCGGGTCGAACAATGAAATTGCCCGACACTTCTGGGTTACGCCACACAAAAATAGTTAACGAATCCCCCGGACCTATCAGGTATTGGTAATCATTTACGTCGGTAGTTAGAGAAGGTCGGGTGGTTGCCTCGGGCAATGCCGTTGTATTACTACAACCATTAAGACCAATAAATAAAATGGGGGCACAGCATGTCATTAGCGTTCTAAAGCGGAACATAAGAGATCATCCTACACTCATTATGGTTAATATATGACTTTTGTCGTTTACCCTACGGGAAATGTCACTATAATGCCAATATCAATTGTAGTCTATTGGAATAAATCCCTTTATGATGGGAAATACGCCGCAGTTTTAGGGGGCCAGGGGTGGCAGTAAACAAGCGCAATCAAAATAAACGCTCAAATATACTAGTAATTACAGAAGCGTTGCTCATAGCTTACATGGGCTATATTTCTCATTTTATTCTCACGCAGATCGGAATGTCGCCTAACGTTTCCGTTGAAAAACTCGTAATCAACGTGGGAATGCTCACTGTTTCTATATTGCTTTGTTCATTGTCAGTTGGCTTATATGAAGCCAAATTACGAGAAACTTTTCGTGGAATTATTCGCCGAATTTTTGTAAGCGTGGGTCTTAGCTATTTTCTAGTAGAAGTATTGAGCCGTGCTTTTTTCGACGATTTAGTCATGGACTCTTATTTCTTACCTGCCTCGGTGTGCTCGATAATTATTACTCTAGTGGTTTTTAGGTATTTCACAAATAGGTTAGGCCTACTGGGCCTTGGAAAAGTGCGCATTTTGGTTCTGGGGGCAGGGGAAAGAGCTTCAATCATTGAAAAGCGTATGCGAAGAGATGTAGATAGAATTGGTTTTGAGCTTGTCGGGTTCATCCCAATTCCTGGAGACAATCGCGAAGACGGAATTCGAAAAGAGAAGATTATTCATCTTAAAGTAGACGAGAGTTTTCAGCAGTTTATTGCAGATAATGAAATTGAAGAAATCGTTATCGCTTGTGATCAAAGAAGAGGCACTTTACCCGTAGAAGTACTTTTTGACTGTAGACTTAGAGGGATTGAAGTCACTGAGCTTTTGGACTTCATGGAGCGCGAAACAGGGCAGATAGTAGTCAATCTAATGTACCCGAGTTGGGTTATCTATTCCAACGGTTTTCAAAGTCAAAACTACCTGCGAGACGCGCTAGACTATACGCTTAACGCCATATTGGCTTTTTTCATCTTTCTCTTTGTCTGGCCAATAATGCTCACAACAGCATTAATAATCTATCTAGATGATGGTAGAAGAACGGGCGTGTCGGTCTTTTATAAACAAGAACGGGTTGGGTTGAACGGTAAGCTTTTCAAGATTATTAAATTTAGAAGTATGCGACCTGACGCAGAGAAAGATGGGGCTAAGTGGGCGAGTAAAAATGATGATCGTGTTACCCGCATTGGCCACTTCATTAGAAAATACCGTGTTGACGAATTACCACAGCTTTTAAATGTGTTTAAAGGTGAAATGGCGTTTATCGGGCCGCGTCCAGAGAGACCGCAATTTGTTGAGCAGCTTGTACGCGAAGTGCCGTATTACAATCAGCGTCATAATGTTAAGCCAGGTTTAGCCGGTTGGGCCCAACTCAATTACCCCTATGGCGCAAGCGTTGAAGATTCAATGGAAAAGCTTAAGTTCGATCTTTATTACGTAAAACACCAAAGCTTACTGTTAGATATTCTTATTTTAATTCGCACTGTTGAAGTTGTGCTGTTTGGTAAAGGGCGATAATTATGAAATTAGATAATCGTCTTAATGCTATGACAGTAGATGTGGAAGACTATTTTCAAGTTTCTGCCTTTGAAGGGGTAGTTGATAAGAAAGATTGGGATAGTATTAGTCTTCGTGTTGGCGACAACACTAACCGCTTATTAGATTTGTTTGCTGCTAATAATGTTAAATCGACATTTTTTACACTTGGCTGGGTGGCGCAGCGCTGTCCAGATGTAATAAAAAGAATAGTAAGCGAAGGTCATGAGCTGGCGAGTCATGGATTAGCGCATCAACGCGCAACCACAATGACCGAGCAAGAGCTTTACAACGATATTAAGCAAAGTAAAGATATTCTTGAAGATATAGGCGGTGTGGGTTTAAAAGGTTATAGAGCGCCGAGTTTCTCTATTAACGATTCGAACACATGGGCTTATGATATTTTAAAAGATCTTGGCTTCGTTTATTCGTCTAGTACTTATCCAATCAACCACGATATCTATGGTGTTCCAGAGTGGCCGCGCTTCAAGTACGAGCGTGACAATGGCCTGATAGAGATTCCGATTCCTACAGTTCGCAAGAAAGGAACTAATATTGGGATAGGTGGTGGCGGCTACTTCCGTCTTTATCCTTATTGGTTATCTAGACGCCGTATAACTGAGTTCATGCAATCTGAAAGCGCGCCATACAGTTTCTATTTTCATCCATGGGAAATCGATGCCGAGCAACCGAAGTTTTCAGCGGCGCCCTGGAAATCTAAGGTTCGTCACTACATCAACCTTTCAAGAATGGAAGGGAAGGTAGATAAGCTGCTTAAAGATTTCAATTGGGTAAGCATGTGCGAAGCTTATGAAATAAAGTAAGCCTTTAAAATTTATAAGAATAAAAGGGCAGGGAGTTGCAGATGAACAATGAAGAAACGCAAGATGAGATGAAGCAAAGCTTAGCGGGTTTTTCATTTGCCAATAATAAAGTGTTTTATATTTCAAGCCTTGCTCTGTTTGGTTTGTGGTTGGTATTTTGCTGGCAGGGGCTTACCACCGTAGTTGAAATTTGGTACGGGAACGAGATATTCAACCATGGCTTTTTTATTGTACCTGGTGCTTTTTACCTTATTTACTTAAAGCGCTTTGAGCTTCTCAGTAAACCGATACAAACAAGTCCGTTAGCGCTTATCGTAATAATTCCCGCCTTACTGCTTTATGTAATTGGTGTTGCTGGCGATATCCAACTGTTTTTACATGCTGCAACTTTCACGCTTCTACCTGCACTTATTTGGCTAGTAATTGGTACGGCAGCAGCTAAAACAATTCTATTCCCGCTTGTATTCATGCTTTTTAGTATTCCAGTGGGCGAGCAACTTATTCCCTATCTGCAGGAAATTGCGGCAGATGGTTCTGTTGCGCTATTACGCTTAACGGGTGTGCCACTTTTTAGAAGCGGTTTGTATATAGAAATACCTCAAGGGCGTTTTTTGGTTGCCGAGGCCTGTTCCGGCGTCAGCTTTTTTATTGCAAGCTTTGTTATAGGTAGTTTGTATGCTTACTTGAACCTAGTGTCAGTGAAGCGTAGAGCTATCTTCGTTGCTATATCATTAATATTCCCCGTATTGGCGAATATTGTTCGAGTGTATGGCATTATTCTTATCGCATATTTGACAGACATGGAGCATGCGGCTGGCGCAGATCATCTTATCTATGGTTGGTTCTTCTTTGCTTTCGTAATTCTGTGTTTGTTGGGGATCGGTGAATTTATTCGGCAATCACCGTATGAACCTTGTAAAATCGGACCGAAAAATGCAACAACCTCGGTGAGCATTCCTGCTATTATCAGTTCAATCGCTGTTTTTGCAAGCTTTTTTGCATGGATCGTAAATATTTCAAATATTAGCAACTCTCATTTTGAACCGCGTCTCTCTACCCTGGCTTATGATTGGGACGACAATTGCCAAACAACGGATTGGCAACCCATTGTGGTAGACCCGGATTCAGAAGAGTTTGGCTTTCTTAAATATCGGGGTTGCAACGTTAAGGTTTATAATGCTTGGTTTAGCGAACAACATAATGAACTAGTAAGCGATCTGCACAGGCTATTCGACCCTGAACGATTTTCGCTTAGTCACACTAGAAGTATAACAACAAACGGTTTACACCTATCTGTCTATCATGTTGTATCGTCAAGTGGTAATAAACTCAGTATCATAAGGTTCTATGAAGTTGACGATGCGCTATTTACCAGCGCGGTTAATGCCAAAATATACCAGGTTAGAAATGTGCTATTTGGAAGTTCCAGAGGTGGAAGACTATGGATCCTTGCAGCAAATGGACATGATGTTTCAGATATAAGTGACAGTCTTTCTGCTATTTTACCTCATCTATAAATTTAGATGATTGACTATTGACGAAGAGAATTGCTTGATTAAAGTAGAATAATATGGAGTTCCAATAGTACTCAAAGGTACCTGCAGATTTATTAGCGAGTGTTATTCCATCTGCACCATCTCTGGCGACAATTGATTTGTTAGTAATATTATTTTTTATAATAACACTTTGCGTATTAGGAAAGCGGTATTCAATAGCATTCGGATAGTTTGAATTTAGGTAAATCTGATTGTCTCTAACGATGGTCTGTGGACTGCTCTCTAAGCTAATACCTACATCTGCAAAAGTATGGTCGGGGTTATCATGTGATATTGTATTAAAAGCTATGATCCCGCCCTTTGACTGATTTTTATTATTCCCTAAACCAAAACCTATCCCTCTGTCGGAGTTGATAATAACGTTATTGATAACAATATTATCAAATGAATGCTTCCAAAAATGAATAGCGTGCTCAGCAACCTTTTCAGCGGGGCTTGCGATATTTAAAAATATATTGTTAGACACTATCCAACCTCGTGCCCTATGTGCATCTATACCACCAACATAATAGTTTGGTGCAACACCAGCGGTGTATTCAAAGCGACTGTTTTTGATTACACCAAAGTCTGAATACTCACCGTTGTCTTTTCCGGACACTTTGAGTTGTTGCTGATACGAGTCCTCGAGGATGCAGTTGTCTAATAAAAAAAAATCGACGCCTTTCTCTGCACGTACTTGAATTAGGTGATGAGAAACGTTTCTTAGGGTGATACCTGAAAGCGTAACATTGCTTGCACTTATATCAAATATAACTTCAACGGGGCTTTTCTTCTCCATTCCTGAACCGCTAAGTACAACGTGCGCTGGATTATTTGAAATAGAGCGAATGGTGATGTTATCTCGTGAAATTGTTATGTTTGATGAATTTTTATACACGCCGTCATCAACTAATATCTCTATTACGTTTCCACTTTTATCATTGTTTGCAATATGAACAGCATTTTTAAGCTCTTGAGTATTAGTCACTATCAACTCTAGCGAAAAGCAAGGGGAGTACGAGGTAAACAATGTGATAAAAGCCACTATCCAAAGCTTTTTAAGAACGTGATTCATAAAGGCGATAGATCTCAAACTTTGCAAATATGATTAATCATGATAGTAACTTTATACTACCAGTGAAATTGCTTCTTTAAATATCTTTTATATTGCCACTTCAAAGTGTTATCTTATCGATAAAAGTTGAACGACTGTTTCGATATTTATTGTTTAGCCTTTTCAAAAATGTAAACTTCTGAGGTCACTGAATGGGCGTTGATAGTCTCGCAACCTTAATACATTTCTTCGTAATGATGATGATAATCATCTTCTATATTAAATTAGAAAAGAAAACCAATAAAAATAGTGTCGACAAAAAAGTAGCAAAAAACAAAGCAGAAATGACATTAAGAAGTAGAAAAGAGACTATTTAATGGTTACAGATATTTTCATGAGCTTAATTTTATTGGCTCTGATGTTCTATTCTTTTACTCGGCCGCATGTAGCTGCTTGTATGGCGGTGTGGATAAACCTTGTTAAACCTCAGAATACTTCTTTTGCCTTCTTGGCTGGGCAGCCACTTTCTTTAATTACTACGGCATTATTCTTTTTAGTTTTAATTTTTAATTTTAATAAGCTGCGTGTTCCCAAAAGTAAAACATATCACTTTATTATGATAGGTTTTATGGTTTGGGTAACGATAGCTTCATTTCTCGGTGAATATCAAAACGTCGTCTGGATTAAGTACGACTTTGTGATAAAAACACTTATTTTTGCTTACTTTATTCCTTTTACATTAACTAAAAGAGCTCATGTCGAGATGTTTCTTTGGATATGTGTTGCTTCTTTTGGGTTATTCCTTTTTATGGCTGGGATAAAAACCTTGTTAGGGGGGGGAGGTTACGGGGTTTCACTTATCGGAATCGGTGGGTTTATGTATTCAGAAGGTTCAACACTGGCATCGCTAGCAGTCTGCCTTATACCTTTGTTTGTTGCCTTAAAGTCATCCTCAAAAATTGCACAGTCATGGAGTGCTTTTCGCTGGCTGTCTTTAGCTTACTCTGCTCTATCTTTACTCACGGTTGTTGGAACTCAAGCTAGAACGGGTCTAGTAGCGTTGGCAGCGTATATAGGATTACTTCTGAAAAAGCACAAGATAAATTTTAAAGTGTTTCTGGCTATATGTATGATTCCTTTGCTTATTTATACAGTTGCGCCCAAGTCTTGGTTTTACCGCATGTCTTCTATCGAAGATGCTACAACATCTGAAAAGTCAGCGATAGGTCGAATTGTAGTGTGGAGGTGGACATTAGACTATGTTTCTCATAGGCCTTTTTTTGGGGGCGGCTTTTACAGCTACAATGCAAATGCTGGAATTTTGCACCACTATCAGCAAGGTGACGAAATAGAAATAAAACAAAGAGGCGGTAAAGCATTTCACAATATATTCTTCGAAGTGCTTGGCGAGACCGGTTACGGGGGACTATTTCTGTTTCTGTCAATTTTATTGCATACAATTTTGCTCAACAGAAGGACTATTAAGCGGTTGGGTGGAGAAGTTGGGGTCATTGGCGGTGCATTAAGCCATTCTTTAATTATTTATTGTGTCGGTGGTCTCTTCATTGGCGTAGCATTTTATCCATGGATCTATTATCTATATGGAGTCTCTCTAGCTCTAAGTACAGTAGAAGAGTCATAAATGAATTACCTTACTTCAATAAGAGGAATCGCTGCATTCTTTGTCGTTCTTTATCATATAAAGCATTGGTTGGTAGCATACGATGTACCGCAGTTTATTAGTATATTCTTTGAGAAGGGCTATTTAGCGGTAGATTTCTTTTTTCTACTGAGCGGTTTCATTATTTCTTTTAACTATATGAAACACTTTTCGAGTAATGACACTTGGCAGGCTAAAAAAGTTTTTATAATTAAGCGCATAGCAAGAATTTATCCACTTCACGTTTTTGTTCTTTTGAGCTACCTCAGCATTCCTCTTGCCTTGTATTTAACAAATAGAGTAGTACCCGAAGGAGCATTTACCGCAGAAAGCTTCTTCATCAAACTTATGCTTTTAGATCTTTGGTTTATCAGCTCCGATTTTTGGTCAATGTGGAATACTCCGTCATGGACTATCAGCGGAGAGTTTTGTGCTTATTTGGCTTTTGCATTTACTGCTGGTTTTATTGCAAAGTTCCGACGCTATGCTGTTATTGCTCTGTTAGTTTCGCTAGGCATCACCGCGATTGCCTACACGGTAATTGGAGCTCGTTCATTAGGGGATAATATTGGGGACCTAGGACTCCTTCGTTGCGTTTTCGGTTTCTTCAACGGAATGTGCCTTTACATCATCCATTACAGATTGAAAGATAAAGAAATTGCTTTTGGTAAGTGGCTTTTTTGTATCTCCTTCTTGTCTTTCTATGGATTAATTCTAACTACTACTGCCAATCACTTTTACGCGCCTGGGTTATTCTTTTGTATGCTTTTAGGGCTTCTTTTGTCTAAAGGGCCAATTCACAGGCTGCTTGAGCTTAAACCTTTTATATGGCTTGGCGACATATCTTACTCCGTCTATTTAAGCCATACCTTTTTACTCAATTGGTTTGTTATGCTATTGATGGAAGACAGTCAGAATGCCTCTATTTTTAATATTTTCGCTTATATCGCAATAGTCCTAATTTTTTCTACAATGTGTTACCAACTTGTTGAAGTCCCCGGACGTCGTTTGATTTCACGTAAATTTGCTAGTAAGGGGATTTGAATGGGTGACAAACTACAACCAGTAATTACTTCTATGCGATACAGAATAGGAATTGATGCTCGATTTGTTTTACGCCCACTAAGGGGTATGCCTCAATATGTATATATGCTTTGCCAGCGTTTGCCAAAGGTGATGCCAAATGTCGATTTTTACTTTTTTATTAATCGGCAGTTTGAATACAATGATGAGATTTCACACTACGAGCAACGTTTAAGTCGTTTTTCCAAATTTCCGAACGTAACTTTAGTTAATATCGATGCTGAGACAGAGATACTTTGGGAGCAGTGGTTGTTACCCAAGCAACTAAAAAAATACAAAATCAACCTTTTTCATATGCCAGGTAATAGGGTTTGTTTGCTGTCTCGCGTTAAACAAATAACTACAACTCATGATTTAATGGAGTGGCATTCTCTTAATATTTTTCGCTACTATAAAGGCAGAACTTTAAAAGAGAATTTTTATTTTTTAAGACAGAAGGCGTATTTGTGGGCAGTGTATAGGTTAGGCTTGGTTTTTTCTGATCACATTTTGACCATTTCAAATTACTCGATAGGCGATATCACGAGTACTTTCCCAACATTAAAGGGCAAAGTTTCTTATGTTTACCATGGTATTCCTAAAGGCTTTGTGCCACCTACTAACCCGATCTTGAAGAACGGCGTTCTCATGCTTGGCGGCGACAGTCATCAGAAGAACCCAGAGAACATGTTAAAAGCATGGGCGCAGTTACCTAAAGAGTTGCAGAAAGAACATCCCCTCACTATTTTAGGGTTTGTTGGAGGGGAAGACTCTATCATTTCCAAAACCATTCGAGCATTGGGAATTGAAAATGACATTGTTATAAAAGGCTGGGTTACCGAAGACGAGCTTATTCAAGCAATGCAAACCTCAAAGGTGTTTATTTTTGCATCGCGCGAAGAAGGCTTTGGGTTTCCTCTTGTGCAATCAATGGCTTCTGGAACACCAGTAGTAACTTCTGAAGCTGACGTGCTTATAGAAATTGGACAAGATGCGGTTTGTAGCGCAAAAGCTGAGGACTTTCTTGCGTTGAGTAGTGCTGTACGCAGCCTCCTTACAGACGAACAGCTCTACAATGAAAAAGTAAAAAAAGGCCTAACGATTTCATCCAAGTTTACTTGGGAGCATACCGCCGAACATATTGCGTCTACATATTTGACATTATTGAAATGAAAATAAAAAAAGGAATGTATTTCTTGATATCCAAGTTGGTGGAACCTTTGCGATGGCGTTTTGAACTGTATTTTGCTGAAAAATTTGATCTTTATGGCTCACTTTCATTCTACTTAAAGCAAAAGTTCACGAGGAAAAAATACTTAAAAACCGCTCCTGTCGTTTACATTTATGCAAACAAAAGAAACGTTGGGGACTATATTTCCCATCTTGGTTTAAAAGAAATAGTGGGTAAAGACGGCCCCGACCTTTTTTGTTCTCCTGTATGGTTAAAGGAGTTTAAAGCGCACATTGACTACTTAAAGCAGCATAACCCAAATGTGCTGCTGGTAATTGGCGGAGGAGGCCTTTTACAGCCAGTCTTTGAACCGTTTTGGCACGTTGTGCTTCAAAGTGGGTTACGTTTCACCGCGCATGGTATTGGCATTAATAAGATGTCTGGAAGAGGAGAAATGAAAGGTGATTTATTTCCTGAAATCGCAAAAGTCGCCGACCATTTAGGCGTGAGAGATGAATATACCTTTAACTTTTTAGAGCAATTTGCACCTAACAAACTAGTTCTTACCGCTTGCCCCTCAATAAACTATCTGGTTCCACGTTACTGGCAATCACAAGCACGTTCTTCAAACGTTCTTTTGCATCTAATCCATCCGTCAGATGTAAGGTTGGCAGGCGCTGACCTAGATACAATATCAAAAAATCTGATGGCTGTAGCTGAAGCTTTGGGGTTGGAATATCAAGAGCATACTAATATGGATTCTTCTCATGGTCGAATGTTGAAAAAGGTAAGTAATGCTCGCGTTATTGTGAGTAGTCGTCTGCACGGCTGTATAATGGGTTTCGGTATGGGAATTTCTTTCTTGCCGTTACTTTGCGATGACAAAATGAAGGCATTCTTGACGTCACACACGGAAGTTGACGGGGTTGATGTCAAGCAAGCAGAAGACGCATCTGTTTTGAAGCATAGAGTTGAGTCGCTTCTAGCTGAATGTAGCAGCGACCGAAGTAAGCTTGATGTGAAGCTTGCTGAAAATGCAGAAGCGGGTAGTTACATAAATAGCCTAGCGTCAAAAATCGCCAAAGATTAATCATAAATGCAATAAAGCAGCAAGCCATGGTGTTAATGCAAAAAATAATTTGTGGAATTGCGCGCATTGAACAAAATAAGGGATAGGTATGAATGTTACCTTTAGTGGCTTCTACGGTATGAAAAATACGGGCGACGATTGCTTTTGCAAAGTCGCAGAGTGGGGAGCGCAGCATTACTGGGGCGCTGATACCAGTTATTTCTTTTCTAAAAAAATTCCTAAGCTATCCAACAAAGCAAAGCCGATTATGAAAACATTGCCATATCGTCTGCAGTTCATTAACGAGTTATTGTTAGATAGGCATTTTAAGAAAAATAAGCATCTTGTGTATTCTGGTGGTTCCATCTTCCACGGCAAAGACTGGTGGGAAATGGAATATGCCAATAAAAACTTTGAAAAGTATGACTTAAAGATTGGGGCTATTGGGGTTTCTGTAGGTCCCTTTGATTCGGTGGCACACGAAAAGAAAGTTATCGAGTTTATGAAACGCATGTCTTTTCTTTGTGTTAGAGACCTTAAGTCTTATGAATTGGTGCAGAGTTACAATTTAGACTTAGCTTGCACACATGCCTTCGATCTTGCTGGGCTGTTGCCAAAGGTTGACAAGTTAGATTTAAAAGCAAAGCAGGAGAGCACTAAATCAACCATCGGGTTAGCACTGTGTTCGTTCAGTGGAAAAACAGGAAAAGTGCGTCACGAAAATAGCGAACGACTGCAAATTCTGGCCTCCGCAATTAATACGTTGAATGCTAAAAGGGGCGGTGATGTTGCGCTTAGACTCTTTGTGTTCAACGGCCATGAATTGCACGGTGACATGGCTGCAACGCAGGAATTTGTTCGACTTCTTGACTCGACTGTGAGCGTTGAGTTGTTCGACTATGTCACCGACCCTATGAGTATGTGGCATCAGATTGGCGAGTGTGACGCATTTTTAAGCTTTAGACTACATGGCGCAATTTACGCGTTTATGGCTCACGTTCCTTTTTTATTAGCCGAAGTGCATGAAAAAGCCAGCAACTTTCTTAAAGATATTGATTGGCCAGAGAAATTTCGGGTAGGGGATTTTGAAGTGTCGCCTGATAGTTTGGTTAGTATTGTTGAAAAAATGCTGGAAGGGCACGACTTTTCGCAAAGTATAAAGCGTTGCGAGAATGACGCTGAAAAAAACTTCACGCATGCCGTGTTTGACTGAATATTTCACTGACTCGAGGAATGTTGATAAATGAAAACTGTTGTGCGTTCTACATCAAGGCTTCTTGATGTGTGCTTTGTGTGGAACACAGTCGATAAGGATTTAAAAGTTTGAACTTAGCGAGAAAAGTGGCCAGCAGTACGTCGCTGATCCTTATTGTTCGATTATTCCAACGCGGCATAGGTATTATTAGCCTGCTGATTCTTGCGCGTTTATTAACGCCCCAAGATTTTGGCGTGGTTGCAATAGCTACAATGCTTGTCTTTCTTTTCGATACATTGTCTGAGGGAGGCACTCAGCAATATATCATTCAGAAGAAGACCCTGGATAATAGCGATATTGTAACGGCATGGACGATTTCAATATTGTCTAAACTCGCGCTGTTTGTTGCGCTGCTTGCACTTACGCCTGTACTGGCCAACTTTTTGAACGCACCAGAAGCTGAATCTGCGATACGCGCTATGGCACTTGTGTTACCAATTTCTGCCTTTGCTAGCCCCCAACTCTTTATGCATAGAAGAGATTTGGAATACGGCATCATTTCTAAAATACTCTTGATTGAGAGAGTTGTGAGTTTCTTAGTTACAGTGGTGCTGGCTTTCATTTTAGAGAACTATTGGGCCATGATAATAGGCGTGCTGGCAGCATACACCAGCAAAACACTGCTCTCTCATTGGTATGCGCCTTATCCTTTGAAGTTTTCATTGAGCCGCATAAAGGAGCAAATGAGTTTTTCATTGTGGATGCTCATTCGTTCTATTTTGGGATACGTGCGCGCCGAGTTCGACGTGATTTTCATTAGTAAAATGTACGGTGCAGATCAGCTCGGTGGTTTTAGCTTAATGAGAAACCTTTCATTCTTACCAAGTAGAGAAATAATCGCTCCTGTATCTAATGTATTCCTAGCAAGCTTTTCTGAAATAAAAAGAAGGGGCGATCCAATTGGAGAGCACATTGTGGTTGTGCTTACCATACTGCTTTGTGCGATTTTTCCCGTAATCGGTTATCTACACGTTTTTAACCAAGAACTTGTTTCGCTGTTTTTAGGACAGCAGTGGCTGCCCTTTGCGCACTTATTACCGCTATTAGCCGTGTTCACCATTACATTTGCCGTGTCCACTTTTGTTCAGCAAGGGCTTATTGCAAATGGTGATGTAAAGCTATTGTCGGTTTATGAAATGGTAACGTTGAGCTTATTATTAGGCCTGTTTGCGTTTTTCTTCTCAGGCAGTATGGAAGAATTTATTATCGCAAGGCTAGTATTCGCTTTCACTGTGCTGGGCATCTTGCTGGTGTTTTGTTCTATGCGGTTTGGGCTGCCCGTAGTTAGCTTACTGTTTATGTGTGCGCTGTTGGCCACGGCGTGTTTTGGTGCTGTCTTATCAGCACAAATGTTGACGGGGCAGGGAATACTCTATCTTGTATTAGGGAGTGCTCTATACTTTGGAGTTTATCTTGTAGCGTGTTTATTTTTTCTGTTTTTATTTAAAAGGCACAGAATACTTGAAGAAGTTAGTTCGTTAGGCTTGCGCTTTATTCGCTCTAGGCGGGCAAGTTGATTTAATGAAGAGTTATTTAGTTGTTAAATCGAATGAGTTGCAGCGTTCCTATTGCTGAGCATACTTAAAGTATGGTCAGCAATAAATAGCTTAATGAATATTGCGCTTATTCTTTCCACACTACGTTTGCGTATTTTCCTTTAAGTGAATACTCGTAAATAGCGCGTATTTTAAAGTAGTTATTACCGTATAGATTTACTGTTTTACCTAACTTAGCCGCCGCAATGGCTACGTGCAGCCTGTTGGTGTTCACCGTTTCAAAGGCGTTAATGTGCGATAAAAAACGAAATGTAGACAGCTTGGCGAGCTTAGGTTCGCATGAACTCAACTCATACAGTGCCGATACGTCAACGTTGTCTGAGGGAATGGGAATGTCAGTTTTTTCAACGTCTATTCTAAATGCATTGAGTTCACCGCTTTGAGGTTTGCTCGGGTAGGGATGACCAAACAGTGATTTTAAAGTGTAGGCAAGGTAGTGCTTCAGCGATATACCAAAATCTTCATTTTTAAAGAGTGCGCGGCGCTTCAATTCTGAACCAACACTACCCAACGCCGATTGGCTGGCAGGTTTTGATAGCATCTTTTCCACTTCTGCGCTTAAAACCATGTCATCGTGAAGGTATACGTTGGCTCTTGTTACCATTTTGCTAGCAAATTCATAAGAAACTCGTTCTCGGCAAAAGAGATGAACGGTTTCAGGAAGCGATTGCAATAACTCTTCTGCACCAAAAAGCGTGTGAGGTAACAATATAAAGGCTTTCACGTGAGAAGCGTATTTTTTGATGTAATAACCAACACGGCTATTTTCACCACCAAAATTGCCGCCTCCACCATAAACAAGAATATCATTGTCTGAGATATCTTTTTCTGACTGGCAGCATTTGTACTCTATATTGTTTCTTTCAAAAAATTGATACGTTGCACATGCGATAAGTGAGTCACCTGCATTGCCGGGATTGGGCAGGTAGTTTATCGTTCCACCAAGCTGTTGGATTAACACTACCAACTCATCATCTTTCTCTTTATTCATTTTAGTTTCTTTTCAATCCAACTATAACAATCGTCAAATGCATTCTGCTCTTCATAAAGGTAATGCATGCCATGTAAGTCATTCACTTTTACTGCGAGGTTTGAGTGCCATTTTACGTCGCTATTTTGTTCTAACTCGTAGTCTCTTATCACGTCTTGCATCATTTGCGTGGCTACGTCGCAATTCCTATTGTTTAAAATATACTCTCTTGGAGAGAAGGTTTCCTCACTGTTTAATAAACTCAATACCTTAGATTCAAGATCTTGCTCGTTTGCAAAGTAACCTGTTCGTGCATTTATAAAATCGTATTTTTCACCGTAATTATGGTTTTCTCTCATTATTACCGGTGTATCACACAGCATTCCTTCAATAATCGCCCTGTTGTTACCCTCAAACTTTGACCATAAGACGTTTATTTTTGCCCGCTTATATAATTCAGCGACTTCTTGAGGTGTTATCCATTCGTAAATCTTTACATTTTCAGCAAGCCCCATTTCATCTGCATACGAAAGGATATCAGATTGTGATATGTCACCAGGGTATCCGACTAATACAATCTTGAAGTCGGGCTTTCTTGACACTACGCCCTTCAAAGCGCGGAAAAGTGCTCTATGACGCTTGTACTTCGCCCATGCAGCCACAACAATTAAATCTATGTCTCTTTCTTCATCTTTAAGGGGGGGAGCGAAATTCTTATAATTTATAAACCAGCTTGGGCCGACCTTAATTGGAATAAGATTTGAATTGAGTGCTTTAACGAAGTTGTAGTCTCTATCTTCATAGGTTTGAATGAAAATTGGAAACTTTAGCTGCGTGTAAATAAGAATATTCGACTCGCAAAAACCTGCCCAACTAGGCTCCAGAATGAGATGATAATCTTCTAAAATTTCTTCTGCTTTGAAAAAGCGCAGGAACAAAGGGAAGTAGTAACTATAGTTAATAATAATTACGCCTTTCTCAGATCCATTAGGCTTTTTCAGTATGGTGATAATTCCATTTAGCATCTTTTCAGGTGAGGTAAAGAATTCCGCCGTATTTGATAGAGGCTCAACGGCATTAATAAATGCGTCCTGTATTTCGTTTTCATATTGCTGACCGGTAACGAAATACCGTTTTGCGTATTCTACACCTAGTGAGTAACTGCCAGACCACCCCGTTCTGAAAACTGCTGAAACCAGAGTGAACGCCTTACTTCTAGAACCAAGTTTCCATAGTACAAATGCACACAACCTTACACACCCAACAAGTAGCCCTTTTTTGCTGTTGTGATCGAACTTAATAAATTCTATTAATCGATCCTTACTATGTCCTAACTTCATATTTATCACTTATTTTTGGTGATTAAGTTAAAAAAAGTACGCAATATGCGCTTGACACTCATAGCATTCCCTTTGCATAAAAAAAGATTTAACGAACATTGCAAAGAGAAAAGGTGATCGTTTTTCTCTTCAGCGATATAAGAAAAAATAAGATAAGCACGGCATTTAGCTTCTTTTTTTAACGTGCTGTTTCTCAATTCTTCGTCGTTGAAGGTTTCATCAAGTATTTCGAGATGTACAGGTAATAATGAGCGTGCATTGCGAGACGTAGATTGCGGTTGAACTCTATAATTTAAAAGCACTTCGTCACACAGTACAATTGGATGATCCTTTGCTATTTGAAGCCATAGTTTCCAGTCTTCCAGTGCCACTAAAGACTCATCAAAGCCACAAAAGCTTCTAAAAATATCCGACTTAATTAAAAGTGATGAAGTAGTGATAAAATTTTCGACAGCCAAATGCGCGAATATATTTTCGTCATAAAGGTGGCTGTAAGTAGAGCGGTAAACCGTTTTGTCCTCGTATCCCAGACCTACATATTGCGAATCGCAGTGCGACCATGCCGCGCCTCCAATTGTATCTAATTGGCGTTCAAGCTTGTTTGCATACCATACGTCGTCCGAGTCACAAAATGCGATAAAATCGCCCGTAGACTTCGAAATAGCATTGTTGCGGGCCGCAGAAACACCTTGATTTTTTTGTCTCATAGCAATTATGCGGTCGTCACGTTCTGACCATGCATTTATAATGGTCCACGTCTCATCTGTGGAACCATCGTCAATCACAATAAGCTCAATGTTTCGGTGAGTTTGATTCAGCACACTGCTTATTGATTCTTCTACGTAGTGAGAAGAATTATAAGCAGGCATAATGACACTCACTTTTTGATTATTTTGTTTCATTTTTTAGTGTGGATACTTTACGTTTATAGGTAAGAAACAAAGGTGGTCTAGCATATTTTCCAAGCGTGTCGCCTTTTGTTAAGGAAATAAATAGCCTTCCTTGCTCAGCATCATAGTCGGCTCCACCTATTGCCAATCCTTTGTACCTTGCGGGCAAAGGAAACTTGCCGTGTTCGTAAGGTTGAAGATTGTAGGGCATTGTTAAATTAAGCTTGGCTTTCAGTAAATCTACCACGTCCCATGCCCAATAAAAGCTATAGTAATCAGATGCATCGTATGGGCATGGACCTCCGCATTTATGTCCATTGTTTTGCTCGATTTTATAGCCAATACCACTTTCGTGACCAGCTGATTTACCCAGTGTCAAATAAGTGCGTGTACCAGGGATAATGAAACCAAAAGAGGCCCCCGAAGACAGTGTCCACATTTTGTTTAACCCGTCTTCATTAATACTTAAGGGTTTAAATTCCGGTTGATATTCATATACGCTGTGGTCGTAAAGTGGGTTTTTCATGGAAAAGTCGAGCAGGGCCTGTGTTTGAACAAACCCTGACGGACCGTAAATAACATCTTTTCTTGGGTTAAAGGCAAATGCCGTCGGGCCAATAGACAACCTAGAGGATATCGCTGCGTTAGATTGTGAGCCCGTGATGTGCGAAGCGTCAAAAAGGTCGGTTAAATTAGACGGAATTTCGCTTAACCAGCCAGCTGCATGAGCTGCGCCTTGTAATTGATAAGGGCCGTACATTTTGCTCTCAGCAAGATTATTTGCATCCCATATCATAATACTCGTATCAGTTTCCGTGGCCGTTGCATCATACCAGTTGATGTAGTTGACCATTAACGCATTATCAATTTGCTTAATGCCAGTAATGCGAAAGTAACCCCCAATACCGGTTGAAACTCTTGGGTTATTTATTAGCGGAATAAAGTTCTGCAGAACAGTTTCGCCTTTCACAAAATCCCTCAAGTCTTCTGACTTTATTATTGGAGGGATAAGGAATTCACCAATGCCTCCTAATCTTGGGTTGCTAGCCACAAACATTGATTTTTTAGATGTACTAAGACTGAAAATACCCAATGAAAAATCTATAGTTGAATTCTCCGCTTTGCCAGCGCGTTTGGTCGATAGCCGGAAACCGCCTTCGTATTCCCATGCCGAAATGTCAAGTTTAGGAGAATGAATTAATTCGTACGCTTGGTTTACTTGCGAGCATGTTAACAATGCTTTTTTCTGGTTTAGCCCCAGATATTGCGATACTTCTTGTCGTTTATCGTCACATTGCTCACTGGCAGAAGCTTTAGTCACACAGGTTGAACCAAAAACACTAACCACAATTAGCAGGAGGAGTTGAGTAGAATGTTTTGTCAAACACATAGTTATCTTCCTGTTATTTCCCGATAAAGATGAGCGTATTGTGCCACCATATTCGTCGCATTAAACTTTTCGCAAAATACCCTATAGCCATTGGCCCCCATTTCCTTGAGAGACATGGGGGATGAGCAAAGTGTATTGATAGCGCTAGTGAATGCCTTCTGATTTGCGTTTTCTGTAACCAGGCCAGTTTGTTGATGCTCAACAATCTCGGAATTTCCACCTGCATCGGTAACAATGCAAGGCTTAGACAATGACATAGCTTCAAGCAGCGTCATTGATGTGCCTTCACTCAACGAAGAAAGTAGAAAAATATCCATTATGGCGAGATGGTGGCTTGGATCTTTTATATAACCAGTAAAGCGCACATGATCTTCAATTCCTTCTTTTTGCACAAGTGCTTCAAGTGTTGGTCGCATTTCACCGTCTCCAACAAGTACAAGAATTAAATTTTGATTTTCTTTCAAAGCTGCTGAAAATGCTTTTATCATCATTTCTTGATTTTTAATCGGGTCAAAACGCGCTATCGTGCCAAGGACAATACTCCCCTCTGGAATGGCTAGTTCGCTTTTTGTAATGGCCTTTATTGTATTATCGACTTGAAGTGATTTAATGCCGTTATAAATAACGTCTATTCGTGCTTTAGGAATAAACTCATATTCTTCGAGCGCGTCTTTGGTGGCGTGCGAGATTGCAGTTGCCTTTTTAGTTGCTCTCATTAGAACTGGGTTTACAAGCTGGCGTTTCCAGCTCGTTGAATCAGGGTAAAATCTGCCGTGTTCTGTGAAAATAACTTTGGCTTTAGTGAACAATGCGGCAAGCGTGCCGTAAACCCAAGGAGTATACTGATGGCAATGCACGACGTCGATGTCATAGTGCTCGATATGCCGTTTTAACGATTTAATAAGCGAAGTGTCAAAGCCAGGTTGACGATGAGCGGTAGAGATATCCGTGCCAGCTTTTCTCAGCTCTTCTCCCCAAGGTCCTAAAGGCTCTTCAATACAGAATATCGACATCGCAATGGAACGATCAGAATTGCCGTCAATAATATTCTTTATTACCATTTCAGTGCCGCCAATACGCATGTCATAGGTAACGTGTAGAACTTTAATCATATACCTTCCATCTTCATCTTTTGAGTTCTATCGTTGTGCGCACGGGACTGCGAAAACGAAAACTTAGATCGAGACTTCATAAAAGGCAACTCTACAAAGCGATACAAAAATTCAGATAACAGCAGAGTCATAAACAACGCCGCTACGTAGTAGATTGGAAAAGAAGTGTTGTTAAGGTCGAGTTTATTTAATACTGCAAGTGCGTCAACGTGCAATAAGTACATGGCATAAGAACGTGTAGATATGTGCATGACAGCGCGCGACGCTATACCTGTTGGATTGAAGTTGGTTTGCTCGCCCCAGACAATCCAAATCCCAAACATGAATGCAAGCCCCAAGCTGCTAGGGTCACCGATTTCCCACTCACGATTGTACCTGGCGATATAGAAAAACGCGTAGGCTGCAATTGAAGCAATAAAAAAAACGTTAATTTTTTTCTGTGCTTCACCCCAAACATGCTGCTTATAGTGCTTCAAATAAGCTAGTAATACACCCATCGCGCAACAATCTAACCTAACGTGAGTTTCGGTATGAGAGGAGTAAAGTTCGAGGTAACGAAAAATAGAAGGGCAAACTAATAACGTTAATAAGACGAAAACTTGATACTTTTTGTCGAGAGCTAATGTAAGTACGAACAATGGGGCAATAAATAAGTAAAATTGCTCTTCCACGGATAAAGACCAACTTACATAGAAAACACTAAGATCACCAAGGTAGTTTTGCAAAAAGAACAGATGAGTCCAGGGAAAAGAGAAATCTTCTTTTGTTAAATAAAGCTGTAAAATAGTGACAAGTAGCACAGCATAATAAGCTGGCATAGTTCGCATCCACCGCCTGATCCAAAAGCGCGGTACATCAATATCACCAAATCTTTTCTTTTCCAGCAATAATTGGTTGCCTATTAGCCAGCCTGACAACACAAAGAAAAGGTCCACGCCAGTTCCTCCGAATTGAAACGGCGCCAAAATGGCAGGTGCACCAAAAGCTAAAATGCTGTGTGCGGTAAATACCAACATAATGGCGAGAGCTCTAAAGCAATCCAATGAAAAATTACGCTGCATATTTTTCAAACCACATTTGATACATCAACATACTCCACAGTACTATGCCATGGTCAGCTTTGCGCGTTTGATGTTCTTCCCAAAGTTTGTTTATAACACAACTCTCGAATAAGTCCTTAAGCCCGCGCTGTGAATCAATGATTTGAGATTCAGACAGTGATTTCAATTCACCTCTAAACCACTCATCTAGCGGCGTGCTGAAGCCCATTTTCTTTCTATACAACAGTGAATCGGGTATAAAGGGCTTAAAGACTTCTTTAAGTAAGTATTTTTTCTCACCGTCGCGATATTTCTGTGAAGAGGGCAGGGTAGCGGCGAACTCTGCAACTTGGTAATCCAGAATTGGCGCTCGTACCTCTAACGAGTTTGCCATACTCATACGATCAACTTTTACTAAGATGTCGCCTGTCATGTAGGTCTTAATATCAGTGTAAAGAATTTTGCTTAAATGGTCCGGACCGTCGGCTTTGTTATACATGTCTAAGGTATATTGACTAGGGTGGTAATCGGCGAGTTGCTGTGCAACTTCAGGCTTAACTAAGCTTTGCCACATTTCGTCGGTCATCATACTGTTAGTTATATAAAAGCCCATCGCTGGCTCGTGAGATAAGCTTGTAAGCAATGATTTGGCTTTTTTTCCAATCGTGCCTGGCACTTTCCCAACTAACTTGGCTAAATGTGGAAAAACAGACTTGCGGACCGCTTCGGGAAACTTGTTTCTTAGCTTGTTTTCAACATCGTCTATCGAGTACTTTTCGTAGCCAGCGAACATCTCATCGCCGCCGTCTCCTGCGAGGGCAACGGTTACAGCCTTTTTTGCCAGTTCCGAAACGAAGAAGGTCGGCACAAGCGAAGGGTCAGCAAAAGGCTCGTCAAAAAAGCTTACAATATGTTCTAATCTGTCGCTTACGTTTTGGTGAACAGTAAATTCATGGTGCTCTGTTTCGTATTTTTCAGCTATTTCACGAGCGAAATCCGCTTCGTTAAATGCTTTATCATCAAATCCGATGGTACAAGTTTTTACTGGAGTTTCGCTGGCTTGCGCCATCATAGCGACAACACCCGAGCTATCCACACCGCCGCTTAAGAAAGCGCCAAGCGGAACATCACTGATCATTCTTTGTTTGGTTACTTTTTCAAGTAAGGTCTTTAACTGCGCTTTATTGGCATCTTCACTGGCACTTGTGGTGTTTTTAAAGCTCAAATCCCAATATTCATGAATGCTGAAACCGTCTTTATTAAGAATTAAATAATGGGCAGGTGGTAACTTTTGAATGTGCTTAAAAATACTCTTTGGGTCGGGAACGTATTGATACGCAAAGAAGTCATATACAGCGTCTAAGCGAATTTCCCTTGGAATGTTCTCCAACGCCAATATAGCTTTAATCTCAGAGCCAAATGCAAATCGACCATTATCATTAAAATAGTAAAGGGGTTTTTTACCCAATCGATCTCGTGCAATAAACAATTCTTGCTTGTTTTTGTCCCACAGAGCAAAGGCAAACATTCCGTTTAGTTTATCTAAACACTTGGTTCCTTCGCGCGCGTATAGTTCTAAGATAACTTCGGTATCTGTATGGCTTTTAAATGTAACACCGTCGTTTTCAAGTTCGGCTCGCAATTCAAGGAAGTTGTAGATCTCGCCATTAAAAACAATAACCAAGTCACCCTCTTTCGAGTACATGGGCTGATTGCCTGCTTCTGAAAGATCAAGAATACTCAGCCGCCTATGACAAAGGCCGATATGTTCATCGATATACGTGCCGCTGGCATCTGGGCCTCTATGATGAATAGCCTTGTGCATAGCCTCTAATGAAGTTTCACCGCCTTCGTTGAAATTAAAAAGGCTAAATCCTGCAATGCCACACATGAATGGTTATCCCTACAAACTGATATAAGGTCGAAGAATTGACCCAGTTACAATGGTAAATTTTAAGGGAAGTTCACGCCAAATGTTTTCGGCTATTTCTCTTACCTTGCTTGAGCCTGACTCAGCGTCGCTTTTAGCGTCTATCAGCTCATTATTCTTATCGAAACTCTGCCAATTAAGCAGTTGAGGCTCTGCGCCCCATTGTTTTTTAAATTTATATGTACCTTCTTCAAAGGTTGAGCGGCCAAAGTCAAAAACTTTCACGCCATTGTCGGCGCAATGGGAAAGCAAAGACCAATACAGCAACATATTAGGAGCAAGACGATTGAAGTCACGAAGTGTTGAGGCCCATGGAATAGAAGCGTTGTCGCCCGACTTTATGATAATGCCACCACCAATAGGCTGGCCATCGTGATAAACCACGCTAATTAAACTACTTTGGCCGTAACTTTTTATAATTGCCTTGAACCATTTTTCGGCATGAACAGGAGAGCCGAGATCTCTCATGTTTTGAGCATATACGTTGTAGAAATCACTTATCAGGACGTTCGATGTGCCTAACTCAAAGGTAAGCCCATTTTTTTCCGCCTTCCTTATTTGGCTGCGTAATTTAGATTTGAAACTTGATAACAGTATTTCACTTGACTCGGGCAGAGGCAAAAGCATACGTACTTTTTTGTTCTCAAACTGAGTTTTGTTTAAAGGTGATTGTTCTATACCTCTAATTTCTAATTTTTTTCCTGTTACGTTTCGCATCTGCGCAGCAAGAAGCGCATGCATGTCATTTAACACCTTGTCGTTGTCGGCTAAGCCATAGCCTACATCGCAATAAGGTAAGGAACATATTTGCTTGCCCAGTAAAGGTATATTCATTAAAACAGCAGGGAAAACACCAACAACTTGCCCCGTATTAGCACATGTGGCAATAACGCCAAGCATTGAATGACCGTAAGCGGCCCTTACCGCTTCAAGCCACGCAAACTTGTGATAAGCGGAAGCATTTTTGTGTTGTGATACATAGGCATCCCACAAAGGTTTGTCGCTGGCTGACGCTATTCGTAACGTTGTATTTTGATGTGCCGTCATTAATTTTGGTCACCTTTAACAACACCGTTTGAAGCGCTGCGGTTACTTAAGTGCACCTTGGCTTCTGAGATAGTGCAAAATTTAACATTGGCATTTTTCGCTAAGTGTTGAGTTACTACCTCAATGCGCTGGCATATTGTTTCAAATGCATTTGGCCCGTCTAAAAGGCCCGTTGCTCCGTCGATTAGACTAGAGCTGTGTAAATACATATGAATAACGGGTTGTCTTTTCTGAATGCTTTGGTCGACTAACGCAAGCATGTCTTCGATTTCGGTAAGCTCTGGACTCAAATAAATCTTTCTTAAAAGTCTACTGTGCCAAAGTAGACCGACAGATTTAAACCAATTAAAAGGCGGTTTAGATAGTCGATTATGAATGCGTTCACCAAAAGAGAAGTTTTGAATATTAAACCCGGCAGTTACCGGAATTTCTAGCAATTGTCGCTGTTCCCCAGGCGCCAATGCATTGTCAAAAGAGGGCCAGTAAGGTGATTCTGGCGCACCAAGGCAGCTAAAATAGTCATTCCTGTAAAAGGGGTAAACGCTTGAATCTACGACATAGCCTCTTGATGCAAGTAATCTAAGCATTTTGGCACTTACGCCCCATCGCCCGCTTCTAAAGGATTGTGGACGAACGCCTATTTCGTTATATAAGAGGGCGTTTAGTCCATCGAGTTTTTGTTCGACTTGCTCTAAAGGCAAATTAATAACGTGAGACTCGGCCTCAGTTGTCTTACCGAAATAGGGAGGGTTACACCAAGGGTGTAAATGTGCTCCAATCTCCGCGCTGTTAGATTTAGCAAACGTTCGAAGTGTTTGACTACCAACATTATTGCTTGCTACGGCGTAATCGACAAAATAGGTAGGACGAATACCCAGGTTTTCACAGAAAGTTTGAAATGCAGGAAGTTTTTTAACGTTTTCAACTGAACAGTTATGCTGCGGGAACTCTTCATCCCACTGCCATTCTTCTTCAGTATCAATAGTTAAAACAAATAACATGTCCTGTTTATGCATTTACACTCTCTTTCAGGATGCCCTTGAATAATTCAAGGTATTCATCAGCCATTCTCTTGGCAGAGAAATGGGCTTCTACAAACAACTTTGAGTTTTGAGCTAATGAAGAGGCGAGCGCCTTGTCATCTAGCAGCTTCTCCCAATCTTCCTCAAGCTGCTTGCTGTCGTGAAGAGGGGCCAATAAACCAGACTCGTTGTGAGTTATTAGCTGGTCGATACCCGCAATATCATAAGCAGACACCGGAATTTCCATGGCGCATGCTTCCATTAAGCAGCGAGGAATGCCCTCAAGCGTTGATGTCATCACGAATAAGTCAAAGTCGCGCAGCAGTTGTAATCTGTCGTTCCTAAAGCCTAAAAAATGAATGTCGTTGGCACTAGCAAGTGTTTTTGAATACGCCTCTAGGCTAGGGCGATCCTCGCCGTCACCCAATAGTACCAATTCAATATCTTGTCGCTTTTTATATAAAGACTCGAAGCAGTCTAAAATGGCTTTTATATTTTTCCTGCTGATCATTTGGCCCACAAAGCCAATGGTCTTCTTTTCTTTTGGCTTGTCTGTTTTCGTTTGTCTAACGGCTTCTACTTCAGACAAGTCAACGCCATTTTGGATATACTCAAGCTTGTCAGGCGATATATTAAACTTCTCCACATCACTCATTAGTTGCTTAGAAAGTGGAACAACTTTGTCGGCAAAGCGCATCGACTGACACCCTAACCAAATAAAGAAGCGTAGTTTCAAGTCTGAAGCATTTTCAAATCCATGAGGTGTGACAACACACGGAATCCCTGCTTTTCTAGCGGCCATCACCCCTAAAATATCTGACTTATAGCCATGAGTGTGGATAATATCGATATCTTGCTCTTGAATTAAATCCGCGAGTTTTGAAACGGCACGCAAATCAAAACGGCCCTGCATAGGAATCTGGTGAGTCTTTCCTATTGCTTTGAACTGCTTGACAAGCTCTAGCTCTTCAGTACCTGGTTCTAAGGTAACAACAAGCTCACTCGAGACACTTTCTGGTAAATGCTTTGATAACGCTAACACCCATCTTTCTGCCCCGTAAAATCCGGTTGAACAAATAAACTGTAAGACTTTCATTGTTATTTATGCGAGCTGGTACTAACAGCGCCGCGTACTCCTATTAATGTTCCAAATGCTCTAGCCGGAAAATAAAGCAGATAAAAAAGTGCACAATGCCACCACGTTACTTGCTGCTTAACAAGCCTTTTTAATCGCGACGTGTAAGCAACAAAAGGCAAGAAAGCGCCTATTAACATAACCGTAGCCACACTATATATCGAGAATATTATTGCGAGAAACGCAAGTAAAATGCCACCTGTAAATGCAAAAGGAACGATGAAACTTGGCCATTCTCTTAGCGGAATGTGCCGCCCTTTCAAAGATGCAATATTAGACTGGCCGCGCCATATCTCTTTTTTATACATCGGCACGTAAGCTTTGTCTTCGCCAATGTGAATATACTGGGTTTGCGAGGTGTAAAACAACTCACCTAGCTTATTAACCTTATCAGTAAAGAAATAATCTTCACAAGTAAGAAGATGTTCAGGAAACTTACCTGCCGCCTCAAACGTTTCTTTTAGAAGAAACAAGTTACGGCCAGGTAGAAAGCTGACAGGCACATCAAGTTCGGCATTGCTTAACGCCGTTCTTATTCTCTCTAAAGGCGGCGCGTTAAGGCTGTTCACCTGCATAGCGCTAACTAGAGCCGTATTGTCTCGCGTATTAAGAATATCAATCATCACGTCTAGCCAATTGGAAGCAAGTGACACATCTGCGTCTAAGAATGCCAAGTATTTACCTGTCGCCAAGCCGGCACCCAGATTCCTAGAATGTGAAATCGTATTATTTTCGTCGTTATATACAACTCGCAAATTTACTGTTTCTTTAAACTCGCTAAGCGCTGTTGAGATTTCTTTGTTTTGGCTAACCAAGATAACTTCATATTGTTCCTTGGGTGTTACTAGTTCCGCAATGCTCGTTAACGTTTCAATGAGCATGTCTTCACGCCCCTTATGCGGAATGATAAAAGACGTATTAATACTCATGGCTTACCTAACCACTTCTGAAGCTGTGGAAATCGTTTCACTAGCTGTTTTCTCTCTCTCGAGGGAGAGAAAGCAAAGAGGTGTGTCAAAAGATAACTCAATGAACTGGATTTCTTAGTTGAGGTTTGGCCTTTTTGTGTCGACGTCGTCAAAAGGGGGCGGGCAGCCTGCTTGAAACCGGAATAATGACCGTTTTGCATCATTAAACAAAGAACGCGCGTAGTGTTCGTTTCGGTACTCGCACTAAGACGTTGATAAATTGTATCTGCTAGTTGCTCGGCTTTTTGTTCAGCAATCGTGCGTTGGGTTTTAGTTAAATAGTTAGACGCAAAATACAATACACATAGTTTTCTTAAGTCTTGTCCAGTCCACGTCTGATTCGGAAACTCAAGAATGTCAGGCTTGTCCAGATAAGCATATTCGCTCACTGCCATCCAATTGGCATAGTGAGTAAGTGAGTCTACGGCGTACCGATAGCTTGAGTCACACTCACAACGCTGTTCTTTAAGTGATATGAATCGGCAAAGGGCTTGTAAAAACACCGTATAAAACCAGGCTGCCTCAACATTATCTAACTGCAATTGGTCGAAATCATCATTAGGGGAAACGGTATGTTCTATAATATAAGACGCGGCTTCAATGTCGCTATCACAACCTTGTAGCTCGTACCTATCTAGCCTTGCTTGCAAATAGTTACCGGTTCCTCTATCTAAAGGATACTTTCCTGTTTTTACATTTTTTACACCCGGAAGGTCGCTATTTTTTAAAGCGAGTAACGCTCCCAACAGCGTGCCGTCACCTTCATAATAATTGGTTACCCATTGCGTAATAGATAATGCGGCGTCTCGAGACGGAGTGTAGCCAGTAAGCAAATAATGCAAAGTGAGACCATTAGTATAACAATGCTGCCCACCAGGACCGCCGCCTCCAGCATGATCATCATAAACACCAGTAGGCTGGTGCTTTGAATATGTTCTGTGAGAAGCCGTATATGCCTGAACATAGTGGTCAGTATGCCAAAATAGTCCGCCGCTATATTCAGGTTTATCGTCGCTGGTGTGATAAACATCAATATCTGCAACATGCTTAGCAAGATCGTCGGCTAGTTCAAACCATCTTATGTCTGCAGTTAGCAACCATTGAGTCAACATTCCAAATATGGGGTCGTATTGATTGTTGTAATGTGACACGAAAAAGGGGGCGTCAGGTTCGAGAGCTTTTTCATGATCTGCGTACAGCTCGCCAAAATGTCGCCAGCCAAACTCGTCAATATCAATACGCTTTTGAAAGAAGGAAGACGGGCCTTCAATACCAGCTTTTATTAGAGAGTCAAACTTGCATGGCCTAGAAGGAAGAAATGGCAGTACAGATGTACTTTTTAACCAAGCACTATCAATAACGACCTGTAACGATTGCACCTCAAAAGGCGCGATTGAGATGCTACGTGTTTTTTGTTCGCCAGGTTGTAGTTCAGTATTTTTACTATGTCTTGAGCCTAACAAGCTTACGCTAACCTTGTTTGCCGATAATAGTGCTGACGAAGGAAAGTTTTGCCAAAACTTGTCTACATGAATACTGAAAGTGCTACCGCTGTTTGAAATCTTAATTTGCGGTTTCGCTTGGTCACCCGAAAGCAATAAATGGTCTGGTTGGTAAAGCTTAAAACCGCGAAACGGAAGCGAGTTAACGTTGTCGCTATTTACATGAACTGGGCTTTGCCAGTGTTCGAAACCACTGGAAGCCTGATGAAGTGTAATCTCTGCATGTTCACATGACCTGAAGACTTCAGCGTCTAATGTGAGCGAAGATTCTAGAGCGTCACCTGTAAACGTTAAGCAGCACTCTTTTAAATAGATACTATTTGGATCACCTAAGTCCCATTTTCCATTGGGATGCAAAGCTGCGCTTGGGTTTCGTAACGTTACGTGACCACAAACCGTTCCGGTGCTGAGGAAAATTGAGGCTTCTGTTTCTACGATTAGCCTTTTATTGTTGCCAAGACCTATTTCATATTGTTGTTCAACGGTTACTGCGCTGTATTCATTGTTGTTGCAATGAAGAATATAAGAGAATGCAGTAGGTGTTATTGATTGTGGAGCAATATCAACAATATCGAAAGAGTTGGAGAAGTGTTTGCCGGTCGCAAACTCAAAAGGCTTGGCTTTGTTGATTGTGAATGTTGTGCCATTGCCCAGTGACAGTGAAAGCGCCTCATCGTTATTGTTTACAGGCGAGACGAGCTTGTTCGATGGTGAGTCGCTTTCCACCGCGTCTAACGTCAGAACTACTTCATCGCTTACCGAATGGTGCTGTAAATCAATTAAACCTTCACATAACAACCACTTGATTGAACCATCTGGCCATAGCTGCGAGGTTTTGATAAACGCATCAGTTAGGAGTATTCCGTTTGCGGCAAGCCGAAATTGAGCAACGGCGGGCCACATTCCCTTGGGGCAGGGTAATCCTAATTTAAAATGTCCGCACGTCTCTTTGACTAAAGAGGCAATCTGGATAGTTCCAACCGTTTGTGTCATTACTGCTTTCTTTATTTCTTCCGTGAGCAATGTTCTTGATGAACATATGCATAATGACTCTAGTATGCCAATGGAAGTGCCACTTGTGTAGTCTTACTATATCAATTTGTCACTTTGACCTTATATTTGCTTCGAAGTAGTATGATTGCAGGATAAATAAAAACACTAAATCTAGCTTGGAAGGCACTAATGTCGAAAGTTTGCGTGTTGTCGCAACGAGTACCGTACCCCCCGAACAAGGGCGAAAAACTGAGAACTTACCACCAGATTGAGTTCTTGAAGCGCTGGGGTTATGAAGTCGAGGTTTTTTCTCTCATAGAAACAGCAGAAGATAAGAAAAATGCCGAAGCGTTAGCCAAGCATCTTGGTATTTCTGTTAACCCCTACCAGTTGGGCAGTAAATTTACGCGTTATGTTTCTGCTTTACTGAAAGGTTTGCCTATAAGTGTAGGGGCGTTTTACTCAAAAACACTTCAACATGTTATTGATGAAAAACTAAAAGAGGGTAACGATGCGCTGCTGTTAACCGCGTCGAGTTTAAGCTATTACATCTTCAATTCGCCTTATTACAACAATACCCATTGTCGCTTGTTCATGGACTTTATGGACGTTGATTCAGATAAGTGGGCACAATACGCAGATTCTTCTTCCTTCTTCATGCGCCGCGTATACCAGCGTGAAAGCAAGGGGATAAAAAAGCTTGAGGCTAAAACAAACAAACGGTTTGATGAGTGCTTTTTGATTGCAAGGGAAGAGGCGCAGCTATTTAATTCCTCAGTAGACTCAACGAAAGCGATAACGGTGCTTGGAAACGGATTAGACTTCGATGCGTTTTATCCAGCGAAAGCGCAGCCTTGCGCGGCGACAATAAGCACTGAGCCGCATTTCTTGTTCACGGGCGTGATGGACTACAAACCCAATGTAGACGCGGTACTTTGGTTTGTTAAAAATTGCTGGCCACGCATTCGTGAAAAAGCGCCGAATGCAAAGTTTACCGTGGGTGGTATGAACCCTGTAGAAGAGATAAAGGCGTTGTCAGACCGCGATGGCATAGATGTCACGGGCTTTGTCGATGATATATTGCCTTATTTTCACCAAGCTCATGCGTTTGTTGCGCCATTTAGGTTGGCAAGGGGCGTGCAGAACAAAGTGCTTCAAGCGGCAGCATGTAAACTACCGATAATAACCACGTCTATGGGAGCTGAAGGGATCTCGTTTGCCAACGCCGACAGCATGTGGATAGTAGATGACGTAGAGAGCTTTGTAGCTGCATGCGTAGAAAGTATTGAAAACTTTGAACTATCACAACATAAAGCACAGCGTAGCTACCAAGCAATAGTTAGCGAGTATAGCTGGGAACAACAACTGAGCCCGTTGAAAGAAGCAATGGCACGAATATGAAATCAATAATTAAAAAAAGTTTTTTTGTCCTTTGTGCACTAGTAATGCTTCCTTTCACGCTTTTGTATTTAATACTGTCTATTGCAGTAAACAAAGATTCGCTGCTTTCTTCTTTTAGCCAGTTGCTATCGCTTATACCCGGTAAACTAGGGTGCTATTTGCGCTCGGGCTTTTATCGGTTTGTTATGACCTCGTGCGCGCCAAACGTTCTCATTGGTTTTGCCACGTTGTTTTCACAACAAGATACTGAGATTGACGAGGGGGTGTACATAGGGCCGCAATGTAACATTGGTAAATGCGCTATTGGGAAAAATACTTTGTTGGGGAGCGGTGTGCACATTATGAGTGGCAAAGGTCAACATAACTTCACTGATCCTAATAAGCCAATTAAAGATCAGGGGGGCGTTTTCACCAAAGTCATTATCGGAGAAAATTGCTGGTTAGGTAATGGCGCCTTAATTATGGCGAACGTGGGCAAGGGGAGTGTTGTAGCAGCAGGTTCCGTGGTAGTTTATGATGTGCCAGAAGGGGTTATTGTAGGTGGGAATCCTGCTAAGATTTTACGAACTCTGCGATAATAATTTTTAATTTTGTCAGATAATTTTTCGATCGTGTAAGAATACCTTTGAATGTCTTAGTTGGAATTTGTAGAGAGTGAAATACTACTGTGTCATTAGATAATGTTTGTTTGTATTGGCTGGCTCCGCCCATAAAGTCGTACCAACTTAACCCTCGTCGCGCATAATGTTCCATTAAAGCAAGGTGAAGAACATAACCAGGCTTTATATGCTTAGATGTAAACTCAAGGTTTATTCCTGAACAGTAAAAGAAGACAGTGTCTCTTTGTATTAAGTTGAGTGTATATCCTAGTAAAGCGTCTCCTGCTGAAACTTTTGCTATTTCACAAAGCTCAACATCATTTTTTATGAGGCTCTTTAGTGTGCCTTCGAATACGTCGTTTTCAAATCCACTCCCATAAGCAGAGTCTCCCCATCGCTTTATGTGGAGCTTTTTTAATCGCTCTAGAAATGAAAGTTTTTGGTTTAAACCTTCAGCGATGGTCACATTAATTTGGCCAAATTGAAGTTGTAACTCTTTAACACTTCGCCGTAATTTGCTTCGACTATTCGCAGAAAGGCAAGAAACTATTTTCTCTACAGTAGATTCACGCGAAAGACTTCGACGAAAGCCCTGCGATGTATGAGCGTTACTATAAAGGTTGCTGAGATACTTTTTTGGAAAAAGAAACTCACATGTCATTGAAACATTGAGAATATCGAAGTTTTGGCGCACTAATTCTTTCAAGAGCAAATAAAAAAAACGGTTTCGACGCTCCGGCAAACCAAATGACGTGTTGTACTCAATCCATACTTGGTCGTCACGAGGGCAACCAGTTTGGTTAATATGAGCTAACTTAAACGTCAGCCCATATTTACGTTTAAAACTCTCGCCGATTAACGCAAACTGGCTCAAAGTTCCTTGCTCGTGAAATAAAAACATATGAACGGGTAATGTCTTTTGGGAAAACCACGCTTGAAGAAATTTTTCGTTCAAAAAAGGCGAGAAGTTTTCACAGTTTAAATCATATAAAACTGAGGAAAGTTGCTCCCAAGTTACATTTTTTATCCATTCCGTTTTTTCCATGAACTAGTTTTTTATATCTTTTGTTACACGCTCGTATAAAGATAAATCTTCTTTACTCAATCCCGATTTTTCTACTTTTGCTAACGCCTTTTGAGCTAAGGTCTTTTCGTCAAGATGTATATATGCATTTGCTAGCAAAAGAATATTAGTGTTAGAACTAGCATTGGTTGAGAAGCTTGTAATCTCAGTGTAACTGTTAGTGGAGGTTAAAATTCGAAATAAGGTATCTAAATACTCTTGGTTTGAAGTATTCAATTCGACCACACTCTTAGCTATTCTGAGAGCTTTGTCGCTTTTGCCGCTAAGGTGCAGAACCCATGCATAGTTATTTAATACATCGGTATTGCCACTAGTTTGACTTACTATTTCTTCAAATATAGCTATAGATTCAGCATTATCTTTCCCTATTAATGACTCAGCTAATAGTGCTTTTATCGATAGGTCGTTAGGATGCTGACTAAGGTGATCTTTGAGAATGCTGTTGTCTACAGCTCCGCGCCTAAGTTTAAGTGCATAAAGCAATTTAAGCGTATGAGAGTTACCAGTTTCGCCGTATGCTTTTGAAAGGAACGAAACCGCTTCCTCTAAATTATTTTGCTTTATCGCGTACGTGCCTTTTAGGTAATCCAATAACCCCATTGGCAGGTTGGATTTTTCCTCAAGTTGATTAATTTTATACTTCGCTTTAGATAAGTTCCCTTGATATATGTAGAGTGACGCTAGTTTTGCATCCAGCGCAAGGCTATCTTTTGGTTGATCAAGAGAGCGAGGGATTTGTTCCAATGCTGAAATAGCTTCTTCAAGTTGACCAGCTTTCTCAAGATAAGTTGCAAACGCGATATTCGGGCGTGTGCTATCGGGGAACTGTTTATTCCATGCCTTGATAATATCTCTTGATTGATTTTCGTTATTTGAACGGCTAGCAAGGTAAAATTGCAACTCCCAGTACTGATTTATTAACTTTGCCTTATCGGTATCGACAGTGTCTAGAACTTTGTAAGCAAGTTCATTCGCTCCTTGAGTAGCGAAAATACCCGCTTTCATTAATTTAAAAAGTACATTGTCGTCAAATTCTGCAATAGCGTTATCAATATAGCTATGTAATTTCGATTCGTATTTTTCACTTTTAGAAAGCTTTTGGAAGGCAAGGTATAGTTTCAATACAACGACATCGTTGAGATTGTTTTCTAGTATTTTATCTAGAGATAACAATGCACCCTCATAATCTTTATTCTTTGCTGCAGACTGAGCCATGAACATGTGAGCGGCTCTATTTGTAGGCAAAAGCTCCAATGAGTCTTCATAAACTGATGTTGCGCCGTTTCTGTCACCTTTAGCAATAAGAATGGCTGCTTTGTAGTTCATGACTTTTACTTTGTCGCTTGTTTTTTCCAGCCATTCGTCAACATAAATTAGAGCATCGTCAAATTGAGCTTTGTTCATCATCATTGCAACTTGAATGAGATTATAAGTGCTATCTGAAGTGTCCCCTGGTTTGCTCAACGTTTCAGAACTGCCTTCACGTGCCAACTCGATAAGCCCACTAAGAACTCTTGCTCTCGGAGATTCACTTTGAGATAGCTTTGATTGTAAGGTCACCCATTCTCTGGACTGCCTCTCAGTTCCAATGAGTTGCCCTATAGTAGATACATCCAGCTCTGAAAAACTGTCTTGGGTTGCCAAGCTTTCTAAAGCGTCATCAGTAATCCCTAATTTGACCTTAGTCGCGACAAGCATTGTATTGGCTAATTCGTTGTCTGGCGCCATCTGGGATGCTTTCTCAAAGCTGCTTAGCGCTGATTCATAATTTTGAGAGTTGAACTCTAAAAGCCCTTTCGTCAACGAAACAGAAGGAGAGTTCATTCCATAGCTGTCGGCTAACGAGATAGCACTGTATGCCTCAATTTTTTTATTCTCGCTCAATAAAATTAAGCTATTAAGATAGTTAGCCATTGGGTTTTTAGAAAATTTTCCAAGGACTGGGTAAACAAGTTCTTTAGCTCTTTTAATATCATTTTTAATGAGCATTGCTTGAGCCAATGGCAAATTAATATTTAAAACGTTAGGGTAATGTTTTTTATATGCATTGTAAGCTGTAATCATTCCGTCTAGGTTATTTGCTCTTCTCAATAAATCCCCTATAACAAGAAGTTCAATATCAGACGTCGAACTATTAATTAATGATGAAATATCTAAACGTGAAAGGGTACTGTTGTTAAATGCTTCAAAGACTTTATACGCAATCGTGTCGCTATCAATCTTTTGTAAATCTACTGAATTTGAGGATGCTAACCTTGCCCATGCTTCTATAAATCGGCACTCTTGGCATTTGGCTTCGCTTTCTGAAAGTCTCTGGTAGCTAATATCAAAGTTAAGAATAGCTAAGTGCGCATTTAAGCTTTCAGCTTTGTTTTGCTCAGGTGGGGAGAGTGTTTCAACATCGATTTTCTCGATCTGCTGTATAGCGCCGATTGTGTTGCCATTTAACAAGTAAACCTCTGTAAGTAACAATCTAAGGGCAGACGTTGGCTGCTCACTCATTGCTTGTTTTATTAATACTTCAGCCTCCTTTGTTTGTCCTTCCTCAATTGCAGCTTTGGTCAGTTGAATATAGTCTTTTTGACCCGTTGGAGAGCAACCTATACAAGTTACTAAGGCTAGAGCAACGGCAAATCTGATATTTTTTTTTATTAGCATTTTAACACTTCTAACGTCCGTGAATTTACCTTAATAAAGGTATCGTGCTTTTTAATGACTAACAAGAAGTATTAACATAGTACAAAAAAAAAGCCGGATTATAATCCGGCTTTTTTCATTAAAATAATGTTTACTTTTGTTTTCTACGGCGAGCTGTTAAGCCCAAGCCAAGCAAACCAAATGCAGCCATCGCTAGTGTAGTGGGTGCTGGAACAAGCGTGGTTTGAACCGTTGATGACTGAGAAATCGTTAACTGATAAGTACCAGCACTAACGTTTGCCCAGCCTGACGTGAAATCTACGTCGTTACCTGAACGAACGATTAAATCGCCTAGTCCAGGTTGGTCAATTGCGATATCGTTAAATGTCACACTTGATGGGCCACCTGTGAGAGACACTGTATCTCCAGTGTTAAAGCTTACTAACTCAATTCCAAATGTCGCTTTAGCGGTAGATGTAGCAGCTCTTAAACTATCATTAGCGATATCAGACGAGATAAATGCATCAACTAAATAATCCATTAGTGCACTAAATCTGACGTTAATATCTGTCAACACACCGAGTGTAAAGGTTGTAAGTATATCGTTAGCGATATTACTATTAGAGCCAGCGCTTTCATTGTTACCAGCTGCAATACCCGCATCCGCGTATGTAAAACCAGTAGCACCAGAACCAATTGCACTCCCTGTTACTTGAGCGTCAGCGACTGAATAATAAAACGCATCACTTGCAACTAAATTACCGCCGTCAACAGACTGGCCGTTGTTGGTAAGGCCTAACACTCCGCAAGATGCACCAACGCAAAGCAAATCAGCATCAGAATCAGCTGTTGCAGAAGTTTGTGAATCTAAGTCTGAGTCTGAAACACCATTGTTGTCGGCGAAAGTACTTGTTGACCTTGAACCACCACCAAGGATAGAGATAAAAGCAAGAGGATTAACTTGATCTGGAACCAAGTCGCCATCGGTATCGATTTGAACAACAAGATCATTTAATTCTAAATAAGCTGTTGCAGACACACCAGCAGTTGCATTTGAAGCAGCAACAAGCGCTCCCGCAATCGCTGCATATTTGATAGTTGTTGCAAATTTCATTTTCCACGCTCCGTTGTTTTGAACAGTAGGTCTGTTTTACATTTTTAATATAAGCATGCAGCGTGCCACTTTATAAGTGCATGATTTATATTGTTTTGTTATTCTCTTGGTTTTTTTTTGTAAAATTTGTAGACACTAATTGATACTTTGAAGGAGAGATTACATTGCAAGGATCAAAATACGATTTAAGTTCAGGGAGCTCAATAGGTAGCGGTAAATGCTGACGATTTAGAAAGTGATTGGAAAGCGTAGACATCCTATATTGAAGGAAGCCCATGGAAGCACATTTAAGCATTATTTCTTGATAGCAAGCTAAAGCTTGTTCTTCCTCTTTCTCTTTTTGTCTATCCCACGAAAGAGAAAGTACACACTCCATTGTCCTTTCATTTATGAGGGTTACTGAGATTGGACTTTCAAGGCCATACTTCTTACATGTTTCATTCATAACAGAGGTAATTAATTGAAAGTCTTTGCTCGATATTTCTGAGCAAGGCGCTCCCCACAATAAACCGACTTTATCCTTACTTGGATTTGGGACTGAATCTCTCAATTTGTGTAGGTTTCTCCAGTAGATAGTTCGAAGAAATTCATTGCTAGGGATTCCTTGCTTTATCTTACACAATTCCAAAAGGCTTTTCCTTAACGCAAGTTTAGCGCCTATTTTTCTAGCCAGACCGCTATCACTGGAAATTAGTTTTTTAACCAAAGCCTTGTTATATTTGGGTGAAAAAGACAACGTACTCTGAATAAAGCTGAGTTTTCTTTTGTCTATAAATAAAGGTTTTAAACCCAACTTCTTCATTGCGGTCTTTAGATCTTTTATATGCGCTTTAACTTGGTTTTGCGTTCCGTACATTCCTCCAGACAACGTCCAATCATCTATACCGAAATTAATGATCAACTTGTTTATCTCATCATAATCATAAGATTTGAGTAGTTCCGGAAATTCTGCAGCAAGTAACTGGAGCGTCTTCATACTGTTTCCGATATGAGCAGCGCTGTGTATGGTGTTTTGTTTTCTCAGCATTGCACAAGTATCAATCATTTTTTCACTATCTTCTTTGCTAAATGGGATGAAATAAGCAACGAAACATTCTGGTTTTTTCAAAAGCTTTATGGTGAGGCTTGTTACAATTGATACATTATTTTGAATTACGAGCCCAGTGAGGTCAGGGCCGATGCTATAGGTTCTGGACTCTATTCTTCCGTTAATTTCAAACGTGGTACCGTCGGTTGATGTCACAAAATGTGTGGGTGCCTCGTTTTTATTATTGGGAGTGATAATTTCCGCATGAAGAATATTCTTAACGTGCTCAGCGAGTGGAGTATGACCAAAACCACGCTCAAGGTAGTTACCAACAACACTTGCACATTTTGGCGCTCCCGTAGTGTCATGTATATGAATATCACCATTCTTAATCAAAAATGTACTAATGGCTTCTTGCGATACCCCAGGCTCTATTGTCACGTGTCCGCTTGTTTTCTTGTAGTTAGTTATTCTTTTGAATGCGCTTAAATCCAAAGCAATACAATTTTGGTCGTAGGGTTCTTTACCACCATAGCCTAAGTTCGCACCCTTACTGTAGGGGTGCACAGCAAAATCATAATATTTCGCAAGTTCTATTAGTTTTATGATTTCGCTATACCGCGAGGTTTTGTCTGATTCAGAAGGATACGGTTTGACAACGAGTAAAGCAGGGTTTTTTTCGGGGTACGTGAGGTAAGCATCGTCCTTATCTACTGCGAAAACCTGTGATGCTTGAAAGCCCGATTTCAATAGAAGGTTTGTCAAATTATCTAAATCGAAGTTTGGTGTTCTCATAAAGGTTTCCTGAGGCGCTCGAAATTAAAGTGCAAGACTAATATACAAAGTACTGACTCACTATTACTAGGTCCGAGAACGGCAATTATTCGATTTAGACAATTCTCTAGTCTCGAGGGTATTTCTCAACCTGATGTTGAATGTTCTTCAACATTAACCTAAAGCTAGGCCTTAAGTTGGCGTAGAGAAGTGATGGATTTATATAGTATGGAGCACGCTTGCCATGATAGTCGATAACGGGGCCCACCTGCTCAAACTGAATACCGACAAACCTCATACTTCGGGCAAGACGAGGCTCCATCATAACGTACGTATGTTTTATGTCATTATGAATAACTAAGGCGGCAGCAGAAAAATAAAGCCCAATAGCGATAAATGGGAAACACCTTAATTCATTCTCGGAATAAGTATGCTCATTAATTACACCGGTCGCAGCCCCAGAGAATCGGTCCATTTGACGCTTACGGAATTCAAGTGGGACAGCAAGTCGAGAAATTTCGCAAATATCTTTCCGCGCAAAGTTGCGCGGGTCTAGAGTTTCATGAGTGATTGAGTTAATACAATATTTTTCAATGGGAAGGAGTTGGTCTTCAAACTGTGGCCTGACTAAACGGACTGTTCCAGCATAATGACCTGAGCGCCTGTGCTTAATCAAGCAAGGGCTAGAAAAACGATCGAATTCGTCTGTCTCGAGGAGGTTATCTCTGCATGGTTCAAACCCGAGTTCTTCACAGTAAACTTTATGTCTAATGTTATAACTCTCTGCACGCGTATTGCTGGATTGTGCAACCACGGGCTCAAGAAACTCAGAAAAGTGTTTCGAAATGAATTTGGCTTCCTGAAGCTTTTCTAAGCCTCCAAGTGCTTTGCCCAATTTGCTGTCTCGGCCGACGATTGACTTTACGCGCCCTATGATTGTTTTATTAGCCACTAAACTTTGGTCCACACAAAAATCATCCTTCAAATCAGTTTAGCAAATATTTTTCACAAATTATTTAATCCTTTTATACTATTTTCATCATCATTTTGTGCTTGGTAATGGCTAAGTACTCATATATTGCTTTCCTGACTCTTTCGAGCGCGAGAATTGACGGAGTAGTTATGAAAGGCTTTAACTCTCCTGAGCTTTGAAAATCTACGCTTATGATTTTAGATTTTATTCCTAATTGTTCACTTATCATCCTAACCCGTATACGATGTGTAGCACTTGTTATCGTTATAATTCGCTTTTGATTGAATAGGTTTCTTAAGGCTTTAAATTCAGAGAAAGTAGTAGTGCCATTGGGTATTGAAATAATATTTTCCGAGGGAACTCCCAACATCTCAAGTAAGCTCTTCGCTTTTTCTGAGTAACTTACGGTTTTGTCGGCTAGAAAGTTGCCACCTGTCACGACGATTGGCAGATGTAGCTTTTCAGATAGGATTTTAGCTTGAACTAAGCGCTGCAGTGAACATTCATGCCACCGTGAAATTTCAGGTAAATTATAGCGAGTCTGGTAATAGCAAGCAGGGACAAAAATCGCATCACTTTCTACTATTTCTGCTAATTTGTATGGTTCACGACTATGCTCTAGTGGATAGAGTAAAACGTCGGAAACCCATGGTTGTGAAAAAACTAGCAATATGAGAAAACCTGAGATGAGTAAACGTTTGGCGGCCTTACCATTCTCTGCGCTTTTAAAAATAAAAGACGCAGAAATTAAAAGTAAACTTATCACAAGCGGTGATATCAATAGGAGAGTTATTTGTTTAAGAAATAACATATGTCTTAGTACATAGTTTTTGATTTAAACTCTAAGCTAACTCTCAATGGACGAAAAATATATGAAAATGTTTTATATTAGTACGCTTTTTTTGTTAACTACGCTAGGAACAGTACTTAGAGCAGAACAACACGAAGTTCATAATTTTACTGATGTAGTTAAGTTAGTTTCAAAAAGCACTATCGCCATAGCTATTGACGCACCTATTAAACATTCATCTCCTCGAGTTTTAGGAACTGGCTTCGTCGTTGCTGACGGCCACTTTGCAATTACGAATTACCATGTTGTGTCAGAAGACTTGGACCCGACTATCGTAGAAAATTATGTGGTCCTTAGCGGACAAGGTAGCGTGGTAAAAAAAATAAGGGCAGAGGTTGTCAAAATAGATCCCAAGCATGACCTAGCCTTGTTAAAGCTAGATTCTCCGCTAAATGCGCTTGAACTAGGAAGCGAAGAATTGATGCTGCCAGGGTCGGAGGTTGCGCTCACAGGTTTTCCAATTGGTGCTATTTTAGGCCTATATCCAGCTACACATAGAGGATATATATCAGCTATAACACCAGATGCAATTCCCGCTTCAAATAGCAATCAGCTAACAATCGAGATGATGAACCGCCTTCAAAATGTAAGTCTAATCTATCAATTGGATGCAATCGCCTACCCTGGCAACAGTGGTAGCCCTTTGTACAGCCCAACGACTGGTGAGGTTATTGGAGTAATAAATAAAGTCTTAGTTAAAGACACGAAAGAAAGTGCTTTGTCTTCGCCAACAGGTATTTCTTATGCGATTCCTGTTAAGTATGTTCATAATCTTATTAGAGATGTTAAAAACTGACACACTGTGAGATATAATGCGGAGAACTAGGTAAAGAATTGTTTTCTTACTTATAGTAATTTGGTTTTTATTTAAGCTATACTTTGTCTAAAAGTCGCCAGTTGAAGTGTGTGAACTGTCAGGTTTTTTGACGCCTCACCTCAAGGTGTTAGGTAAGTTTATGATATGATTGGATTTTATGGTTGGCTCTTTTTTTTGCTTTTAATTCTTTCTAACGCTGTAATTAATAAGACCCGAGAAATATATGAAGCATTCGAACACTAATAAGGATATTGATAGAGGTATGAGCTCGCGCCGTAAATTTATCACAAAGGCTGCAGCCGGTGGGATCGTAGCTGCTATTGCTTCCAAAACAGCGTGGGCTGGAGGCTCAGGCTCTGCAACAGGATGTTCTGTTTCTGGTAATTTGTCGGGAAATTTGTCACAGGCGAGAGATTGCACCACAGCAAATATCAAAGGCGAATCTCCTTACATATGGAAAAAGGTTCTTAATGGTAGTAGGCCACAACCTACATCCGAAGCTGTTACAAATTTTAAATGGAAAGATGTTTTTGACGAAACTCGTCCACCTTTTGGCTTTTCAAGTAAAAGCGATAAGACCATTCGAAACTTTTTGATATCCAGCAGAGACTATTACTATGCGACTAACGAAGCTTTAGTTGTTGCATATCTGAATGCTCGAAGTGGATTATATCCGCTTCCTAACGGAACGAGTGAATCGAGTGCTCGTGCTTACGTTCAAGGCCTTTACGACGATATTGACAGCGGTGTATTTCAAGAGTCGGATGTAGTTGACGCTGTCCGAGCTACATACTGATCGTAGAGTTGATTTAGTTGCAGTCCATTAGTGTTTTTTGTGCTCCTGATTGTTCAGGAGTTGCAGTTCAGCATATACCCTCTTACCGAGTGCTATTCCTCCCACAGAAATATGAGAGCTATGTAAAGGCGTGGAAGAGTTCCGCTAACTTTCCCGCGTTGCCGAAAATGAGTGAGTGTGACTTTGGTCTTACTAAGGACGATATTGCTGAACTCACTGACTTACTTTCTCAAAATAACCTGATAGATTAATAGTTTTCTGGGGTGTAGTGCTTTGTTATTGTCAGAGTTAGCCGATACTCAATACCTGAATGCTGTAAAAGAATCTGAATTGAATATCGAATTTGGCTTGATATCAGTGAATGTAAGTTCTTCTTTTTCACAGGTTACAAAAACTATTGCAGAGCTTTATCGAGATTATGAAGTCTCTGTACACTCAGATTGGTTCGATTTTAATATTTCAGTAGAAAAGCCTTCGAATTTTCGTCGATTCATCAGAAGTCAGGCTGTGTTCAAGTTGGATGGACATATTCCGTTTAAGCCGTTGCCTTCGGCACATGCATACCCTCTATTCGAATGGGGAATGAATTGGTGTGTTGCAAACTTTTATCATAAATATTTAATCTTCCACGCTGCTGTACTCGAAAAAAATGGTAAAGCTGTCATTTTTCCTGCACCACCCGGCTCGGGGAAGAGTACATTATGTGCTTATCTCGCAATGTCTGGTTGGCGATTATTGTCTGACGAAATGGCGGTGCTAGATACAGAGACAGGGAAAGTTTTACCTTTCGTTCGCCCCATATGTTTAAAAAATAATTCTATATCACTTGTTAAAGACTGGTTTCCCGAAGCTTTTATTTCTGATATCGCGACAGATACTCAGAAAGGTGATGTAGCACATGTAAGGCCTCCCGCTGATTCTGTAAGGCGGTGTGCAGAGAGTGCCGACTTATTTGCTGTGGTTTTTCCGAAGTATGCTGCTGGTAGCACGACAGAAATCTTTTCTATGACTCAGCTTTCCACATTAAATATGCTGATTGAAAACGCTTTTAATTTTGACTTATTTGGTCACGAAGGTTTCGAGTTCATCTCTAGAAAACTACCTAATCTTCTTCTATTAGAAGCGACATACAGTAACGTAGATGAGTTGAGGAATATCTTGGAAAACGAGGTGCAAATTTAGTGTCTCGCTGTATGCAAAAAATCTTAACGGATATTTTGACGGGTAACCACTCTGATTCGCTTTCGACTTCAGAATGGCGTGACGTGATTCTTGTTGCTCGGGCTAATTCTTTGCTACCGAGAGTCGCTTCAATACTTTTGCGTGACAAAGCTAAGAATTTTCATATACCGTCTCAAGTACATGCTCATTTCGTTGCGAGTATCCGTCATGAAACCCTTTTCCACAATCAAGTAAAAAATGAAGTGAAATTCGTTAATACAAAAATTTCTGAGGCATTAAATAGAAAGTTGATTGTGTTAAAGGGAGCGGGGTACGTAGTTGCCGACAGTTGCGCTGCAAAGGGGAGAATTTTTTCAGATATCGATCTTTTGGTGCTTAAAAGTGATATTCCGAAAGTTGAAAGAGCACTTCACTTGTTTGGCTTTGTCTCGGATACACAATCTGAATATGACCAGAAGTATTACCGAGAGTGGGCCCACGAAATTCCTCCTTTACGCCATTTTCAGCGAGGAACTGTTTTAGATGTTCACCACAACATTATTCCCATTGTAAGTGGTCGAGCGCCAGACATTGACCTCTTTATAAGTTCAACTAGAGAAACAGAGTACGGTGTTGAAGTGCTTCGGCCTGCAGCAATGTTCCTTCATTCCGCTATACATTTGTTTTTCTCAGAGGAATTTACTAACGGTTTTAGAGATTTGTCGGATTTATCGTTATTGCTAGATGAAATCATTGATGACGATGTCGAATTAAGTTATTTGTTTAGCCTTGCGGGGAACACCGGCTTTGAAAACGAATTATTTTTAGCATTTAGATATCTAGAAAGAGTTTTTGACAGACAAATTCCAGCCCACATTTATCGACGCTTCAAACAGCCATTACCAAAGGGCATTAGATTAGGATTAAATGATTTTATATTTGGTAAGGTTCTTGCTGCAAATCACCGCTTAGTTGATGTAACGTTTCGGGGTCTAGCACAGTGGTTAGCTTTCGTTCGCGGACATTTATTAAAAATGCCATTTAATATATTGGTGAAACATACTGCCTCTAAACTTTGGCGAAGCATTGTCAAATCAGTTACAGGAGATGTTGAAAATCGTCATCATGTCCAAAGAAAAGATGTTAAGGAGCAATAAATGAAAATCTTAGTCACCGGCGCAGCTGGTTTCATCGGAGCTGCTGTATCGCAATACCTTATCAATCGTGGTGACCAAGTTGTCGGGATTGACAACATTAACGATTATTACGATGTGAATTTAAAGTACGCTCGTCTAGACGAAATTAAATCATCAACGGCTGCTGATTTATTTTCTTTCGTAGAAATGGGTGTTGAAGAGCGCGATAACATGGCTGCGCTTTTCGAAGAGCACAAATTTGATAGAGTGGTGCATTTGGCTGCTCAAGCTGGTGTGCGTTATTCCCTAGAGAACCCGAACGCTTACGTCGATTCCAATATCGTTGGTTTTGTGAATGTTTTAGAAGGGTGTCGCCACAATAAAGTCGAGCACCTGGTGTATGCGTCATCTAGCTCGGTCTATGGCGCGAATGAAACAATGCCGTTCTCAGAACAGCACAATGTCGATCATCAAGTCAGCTTGTATGCCGCTTCTAAAAAAGCGAACGAGCTAATGGCGCACACTTATAGCCACCTGTATAACTTGCCCACAACAGGGCTACGCTTTTTCACGGTTTACGGCCCCTGGGGCCGCCCAGATATGGCGCTGTTCAAATTTACCAAAGCCATATTAGAAGGCAAAACTATTCAAGTTTATAACTACGGTAATCACCGCCGTGACTTCACTTATATTGACGACATTGTTGAAGGGGTTATTCGCTCACTGGATAATGTGGCGAAACCCAATGAGAACTGGGATGGCAGCAATCCAGATCCAAGCACGAGTAAGGCACCATACAAGGTATACAACATTGGCGCACAAACGCCTGTTCACCTTCTGAAGTTTATTGAGACGCTAGAAAGTGCATTAGGCATTGAGGCGAAGAAAGAACTTCTTCCTATGCAGCCAGGCGATGTGCCTGATACCTATGCTGACGTCTCGTCACTGGTGAACGATACCGGTTATCAGCCTTCAACAGATGTAGAGACCGGCGTAAAGGCCTTTGTCGATTGGTACCGAGACTTTTATAAGATTTAATTGAACAGGCGCTTGCAAAGTGGTTAAGACACATCAAGCGCACTGTTTTTCATAACCCCCGCACACTTTTTGGGCAAAAACTCTTTTGTGGTGGCATACCCAAGCTCAAATAGGGTGTTTTTAATTTCCGGCGATAAAGAAAAGTCTACCGCTGAAATTTCGCCGGTATTCACCACCACTGTATTGTGCCAATATTTGGCGTTCACATACTCCCTGGATATTGCTGTCATAAATGTACGAATGAGCATGCCGACGTATTGAGGCAGCTGCAGCATATTCTTTTTTATAACTTTGCGCTTTTGCAAAGTACTTTGAAGTCTGAAACACACTGAGGGCGTGCCATCACCTCGCCAATCCTCGAAGAGAGCGTCTTCTGATAATATGGCGCCATCTACTAGCAAATACTCTTTGAACGGCTTAAACGAAAATATAAGTGGGATAGACATGGAGTAACGCACAGCTTCAGACACTTTCATATCAGGTGCCGTCTTTTTGTTAAATAAAACAGGCCCGCCGCCGTTTACGTCAGTGGCTAATATATTTAAATCCATGGGCATCTCGCTAAACACAGCCCCGTCGAGTTGCTTATCTATCCATTTTTGAAAGACATCCCCTGATGAAAGTCCGCCCTCGCGAAGCAACCTGATGAGTGAAAACTCGGTAAATTGTTTGAAGTCAGTAACTAGCGCTAGCTCTCGCATTTGTTCAACAGAATAACCTTTGGCATAGAGTGACGCGACGATAGAGCCTCCTGAAACACCCACTAAGGTATCGAAGCCAATACACATATCGTTCAATGCCTTGATTATGCCTATATGTGCGCTAAGGCGCGTTCCTCCGCCTGAAAAAATGGGGACTATTTGTGTGATGCCCGCCTGTAATAGATCATTAGGAATGGTTGCCGAGGCTAGCTGCATGTGCATACTCCGTAGTAATAAGGTGGAATCAATTGCCGTTTTTTATGTTTTTACTGTAATTGTCTCACCTCTTATCAAAAGCTTAGTTTACTGGCCCTATAACGGCAAAATAGCGAGGCTATTTAGTTGAAATCTTTAGTCTAGTGTGTCGCTCCCTCGCTACACAATATGAGGTAGAGCACCTCGTATTTATGTACTAATGGGAAGCATTCAGCTAAAAAGACGCCATCTGCAGAAGAGGCCATAACAAAAAAGCCCAACTCTGGTATAACAGCAGGTGGGCACGGTTTTGGTACTCGGGCGTGTTGATTTTTGCTGTGCACTTTTAAAGCAAAGATCAACGCGCCCTAGACGTTTAGTTATTAATAACTAAACCTATTTGGCAGCAAGCTTCGCTTTCATCTCCCGTCGACGGGCGTGTAACAGAGGCTCTGTGTAACCACTAGGCTGCTCTTTACCTTTAAAGATAAGGTCGCTTGCGGCCATGAAACCAATTGAATTGTCTAAATCAGGCGCCATTGGAATATATTCTGGGTCGCCCGCGTTTTGCTCATCTACCAGCACTGCCATACGTGCAAGCGACTCTTTAACTTGGTCTACACTCACAATGCCATGTTCTAGCCAATTCGCAATGTGCTGCGATGAAATACGCAAGGTCGCGCGATCTTCCATAAGCCCAACATTGTTGATGTCTGGCACTTTAGAGCAACCTACACCTTGGTGAACCCAGCGTACCACATAGCCTAAGATACCCTGAACATTGTTGTCTATTTCACGCTTAATGCTTTCGCGAGTAAGCGTTGAGGCGTCTTCTAACAATGGAATGGTCAAGATATCGGCTAAGCCGTCGAAGTTTTCATCTAACGACTTCTGAACGTCAAACACATTTACATCGTGATAATGAAGTGCATGCAGTGTCGCTGCAGTAGGAGAGGGTACCCAGGCGGTATTCGCGCCGGCCTTTGGATGACCTATTTTGGTTGTCATCATATTTTGCATTTCATCAGGTATGGGCCACATCCCTTTACCGATTTGTGCTTTACCGGAAAGGCCGCAGCGAAGGCCTATAGCAACGTTTGCGGTTTCATAAGCCTTTATCCACGGCATAGACTTTAGTGCCGCTTTTTCTGCAAAAGGGCCAGCGAGCATTGAGGTATGAATTTCGTCACCGGTTCTGTCTAAGAAGCCCGTATTAATAAATACAACGCGTGAAGTTGCTTCGGCGATACACGCTTGAAGGTTGATGCTCGTGCGGCGCTCTTCATCCATAATGCCCATTTTAAGGGTATTGGCTGGAACGTCGATAATGGTCTCGATAGCGCCAAATAATGCGTTAGAAAAGGCAACCTCTTCAGGCCCGTGCATTTTGGGTTTAACAATATAAATACTGCCTTCGCGGCTGTTTTTAAATTTGCTGTTTCCTAACAAATCATGTTTTGCGATAAGTGAGGTGACTAACCCGTCCATGATCCCTTCAGGCACTTCTTCGCCGTCAAAGAGCATGGCGTTGTTCGTCATTAGATGGCCTACGTTTCTTACGAACATAAGGCTTCGACCAGAGAGCCGCAGCTCTCCATCTATTAATTGACTCTTTGACGCGTGTTTAGAGGGTTGATAGCTTCTATCGTCGTGCATAGCGCGAACGAGCTGCTTGCCGCCTTTTGTCATTTCAATGCTTAGCGTGCCCTTCATCAGGCCTAACCAGTTGCTATACACCAAGGTTTTGTCCTCAGCGTCGACCGCAGCAACGGAATCTTCGCAGTCCATGATCGTTGTAAGCGCGGCTTCAACCAGCACGTCTTTTACGTTTGCGGCATCGCTTTCGCCAATAGGATGTGTCGGGTCCAGTTGAATTTCAAAGTGCAGACCGTTATGAGCGAAAAGCAGGCTCGAAGGGGCACTGATATCGCCTTGGTAACCTTGCCATTGCTCAGTATTTGCTAAGGTAGTTTCATCGCCGTCTGAAAGCGTGATGGAAAGCTTGCCTGTTTCAATTTTGTATTGCGTAACATCGGCATGGCTGCCCTTTGCGAGCGGAATCATACTGTCTAAATAGTCTTTCGCTTTAGCAACGACTTTAGCACCGCGCACAGGGTTGTAGCTTTTGCCAGGCTCTGCGCCGTCCTCATCGCTTATAACGTCAGTACCGTACAAAGCATCATATAAGCTTCCCCAGCGCGCGTTGACAGCGTTTAGCGCGTAGCGGGCGTTATTGATGGGCACAACTAGCTGTGGCCCTGCCATTGTTGCAATTTCTGCATCGACATTTTGTGTCTGGGCGCTTACATCTGATGGCTGTTCAACAAGATAACCAATGTTTTTTAGAAAGTCGTTATATTCGCTACCATTAACTGGATTTCCGGCTTTGTGATAATCATCGATAGCGCGCTGTAGTTGTTCACGCTTTTCTAGGAGTGCGCGATTTTGAGGAATGAATTTTTCGAAGAGGGTTTCTGCACCTTTCCAGAAGGTGTCTTTATCTACGCCCGTACCAGGAAGTGCCTGTTCATTAATAAAGTTATCGAGCTGTTCGGCAACCTGTAGTCGGCCTCGAGTAATATATCCTTGCATAACTACCTCTATACATTTGTCTGTTAACCCAGTGTAGTGTGTATAGAGATAGTTTTTTAATTTATGGTTTGTATTTTTGCCATATATCTTATGAATGTTTAGCCTGCATTCATTTCACTGGCCACGTCGCTGATTAATCGGCGCAACCAAATGTGACCTGCATCGTGATGAAGTAGGGCACTCCATGCCATTTTCAGCGCGATAGGTGGTATGTCAAAAGGCGGCTCTTTAATCACCACGTCAGGGTCGTGTTTAAATAAGCGGGCAGCTTTACTCGGCAAGGTAGCAATAAGCTTCTGCTTTTTCGCAATTTGAAGGGCTGCATGGTAATGGCGAGTAAACACGCGAATTGCCCGTTGTTTACCAATTTTTGTTAGTTCAGCATCAACCCAACCCAATTTTTGCACTTCGTTCGGATCGATACCTACGCCAACGCCAAACCCTGTCTTACTCACCCAAATGTGTTGGGCGCTCAGGTAACCCTCAAGATTGCATTTTTCTACAAGGGGATGGTCGGCGCTCATTACGCAGCTAAAGGTATCATACCAAATCACTTTTTGGTGAAACGACAGAGGAAGCTCGTCGAAGCGGTTGATTGCCATGTCTACTTTGCCTTGCTCAACGTCGTGAAACGTCACGTCGCTCGGTGTAATAAGGTCAAGGGTAATATTAGGTGCTAAATCGGCAAGCCGTCCAACTAACTCTAGCAACAACGTACTTTCCGCATAGTCACTGGTCATAATGCGGAAGGTTCTGTCACTGGTTAAAGGGTCGAAATCAGTTTCCGGCTGAATGGAGCTTTCTAATCGGCTAAGTACATCGCGAATAATAGGCTGCAGCTCTAACGCGCGTTTAGTTGGGGTCATTCCATCGCTGGTACGAACTAAAAGCGGATCTTTAAACAAATCGCGAAGGCGCTTTAGGCCGTTACTCATTGCTGGCTGAGTAATGCTTAGCTGGTTTGCGGCTTTCGTTACACTTCCTTCGCGTAACAGCACATCTAAATAAACCAATAAATTCAGGTCGACCTTCGCTATATTCATTATTCTAATGCTCTTCTTAAACCTAATTAAACACAGCTATTATAAAGCTTTTTTATTTCGATGTCAGATAAGCGTTTAGTCTTAATTTGCGTGTTTTTATACTTATAAGCTATTGAAAATTAATTAATATACAGGTTTTTTATGAAAGTTATAAAAATATGGTTTGTTTTATTTAACGTAAAAAGTATAAGTGGAGTGAATGATACGCACAAAAAAGGGCACCCGAAGGTGCCCTGTAGGAAAGGTTGGGATACTTTCCGTTTAACTCATTGCTGTTTGACCTTATACGTCAAACTGGTTCATGGTGTTGTCTTCACCCGACGCTTTTAGTGCACCTTCACCAGAGAAGTACTCTTTGTGCGTATCACCTAGGTCAGAACCTGCCATGGCTTGGTGCTTAACGCACGCTAGACCTTGGCGAATTTCTTGACGCTGAACGCCGCGTACATAAGCAAGCATGCCTTCTTCACCGAAGTAACCTTTCGCAAGGTTGTCAGTAGACAGTGCTGCCGTATGATAAGTCGGTAGCGTGATAAGGTGGTGGAAGATACCTGCTTCACGTGCTGCATCAGCTTGGAAGCTCTTAATCTTCTCGTCAGCCGCTGTTGCAAGTTCGCTGTCATCGTAGTCAGCAGACATCAGTTTCGCGCGGTCGTAACCAGAAACATCTTTACCTTCTTCGCTCCAAGCATCAAATACTTGCTGGCGGAAGTTAAGCGTCCAGTTGAACGATGGAGAGTTGTTGTATACCAGCTTGGCGTTTGGTACCTGCTCGCGAATAGCGTTAACCATTTCAGCGATTTGACCAACGTGAGGTTTTTCAGTCTCAATCCAAAGCAGGTCAGCACCGTGCTTAAGTGACGTTACACAGTCAAGTACTACACGGTCAAAGCCAGTGTTGTCTTTAAAGCGGAATAAACCGTTTGGTAAGCGCTCAGGCTTAACAAGTTTGCCACCTTGCTTAAGCACTAGGTCACCTTCAGTTAGGTCTTCAACACCTGCAACTTCAGTAGTTTTAAGGAACGCGTTGTACTGAGCGGCTAGGTCGCCCTCTGAGGTAGATACAGGGATCTTCTGAGTTAGACCAGCACCTAATGAGTCAGTACGTGCAACAATTACACCTTCATCAACACCTAGTTCAAGGAATGCGTAACGTACTGCGTTAATTTTCGCTAGGAAATCTTCGTGTGGTACCGTTACTTTACCGTCTTGGTGACCACATTGCTTCGCATCTGATACTTGGTTTTCAATTTGAATACAGCATGCACCCGCTTCAATCATTTGTTTTGCAAGTAAGTAGGTTGCTTCTTCGTTACCAAAGCCTGCGTCGATGTCAGCAATGATTGGTACTACATGCGTTTCGTAGTTGTCGATTTCAGCTTGAATTGCAGCTACATCACCGCCGTTTTTCTTAGCGTCGTCTAGTTTGTGGAATAGGTCGCCCAGTTCACGCGCATCCGCTTGACGAAGGAAAGTGTAAAGCTCTTCGATAAGTGCAGAAACTGACGTTTTCTCATGCATTGATTGGTCAGGAAGAGGACCAAATTCAGAACGTAGTGCTGCTACCATCCAGCCTGAAAGATAAAGGTAACTTTTATTGGTTGTGCCTTGATGCTTTTTAACAGAAAGCATTTTCTGTTGACCTATAAAGCCATGCCAGCAGCCTAGCGACTGTGTGTACTGAGACGAATCTGCGTCATATTCAGCCATGTCTTTGCGCATGATGCTTGCAGTGTAGCGAGCAATGTCTAAACCAGTCTTGAAACGGTTTTGTACCTTCATGCGTGCAGCGAACTCTGGATTAATGCCTTCCCAAGTTCCGTTTTGTGCTGCCTTTAATGTGGCGAAGTTATCAATGTCTTGTTGATATTGCGACATGAGCGTCTCTCCCGACTATAATTAAAATACTTAACGTTGTTTATGTTTACGCTGTAGGGCGTTCCCGTTGATTCCATTTCATCCTAGTGCCGGAATTGGGATAAGAGAAATATATATTTTGCATTGCGGTCATTTATTTTGTGAATGTGTGTATAAGGACATACCATTAAGTAGTTTATGTGTGGTGAGTTAGATAATTGCATCGGGGAAGCGTGCGATAGGATATCGGGCTCTCAAACGCTGTTGAGAGCTACAGCGGATTGTTGGTAGCTTGCTCTGAGAACTAAGGCAGCGATCACCATCATGGTAAAGAGCCAAGATGATGAACAGTGCTGTTTCAGACGCGGGAACAAATAGTAATGGCGTGTTTGCCTAGCTTTGGTGTTGTAAACTGAGCACGCTGTTGATTATGCAATCAGTCTATTAGCAAAAAGGGTAATGGTATTGTGTGAGTGGTCAGGGTAGATTTATTGCGTGTAAATTTAGCTGAGACGTTTCTACAATACTTTCGCTAGCTAATTGATATTATGAGAAAAAGTGGGTTTTATGAGTAGCAGTGTACTGTCGTCAGTTGATCAAAGAACCAAGCTTGTTGGAGAAAACAGGCTTGAATTATTGATGTTTCAGCTTGGAACGCGACATATTTTTGCGATGAACGTCTTTAAAATTAAAGAAGTCATTAATGTTCCAAAACTCAACATCATGCCAGGCTCTCACCACAATCTCAGAGGTGTGATGAACTATCGGGGGAGTTCAATCCCTATTATCGATTTGCGTCAGGCGATCAAAATGCGAAACGTATCCACGGAAGAAACCGCAAAAAACGTAATCATTACTGAATATAACAGAAGTGTTCAGGGTTTTATCATTGGTAACGTTAAGAACATCGTGAATACTTCTTGGAGCGCGATACAGCCGCCACCTTCAGCAATTGGAAAGTCGAACTATTTAACCGCCATAACTCAGGTGAATGTTGAGGGTAAACAAGAGCTGGTAGAGATCATTGACGTCGAAAAAGTACTGGCGGAAATTATCGATTACGACACGTCAATTTCCGAAGAGGTCTTAGATAAAGACATTGTTAATCACTTTTTGGGTAAGAAAGTGCTGATTGTCGACGATTCGAGCACAGCAAGAAAACAAATCAGAGATACGCTTGAGCAGCTAGGCATTTCCATTATAGAACGTAAAAACGGAGCTGAAGCATTGGCTTTGCTTAAGAAGTGGGCTGATGAAGGAAAAAATCCCACGGATGAGATATTACTCATGTTTACCGATGCTGAAATGCCGGAGATGGACGGGTATCGCCTGACATCTGAGGTACGTAGTGATCCAAGAATGAGTGACTTGTTCATTGCGCTTAATACGTCGCTAAGCGGTAGCTTCAACGATGCGATGGTAGAAAAGGTGGGATGTAATCGATTTATCTCAAAATTCCAGCCCGATATGCTCGTCGACGTTGCACAGCAGCGCCTGCGCGAATATTTAGACACGACTGAAAAGTAAAAACCTTTCCCCGACAGGCGCTAGTTTTAAAGGGTGAACAGATGGTCATCTTATGGAGACGTTATTTTATCCAAAAGCTTTGAGCATCTGGCTTGCCTGAATTACACTATCGGGTTTTATCGCTTTATAAAACTTAAGCACTTACTTCGAATGAGAGCGATAGCGTCGTTCCTTAGTATCTGCATCTAGAAAAATGCGGTCAGATACCTTTACTTACTCAGGGAAGTTTAAATGATTAAACAATTTTTTCGCACATCCGTTTTAAGCTGTGCGTCAATCGCCGTTCTTGCGAGTTGCGGTGTCACTGAACCTTCAAGTCATACTGCCAACTCAAATAACGTCCAGCCTGAATCGGTACCGAAAAATATTATTATGGTTGTGGCCGACGGCATGGGGCCTGCTTATACAACGGCATATCGCAACTATGTCGACGACCCTTCTACTCCCCACATAGAACCCGTGGTGTTCGACGATATTCTAGTGGGTAATGCGTCGACTTACCCTGCATCGGTTTCTGGCTATGTAACAGACTCGGCGGCAGCGGCTACAGCACTTGCGACCGGCATTAAGTCTTATAATGGTGCAATTGGCGTCGATGTAAATAAACAGCCTGTGAACTCGGTAATGTATCATGCCAAAAGTAAAGGCATGCGAACGGGTTTAGCGGTAACCTCTCAAATTGTTCATGCGACGCCGGCTTCTTATATCGCTCACAATGAAAGCCGAAAGAATTACAATGAAATCGCTGAGGATTTTTTCGATGTTCGCGTAGACGGTGAATTTGTCGCAGACGTTATGTTAGGTGGCGGCACCTCATATTTTGAACGTGACGACAGAGACATCTTGGCCGAATTCATCGACGCAGGCTACGTGCACGCCGATTCATATGATCAATTAGCAACAGTACCGCAAGGCAGCAACGTACTGGGCTTATTTGCTCCTGTCGCGCTTCCTGCAGTACTTGATGACGAGCGAAAAAATCGCCTCGAGTACTTGGTAGAAAACGCGATTAAGCATTTAGAAAATGACAATGGCTACTTTCTTTTAGTGGAAGCTAGCCAAGTCGATTGGGCCGGTCATTCTAATGACATTGCTTCTGCGATGGCTGAAATGCACGATTTAGCGTTAACAATGGAATATTTGCGCGACTACGTCGCAGCGCATCCAGATACCTTGGTAGTGCTAACGGCTGATCACAGTACGGGCGGTTTAACAATTGGGGCAAATGGCGACTACCGCTGGAGCCCAGAGCATTTGAAATCAATGTCTGCATCGGTGATGACCATTGCGCTTGAAATGGCTAACGAAGACAATCCTGGCGAATTTGTTGCGAATAAGCTTGGTTTGACTTTGAGCGAGGAAGAGCTTGCTACGCTTGATAGCGTATCTAACCAAGATGATAAGACACGCTTTATGGCAGTGAAAACCTTCTTAGACACTAAAACCAACACAGGCTGGACGACCGGTGGTCATACGGGCGTGGATGTTGAGGTGTTTGCCTTTGGTGCTGGCTATCAATCATTTATGGGGCAAATAGATAATACGGATATCGCGAAGAAAATCTTCGGTTTTATCAATAAAAAGCAGTAGCTAAAGATCGCGCCTCAAGAAAAGAAAGTATCTACAAACATAGAGCCCTCGTCAGACAAACACGACGTTGGTTTTAATGATTTAAAGAGGATTGGCACTGCAAAAAATTAATTCAAATCTTTTATTGATTTGAAATCTGCCAAGTCACAAGTAAAGCGCCAATGTTATGCATAACAGGCGCTTTCTTTTTATCGGTAAAGAATGAGGACATTACAGAGAATGGAAAACGAAATGCTGTCGTTACTTCAAGATATTTTTGAAGAAGTGGAACCTATGTTGGGGATGGGGAAGGTGGCTGACTACATTCCTGCTTTGGCGACGGTAAATCCGCGACAGTTTGGTATTTCAATTTGTGATATCGAAGGGCGAATTACTTCTATTGGCGATGCAAGCGTTCCTTTTTCTATTCAAAGTATATCGAAGGTGTTCAACTTAGTGTTGGCGATGAATCACTATGGTGACACGATGTGGGAGCGCGTAGGATGCGAGCCTTCGGGTCTGCCGTTTAACTCGCTTGTGCAGTTAGAGTATGAAAACGGCATTCCACGTAACCCCTTTATCAATGCCGGGGCGCTGGTGGTGAGTGATATGGTGCAGTCCCGTTTTGCCTCCCCCTTTATTGCCATGCGGGATTTCGTACGGCGCTTAAGCTGTAACGGAGACATTGTCGTTAACAAAATCGTGGCAGAGTCGGAATTTGAGCACCGCTCTCGCAATGCGGCGATGGCTTATTTAATGAAAGCCTATGGTAACTTCGAAAATGAGGTGGAAGATGTGCTCCGAAACTATTTCCACAACTGCGCATTAGAAATGAGCTGTGAAGATTTGGCGCGCGCTACCAGTTTTCTTGCTAATGCCGGTTTTTCAACGTGCGCCAACGAGCAAGTGCTTACGCCGTACCAAACCAAACAGGTGAACGCCCTGCTAGCGACCAGCGGCATGTACGATGAAGCCGGTAGCTTCGCATTCAAGGTAGGCTTGCCTGGCAAAAGCGGGGTAGGCGGTGGTATTGTTGCTGTAGTACCTGGCCGATTCTCGATTTGCGTATTCTCACCCGCGCTCAACAGCGTCGGTAATTCCCAGCTTGGTGTCGCCGCATTGACCTCGCTTAGCGAACGCATCAACTGGTCTATTTACTAGGGCCTAATGTTCTTTTCTGTACATTTGTTGCATCACAATAAGTAGGTCAACAGGTCCTTAGTACCCCGTTAATTCCATAAAACCACTCCCCGAGTGGCTTCCTTCTATTTCAACGCGCCCTTCGTAGTAAGGGAAAACGCTGTCATTCCATTGGTCTTTCTTAAAAGCAGAGACAGACACATCGATGTTTTTTGACGGGATCATTATTTTCCATTGAACAGGAACAAGGTGGCTGCGATTTTCCCGCTCTATCATTTCACGCTGTATCGGCGAGATAGAAATATCATCTGCGCTCAGGGTTTCTTTGTCTCCATTTTCAGTGATATAGCTAGCGGTCGTGTAGATCTCGTTCATGTGGTTTTCGCCACTATTTTCACTATCTTTCTCGTTCTGGTTGGTAGCGTGCATGCGAAAAGCCATCAACTTGCTGCCATTATCAAAGTGCAGTGAGAACCAATCCCAGCCCATGGCTTGATTGTTTGCCAAATGACTGGTCCATTCATGATCAAACCAGCCTTTGCCTGTTACGTTAAATACTTTGCCTTCAACGTTAATCGTGCCCTGAGCCTCAATAAAAGGCTGGCTGTAGTAATAAGAGCGTAGCCGTCCGTCTTGGGTCTTTTGGCTATAGCCTCTTTCTCCGTGCTTCACAAAAGGGCCTGAAGCAGTAAGGTGCAGTGAAACGTCTACAGCGGCTTTATTGAGCTTTTGCTCTTTCGTTATTGCGGTTGGTTCTGAAGGCTTTTGCGCTTCTTTTTCTGACGTGGTTGGCGTAACTTGCTTGGGCTGTCCAAATGCAAAAGACAACGTAGAGGGGAACATAGCTTTGCTTTCGCGTTCGCTATTGTTATTTAATTCTTGCGCTACACCTTGCCACGTCCAATCATCTATCACTGCACTAAACGGTTGTGATTTCACAAACGCGTTGCCCACGCCACCTGAAGCAAAGCTTTCTTCAAAGTAATGCGTGTTGATGGTATGAAGTGAGGCATGCCCCATCCATTGCTGTCCGTTTGACCAGCTATCGTTAGTGGCATCGGTATTCTCATCGTCATTGGTATTAAAACGAAAGAGGGTATATTGAAGGCCTAGCGCTTCGCCTGTTTCATTTTCCAGAACGAAGGTTAGATACCACCATTCAAGCTGAAAGTCAGGATGGCTTTTATGATCTGAAGGTAGCGTTAAGGGCGAATTACGCTCTACGGAAGCAAAGCGGGCGCTGGTTTCCATGTTTCCGAAGAAGCGGTTCGGAGCGTTATTTACTTCATTGTTCGTACCGTCATCAGGCGAACCGCAAGCGGTTAATAAACAACACACGGCAATAACACTGAGTTTTGCAGAGAACGCTATTTGCCAGATCTCTTTCTCTGCTCGTTCTTTTAACAACCTTACCCATTGTTTTATAACAGTATCTTGATAAGTGTGTTGTTGATTTCTTAGCCGTGTATTGTCTCATAGCTGAACCTCCTGCCTTAAATCGATTTTAGGCTTTAACTTGCCTAGTGGGAGCATAAGTACCAGCGATACGATAAGCAGAGACCAGCCTGCACTTGACGCGATTACAGGTAAGTCAATAGCCAACGGATATGTCCAGTTGAACGCATGTCTGTTGACCAAATGAATGAATACGTAAGCTAAATAGATACCGAAAGGAATAGCGAGAAGCGCGGAAACAAAACACAGCAACATGTACTGCATAAACAGGGCAAATTTTACTTTGATTTGACTTATTCCAATGGCCCTGAGCACCGATAGCTGTGCAGCGCTACCAAGGGTTAATACCGTAAGTGAAACTGCAAATGCTATACCTGCAACCAGCAGCGTTGTAATGTTAAGACCATTGGTTAACACGAAGGTCCGGTCAAAGGTTTGCATAGAAACATCGAGTAAGTCTTGCTTAGCATACAGGGTGTATTTGCCTTGCATGTGGGGTTGTTCGTTCAGCGCTTTTTCTACTTGAGCTTTAAATTCAAGGCTGTTTGCCTTAACAAAGGCCGGAAACCCTTCACTTCTTTCAACGTCATTATCGTTCTTATTTGGAGCGCTCTTCTTTTCAACTTTACGAGTTTGGTCCTTTGGGGACAGCGCCATTACGCCAGAAAATAATGCGTTTTTGACCGTATCATCTTGCGTTGCAAAGAAGGGAAGTGGAACTAATACCTGACCATTTAGATTTCCATAATCAGGGTAAATACCGAGTACTTTCCACGTAGGCACATCTGAAAAGACGGCTAAGTTCTTCTGTAATTCAGACTGTGATATTTGCGCATTAACTGTAGCGTTGCCTGACTGTCCAAGGGTTATATTTGAAACGGTTAAAATGTCTCCTAGCTGTATATCGTTCTCATACGCTAACTGCTGATTAATAAACACGCCTTCACCGCCAACAAACTTTTGCCACAGGGTATCTAGCTGATTATTCCACTGTGCCGATGATTGAGATGTAGAGGTAGTGGATGAATGTAGCAATGAATCAAATACTAGCGCGTGCTTTCCTGCGTCATGAATAGGATAACTGCTTATCGATATTTTTGATGGCGCGTCTTGAACTCGAAGCGCGTTATCTAAGCGACTGCTCACACCCGTTACTTCCCCTTGTACTTTTAAGAGCGGCGTTGTGGCAATCGATGGTGAAAGGTTAACGCTTGAAAGCAGCTGGTCGGTGGATAAATAAAAGGGGGCGTAAAGCCTCTGTGCTAACCATTGTTCGGTGGCATTTCTGAAGCTATCCGTCATGGTGTTCATGCCGATATTGGCCGTGAGTGCGATGAAAAAAGCGCATACTGCAAGGCGTGTTTTACCCGATAGCGCGTGCATATTGGCAATGACATAATGAAACATTGGCCATTTTCTCGGTACAACCCTCGTCATTGCCCTTGCGAAAACGGGAAGCCAAAGCAGTACTAGCGCGCAGCTTGATAGTAGAAGCAGTGCAACGAAGATAAGTGCGGAAGCGGTTGAGGCAACATACTGCTCAACAGCAAAAAGTAGCAGCAGTGTGAGTAAGGTTGTAAGTAGAACGAACAAGAGTGATACACGTTTTGTGCTCTTTGCGTGATTGACCGTAAGCGCCCGTGAGAGCATCGAAACCGGAATGCAAGCAAACAGCACCAGCGATAGAAATGTAACCAATAGCGCCAAACCAAATAACGACAGTAAATTAATATCAGGGTTAATAAATACCGCATCGAACAACGACGCAAAGGTACCGCTAATTACCGGGGACAGGAAAGACGCGGTTTGAAAGCCCATAAACATGCCAATAGGGATGCTGATGAGGCAATATAGCAATAGTTCTGCGAATAAAGCGCGCGTTAATATTGAGGCTGAAATACCCAGTTGACGAAAGCGGATGATATTAGGTAGACGCGTGCGGTACATGAGGTTTAGCGCATTGAGCACGATGAATAGAGCGACGACACCCATGAGCGCACTCATCGCCCACAGATTTAAACGGAAGCTATCGGGTAACGAGCCTGTGTCATTCATGGCATCTGAACGCTTAAATGAAACAGGTATTCTCAGCAACGTTTCCATAAAGCTGATGTCTTGGTTGTTAAGCGCAGTTAAAGCAATAAACCCCTTAAGCTGTAATTGCTCAGAGACCGCGGAACTCTCTGTACGATCTCCGCCCTTATAAAAATCTTCAATGGAAATCACCAGGGTATTTTGAGGTACCAGGCTTGTCACACTGGCTGTTATCTTGGCTGGCCAGAGAAGAGGCGTCTCATTATTGCCTGAAGACGCTTCTTTCGACGGCATATGACGATTATGACAAGCAAGTTTGGTGCTAGTAGCAGGATGTATAAGCCCCTTTACCGAAAATACGTCTGGCCCAGCTTGTCTAGATAACGGTGGGCTAGATAACGCTGGGTTAGATAACGCTGGGTTAGATAACGATGGGTTAGATAAAGATGGGCGAGTTAACGGCGGGCTGAAAACCCGTGCGCCAGATGAGTGCGTATTGTTTTTTGATGATTCAGGTGATGTGGAGACTGAGTTTAGAAAAAACGACAGGTCAGGTGCAGACAATCCGCGGTATCGACTTCCCAAAAGTGGCTGAGAATCGATACCTAAAAGTGTAACCTTGGCGCTACCTTTATTCTCTTGCGCTTGGCGGTCACAGGTTAACGTTATATCTCGCGCAGTAAACGCAATAAGCTGAGTAAAGCCATTTCTGCGTAATAACGAATATTGCTCTTTGGTGAAATAGGCTTTGTTGCCTGTTGGCGTTATAAGGCTACTTGTCAGAAGGCTTTGTTTATTTTGCAGTAGCTCCCCCTGTGCAGCGCCTTCGTTTATGAGTAGCACGGTGACCAAACCGGCATTTGCCAATACTATGGCAAACACAATGAGCAAAGGCTCCCATGGGCGCGTTCGCACCATGGCAAGTAAGGCGAGGGTAGTGAGCAAAAACGTACGCAACGGCTTCTCCTCTAGCGTGTTCTATTCATTTTTATTCTTCGTTTTGAGTCACTAGAACGTTATGCATTAAAAAGTGGATGATGCAAAAGCATCCTCAGGCATCGCATTTTCTAATACACCTTTGTGTAGCCTCATAGCGCGGTCTGCCCGTTTGGCCACATCGTTGCTGTGCGTTACCACCACTAACGCGGTATTTGCTTGTTTGCAGGTTTCATAGAGTAAATCAGATACACTGTCGCTGGTGGCTTCGTCCAAGTTGCCGGTAGGCTCGTCGGCGAGTACAAGGGAAGGGCGATGTACTAGTGCCCGCGCAATAGCGCAGCGCTGTTGTTCACCGCCGGATAGTTGACTCAATGGTTTTTTGGCAATTGATAAAATACCCAGTTGGTCCATCAGCGCTTGTTGGTATTTTTTATCGTAGTTCCCCTTCAGCCTTGCGGTGAACGCAATGTTGTCCCATGCGTTGAAGCAATCAAACAAATTAAAGCTTTGAAACACGATACCCATCTTATTCTTGCGGAATTGATCGATGCGGTGAGCGTTATTCTTACTTTCAGTAACAGACAAGTTATCAATGATAATATCTCCACTGTCAGGATGGTCAAAACCAGCAATCAGTGAAAGCAAGGTAGATTTTCCACAGCCGGATGCGCCCTGAATGCTGAGTGATTCGTCGCTATGAAGCGAAAGGTTAAGATTGTTAAGCAGTGGTTTTTCTGTATCAGAAAACGATTTCTTTAGCTTGTTTATAATGAGCATAGGTAAGCGTATTTTTTGTTTGCGGTGTTAATGCCAATAGTATGCAACAAAGTAGGTATACGCAGGGGAAAGGCTTTTGGGCTTAAAAGGAGCAGGTATTTTTACCTATTTAAAAAAGGGGCTCAATGCCCCTTCATATTAAGGCGTGCTGGTATTTTTTGTGCGAATTTTTGGTCTGCATGAAAGCATTTTAATCGCGAAACAGCCCTTCGGGCAGCGCTTGTAAGCTATTTATTCTGCGTTGACTGTTTTTGATTTAGGCCCACTAGACCTGCAAACAGTTGTCTTGCCTAAATGGCGCACAAGCTGCTGCAAATGCGCACAGCAAAGACCAACACGCCCTAACAATGTTATTGATTAATAAAGTTATCGAGTTCTTCGCCAGTTATTTTTTTGATTTGAGCAAAAAGGTACCACAGCGCAGCAATCAGCAAAATCATGCTCGGGATCACAATCACGGGATAGCTAAGCGCCGTCATGCGGCCAAGCTCTTCAGTGTATGCCGTCGTGCCCGGTTCACTGACCAAAATCATTTTGGCTAAGATATAATTTAGTGCTGAAGAGAGAAAAAATGAGCTAGCAACAATATAAGAGCTTACCGCTACCTTCTTTTTAAACTCTGGCTGTTTTCCTTTGGCGTCTAACACTTGATTTAGGTGCGGCCAGTTTATGATCTGGTCGTTCAAAATAAGCATTTTGACCAACGGCTTATTAGAATATTGGGTTACCAGTACGGCAATGCCGATAATCCCGGGGATAGCGGCTTCTTTAATTGCAATATATTCAGCGGGAAGTTTAAGTAAACTAAAACCGCCGGTAAGTAGAACGCTGATTATGCCCAATACGGAAAAGCCATTGACCTTTCCTGATTCTTTTAAATCCCACAGTCCGTAGCCGATAGGAAAGCTTAATGCAGCGACAATGCTCCACGCAGGGCCTAGGTAATCTTCGGAACTTGCATAGCTCATCAGCACCACGGGTATAACGATGTTAAACGCGAGGTTGCCAAAGAAGCCTTGGTTTTTTTGAGTCGGTTCTTGTACTGCTGACATATCTTTTAAAAAACGTCTTATGTTGTGGCCAATTATACGTAAACTAACTAGCGTGCCCAGTGCCATGCGGCAAATAAGCCACCAATAAAGCCAAATAAATGATATTCAAAGGAAATAAATTTCGATGTAGGAAGTACACCTACCAGCATTCCGCCGTATAGAGCGGCAACCACCAGTGAAATAAGTAAATAACGCACTTTATTGCTGCGAAAACCAGCCAGAACGAGAAAGCCGAAATAGCCGTATACCATACCGCTCGCGCCAATATGCGTTGCCGTTCTGCCAAATAACCACACGCCCAAACCGCCGATAAGAAGTGCACTCACAGTGGCGATAATAAACGTGCGCTTTCCCCATTGCATGGTTAGCCACATAAACAACAAAAGCGGCACTAAGTTAGCCATTAGGTGGGTAGGCGTGCCGTGAAGGAAAGGGGCTGTAAAAATATACGGTAACGACGAGAGTGTACGCGGGACAACGCCGAACTGATTTAGCGCATTGCCCGTAAGCAAATTGACTATTTCGATAATAATTAACAGTGCCCCAAGGGTGAGCAACACGCGAATTTGAAAAGAAAGCGGCTTCATAAGTTTTGGCCCCGTATAAAATTACAAAATAATGTGGGGAAGGTAGCGAGACAAATCTTGGGTAACGGCAGACGCGTCCTCGCGTACCGAAATACCTGCTGGCATATCGTCTACCAACCAACTCCCTATAAGGGTATGATTACCATCGAATACGGGTAAAGGTTCAAATGCCTGAACAATAAAACCTTCTTCGCCGTAAGGGCCGTCGCTAAGTGCACTTTCTACGCCATTTTCAATGAGGGACACATTGGCGCCTTCTCGAGAAAAAAGTGGCTTCTTAATCCATTTTCCCGCTAGGTTTTTTGCCGCTATTTCATCTGAAAAATAAGCGGGAAGCAGGTTAGGGTGGCCTTTAAATTTCTTCCAAAGCAGAGGCAGTAAGGCTTTGTTGGAAATGACTGATTTCCATGCTGGCTCTATCCAATTGACCTGGGCGTCTTCTAATACGTCGCCAAACTCTTCGCGCAGCATAAATTCCCAAGGATAAAGCTTGAAGCAATCTGTAATGGGGGCATCGTCAAGATCGGTAAAAACCCCCGTGTCCGCCAATCCAATATCTTCAATAAAAACAAAGTCGGCCAAAAGCTCGGCTTCTTTGGCGCAGTCTTGAAGGTATTGCACCGTGCCGCGGTCCTCCACGGTATCTTTACAACACGCCATATGCAGTTGGTTAATATTGTAGTGCAACGCTATTTCGCGAAAGCGATGAACTAACTTCTCTTGCAAGCTATTGAACTGATCGGCGTGCAGGGGAAGCTTGCCGGCGTCTACGTTTTGCGAAAGCCAGAGCCATTGCCAAAATCCCGATTCGTATAAGCTGGTGGGCGTATCTGCATTGTTCTCCAATAACTTAGCAGGGCCTTTGCCGCTATACACAAGATCCAGTCGCGAGTATAAGCTGGGCGCTCGTTCAAGCCAGCTGTTCCTTACCATGTCCCAGTGACGCTCAGGAATACTGAAACGAGTAAGTAACGCCTCACTATTCACCACATCCTCGGTAACCGCCAAACACATCTGATGTAGCTCGGCGGTAGGATCTTCAATGTCGTTTTCAATTTGCGCTAGGGTAAACTGATAGTAGGCCGTTTCATCCCAATAGGGTTTACCGTACATGGTATGAAAATGAAAACCGAACTCATTGGCCAGCTGCTGCCATCCCTTGCGAGGCTGGCATGGCATTCTAAACATAGTTATCCGCCCCAGCCGCCTTTTCGGCTGCTGCTACCCCATGAAGATTTAGCGCGCACGCTGCTGCCGAAACCGCCACGTTTCATCGTGCGATTGACGGTGGGCCTTGGCTTGTAGATATCTTTATTGACGCGATACTGCCTTTTTCGAATATCGCCATCGAACACATAGCCATCTGCCGTTATCCAGCGAGAGCGGAACGGTGAATTGTAAGAATAAGACGTATATAAGGGTTGTGAATAGTAGCGGCTTGGTGAGAGCAGAGAACTTACCATGTAGCCTGCCATGAAAGGCATAAAAAAGCTGCCGCTGCTATTGTTCACATATTGGCATTGATTTGGACCAAATTCATGTTCACAGTCATACTCAGAGCTAAAGCGTGGGCTGGTGCGCATGGCTTCATCCACCGCTGTTTGATAGGCAGCTTCGCAGCGCTCTACCGCATCGGGGTAGTCTTGCTTACAATCTTCTAGTGATGTGTAAATAGTGGCGTCTTCTTTTTCTCCGCCACAACCGCTCAAGATAACGCTGGCAACGCCCAATGCGAGAGGCTTAACACTGAAACCCTTACGCATGCTACTAAGGTTAATATGCTTAGTACGTTTTAGCGTTGACTCTTCGCCTTGCATGCTTTCATGAACATCACGCTGTGTATTTCGTTTATCAGTCATCGCTGCCCCCTTAATAGGTCATGCAAGCGGCATTGAGTAAGCCAACGGCAATAGACATGCTGGCAAGCATAACACCTGCTGAGACTTCATTATTGTTGATGCGTTCAGCGATTTTTGGCATAAAGCTGAAACGCAAAATGGCAAACGCAAGAGATTGGGCTACAACCGCAACTAGCGCCCATATAGCAAAGTCTACGACAGCGACAGAGTTTGATGCTGCACTGCCAAGGGCAATAGCAAAACCAATAATAGCGCCACCAAAGCCAATAGCGGCAGCCACATTCTTCTCTTCTTTTACTAGCTTCCATTCATCGTGAGGTGTTACCAATGCGTACACCAACTTGAAGATAAACAAAAAGACAATCGACAAGCCGAAGTAGAGTGCAAAATTATCTAGGCCTGCAAGAGATTGCATGATCGTGTCCATAACTGTTCCTTTTTTATTAACCATTTATAGTGATATCGGCGGGTTCAACATCAAACCCAGTCGAAATAACCAAACATCTGTCTAAATTATTGCCTACTTGTTTTTCTTCACCCACAACAAGTAACGTCTCTACTCTGTTGTTACTAATTGGCCGTTCGTACAGCATCATAAACTGGTCAGTGGTACTTACATCACCATCTTCTTCATAGGTCGTTTCAGTGACGGCAACGGGCGGCGACTCGTCGCCTACCGCTCCCCATACTCGGGTAAACACTTTACCGTCAAGCTCATAAGAAGGTTGGCTGATAACGTTTTTCAAGCACTCATTCCACTGTGCCGTGTTGCCAATGGTTTTGGTTTCATAGAAATGCCACAGCTTCACATCCGTAATGTGGTTCTCTGACAGACCACCGTCGGTCACCACTTGTAAAAAACCATCATCGTCGGTGTAAAATCGCAGCAGGGTACCGCCAGTATCAAGGGGAGCTTGACCTACAGCTTGAATTAACTGGGAACGAGCCGCCCCTTCAATGGTCAACTCCGGTTCCAGTAATGAAAGCTTCAAGTTGTCTAACTCGAAAGAGCCACCCAAATACAGCCCCATTATTTCTGGCGACTTAGGTTTTTTCGGTTCCGATTTTTTAAATAGTTTACTAAACATGTTTACGCCTCTTAATCAGCGTCCAATGAAGACCAGTTGATCTCGTTAATGCGGCGCTCAGCAATATAAAACAAGGTGTCGCCGGGGTTTAATGTCGCGTCTAGCGGCGGGTTCACCACCATTTCTTTAACAAGGCCATTTGGCGCATAGCCAATGAAGATGGCGTCGTGTTTACGTTTTAAATTGATAAACAACTTGGCAACGGAAATGGTTGAACAGCTTGTTGGAATTTGTACAGAAAATTGGGCTTGTCCCTCATCAATACTCAACAAGTCGTGATGAAGCATGCTCGAGCCAGGGTCAAATGCAGCTTTAACAAGCATTTCAATGGCAACACTCGGTGTACACTCTACTTTCGGACAGTGATCTTGAAGTAGGCCGACCAAACTATCATCATGGAAATAGGCCACTTGATGTGCATCAGGATTGCGTTTAGAACAATATAGCGCAGTGGTCATGGTGACATCATCTTGCGGGTTGTCGATAAGAATGGTTCTAGCTGTAGACACGCAGGCGCGGTCCATATCTTCGTCTTTGTTAAAGGAATCTACCTTCACAAACTCAATCACGCCAGGCATTGGGTTGGTAATGTCGGCTTTTACACACAACACAATGTCTGGGCGCTCAGCCATGTCATTGCGTTCTTTTAGAATTAAATCGAGCAGCAGCATGGTCCGCTGCTCATTCCATCCAATTACTAAGATATGCTTATCTAGCATTAAGCTATTCATACCCAACAATCCTTTCTTCCACGTTAATGAAACCCAAGCTGCAATCCGGCCAATTACCATGGCGAAAATACTTAAACCAAGCGGTATGACGTATAGCGCTACAACCAGTTTTCCCGCTGGCGTGACGGGAGATAAATCACCATAGCCCACTGTAGAGGCGGTGACCGCCAACCAGTAAATAAAGTTGGCGTTGGTAATTAAATCATGCTCGTTTGCAGCATAAAGCAGCCAATAACTCGTCACAGCGTAAAATGCAGTCGCACCGACAATGGTGTACCAGCGTGATTCTGCAAAATATTGCAGCATGATCTTTCGCAGTTTTATCCATGGAGACATTAAAGAAACAGCCCTTGTTATGCGTGCCCTTACTCTGCCTTGAAGTGCCTGATTTGTCTAGGTTAGGTTACCACCATACGGCGCGTTTAACGGTATGATTTTGTAACAAGAATTGAAAATGGGAGCTAAAAAACTCCCATTAATTTACTTACTTGCCAAGAATTCTGGCTAGCTCGTCGTCAGCCGATGTTTTACTGCCTTTTATACCTGCTTCGGCAAGACGCTTTTCTAGATCGCTGCTCGATTCTTCACTGGCCAACTCTTCCGCCGCTTGTAGTTCAGCGTTGCGCATCTTTTGCTTTTCCTGAATACGAGACAAAGATTCTGTCGCCGTTTTCATTTTGCTATTTGCGCCCATGTGACGTGAAGATACAGCAACCTGCGCCTTTTGAACGCTTTCGGTCGCTTTTACCATATCCACTTGTTGTTCTAATCGGCGTAAGTTTGCTTTAGCTTGCTGAATATTATGCGCTAGCTGTTTTTCCGATTGCTTAAACTGATCGAGATAGGCTTGTTCCTGTTCGCGTTCTTCTTTCAGTTCAGATACTTTCTGAGCGCAGTCAAGCGCGAGTTGACGATCGGTATCAATAGCCTTGCGAGCATGTTCTTCGTATTCGGCAATTGACGAGTTAAAGCTATCGACTTTCTGCTGAGAAAGCTTACACTTCGCCAAAATTTGCGTGCGTGCATGGTCTGACTTGCGCAGTTCCTCTTTAGCTTCTCTGATTTCTTGCTCCAGAATTCGAATAGCCTGGCTGTCTGCAACAGACTGAGCAGCTTCGGTAGCACCACCTTTTACTGCAGTAATCAATTTTTTCCACACTGACATTCGCTTCTCCTTAAGAAGTAAATTTTAGTTAAGGTGTGTTTCGTAGGCATCTAGGAAAGATGCAACATTCTGAAACAGGGTTTCAACTTCAATAACAATACTTTCGGCTTTTGACTGGGCACTTAGTGCACCAAAAGCGGTGTAGTATTCCTCACCACCAATATTAGAAATGCCTACGGTGGTAAGAGGAAATACCATATGGGTAGACAGAATCTCATGGTCTAACGCAGATTTATCTTTCACATCAGATGCAGCAAACAAGAGGCTTTCCACTAAAATCTGTTCTCCGCTGATAGCAAGCCATGCATCAATGCCGTCTTGATTGGCGATAAGTAAACAGTTTTCCTCACGCGTTACTACAAAGTCATCGTGCTCTTTTAATAAGCTCTCGATGCTCTCCAGTTCCCAGCTCATACCTTTCTCCTTTGATTATTGAAGCGATAATATTGAAAACGAATGTCGTGTCGGTGGTGCTTGCCTTGCAACGCCCATTTATTAGGTTATGCAGAGCGATACGAGGTGACAACACCCGCTGTACTGTAACGACTATTTTCATTTTCGCCAATATCTTGACTTGCAGTGTAGACGTGTTGTGCCATAATCGTCAACATTAAATGTGTGCTTTAAGTGTAAAAAAGTGTGTTTTTGTAAAATATATATCACAAATGTGTGGTTTTGGAGGTCGTCTTGACGACGATAAAAGCTAAAAACGCTTGGCGACAAACGGTGGCTAGAGTCGTGAAGTCTGAAATGTCTGTACGCGGCGTAAAATATCAGGCTTTAAGCCAAAGGCTTGAGGAGATTGGGGTTGAGCAAAGCGCAGACAATCTCAGAAACAAGGTGAATAAAGGTATAATGGGTGCGGATTTGCTTTTACAAATTTTGTACGTGTTGAAAGCTCGTCCATTAGATGCTGCACTTTTAGAAGAAATCTTAACTGATCTTCAGCAATAAACATCGTAAAATATAATCGCTGAAGGTTGCCGCAAGTGTGAAGAGGCTTGTTCGCCTAAATAACTGCCAATATAACGGTCTATATAGAGCGGCCTGTATATAGGGGCCAATATAGCGAAAGAGTCGTGGGATAAATGCGCAGATAAAAAAATACCCAGCAAATGCCGGGTATAAATAATAAGGAATGTTATTGGGAGAACATCATCACTATCTGCGTTTATCTTAAGCGTTTAAGAAAAATAGTGCTATCAGAGAATGCTGTTCGCACGTATCTCTTTTGATGCTTAGTTATTTGAAATTATACGAAACGGTGTATCTATCTGAAAAGTATAAGTTTTGATTTTTGCTTTGGCTTTCTTTTTTGTAAGCTTTAGCCAATTCTTTAGCCTTTAGTCTTAACTTAAAAGATACTTAACATTGCACTTTGGTCTAACATTAACACCTCAATATTGTTGTATTTATGAAACTATCAGATTTTAGCTTTGAGCTACCCGAAAAACTTATAGCCAAATACCCAACGCAACAGCGTACTGCCAGTCGTTTATTACATCTAGATGGTAAGAGCGGCAATGTAGAACACACCATGTTCGCTGATATGCTCAAATTCGTAGAGCCAGGCGATTTGTTGGTTTTCAACAACACCCGGGTGATCCCTGCGCGCCTGTTAGGTAAAAAAGAAACGGGCGGCCAAGTAGAGGTGCTGATCGAGCGTATTACCTCAGACAACACCGCCCTTGCACATGTTCGCGCAAGTAAAGCGCCTAAACCGGGGTCAAAGCTTGTCCTAGAAGAAAAGGTCAATGTTACAGTTACCGGTAGAGACGATGCGTTGTTCATATTGCAGTTTGACCATGATGAAACCGTATTAACACTGCTGGAAGCCCATGGCCATATGCCGCTTCCACCTTACATTGACCGCCCCGATGAAAGCGCAGATAAAGAGCGGTATCAGACGGTCTACAGTGAAAAACCAGGTGCTGTGGCAGCCCCTACAGCAGGGCTTCATTTCGATGACGCTATATTAAGCGCGCTAAAAGAAAAAGGCGTAAACCTGGCATTTGTTACGTTGCATGTGGGAGCGGGGACGTTCCAGCCAGTTCGTGTTGACAACATTCAAGAGCACAAAATGCATGCAGAATTTGCAGAGGTGCCGCAAGACGTCGTTGATGCTGTTTTGCAAACGAAAGCGAATGGCAAACGTGTTATTGCAGTGGGCACTACGTCCGTTCGATCCCTCGAATCAGCGGCCAAAGCAAGCGCAGAACGTGGTGACAAAGAGGTTATCGCACCATTTAATGAAGATACCGAGATCTTCATATACCCGGGTTTTGAATTTAAAGTGGTTGATGCCATGTTCACCAACTTTCACCTTCCCGAATCAACGCTAATGATGCTAATTAGCGCGTTTGCGGGCAAGGATAACGTCATGAATGCCTACCAAGAAGCCATAAACGAAGAGTATCGATTCTTTAGCTATGGTGATTCTATGTTTATTGAACGCGCCTAAAAATAAGTGCGTTTACATGCCTCGTACTAGTTTAGTTACAGATAAACATAGATACGGGGCATGATCTCAGCCGAATTACTGGTATAATCGCCGCCAATTTATTTTTATACCCAGCGCAAACGCGCATCAAAGTGGGAATGTTTTTACATGCAATTTGAGTTGTTAAAAACCGAAGGCCGTGCCAGACGCGGTCGTTTGGTGTTTGAGCGCGGTGTTGTTGAAACCCCAGCGTTTATGCCTGTAGGTACCTACGGTACCGTGAAGGGAATGACCCCTGAAGAATTAAAAGACAGCGGTGCACACATCTGTCTTGGAAACACGTTTCACTTAATGCTACGTCCTGGAACTGGCATTATTCGTCAGCACGGTGATCTGCACGATTTTATGAATTGGGATAAACCCATTCTTACTGACTCAGGTGGTTTCCAAGTGTTTAGTCTTGGTGATTTACGTAAGATTACTGAGGAAGGGGTAACGTTCCGCTCTCCAATCAATGGAGAAAAGATCCTTCTTACGCCCGAGAAATCTATGGAAGTCCAGCGCGACCTTGGCTCAGACATCGTGATGATTTTTGACGAGTGCACGCCATATCCTGCTACCGAGCAGGAAGCACGGGTTTCAATGGAAATGTCGCTTCGTTGGGCAAAGCGCAGTAAAGACGCCCACGGCGATAACCCAGCAGCATTGTTTGGTATCATTCAAGGTGGCATGTACGAAGGGTTGCGTGATGTATCACTTGCAGGCCTTGAAGCCATCGGCTTTGATGGATATGCCATCGGTGGCCTTTCAGTGGGTGAGCCTAAAGAGGATATGATCCGCATCATAGACCACACAGCACCAAAAATTCCTGAAGATAAGCCGCGCTACTTAATGGGTGTGGGCAAGCCTGAAGATTTGGTTGAATCTGTGCGTCGTGGTATTGATATGTTCGACTGTGTAATGCCAACGCGGAATGCCCGAAACGGTCACTTGTTCGTGACCGAAGGGGTGGTGAAGATTCGTAATGCAAAGCACAGAAACGATACGTCACCGTTAGACGAGAATTGTGATTGTTACACTTGTAAAAATTATTCTCGTTCATATCTACATCACTTGGACAAGTGTAACGAAATCTTGGGCGCGCGCCTAAACACGATTCACAATCTTCGCTACTATCAGCGTGTTATGCAGGGTCTTCGCGATGCGATTGACGCGGGTACGCTTGACGAGTTTGTACAAGAATTTTATGAACAAAAAGGGTTGCCGGTTCCGGCACTATAACAACGATAATACTTGGGGAATTTTATGAGCCTATTTATCTCAAACGCTTACGCGCAATCAGCTGGCGGTGCTCAGCAAGGTGGTGGTATGGAAATGATCATCATGTTAGCTGTATTTGGTCTTATTTTTTACTTTTTACTATACCGCCCACAGGCTAAGCGTGTTAAAGAGCACAAAAACCTTGTGTCTTCACTAAGCAAAGGTGATGAAGTGCTTACGCAAGGCGGTTTGGTAGGAAAAATCACAAAAGTGTCAGAAGAAAAAGATTTCATCGAAGTGGCACTTAATGAGTCAAACAACATCGTTGTTCAGAAGTCTTCGGTAACTGCTGTGCTGCCAAAAGGCACAATGAAGTCGCTGTAAGTAACAACCGCCGGGGCCGGGTTGCTTCCCGGTTTTGGCACGAAAGGATTATCCAGTGCTAAACAAGAACTCCATATGGAAGGTATTGAGTGTACTCATTGTCGTTGCAATGTGTGCACTCTATGCGCTTCCTAATATTTACGGCGAAGACCACGCTGTACAAATCTCAGCAGGTCGAGACGCTGTGGTGACCGAGGCCACAGTAGAGCAAGTTAAAGCGGCCCTTGCCGAGAAGAACATCTCACCCAAACGCGTCGAATTTGAAAATGAGCAAATTTTGGTTCGTGTTTCTGATTCTGATACACAACTAGTGACTCGCGAAACACTTGAAAAAGTGCTCGGGGATGACTACTTCGTGGCAATGAATTTGGCGCCAGATACACCAGAGTGGCTTGAGGGTTTAGGCGGTACGCCGATGAAGCTTGGTCTTGATCTTCGCGGTGGCGTCCACTTCTTGATGGAGGTGGATATGTCAGAAGTGATCACTAAGTCTCTGGAAGACGCGGAAAGTGGTTTCCGCACTTCATTGCGAGAAGAAGGTATTCGCTACCGTGGTGTTAAACAAGTAGACGATCACATCGACATTACTTTCCGTGATGAAGAAACGCTCGACAAAGCCGAGTTTTTCCTACGCAATCAAAGCCGTGATCTTACCTTCAATCAAATTGATGATTTAACGCTTCGCGCAGTTTTCGCTGAAAGCAAACTTCAAGAAATCCGCGATAATGCGGTTAAGCAAAACATCACTATTATTCGTAACCGTGTCAACCAGCTTGGCGTGGCCGAACCACTTGTTCAGAAACAAGGCGCAGAGCGCATAGTTGTTCAGTTACCAGGTATTCAAGATACTGCGCGTGCAAAAGAAATTCTAAACGCAACGGCGACGCTAGAATTTCGTATGGTTGATCAGAAAAACGATATTCGAGACGCACTGAATGGCCGCGTACCTCCTGGCTCACAGGTGATTGAAGATCAGCAGGGCATTCCACAGCTACTTGAAAAACGCATTATGCTTACCGGTAGCCACATTATCGATGCGAACAGCGGGGTAGACGAATACGGTCTTCCAAACGTCAACATCTCACTAGACTCTGAAGGTGGCAATAAGATGTCTCGCTCAACACGAGGCAATATTGGCAAACCAATGGCAACGGTGTTCATTGAGTACAAGTCGACGGGTGAGCGCAACAAAGACGGCAAGCTTATTTTTGAAAAAGAAGAGCAAGTTATCTCGGTTGCCACTATTCGTGCGCAGCTTGGTAGTAAGTTCCAAATTACGGGTCTTGATTCTCCCAAAGAAGCCCGTGATTTAGCCTTATTACTTCGCGCGGGTGCGCTGATTGCGCCAATTCAAATCGTCGAAGAGCGTACCGTTGGTCCAAGCTTGGGTAAAGAAAATATCGAGCTAGGTATGCAGGCCATCGTCTATGGATTAGCAGCAGTGCTCTTGTTCATGTTGATTTACTACAAAGCATTTGGCGTTGTAGCTAACATAGCCCTTATTACCAACCTTGTTATGATTGTTGGCATTATGTCGATGATCCCTGGTGCAACGCTTACGTTACCGGGAATGGCAGGTATCGTACTGACCGTGGGTATGGCGGTTGACGCTAACGTACTTATTTTCGAACGTATCCGAGAAGAGCTTCGCGATGGGCGCAGTCCACAGCAAGCTATCCACCACGGCTACGACAGTGCATTCTCAACCATTTTGGATGCGAATATCACCACTTTCATCGCTGGTCTGATCTTGTTCGCAGTCGGCACCGGCCCAATTAAAGGCTTCTCTATTACGCTAATGATTGGTATCGCAACTTCGATGTTTACCGCTATTTTAGTTACTCGCGTTATTGTTAACGCAGTATGGGGCGGCAAACGCGTAGAGAAATTAGCGATTTAAGGAGCGTAAAATGCAATTATTAAAATTATCCGAAACCGTTAATTTCATGCGCCTTCGCTTTCCTGCGATGGTGTTATCGACAATTCTCATTATTGGCTCTTTTGTTTCTCTTGGGGTGAATAGCCTTAATTGGGGCTTAGACTTTACTGGCGGTACGTTAATCGAGGTGGGCTACGAAGATTCAGCCAATTTAGAGGCTATTCGCGTTCAGCTAAACGAGGCTAATTTTGAAGATGCCATTGTGCAAAACTTCGGAAGCAGCCAAGACGTACTTATTCGTATTTCACCGAGAGATGGTGTCAAGGCAGTGACTATTGGCGAGCAAGTGCTAGAGGCACTGCGTGCTGACGGTACGGCTGTCGATATGCGTCGTATCGAGTTCGTAGGTCCAAATGTTGGTGAAGAGCTAACTGAGCAGGGCGGTTTAGCCATGCTGGTGGCACTGCTATGTATTTTGGTTTATGTGGCTATGCGCTTCGAATGGCGCTTTGCTTTGGGGTCAGTATCGGCGCTAATGCACGACGTTATCCTGACATTAGGTCTGTTTTCAGTACTTCAAATTGAATTTGACCTAACAGTACTTGCGGCGGTGCTTGCGGTAATTGGTTATTCACTTAACGATACCATTGTTGTGTGTGACCGTATTCGTGAGAACTTCCGCAAAATTCGTAAAGGTGAACCTGTTGAGATTATCAACATCTCGCTAACGCAGACCCTAAACCGTACTATTATCACCTCATTAACGACAGTGTTAGTTTTGGTTGCGCTATTTTACAAAGGTGGGGCACTTATTCATGGGTTCGCCACTGCATTATTATTTGGTGTAGTGGTAGGTACTTACTCATCGGTGTACATAGCAAGTTCAGTGGCACTTGCATTAGGTATCAGTAAAGAAGACCTAATGCCACCGCAAGTGGATAAAGAAGGTGCAGATTTAGATCCAATGCCTTAGTGTTATCCGCTTTAAACTAACAAAAAACCGCATCATTATTGATTATTGATGCGGTTTTTTTATGCGTTGAGGTATCAGGCCAATACTGAAATAAGTGTCACCAAATTTAGACAAAAAAGGCGCTATATATCATAGCGCCTGTGTATTCTAACCGTGCTTGAGAGCGGTTTATTTTAGGTGCTTAACCAAACCTTGAACAACTTTCGCGCTGCCCGCAACGATTTCGCCTTTATGTAAAGGGTCATTGTTGCCTTTAAAGTCTGTGACTAGGCCGCCGGCTTCACGAACAATCAGTTCACCCGCTGCAATATCCCAAGATTTGATGCCGCGCTCCCAATATCCGTCGTGACGGCCGGCAGCAACGTAAGCGAGATCAAGTGCTGCACTGCCTGCACGGCGAATGTCACCCACCTCATGGAAAATCTTGTTTAGGCTTAATGCGTACTCACCAAATGCAGCTTTGTTCTTAAACGGAAGTCCGGTAGCGATAATGGTTTCGCTTAAATCACGAGGCTTTGACGCCCGAATACGGTAACCGTTGAGCTGTGCGCCTTGACCACGGCTAGCGGTAAATAGTTCGCTGCGGATAGGGTCAAACACAACTGCTTGGTCTAGACGTCCCTTGTGAAGGAGTGCAATTGAAACGGCAAAGTGAGGAATGCCTTTCACAAAATTGGTGGTTCCGTCCAGCGGATCAATAATCCACTGATAATCTGTTTCTTTGCCATGAACTTCACCAGACTCTTCACCTAGGAAACAGTGCTCTGGATATGACTGCTGAATTTTATAAATAATTGCTTGTTCTGCTTCTTTATCAACTTGTGTAACGAAGTCATTTAAGCCTTTTGACTCAGTTGCTACTTCGTTATGTTTTTCAAAACCGCGAACAATAACTGTTCCAGCCGCACGCGCAGCGCGCACAGCAATATTCAGCATAGGATGCATAGATAAACCACCAATTGTAAAAGACCAATGAAACAATCTAGCTGTACAAAAAATAGCTAGTTGTTTTCGAAAACGGGCGGAGTCTACCAGAAACAGTGAGCGATGCAAATGAAATCCCATAATAGAAAAGTCTAATTCGACGTAACAACGACATTTGTATAAAGGGCAAAAGAGGTCATGGGGTGAGGCAAGTTATAAATAGGTAAAACACACGCCTTTGCAAAAAGATGTTCATCTTTTAGAACGCTAGTCTGGGGGCACCTGTGAATAGCCATCTATACTGCCAATGTGTTAAACTCAGCGCCATTGAAGTTAGTTAGGTGATACGCAGCGAGTGAGTGTCATCTTAAGAAGAATGTACGTAGGTATCACAGGCATGCTCGAAAATATTCGCATCATTTTAGTTAACACCTCTCACACGGGAAATATCGGCTCGACAGCCCGCGCCATGAAAACCATGGGGTTAAGTAGTTTGTATCTCGTCGACCCAGTGAATGAGCCCGATGGCCAAGCAAGTGCCCTTGCCGCAGGGGCTGGTGATGTGCTGGCCAACGCTAAAATCGTTGATACGCTAGAAGAAGCCGTTAAAGATTGCGGTTTAGTCGTCGGGACATCGGCACGCTCGCGAACTCACTCTTGGCCTATGCTTGGTCCACGCGACTGTGGCGAAAAACTCATCCAAGAAGTAGAAAAATACCCCGTTGCCTTGGTTTTTGGCCGTGAAAATAGCGGCTTAACTAACGAAGAATTGCAGCAGTGTCACTTCCATATGTGCATTCCAGCAAACCCTGAATATAGTTCGCTCAATTTAGCCGCAGCGGTTCAAACACTTTGCTACGAAATTCGTATGGCGTATTTAAATCGAGAGACGTACCCAAGTGTAGAAGAGGAATACCCGCTCAATGATGACCTAGAGCGTTTCTATGCACACCTAGAGACAACGCTAGAAGGTACGTCATTCATTCGTAAAAGTCATCCTGGTGTTGTAATGACCAAGCTGCGTAGGTTGTTTAACCGCGCGCGACCGGAATCTCAAGAGCTCAATATTTTACGCGGTATTTTGGCTTCGATTGACAAGTCAGTAAAGCAGGCTGGCTCACAGGAAATCCACACTACTGAAACAAAAGAAGAGAAAGAGTAAGCAATCATGTTTACCCGTATCAAAGACGATATTCAGGGGGTTTTCCACCGCGACCCTGCCGCTAGAAATACGTTTGAAGTACTCACCAACTATCCCGGCCTTCATGCGGTGTGGCTTCACCGCATAAGTCATAGGCTCTGGAAGGCAGAATGGAAATGGTTAGCACGCACCTTATCTACCTTTAGTCGCTGGCTCACGGGTATTGAAATTCATCCGGGAGCTACCTTAGGGCGTCGCGTGTTTATCGACCATGGTATGGGAGTTGTAATAGGTGAAACTGCAGAAATTGGCGATGATGTCACGCTATATCACGGTGTTACGCTAGGCGGTACTAGCTGGAAAGCGGGTAAACGTCACCCAACGCTGAAAAAAGGCGCGGTAGTTGGCGCAGGCGCCAAAGTGTTGGGGCCTATCATTATTGGTGAAAACGCCAAAGTTGGGTCTAACTCTGTAGTGGTAAAAGACATTCCTGATGGTGCAACCGCAGTGGGGATCCCAGGGCGTATCATTATTTCCAAGCAAAAAGAGTCGAGTGCGACGGTAAACCCCCAGCGCGATAAAATTGCACAAAAGTATGGTTTTGATGCCTACGCTGTCGCGCCTGACAATCCTGACCCTGTCGCTAACGCGATGGGCATTATGCTTGAGCATATGCACCAAATGGATACCAAGGTTGAGGAGATGTGCAAGGTTATTCAGTCGCTGGGTGGTGAGGTCTGCACAGATAATCTGCATAACATCAGCGCAGAGGATTTTGCTGAAACGGGCATTGAGTTTACCGAGTCAAAGCAAAAAGACGGTGAACATGCTTCATTTGACCCGGCGATATAGCGCCTAAGCCTTCTGTTTACACATTATTCACAATCGAATTGACTACAGTGTGTCGAAATCTTACATTGCAATAACAGTTTGAATTACCTAGTTAGGCAAACATGCAGAACGCAGTGCCATTTGTAGATGTATTAATTGTTGGTGCGGGGATTTCCGGAATTGGCTGTGCTTACCACATTCAAAAAAAGTGTCCGGACTTCACTTACACAGTAATAGAGACACGAGCCGAATTAGGCGGAACGTGGGACTTATTTAAATACCCAGGCATTCGTTCTGACTCTGACTTGTTTACCTTCGGTTACGACTTCAAACCGTGGAAAGAGAAAAAGGCCATTGCTGATGGCCGTTCAATAAAAGCTTATATAGAAGAAACGGCCGTCGAAAACGGAATAAAAAAGCACATACGCTTTTTAACCCGTGTTGTGGATATAGATTGGCAAAGCGATAAGCAATATTGGCTGGTAACGCTCAAGTCCGAAGACGGTGGGCAAACGGAACACATTGCGGCGAGGTGGGTGTTCAATGCATCTGGCTATTATCGCTACGACAAGGGATATACACCGGAATTTAAGGGACAGTCTCGTTTCAAAGGTCAACTTGTTCACCCTCAGCATTGGCCGGAAGACTTGGCATATGAAGATAAGCGCATCGTCGTTATAGGCAGCGGAGCAACAGCTGTTACTTTAGTGCCAGCGCTGGCTAAAGCAGCTGCGCACGTGACTATGCTGCAAAGAACGCCGTCTTACGTGCTGCCTGTCCCCGTTCAAGACCCAGTCGCAAAGTATTTTCGCAAGTGGTTTAATGACGATATTGCCTTCAATGCTGCCAGACGATTCAATATTGCGAAACAGCGCTGGGTTTATGCGTTTTGTCAGCGTTTCCCGAAACAAGCTCGAAAAATTATTCGCAGTCTTAATGCTAAAATGCTGCCCGAGGGATACCCCGTCGATACGCACTTCAACCCTCCGTATAATCCCTGGGAGCAGCGACTTTGTGCCGTGCCAGGCGGAGACTTATTCGAATCAATTTCTGAAGGAAAGGCGTCTGTTGCTACCGATACGATTGATAGTTTTACCGAAATGGGCATCAAGCTCAGTTCCGGTCAACAAATAGATGCAGATATTATTGTCACGGCAACGGGGTTAAACCTTTTGCCGTTAGGTGGGCTTATCCCTAAAATAGACGGCAAGGCCGTCTCACTGCCGCAATGTATTACCTACAAAGGCATGCTGTTAAGTGATGTACCTAACTTCGCTATCGCTGTTGGGTACACATCCTCTTCATGGACGCTCAAGATAGGTCTTTTGTGCGAGCACTTTACACGCCTTTTGAACTATATGCAGTGCCAAGACTATGTTCAATGCACACCAATTGCCGATCCGAACATGAAAACACAGCCGCTACTTAATTTTGGCGCCGGCTATATTCAACGTTCACTGGACAAGCTGCCACGGCAAGGCATGCACTTTCCATGGTCTATGTCGTTCAATTATGCCGAAGATGTGAAGATTTTTCGAAAAGGTCGCGTGGATGATCCTGCGCTGAAATTTGAAAAAAGAACAGAACAAGACAGATAACCTTGTCGAGTAACTCAAGAGAACAAACATGAGCCTAGCGCAGCATAATGAACAGTATTTAACGCTTAAAAGTGGCGACAAATTTTGCTACGCAGAGCACGGGGCGGGCAATGCTGACACGCTTGTTTTAATTGCTGGGTTAGGTTTACAACTAGTATATTGGCCAAAAGCCCTGATTGATCGGTTAGTTGAAAGTGGTTTACGCGTAATTTGCTTTGACAATCGCGATGCAGGCCGTTCCGTTCGCAGTAACACTCCTCACCCTAATTTACTTCAGCAATTGCGCGGTAAAGCGCCCAAAGACGCCTATGGTATAGACAAAATGGCTGAGGATACCGTGCTGCTAATGTCGGCATTGAACGTTGGCAGTGCACATATTGTAGGCATGTCTATGGGCGGGATGATAGCCCAAACGATAGCCAGTGAATACCCTGAAAATGTTAAGTCTTTAACGTCGATTTTTTCTACCACAGGGAGTCGGAGAGTGGGGCAGCCCTCTTATTCAACGCTTTGGCGAATGGCTAGAGCAAAAGCACCGATGAATGAAAAAGAGGCAATTAAGAACTATCACGCCATGATGGCACATATTGGGGATGATGTGGCTGAAGGTGCTGTTAATCAGTGGCATCAATATGCGCGACTAGCATGGCAAAGAAATGGCGCAAAAAGTGATGCTAAAGCTATGTTTAGACAAATTGGGGCCATTATGAAGTCTGGTGACCGCACTGCATTGCTTAAGAAGATCACTGCCCCCACGTTAGTCATACACGGTGATGTGGATCGCATGGTTCACCCAAGTGGTGGTGCTGCGACAGCGAAAGCAATATCAGGGGCAAAACATCAGGTGCTGCGCGGGTTACGACATCAAATAGATACCGTTCAGTCGCACCGCATAGCTGACAGTATTCTTGCCCATATTCATCTGCATACTGAGTAAAGCAATACGTTTTATAAAAGTAAATCCAAGCTATGAAGGATAATTAGCGAGGTTTACTCTCATTTAAAAATACGACTGCATGCATCAATAATATGTCGTTTTCAGCCCAAAGCTAGAATTTTGAGTTTGGTAATAAATTAGGACAGTTTTGAGCGAGTTCCCACCCCGAAGCAGTAATCTCTGTTTCAGACAAGGAGCAGACCCTTAGGGACAAGGTTTTCAAACTTCCGAGTTGTGCCAAAAGCTGCCGTTGATGAGCAGGTATCACAATGGCACGTTTGTACGTGAAACAGACAATTTTCCTTTCCCATGGAAACGCAGAATATGGTTTTTTCATGGGAAATGGGTGTTACTATGAAGTCTCAGTAATAAGCTGTTAGGCATCTTTTAAAGTGAGCACATTTATTAAGGTATCAATTAAACCCAACGCTCTTCACCAAGTAAAAACAGAGCTTGGGCTTTATATAGTAAGAGCTAAAGAATTAATTGATAACTTCGAAGATATTCAAAATGACGGATTTAGCTTCCATGGTGGTCATAATTTTTATAGAAATGAAGGAGGCTTTGTTACGGGTGGCAACCTCAATATAAACCGTCATAGACTGAAAGGTCTATTTCTTGATTTTAGATTTTTTATAGCAAATGATGAGCCTACTAGTTTCCTTAAGTTTACTGGCATACTGGGAAAGTTATCAGAAGAACCATTGTTCAGACAATGCTTAAAATCTGAAAAGAAGATATGGAAAGATGAAGGAATTCTGAAGGGGTGGGTTAATGTGAATGCTTGTGACCTCATAGTTACATATTTTAATTCTAAAGCTTTTCATGGCCTGCTAGAAGGTGAAGAAAAATATAAAACACTTATAGAGCGGATGGATAGCGAAACCTTAAACTGGCTGCTCTGCTATTATATTGATGACAGAGTTAGGTGTGTTAGCCGCATATCTAGAATGATAGAAAGTTATGAACAAGGTTATTTTGAAGTGCCAAAAAATGCCTAACAAAACGCTGTTGACACTCCCTCCGGTCGCTGGGAGGCTAACACGTGGGCTAACTCGCTTCGTTCGGATTTTAGACCACGTGCTAGCGCCCCCAAAGCTTAGCGTTATGTTTGGTCTAGCAACACTGCAACCAAGGAAGAAGAGGTCAAGTTGTCAAAGCAAAGTAAAGTAAAACACACGCAGGATGAATTTCTTCTTAACCAGTTTAACGAAATGTCAGAGAATCCCGAATACTGGCATAACAAAGCTGCGGAACTATTTACATCTGCCGGAGTAATTTGGAAGGCCATGAACAGTGGAAAGGACTTTTATGCAAAGTGCGATGCCACATACAAAATGTTAATGGGGATGTCTTTTGAAGCTTTATTAAAGGGTCTTTGCATTGAAAGTAGAAAAGTTACTACAGCTGATTTAATAAGTCATGACCTTGTAAAGATTTCAAAAATTATCGAATTACCTTTAGATAAAGCAGAAAATAAATTATTGATGTTATTGTCTGATTACATCAAATGGGCTGGAAAGTATCCAATTCCGAAAAATTCGGGACAATTACAACAATACAGATCTATGGTCGATTCAACCGAATTTGATAAAGTTAATATCGGCGGCTTTAACGCAAGCATTTCAAATAATGCTTTAGATTATGAAGAATTGACTCCTATGTGGCGCAGGCTTTCAGATAAATTGCTAAAAACTCCTACTTAAACATAAGAAGTCAATTAAATGCGGGACTGCTAAAGCAGGGATCAGTTCCACCTCGCTACACCGTTTAGTTAAGCATTATGAGCCCCTTACTAAGGTGTCAAAGGTCCGCCCCTTGTCTTTTTGAAGCCCGCCAGTGCTTGCTGTAGGGCAGCTCTGTGCCAAAAGCAGCCGTTCAAGTATTTGTAATTAAACAGAAGAGGAATACGTAAAACGGGCGTTGTGAGAACCCTTACCTCTGATTGACATGTAGAAGAAACATGTCTTAACTACTCGCTAAGTTGGTAGAATCAATTGCTATTTCATGACAGCTATTGAAAAACACGAATTGCTACTTTATGTTGTCACTAATGTAGCAGCAAAAAATTAATTATATGGATGTAGTAACAAAAATTTACCGCGTAACGGCACGGGTCTTAAGCGTACAGCGTTATGGGTACGACATTAGTATAGAAATCGAATTATGCGATTGTCCTGGGACTTCTTCCTCGGGGGGGGGAATTAGCACATCCACTTACTGTAGACCTTTTTCCCAAAGTGTTTTCTATCAATAATATTTATGCAAGAAGCCACGGAGATGTTCATTATGGTTTACCGATTAAACTTACTTCTTTAGCATTTCAAGAATTCCCTCAAGATGAACAATTGCTAGTTGGCAAATACATTGCCATAGACATAACTGCTAAATTCGATTGTAGCGTTGACGAAGAAGGGTTCACAAAGTTTTTATTAACAGATTTTGACGTGACCAGATTCTGTTCTTTTGATCTTGAAGCAAGAATTTATATGGCATTTGACAATGCAACTCAAACTCACACCCCGGTTAATCTCAACCTTCCGGTTTTAGGGTTTCTTGCGCATAAAAATGATGAAAGTATTAAAGCTGATCGAGGTGTTGCAAAGTGGACGCACAACGATAAGATTTACGATCTTATCCTATTTGGAAGTTGTGAATCACCTCATCTCAGTTTTACAGAAGGACCAGCTAGTTCTGATTATTATGTCAACACACCGTATTGCCATACGCTTGTCTGGCGCAATGAAGGAAAATCGGATGCCTTAACGCCTTATAATGTACGCCACATTTTCAAACGATTTTATGCCCATGTAAGAGGATTTGGATTTAATGGCGAGTACAAGTATGGAGAAGCAATCTACTACAGTATCAACAAAAGTGGAGCTATTATTCATCACTTTAAAGAAGATAAAGTTTCGAATAGTGCTTATGGCACAGACCACTCTTCTAAAAAAAGTACAACCGTGATTCGATTAGGTGATGGTCTAACAAAAGAAATGAAGGAGTATATGGCAGAGCCTGTAAAAGGGCACTACAAGCCAAGAGTTTTATACTAACATAAGAGATCGAGTCTCACTAAAGTTAGAAAATCTCTCTTTTGTATTGGTAGTTGACTTGTCCGGAAGTTATATCAATCTTCCGCTATACGCTCATAGCTGCCTTTCAGGAAATAAGAAAATCAGGTTGTTAACGCCATATTTTCAGATATGGATTAAATGATAAAAATCTTCCAAAGCGACATCCCTACTGAAAACGGCGCGCGATGCTCAAATTTGCCCCCTAAAGAAGCCGCATGCTGAAAGTCCAAAGGTTCCAGCATCGTTAGAAACCGTTCCAGCTTTGGATTGGAAATTACAAATAATACTTGACTGTTTTACTAGGTTTTATACTTGACCATTTTAGTCGGGTATGTGAGAATTTCCGTCATTATAAAACGGCGGGAGAATTCAATGAAACTCACTTCTAAAGGGCGCTATGCGGTTACCGCAATGCTTGATGTCGCTTTGCACTCAAAGCGTGGTCCAGTGCCTCTTGCCGACATTTCAGAACGACAAGAAATTTCTTTATCTTATCTCGAACAGCTTTTTTCACGCCTTCGCAAAGAGAAATTAGTAGACAGTGTTCGTGGTCCCGGCGGTGGTTATTTACTGGGCCGAGAGGCGAGCAAGATAGCAATAGGTGAAGTCATTCGCGCCGTTGATGAGTCGATAGACGCCACACGCTGCCAAGGTCAAGCTGACTGTCAAGGAGGCGATCGCTGCCTAACCCATAGTTTATGGCAAGACTTGAGCGATCGTATCGCCACGTTTTTGAATTCAATCACGTTGGGTGAGTTAATGGCAAAGAGAGATGTACAAGAGGTGGCTGGTCGTCAAGACAGTAACGCATCGCTTCGTCATATGACTAACGACATTGAAGTAAGTATCCAACTTTAAGTAGGTTTTGACTAACGCATGGCTTTATCAACACCCATTTATCTAGATTACGCAGCGACTACGCCGGTAGATCCAGAGGTTGCTGAGGTAATGGCAAAGTGCCTTACTCTTGATGGAAACTTCGGCAATCCTGCTTCACGCAGTTATCGGTTCGGCTGGATGGCTGAAGAAGCGGTAGATGTTGCAAGAAACCAAATTAGCGACGCGCTCAACTGCGATCCAAGAGAAATCGTTTTTACCTCCGGTGCAACCGAGTCAAACAATCTTGCGATTAAAGGTGTTGCAGAGGGATATGCCGACAAAGGTAAGCATATTATAACCGTTAATACGGAGCACAAGGCAGTACTGGATACCTGTGAGTATCTAGAGAGTCAGGGGTATGAAGTCACCTATCTTAACGTGCAGCAAGATGGATTGGTTAATTTATCCGACTTAAAAAATGCCCTACGTGAAGATACGATTCTTGTCTCAGTGATGCACGTGAACAACGAACTCGGTGTTATTCAAGATGTTGAGTCCATCGGTGAGATTTGCCGTGAGCGTGGTGTACTGTTCCATGTGGATGGTGCACAAAGCGTGGGCAAAATCGCCATAGATTTAGCAGAACTTCCAATAGATTTACTGTCTATTTCGGCCCATAAGATGTACGGCCCTAAAGGTATGGGGGCGCTATACGTTCGCCGCCGTCCTAAAATTAAGTTAGTTTCACAAATCCATGGTGGCGGGCATGAACGGGGTATGCGCTCTGGCACGTTGGCCACCCACCAAATTGTAGGAATGGGTGAAGCACTTTCTCTCGCTGCGTCGAAAATGAATGAAGACAATGCTCGCATACTCGAGCTGAAAAATTCTCTTTGGCAGGGTTTGCAGCAACTCGATGGCATTTATTTAAATGGTCACGCCACACAGCGTATACCGGGAATTTTAAACGTCAGTTTCGCGGGTGTGGATGGTGAAAGCTTAATGATGGGCTTGAACGACATTGCAGTATCGTCAGGGTCGGCGTGTACGTCGGCAAGTTTAGAACCTTCTTACGTGTTAAAGGCCATTGGTCGAAGCAATGAGTTAGCGCACGCAGGTATTCGTTTTAGCGTTGGCCGTTTTACGACCCAAGAAGACATCGATTACGTAGTAAAAAAGGTAGTAGACGTAACCACCAGATTACGCGCCGCCATAACCGCCTAATTCACCATCAAATGTGAGCCTTGAGCGAAAACGATGAAGTAAAATTAATGACCATGGGGCCCAAATTGAGTCTCATGGACCGTCAATATGGTATTTGGCGCTATAAATTAGCGGCTGAATATTTGAGTGAAATAGTCGGGTATTATATACTACGGCACCAAAATTTTAGGCTGTCCTCAATGTAACTGGCAGTTTCGGCCACTCGGCGTAGCGTTTTTGCGCGTCTTAGTGTTTAGGTCGAAGAAAGTGAATTAGTAAATCACCAAGACCGTGGGGTGGTTTATTCGTCAGGAAGTAAAGTGGCAGTAAATGCAGGCAAACAAGTGAGATCCCAACATGAGTGAACAGATCGAACAGGCGTTAGAAAGAAAGTACGATGCGGGTTTCTATTCAGAAATCGAATCAGAAACGTTTGAAAGCGGCCTGGACGAGTCGGTTATCCGCCGCATATCAGCAATGAAAAACGAGCCTGAATGGATGCTTGAATGGCGCTTGAAGTCTTATCATGCATGGCTAGAGATGGAAGAGCCAGATTGGGCGCATGTCGATTATCCGAAAATCGATTACCAGGCTATTTCATACTATTCAGCACCAAAAAGTATGAAAGATAAGCCTAAATCACTAGATGAAGTTGATCCTGAGCTGTTGCGTACCTATGAAAAGCTGGGGATACCGCTACACGAGCAAGAAATGTTGGCTGGTGTTGCAGTTGACGCAGTATTCGACTCGGTTTCTGTTGTGACGACATTTAGAGATAAGCTTGAAGAAGCGGGTGTGATTTTCTGTCCTATTTCGGAAGCACTGCAAAGATTTCCTGACCTAGTTAAGAAATACATTGGTTCTGTGGTTCCACGTACAGACAATTATTTCGCAGCGCTCAACAGTGCGGTATTTACGGATGGTTCTTTCGTTTATATTCCTAAAGGCACGCGCTGCCCAATGGAGCTGTCTACTTATTTCCGTATCAATGAAATGAACACCGGTCAGTTCGAGCGTACCTTGATTGTTGCTGATGAAGGCAGCTATGTGAGCTACCTTGAAGGTTGTACCGCCCCACAGCGTGACGAAAACCAGCTGCACGCGGCAGTGGTTGAGCTAGTGGCGATGGACGATGCGCAAATTAAATACTCTACGGTACAAAACTGGTACCCAGGTGATGAAAACGGTAAGGGCGGTATCTATAACTTCGTTACCAAACGTGGCGTTGCTCACACAAACGCGAAAATCTCGTGGACACAAGTTGAAACGGGGTCTGCGGTAACGTGGAAATACCCAAGCTGCGTACTGAAAGGCGACAATAGTGTAGGTGAGTTTTACTCAGTCGCGCTTACGCGCGGTCGTCAGCAGGCGGATACGGGTACTAAGATGATTCACGTGGGTAAAAATACCAAGTCGACCATCATCTCAAAAGGTATTTCGGCAGGGCACAGTAATAACGCCTATCGCGGACTGGTTCAAATGGGCCCTCGCGCAGACGGTGCACGTAACTTTACCGAGTGTGACTCGCTACTTATCGGTGACAAATGTGGCGCGCACACGTTCCCGTATATCGAAAGCCGTAACCCTTCAGCGATTGTTGAGCACGAAGCAACAACATCGAAGGTGAGCGACGAACAATTATTCCTGTGTCAGCAGCGTGGCTTAGACACAGAAAAGGCCGTTTCTATGATTGTTAACGGTTTCTGTAAAGAAGTATTCAAAGAGCTGCCAATGGAATTTGCTGTAGAAGCCGGCAAGCTGCTCGAAATTAGTCTTGAAGGTTCAGTGGGGTAATCAATGCTTAGTATCAAGAATTTACATGCCAGCGTGGAAGAGAAAAACATCATTAAAGGTCTTAACCTTGACGTTAAACCTGGTGAAGTACACGCTATCATGGGCCCCAACGGTGCCGGTAAAAGTACACTAGGTTACGTGCTATCTGGTCGTGACGGTTACGAAGTTAGCGAAGGCGAAGCAACGTTTAACGGCAAAGATTTGCTAGAACTCGAAGTAGAAGAACGTGCTCGCGAAGGCCTTTTCCTTGCATTCCAATACCCAGTTGAAATTCCTGGCGTTAGCAATATGGAATTCATGAAAGAGTCTGTGAACGCTATGCGCGAGCAGCGCGGCGAAGAGCCTTTGACTGCCGCTGAGTTTTTAAAGAAAGCAAAAGAAGCGTGTAAGCAAGTACAGCTTCCATTGGATTTCTTGAAGCGCGGTGTAAACGAAGGTTTCTCTGGTGGTGAGAAGAAGCGTAACGAAATCATGCAAATGATTTTGCTAGAGCCAAAGCTGTGTATTCTTGACGAATCAGACTCTGGCCTTGACGTTGACGCACTTCAGGTTGTTGCCGATGGCGTTAACAGCCAGCGCGACGGTGAGCGTAGTTTCATCGTGGTTACCCACTACCAGCGTCTACTAGACTATATCAAACCTGACTTTGTTCATATTCTTGCCGACGGCAAAATTGTGAAAAGCGGTGATGCGTCATTAGCGCTAGAAGTAGAGAAGAGCGGATACGCATTCCTAGGTAAAGCGTACGAGGAGGCGGAAGCATGAGTCAATGGCTAGAACAGGTCATTGATGCGGCGCAAATCTCCGATTACTTAGCGCCCGTGCGTCAGCAGGCCTTAGAAAAGTTAAAAGCCGATGGTTGGCCAGCCCGTAGAAACGAAAGCTGGCGTTTTACGCCGTTAACGCCCGTTGAAAAACGTGAAGCGAAGCAAGCGGTTCAAGCAGACAGCCTACCGGTACCTGCCATTGATAACCTAAATGCTATCGACCTTGTATTTGTAGACGGTGTATTGGTCACGCAGGTTAATACGCTCGATGTGCCAGCGGGTATGAGTATCACATCGCTTAACAATGATGACGCGGCTACCCAGCAAGCCATTAGCAGCGTATACGGACAGGTTAAGCCTACACGTCATATGTTTGGCCTAGTGAACGATGCATTATGTCAACACGGTATATTCATCAATGTAGAAGCTGGCGCGAAAGTCGACACGCCAGTGCGCATCGTGAACATGTCTTCACAAAACGTTGATGCCCACACTCGTGTGGTGGTGAAGGTGGCAGAAGGCGCCAGCGCGACGGTTATCGAACAAGGGTTTGGTGATACCGAAAGCCTAACTACCGCATTTGCTGAATATGACTTAGCTGATGATGCCCATCTGGAACACTATCGTTTTGCGATGTTTACGGGTAAAGCAAAACAGTTAGGTGGTAGCCACTTTAAACTGCATAACCGCACTACGCTTAACAGCACTATGGTTGGCTATGGAAGCGAGCTTTCGCGCTTAGATGTAGACATTCATCACGCCGGCGAATTTGCTGATGCGAAAATGAACGCGATTTATCTTCTGGCGGAAGGCGAGTTATTTGACCTTCATTCAACCATTGAACACGCTATGCCAAATGGCACAACAGAAGAAAACGCTCGCGGTATCGTGGGTGACAAAGCGCGTGCTGTGTTTAATGGACGTATTCATATTCATCGCGACGCACAAAAGACATTGGCTGAGCTTAACAACCGTAACTTGTTGCTGTCTCGCCGTGGCGTAATTAATACGAAGCCTGAGCTTGAGATTTATGCCGACGACGTGAAATGCGCGCATGGCGCAACGGTGGCTGAAATTGAAGAAGAATCGTTGTACTACATGCTTACACGGGGTATCTCCCGTAGTAAAGCATTAGTAATGCTTAATTTTGGTTTCATTCAAGAGCTTATAAATGATGTGCCCAACACGGCGGTACGTGAGTGGCTGGCGCCAATTTTAAGTGAGCGTTTCGCCCAAATGGAGGTGAAATGAGCTTAGACGTTGCAGCACTTCGTGCCCAGTTTCCCATTTTATCTAAAACGGTAGACGGCAAGCCGCTGGTATACCTTGATAACGCGGCGACGACGCAAAAACCTCAGGCAGTTATTGACGCGCTTGTCGACTTTTATACAGGGACGAATGCGAACGTGCATCGTGGCGCGCATCATTTATCAGATGAAGCTACACGACGTTACGAAAATGCACGTAGCAGCGTAGCGAAGTTCATTAACGCGAACGCCCGCGAAGAAGTGATTTGGACATCAGGTACCACTGAAGCCATTAATATTGTAGCCAACGGCCTTGGTCAGTTGTTACGTGAAGGTGATGAGGTCATGGTGACTGAGCTTGAGCACCACGCTAACTTGGTGACCTGGCAGCAAGCCTGCCGTCGCTCCGGGGCCACGCTCAATGTGGTGCCTATTTTCGATAGCGGTGAGTTGGACGTAGACGCCTTCGACAGGTTGCTATCTGAAAACACCAAGCTAGTGGCGTTCCCTCACGTATCGAATGCGCTAGGCACGGTTAACCCAATTAAACTGCTTACGGAAAAAGCGAAAGCGGTGGGTGCATGGGTGCTAGTTGATGGCGCACAAGGCATTGCTCATGGTGGCGTCGACGTACAAGATATCGGCTGTGACTTTTACGCATTTTCAGGGCATAAGCTTTTTGGTCCAACAGGCATTGGGTGTTTGTGGGGCAAAAAAGACGTGTTGGAAACCTGGCCAGTATGGCAGGTTGGCGGCGAAATGATCAAAGACGTCACGTATCACGAAGCGACGTGGGGCGCGCTGCCAAATCGTCTTGAAGCCGGTACACCTAATATTGCCGGAGCTATCGGCATGGGGGCGGCAATAGATTGGTTTAGTGCTCTTGATGTCAATGCGTTGCATGAGCACGAGCAAAAGCTACTTGCCTACGCTACGGAGCAGGCAGAAGCACTCGATGGTATGCGAATTATTGGAACGGCGCCCAATAAAGTGGGTGTATTGAGTTTTTCTCTTGATGGAGCGCACCCCGCTGACATTGGTTTTATTTTGGACAGACAAGGTGTGGCGATCCGAACGGGTGATAACTGTGCGCAGCCACTGATGAAACGTCTTGGTGTGCCAGGTACTGCCCGTGCATCGTTCTCAATTTACAATACGCTTGAAGAAGTGGACAGCTTATTTGCTGCGCTTAAGAAAGCAAAAATGATGTTGGCCTAAGGAGGCATTATGAGTGTTGAAACTTTCGTACCCAGTACAAAACTCATTTCGCTAACTGACAGTGCCGTTAAGCATTTCGAAAGTAAGCTTAAAGACAAGCCTGGTCAGTTAATTCGTTTATCAACAAAAGTAAGCGGCTGTACGGGGTATGCTTACGTGCTTGATTTCGCAGATAGCGCACAAGCCGACGATGAAATTGTAGAGATTTCACCAGTACTTAATGTCGCAGTTGCTGCAGACGCCACCGACCTACTGCGTAATACTGAAATTGATTACGTTACTGAGGGCGTTAACGGTGTAATTAAATACAATAACCCTAATGTGGTCGATGAATGCGGATGTGGTGAAAGCTTTAACGTAGGCTAAGTGCCGCGATAAAGACCATTAGTGGCAAAACAGAGAGTACTCAGTAGTTTATGAAGCAAAAAATGGTGACCACCGAGCGCGACTGCAAAGCGCGCTTGGTTCCAGCTGGTAACCCAACCGTGATACCTGAAGGCGAGTTCGTGAACATCACGCAAGAACTCGGTGGAAACTACACGGTAACATGGCGCGGTAATATGTACCGTATAGATGGTACGGATGCAGGCGCGATAGGTCGCAAAGCTATGACTTTAAGCTTTGATGCACCGAAGGATGGCAAGATCAGCGAACAACAAGTGTGGGACGCGTTGGAAACCATTTTCGACCCTGAAATACCGATTAACTTGGTGTCATTGGGGCTTATCTACAAGGTGGATATAGACCAAGACACGGGCAGCGTTAACATCGATATGACCTTAACCGCACCAGGTTGTGGTATGGGCCCAGTATTGGTTGGCGACGTAGAATACCGCGTTGCCATGGTGCCCCATGTTGAAAAGGTTAACGTTGAGCTTGTTTTCGACCCTGCCTGGTCGAGAGAGATGATGAGCGAAGAGGCTCAGCTTGAAGCCGGTTTGTTTTTTTAATTTATCCGCTCCGACTTTTCTTTTTATAACTAACGGAAATAGCTATGCAACTACCTAGCAGTGACGAAATTATTGATGATTTAGCGTTCTTCGACGATTGGGAACAGCGTTATCAGTACATCATTGATTTGGGGAAATCTATTCCGGGCTTGCCGGAAGACGCGAAAACGCCAGAGCGTTTGGTGAAAGGTTGTCAAAGCAGCGTATGGCTGGTGGAGTCATATGATGGCAGCAAAATCAACTTTGACGTTGATAGCGATGCGGTTATTGTCCAAGGCTTATTGGCGTTAGTGTTAGCTGCGTACAACAATAAATCACCTAATGATATTCTAGCGTTCGATATTGACGGCTATTTTGAAGCGTTAGATCTTGAGCGTCACATTACTCCGACCCGAGGAAACGGGTTGCGCGCAATTGTCGGTAAGATTCAAGAGCTCGCTAGAGCAAACGTTTAAGCAACTTTGCAAAAAGCGAAGCAGATAGGGTGGTTCAACGTATCTGCCTTTGTAAAATAACGTCTACACTGTCATCACATTGTCATATTATTTGCGTTAATCTAGCGCAGGATTACAAGTAAAAACAATGCGTTACGCCTGATTTAAAAAGGCGCTGGTCAAGCCGTTATTAATTGCCTATAATTCGCGGCCAAAATTTTAAAGATACATACACTATTTGTTTGGAGAGAGAACATGGCTCTTGAGCGTACTTTTTCGATTATCAAGCCTGATGCGGTAGCTAAAAACGTAATCGGTGCAATTTACAACCGTTTCGAATCTGCAGGTCTTCGCATCGTGGCATCAAAGATGATCCACATGAGCAAAGAGCAAGCGGAAGGTTTCTATGCAGAACACAAAGAGCGTCCATTCTTCGGCGCACTTGTAGACTTCATGACGTCTGGTCCGGTTATGGTTCAAGTTCTAGAAGGCGAAAATGCAGTGCTAGCTAACCGTGAGATTATGGGTGCAACTAACCCAGCTGATGCGGCTGCCGGTACACTTCGCTCTGACTACGCAGCGTCTATCGACGAAAACGCAGTTCACGGTTCTGATGCACCTGAGTCAGCAGCTCGCGAAATCGCGTACTTCTTCTCTGAAGAAGAAATCTGCCCACGTACTCGCTAAGAATACGAAGTTTGTAAAGAAAACGGGGCTTTATGCCTCGTTTTTTTTTAACGTTTCTTAGTGTCTGAGTATGCTTTGCTCGGCACGCTTTCAGCACAGCGAAACGTAACCGTACTCAGCGTTAAATCGGCTTTTTCTCGAATCTCATCTGTGGTAAAATCCGCGCAAATTTTAATCAGTTGCTATTCTGCGCTCAAACGGTGCTCGAATCGCCTGATTGTATACATTATTTTCAGCAGTAAGAGGGGCATCCCTCGAAGGTACAAGGGTCATCGTATTCATGGCAAAAACTAACTTATTAAATCTCAATCGCGAAGGCTTGCGCAATTTCTTTAAGGAAATGGGCGAGAAACCGTTTCGTGCCGATCAGGTAATGAAATGGATTTACCAGCACGGTGTAAGCGATTTTGAGGAAATGAGTAACCTCAACAAGAACCTTCGTGCCATGCTTATCGAGAACTGTGAAATCAAAGCCCCTGAAATTGCATACTTTCAGGAAGCTAGCGACGGCACGATTAAGTTTGCGCTTGCTTTAGAAGGTGGCCAAGAGGTTGAGTCTGTCTGGATCCCTGAAACCGATCGCGCAACATTATGTGTATCGTCGCAAGTAGGTTGTGCTCTTGAGTGTACCTTCTGCTCTACGGCACAGCAGGGCTTTAACCGCAATTTGAGTGTGAGTGAAATCATTGGCCAGGTTTGGCGCGTTGCTACTTTTCTTGGGCTTTCTAAAGATACAAGTAAGCGCCCCATTACCAACGTTGTTATGATGGGTATGGGCGAACCCCTCCTAAACCTTAAAAACGTAGTGCCTGCGATGGACATCATGCTAGATGATTTTGGCTTCGGTCTATCTAAGCGTCGCGTAACGCTAAGTACGTCGGGTGTAGTACCAGCACTTGATATGCTGGGCGATCAAATTGACGTGGCGTTGGCTATTTCGCTTCATGCACCAACTGATGAGTTGCGCAATGAGATTGTGCCTATCAACAAGAAATACAATATCGAAACGTTTTTGGCTGGTGTACGTCGCTATTTGGCCAAGTCTAAAGCGAACCAAGGCCGCGTTACGGTAGAGTATGTGATGCTTTCAAATATCAACGATAGTACTGAGCAAGCACACCAATTAGCGAAAGTATTAAAAGATACGCCAAGTAAAATAAACTTAATTCCATTCAATCCTTATCCGGGTTCGCCTTACACTTGTTCTAGCAACTCGCGCATAGACAGGTTTGCTAAAGTGCTTATGGAATATGGGTTTACCACTGTTGTGCGTAAAACACGGGGCGATGATATTGACGCCGCATGTGGGCAATTAGTGGGTGATGTCGTAGACAGAACAAAAAGAATGTTAAAAAAACAGGTGAAGGGCGAAGCAATTTCGGTAAAAATGGCCCAATAATCATCAAGATATTAGGGTAAGACTATGGTTGCAGGATTGCGTACTTCATTTCGCGTTGGTCTAATAAGTGCGGTTCTATTAGCGACTGGCTGTGTCAGTAACAGCCAGTCCGGCTTATACGGTGGTAATTTCGATCACGAGGACGCAGCAAGAACACGCACATCGTTGGGGCTTACCTACCTTCAAAACAATAACTACACGCAAGCCAAAAAGAACTTGGACAAAGCGTTAGAGTTCAACCCCCGCTCTGCAGACGTACAATTCGCTATGGCTTATTATTACCAGTTAGTGGGTGATAACCGTCGTGCTGAAGAGTTTTATCAAACTTCCATTGATCTCGCCCCTGATAATGGCGATATTGCCAATAGCTATGGCGCGTTTAAATGCCAAAACGGTCAATACGATGAAGCTAGGCAATATTTCTTTAAAGCCATCAACAATCGCCTCTACGCGAATGCGGCTCAAACCTATGAAAATTTAGCGTTGTGCGCACAAAGTCAAGGTGAGTTAGACGACGCCATTGGTTATCTTCAAGAGGCGCTAAATCATCAGCCGGCACGTGGCAAAACGCTGTTTTTGCTAAGTGAGCTTTACACGGCTAGTGAGCAGTGGGACCTCGCTGAATCTTCATTGCGTAAATATGAGCGGGTTGCAAGAGTGTCGCCAGACTACTTGTGGCTTGCACATGAAGTTGCAAAGGGCAAAGGTGACGTGCTTGCTGCTAGGGAGTACGGCGACATGATGGTGTCTGTCTATCCTGAAAGCGAGTTAACACAACGCTATCTCAAGGAACGAGAAACCCACCAGAACAAAGTCGTGAGAACGGTGAAATCGGTAGAGGCAGCGCCAACAGAAGGCCAGGTCGTGAGCGCTGAAGCTGACGATACGGTAGCGGAAGAAAAAAATGCAGCCCAAACTGCAAAGACCGAGTTGGCGAAGAGTGATAACGATTCAACGCAACAAAATTCGGCGCCTCGCGATGCTGAGGCAAACGAAACAATCACTGATGCACAAGGGAATGATACAAAGCAAAAGATTGAATTATCTGCCCAAAGTAATAAATTCCATGTAGTAAAAGAAGGAGAAAACTTATATCGTATTTCTTTACTGCACAATATCAGAATGGCGACACTGCAAAAGTGGAACAATCTAGAGAATACTGGCGCTATTATTGCTGGTCAGAGGCTTTGGTTAGTACCACCTAATATGCAGGAGGAATGAGGTTTAATGGTGTCAGAAGAAAACGCGAACCAAGAAGTAATTTCGCAACAAGAAGAAAATACGCCAAGCCCTGGGGCAATGCTAAAAGCGCGCCGCGAGACGTTGGGTTTATCTCAACAGGAAATTGCTGATAAACTTTTCTTAAAATCGAAACAAATCAACGATTTAGAGAATGATGTAATAGACGAAAAGTCATCTGTGACCTTCACTAAAGGCTACGTTAGAAATTACGCTAAACAGTTAGGCATGAATTCTTACGAAGTCATTGAGGCATTCGAACGGTTCCACAACCAAACATCGGTGCCGTCTTCTGAAAAACTTCAGAGTTTTTCAAAGCGTGTCGCAAAACAGACACATGATGACAGATGGATGATGGTTACCTATGTCATTTTGCTGTTAATCGTTGCGGGCGTGGTAATGTGGTGGTACCAACAGCCAAGTGATGAGTCTGTCTCAAACGTTCCTCTAGCCGAAGCTGTTAAGCGAGAGGCTGCCAATACACCTATTCCTTCTGGTAATGGTTCATCTAATCGAACTCAGGCGGCTAACAGTGAGTTCTCGAGTGAGCCAGCACAATCAGTATCCAACGATAATGATTCATCCACCGAACAGAACGTTTATTCGCAAGACGATGAATTTGCCCAAGACGGCAGTTTAAAACAAGGCGCTATCTCAGCGCCCGACACTGCAATCGATGATACTAACAATTTAACCGCACTCGTTGATAGCACGGGCGGTGAAGAACCCAATCTTGACGTGGACTCTTTCGCGAGCGCTGCGCCTATTTCTATGGTGTTTACATTCATCGATGATTGTTGGGTGAATATAAAAGATGCGTCTGGCGAAGCGATAGCTTACGGGGTTAAGCAGAAAGGGCGGGTTATGGAAATTCAGGGCGTTCCTCCTGTTGAAGTTACGCTCGGCGCACCGGATAATGTGCGCATATCAGTTAATGGCGAGTCTGTTGATATTTCTTCATACCAAAACGGTAAAACAGCTCGGTTCGCACTTCCTCTATAGGTAATTAGATGTTTGCAGAAAGCCCTATTAAACGCAGAAAGTCTACGCGTATAAATGTAGGTAACGTTCCCATTGGCGATGGTGCTCCCATTGCTGTTCAGTCTATGACCAACACGCGCACCACTGATGTGGCGGCGACTGTCGATCAAATAAACCGTATTGTTGCTGTGGGTGGCGAGATTGTTCGTGTATCTGTACCTACCATGGAAGCCGCTGAAGCGTTCAAAGAGATAAAAAGACAGGTGAGTGTGCCGTTAGTGGCAGATATTCACTTTGACTACCGTATTGCGCTCAAAGTCGCCGAGTACGGCGTAGATTGTTTGCGTATAAACCCTGGCAATATCGGTAACATGGAGCGCGTGCGCTCGGTTGTTGATTGTGCGAAAGATAAGAACATTCCCATACGAATTGGGGTGAACGGCGGCTCGCTAGAAAAAGATTTACAAGAAAAGTATGGAGAACCGACGCCAGAAGCCCTTGTTGAATCTGCCATGCGTCATGTCGACATTCTCGACAAACTCAATTTTGATCAATTTAAGGTGAGTGTGAAAGCGTCAGATGTGTTTCTTGCGGTTGGTGCGTATCGCCTTCTGGCGCAAAAGATAGACCAGCCTTTGCATTTGGGGATCACCGAAGCGGGTGGCCAGCGTGCAGGCGCAGTTAAAAGCGCCGTTGGTCTTGGCATGTTGTTGGCCGAGGGGATAGGCGATACCATTCGCGTGTCACTTGCGGCTGACCCGGTAGAAGAAATCAAAGTTGGCTTTGATATTCTGAAGTCACTGCGTATTCGCTCTCGCGGCATCAACTTTATTGCTTGCCCAAGCTGTTCAAGACAGGAGTTTGATGTTATCGGCACCGTGAATGCCCTTGAGCAACGATTAGAAGATATTCTTACGCCAATGGATGTGTCTATTATTGGTTGTGTGGTTAATGGTCCTGGCGAAGCTGAAGTCTCTGATTTAGGCCTTACTGGCGCTCGAAATATGAGTGGCCTGTACGAAGACGGTAAACGGGTAAAAGAGCGTCTTCCTAATGACGATCTGGTTGACAGGCTTGAAGCGAAAATACGCGCGAAAGCATCACGCATAAGCGAACAAAATAAAATACAGGTCTCGGTAAAAGACTAAGAGACTTTTTGTTCATTGTTGTTTATTCCTAAAGCCCCTATAATGCGGGGCTTTTCACTATTTAGCAGTATGAGAATTTCACGTGGCTAAGACTATTCAGGCAATTAGAGGCATGAATGATTGCCTACCGGAGATTTCCGGTACATGGCAAAAGGTAGAATCTGTACTACGTCAGGTCGTGGCGAGTTACGGTTACCAAGAAATACGTACTCCCATCGTTGAAAGCACCGACTTATTTAAGCGCTCTATCGGTGAAGTAACCGATATCGTTGAAAAAGAGATGTATACCTTCGAAGATAGAAACGGGGACAGTCTGACGCTGCGCCCAGAAGGTACGGCAAGTTGTGTGCGTGCAGGTAACGAGCACGGTTTATTGTACAACCAGCAGCAACGCTTGTGGTACATGGGGCCAATGTTCCGTCACGAACGTCCACAAAAAGGCCGTTACCGTCAATTCCACCAGTTTGGTGTAGAAACCTACGGTATGGATGGCCCTGATATCGACTTAGAAGTGATTCTTTTAAGCGCTCGTTTTTGGAAGACATTTGGTATCCAGCAACATGTGAAACTGCAGATAAATACTTTGGGCTCAAACGATGCTCGCGCAGCATACCGCGATACGCTGGTTGAATTCCTAAAAGAACGCGCTGACCAACTCGATGAAGATTCACTGCGTCGACTTGAGACAAATCCGCTCCGCGTTCTTGACTCTAAAAACCCAGACGTTCAGGCCGCCATTGCCGATGCGCCTGCGCTTATCGATCACTTAGACGATGAATCAAAACTACACTTTGAAACGTTATGTGCCCGGTTAACGCAAGCGGGTATCGCGTTTGAAATAAACCCTCGCTTGGTTCGCGGTCTTGATTACTACAACCGTACTGTGTTTGAGTGGGTAACGGATAGCTTGGGCGCCCAAGGTACGGTTTGTGCTGGTGGCCGGTACGATGGCTTAGTAGAGCAGTTAGGTGGTAAGGCTACCCCTGCGGTTGGCTTTGCTATGGGCATTGAACGTTTGGTACTGTTGCTCACCACGCTTACAGAAGAAGGTCAAGATGCCAGCTTTGCTGACGTTTACGTAACCGCGATGGGCGATGAAGCACAGCAATACGCTATTGAGGTAGCGGAACACCTTCGAAATACGCTTCCTGACACACGCATTCTGATGCACTGTGGCGGCGGCAACTTTAAGAAACAATTAAAACGTGCAGATAAAACAGGTGCACGTCTGGCGCTGCTTTTGGGTAATGACGAAATGCAGTCTCGCAAAGTCGGGGTAAAACCACTGCGCGATGGTCAAGAACAAGTTACAGTTAGCTTTGATGCCTTATCCGATAAGGTTGCAGAGATGCTGAGCGCAAAATAAAAAGAGGACATCATGGAACAGTTCGCAACAGAAGAACAACAAGTAGAAGCGATTAAACGTTTTTGGAAAGAGCACGGTACGGCTATCATCGTAGGTGCAGCGCTAGGTTTAGGCGGCCTTTGGGGCTGGAGAGCGTACTCTGAAGCGCAAATTGAAAATAAAGAAGCGGCATCTGCGGCCTATCAAAATGCGGTTGAAACGTTTGGTACTGAAGGCAGCGATGCGAAGGTTAATGCCTTCATTGAAGAAAACAAAGACAGTGGGTATGCGAGCATTGCAGGTCTTCTTGCAGCTAAGCAGGCCGTCGACGCGGGTGATTTAGACGCTGCAGCCTCACACCTCAATAGCGTTGTTACCTTCGCTGAGAGTGATGAACTTAAAGTGCTTGCGTCACTTCGTTTGTCTCGCGTGCAAATTGAAATGAACCAGCTGGACGCGGCGTTGTCTACGCTTAGCAATGTAACAAATGACGCATTTTCAGCAGAAGTTTCTGAATTAAAAGGCGATGTGTATCAAAAACAAGGCAAGTTTGACGATGCTCGTTTAGCTTATTCAAATGCGTTAGAAAAAAATGCCAATAATCCGCTTTTACAAATGAAGCTAGATAACTTGTCAGTTTCTGCTGCACAGTAAGCGATGGCCCAGTGGGCTGGTGTCAATAATAAAGAGGTACGCAATTTGTTTCACAACACGTGTGGCCGTAAAGGTCGATTTGCTCGCACGATAGGTATGGCGCTCGCAGTGTCTGTCACTATGTCTGGCTGCTCAACGATTTCAGACTGGTTTACTGATGACGAAGAACTCGAAATTCGTCGTTTAAAGCCGATTGAGGCCAAATTTACGCCTGAATTAGTATGGGACCGTGATATTGGTGATGGCGTTGACCACTACTTCTCTCGTCTTCGCCCTGTGTATGCATATGACAAACTTTATGCGGCAGACCGTCACGGTGTGGTCGTTGCGATGGAGCCGAAAACAGGAAAAGTATTGTGGGAAAAAGATTTCGCGCAATTTCGTTCTGAAGGCATGATGAGTGCAGTTACTAAGCTATGGCGTAGTGGTGAAACTGCGCGCATTGGCGGCATTTCGGTTGCAGACCGACATGTATTCATTGGAACTGAAAATGGCTATATAGCGGCTATGGACGCTGAAACTGGCGAGCTTGTCTGGGAGGCATCTGTACCCGGGGAAATTCTTGCTGCTCCGGCTGCTGATGAGGGCATCCTTGTGGTTAACACGGGTGCAGGCAGTTTGTTTGGTTTCAATACGCGTACTGGTGAGCAGATGTGGCGTCACGAGGGTGATACTCCTCCGCTAACGCTTCGTGGTATCTCTGGACCTATTGCTTCCAACGGCGGTGCAATTGTTGGAACCCCTACAGGTAAGATTCAGGTGAACCTTATCGAAACAGGTGTCCTTGCTTGGGAAACCGTTATTGCGACGCCTTCTGGTGCAACGGAACTCGAACGTATTGTTGATATTGATACAACCCCAGTACTTTATGCCGGTACTATTTATACCGTTTCTTACAACGGGACGTTGGCCGCTGTTGAGTTGCGCTCTGGCCGTGTTATTTGGAAGCGCGAATATGCATCATTTCGCAATTTGAATATCGACGGAAACAAAATCTTTGTTGTAGACAATAACTCGAACGTTTATGCCCTCGATAGACGAAACGGCGTAGAACTCTGGTCTCAAGGCTTGCTTAAACAGCGGTCATTAACGGCAGCGACCCCAGTGGGTGAGCATATTGTTGTGGGTGACAATTGGGGCTTCTTGCATTGGATTGATCAGGAAACCGGTGAAATCGTCGCGCGTTTAGACGTGGGTGGCGATGATGAAGATGATGCTATCTTTGCCGCTCCCCTTAACGTGGATAACAATGTTGTCGCAGTAACGCGAAATGGTGTTGTTGCATCGGTGCGGATACCGAATTAGTCGTATCAAACCAAAAAATAAATTAGACAAAGGCGTTTCGAGTAACATTCGACACGCCTTTTTTTATGTGGGTTGGTAGTGTTGTTTTAATTGATAGGTGGTGACAGAAGACCTCCTCGAACTACGTTGGTATTAGGTAGTGAACAAGGTATAATGCGCCAACTCTCGTAAGCCTCTTTTAAAACACCACTTGTTAGAGCATTGTTCTCTTGAAATGAATTTGTGATATTTGGTGTGCATGGCTCGTGCTTTTTTAGCTTTCATGACCCTTAGGATCTGATAAATGTTACCCGTTGTTGCTTTGGTTGGCCGCCCGAATGTTGGCAAGTCAACTTTGTTTAATCGCCTTACCAATACCCGTGATGCGCTTGTCGCTGATTATCCGGGCTTAACTCGCGACCGTAAATACGGCCAAGCGAAATTTGAAAAGCGCCAGTTTATCGTAGTGGATACCGGCGGTATTACAGGTGATGAAGAGGGCATTGATGCTGAAATGGCCCAGCAGTCGCTCTTAGCCATAGAAGAGGCTGACGTTGTACTGTTTTTAGTTGATGCTCGAGCAGGCTTGCTGCCAGCAGACCAAGGCATTGCTGACCACCTTCGCCGTATTAATAAAAAAGTGTTTGTTGTGGCTAATAAAGTCGATGGCATTGATGGCGATAGCGAAAGCGCAGAGTTTTATTCACTGGGTTTAGGCGTTATAAAACAAATCGCTGCGGCTCATGGGCGCGGCATAAGTCAGCTACTACAAGATGCCTTAAAGCCGCTCGAAGACGATTTCCCAGACATGGAAATTGTTGAACAGGAGCCTGAGGAAGAAGAAGATGCTGAAACGCAGCGTCAGCGCCTGCAAGAACTTCCAATTAAATTGGCAATAGTGGGCAAGCCAAACGTTGGAAAGTCTACACTTACAAATCGCATTCTCGGTGAAGAGCGTGTTGTTGTATACGATATGCCGGGTACTACCCGAGATAGCGTTTATATCCCTATGGAGCGTGACGAGCGAGAATATATCCTGATTGATACTGCAGGTGTGAGAAAGCGCAAAAAAATCAGCGAAGCCATAGAAAAATTTTCAATCGTAAAAACCCTTCAGGCCATCGAAGAGGCCAATGTGGTGCTATTGGTCATTGACGCGCGAGAAGGCATTACCGATCAAGACTTGAGTTTGTTAGGTTTCGTTTTAAATTCTGGTCGCTCACTCGTCGTTGCGGTGAATAAATGGGATGGGTTAAGCACAGATATCAAAGATGATATAAAGCGCGAGATGGATCGTCGTTTAGGTTTCATCGACTTTGCTCGTATTCACTTTATTTCTGCACTGCACGGCTCGGGTGTAGGGAATTTGTTCGAATCAGTACAAGAAGCATATTTGAGCGCCACCAAGCGTATTAACACCGCATTACTTACGCAAATTATGGAAATGGCGCAAGACGACCATCAACCGCCACTGGTGCGCGGTCGTCGAGTGAAAATGAAGTATGCGCACGCCGGTGGGTACAATCCACCTGTGATTGTTATTCACGGAAACCAAGTTGATGATTTACCTAGCTCATATAAGCGTTTCTTAATGAACTATTTCAGAAAAGCGTTAGAAATAATGGGCACACCTATCAAGATAGAGTTTAGAGAGGGTAACAACCCGTTTGAGGGTAAAAAGGCCAATTTGACGTTGGCTCAACAGCGTAAGCGTCGTCGTATGATGTCTTTTTACAAAGACAAAAAATAACAAGCTAAAACCAGGGCGCTACTTCTCTCTCAGTTGATGTAGCGCCTTACTCACCAGTCTGCATATGTGCCTTTACATACGCAAGTTTACTTAGAGAATAATCGGCTTATCTACCTATACAACACCGCTAAATAAGGTGTTGCTAATATTGTTTAACACGCTGTTTTTATTGCTTAAATCCACTGAGTCATAATTACACTTCGATTGTATTCTTTTCTTTTTTTGACGTTCGCCATTTCTATGCGGATTGGTATTAGGTGTCGCTGTAGCCCTTTGAGAATCAAGCGTGACTTCATTGCTAAAATGTGGAGTTATTTTTGCAAACAAACTCGGTTTAGCGAACCACTAACAATGCTTGGGAGTTACAGTGTCAGTAGAAAAATTGTTTAACGTCGCGATACCGCTTCAAAAAAATCAAATGTACAATTGGTTCGATAGATACAAACCAAAAGAACAGCAAAAAGTTTATATTCTTAGTAGCGATATAGAACAAAAGTCATCATTGAAAAAAACGTTGCTCAAGCGGCGTACTTAGCGCTGGGTTTCTAACAGCATCGAGCGCACCTTCTTCATCATTTCAGATTCTTGCGGTACTTCAACGTTAACGATTAATTGATTGACGATAGTGTCTGAAAAGTCAGGCGGAAAAGTGGTAGACACTTTCACGATTTTATCCTGCTGTCTAAACACATATGTCGTTGCGTAAATGGTTGGCGAGGTGTCTGAGGTCGCACTTAGGCCTAATCTCCAGCCCACTACGTTATCATTAACGCTGTAGCGTGCAGCTGGGCTCACTTGAGACAAGGTTAAATGTTGTAACTCGGCTGTTGCACTGGCTTTTTGTAAATCACTTTCTAACTGCTTCGGCAGCAACTCGCTTTCTTCTGAAGAAAGCTGCGCTAAAAATGGATAAACTGTTACATCGACCAATGCATCCTCAAAATCGGGATGGGTGTAGCGAGTGATTGCTCCGCTAAAAGGGTCTGAAAAAAGCTGTGTGTCTAATTTTATGAATTCGCCGACGGAGTCTGGCACCTGAAGCGACGCGGAATAGTTGCTTGCCTGTAGCGCATGGAATAAAAACTGACTGGTGAACAACCCCGACTGCTTGACGTGTTCAAGCCAACGAGTAATCAATAACTGCGCTTCTTTTTCGTTAGTAAGGCTTTGTTCGTTACTGTTATCTGTTATCTCTTCGCCAGCATCAAATTGCGAAGAATCAATTTCAATGCCTCGCCATTGTAGCGTAAATTCAGCGAACTGCTTTGCATGTCGCGGGTGTTCACCCGGCGCAGCGCCAACATTGGCAATGAGCAGCTCGTAATCGTTGCCTTCGCCATAGGGGCGAAGATTGCTAAATTCACCAGACTCGCTCAGTACCTTTATAAATCTATCTGGAGATATGGCATCTTCAGAACACAGTTCAAGGGTGTCGTTATAACTTGGACCGACATTGATAAGTTGCCTTTGCGAATGGCACGAATTTAATAGCGCATCGCTCGGGTAGGTAGAGAAAACCGAAACGCCTTGGTTTACCGCAGATGAATAAGCAGCACCGGTAAACACTAATAAGGAACAAAGGCTGAGTGACGATACTGATATTGGCTTTACCAAGTATTTTAAAGTACCACCAAAACATGCACTAACCCGCCGATACAAACGGGAAAATGAATTGGCTTTTGCATGAAAAGGCATAATACGAAAGGCTACCTATTGCCGTGAATGTGTGTCACTGTACTGGTAATTTCACCGTCAGTCACTCGTGATTTTATCTCATCACCAATATTCACTTTGTCTACGCTGTTGATACTTGCTTCGTCCATGAATGTAATACTGTAACCACGGGCCAATGTTGAAAGAGGGCTTACGGATTGTAAGAGACCGACTTTACCGCCAAGTTCATTTTTTTTGCTTTTAAGGAGCGCATTCATACTTGATGTAAGTTTAGCGCTAGCATAACTGAGATTGTCTTTAGCACGCGCCACCCTAGATGAGGGTGACTGTTGGTTTAACCTGTACTCAATAGTATGCAGACGCTTTTCAGCTCTAGCGAGGTCGCTTTCCATTTTATGTACCAAACGAAGCTGAAGTCTATCTAAGGTTTGCCACTGAGATTGAATACGGCTTTGCGGGTGCAACGCATTCAAGCGCTGTTTCTTTAGCACAAGCTGCTGTCGACTGGCTTGTAAATACTGGTTTATTGCCCTTGCCATGCGTTGTTTTTGTTGATTTAACGTTTGATAAAGGGCAGTGGAGTCTTGACTTAAAAGCTCTGCCGCAGCAGATGGGGTAGGGGCACGTAAGTCAGCGACAAAGTCACTTATAGTGAAATCCACTTCATGACCAACTGCGCTCACTATAGGTAAGTGACTCGATACGATTTCTCTGGCCAAGCTTTCATCGTTAAAGCACCACAAATCTTCTAACGAGCCTCCACCACGGGTAAGTAGTAGCACATCGACTTCAGCGCGCCTGGTTGCAGTGCGCAGTGCATTAATTAACTGTAGCAGTGCCGTTTCGCCTTGTACCATTGAAGGGTATACAATCACTTCAGTCTGTGGGCTTCTGCGCTTTAAAACGCTTAATACATCGTGAAGCGCAGCGCCACTCGATGACGTTATTACGCCTATGCGATTAATACGCTGTGGTAACGGGCGCTTTCTAGCTGAATCAAATAAACCTTCATTATTGAGTTTAAACTTCAGAGCTTCAAATGCTTGCTTAAGCGCACCTTCGCCATCACTCTCCATGTGTTCAACAACCAGCTGATAATCGCCGCGTGCTTCGTAAAGGCCCACCGAAGCGCGCACTAAAATTTTATCGCCTTCTTTAGGGCGAACCCGGACATTGCGGTTTGCGCCTTTAAACATGGCCGCCCGCACTTGAGCTTTGTTGTCTTTCAACGTGAAATACCAATGTCCTGATGCCGCAGCAACAAAATTCGATATTTCCGCCGATAGCCAAATAAGGCCGATTTCGCCTTCAAGCACGGTTCTGGCTAAGCGATTTAGCTTGGTAACTGTTAAAATTTGTCGTGAGGTAGATGGCGAATTTGTAAACATAAAAAAAATCACAAGGTTTAATACATTTAGAGTTTACCTGAAAAACAAAAAACACTACAATTGCGCCGCAATTAACCCTCAACTGAATAGGTGTTGTTGCATGCTACGTATCATCCAAGAAGCCCTGACGTTCGACGATGTGTTGCTGGTTCCCGGCCACTCGACCGTCCTCCCTCACACTGCAAACTTACAAACGCGTCTTACGCGCGGTGTAACGCTGAATATTCCAATGGTGTCTGCTGCCATGGACACGGTTTCTGAAGCCCGTCTAGCTATTGCGTTAGCCCAAGAGGGTGGTATAGGTTTCATTCATAAAAACATGAAGCCTGAAGAGCAAGCGAAGCACGTACGTGAAGTTAAAAAATACGAAAGCGGCGTGGTATCTGACCCAGTAACGGTAGAAGAAAACGCAACCATTGGTGAAGTGATTGCGCTGTCTAAGCGCCTTGGTTACTCCGGTTTTCCTGTCACTGATAAAGACAATAATCTGATTGGTATTGTGACTGGTCGTGACCTTCGCTTTGAAAAGCGTTTAAGCCTGCCTATTAGTAACGTTATGACCGGTAAGGATGATCTGGTCACCGTTAAAGAAGGTGCAAGTTCTGACGTTGTGTTAGACCTTATGCACGAACACCGTATTGAAAAAATCCTCGTGGTTGACGACGCGTTCAAGCTGACAGGCCTGATCACGGTAAAAGATTTCCAGAAAGCTGAAAACAAACCTAACGCGTGTAAAGATTCGCTAGGTCGTCTACGCGTAGGCGCAGCCGTCAGTGTAGGGCCGGGTACTGATGAGCGCATTGCGCTTTTAGTTGAAGCCGGCGCAGATGTTTTGCTTATTGACACATCGCACGGACATTCACAAGGCGTTATTGATCGCGTGAAGAAGGTGCGTGCAGACTACCCTGACATTCAAATCATTGCAGGTAACGTTGCTACGGGTGATGGCGCGAAGGCGCTCGCTGATGCAGGCGTCGATGCAGTGAAAGTGGGTATTGGACCTGGTTCTATTTGTACCACACGGATTGTAACAGGCTGCGGTGTTCCACAAATCACAGCGGTGGCGGATGCGGTTGAAGCACTTAAAGGCACAGATATCCCCGTTATTGCTGACGGCGGTATTCGTTTCTCGGGTGATATTGCCAAAGCACTCGCCGCTGGGGCGAGCTGCGTAATGGTTGGCAGCATGCTAGCGGGTACGGAAGAAGCACCGGGTGAAGTAGAACTTTTCCAAGGTCGTTATTACAAGTCGTATCGTGGTATGGGGTCACTCGGCGCTATGGACCAAAGCCATGGTTCGTCAGATCGCTATTTCCAAGAGTCGGATAACGCCGAAAAATTGGTACCTGAAGGTATTGAAGGTCGTGTCGCGTATAAAGGCCCAATTGCCAATATTATTCACCAGCAAATGGGCGGCTTGCGTTCAGCCATGGGGTTAACCGGCTGTGCAACCATTGAAGAACTCAATACTAAAGCACAATTTGTGCGCGTGACCTCTGCCGGTATGGGCGAAAGCCACGTTCACGATGTGAGCATCACTAAAGAAGCGCCAAACTACCGTTTAGGTTAAGGCGAGTTACCGCTCAGCGTGGTCAAAGTGTTTAACACAACCACGCTGTAAACCCATCCATGGGAGCTTGGCCTCGGCATCTATGCCTCGGACAGGTTGTTTACAAACACTTTGCCCACGCTATATCGCGACACGTTGCTTAGTGGTTGGAAAGAGAAAAAGGCTTTTTATGAGTTTAAACATACACGCTCAACGCATACTTATTTTGGATTTTGGCTCGCAATACACACAGTTGATAGCACGTCGTGTTCGCGAAATTGGCGTTTACTGTGAGCTTTGGGCTTGGGATGTGACCGAAGAGCAGATCCGCGAATTTAATCCGCAGGGAATTATCTTGTCAGGCGGCCCCGAGTCGGTAACCGAAGAAGGCTCACCGCGCGCACCTGATTACGTATTTGAAGCCGGCGTGCCTGTACTTGGGGTGTGCTATGGCATGCAAACCATGGCTCAACAGCTAGGTGGCGGTGTGCTAGGTTCAGACAAGCGAGAATTTGGTTATGCACAAGTAGAAGTGATTAAGCCAAGTCCGCTGCTCGATAAAATTGAAGATGCTATTGGCGATAATGGAGCCGCGCTTTTAGATGTGTGGATGAGCCATGGCGATAAAGTGGCTGCAATTCCAGAGGGCTTTGAAACCATTGCGCAAACCGCTTCATGTCCGCATGCAGCAATGTATAACGCAGAAAAACAATTCTACGGCGTACAGTTTCACCCAGAAGTCACTCACACCCGCCAGGGAATGCGTTTACTTACTCAGTTTGTCATGGACATCTGTAAGTGTGAGAAGCTTTGGACTGCTGGCGCTATCATCGATGATGCTATTGAGCGCATTAAGCAGAAAGTAGGTGATGAAAAAGTCATTCTTGGGCTTTCAGGTGGCGTTGATTCGTCAGTGACCGCTATGTTGCTTCACCGTGCAATCGGAAAAAACCTTACCTGCGTATTTGTAGATAACGGTCTTTTGCGTTTAAACGAAGCTGACCAAGTGATGGAGATGTTTGGCGACCACTTCGGTTTAAACATTATCCGTATTGACGCCGAAACTCGTTTCTTAGACCGTCTTAAAGGCATTGAAGACCCAGAGCTTAAGCGTAAAGCCATCGGTAATGAATTCGTTCGCGTATTCGATGAAGAGGCTAGCAAACTTGAAAATGCGAAGTGGCTAGCTCAGGGTACTATCTATCCAGACGTGATCGAGTCAGCGGGCTCAGCAACGGGTAAAGCCCACGTCATCAAATCTCACCATAACGTAGGTGGTCTTCCAGAGGATATGGAGCTTGGTCTTGTTGAGCCACTGCGCGAACTATTTAAAGACGAAGTGCGCAAAATTGGTCTAGAGCTAGGCTTGCCTTACGACATGCTCTACCGTCACCCATTCCCAGGTCCAGGCCTAGGTGTGCGCGTACTCGGCGAAATTAAGAAAGAGTACTGCGATTTACTTCGTCGTGCTGATGCTATTTTTATTGAAGAGCTATACGCCGCAGACCTTTACCAGAAAGTAAGCCAAGCGTTTACCGTATTTCTTCCCGTGCGCTCCGTTGGCGTAATGGGTGATGCCCGTAAATACGACTGGGTTGTAAGCCTTCGTGCAGTAGAGACCATCGACTTTATGACGGCTCATTGGGCACATTTGCCATACGACTTCCTAGGTAAAGTGTCGAACCGCATTATCAATGAAATCGACGGCATCAGCCGTGTCGTTTACGATATTTCTGGTAAGCCGCCTGCTACGATTGAGTGGGAATAGGTCGTTAGAAGACTCTGTCTATCAAATGATAATTTTAAAAGAGCCTGCGGGCTCTTTTTTTATGCCGACACAGACGTTGAAATCATCTATGCGGACTGGTATCACCTATGGTATGACAATAAATATAAACGTATTTTTATTTATACCTTCATTGTCACTTAAGCGTCATAAAAATATCATTTAATGGCACCGTCCTTCTTCAAAATTATACTAAAGGTTAAGCCGTGTTCAATTACACAAGCATCAGCCGCCTGGTCATGACGCCGGTCCTCGCCAGCTTTTTTATTCTCGTGTTACTCAACGGAGCGTCTATCCTCAAGTCGTTTTCCCTACTTAATTCTTTCGACGAACTAGAAAACACCCTTGTTCAGTCAGAGCGAGACGTAAATACCACATTAAGTACATTTAAAACTCAGGTGCAAGAGTGGAAAAATGTATTGCTTCGCGGCTACAAAAAAGATGACAGAGAAAAATACTGGGAGCGATTCAAACAGCGAGAAGCCGATATTACCCGTCAGTTTGATTTAATGTTATCGAGTGATGTGATAAGCGATAGCGTTAAGTCGGACATTCGAGAGTTTCAAAAGGCCCACGGGGTCATGGCTGAAAAATACCGCGAGGGGTACAACATATTCGTTAACTCAGGGTTTGATCCGAAAGTTGGAGATAGCGTTGTACGAGGTATTGATAGAGAACCGGCAAAGCTTCTTTCAGGTATTGCGTCACAAATAGCGGCGGATTCAGCCAGTGCGATAGCCGAGCTGAAAGCAAACACCCGAACGATGCTTTGGATCATATTATTGGCGGCCATTACGCTGTCTGTGTTCTCTGTTGTGTATGTTATTGCTCGTCTGCGTTCTCAAGTTATTAAACCCACTAAACAGGTCGCAGCGTGTATATCAAATCTAGCTAACAGCCGTTATGACTATGATCTAACCTATTCCAGCAATCATGAATTAGGCATGTTGGCAGAATCTGCAAGGGCATTGCAATACAAATTGAAAGACTCGGTTGCGCAACTTCAACAAGCCGAACGAGAAATGGATAAAGCATTCGGTACTCTAGGCAACGTAAGCCAGTCGATCATGGACGGGGCAAACGGACAACGAGATGCGTCACGCTCTCTTGATAGCAGCACAGGTAAGCTTCGAGAAATCGTGCAAAACTTAGTGGCCATTACCGATCAAGTGGCGGTGGCAACCAATAATTCTGAGAAGAACGTTGCAACGTGTTATGCAACCTTTGAAAGCGCAAACGCAGGTTTTAAGCAGCTTGCCAAAACGGTTACAGCGTCGAGTAACATCGTGCTAGAGCTGCAAGCGCGCAGCACGAATATTTTAAAAGTAGTGAATGTGATCAACGAAATTGCCGATCAAACAAACCTGCTTGCGCTCAACGCAGCAATCGAAGCGGCAAGGGCAGGGGAGCACGGGCGAGGGTTTGCTGTGGTAGCTGATGAAGTTCGTGCCCTTGCAGCGAAAACGCAGCAGTCGACGAAAGAAATAAACGATATATTGGGCAGCTTTGAGGCGGAAGCAAAAGGTGCTGTTACCGCGATGGCTTCAGGCAAACAGTTGTCTGATAATAACGCGGCAGAGGCGGCAGCTGCCCTTCAGACACTGAATGACGTTGTGAAAGATATTCAAGAAACTGCCAGCGTTGTTGTTGCTTTAAACGATGCGGCTGACGAGCAAGAAATGGTGCTTCATCATGTTGAGTCGATTATCAGCAAAGTGGTTGCGTCATCAGAAAAATACCATCAGCTGGCGCAGCGCGACGATATGTCTCGTTCTATGAAAAGTATGTCAGATAACGTGGAAAAAGTGGTGAATAGTTTGACCCGCTAATCGTGCTTTGTCAGTATTAACATTAACTTTGGAACAATGTTATTGAGGGATAAGAGGCAAAAGGAGCGTGATGAACGGTGCCTCTTTTCTTTTGTTCCATGATAAATGTATTGAATAAGTAGTACTGATAATAATGACCACGCCCCTTGTTTTTCACCCAATATACAGTCAGCTAGACCTTCCCGAGCGTCACCGCTTTCCCATTGAAAAATATGTGGGTATTCGCGATGAATTGGTAAAACGCGGTGTGGATAAGCGACGTTTTGTTACCCCATCACCTGTTGATGTATCCTTTCTCAATGCCTATTATGACCCGGAATATGTCGAAGCGCTGACTACCGGGGCGCTAGATAAGAAAGCCATGCGCCGAATTGGTTTTCCTTGGTCTCAGCAGCTGATTGAACGCACACGCACAGCTGTCTCTGGTACCTGTCTAACTGCATCACTTGCATTAGAGAATGGCAAAGCCCTAAACCTCACCGGCGGTTACCATCATGCTTTTGCAGACTTTGGTTCCGGTTTTTGTTTATTCAATGACTTATACCTTGCCGCCAAAACCATGCAGAAAAATGCCTCTATCGATAATGTACTTATCGTCGACTTAGATGTCCATCAAGGCGACGGTACGGCGAAGCTTGCTGAAAATGACGCAGATATCTTCACCTTATCGATTCACGGAGAAAAAAACTTTCCACATAGAAAACAGCATTCGAACATCGACATTGGTCTTGCCAAAGGTACAGAAGACGATGAGTACTTACAAACCCTTGAAGAGGCCCTGACGCTGGCACTGCGACAATTTCAGCCCGATGCCATCATCTATGATGCAGGCGTTGATGTGCACGTGAACGACGATTTAGGGCATCTGCATATTTCTACCCAGGGGGTGTATGAAAGAGATAAGCAGGTCTTCGCGCTAGCCGAGCGTCTAGGCGTCCCTATTGCTGCCGTTATCGGGGGAGGGTATCAGCGTGACATTGCCGCGCTGGTGGATGTGCATATTCAACTGTATCGCGCGGCGGGCGTGATTAATTAAGCAAACGGTTATATAAATTCGAGACAACGCTTTTGTCACTCAGAAGTTTGTATATCATCTTTAGAAAAATAGTTGAACACAACAAATAAAAAATACCGATGGTGTCGAACTTCATTCCATTTAAAATTATAAAAATTAATCAAGAAAGGTTGGCGCGTTTAAGTAGACAACTTTTTATAGTGTATAGTTTAATCATTTAGAAGTCACAAAACCTTTAACAGAGGCCTGTTAAAACAGGCCCTCTTTATTTAATCGACCTCTATCCTACACTTTACACTTTTGAGGATATTCTTCTGCGAAGATATAATGAAATCGACGTAATCAGCATGAAAACAAATGATGGCGGCTCTGGAACAGTTTGTGTTTCAGTACGTAGTTTTTCGATAATACCAGTTTGAAAAGCATTAAAGTCAGAAGCTTCTATTAAAAATGCACCATTACCACCAATTACATTATTACTAAAATAGTTAGCAATATTGGTACCGCCTATCGCAATTCCATTTATAGTCATGCCGTTATTCACTGCATTATCACGAGCGGCTTGATCTAAACTAGCAGAACTTAAACCGTCACCTGATACGTCAATAATTGTGCCTTTGGTAGCGTCTAACCCATTGTTAAGAAGAAGATCAACCGCGCGATTAACGCCTCTGTAGATGCTGGTACCCCCACTACCTGGACGTACGAAGTTGCTTAGTAGATTGGCAAAAGCTAAGGCATCTGCTTCACTTTTCAATACACTAAAAGCATCCAACGATGTAGTATAGAAGTTAGAAGCAAAAAATATAGCATTTACCGCAATCCCATGAGTCGAGTTTTCGATATTTGAAATTACGCTACTATTCCTAAATGCATTTGCGTAACCATCCATTTGTAAATTATATTCAGTGGTGTCGACGCTCCCAGAAACATCAATTACTAAAGAAAGTTCTATATCAATTAATGCGGCTTGCGTTGGTGCGATCAAAGATACTGCTATGGCTAACGTTGCGAAAGCCTTTGAAATGATTGATGTCATAATAAGTCCCTCTGTTCCTTGTATTAAATACTACTTATGAAAATTACTGATGTATTTGTTAGTTGTGAGCATATAAGGAATATTTACTCGAACGCGACAATGCAAAACAAGAGCCAAAAATATTCGTTTTATTTTTCAGTCTCTTAGGAGATAGCTGGAAGTGGTTGTAAAAATAATAGACAGCTATTTCTATTAGCTCAAAAGGGTTTAAGTGATGGCACAAACTGACATTACAGCCTGTAACGGATGTTGAGTTTGACTTCAAAGCTTTGTGACTAATTTCAGTAGCTAAACAGTCACTAGTAGGCGCATAATTGATGATAGAGATGCAAAATAGATCTATATAAGACACAATTCTGATACAAAGTTAATAGTCAACCATTCGATAGAATTCTAACTAGCAATACAGTCTCGTTTGCGGCTTGCTCCGCTTATATTGCGCTTAAGTCTCAGTTGAAGAAATCTGAGGTGGTTCAATTGAATTGACCTGTCCAGGTATGGATATTATAACCCCTTAGCTGGAGAGAATAGATGCTCGCAAGAAAAAAGTACACGAAAGAATTCAAGTTAGATGCTGTGAGCCTTATTGACGATTACCCAAAGGTCATGGGTTTATTGGTAGTATTAGTTGCGAAGGTGATTGCTGGGATAAAGCCGTTGTAGAAAGCTTCTTTGGCAGCTTGAAACAAGAGCGTGTGCAGTGGCGGCATTATCAGACTCACCAAAATATATTAGATTACATCACGGTCTTTTATAACCCGGTGCACCTGCATTCGTACTTGGGGTATAAAAGCCCAAATCAATATGAATTAGATGCAAGAAATGAGAGAAAAGTAGCTTAACTGGGTTGGTCGATTTGGCTTGACCACGTCACTCCCGAAAAGTTTAAGCAATGTTTATAGTTCAAATCAACGCGGATATCTTCACGGTTGACAATCATATGAGTGCGCTAATAACTGTATCGAATGCGGGACCGGGGGAGTCTTTTAACACTTCGTCTAAGCACTTCTTGAGGCTGTTTGGTAACTAATCGACTAGTCCTTCATTCATTTACCTGGTAGAGGCGTAATAAATGGCGAGCCGTTCAGTGGCGCTGTCACACGCTCATCAGTCTATCGTATTGAAAGTCTGAAAAATAAACTCTATATAATGTCAGATCAGTGACACTGCGTTTAAGTTTTTGTTTACCTCAACGAGAAGCTTTAACTCAAGACGCCCGTCAGACTCGGGTATACAATACTTGTTTTTCAGGCGTAAAGTGTTTCCCTTAAAATCGCCATTGGTCTAATATCGCGGCAATACTGTGACCTGTTTAATGCAGAACTCATATTGTTTACTTAAAAGTGTTTTAACGATCATGATAACTCCTTCCAACGTCCTTTTTCATACCCTACTTTAATCAAGTTTTGACTTTTTTGGGGAATGGCCATAAGAAATCGGTTATTTAATTCGATCTTGTTGAGAATAAGCTTTGTTATTCGCGGAAAAAGTCTGAAGTTTTGGAAGCTGGTTGCAATTTTCACATCACAGCTGTCTAACACCCAAAAAACTTTCCGCATGAAAGGCTAAACTAAGGTAACGACATATGGGTGACCATTGTTTTACGACAGTTTACTTATTCAGATTCTTAACGACAAACCATGCCTTACAAAAAGAGTAATTGAAATCCGATACCGATACGCTCCTGCGAGCGATTGTAATCGATGAGCGAGTCGCCATAACCGTTAAAGTACTGTAAAAGCACTTCGTATCGGTCAGAGATTGGATACGTTAAATCTAGCTGAATACTGCCGCGGTTTTCATCAAAATCGAGGTTATTCCTCAATAGCGCGAGCATTTTGAAAGCGCCGATTTTTCGTCCATACCCAAACTCCATACGACCGTAATAATCCTCAATATCTGGGTTGTCGTCACCGGTGGGATCTAACGGATCTTCTTTTTCGTCTTCAGGAATGCGATACCAGGTTTTAAGATAATAAATATCGTCGTTGTCACTAAAGACAATAGAGGCGAAAAGACGATTCCAGCTCCTAGATTTTAGGCCGCTTTGTCCGTTGGACATATGATTGAAACCCACCTGAAAAGTATTAAATTTGTACCCTAGTACAGAATAATCCGCGGTTTCCTGCCAAAAAATTTCTGGCTCATAGTTCGTTTCGCGAAAAGGTTTAGACGCTTCGCTGTTATAGAGTTGCCAAAACGACGTCAGCGTAAAGCCAAAATAGACGCCATCGAACCCCGTATCTTCCAAGTAAAGAGGGAGCTTAGCACTGACCTGAAACTTTGCTTCTCTGTTATCGACGTTTTCATCCGTTAAGTCATCGTTTCCGGTAGTATTAGGATTAGAAACGTAAGTAATAGGCAGTAGGTAATTTTGTCGATGTTGCGTAATGGCAAACACGTTATCGAGCGCTTCCTTATCACCTTCAAGCCGATCATCTAATGCACTCTCAGTAATGGTATCACGCTTAATAATGTCGATGACTTCGATGCTATTTTCGTCCTGGGACGCTTCTTCGGCTCCGCTTTGAGCAGCTGACTCTTGTTCATTGCTTTCCATGCTTTGGGGTTGAGCACTATCTCTATCTGATGATGTTGCTTGTCCAAACACACTCGCACTCGCAGCAAATGCAGCCATAAATACAAAAGGCTTTAACACTGACACCTTAAATTCTCCGTAACGTGGGGTTATTGTTGTGCTTAACTGAAGTCCAGTGTTTGGCCTTCGGAAGATGCAAATACGTGTAAAGTAGACTCTGCCACTGTGACATACTCATTACAATGTTTTACAACATCATCTATATCGTCATCTGTGCGTTCTGGATCATGACTATATAGCGCTAATTTTTTTGCATTGGATGCCAAAGCGAGTTTGACCGCTTCTTCAGCCACTGAGTGACCCCAACCGTTTTTCGCGGGCATGTCAGACAACATATACTGCGCATCGTGAATGAGCAAATCTGCATGGTCGGCAAATTTTGCGAATTCGATAAAGTCAGTTTCCTTTTTGTAGGGGGGATAGAGTTCGTTATCTGTTATGTACGCAATCTTCACTCCATCTGCTTCTACGCAATATGCGCTGCCGCTTCCCGGGTGATTCATTGCCAGTCTTGAAATTTTCGCGCTGCCGATGACAAAGGCATTTTCTGTTTTCGGAATATCAATAAGTGAGATGTTCGCTCTAAGCGCACTTCTTGGTACGGGAAATAGTGATCCTTCCATTTGTCTCAAAATCTGGTCAGGTTCCTCAAAGATAGTTTGACCAGGATAGATATTTATTTCACGCGCTGCTTGATAGATAGGGGGGAAAAACGGGAAACCCTGTATGTGGTCCCAATGATTATGGCTCAGCAAAAGGTGAATAGGGGAGGTCTTTTTAGCTAAGTGTTCGCCAAGAAGGCGAATACCTGTGCCTGAATCGAGGACGATATCCGTACCGTCCTCAAGTTCGATATGAACGCATGCCGTATTTCCGCCATAGCGAACGAAAGCTGCTCCCGGAGTGGGTATAGACCCTCTTACGCCATAGAATGTTAACCGCATACGCCCTCTTTGATTTTACTTTTGGGGCAAGTTCAATTGTTAGAGTGCGGCCACAAAGTCCTTTGCTGCGCTGAGGTCTAATAACTGCTTCTCGCCAGTACGTCTATTTTTATACTCAACCTGTTGATTATCTAGGTTTCTTTCACCAATAACAATACTATGAGGTATGCCAATTAATTCCATGTCATTGAACATAACACCTGGGCGCTCCTTTCTATCATCAAACAACACCTCTATCCCTAGCGCAACCAGCTCTGCATAAAGGGCCTCTGCCGCTTCTTTAATTCGGTGAGACTTATGCATATTCATCGGTATTACTGCAATTTTAAACGGTGCAATAGGATCTGGCCACTTTATGCCAAATTTATCGTGATTTTGTTCGATAGCTGCGGCCACGATGCGCGATACGCCGATACCGTAACAGCCCATAGTAAGCGTCTGATGTTTACCAGATTCGCTCAAAACACCGCAGTTCATGGCTTCGGAGTATTTTCTGCCCAACTGGAAAATATGGCCTACTTCAATACCTCGTTTAATATCAAGGGTACCTTTGCCATCCGGAGACGCATCTCCCGCAACTACGTTGCGAATATCGACACCGGTTATATCTTCAGGCCAGTTTGAATTTGTGTTCACCTTACCACCCACGCCTGCACCCGTTGCGAAATCTGCAAGCGCTGCCGCACTGGCATCAACATACACTGGGATGGGTAGGTTGGTGGCATCAGCAAACAGAGGGGAAACGCCGAGTATGTCTTTTGCTTGTTCAAACGATGCTTCAACAAGTGGTGCAGCAACTCCGTCTAACTTTTCTGCTTTTACGTCATTTAACTCATGATCCGCACGCAGCACGAGCGCTACCCACTTATCAGATACTATCTCTTCACCCTTGTCGTTAAGTTCGTTAGCGGCTTTAACCACGATAACTTTAACCGCATTTGATGGTTCAGCTTCGACGCTTTTTAAAATCCCGTTGAAATCTTTGCCTTTGGCATCTTTGGTTTCAACGGCGGCGCCAGAGGGGGTCGCTTTTTCGGGCGCAACGGCTGCGGCCATCTCGACGTTTGCAGCGTAATCACTGTCAGTTGAGAAAGCAATGTCGTCCTCGCCTGATGCAGCCAGTACGTGGAACTCGTGAGAATGGTTACCACCAATGGCACCTGAGTCCGCGATCACTGCTCTAAAGTCCAAGCCCATACGGGAAAAAATAGCGCAGTAAGCGTCATACATCTTCTGATACGTTTCTTCTAGACAGCTATCTTCTAGGTGGAAGCTGTATGCATCTTTCATGGTAAACTCGCGACCACGCATGATGCCAAACCGTGGACGAACTTCGTCACGGAATTTCGTTTGCACTTGGTATAGGTTTAACGGAAGTTGCTTGTAGCTGCTGATTTCATTACGGACAAGTGCCGTTATCACTTCTTCGTGAGTTGGGCCTAAAACAAAATCACGCTGGTGACGGTCTTTGATGCGAAGTAGCTCAGGACCATACTCTTTCCAGCGTCCAGATTCTTCCCATAGATCGGCAGGTTGAACAACAGGCATAAGCACTTCGATTGCGCCTGCTTTGTCCATTTCCTCACGAACGATATTCGCTACTTTATTAAGGACACGAAGACCTGATGGCAGCCAAGTATACAGACCTGAAGCGAGCTTTCTGATCATGCCAGCTCTTAACATAAGCTGGTGGCTAATAACCTCTGCGTCTGCAGGTGTTTCTTTCTGCGTGGCAAGCAAATATTGACTAGTGCGCATGTAAAGCAGGTATCCTGTTATAAATGTATTGATGACCATGGAAGTGACGGGCTCTCGCAAACCGCAATTTAAAAAGCGGCGAACTGCGTTTCTAAGCGCCAAGGCGTCACACGATTGGACGTATTCTAATTAACTGTGAATCATTTCGCCACAGACGGTTGACAGTATTCGTGTAATTATCCTAAGTGAACAAGTTCGGTAACCATCACGACAGCATTTTTTACCTCAAAACCTACGTCAATATCGTAAAGCGTAACGCGATAGGTTTTTGCATCATTATCGAGTTGCTGTTTGTAGGCGGGACGAGGGTCTTGGGCTAGTACTGCAATAACCAGTGCTGAAAAATCGCGATGTCTTTGTTCAATTTCCGCTCGCTTTTTTGATAGGCTTGGGGCGAAAAAAACGTCTCGATGAGGGATTGGGTTAATCTCATCAAGTGTGTCGCTTGCACCAGAAATACTATCGGCATACGAAATGTAGGGCTTAATATCAATTAAGGGGGTGCCGTCGACCAAGTCTACACCCGCGACATTAAGCTTAATTCTGTCACCTTCTATGGTTACACCTTCATTTGCCACGACGGACATGCCTATGCCATTAGGTCTATGAGTACTTCGACTCGCAAAAACGCCTATTTTTGCATTACCACCTAATCTGGGCGCTTTTACGGTGCTTTTCCATCCACGCTCAATATTTTTATGAAATACGAATAGAAGCCACAAGTGACTATAGTTTTCGATACCTTTTAACATATTGGCGTCGTTGAAACCTTCTTCGAAGGTAATAACCCCCTTTGCGTTGGCCAAATTCGGCTGTCGAGGAATCGCAAACTTTTGCTTAAAAGGTGTTTCGATCGTACCAATGCACGATATTTCAAACGAATTAGCGAGGTTCACGCGTAATACCTACTGATGTTGGAATGTATCGGTTTGTCATATATCTCTCACTATTGGTATGCATATCGATGCTCATCATTATCGCTTGGACAATTCATGTTCCCTATGCTCGAAATGAAGAAGCCATAGCCTATGTTCCCTTCGCGTAATTTGACGCTTGTGGCTGAACAAAGCGGGGGTTTCGTTTTGTATTCGAAAAAAGTGGCTCGCATAGTTCGTATTACCGCATGGGCAATCAACTTAGGTAGTTTATGATGTGGGTGTATCTTTCTTTAGTTCTTTTAACACATTTTCGAAATAAGGACAGCCAAGTGCCTGTGCTTTCGCTACATTGTGACTAAAGATCTTCTCTGCATCCTCTTCTTTTTTCATCAAGCGTGTTATGTCAGCCTCGCGAATCAAATGTAAAAGGGGATAGGGAGAGCGATTAGTATAGTTTTCGGCGTCATTTGCGTCTGCTCCTTCAAACAGGTAGTTCGGATGAAAGCTCGCAAGTTGATAAATGCCACTGTATCCCCAGTCATGCAGCATGTTATCGGCAATGGCTAATACATCAAGATATTCTTCAAAGTCAGCAATCGTGGGATGAGTGAGTGCAATAAGTGTGGTAGCGGTTGTTTCAAATTCATCTAAATGATGTAGTTCATCGTAAAGCGACTGGATGATATCACCGGTATCACCTGACACAACCGTACACCTAATTCCATTTGGCGTTCTTACATAGCGGGCGAAAGGACAAAAGTTGTGTTTTATCACAATGTCATCAACCCATTTAAGCGTTGCGTCAACAACGTGAGTGTTAATGAGCGATGTGTTGGATTCGGCCATAGTGAATTCTAAATTTAGGTGAGTATCGAAAGCGAAAGAGGACGGAAGTAATAAGGCAGAACCGATAATTTCTGCCTTATATCATAGCGAGACTCTATATCTATTATGAGTGATACTTCACATAGGCTTCTAGAGTATTTTCAATAAGGCTAGCTACTGTCATTGGCCCTACACCACCAGGAACTGGCGTTATCCAACCTGCTCTTTCTTTGGCTTTTTCAAAGTCTACATCGCCCACAAGGGAGCCGTCGTTTAATCTATTGATACCCACATCTATAACAATAGCCCCGGGTTTCACCCATTCGCCTGGTATGAAGTTCGGCTTGCCGACAGCAACAACTAATAGATCAGCCCGTTGTACATGGCTCTTCAGGTCTTGCGTAAATTTATGGCAGGTGGTAACCGTGCAGCCTGCCAGAAGTAGCTCTAAACTCATCGGACGGCCCACAATGTTTGACGCACCAACAATGACAGCGTCTAAACCTTTCACTGGGCGCTTAGTGGACTCTATCATTGTCATGATGCCTTTGGGCGTGCAAGGGCGTAATGCAGGAATACGCTGTGCTAAGCGTCCGATATTGTAGGGGTGAAAACCATCTACATCTTTATGCGGATGGATGCGCTCAAGCACTTTTTCGGCATTCAATCCCGCAGGAAGCGGTAACTGCACTAATATACCATCTATCTCTTTATCTTCATTCAGTTGGTCGACCAAATTCAGTAATGTCTCTTCAGTCGTGTCTGATGGCAAGTCAAAGGAACGCGAGACAAAACCAACTTCGTCACATGCTTTTCGCTTATTTGACACATAAACTTGTGAAGCTGCATCGCTGCCGACGAGGACAACGGCGAGTCCAGGCTGTCTTTTACCCGCCTGGGTCAGTGATTCAACGTAGGAAGTAACATGTTGGCGAACTTGTTTGGCAATAAGTTTGCCGTCAATAAGATGAGCGGTCATAGTCGTGTACGATTCTTATATGGTTGGATGGTCAACAAGTGCCCTATATTGTTTCACAAAATGGGGTTAATACTCTAGTAAATATTAGCGCATAGCGATTGCAACCACGTTGACAGCGCTCACTAAATAAAATTACTTCTTCAGTCAGCTATTAGAAAGTTACGCTATACCTCACTTAGCATTGCGTTTTCTTTTCGCTAAACACCCTTTAAATAGGGTAAATCCGCGTCGAGAAGAACATCACAGACTCGTTAAATTGCTCAAAAAAACATGAGAATGGATGCTTTGTGAGCGGTTGAAGATTTTATTTTAAAAAGTGTTTGACGAGGTGGGGGGATGTCAGTAATATTCGCACCCCGTAACGGCACAGAGGCTTATGTCTCGGGGTCGATGCGACAG